>NZ_CP023559.1:0-1425413 GCF_003006155.1 Salinicola tamaricis | reverse complement strand
TTGTCGCGGTCCATGGCGTAGTAGCGGCCCACCAGCGAGGCGACGAAGCCGTTGTCGCCGCCGACCAGCTCGGCCAGCTTGGCGTTGGCACGCTCGATCGAGGCGCCGGCGCTCTTGGGCGCAGTGTCGCGGCCATCGGTGAAGGCGTGCAGGTAGATGCGCTTGGCGCCGCGGGCGGCGGCCAGTTCGGCCACCGCCAGCAGGTGATCTTCGTGGCTATGCACGCCACCCGGCGAGAGTAGCCCCATCAGATGCACCGCGCGGTCATTGGCGACGGCGTCGTCGATCGGCGTGGTCAGCGCCGCGATCTCACCCAGCTCGCCATCCTCGATCGCCTTGGTGATCCGGGTGAAGTCCTGGTACGATGCGTCCGGCGCCGATGTTTGTGGCCGACCTCGGAGTTGCCCATCTGCCCCTCGGGCAGACCGACATAGGGGCCATCGGTGTGGATCAGGTATTGGGGTAGTCGCGCTTGAGCCGATCCATCACCGGCGTACTCGGCCCTGGCGACCGCATTGGCGGCGCTATCGTCGTTCTGCCGTAGCCGTCGAGAATCAGGAGCGCCACGGGGCGCGGCGTGGAAGTCTCTGCCATGACAAGCCTCGGTAAGATCGATGAACGGAAAACACACAGGATGACGATACGCAGGGCGGCGCGGCGGGCACGCCCCAGCCTCGCAGCTAGCGTACCCACGGGAGATAGCGCACCCGCAGCATCGGCTCGACCGGCGTGCGCCTCGTCTCGGCTGCCGCCTCGTGTATAATGGCCGGCGCCCGAAACGGGCCGTGAGTTTCAGCCAGCGTGGTGCTTTTGCCTGGTTCAGGTGCCGCGCCAGCGCTTGGCCACGCGCGCCAGGAGCCGCGCCGCCGCGTCTTGCGGCCCGGCGCTTCCCGGCCCAGCATTCCCGCTTGAGAGTGTCGGCAGACCCATGATCGAGCAGTTGTTCGAATTCGTTGAAAATCATCCGCTGCTGGTCAGCGCCTTCCTGGTCGTGCTGCTCGCGTGGCTGGCGTTCGAGGCCAAGCGGGGCAGCGCTTCCGGCGTCTCCACCAGCGAAGCGACCACGCTGATCAACCGCGAAGATGCGTCGTCATCGATATCCGCGACAGCGCCGAGTTCAAGGCCGGCCATATCGCCGGCGCCAAGAACGTGCCCCAGGCCCGCCTCAAGGAGCGCCTGGGCCAGTTGGAGAAGCACAAGGACCAGCCCGTGGTGGTGGTCTGCAACATGGCCAGAGCTCGGCGGCCGCCGTCACCGAGCTGAGCCAGGCGGGCTTCTCGCGGGTCTACAAGCTCAAGGGCGGCATGGCCCAGTGGCAGGCCGACAGCCTGCCGGTGGTCAAGCGCTGAGCCGATCCGATACGCGCCCGTCCGCGGGCTACACGCCAACCGCTCCGATCTCATCCAAAGGAAACGCACCATGGCGGAAGACAACAATCAGCAGGGCACGCAGGAACAGCAGCTCCAGTTCTCCCTGCAGCGCATCTACGTGAAGGACATCTCGTTCGAGGCCCCCAACTCCCCGCGCGTGTGTCCAGCAGCCGTTCAAGCCCAAGGTCGGTCTCGATCTGGACACCACCAGCGAGTCGGTCGGCCAGGACCTCTACGAAGTCGTGGTCAAGGTGACGCCCAGGTCTCCAACAACGAAGACGATGCCACCGCCTTTCTGGTCGAGGTCGAGCAGGCCGGCCTGTTCCGTATCGCGGGCCTCGACGGCGCGCAGCTCGACCACACCCTGGGCGCCTTCTGCCCCAACGTGCTCTTCCCCTATGCGCGGGAGTGCATCGATAGCCTGGTCGGGCGCGGCAGCTTCCCGCCGCTGATGCTGGCGCCGGTCAACTTCGAGGCGATGTACGCTCAGAAGCAGCAGCGCGCCGCCCAGGCCAGAGACACCACGCAGTAAGCGCGCCATGGCCATGCCGCGTATTCATGTCGCCGCCGACTTCCGGGTCGGCGGCGACGTCGTTCTGCCCCGAGGGTGCCGCGCGCCACGTGGCGCTGGTGCTGCGCCTGGGCGAGGGCGCGCCGCTCAAGCTCTTCGATGGTGCCGGGCTCGAAGCCCAAGCCCGCCTGATCGAGGCCGGGCGCAAGCGGGTGGTCGCGCGCGTCGAGTCGCTCGACTCCGGGCGCTGCGAGTCACCGCTGACGGTGCATCTGGGGCAGGCGATCTCCAAGGGCGACCGCATGGATTATGCGATCCAGAAAGCGGTGGAGCTGGGCGTGGCGGCGATCACCCCGCTCTACGTCGAGCGCGGCGACGTACGTTTGAAGGGAGAGCGTGAGGCCAAGAAGCTCGCCCACTGGCAGGGCGTGGCGGTCAGCGCCTGCGAGCAGTGCGGGCGCGCGAGCGTGCCACGGGTGCACCCGCCGCAGACGCTGGACGCCTGGCTCGCCGCGCGTGACGAGCGCCTGCGTCTAGTGCTTCACCCCGCCACCGACGACAGCTGGCGCCAGGCAGAGGCGGTCGACAGCGCCGCGCTGCTGATCGGCCCCGAAGGCGGCCTCACCGACGTCGAGGTCGCCGCCGCGCAGCACGCGGGCTTCCAGCCGCTCACCCTCGGCCCGCGTATCCTGCGCACGGAAACCGCCCCGGTAGTGGCACTGACGCTGCTGCAGCATTACTTCGGCGATCTCTAGGCCGGTCGGGCGTGGGTGAGTGCGGCAGCGGACGATGCTGCGTTGCCATCCTCGGTCGTGGCACGATTGACCAACTCGCGTGCCTTCCGCGTGGCGTCGTGGATCTCGTTGGGCCAACTTGCGCACTTCGCTGGCGACCACCGCGAACCCGCGCCCACTCTCTCCCGCCCGGGCGGCTTCGATGGTCGCATTGAGCGATAGGATATTGGTCTGATCGGCGATGCGTTGAATGGTCGAGACGATATCGTCGACGCTGCCGATGGTCCGCTCCAGCCGGGTCTGCTGCGCCTGCTGTGCTTCCTGCATGAGTGCCTGCTCGTGCTGGGCATGGATATCCACCAGCGCCCCGACCACACGCAGCGGCCGGCCGTCGGCATCGCGCCGGGTCTGTCCCCGCCCGCGGACACCAGCGATAGGTGCCGTTCTTGCACTTGAGGCGGAAGGTGATGTCGTAGGGTGTCTGCCCCGAGTAGTCGTTCAAGTGGTTGCCGAACGCCTGAATGGCGCCCTCCTTGTCCTCGGGGTGCAGGCGGCCCGACCAGCTCTCCAGCACGTCCGGGAACTCCTCCACGGTTTCGAATCCCAGCAGGCGGCGGAACTGCAGCGACCACCAGAAGGGATTATTGGGATTGACCGGGTCGCCGGCGATCACCTCCATGTCCCACAGGCCGTCATTGAGCATCTCGCGCGAGAGTTCGAAGCGGGTCACGACCTTGTCGAGTTCGGCCTCGCGCAGCGTCTGGTCGTGGATGTCACGCAGTGAACCGGCAACGATCAGCGGCGCGCCGTGGGCATCGCGCGGTATCGCCCTGGGCGCGGAACCAGCGGTAATCGCCGCTGCGGGTGGCGAGCCGATACTTGACGTCGAACGGCGTACGCCCGCTGCTGTCCGCCAGGTGGGCCTTGAACGCCGCCAGGGTGCGCGCCTTGTCTTCCGGATGCAGCCGGTCCGACCAGCTGCCCAGCACGTTGGGAAAGTCCTGGGTATCGCGAAAACCCAGCAGGCGGCGGAACTGCTGCGACCACTGGAACGGATTGCTCGGGTCGGCGGCGTTACCGTTGCGCACGGTCATGTCCCAGAGGCCGTCGGAGGTGACATCGCAGATCAGGTCGAAGCGCTGCTGGAGCTGGGCCAAGGCCTCAGCGGTCTCGGTGTCGCCGCTGTCGCTGGCGCGGGCAATCAGCTCGGCGATGCGCTCGACGATGGGGCCCAGGCGGCGTGACTCGCGGGCATTGCCGAAGCTCGGAATTTCACCGAGTTCGAGCTGTGTCAGCAGGCGGGAGATCGTCTGAGATGTCTTGGAGGTAGTTGGCCAGTGCATGATCACGGATTCCTTTCCTGACTTCTAATTAAAGTTCGACTACTAGGAAGCAGCTTATCGGCCTGAAGCAAATTTAATGTAGGGCGCCTGTTGCGAAACTTGTGCGTGCCGGCGCGTTGCCGGCCCAGCCTAGCTCGAGCGCTGGTGATGAGCAGGGGCATTCAATGCGCGGCGCGCTCGCGGCGGTAGTCGCGGGGTGCCACGCCCATCACCTTCTTGAACTGACGCGAGAAGTGGTAAGGGTCGTCGTAGCCCAGGTCGGCGGCGATCTGGCCCACGCCGAGCGCGGTGACATCGAGCAGGTAGCAGGCGCGGCTGATCTTGAAGTGCTGGAACGCCTGCATCGGACTCTGCCCGGTCTGGCGTTTGTACTCGCGGATGAACTGGCAGCGCGACAGCTCGCTGGTGGCGTCGACCAGGGTGGCGAGTTCCACCCGGCGGTCGAGGTGCGCCTGCAGCCAGGTGTTGACCCGGGCAACATCCAGCGCCGCATGGCGAGCCTCGCGCTGATGGCGCACCAGGGCGATGTAGGTCAGCAGCGCCTTGAGCTGATTGGCGGCGTGGATCAGCGGCAGCGTGCGAAAGCGCGTCACCACCGACAGCAGCAGCTCCCACTCGGCGACGACCCGCGGGTGGTGGCCGATAGGGATGCACACCTCGTCGTGCGAGTCGGCGATGGCATCGAAGTAGTCCGCCGCCGCCGTGCCGCCCAGGTGCACCCAGTAGATCGTCCACGGATCACGCGGGTTGGCACGATAGCGATGCGCCCGCTGCGGGCGCAGCAGCAGCACGTCGCCGGCGCGCACCGGAGAGAGCTTATCCGCGCACTCCACCATGCCTGAACCCGCTTCACAGTAGATCAGCAGATGGTCGCGCGGTGCCGAGCGCTGCATCTGGTGGCCGGCCGCGTGGGGATAGAAGCCGACCCCGTGGGGCAGACACTCTCGGCACAGCGGGTGGGTCTCCAGCGTGGCGATCGCCGCCTGCGGAATCACCACCCGGCGTCCGCTCAGCGGCAGCGGCCAGGGCGAGGTCTGGGCCGACAATGGTGGCAACGGCTGGCGCAACATTGTCCATCTCCCGGCAATTTACGCCATCTTATGACTGCCAGGCGCGTGGTACACCTTAGCCATTGATCGAAGAGCCCGACTCGACAAGGCTCGGGATCACCCGTCGGAGACGGGCCGAGCGGTGCCGCCAGTGACGCCCCACGCCACTGTGTTCACCGGCGTCAGCTCGGTCTGCCAGCGCGTCAGGAGCGGACCATGACCTTAAGACTGCCTCAACTGATCGCGGGCGAATTCGCCCAGAGCGAGAGCGAACACTGGATAGCGGTCACCGACCCCGCCACGCAGCAGGTGCTGTGCGAGGCACCAGCGGCGACCCCGGGCGAGATCGAGCGCGCCGTGGCCTCGGCGAGGGCGGCCTTCGAGCGCTGGCGCGAGGTGCCGGTGAGCGAGCGGGCACGCTTGATGATGCGCTACCAGGCGCTGCTCAAGGCCCACCAGGCGGAGATCGCCGCGGAGCTCTCGCGGGAGACCGGTAAGACCTTCGAGGATGCCAAGGGTGACGTGTGGCGCGGGATCGAGGTGGTCGAGCAGGCCGCCAACGTGCCGTCGCTGATGATGGGCGAGACGCTGGAGAACGTGGCCCGCGGCATCGATACCCACGCCTGGACCCAGCCGCTGGGCGTGTGCGCGGGGATCACCCCGTTCAACTTCCCGGCGATGATCCCGCTGTGGATGTTCCCGCTGGCGATCGCCTGCGGCAACGCCTTCGTGTTGAAGCCCTCGGAGCAGGACCCGATGACCCCCAACCGGCTGGCGGAGCTGTTTCTCGAAGCCGGCGCGCCGCCGGATCTGCTGCAGGTGATCCACGGTGGCCGTGAGCAGGTCGATGCGCTGCTCACGCACCGCAGATCGCCGCGGTCTCGTTCGTTGGCTCGGTGGCGGTGGGCCAGCATGTCTACCGTACCGCCACCGACCATCTCAAGCGCGCCCAGTGCTTCGCCGGGGCCAAGAACCATATGGTGGTGATGCCGGACGCCGCCCCGACTCAGGTGGTCAACGCACTGGTGGGGTCCGCCTGCGGTGCCGCCGGCCAGCGCTGCATGGCGATCAGCGTGGCGGTGTTCGTTCGTCGGCAGCGCGCGCGAGTGCATCGAGCCGCTCACCGCCGCCTTCGCCGAGCTGCGCCCCGGCGCTTGGGACGATCCCGACGCCGCTATGGCCCGCAGATCAGCCCCCAGGCCAAGGCGCGGATTCTCGATCTGATCGCCCGCGGCAAGGCCGAGGGCGCCACCTGCCGGCTGGATGGCAGCGACTGCCAGGTGGCCGGGCTGCCCGATGGCAATTGGGTGGGGCCGACGCTGTTCACCGAGGTCACCCCACAGATGGCGATCTACCGCGAGGAGATCTTCGGCCCGGTGCTCTGCTGTCTCTGCGTCGACACCCTCGACGAGGCGATCGCGCTGGTCAACGCAAGCCCCTACGGCAACGGCACCTCGATCTTCACCGCCAGCGGGGCAGCGGCGCGGCGCTATCAGCAGCGGGTCGAGGTGGGCCAGGTGGGCATCAACGTGCCGATTCCGGTGCCGCTGCCGTTCTTCAGCTTCACCGGCTGGAAGGGCTCTTTCTACGGTGACCAGCACGCCTACGGCAAGCAGGCGGTGCGCTTCTACACCGAGACCAAGACGGTCACCAGCCGCTGGTTCGAGGAGGAGGCTGTGGCAGGGCCCAATCTTTCCATACAGCTGCAGTGAGACGTCGCCGCGGCGAGCCTGCCAGGGCTCTCGGCGGATAGGTCAGGACCTGGGGCAGATATGTGAGAACGAGAGAGACGGGTAGGTCAGGGCGAGAGACGGATACGCCATCTCAGGGGAGAGCGGACGATGAATATCGCATTTTTCGGTGTCGGCAACATGGGCGGGCCGATGGCCGCCAATCTGGTCAAGGCGGGGCATACGGTGCGTGTCTTCGATCTACTGCCGGCACTGGTCGAGGCGGCGGTGGCCAGCGGTGCGAGCGCTGCCGCTACACCGCAAGAGGCGGCAACCGGGGCCGAGGTGGTGATCAGTATGCTGCCCTCGGCGGCGGCGGCTCAGGGGCTCTATCTGGGCGCTGGCGCCGCTGACGCCGGTCTGCTCGAGATGATCGACCCGGCGACGCTGATCATCGACTGCTCCACCATCGATGCCGCAACTTCCCGCGCGCTGGCGACGCGTGCCGGCGAGCTGGGGCGGGTCATGCTCGATGCGCCGGTCTCCGGCGGCGTGGGCGGGGCCCGCGCCGGCACCCTGACCTTCATCTGTGGCGGCCCGGCGGAAGCGGTCGAGCGCGCCGGCCGCTGCTGGAGACGATGGGGCGCAACGTCTTCCATGCCGGCGACAGCGGCGCCGGGGCAGACCGCCAAGATCTGCAACAACATGCTGCTGGGCATTCTCATGGCGGGCACCGCCGAGGCGCTGCAGCTCGGCGTCGACAATGGCCTTGATCCGCCGTGCTCTCGGCGATCATGGCCGAGAGTTCCGGCAGCAACTGGGCGCTCAAGGTCTACAACCCCTGGCCCGGGGTGATGCCCGAGGCGCCGGCCAGCCACGACTATCAGGGCGGCTTCGGGGTCACGCTGATGAACAAGGATCTGCGCCTGGCCCAGGAGGCCGCGCTTAAGAGCCACTCGACCACACGCTGGGCGCACTGGCCAAGAGTCTCTACGGCTTCCATGCCGCCGCTGGTGGCGAAGGCTACGACTTCTCCAGCATTCAGCGCTTCTATGCGCGCGGGCATGAGTGATCGCCCCCGGCGAGAGAGCGCCATGGGTGACGACGCGCAGACGCCCCGGCGCGTGGCCGGGGCGTCTGGGCTGCCCGTTCTGGGGGGCTGCTCTGCTGGGGTGCGTGCGCAGAGTGACGCACGCATAGAGCGCCGCGGTGATCTGACGCGGCGCTCGGGGTGTCAGGACTTCGCCTGGATCGCCTGCTCGCGAGCCTTGCGCGCCTGCTCTTCGGCATAGGTGGGGAAGTCGACATAGCCGCGGGCATCGCCACCGTAGAAGGTATCCGGGTCGAAGTCGGCCAGCGGCCAGCCGTTCTGCATGCGCTCGACCAGATCCGGATTGGAGGTGTAGAGGCGCCCGAACACGGCAGGTCGATGGTGCCTGCGTCGACCAGGGCCTGCGCTTCGGCCTGATCCAGGTTGCCCGCGAGCAGCAGATTGCCGTGGTAGACGTCGCGGAACCGGCGCAGATACTCGCGCGGCATCGGCGACATGCCCTGGCCACCCTGATCGTGCAGGTGGACATAGGCCAGCCCGCGCTTGTCGAACTCGCGGGCGAGATACAGATAGGTCTCGCCGTTGTCGTCGTATTCCGGCATGTCGAATAGCGTGCCGAAGGGCGACAGCCGGACGCCGACCCGGTGGGCGCCGATCATCTTGCTCGCCTCGTCGACGGCCTCCAGCAGCAGGCGGCAGCGATTCTCGCGCGAGCCGCCGTAGCGTCGTCGCGGTCGTTGACGTGCGGGTTGAGGAACTGCTCGAACAGATAGCCGTTGGCGCCATGTATTTCGACCCCGTCGAAGCCCGCCTCGCGGGCATTGACCGCCGCCTGGGCGAAATCGCGCACGATCTCGCGCACTTCGGCGGTCTCGAGCCGGCGCGGCTGGCTCGCCGCGAGCATGTCCGGGGTGCCGGCGTCGTTATAGCCGAAAGCCATGCCACCCTGCTGCTCGCTGGGGCCGACCGGCGGCTGGCCGGCGATCTGGATCGAGGTGTGCGAGACCCGGCCCACGTGCCAGATCTGAGCAAAGAGATGCCGCCTCGCGTGTACCGCGCGGGTTGCCTTGGCCCAGCCCGCGATCTGGTCGGGGCCGAAGATGCCGGGGTTGTAGAGATAGCCCTGCCCTGGCGCGAAATCGGCGTGCCCTCGGAGATGATCAGGCCAGCGGAGGCGCGCTGGCGATAATAGAGTGCACCCATTTCGTTGGGGATATCGTCCGGCGCGCGAGAGCGGGTCATCGGCGCCATGACGATACGGTTATTGAGCCGTGTGCCGTTGAGATCGAACGGTTCGAACAGCGATGCCATATCGAGAACTCCTTTCCAGATTGGAGACGGAATTGGTTGCCGGTATCGGCAGATCGACCAAAGTCTAGTTAACTATTAGCCGACCAACCAATGTCGCTGACTACCGCTGCGATAGGCGCTGGCTATACCCCTGATCTCGACGCCCGATATCTCCTCCCTGGCCGGATCAGAACAGTAGATAGACAACGCCGGCCAGCAGGAAGCCGACCATCGACTCCAGCGCCTGCTGCACGGTCCAGGTCATCAGCGTGGTCTTGACGTCCATGCCCAATAGCCGCCCCACCAGCCAGAAGCCGGAGTCGTTGACGTGGCCGGCGAACACCGAGCCGGCGGTGGCCAGGGTGATCGCGACCACCTGCATGGCCGAGCCGAGAAATCGCCGCTGGCGACGGCGGTGCCATCAGCCCGGCGGCGGTGACCAGCGCCACCGTGGCCGAGCCCTGGGCCAGGCGCATGACACCCGCGACCAGGTAGGCGGCGATCACGGCATGCCCAGATCGCTCATCGAATCGGAGAGCGCATCGCCGATGCCGGAGGCCTGCAGCACGCCGCCAAACATGCCGCCGGCGCCGGTGATCAGGATCACCGAGCAGATCGGCCCCAGCGAGGAGTCGACGATCTTCTCCAGCGCGCTGCCGCCTTCACCGCGGCGGCTACCCAGCACGTAGATCGCCACCAGCACCGAGATCAGCAGCGCGATCGGCGTCTCACCCAGCGAGGAGAGAAATTGGAACCAGGTGGCGTCGCTGTCGGCCACGCCGGCGGCGCGGGCGAAATCGAGCCCGGTGTTGAGAAAGATCAGCGCCAGCGCAGCAGCAGCAGCGCGATGACCGTGCCCACGCTGGGCGGATTCTCGATCGTGTCGTTGTCCTGGCCGCCGAAGAGGCTGACTTCCAGCTTGAAGTCGAAACGGCTGGCGGCGAAACGCCCCCACAGGTAACCCGAGAGGTACCACATCGGGAAGGCGATCAGGATTCCCACCAGCAGCACCAGGCCCAGGTTGGCGCCGTAGAGCTCGGTGGCGGTGACCGGGCCGGGGTGGGGCGGCACGACACGTGCATCACCGAAAACGCCGCCGCCGCCGGCAGGGCGTAGAGCAGTACGGGGCCGCCGAGGCGCTTGGCCACCGCGAAGATGATCGGCAGCATCACGATCAGCCCGGCATCGAAGAAGATCGGGAAGCCCATGATCAGCGAGGCGATACCCAGCGCGAACGGTGCGCGGGACTCGCCGAACAGCGACACCATGCGTTCGGCCAGCACCTGGGCACCGCCGGAGTGCTCCACCAGCTTGCCGAGCATGGCACCGAAGCCGACCAGCAGCGCCACCGAGCCCAGCGTGCCGGCGAAGCTGTCGGTCATGGTATCGACGATGGCGCCGGGGATGCCGGTGGCAAAGGCGGTCAGCAGGCTGACCAGCACCAGGGTGGGGAAGGCGTGCAGATGAAAGCGAATGATCAGGACCAGCAGCAGGGCGATCGCGGCGGCAGCGATGCCGAGCAGCGGCCCGGCCGACAGGGTTTGCGTCCAGCCGTCCATGGGAGAGACCTCTAGTAGGGAAACCTGATCTATCAAAGTGGCATGAAGTGGGCAACGACGACAGTCGACGATGGTCTTTATGTCAGATGTTTGATGGTCAATGTCGGACAAGGGTGGAGGCTGAAGGTCAGAGGGGTAGGGACTGGGAAAGGGGAAAGGGGGAGAGGGGAGCGAGGAGATGGGAAGACGCGAGGGGCGTGTTACCGATTTGAACAATCGGTCACCGCGACCAACACTGAAGGTCCGACTCCTCGGATGGATACCACGACATGTACCGTCGCCTCTTTTACCTTTCGTTCCCGTGACGCTGGCGCTGATTCTCGCCGTCGGCGTGGTCTGGCATCCCTGGCTGTGGCTGCTGCTGCTGTTATGGGTGCCGCGCGCTGATCGGCTGGCGCGATCTGAGTTCCACCGCCAACGTGCTCTACAAACTACCCGCTGATCGGTCACCTGCGCTACATGTCGAGTTCGTGCGCCCGGAGCTGCGCCAGTACTTCTTCGAATCCGAGACCAGCGGGGGCCCTTCTCCCGAGCAGCGCAACCTGATCACGCCCGCGCCGATGGCACCGGCGATACCTCGCCGTTCGGCACCATCCGTGACGTCGATGCCGCCGGCTACAACTTCTCCTTCCACTCGATGGCGCCGCGCAAAGTGCCCGACGAGCAGCGCTTCTCTCACATCGGTGGCCCCCAGTGCACGCGGCCCTACCGCTCGTCGCGCCTCAACATCTCGGCAATGAGCTTCGGCTCGCTCTCGGGCAACGCCATCGAAGCGATGAACTGGGGGCCAAGCAGGGCGGTTTTGCCCACGACACCGGCGGGGGCGATCAGCCCTTATCATGAGAAGCATGGTGGTGACCTGATCTGGGAGCTGGGTACCGCCTACTTCGGCTGTCGCCACAAGAACGGCCGCTTCGACGCCGAGACCTTTCGCGACAAGCGCACGCGCGAGCGCGCGAGCAGGTCAGATGGTCGAGATCAAGATCTCCCAGGGGGCCAAGCCCTCTCATGGCGGACTGCTGCCGGGGGCCAAGGTCAATCAGGAGATCGCCAGCACGCGCCAGATCGAGGCCGGCCAGGATTGCGCCTCGCCTCCCGCGCATCCGGAGTTCTCCAACCCGCGCGAGCTGATGGCGTTCGTCGCTCGGCTGCGCGAGCTCTGCGACGGCAAGCCGGTGGGCATCAAGCTGTGTCTCGGCGTGCGTCACGAGTTCCTGGGCATCTGCAAGGCGATGATCGAGACCGGCACGCTGGTCGACTTCATCGTCATCGATGGCGCCGAGGGCGGCACCGGTGCGGCGCCCCAGGAGTTCTCGGACCGCCTCGGCGTGTTCATCGACGAGGCGCTGCCGTTCGTCGACAACGCCCTGCGCGGCGCCGGGCTGCGCGACAAGATCCGCCTCGTCGCCAGCGGCAAGGTCGCCCTGGGTTACGACATGGTGGTCAAGACCGCGCTCGGCGCCGACATGTGCAACGCCGCGCGCCCGTTCATGTTCGCGGTCGGTTGTATCCAGGCCCGGCGCTGCCATACCAACAAGTGCCCCACGGGCGTGGCCACCCAGGACCCCAAGCGAGCGCGGGCGATCAACGTGCCGGAGAAAGCCGAGCGGGTGGCGCGCTACCACCGCGCAACCCTGGATGGCTTCGCCGCGATCACCGGCGCCATGGGGCTCGAGCGCTTCGATGCGCTGACCCCGGACCATATCCGCCACCGCAGCAGCTATGCGCCGGCGCGTGGCTATGCGGCGTTCGAGCTGCCGCGGCTGACCGACGGCCAGCTGCTGGGGGATGAGATTCCCGAGGCGTGGCAGGCCGACTGGCGCGCCGCCGCCGTCGATCACTTCTGAGCCGGCGCCCGGGGGCAGACCCGGGCGCGTGAATCAGGGCGCGCGTAGCGGGGCGCGAAGATCCGCGCTCGGTGGAACGCGGGTCATGGCGTAGGCTCTATGACCACGACGACAGACAGGAGACGCGCGATGCGCCGCTTCCCCGGATTTCCCTATCTTGCCGAGACGCCCGATGCCGCGGGCGCAGGGGCCGACCTCGACGTGACCGCCGAGGCCGACGCGCACCGCTGGCTGGAGGCGATCGACGACCCCGCGGCGCTGTCCTGGGTCGAGGCGCACAACCGCGCCACCCTTGACGCCTTGGGCGGCCCTGAGCTCGATACCCTGACCGCCGAGCTGCGCGAGATCCTCGATGCCGACGACCGCATCCCCTTCGTGGTCAAGCGCGGCGAGCACTACTACAACTTCTGGCAGGACGCCGACCACCCGCGCGGGCTATGGCGGCGGACCCACTGGGCCGACTACTGCCAGGCCAGGCCGGCGTGGGAAGTGCTGATCGATGTCGACGCGCTCAACGCCGCCGAGGGCGAGAGCTGGGTATGGCACGGCGCGCACTGCCTCGAACCCGAAGACCCGGCGGGCACCTGGGAGCGGGCGCTGGTCTCACTCTCTCCGGGCGGCACCGACGCCGATGTGACGCGCGAGTTCGATCTCGTCAACAAGCGCTGGGTCGAGGAGGGCTTCCAACGACCCGCGGCCAAGGGCGGGATGAGCTGGATCGACCGCGACACGGTCTATGTCTATACCGACTTCGGTGCCGATGCCGCGGGGCAGAGCGCGCTCACCAGCTCGGGGTATCCACGCTGCGTCAAGCGCTGGCGGCGGGGGCAGCCGCTGGCGGCGGCGGAGACGCTGTTCGAGGCGGCGGAGAGTGACCTGATGGCGGTGGCCTTTCGCGACCGCACCCGCGGCTTCGAGCGCGACTTCATCCACCACGCCCTGGCGTTCTACGAGCAGCGCTTGATCGAGCGGCTACCCGATGGCACCCAGGTCCCGCTCGACCTGCCGCTCTCGGCGCAGGCCAGCGTGCACCGCGAGTGGCTGCTGATGCTGCTGCGCGATGACTGGATGCCAGAGACGACCCGCTACCCCAGCGGGGCGCTGCTGGCGATCGACTACGCCGCGTTCAAGGCCGGCGCCCGCGACTTCCGCGTGCTGTTCACGCCGGATGCCCGGCGCTCGCTGGAAGGCTTCGAGTGGACCCGCCATTACCTGGTGCTGGATATCCTCGAAGACGTCAAACACCGCTTCGTGCGCCTCGAACCACGCGCCGAGGGCGAATGGGCGCGCTTGGCGCTCGACGCCCTGCCAGCCACCGGTGAGGTCGGTCTCTCGGCGGTGGACGACGAGGCCAGCGACGAGGTCTTCGTCGTGGTCACCGATTACCTGACGCCGACCACGTTATCGCGCCTCGACCTGGCCCAGGCCGAGACCGCGCCCGCGGCGCCCAGCCCGGTCAAGCAGGCGCCGGCCTTCTTCGACGCCAGCGGCATGCGGGTCGAGCAGCGCTTCGCCACCAGCGCCGATGGCACCCGCGTGCCCTATTTCCTGGTGCTGCCGGCGGACGCCGACGACGTTTCACGTGAAACAGCGCTGCCCACGCTGCTCTACGGCTATGGCGGGTTCGAAATCTCGCTCACGCCGCACTATGCCCCCGATGTGGGGCGCTGCTGGCTCGCCCGGGGTGGCGCCTACGCGGTGGCCAATATCCGCGGTGGCGGCGAGTACGGCCCGCGCTGGCATCGAGCCGCGCTCAAGGCGGATCGCCACAAGGCGTTCGAGGATTTCGCCGCGGTGGCCGCGGACCTGGTCGCCAGCGGCGTGACCACACCGCGCCAGCTGGGCATCCAGGGCGGCTCCAACGGCGGTCTGCTGGTGGGCAACATGATCACCCGCTACCCGGATCACTTCGCCGCTGCGGTCTGTGAAGTCCCGCTGCTCGACATGCAGCGCTACCATCAGCTGCTCGCCGGCGCTTCATGGATGGCCGAGTACGGCGATCCGGATAGCGACGACTGGGAACGCTTCCTGAAGGACTACTCGCCCTATCACAACCTGCGCGAGGGCGTGGATTACCCGGCGGTGCTGTTCACCACCTCGACCCGTGATGACCGCGTGCACCCCGGGCACGCGCGCAAGATGATGGCGAAGATGGAGGCGATGAAGGCAGGCGACGTCCACTACTACGAGAACACCGAAGGCGGCCACGGTGGCGCTGCCGACAACGCCCAGCGCGCCCGGCTCGGCGCGCTGGCGTGGCGTTTTCTGTGGCAGCGGCTGGGGGCGGACTAGGGCGCCGGTTTCTTGGTGCTGCGCGTGGCGCTCGGGCATACTGAGCGCCACGCTTCTCCCGTCCGGCCTGCCGGCGGGACACACCGACATGGAAGACCTCACCGATGAGTCAGAACACCGTCAAGCTGGGCGTGGTGATGGATCCCATCGCCGATATCGCCTACAAGAAGGACACCACCCTGGCACTGCTGTGGGCGGCCAAGGCCAAGGGCTGGTCGCTCTACTATCTCGATCAGGAGGATCTCTACCTCTACGAGGGGCGCGCCATGGGCAGCGTGCGCACGCTCGATGTGCACCATGATCCGGATCACTGGTTCGACCTCGGCGAGCGCGAGGCGATGCCGCTGGGTGAGCTCGACGTGATCCTGATGCGCAAGGATCCGCCGGTGGACGGGCACTTCCTCAACGCCGTGCACCTGCTGGCGTTCGCCGAGCGCGAGGGCACCCTGGTGGTCAACCCGACCCGGGCGCTGTTCGAGTGCAACGAGAAGCTGTTCGCCCAGCAGTTCACCCACTGCATCCCGCCAGTGTGGTCTCTGCCAATGCGGCGGTGCTGCGCGCCTTCCAGGCCGAGCATGGCGATACCATCTTCAAGCCGCTCGATGGCATGGGGGGCACCGGGATCTTTCATATCGGCCCCGAGGGGCGCAACCTCGGCGCGGTGATCGAGCAGCTCACCGAGCGCGGCCAGCGCCAGATCATGGCCCAGCGCTATCTGCCGGAGATCAAGGACGGCGACACCCGCATTCTGCTGGTCGACGGCGAGCCGGTGCCCTACGGCCTGGCGCGCATTCCCAGCGCCGGCGAGACCCGTGGCAACCTGGCCGCCGGCGGGCGCGGGGTTTCCCGCGAGCTGACCGAGCGCGACTACTGGCTGGTGGAACAGGTCAAGCCGGCGATCCGCGAGCGCGGGCTGCTGTTCGTTGGGCTCGACGTGATCGGCGACTACATCACCGAGATCAATGTCACCAGCCCGACCTGCGTGCGCGAGATCGACGACCAGCGCGGTACCGACATCCCGGCGCTGCTGATGGCCGCGATCGAGAAGCGTCTGGCTTGATTCCGTCGCGACACGGCCCCATCTCGGCGTGTCCTGTCACGCTGCGCGCCAATGAATGGCGCGCAGCACCCGGTGCCGCTGCGACTTCCGTCGCCCCGACGACAACGTCGGGATACGCGGGTGTTACACTGCAAGCTGACCTCAGGCGTGCCGGCAGGCCGGCGGCGCGCTGCGATTTCGACGGAGTCTCATGCAAAGCCTGAAACACTACTTCCTGATGGCGATGCCGCACCTGGAAGATCCCAATTTCGCCGGCACCCTGACCTATCTGTGCGATCACGACGACGATGGCACCCTCGGGGTGATCGTCAACCGGCCCTCCGAACTCACCCTCCAGGGGCTGTTCGAGCAGCTCGACATCGAGTCCGAGCCGGGGCCGCACAACGAGATCCTGGTCTACGACGGCGGCCCGACCTATCGCGATCGCGGGTTCATCCTACATCGCGGCAGCGCCGGTGAGTGGGACTCCAGCATCCAGGTGGCCGAGGACATCGCCCTGACGACCTCGATGGACATGCTCCAGGCGATCGCCCAGCGGCGCGGCCCGGAGCACTTTCTGGTCACCCTGGGCTGCGCCGGCTGGAAGGCCGGCCAGCTCGAGGACGAGCTCAAGCAGAACACCTGGCTGACGGTCGAGGGCGACGGCGACATCCTGTTCCGCCAGCCCCGGAGCAGCGCCTGGCCGCCGCCGCCGGACGGCTTGGCGTCGACCTCAACCTGATGACCCGTGACGCCGGGCACGCCTGATGGCAAGCCTGGGCGGCAGCGCCAGCGACAAGCGCGGCCAGCGTCTGGTGATGGCCTTCGACTACGGCACCCGGCGGATCGGTGTGGCGGTGGGCAACGAGATGCTGGGCTCGGCCAGCGGGCTCGATCCGCTGCCGGCGCGGGACGGCATTCCCGACTGGGCGCAGATCGAGCGCCTGCTGGCGGAGTGGCAGCCGGACCTGCTGGTGGTGGGGCTGCCGATCCACGACGATGGCAGCGAGTCCGAGATGAGCGTGCGGGCGCGCAAGTTCGGCAACCGCCTGCACGGGCGCTTCGGCAAGCCGGTCGAGATGTTCGATGAGCGCGGCACCACCCAGGCGGCCAAGCAGATCGCCGCCCAGGGTGGCCACCGCGGCAACTACCGCGACCGCGGTGTCGACGGCATCGCCGCGCAGCTCATCCTGGAGAACTGGTTCACCCGCGGGCAGGCGTGACACTGCATCCGGGTGTCACGCCTGCCGCTCGATCCCGCCTGTCTTAGAAGACCTTCCACAACCGCCAGACCACGTGGGCAGGGCGTCGCGAGGGCGCTGTGAACCCCTCCCTGGGCGCTACCTTTGCCATCCATGGCAAAGGACCCTCGCTTTGTCCTTCCCCCGGCGCCCATCGTCAGAAGGTTTGGACATGCGCTCTTATTGGGCCTTCAGCGTACGATCGTCGACGCCGAAGGTCTCCGGCACGAACCAGCGTACTTCGCGCAGGTCACGGGCGATCTCCTCTTCCACCTTGAGCAGATGGGCGAAGATCGCCATGCGCATGGGGATGCCGTTGTCGGTCTGGCGGAAGATCGCCAGGCGCGGGTCGCCATTGAGATCGGTGGAGAGGTCGTTGGCGCCGGGTCGGCTGTCCCGCGGCAGCGGGTGCATGACCACGGTGGTGGGCGAGCAGCGGCGGTCGAGGAAGCCGCGGTCGACGACGAAGTCGGCAGTCAGCTCGGTGAAGCTCTCGGTCATCTCGGCGGTGAAACGCTCGCGCTGGATGCGCGTGGCGTAGATCACGTCGACATCGGCGAAATCCTCGGCCAGGCTGGGCCGGGTCTCGATGCGGTGGCCGCGGGAGGCGACCAGGTCGATCAGGTGCTGCGGCATCTCCAGCCCCGGCGGCGACACCAGGGTGATGCGCAGCGGATCGTAGAGCGACAGCAGCTTGATCAGCGAGTGCACCGTGCGGCCGTACTTGAGGTCCCCGGTCAGCAGTAGATGCGCCCCCGCCAGCGGCTTGCCCAGCCGCGCGAACTCCTTGCTGATGGTATAGACGTCGAGCAGCGCCTGGCTGGGGTGCTCGCCGGGGCCGTCGCCACCGTTGATCACCGGCACCCGGGTCGCCTCGGCGAACTCCGCCACCGAGCCCTGCTCCGGGTGACGCATGACGATGGCGTCGACATAGCCGCCCATCACCCGGCTGGTGTCGTAGAGCGACTCGCCCTTGGCCATCGACGAGAAGGTGAAACCGGTGGTGTCGCAGACGCTGCCGCCGAGGCGGCAGAAGGCGGCGTTGAAGCTGATCCGCGTGCGCGTGCTGGCCTCGAAGAACAGATTGCCGAGCACCGCCCCCTCCAGCACCCGCGTCACCTGGCGCCGCTGGGCGATCGGTTCCATGCGCTCGGCGAGGCGGATCAGATGATCCACGGCGTCGCGATTGAGAGAGTCGACGGAGAGCAGGTGCGGGGACATGGCGGACCTCACTGGCGGGTGGCGGTATCGGGGCCGGTCTGGCCGGGCGATAGTGTAGCGCCGAGGCTCGCCTGGATCATCCGTCGCGCGTCGCGGTGCCCGCCCCGCACCTCAGGCCGGCGGTTCGCTGGGTGTCTTGCCGCCGAGTCTGGCGGTGATCTCGCGGGCGGTATCGGCGACCAGCGCAGCCAGCTCAGGCAGGCGTGAGTCGTCGATGCGCGCCACCGGGCCGGACACCGAGATCGCCGCCAGCGGCAGACCGCTCTCGTCGTGCAGGGTGGCGGCGACGCAGTTGAGACCGATGGCGTGCTCCTCGCGGTCGACCGCATAGCCCTGGCGCCGGATCGTCTCCAGCTGGGCGCGTAGCGTGGGCAGATCGGTGAGGGTATTGGGCGTTTCGCCTTCGAGGAGGCGCTCGCCCATGATGCGCTCGAACTCCGGCTCGGGCATCCACGCCAGCAATGCCTTGCCCACGCCGGAGGCGTGCAGCGGCGCGCGCGAGCCCAGGCGGGTGATCATGCGCATCATCTGCGGCGATTCGCTCTGGGCCAGATAGACCACCATGCCGTCGTCACGAATGCCCAGGTTGGCGGTCTCGCCGCTGAGCGCGGTGAGCCGGCGCAGGAAGGGGCGCGCGGTGGCGACGAAATCGCGCGCCTCGAGAAAGCTGTTGCCGATACGGAAGGTCTTGACGTCGATCCGCCACAGGCCGTTGCTGCCATCCTGGGTGATGAAGCCCTGCTGGTGCAGCGCCTGCAGCAGCCGGTGCGCGGTCGAGGGGGCCAGGCCGACGGCGTCGGCGGCCTCCGAGAGCGCCAGCCCGTTGGGTGCGGCGGCCAGCGCTTCGAGGATGGTCAGGCCGCGCACCAGTGACTGGCTGTGGCCACCGCCGCTCTTGCCACCACTCTTGCTACCACCGGCGGGGCGTCCGACCGCGCGGCGCTTCTCGCCGCCGGCGGCCCGCTGTGCTGCCGTCTCGGGCGCCTGCGGCTGAGTCGTGTCCGCTGCCCGTTGCTGGTCGGTGTCGCCCGCCCGCTGCCGCTTTCGTTCCGTCACCCGCTGCCGCTCTCGTGGTTGATAGTCATGGTTGAGATTCTTGGCTGAGTCCGGCGCGCGCCATGCGGGCGGCGCCAGGCATCGTTCAGGATAACCCGAGCGGTAGGAGGCTGTCTTCGCGGGCGGACGTCAGGTGCGGGGTCGCGCGCGCCTCCAGGCGCAGCAGGGCGATCCGGTGGATCTGGGCAATCGCGGTGTGGCGTTCGGCCTCCGGGGTCTGTGCCAGGCGCTGTTCGAAGGCGTCGAGAATGGCGTGGCGGTCGAGACCGCGCACGGCAATCACGAAGGGGAAACCGAAGCGCTCGCGGTAGGCGGCGTTGAGCTGCTCGAAGCGGGAGAACTCCTCCGGGGTGCACTGGTCGAGCCCGGCGCCGGCCTGCTCGCGGCGCGAATCCGCGGTCAGGGTCGCCGCCACGGCGGCCTTGGCGGCCAGGTCCGGGTGGGCGCGGATCAGCGCGAGCTGGGCATCGGGGGAGGCGGCGTCGACCGGCTCGCGCAGCCGCGCGGCGAGCCCCGCGGGGGTATCGTGGCGGCTATCGAGGCCGCTGTCCCAGGCCGCGGCGGCGATCCACGCCGAGTGTTCGTAGATATCACCGTAATTGGCGATGAATTCCTCGCGCGTGAGCTGGCTGGGGCGTGGGTGCAGATGATCCGACATCGGGGCCGTCCCTTGAATCTGGTATATGAAGCGCTTTGAATAGAGTCATCCCCATGGGGCTGATCCATGTGGCTGGCTCTAAGCTACCGCCAAGCGCTCGTGTCGATCCAGCCTTTCCCCGCGGCTGGCCGCCGGTACGACTTGGCCACCCCTTTCTCCGCTCCCGATCGCGAGGCGTGCATGAGCGATACCGACTCTGGTTACCTGACCACCCATGTGCTGGATACCGCCCGCGGCTGTCCGGCCGCGGATCTGCGCATCGAGCTCTACCGCCTCGATGGCGAACGCCGCACTCGGCTGGCGACGCTCCAGACCAATGCCGACGGGCGCGGCGACGCACCGCTGCTGGCCGGCGCCGAGTTCCGCGCCGGCTGCTACGAGCTGATCTTCCACGCCGGCGACTATCTCGCCGCCAGCGGCGCACCGGGAGGCTTTCTCGATCTCATCCCGCTGCGCTTCACGATCGATGCCCCCGGCGAGCACTATCACGTGCCGCTGCTGCTGTCACCGTTCGGCTACTCGACCTATCGCGGTAGCTGATCCGCCGCGGCGTGGGCAGCCCACCGCCCGGCCGATACAATCGCAGGGATGCACTCAAGGAGTCTGACAGCATGGGGAAACGCGCCGATGCCACCACGGCGTCGAGCCAGACGCCTGCGGCCAAGCTTGTGCGCCGTCGCGGGGCGGGCAAGGCCGGCGACGGTGCCGAACGGCATCAGGAGATCTACCGGCGTATCCGCGAGGCGATCGTCGAACACCGGCTCAAGCCGGGGGCGCGCCTGCGCGAGGATGCCTTGGCCGAGGTCTTCGGCGTCAGCCGCACCGGCATCCGCAAGATCCTGCAACGTCTGGCGCTGGAGCATCTGGTCACGCTGACCCCGCGCCGCGGCGCCAGCGTCGCCCGGCCAAGCATCGAGGAGGCGCGCGACGTCTTCGCCGCGCGCCAATTGGTGGAGTGTCAGCTGATGCCGTGGGCTGCCCGACGCCTGACGCCGGCAGACGTCGAGGCGCTGCGCGAGCTGGCGGCGAGCGAGCGTCGCGCACTGCGCGCCGGGGAGCAGAGCCAGGCGATCCAGCTTTCGGCGCGCTTCCATCAGCGTCTCGCCGAGCTGGCCGGCAACGCCCCGCTGGCGGAGTTCATCGAGCGTCTCTGCTCGCGTTCGTCGCTGATCCTGGCGGTCTACGGCGGGCGTGGTCATCTGGGCTGTGAATCCCATGACCACGACGAGCTGGTGACGCTACTCGAGAGCGGCCGCGGCGAGCGCGCGGTGGCCTTCATGCAGCGCCATCTCAAGGCGATCGAGGCCTCGCTCTCCATTCATGACGAAGCGGATGAGACACCGGATCTCTATACGATATTTTCATCCTGACAGGTGGCCCGCCGAGGGCATCGTCAACGTAAAACCCCCGCGGTCGGCGGGGGTTTTTGGTAGCAGGGCAAGGTGGCAGGGGAAAGATTGCCGATCAGGTGTTGACCGCCTTGCGCTCGGGCTGTTTCAGCATCAGCAGGTAGTAGAGCCCGCCGCCCAGGGCGGCGCCAATCAGCCAGGCGTAGCCGCCCAGCACCTGCAGCGCGGGTACCCACACCGAGGCGATGGAGAATAGCGCGGCCAGGCCGAAGGCGATCAGGGCTCGCCGGTTCCAGCCCTTGACGTAATGGTAGGCGCCGTTGGGATCGCTGGAGAACATGTCCTGAATATCCAGCCGCTGGCGCCGCACCAGGTAGTAGTCGACCACGATGATGCCGTAGAAGGGCGCGATCACGGCGCCGAGCGCATTGACGAAGCCGGGGATGCCGATGTGGCTGATCACGGCGACCCACAGCGCTCCGACGAAGAAAGCGATCACCGCGGTGATCAACCCGCCGATGCGAAAGCTGATCTTTCGGGGGAAGAGGTTGGCCAGGTCATAGGCCGGCGGAATGAAATTGGCCACCAGGTTGATACCGACGGTCGCAGCGAAGAAGGTGACCGCAGCGAGCAGCGTCAGCGGCAGCGAGTCGACCCGCTCGATGATCTCGGAGGGGTTGGTCAGCGGTACGCCGAACAGCACCAGGGTGCCGGCGGTGATGATCAGGGCGATGAAGGAGAAGATGGCCACGTTGAGCGGCAGGCCCAGCAGGTTGCCGAGCTTCATGTCGCGTTCGCTTCTGACGAAGCGCGAGAAGTCGCCGAAGTTGATCACCACCGCCGCGAAGTAGGCGATCATGGTGCCGGTGATCGTCAGGAAGGCGCCGATGGCGCTGCCCTGATAGTCGCTGCTGGTGCTGAAGATGGTGCTGACGGCGGGCAGCAGATCGCTGCCGGCCTGGAACCAGACGACGATCATCAGCACGACCATGACGACATAGACCAGCGGCCCCGCCCAGTTGAGGAAGTGCTTGATCTTGTCGACGCCCTGCCAGAACAGGGTGATCTGGAACAGCCAGACGACCACGAACGACAGCCAGCCGATGGCCGACAGGCCCAGCCACTGCCCGCCGGGGTCGCCGAACAGCGCCGTCAGCAGCAGGGTCAGCGCCGTCGAGGCGAAGTAGGTCTGCACCCCGTACCAGAAGATGCCGATGATCGCGCGCAGCATCGCCGGCAGGTTGGCGCCGCGCACGCCCATGCTGGCACGGATCATCACCGGAAAGGGGATACCGTATTTAACGCTGGGTCTGCCGCTCAGATTGACCAGCCACATCACCACGAAGCCGGCCAGAATGATCGCCGCCATCACCGCCCAGCCGTTGAGGCCATAGGAGATGAACAGCGAGGCGGCCAGGGTATAGCCGAACAGACTCTGGATGTCGTTCGCCCAGACATTGAATATCTCGAACCAGCCCCAGCTGCGCTTGTGTTTCGGCAGCGGGGCAAGATCTTCGTTGAAGAGCGTCCGATCGATCTGCCGGATGTTCAATTCTTGGTCGGTCATGGTGAAGGCCAGTTGTCATTGTGATTGATGCCAGGCCCTGCGCCGCGAAGAGCCCGCTCTCGGAGAGCATCCTTGCCCGTCATGTCGTTTTTCTCGATGCCCCCGATGCCGTGGCCTCAGTCGCAGAAGCGCCGGCATGGAGACCAGTACTTCATCAGCAGGAAGTAGGTCAGCCCGGCCGGAAGCAGGCTGGCGTACCAGGAGACGGTGGAGATACTGAAGGCCGCGACCACGCCCACCAGGGTGGCGATCACTGCCCCGAGATTCACGCCGCGGTAGGGCCCGCTCGAGTCGTACAGCTTGTCGAGATCCAGGGTGCGGCGGCGGATCAGGTAGTAGTCGACCACCAGGATGGCGAAGATTGGGCCGAGAAAGGCGGAGTAGGTCTGCACGAAGACCTGCAGGCCGGCGGCGGACTCGTCCTTCACCAGCTCCCAGGGGAAGGTGGCGAAGGCCAGCAGGCCGACAACGACCGCGGCCGTGCGGTACTTCAGCTTGAAGGTATCCATCAGCACGTAGGTCGGCGGTACCACGTTGTTGAGCACGTTGGTGGTGACCTGGGCGAAGGCGATGAACAGCAGGGTGGTCATCAAAAGCGGCGTATTGTCGACCGCATTGGCGAAGACCTTGATCGGATCGGCGACGCCGGTGGCTTCGGAGACCATATAGCCGATCAGCCCCATGAACAGCGTGCAGGGCAGGATCGACATGGCGTAGAGGGTGGTCAACAACCCCGGGCCGCTGCCCTCCTTGTGCTCACGGGAGTAGTCGCTGACGTTGAGCATCATGGTGCTGTAGATACCCAGGAACAGCATGGTCGCGCCCCAGAAGGGCATGCCCCAGGAGCCCTTCATGGTCAGCAGGCTGGCCGAGAGTTCGTCGCCGTAGCGCTGCGTGGTGCTGTAGAACATGTAGACCAGCGAGGCCAGGATGAAGGCGCTGCCGATGTTCTCCAGCCACTTGATGCCCTGGAAGCCCGTTACCGACAGGGCGATCTGCAGGAACTGGAAAGCAATGAAGTAGAAGATCAGATTGTCGAAGCCGAACAGAGTCGCCGAGACCATGTTCAAGGCGCCGGCGCCGATCCAGCTCTGAAAGCCGTACCAGACGATGGCGGGCACGGCGCGTACCAGCCCCGGCAGGCGGGTGCCGCTGAAGCCGAAGGCGCTGCGTGCCTGCACCATGAAGGGAATGCCGTACTTGTAGCCGGCGGCACCGTTCAGAGCCAGGGCGATACCGATCACGAAGCACCCGATGGTGATCGCCAGCGTCGCCTGGAGCAGGTTCAGCGTGCCGACCACGCTGGATCCCATGGTGAAGGTGCCGATCGACACGCAGCCACCGAACCAGGCCAGCAGATAGGAAGTGCGACCCATGATGCGGGTCTTCTGTGGGGCCAGCGACTCCTGGCCGGCGGCCTTGGTGGCCGTGTCGGTTGGCTCGGCCGATAGAGGCTGGGCCGCATTGGGGTCATGACGCATGCTGTCGTCCTCGCAAGATGGGATCACTGTTGTTGTTGTCCCGGTCTGGAACCGGGCGAACTCTTGCGGCGTGCTACTCGGGCTTTAGGGTTTCATGTGGCGCTATCCTGGGTGATGGCTGTGTGACGGGGCGACCTGTCCAGCAGGGGGCGGCCCTTGTGGTTCGTGTCACTCGCACAAGAGCTTGCGCGGGTTCTGTGTGAGAGCCCTGTGCGAGAGCCATGTACGAGAGTCCTATGTGCGTCATGTGCGCGTCATGTGAGACAGATGCTCGAAGCGCCCGGTGAAGGCCTTGGGTCGGGGAAAGGCCAGATCACCGACCTTGCTGGTGCCCAGCCCCAACCCCACTAGGGCTTCGCTGAGCTTGACCGCAGCGGTCACGCCCTCGACCACCGGCAGGCCGACGGCGTCGCCGATCTCACCGGTCAGGTCGGCCATGCCCCCGCAGCCCAGGACGATGGCGCCGATGCCATCCTCGTCCCGGGCGCGTCGGCACTCCTCGATGATGCGGGTCAGCGCCGCCTCGCCGTCGCTCTCCAGATCCAGCACCGGGATCTCGGCCGCGCGCACGCGGCGGCAGTGGTGGCGAAAGCCGTACTGGTCGAGCAGGTGTTCGGCGATGATGCCGGTGCGACCCAGGGTGGTGACGATGGAGAAGCGGGTGCTGATCAGCGTGGCCATGTGGAAGGCCGCCTCGGCGATGCCGATGACCGGGGCGCGGGTCAGCTCGCGGGCGGCCAGCAGCCCCGGGTCGCCGAAGCAGGCGATGATGTAGGCATCCACGCCCTCGCGCTCCCCCGCCATGACCTCTTCGAGCACGCCGACGGCGCTGATGGCTTCATCGAAGTGGCTCTCGATGGAGACCGGGCCGCTCTTGGGGGTCGTCGCCACGATCTCGGTGCCCGGCGAAGCGATATGTGAGGCCGCCTCGCCGATGGTCGTGGTCATGCTGGCGGTGGTGTTGGGATTGATGACGCGAATCCGCATCGGGGGATGACTCCTGAACGAGGCTCGACGCGACGCGGCAGCAGGGCATCGAGGCCTAGCGTTGTGGGTAATGAGCTATAGCCTTTGTATACAAAAAAATCTAAGCGAGATGGCGGCGCAACGCAAGCAGGATGACCTCGCCCGCGCCGCCATGCAGGCGGCGCCTGGGCGGCCATCATCGAGCTTTTCAAGCCATGTCAGTAGGTTGGCATCTGCCATCGAATGATTTTCGCCGGGCGCTTTCGTATACAGCATCTGGCGCGATGCCTGAGTGCGAGACAGTCGGCTCGTGCCGGCGCATCATGGGCAGGCTTGCAGCGTGAATGGATACAATTCATGTTGCTCTCGTATGCATGCATTCTCGTGCCGCCGATCGCGTACCGACAGCGAACCTCGGCAGCGGAGCCGGCACTGGGCAAGGTACTAGAACAAGGAATTCTGCAATGACGTCTTCCGCGCATGACGGTTATCCCCGCGACCTGATCGGCTACGGCCGTAACCCGCCCCAGTCCAACTGGCCCGGCCAGGCCCGGGTCGCGGTACAGTTCGTGCTCAACTACGAGGAGGGCGCGGAGAACTGTGTGCTTCACGGCGATGCGCACGCCGAACAGTTTCTCTCCGAGATCGCCGGTGCCGAGGCCTACCCCGATCGTCATCTGAGCATGGAGTCGATCTACGAGTATGGCTCCCGCGCCGGGGTGTGGCGGGTGCTCAAGGAGTTCGAGCGGCGCGGCCTGCCGTTGACGGTGTTCGGCGTGGCGATGGCGCTGGAGCGCCACCCGGAAGCCGCCCAGGCGTTCCGCGAGCTGGGCCACGAGGTGGCCTGCCACGGCTATCGCTGGATCCACTACCAGAACGTGCCGGAGGCAGTGGAGCGGGCGCACCTGCAGCGCGCGCTGGCGATCTTCGAGTCGCTCTACGGCGAGCGCCCGCTGGGCTGGTACACCGGCCGTGACAGCCCCAATACCCGGCGGCTGCTGGTGGACGAGGGTGGCTTCCTCTACGACAGCGACTACTACGGCGACGATCTACCGTTCTGGCGCGATGTCGACGACAGCCAGGGGCGCAGCCAGCGCCATCTGATCGTGCCCTACACCCTGGACAGCAACGATATGCGCTTCGCCTCGCCCACGGCTTCGATCATGGCGAGCCGTTCTTCCAGTATCTGCGTGACGCCTTCGACGTGCTCTATGCGGAGGGGGCCGAGACGCCCAAGATGCTCTCGATCGGCCTGCACTGCCGACTGATCGGACGCCCCGGGCGCTTTCGCGCGCTGCAGCGCTTCCTCGATCACCTCGAAGCCCACGACCGGGTGTGGATAACCCGGCGTGTGGATATCGCCCGCCACTGGGCCAGCCAGCACGGCTGGAGCTGAGCCAGGGAACGACAGTCAGGAAACGACAGTCAGGGAACGAGAGACAGGGACAGCACGCATGCAGGGCCATATCGGACGTCAGCTCCAGCAGCGCTTCGGCGAACTGGCGCCGCAGGAGCGGCGAGTCGCCAGCTTCATTCTGGATCACTTCGAGGATCTCGCGATCTACAGCGCCGCCGACCTGGCACGTCTCTCGGGGGTCTCCAAGGCCACCGTGACGCGGCTGTTCCGGCGCTTGGGCTATGCCGATTTCAAGGCGGTCAAGGCCCATGCCCGGGAGCTGCGCCACGTCGGCGTGCCGCTGGCGGCGGGCAGCGACGCCTTGGGTGAAGGTGCCGAGCGCTATTCCCGGCACCTGGCCCGCGAGCAGGAGAATCTGCAGCGTGTCTCGAAGGGCTCTCGGCGGCCGGCTTCGAGGCGGTGATCGACGCGCTCGACGCCGCGCCGCGGCTGGCGGTGGTGGGCTATCGCAACAGTTACCCGCTGGCGCTGCATCTGCGCCAGCAGCTACTGCAGTGCCGCCCCGGCGTGGCGCTATGGCCGGCGCCCAATCAGTCGCTGGCCGAGGAGCTCGCCGAGCTCGATCCCGAGACCCTGGTGGTGCTGTTCGGCTTCCGCCGCCGGCCGCGGGTGTTCGAGGCGCTGATCGAGACCCTGGCGGCGCGCGGGCAGCGCTGTGTGCTGATCGGCGATGCCACCACCGCGCGCTACGCCGAGCATGTCACCTGGCGGCTCGAATGTCCGCTGGACAGCGTCTCGGCGTTCGACAGCTACGCCGCGCCGATGAGCCTGATCTGCCTGCTGGCCAACGCCCTGCTGCACCGTCGGCTGGCATCGGGGCGGGCACGGATCGACGGCATCACCGATCTGTATGAGTCGCTCGACGAGCTGGGCCCCTGAACTCGACTGCCGCCGCGCCGTCGACGCGGCGGCAGCTCTCGTACCAGCCCTAACCCTGCCAGCCGCTGGCCTGGGCAAACAGTAGCAGGGCCACGGCGATCGCCACCCAGGCGCCGAACAGCGGCAGGAAGAAGCGCACCCAGCGCTGCCACGGCACGCCGGCCAGGGCCAGGGTGGCCATGAAGTAGCCGGAGGTGGGGTAGAGGATGTTGCCGATCCCGTCGCCCAACTGATAGGCGAGGACCGCGGTCTGGCGGGTCACCCCGAGCAGGTCCGAGAGCGGCGCCATGATCGGCATGGTCACCAGCGCCTGACCGCTGCCGGAGGGCACCACGAAGTTGAAGCCGAGCTGGGCCAGATACATGCCCAGCGCCGAGAACAGTGTGGGCAGGCCGCCCACCGCGACACCGAGGCCGTGGACCATGGTGTCGAGCACCTGGCCATCTTCCAGCACCACGGCCACGGCGCGGGCGATACCGGCGATCATGGCGCCGACCATGACGTCGCGGAAACCCTCGTTGAAGCCTTCGCAGATGGCATCGACCTTGAGCCCGGCGATCAGGCCGACGACGATACCCATGACGATGAACAGCCCCGCCATCTCGAGCATGAACCAGCCCTGCCCGAGCACGCCGTAGACCAGCGCGGCGAAGAAGCCCAGGGCGGCCAGGATGGCGGCCTTCTGTCGCCCGCTGGCGCGCGGCTTGTCGGCATCCAGCGCATGCTGGTAGTGGTGCCGCTTGGCGTGCTCGCCGGCGTCGTCGTCGAGCAGGCTGGCGCTGGCGTCGTCACGCACCCGGCGGGCATAGCGCAGCACCCACACCACGGCCACCGCGAGCATGGCGACCAGCGCCACCAGGCGCAGGCCGAAGCCCGAGTAGAGCGGCAGATGGGAGAGCTGCTGGCCGAGCCCGGTGTTGATCGGGTTGAGCACGCCGGCGGTGAAGCCGGCGGTGGTGGCACACAGCGCCACCGCGGCGGCGACCACCGAGTCGAAGCGCAGCGCGATCATCAGCGGCAGAATCACCGGCACATAGACCAGCGACAGCTCCTGGGTGCCGATCAGCGTGGCGATGACGGCGAACAGCGTCATCAGCACCGGAATCACCCACAGGCTGCGCCCGGCGAAGTGGCGGGTCAGGTTATCCACACCCAGTTCGATGATGCCGGTACGCCGCAGCACCGCGAACATGCCGCCGATGATCAGGGTGAAGAACACCACCTGGCCGGCGCTCATCAGGCCGTTGGGGATCGCCAGCAGGAAGTCGGTTAGCCCGGTCGGCGTGGCGGGCACGTAGTGGAACGAGGCCGGGTCGATGGTGGTGCGTCCCGCTGGCCCCGGCACGCGCTCGTAGACGCCGGCGGGGATCAGGTAGGTGGCGATGGCCGCGAGGATGATGAAGAGGAAAAGGATGGCGTAGATATGCGGTATATGAAACGATCGTTTCTTGTGCGAACGGTCAAGATCCGCCTCGGATGATGGGCTCATGGACGCTTCGTCCTCTCTGTCGTGTTGCTGTTGTGATGTCCGGTCGAACCGGCTGAGAGCGCGTGCCTGCGGCGTATGACGCCGCCCCCGGTTTATTCTTGTGGTGACGCCCTGGGCGTGTCCGAAGCGCGGGGCCGTTCGGACCCGATCGATAGTTTCACAACTCGATGGCCGCGAAAAGCCCTCTTCCGTTACGCTGGTTTCATTGGCGTTTCACGCGCGTTTGCTTGATGTTTCACTGGCCTGTGCCGGCCCGGGGCTCGGTCGCGAGCCTGCCCGGGTGACACCGTGCCTTCACCGAGGAGGACCCATGTCGCAATCCGACGCTCCCCGTGGCGCCCAGCCGCCACGTCGCTATTACGCCCCGCATGGCGGTCTACCGCCGCAGAGCCAGTTGATCCATGACCGCGCGGTATTCACCGAAGCCTACGCGGTGATCCCCAAGGGGGTGATGAGCGATATCGTTACCAGCTACCTGCCGCACTGGGAAAAGACCCGGCTGTGGGTGCTGGCGCGCCCGCTCTCCGGCTTTGCCGAAACCTTCTCCCAGTACATCATGGAGGTTGCTCCGGGCGGTGGCAGCCAGCGCCCCGAGTCGGACCCGGAAGCCGAGGGCGTGCTGTTCGTGGTCGAAGGGGAGATGGCCCTGACCCTGGCCGGCCAGGCGCATGTCATGACCCCGGGGGGCTACGCCTACCTGCCGCCGGGGTGTGACTGGCAGTTGCACAATCACGCCGCTGAGGCGGTGCGCTTTCACTGGATCCGCAAGGCCTATGAGGTCGTCGAGGGGGTGGAGGTGCCGCCGGCCTTCGTCACCAACGAGCAGGAGATCGCGCCGACGCCGATGCCGGATACCGACGGCCGCTGGGCGACCACACGCTTCGTCGACCCCACCGACCTGCGCCACGACATGCATGTCACCATCGTCACTTTCCAGCCGGGCGGGGTGATCCCGTTCGACGAGACCCACGTGATGGAGCATGGCCTCTATGTGCTCGAGGGGCGCGCGGTCTATCACCTCAATCAGGACTGGGTCGAGGTCGAAGCCGGCGATTTCATGTGGCTGCGCGCCTTCTGCCCGCAGTCCTGCTATGCCGGCGGGCCGGGGCCGTTCCGCTATCTGCTCTACAAGGACGTCAATCGGCAGATGCCGCTGCGGCTATCGCGCCGCTGAGTCCAAGGCCCGGACCCGGCGTTCATCACTTCAGCGCCCATCGTCAGCGCTCACGGCCAAATCGCGTCAGGCGGTAAGGCGCGAACGCCGGCAGGTCGTGCGCGGGTGATGCGGCGCTCGGGCCCGCGGTGGCGGTGGTGTCATCGCCTGAGCGCGCCAGGGCGGCGATCATCTCGGCGCTGATCGCCGCCTGGGTCAGCCCTAGGTGCTGGTGACCGAACGCCAGCAGCACGCGCCCGCCCCGGGCACGGTCGATGATCGGCAGCGAGTCCGGCAGCGAGGGGCGAAAGCCCATCCAGGTACTGGCATCGGTGATGTCGAGCTCCTGCGTGAACAGCCCCTTGCTGAGACGATGCAACTGCCAGGCGCGCTCCAGGTTGGGCGGGCGCTCGAGTCCGGCGAACTCCACCGTGCCGGCCAGGCGCAGGCCGTCGGGCAGCGGCGTCATGATGAAGCGGCGCTCGAAGGCGGTGACCGCGAACGGCAGCCGTGCCTGCTCGCGGGGTAGCATCAGATGGTAGCCGCGCTCGGTGTCCAGCGGCACGCGGACGCCGGTCAGCGCCTCTGTCAGCGCTGCCGAGTGGGCGCCGCAGGCGATCAGCACGCGGGCGACCCGCAGCGTGCGCTGTGTGGTGGTCAGCGTGACGCCCTCCGTTGTGGTGTGGCCGTCGCGCACCCGCTCGCGGAGAAAACGCACGCCTTCGCGCCGCGCCGCCTCGGCCAGGGTCTCCACCACCCGCAGCGGATTGAGGAAGTGGCCGGTGGCGGGAAAGAAGAGCCCGCCGCGCAGGCGTGGCGAGAGTGTCGGCGCCGCGGCATGAAGCTTGGCGGCATCCCACGGTTCCACCGGCACGCCCTGGGCGCGGGTGCGCTCGGCCAGCGCCGTCAGCAGCGCCAGCGAGTCCGGCTTCTCGTAGGCCAGCACCGAGCCCTGCTGGTGCAGCAGGGGACCGGCGTCCACCGAGGTCAGCAGCCGCTGCCCAGGCGCCCAGGCTAGCGCCGTTGAGCGCGCCGAGTCCGGCCACGCTGGCGCGGTAGGGCCCGGGCGCAGGTTCCACAGCAGGCGCGCGAACCACGGCAGCCCGCGTGGCAGGTGGCGCCAGTCCAGACGCAGAGGCCCCAGCGGGTCGAGCAGCATGCACGGCAGGCGCTTGAGGATGCCGGCATCGGCGATGGGGAAGACCTGCTCGGTGGCCAGATGGCTGGCATTGCCGAAGGAGGCCCCCATGCCCGGTGGCTGCGGGTCGAGCACCAGCACGCGCTGGCCCTGGCGAGCCAGCGCCAGCGCGCAGCAGACGCCGACGATGCCCGCGCCGACCACGGCGATATCCGCATCTGAAGCGCGTCGGGCGTCCGAAGAGCCCCGGGCATTCGGCGAGGCAGGGGTGGTGGAGAGTGGGCATGGGCAGGCGTCTCGCGCTGGGTAGCGCGCGATGACTCGTCCTGGCGCGCATCACGATGATGGCTTTGTAGATTGTATAAAATCCATCATGCCCGCCGCCGGAGCGCTTGTCGATGGCTATCGTGGGTGGTGCGCAGGGATCACGGGCGGTGCGGGAAGACGGCGCGTGATCTCGTCGACGCTGGATGCGCGGGACGGCTCGCGCTCAGGCCTGGCTGGCCAGATTGCGCTCGAGTACTGCGACGATCCCCTCGCAGGCGTCGAGGATATGCCGTTCGAGCACCTGGCAGGCGCCTGGGCGTCACCCTGGCGGGCGAGATCGAGCAGCGCGTGGTGCTCGCGCTCGGCCTTTTCGATCTGGCGGGTGTAGAGCAGCTGCATGCGGATGTAACGATCCGACTTGGTATTGAGCTGAGCGATCATCGCCATCGCCTCGGGCAGCTCGGCGGGGGCGTAGAGGGCGCGATGAAAGGCGAAGTTGAAATCGCTCCAGTGATCGATCTGGCGCCCGGCATTCAGGGCGTCGTCGTAGTCGCTCAGGATGGTCTCGGCCTGTGCCAGGTCCGTGGGGGTCAGACGCGGGATGGCACGTTCGAGTACGTAGCCCTCGACCAGCACGCGCAGGTCGAACAGCTCACGGATCTTGGCCACCGACAGCTCAGTGGTGAAGGCGCCGCGGTGGGCGTGGAACTCGACCAGCCCCTCCGCTTCCAAGGTCAGCAGTGCCTCGCGTACCGGAATTCGGCTGACGCCGTAATCCTTGGCCAGGGCATCCTGGCGCAGTTGGGTACCGCCGCTGAATTCGCCGCCGAGAATGCGTCGGCGCAGATCGTCGGCGACGTACTGGGCCCGGGTCTTGAATGGCATGATGTGGGGACTGTGTGGGAATTTTGCATATTGTGTACAAATGCCCCGATGGCGTCCATCCGTTACCGGGATCATGGTTCGTGGCTTGGGGGTGAGAGCTCGGGTTTCAGAGTTTGGGGTCGAGAGCTCGGAGTCGGGAGCTCAAGATCGGGAGCTCAAGATCGAGAGCTCGGTGTCAGGTGTCAGCCGAGAGCGCTGGCGCGCGGCGTCCCCAGTCGCAGCAGCGCCTTTTGCAACACGATGAAGGCCAGCAGCAGCACGCCGATGGCGATCTTGGTCCACCAGCTCGAGAGCGTGCCGTCGAAGACGATATAGGTCTGGATCAGCCCCATGGTCAGCACCCCGAACAGGGTTCCGAACACATAGCCGGCGCCGCCGCTGAGCAGGGTGCCGCCGATCACCACGGTGGCGATCGCGGTCAGCTCGGTGCCGACCGTCGCCAGCGGATAGCCGGAGCCGGTGTAGAGCGCGAAGACGATACCGCCGAGGCCCGCCATCAGCCCCGAAAAGGCGTAGATCATCACCGTGGTGCGCCCGACCCGGCTGCCCATCAGCCGCGCAGTCTGCTGGCCGCCGCCGAGGGCGAACACATTGGCGCCGAAGCGAGTGCGATGGGCGACCACGTGGCCCACCACGAAGGCCAGCAGCATGATCACCCCGATCAGGGTCAGCCGCCCCTTGCCCGGCATCAGCCAGTAGGTGCTCTGGAGGGTGTCGAAGAAGGGGTGGTCGATTGCCACTGAATCGATGGTCAGCATGTAGGCCACGCCGCGGGCGAGGAACATCCCGGCCAGGGTGACGATGAACGGCGGCATGCCCAGGCGGTGGATGAGCGCGCCCATGGCCGCGCCGAAAGCGGTGGTGAGAGCCAGCAGCAGGGCGAAGACGAGCACCGGGTGCAGCCCGGTATCGCGCAGCATGACCGCGATGAAGACGCCGGAGAAGGCGATGACCGCACCCACCGACAGGTCGATACCGCCGGAGAGGATCACCACCGTCATGCCGACCGCGACGATGCCCAGATAGGCGTTGTCGGTCAGCAGATTGCCAGCCACCCGGGTGGACAGCATGTAGGGGAACTGTACATAGCAGATGGCGTAGGCGATGACGAAGATGGCGATGGTCGCCAGCAGCGGATAGCGCCGGGGGTTGATCATGGGCTCGCCCTCTCTTTTTTCGTCGCCGGAGCGGGATGGCGCAGGCGTGTCAGGCGCGCGGCCACCCGCTTCAGGTCGCCCGCCAGCAGGGGCGACTGCAGCACTAAGATGGCGACCACCAGCGCGGCCTTGATGACTAGGTTGTATTCGGTCGGGAAGCCCGCCAGCAGGATGCCGGTATTGATGGTCTGGATGATCAGCGCACCGATCACCGCCGCCGGGATCGAGAAACGCCCCCCGAGCAGCGAGTTGCCGCCGATCACCGTGGCCAGGATGGCGTCCAGCTCCAGCCACAGCCCGGCGTTGTTGGCATCCGCCCCGCGAATGTCGGCGGTGGTGACGATCCCCGCCAGCGCCGCACACAGCCCCGAGATCATGTAGACCGCGAGCAGGATGACGCGGGCGTTGATCCCGGTCAGCGCGCTGGCCCGGCGATTGATGCCCACCGCTTCGATCAAGAGCCCCAGCGCGGTGCGCCGTACCACCACCACGGTCAACGTCGCCGCCGCCAGCCATAGCCAGACCGGCACCGGGATGCCGAGCAGATGGCCGGAGCCGAGGAAGCTGAACGCCGGCAGGTTGAAGGTCAGGATGCGCCCTTCGGTGATCAGTTGGGCGATACCGCGCCCGGAGATCATCAGGATCAGGGTGGCGACGATCGGCTGGATGCCGAGGAAGGCGATCAGACAGCCGCTGAACAGCCCCGCGCACAGGCCGGCGGCCAGCGCCAGGCCCAGCGCCCAGAGCAGCCCGTGGCCGGCGACGATGGCCGCCGCGGCGACCGCGCCGGTGATCGCCATGACCGTGCCCACCGAGAGATCGATACCGCCGGTGGCGACCACCAGGGTCATGCCGATCGCCAGCAGCGCCACCGGCGCACCGCGCTTGAGCACGTCGATCACCGGGCCGATCAGCCGGCCGTCGCTGTAGTGCAGCTGCAGGAAGTCGGGGAAGACCGCACTGACCAGCGCCACCAGCACGGCCAGGGTGATCAGCTGCGGCAGCACGCGTTTCACGCCGGCGGGCATCATGCGGGGGCCTCCTCGGTGTGGGTGTCGGCGCTGGCGATCGCCCGCACCACCGGTTCCAGGCCGATCTCCTCGCCGACCAGGGTGGCGACCTGGCGCCGGTCGCGCAGCACGATCACGCGGTCGGAGACGGCGATCAGTTCGTCCAGCTCGGAGGAGATCACCAGCACGGCCATGCCCTTGGCGGTCAGCTCGCGGATCAGGGTGAGGATCTCGGCGTGGGCGCCGACATCGATGCCGCGGGTCGGCTCGTCGAGAATCAGAAAGCGCGGGTTCATCGCCAGCCAGCGCGCCAGCACCACCTTCTGCTGATTGCCGCCGGAGAGCTCGCCGATCGCCTTCTCGGCCCCCGAGGTGCGGATATCCAGGCGTGCGATATAGTCGTTGGCCAGCCGCTGCTGTTCGGCGCGGGGGATCGGCCGCATCCAGCCGCGGCGGGCCTGCAGCGCCAGGATGATGTTCTCGCGGATCGACAGCTCGGCGACGATCCCGTCGGTCTTTCGGTCTTCCGGGGCGAAGCCGAAGCCGGCGGCGATGGCGTCGCGCGGGCCGCGCAAGTGCAGCTCGTCCGCGCCTTTGCCCCCATCTGTGCCCTCGACATCGCGAACGCGGCCGCTGTGGGCGCGCTTGATGCCGAACATCACCTCGGCGGTCTCGGTGCGACCCGAGCCCAGCAGGCCCGCCATGCCGATCACCTCGCCGCGCTGGATGCTGAGATCGAACGGCTCGATATGCCCGCGGCGGCCCACCTGCTCGAAGGCGAGCAACGGCTCCCCGGCGGCCTCCGTGTGGCCCTCGGCACGCCTGGCGGCATGCTCCTCCGCCGCCAGTTCACGCCCCAGCATGTGTTCGATCAGACGTACCCGGTCGAGTTCGTCACAGCGCGCGGTGACGATCCTGCGGCCGTTGCGCAGCACCGTGATGCGGTCGCACAGCGCGTACACCTGATCCAGAAAGTGCGACACGAGAGGATACCCAGGCCCTGATCGCGCAGCCGGCGCACCACCGCGAACAGCATCTGCACCTCGCGGTCGTCGAGACTCGCGGTGGGCTCGTCGAGAATCAGCACCTTGCCCGACAGCGCCACCGCGCGGGCAATCGCGACCAGTTGCTGCACCGCCACCGAGTAGCTGCCGAGATCGCGGTCGAGGTCGATCGCGAGCCCGTAGCCTTCCAGCATCGCCGCCGCCTGGCGGCGCTGGGCGCGGGTGTCGACGATGCCGAAGCGTCGCGGCTCGTGGCCGAAGGTGAGGTTCTGGGCCACGGTCAGGTTGGGCAGCAGGTTGACCTCCTGGTAGACCGTGCCGATACCCAGCGCCTGGGCCTGGGCGGTGGAGTCCGGTGATATCGGCGCGTCATCCAGCAAGAGCGTGCCGGCGTCGCGGCGATAGGCGCCGGTGAGGCACTTGATCAGGGTCGACTTGCCGGCGCCGTTCTCGCCCAGCAGCGCGTGCACCTCGCCGCGGGCGAGATCGAAGTCGACCGCATCGAGCGCCTTCATGCCGACGAAGGTCTTGGTCAGTGACTGGATGGCAAGCAGCATGGTCGGTCACCCCGAGTGAGCGGGCACCGCGGCGTCGAGAGCGCCGGGTGGAGAGGGCGGAAGGCCGGCAGCGTGCGATGCCGGCCGCAGGCGTGGCTTAGAACGCATGGCACAGCCGCTAGACGATGTGAGCTTGTCCGGCGGCAGGGCGTCGCGAGGGCGCTATGAACCCCTCCTTGGGCGCTACCTTTGCCATCCCTGGCAAAGGACCCTCGCTTTGCCCTGCCCCCAGCGCCCATGGTCAGAGAGTTTGGACATGGACGATCAGTAACCCAGATCCTTGCGCCGCTGGTATTCGCCCTCGGGGTCGTCGCTCTGGGTGTAGAGCTTGGAGTCGGTCTGGATGAACTTGGGCGGCTGGGTGCCGTCCTTCCAGTAGGCTTCGAGCGCGTCGAAGGCGGGGCCCGCCATGTTGGGCGTCAGCTCCACCGTGGCATTGGCGTCGCCGTTGGCCATCGCCTTGAAGTAGTCGGGCACGGCGTCGATGGAGATGGTCAGAATCTCCTTGCCGGGGTGCAGGCCGGCCTCCTTCATCGCCTGAATGGCGCCGATCGCCATATCGTCGTTATGCGAGAACAGTGCGCAGATATCGCGCCCGCCGTTTTCCGCCCGGATGAAACTCTCCATGACCTCCTTGCCGCCGGAGCGCGTGAAGTCGCCGGTCTGGCTGCGCACGATCTTGAGATTGGGGTGGTCGGCGATCGCCTTCTCGAAGCCCTGCTTGCGCTCGATTGCCACCGACGAGCCGGTGGTGCCCTGCAGCTCGACCACGTTGCATGGCTTGCCAGCGACCTTGTCGACCAGCCACTGGCCGGCCACTTCGCCCTCGTGCACGCTGTCGGCGCCCACCGCGGTCATGTAGAGATCCTTGGGCGCATCGATCTGGCGGTCGAGCAGAATCACCGGAATCTCGCTCTCCTTGGCCTCCTTGAGCACGTTGTCCCAGCCGGTGGCCACTACGGGGGCGAGCAGGATGGCATCCACCCCCTGGGCGATGAACGAGCGCAGCGCGGCGATCTGGTTCTCCTGGCGCTGCTGGGCATCCGAGAACTTGAGATCGATCCCGCGCTGCTCGGCCTGCTTGCGGGTGATGGTGGTTTCCGCCGCGCGCCAGCCCGACTCCGAGCCGATCTGTGAAAAGCCGACGACCTGTGCCGCGGATGCGGTGGCACTGAACCCCAACAACGCGAGGCTGAGGGCGAGTGATTTCTTCATCGGTGGTCTCCCGTGATGGCGCCGGTTTCGCCCGTCTTCGTGACAGGCGATGCGCGCCTAATGAGGCGATTGATCGACCGCGGGGTGTCGGTTTGGGGCTGTCGGCCTACTGGATCCAGACCCTGGGGTCGTTGTCGCGAAGACCGTTATCGACACTGTGTCGGCGGTGTTTATTCGGTTGCTCGACCCGGCCCTCGGCACCCATTGTCAGAGGGTTTGGAAATGGGCTCTTAGTGCGTGATTAGTGCTGTTTTAAATACGTCGCTCTTTCTGACGGGGTCTCTCTTGGCTTTTTTATTGAGCGACGAAAGTCATTGAAAACCAATCACGCTTTGGTCGAGTCGATTTTAAAAAGGTTATCGCTCACTGAGCTGAGATGGCGGGCGCGTTTTGAATGAGAGGCGGGGATGACATGTGGGGGAGGAAAAGATGCGGGGGAGGGAAAGCGGGCGCGGCCCCGCCGGGGGCCGCTAAAGTGTCGAATACAGGAGAGTGTCACCAGAAAGGAGCGTCGTCCCGGCCTGGCCGTGGCTCAAGCATCGAGTGCCTGCGACCAGCGCGCATACCACTCGCGGAACTGGGCGTACTGGGTCTCGACGTAGCGCTGCTGGGCCGGGGTGAGCGCGTCGCTCTCATTGAAATGCAGGCGGTACTCGCTATCGCCGTTGAGCACCATCAAATGCTTGTAATAGAGCACCAGATCGGCGCCCTCGTCGAACGAGGAGAGCACCGCCAGCGCGCGCTCCAGCTCCAGCGCCAGACGCCGCGCCTCGGGGTCGCCGCTGGCGGCCTGGCGGCTGAGCTCGACCAGCTTGAGAACCTCCCGCGGCAAGGCGTTGCCGACCCCGGTGATGGCGCCGCTGGCGTTGCAGTCGACGAAGCCGTGCACCACCTGGGTGTCGACCCCCACCATCAGGCTGACGTCGTCGTCCTGTGAGGTGATGTGCTCGGCGGCATAGCGCAAATCCTCGGCGCCGCCGAACTCCTTGAAACCGACCAGATTGGGAAACGCCTCGCGCAGCGCGAAGAACAGCTCGGCGCGGGTGGCGAAGCCGTAGTAGGGGCTGTTGTAGATCACCGCCGGCAGCTCGGGGGCAGCGGCCAGGATCGCCGAGAAGTGCGCGCGCTGGGCGCTGCTGGAGGTGCCGCGGGAGAGCACGCGGGGAATCACCATCAACCCTTGAGCCCCGACTTTGGCCGCATGCGCGGCGTGGGAGACCGCCTCCTTCGAATTGACCGCACCGGTGCCGACGATGACAGGCACGCCGGCGGCGACCAGCCGCGCCACGCCCTCCTGACGCTGAGCTTCACTGAGCAGCGGCCAGTCGCCCATGGAGCCGCAGTAGACCACTGCGCGCATGCCGAGATCGACCAGCTCGCGCCCCTTGGCGACCAGGGCGTCATAGTCGGGCGTGCGCTGTGCGGTGCAGGGGGTCATCAGTGCGGGAATGCAGCCGCTGAAAATGGAATCGGTCATGGTTGTCCTCTGGCATTGTTTTCGGAAGTCATGCGTGTTCGGGAGTGATGCGTGCGCGGCTAGGAGGCGGTGATGCCCCAGGCGAACGGATCATTGTCATCGATCAGCAGGGTGGCATCGGCGGTGACATGGGCGGTGCCGGTGATGAAGGGCAGGATGCGATCGCCTTGCCAGTCGTAGCGCCCCTCGAAGCGGCTGCCGGTGATGCTGGCCTGGACCCAGGTCTCGCCGGGGGCCAGCTTGCCGTCCGCCGCCAGGCAGGCCAGCTTGGCGCTGGTGCCGGTGCCGCAAGGGGAGCGGTCGTAGGCCTTGCCGGGGCAGAGCACGAAATTGCGGCTGTCGGCCGGTGGGTTGCCGTGGGTGTCCGCGGCGAACAGCTCGATATGGTCGATGTGGCCACCGTTCTCGCCGGTGATGGCCTGCGCGTCCAGCGCCTGGCGGATCGCCCAGGTAAAGGCCGTCAGCGCTTCTTCATTGGCCAGCGTCAGCGTCTGCTCGTGCTCGCCCACCAGGAAGAACCAGTTGCCGCCCCAGGCGATATCGCCATGCACCACGCCGTAGCCCGGTACCTCGACCGGCACCCGCTGGCGATAGCGGTAGGCGGGCACGTTGCCCACGGTGACCGCGCCGTCGTCATGGAGAATGGCACTGACCTGCCCCACAGGGGTGTCGATGCGATGGGTGCCCGGCGCCAGCCGGCCGAGATGGTAAAGCGACGCCACCAGCCCGATGGTGCCGTGGCCGCACATGCCCAGGTAGCCCGTGTTGTTGAAGAAGATCACCCCGCAGCTGGCCTCCGGCGAGACCGGCTCGCAGTAGAGCGCCCCCACCAGCACGTCGTTGCCGCGCGGTTCGAGTAGACAGGCCCGCCGCCATTGATCGTGGTGCTCGCGCAGCAGATCGCGCTGGGCGGCCATGTCGCCGGTCAGCGCCGGAAAGCCCGACATCACCAGCCGGGTCGGCTCGCCGCCGGTGTGGGAATCGATGACATGGATACGCTGCATGGGGGCTCCCGTGCCGAGAGGGCGGTGATGGAGGGGGCAGGATCTGAATAATTTTATATTTTATACAATCTATGGAGGGATAAGGGAAGGGTGTGGGGCGGTTTGACCTTGGCAGCAGGCAGCGGAGCGTCAAGCGTCGACAGTGGAGACAAGGAGAGAGACAAGGAGAGAGGCGAGAAGAGGTAGATAGAGTCGTCGGTGGCGGTGGCGAAATCGGTGGCCGTGTTTGTATACGATAGCGGCGTGAACGACCATGAACCGGCGCGACGCGCGCGGCCTCATGGGGTAAAACCGGAGGCGGAACACGACCGTGAGTGATGACAGGAGCAGAGCAGATGCAGGAACTCAACGCGCAGCCGCTGACCGCGGCGGACTTCGCGCCCTTCGGTGAGGTGATCGATGCGCGCATCGGCGAGTCGTTCGCGATCAACGCTGGCCGCACCCAGCGCCACCATGCGCTGGCCAAGGTTGATGTCCGTGATGACGCCACACCGCCGCTGATCAGTCTCTTCGTCAGCCAGCCGGTGACGCTGCCGCTGGAGATCGATCTGCTCGAGCGTCATCCGCTGGGCAGCCAGGCATTCATGCCGCTGCACGAAGAGCGCTTCGTGGTCGTGGTGGCGCCGCCGGGCGACGCCATCGATCCGAGCGCGATTCGCGCCTTCGTCACCGACGGCCGCCAGGGGGTCAACTATCGGGCCGGCACCTGGCATGCGATCCACTCGGTGCTGGAGCGCGAAGGAGAGTTTCTGGTCGTCGACCGTGGCGGTGCCGACAATCTCGACGAGCGGGAGATGAACATTCGGGTCGTGGTGCCGTGACGAGTCGGTCGCCGGCGATGAGCTAGGGTGCCCGTCAGGGGCACCCCAGCTCGTTGGCGTCAGACCGGTTTGCCGCCAACCGCCTTGGCCGGCATGTCGTCCCGCTCCATGCGTTCGCGCTCGGCGTCGATGATCTCGAGTGCCTGTTCCGGTGCCACCTTCGAGGCGGGCGTGACCAGGCTGACGACGACGCCCACGATCAGCGCGACCAGCACGGCGGGGATGCTGGGGTTGCCCCAGAACGCCGCCCAGGCGTCGACGTTGATCACCGCCAAGGAGGTCACCGAGGCCGCCACCAGGGTGGCGATGGCGCCCTGCCAGGTGTAGCGCGGCCAGAAGCGTCCGAGCACGCCGCAGACGAACATCCCTGCCATCACCGTGGCGATCATGCTGGTGATATAGCTGATGACGTTGTTGGAGGTGAGCGCGAACAGCAGCGCCAGGCCGATGGTGACGACCAGCGCCAGACGTGACAGCCCCACGACCTTGCGCGCCGAGGGCGTATGGCCGGTGAACAGCACGTAGATATCGCGCAGCAGGATCGAGACCCCGGCGATGGCATCGGAGCTGGCGCTGGACATGGTCGCCGAGAGCCCCGCTACCAGCAGCAGCAGGCCCAGCCATAGCGGCAGGATCTCGGTGGCGAGGAACGGGAAGGCGAAATTGCTGTTGTTCAGATTTGGGTTGAGCGCATGGGTCGCCATGCCGATGATCGCCGGAATGATCGAGAACAACAGATAGAGCACGCCGGTGATCACGAACGACCTGCGCACCGAGGCCACCGAATGGCCGGAGTAGATGCGCTGGCGGTAGGAGGGGGTCGCCAGCACGCCGACCGCGATCACCGCCGCCAGCGACAGCGCCGGCACCAGGCCGATCTTGCCGATCCCGAGGAAGTCGGTGGCCGCGACGTCCATATGGGCGCCGAGGCTGGAGAAGCCACCGACCTCGACCAGCGCGATGATCGCCATCACGATGAAACCGACGAACAGCACCACCGCCTGCACGGTGTCGGTCCAGACCACCGCCATGTAGCCGCCGATCACGCAATAGATGCCGAAGCCCAGCGCGACCAGGATGCGTGCCATGGTCAGGTCGATCCCCGCCATCCATGACAGATAGAGACCGCCACCGAGGATATGCGCGCCGAGCCAGCCGATACAGGCGATATAGATCAGCACCGCGACGACGTTGCGCACCAGGCGATTGGCGCCGACATAGTAGGAGAGCTCTTCGCTCATGGTCATGAAGCGCAGGTGTCTCACCGGGGCGAACCAGAAAGCCAGCAGCAGCACGCCGATCGCCCCACCGATACCGTAGAGCGCGCCGGCCCAGCCGTTGACGTAGCCGAAACCGACGGCACCCATGCTCGAACCGGTGCCGACCATGGTTGCCACGGTGGTGCCGAGGGTCAGAAAGAGCGGCAGGCTGCGCCCGCCGAGCAGGAAGTCGTCGCCACTGCCACGGCTGTGGCGCGAGACCCAGCAGCCGAATGCGATCATCACGATCACGTAGGCGACGAAGGTGCCGAGGAAGACTTGGCTGTTCATGGCGACCTCTTATAATTGTCCTCCCGGTCGTTGCCGCGACCGGCGCAGTGTGAAATGTCATGTCCTGTGGGGTTTTTCACTGCGGTCGCGCCCTTGCCGGGGCGCGACCACCTTTCTTGCTGTTACTCGAACTTGCCTTCCAAAGCTTCACTGCTGACTATCGAAGCTTTGGCCAGCGCCAAGAAAATCGGATAAATAGCCGAGCGGAATGCAGCGCTAGGCGCACGGCACACAGGGAGCGAGACATAACTGGGGGTTAGGCGAGTTCCCGAGTACCGTGCAACAAAGCGATGCGTCCGTGCAGGCATTTATCAAACGCGATCGGCGCGATAGCACTTGATGTCGACCTCCACCTTGCAGTCCACCACCAGGTCCTGGACGCTGCAGATCCGCGCCGGCGGGTGGTCGCCGAACACTTCCTTGAACACCTTGTTGAACGAGCTGAAGTAGCGCGCGTCGGTCAGCACCGCAGTGACATGGACGACGTCCTCGACGCCATAGCCGGCCTCCTCGGCGATCTTCAGACAGTTGGCGAAGGCCAGCCGCGACTGCTCGACGATGCTGCCCTCGACCACTTCACCGTCGGTCATCGGTGTCTGGCCTGATACGAACAGCCAGCCGCCCGCTTCGGTGGCGCGGGCGAAGGGCAGCTTCTGGCCGCCGGTGCCGACGCCGCCTTCGACGCCATAACGCTTGATGCTCATGAAAAATCTCCTCTCTGGGTCAGGGAAGGCCCCGCGCGACGCGCGGGGCCGATGTGGCATATCAGGCGGCGGGCCGCGAGGGGCGCGATGAAAGCCGCACCTCGCGCCGCAGCAGGCGCCCGCCACGGGGGGCGCAGGCCTGGCCGTGGCGATAGCCGATCACGCCATTGACCACCACCAGCTCGATGCCGCAGGCCGTGGCGATCGGCGCACTGTAGGTGGCGGTGTCCTCGAGGTTGTCGAGGTCGAACAGCACCAGGTCGGCGAAGGCGCCGGGGCGGATCTCGCCGCGGTCGCTGAGGCCGAAGTTGGCGGCGGAGAGCCCGGTCATCTTGCGTACCGCCGCGGCTAGCGGCAGCAGTTGCAGGTCACGGCTGTAATGCGCCAGCACCCGCGGGAAGGCACCCCATAGCCGCGGGTGCGGATGCGGATCGTTGGGTAGGCCGTCGGAGCCCACCATCGATAGCGGGTGCGTCAGCACCTGGCGCATGTCCGCTTCGCTCATGTTGTGGTAGATCGCGCCGGCCGGCTGCAGCCGCCGCGCGGCGTCTTCCAGCGACAGCTTCCACTGCGCGGCGATCGTCTTCAGCGGCTGACGTGCCATCTCTGGGTGCGGGTCGGACCAGGTGATGAAGATCTCGATCTCGTCGGTGACCTGGCCCAGGTCCAGCGTCGAGGAGCCGGCGGTGTAGGGGTAGCAGTCGCAGTGCACGCCGTGACGGCGCGCGGCGTCGTCGAGCTTGGCCAGCGCCAGCGGCGCATTGCCCCAGTTGCCGGCACCGGCGCACTTGAGATGCGAGATCACCAGCGGCGCCTGGCCATGGGCGGCGGTGGCGAAGGCTTCCTCCATCGCCGCGGGCAGCCCGGCGAATTCGTTACGCAGATGCGTGGTATAGACGCCGCCGGCGTGCCCCACCGCCTCGACCAGCGCGTTCATCTCGGCGCTGGTGGCGTGGAAGGGCATTGCGGTAGGCGAGCCCCGAGGAGAGCCCCAGCGCGCCCTCGGCCAGGGCGGTCTCGAGCTGGGCGCGCATGGTGGCGACTCGGCCGGGCTGGCGGAACGGTCGAAGCGGTCCATCACCTGGCTGCGCAGACTGGTGTGCCGATCAGCGCGGCGACGTTGACGCCGGGGCGCGCCGTGGTCACCGCCTCGGCGTAGGCGGCGAAGGTGGGGTAGCGGAAATCCTCGGCGCGTCCGAGCAGGTTCATCGGGTCCGGCACCTCGCCGTCGAGGCTGACCGGGCTGGCGCTGATGCCGCAGTTGCCGACCACCACGGTGGTGACCCCCTGGGAGAGCTTGGGCAGCATCTCTGGGGTGCGGATGACATTGATGTCGTCGTGGGTATGAACGTCGATGAAGCCAGGGGTCAGGGTCAGCCCCGCGGCCGCGATCTCCTCGCGGCCGCGGGCCTCGGCCAGGTCGCCCACGGCGACGATACGCTCGCCGTCGATGGCGACATCGGCGACGAAGGCGTCGCGGCCGCTGCCATCGATGAGACTGGCGCCGCGGATCAGCAGGTCGTGCTGGTGGGGCATGTCGGCTCCTGGCGGCTCAGTCGCCGAGCGGCTGGCGATTGTCGCCACCGCGATGGGCATCGAGGGTGATCTTGAGCCGCCGCAGCTTGTCGCGGGTCCGCGACCGGTGGCGTAGCGCCAGGCCCAGCGCCAGCATGTCGACGGCGGCCATCATGGCGTAGCGTGACGACGATGGAAAATAGATGAAGTCGGTCTCCCGTGAGGCCAGCGGCAGCGCCAGATCGGCGATGCCGGCCAGCGGCGAGCCGACCGCGGTGATCGCGATCACGCGTGCGCCGTATTCGCGGGCCAACTCGGCGGCATCGTTGATCTCGGGGGTGTAGCCGCTGGTCGAGAGCGCCACCACCACGTCTTCCGGCTCCAGGTGGCGGCGACCATACGTGGCAGCAGCGCCTGCGGATAGGCGCTGATCGCATAGCCCAGCCGCACCAGCCGGAACTGCAGCTCCTGGGCCATCACCGTGGAGCCGCCGCCGGCGCCGAAAACCAGGATCTGGCGGGCGCCATCGAGCATCTCTACCGCACCCTCGACGTCGGCCTGCTCCATCAGCGTGCGGTTGAGCGCCAGGGTCTGGGTGGCGCTGTCGTAGATCACGCCGAGGCCATCCTCCTCGTTCGCCTCCTGGATGAAACGGCGCCCTGCGGCCAGGGCTCGGGTCAGGCGGGTCTTGAGGTCGCGCACGTTGCGGCACGCCACCGCTCGGGCGAAGCGGGTCACCGTGGCGTCGCTGACCCCGGCGCGGGCGGCAATCTGGCCGATGCTCGCTTCGGCGACGAAATCGATATCGTCGAAGATCAGCCCGGCGACCTTGCGCTCGGCGGCGCGCAGGCTGGGAAGACGGGCGGTGATCAACGACAGAATGTCGATCTGCTGGCTCACGGAGATCTCCTCTGGCGATAGCCAGTGTCGGGCTGGGGACGCATGCTTATTAGTTTTTATCCTGATTGAGAGATTCGTGAAAATGATTCTCTTATCACCGTCGTCGACGCGCAGCGTCGGCCCCGGCCCATCGTGGCGAAGCGCTCGCTGTCACAGTGATGAGGTCTTGAGAAATGCCTGCAGCCGTGGTGACTCGGGGGTCGAGAACAGCGTCGCGGGCGGACCCTGCTCGGCGATGCGGCCGCTATCCATGAACACCACCTTGTCGGAGACATCGCGGGCAAAGCGCATCTCATGGGTGACCAGCACCATGGTCATGCCCTCCTGGGCGAGACTGCGAATGGTCTCGAGCACTTCGCCGACCCGCTCCGGATCGAGCGCCGAAGTCGCTTCGTCGAACAGCATCACGCGGGGGTTCATGGCAATGGCGCGGGCGATCGCGACCCGCTGCTGCTGGCCGCCGGAGAGCTGGGCGGGGCGGTGATCGCGGCGCTCTAGCATGCCTACCCGCTCCAGCCAGTGGTCGGCCAGCTCCACCGCCTGACGCCTGGGCATGCCGCGCACCCGAGTGAGGCCGAGGGTGACGTTGTCCAGCGCGCTCATGTGCGGAAACAGGTTGAACGCCTGGAACACCATGCCGGTCATCGCCCGCTGGCCGGCGATCTCGCGCTCGCTGGCGCGCACGCGCTGGCCGTTGCGCTGGCGATAGCCGATGCTCTCGCCGCCGATCCGCACCTCGCCCTGGTGGAACTCTTCGAGCAGATTGAGGCAGCGCAGCAGGGTGGTCTTGCCCGAACCGCTGGAGCCGATGTCGAGACCACTTCGCCCTCGTTCACCACGAGGTCGATGCCTTTGAGCACCTCGAGTTCGCCGAAGCGTTTGTGCAGCGCGCGCACTTCCACGATGGGAGTCATGTCGTTCTCCTGGCGGGGCGGTCGAGACGCCGGCCGACGTAGCGTCCGACCTGCTCGATGGCGAAGTCGATCAGGAAATAGATCAGCCCCGCGAGCAGGTAGAACTGCATATTGAGAAAATTGTTGCTGATGATCTGCTGGGTGGTGAGCAGCAGCTCGGCGACGCCGATCACGGAGAGCAGGGTGGACGCCTTGACCATCTCCACCGCGGCGGTGATCCAGGTCGGCAGTGCGTAGCGCAGCGCCTGGGGGAACAGAATGTGGCGAAAGATGCCACCGAAGGTGAGACCGATGGCGCGGCCGGCTTCGATCTGCCCACGCGGCAGCGCCTGCAGGGCGCCGCGCAGGATCTCGCCGACATGTGAGGCGCAGAACAGCGTCAGCGCCAGCACCCCGGCCTGGAAGGCGCCCAGATCGAGACCCACGGCAGACGAGATATAGAAAGTGGCGAGCACCAGGACCAGCACCGGGGTACCACGGATGATGTCGATGTAGGCGCGCGCCGGCCAGCGCAGCGGCTTGATGCCGTAGGTCACGGCGACCCCGATCGCGATGCCCAGCAGCGTGCCCGCGACGATGGCCGAGAGTGAGACGCCGATAGTGACCGCGGTGCCCTGCAGCAACGCATCCCGGTGGCTGAGCACCTGGTCGAAGAAGTAGTCCCACTGCATCTCAGTTCGCCTCAGGACCAGGCGCTTCTCCAGCGCCCGCAGAATCAGCGTGATGGCGTAGCAGCACGATGTAGAGCAGCGAGGCGACCAGCCACACCTCGATCACACGGAAGGTTTCGGAGTTGATCTTGCGCGCATAGTAGGTCAGCTCCGGCACCGCGATGGTGGCGGCCAGCGAAGTGTCCTTGAACAGCGAGACGAAGTTGTTGCCGAACGCCGGCAGCGCGTTGCGGAACATGATTGGCAGCACGATATCGCGCTGAATGCGCGACCGGGTCAGGCCGATCGCCTGGCCCGCCTCGATCAGACCCGGTGGCACGCTCAGCAGCCCGGCGCGGAAGACCTCGGCCATGTAGGCGCTGGTGTAGAGCGACAGAGCGAGCGGAGGATGAAGCTGCTGATCTTGTCCAGCGACAGGCCCAACTGGGGCATGCCGAAGAACAGGAACAGCACGATCACCAGAATCGGCAGATTGCGCAGGATCGAGATCCAGGCGAAGGCGAGGTCGCCAGCCAGCGGCTCGGTGCTCGGGTGGCGAAGGCGACGGCCAGCCCCAGTAGCGAGCCGATCGCGATGGAGACCAGCGCCAGCAGCAGGCCCAGCCCGATACCGCTCAGCAGCAATGGCCACTGCGCCAGGATCGGAGCGAAGTTGAAGTGATAGCTCATGACAGTTCATTCACCGGCGGCGATTCGAGGACAGACCCCCGCGCCAGAGGCTGGCGCGGGGCCCCGGAGTTCAGCGCATCTCGCTGGGGAAACCGGTCTCGGGCGCCGGCGGGCGCTCGCCGAACCACTGCTCGAAAGCCGCGGCGTAGCGCTCGAACTCGACCCCGTTCATCGCCTGCTCGAGGGTGGTGTTGACGAACTGCAGCCAGCGGGCGTCGTCGGCGCACAAACCGCGCAGGCGTAGGACTGCGGGTTCCAGGCGTAGCCGGCGTCGATATAGCGGCCGCTGTTGTTCTTCATGTACCACTTCAGCGTGGAGAGGTCGGTGGCCACGGCGTCAGCGCGGTGGGAGTTGAGCGCCTGATAGATCAGGTTCTGGCTCTCGTACTGGTCCACCTTCGCCTCGGGGAGGGCCTGATGCACCATCTGCTCGGCGTAGACGTTCTGCAGCACCGCCACCGTGATGTCGCTACCGGCCGCCTTGAGCGCGGGGTAGTCGGCATAGTCGCCGCCGTCGAGCATCAGCAGGCCGACGCCTTCACGGTAGTAGGGCACGGTGAACGCAACCTGCTGGGCCCGCGCCGCGGTCACGGTCATCGCCTGGCAGGAAATATCGACCTTGTTGGTCAGCAGGTTGGGGATGCGCGCATCGGACGATTGATTGACGAAGCGCACCTTGCTGGGGTCGTTGAACAGCCCTTGGGCCAGGATATGACCGATTCGGCATCGAAGCCTACGGTCTGTCCATTCTGGGTGAAGTGCCAGGCGGATTGGCGCTGCCGGTGCCGACGACAGCTCGCCGCGCGCGAGCACGTCCTGCAGGGTGTCGGCGTGCACGCGGCGACGCTCATCGAGGAGAGGGCGAATACCGAGATGGCGCCCAGCATCTTGTGGATCGTGGTCATTTGTAGGCTCACCTGTTGTTGATGTTGTTTGCGGCTGCTGCTGTGTGCGGCTGTGATCCGGCGTTCCTGTCTGTCTGACATGATCGGCTGTTTGAAACGATCGGCTGTCTGAAGCAATCGGTTGTCCGATATTTCGGACTGTTGTCTGGTTTACCGGAAAATCTATACTGCGCGCATTCCCGTCCGCCGCGCAAGAGGGGCGTATCCCGGCAATCGGTGTTGGTTACCCTGGCCTCTCATGCCGGCCAACGAAGAGGTGATATGCGTCAATCCACGACATCGACGGCCCGAGCGCGCGGCGTCGACCGCGTCATCTCGCTGTGCGAACAGCTACATCTGCATCGCGAACCGATGACGCCCAAGGAGCTGATGGCGGCCACCGGTGCGCCACGCTCCAGCGTCTATGAGCTGATCAATCTGCTCAGCGAGGCCGGCTGGCTGGAGACCGGCAGCGACGGGCGTATCTTCTTCGGCCGTGCGATGCACTACTTCGGCCTCGACTACGCTGACCACAACGATCTGCTGCGCCGGGCGCGGCCGGTGATGCGCCAGCTCTCGGCGCGCTTCGACGAGACCACGCAGCTGTGCATGCTCGACGGTGACAAGTACACCGTCATGCTCAACGAGAACGGTGCGCGGCCGTTTCGGATCAGTTCCGAGGTCGGGGTCAAGGTGCCGATCCCGTGGACCGCCTCGGGGCGCGTGCTGCTGGGCGGCATGCCGCGGGAGGCGATCCTGGGTTTGGTGCCGGAGGCCGATTTCGTGCTGCCCAGCGGTGAGCAGATCGATATCGATGCCTTCCTCGCCGAGATCGAACACACGCGCCAGCGCGGCTATGCGCTCACCGAAGGGCTGGTGGACAGCTTCGCCTGCTGCATGGCGGTACCCATTCACGAGGGCGATACCGTCGCCCGCGCAACGCTCTGCTTCACCGTAGGGCGCAATGCCGATCAGGCACGCCGCGAGGCTCTCGTCGAGGCTCTGCGCGAGGCCGCCACGACGCTGTCACGCGGTGACTGAGCCGAGTACCGGCCGGCGCTGGCGTCGCTGGTTCTCTGCCCGTGCTGTCATCTTTTCTCTGGCAGCTTTCGCTCTGCCCCTGGAGGCCCGTCATGCACCACCCGCTCAGTCCTGTTTCCGTGATCAGTAGTGTCCCCGTGATCGAGAAAGGCACGCCGTACGGCGCGTCGACGCCGGCCAAGCTGCTGCGCGATGTGCCGCTACCGGCGGCGGTGGTGCTGGCACCGGCGCTGGCCCACAACATCGCCTGGATGCAGCGCTTTGCTGCCGACCATGGCGCCGAACTGGCGCCCCACGGCAAGACCACCATGACGCCTGAGCTATTCAAGCGTCAGCTGGCGGCGGGGGCCTGGGGTATCACCCTGGCCACCGCGGTACAGACAGCGGCGGCCCACGCCCACGGCATCGAGCGCGTGCTGATGGTCAATCAGCTGGTCGGCGAGCCCAACATGGCGCTGGTGGCGGATGCCATCGCCGCGGGGCTGGATTACTACTGCGTGGTGGATGGGGTCGACAACGTGCGTGCGCTGGGTGCCTTCTTCGCCACCCGCGGGCTGCGTCTGCAGGTACTGGTGGAGTTGGGTGTCGCCGGCGGGCGCTGTGGCTGTCGCGACGCTGATCAGGTCGCGGCGGTGGTGGCGGCGATCGCCGCCGAGCCGGCGCTGGCGCTGGTGGGGGTCGAGGGCTACGAAGGGCTGATCCACGGCGGCGACGAGGTCGCGGCGGTGCGCGCCTACGCCGCACGGCTGGTGAGACGGTGCGCAGCCTGCGCGAGAGCGGGGCCTGGCGCGCGAGGCGCCGATCGTCACCGCCTCGGGCTCCAAGTGGTTCGATCTGATCGCCGAAGGTTTCGACCGCGCCGAGCTGCGCCAGCACTACACGCCGGTGCTGCGCCCCGGCTGCTACGTGGTTCACGACCATAAGCTCTATGCCGGCGCCATGGCCGACGTCAAGTCGCGCCATCCGCAGCTCGCCGGTGAGCTGCAGCCGGCGTTGGAGGTGTTCGCCCAGGTGCAGTCGCTGCCCGAACCGGGGCGCGCGATCGTCGCCCTGGGCAAGCGCGACATCGGTCATGAGCCGGATCTGCCCATCGCCCTGCGCCGCTATCCCCAGGGGCAGGCGACGCCGTGCGCGGTCGACGGCTGGCGCAGCGTGCACATCATGGATCAGCATCTGTTTCTCGAGCTGCCCGCCGGCACCGAGATCGCGGTGGGTGACGTGATCGCCTTCGGCACCTCGCACCCCTGTCTGACCTTCGACAAGTGGCGTCGCCTGCTGCTGGTGGATGCCGACCTGAAACGTCGAGGAGACCTGGAAACCTGCTTCTGATGCTGCCCTGACATGCCGCATCACAAAATTGGAAATCCTTTCCATAAATATTGACGCCAGCATCCCGCTCGCTTAACTTGGCACCCGGTGAGCGATGCGGGTGCCCCGTGCCAACGTCGACGCCTCTCTACTTTGGCCATCGCCCGCGGCGGTGGTGGCCCACCCGAGCGCTCTTCCGTCGGGTAAGAGACCTTATTCACAGACGGAAGCTTGGCGAGCCATTGGCTCGCCATTTTTTTGCCCCAGCCCCACGGCCGGCTTGCCGCGCCGCTCACGCCAGGCTTTGTACGAGAACGGTTTACGCGCGTTGGTTTTTCGTACACACCCTGGTTGCTGCCGCACCTTCTAAAGAGCTAGTGGTCTATATCCCCCGTTTTCGCCTGACCGCGCCGCGGCGGGGCGCGCTTCCTGCCGCCCGGCCGGGTGCGAAACGGCAGTAGCGTTCATGGCAGTCAGAAAGGAGGCGTACGTGATTCATCAAGGACGACCGAAGATGCTGGGGCGGGTCCGGCAGTGGCTGCTGGGTGCCGGGTTGCTGGCGCTGGCCGGCGGCGCCCAGGCCCAGCTCGATGATTTCGAGGCGCTGGACAACCCGGCCGAGGCCGAGAAGCCGTTCGAGGGGCAGGCCGAACTGGGCTATCACAAGATCAGCGGCAACAGCCACAGCGGAGCCTGCGGGGCCGGCGCCGACATGACCTGGTTCGATGCGCCTGGTCCTATAACTTGAAGTGGGGGCCAAGAGCGCCAGCGACGATGACGAGACCTCCCGCCGAGGAGTACTCGTCCAGGGCCGCACGCGCTACAACCTCTCTCCGCCCAACTATCTGTTCGGACTGGCGCGCTGGGACAAGGACCGTTTCTCCGGCTACGACTCGCAGAGCACGCTGATCGGTGGCTACGGCCGCCAGCTCCTCGAGGGCCGCCGCACTCGCTTTCGGTCGAGGTCGGCCCCGGGGTAGTCACGACGAGTACACCGGTGACGGCAGTGACGACCTGGCGCTGTTCTACGCGGGCTGGATTACGGCTGGCAGTTCTCCGAGAACTCGCGCTTCACTCAGACCCTGGCCACCGAGTCGTCACGGGAGAACATCATCGGGCGTTCCGAGACGGCGCTGGTCGTGGCGATGAACGATGCTCTGGCGCTCAAGCTCTCCTACGAGGCCGACTTCAACGACAATCCGCCGCCGGGGGCCTCCAGCCAGACCGATACCACTACCGGGGTGTCGCTGTCTATCACATGTGAGCACCCGCACTGACATGTGAGCACCCGCACTGCCGGCATCGCCCGCGCTGATGTGACCATCGGTGCGAGCTCTGGTGTCAGTGCTGGCTTTGGCTCCGGCGTCAGTTCTGGACCGACATCACCGCACCACCATCGACGCGCAGGTTGCTACCGTTGACGAAGGAGGCGTGGGGGGAGAGCAGCATGGCGATGATGTAGGCGACCTCGTCCGCTTCGCCGCGGCGCTTGGCGACGATGCCCGGGCGCTCCTCGTCGAGAAAGCTTTCCACCGCCTCGTCGAATGAGCAGTTCAGCGCTTCGGCGCGCTGATGCATCATGCCGTCGGTCATCGGCGAGGCGATGAAGGCCGGTGCCACGGTGTTGCACAGCACCCCGTGCGCCGCTTCGCGGTAGGAGAGGTTCTTGATGAAGGCGCTCAGCGCGGCCTTGGCGGTGTTGTAGACCGCCTCCTCCCAGTAGGGCTGCACGGTGTTCTCCGAGGTGAGGCAGACGAAGCGCCCCCAGCCCTGCTCGCGCATGGCGGGGATGGTCGCCCGCGCCAGTCGCACGGCGGAGAAGAAGTCGATCTGCCATGCCTCTTCGTAATCGGCGTCGTCAGTGTCAGCGGGTCGCCCTTGGCGCCGGTGATGCCGGCGGCGTGGACCACCATGTCGATATGGCCGAAGCGTTCGCGGCCGCGGGCGACGAGGGCATCGACCTGGGCCTGATCGGTGACGTCGGCGGTGACGCAGAGCGTCGCGGCGTCGAGGTCGACGGCGGCCGCCTCGAGCGCCTCGGCGTCGATGTCGCTGAGGACGAGATTGACGCCCTCCGCGGCCAGCCGCCGCGCGGTCGCCAGACCGATACCGCCCTGGGCGCCGGTCACCAGTGCGGTCTTGCCGCTGATGGCGAGATCCATGCGTTTGCCTCCTTGCAGACGATTGAGATGCCGTCGCGCAGGCGACGACACCAGAGCCTTGAGCATGGCCACGATTGGCGTGCGGCGCCAACCCGGCTTTGTCAGCCCGGACAGGCTGCGGCATAGTGGGCGCTTCTCGCCATCATCACCAGACACCCCCGCACAGCAGACGCCACCAGGCATCGTCTGCAGGCCGCGCCGTCGTCGCGCTAGAACGGGGGATCTCGCAGGGAACGCCATGACAATTCGAATTCTTTCCCGGGCGCTCGGCGCCGGGATGCTGCTCGCGCCGTTGAGTGCGCTGGCCCAGGCAGGCAGTGCCGCGCCCGTGGCCCAGCCGGTCATCGAGGTGACCGCGCCACGCCTGGCGCGGGAACTCTATGCCACGCCGGCGGCCGTCTCCGTGGTCGACCGCGAAGCGATCCAGCAGGGCCAGCAGCGGGTCAGGCTGGACGAGTCGCTCGATCTCGTCCCCGGCCTCTATCTGCAGAACCGCAACAACTTCGCCCAGGGGCAGCGCATCGCCATCCGCGGTTTCGGCGCGCGGGCGCCGTTCGGTGTGCGCGGTATCACCGTGATGGTCGACGGTATCCCCTATACGCTGCCCGACGGCCAGGCACAGCTCGATGCCATCGACCTCGACAGTGCCGAACGCATCGAGGTGATCCGCGGGCCGGCCGCGGTGCAGTACGGCAATGCTGCCGGTGGGGTGATCAGCGTGACCACGGCGGATGGGCGCGACGATCCGGGTAGCCATATTCGTATGGAGGGGGGGGGTCACGGTTATCGCAAGTACGCAGTGAGCAACGGCGGGGTCAATGGCCCCTGGTCGCACCATATCAGCCTCTCGGCCCTCGACTATTCGGGCTACCGCGACCACAGCGCTACCGAGAAGTACCTGCTCAACGCCAAGCTGCGCCGGGAGCTAGATAGCGAGCGTGCGCTCACCGCCATCGTCAATCTGCTCGACAACCCGCGCTCCGAAGATCCCGGTGGATTGACCCGCGAGCAGGTCCACGAGGATCGCGATCAGGCCGGGGCCTTCACCGAGAAGTACGACACCGGCCAGAACGTCGATCAGCAGGTGTTCGGCCTGCAGTACGAGGATCGCTCGGCGGGGCCCGGCGCGCTCTATCTCAAGAGCTTCTATCTGCGCCGCGACTTCGAGCAGCAGTTGCCCTATCCCGGCGATAGCCTGATCGACTATCAGCGTGACTACTATGGCGGCAGCGCCGAGTATCACCAGACCGTGCACCTGGGGCAGATGCCGCTGCGCTATGTCGCCGGGATCGATGTGGCGCATCAGCGCGATGATCGCGGACGCCAGAACGTCGCCTTCAGTGGCGTGGTCACCGGCACGACGGCTGACGAAACCCAGACCGCAACCTCGTTGGGAACCTTCGTGCAGGGCGATCTCGATCTCGACGAGCGCTGGACGCTCTCCCTCGGTGGGCGCTACGACCGGGTCAGGATGAAGATCGACGACGCCTATATCGATCCCGCCAACGAGGACGGTGACGACAGCGGCGAGCGGACCTTCGATCAGTGGAGCACCAGCGCGGGTATCAGCTATCGCTACCGTGCCAACCATCAGCTCTATGCCAACACCGCCACCGCCTACGAGACGCCGACCTTCTCCGAGTTCGCCAATCCCAGCGGCGCCGGCGGCTTCAATGGCGATATCGAGCCGCAGAAGGCGTGGAGCCGCGAGCTGGGCGCGCGCGGCAGCTTCGCCAACGGCTTCGACTACGACGTCGCGCTGTTCTCGGTGCGGGTGCGCGACGAGCTGGTGCCCTACGAGGGTGAGTCCGGGCGCACCTTCTACCAGAATGCCGGCGACAGCGAGCGCGATGGCCTGGAGGTCGCGCTCGGCTGGCAGTTCACCCCCAGCTGGCGCCTCGACAGCGCCCTAACGCTGGCGCGCTACCACTTCGACCACTTCTCCGATACCCAGGGTCGCTACGACGGCAAGCGTATCCCCGGTCTGCCGCAGCAGACCTGGGTCAACCGCCTGAGCTGGCAGGGGGTAGGCCAGCGTTTCGCCAGCATCGAGACCCAGTACGTGGGCGATATGGTGGCGGACAACGCCGGCGAGGTAACGGTCGGCGACTACTGGCTGGTCAATCTGCGCGGTGGCGACGGCTGGCATCTCGGCGGCGATACCTGGCTCAAGACCTATGTCGGTATCCGCAATCTGTTCGCGGTGGAGCACTATGCCAACGTGCGCATCAATGCCAGCAATGCGCGCTACTTCGAGCCAGCCCCGGGCCGAACGGTCTATGCTGGTATAGGGCTGGACTTCTAGGCTTCGTCCGAAAATGGCCTGCGCTCGCCGGCTGTTCGTACCCCCCTAGGCATCAAGCATAACGACACCGGGCTACCCGAGGGGTGCCCGACGGGATCACGAGGAACCTAACATGCGTCATCTGCTCTCTTTTGCCCTGGCTGCGCTGCTGCTGTCACTGCTGGCCGGCTGCACCGTCAACACCTACGCCGATGGCCAGCGCGAGGTCCAGCCCGGCGTGCCCCAGGACGGCCCCACCGCCAATCCGGCAGATGCTACCCGCGGGCAGGAGGGGAGCGGCGAGCTGCCCTGAGCGCCTGCCGTTCACCCCGCCGGAACAGCGCAGCACGAGTCGCTGCGGAGCATGCGACGGGGTGAAGTAAAGTTCGAGATCGAGTCGCCGATAGACGTTCTACGTATTGCCACCCCTTTGAGGCGGGCGGCGCGCGAGCAGATCGGCGGGCGGCCGCGCTGCCCGCGCGCCGCCGCCGAGCGAGAACGCCGAGATGTGCCCGACCCCTTCGCACCGCTGGACCCTGAGCGCACCGCTGGCGGCCCTGGCGCTGATGCTGTTGACGTGGGCGGCCCCCGCCGCCAGCGCTCAGCTTCAGATCACCGATGCCGCCACCGGCGTGCCGCTCAGTGAGGCGGTGGTCGAGATCTACGCGCCGTCCTCGGCGGGCGCCACCCGCGCGGCCGCCGGCGGCTATCAGGTCGTACAGCGCCATGCCACGTTCATTCCGCACGTGCTGCTGATACCGGTGGGTGCCGAGGTCAGCTTTCCCAATCGCGATACCACCCGCCATCAGGTCTACTCCTTTTCGCCGGCGCACCCGTTCAGCCTCGATCTCTATCTCCAGGAGACGCCGCCGCCGGAGCGCTTCGACCACGCTGGCGTGGTCGTGCTCGGCTGCAATATCCACGATGCGATGGAAGCGTTCATCGTGGTCAGCGATGCGCCCTATCGCACGCTCACCGGTGACGATGGTCGCGCCGTCTTCGATCTGCCGCCGGGCCAGCATCGGCTGCGCGTATGGCACCCCCGCCTGGAGGATACGCATCTCGAGTGGTGGGAGGGCGAGATCGTGGCCGACCAGTCCCGCGAGGTGGCGCTCACCCTGGCGGCGAGTCTGCCCCCGGTACCCGCGCCCTCGGCGCTGCAGCAGCGCTTCCAGCGCGCGCTCGAACAGACGCAGGCCAACTGAGTGTCGTTTCGCCGACGCTTGCTGCTGATCATGCTGGCGGTAATGGCCGTGGCCCAGTTGGTCGCCGCCATCGCCACCCTGGGCACCATCCATCGCGATGTCATGCAAAAGGGCGGGCGCGAGCTGGAGGTGGGGCTCGGGGTGATGCGCCAGCTGCTCGACGAGCGCGGCAAGCAGCTGCGCGACAGCGTCGGCATCCTGACCTCGGACTTCGGCTTCAAGAGCGCGATTGCCTCCCAGGACCAGGGTACGCTGGCCAGCGTGCTGGCCAACCATGGTGAGCGGGTGGGCGCCGATATGGTGCTGCTGGCGGCGCCGGACGGCACCATCGTGGCCAGTAGCCACCACGCCCCGGGCACGCCGATGCCGTTCCCACGGCTATGGCGCCAGGTACGTCAGGCCGGCGAGGCGACCGGCGTGGTGCTGCAGGATCAGCGCCCCTATCAGTTCGTCATGTTGCCGGTACGCGCGCCCAATCTGATCGGCTGGGTCGGCATGGGGTTCCTGCTCGATACGCCGCTGGCCGATGAGATGGCGCGGTTGACCCGACTGCAGGTCAGTTTTCTGGTGAGTGGCGCGGAGCAGACATCGGGGGCACCGGGCGATGCCTTAGACGATGCAGCGGGCGATATTTCGGGCGGTATGAAGGGATATGTCGCCGGCGCGCTGGCCCAGGTGCCGCCCACGGCGGTGAGCGCGCTGCGCGCGGATCTGGCGCGCGGTGAGTATCTGCACCACAGCGGCGTCGACTCCAGGCTGGACGCGCTGGTGCTCGCCTCGCCGCTGATGATCTCCAAGTCCGCCTCTGATACAGGTCGTGGCCAGGTCTATGCCGTGGTGGAGCACCCGCGTGCGGATCTGCTGGCGGTGTTCCAGGCGCTCGGTTGGCGGCTGGCGGCGATCTTCGCCGTGACGCTGGCGCTGACCGCGCTGGTCGCTGCCTTCAGTGCACGCAGCATGTCACGACCCTGATCCGCCTGGCACAGGTGGCCCAAAGGATCGGACGTGGCGAGCGGATCACCGAGGTGCCGACCGACAGCGGCGGCGAGATCGGCCTGCTCGGGCGCACCTTGGTGGCGATGCAGAGCGATATCGAGAGCCGCGAGCGGCAGCAGCGCGAGCAGGCGCGGCGTGACCAGCTCACCGGGCTGGCCAACCGCCACTCGGCGCAGCAGGACATTGCCGAGGCGGTCGCGGCGGGGCAGCCGTTGACGCTGCTGCGGCTGTCGATCTGCGGCTTTCGCCATATCAACGATACTTTCGGTTACGCCGTCGGCGATCAGGCCCTGCGCCGGCTGGCGAAGCGTCTTGCCACCTATCCGGCACCGGTGCGTCACGCCTATCGCCTGGGGGGCGATGAGTTCCTGCTGCTGGTCGACTCAGCGGCCGTCGATGCCCACTGGCTGACCTCGCTGCGTGAGGGGCTGGCGCAGCCGATCGAGCTCGAGCAATCGCCGCTGCGCCTGCAGCTCGTCTATGGCGAGGTCAATTTCCCCGCACATGGACGCAGCGCACCGTTGCTGCTGCGACGGGCCGAGGTCGCCATGGACATGGCCAAGCAGCAGCGGCTCGGCTATCTGCGTTATGTGGAGGGGCAGGACGAGAAACGTCTGCGCGAAATGACGCTGGTGCGCGATCTGCAATTGGCGGCCGAGCGGGGTCAGCTGAGTATGGTCTACCAGCCCAAGATCGCCGCCGCCGACGGCGCGCTGGTCGAGCTCGAGGCGCTGATGCGCTGGCAGCATCCGGAGCTTGGTTTCATTCCGCCGGACGAGTTCATCACCCTGGCCGAGAGCGCCGGTCTCATCTCCCAGTTGACCGGCTGGATGTTGACCACGGTGTGCCGGCAGCTGGCCGTCTGGGAAGCCGAGGAGGGGCTGTGCCTGGCGGTGGCGGTGAACCTCTCGGCGCAGGATGTGATCGATCCGGGACTGCCGCAGCGGCTCGATCAGCGCTGGCCACGCATGGCCTGGACCCGGCCAGGCTGGGGCTGGAGGTGACCGAGAGCGCGATCATCTCCGACCCGGAGATATCGCGCCGGGTGCTGGCCGAGCTATCGCGGCGCGGCGCCAGCACCGCGATCGACGACTTCGGCACCGGCTACTCCTCGCTGGCCCAGCTCAAGCGCCTGGCTGTGCGCCAGCTCAAGATCGACAAATCCTTCATTCTCAAGCTCGAGCAGCAGTCCGACGACCGCATCATCGTGCACTCGACGATCGAACTCGGCCACAACCTCGGGCTCGAGGTGGTTGCCGAGGGCGTCGAGACCGACGCCGCGCGGGCGCTGCTGGTCGAGCTCGGCTGCGATTATCTGCAGGGCTACGGCATCTCGCGCCCTTGCCCGCGGCCGCCGTGGCCGAGTGGATCGCCGCCTATCCGCCTGGCGTGCGCCAACCCCTGCGTGCCACCCCGGAGTCGACACCATGATCCTGCGAGGCACCGCCTGATGGCGAGACGTATATCCCGCTGGGGCCGGCGCCTGGCCCTGGGTGCCACCGCGTTGCTGGCCGCCGCCGCGCTGGTCACCCCGGTACAGGCGGGGAGTCGCCTGCTGGGAACCGGCGGCGTGACCCAGATCGAGGGCGCCGCCGGTGGCGGGCTATCACCCTGGGGCGTGCTCGCCGGTACCGCCAGCGATACCGAAGTGGCAGTGACCGTGGCCGCCAGCGAGGCGTGGCTAAACGACTACGGCCTGCGCGTGCGCGGGGTGGGGGTCAACTGGCACGACCGGGTGGCGCTCTCCTACGCCCGCCAGCGGCTGACGCTGGACACTCTGGGCGGCGTGCTCGAGCAGGAGATCTATGGGGTCAAGCTGCGCCTGTTCGGCGACCCGCTCTACCACCCCTGGGGCAGCTGGAGTCTCGGTGTGCAGCACAAGCGGCTCGACCAGGGGCAGGCGCTGGCGCGGGCCGTGGGCGCCGAGGCGACCCAGGGCAACGATCTCTATCTGGCCGGCAGCAAGCTGTTCTTCGACGCCGTGGCCGGGCGCAACCTGCTGGCCAACCTGACGCTGCGTTCGACCCGCGCCAATCAGGGTGGGCTGCTCGGCTTCGGTGGCGATCGCGACAGTGGGCGCTCGCTGGTAGCCGAAGGCTCGCTGGGGCTGTTCCTGACTCCGGCCTGGGCGGTCGGGGTGGAGTATCGGCAAAAGCCCGACAATCTCGGCTTTGCCGAGGAGCAGGCGTGGCAGGACGTCTTCACCGCGCTGTTCTTGACCCGCCACCTCTCGCTGACCGGTGCCTGGCTCGATCTTGGCGATATCGCCGGGCTCAAGAACCAGCGCGGCGGCTATCTCTCGCTGCAACTGGCGCTTTGACGGGGGAGCTTGTGATGTATCCGATCTCGACGCGTGGATACCTGGCCGCGCTACTGCTGGCGTGTGCCCTGAGTGGCTGTGCCGGGGCGAAGCCGCAGCCCGCGCCGACCCTTTATCAGCAGCTCGGCGGCGAGCAGGGCATTCATGCCATCGTCGAAGACTTCGCCTATCGCCTTGCCGATGACCCCGAACTGGTAGCGTTCTTCGCCAACACCAATATCGACTACTTCGTCGGCTCTCTGGCGGACTACCTGTGCGTGGTCAGTGATGGACCCTGTGTCTACCGCGGCGCGCCAATGGACAAGGCGCACCAGCACATGGGCATCCATGAGGCCGACTTCAACCGCCTGGTCGATGCGCTCCAGGCGACGCTGCTAGACCAACCGATTTCCGCCTCGGCGCGCAACCAGTTGCTCAAACGGCTGGCGGCGCAGCACGCCGCGGTCATGCGCTATCAGTGAGCCGTCGGCCAGAGGGTGATAAGGGGGCTAGACCGTGAACCGCCGGCCAGATACGCCGAGGCCCGCGCCGGGTGGCGCGGGCCTCTTATCTGCAGACGTGGGCCTATCCGGCGCCCGTCATCAGAAGGTCTGGCAATAAGCGCCGGGTCTCAGGCGCGATACCGGACTCAGGCGCGGTAGTCGGTCTCGGAGTAGAGCACGCGCAGGCGTACAGTGTGGTTGACCTGCTTGAGCGCGTCGAGCGCCTGCGGGCCGTAGGCCTTGTCGACATCGATCACCACGTAGCCGACCTTGTCGTTGGTCTGCAGGAACTGGCCGGCGATGTTGATGCCGTTCTCCGACAGCACGCGGTTGATCTCGGAGAGCACGCCGGGCACGTTCTCGTGGATGTGCAGCAGGCGGTGCTTGTCCGGGTGCGAGGGCAGTGCCACTTCGGGGAAGTTCACCGAGGTGATGGTGGTGCCGTTGTCGGAGTAGGTGACCAGCTTCTCGGCCACTTCGATGCCGATGTTCTCCTGGGCTTCCAGCGTCGAGCCGCCGATGTGCGGGGTCAGGATCACGTTCTCCAGACCGCGCAGCGGCGAGACGAACTCCTCGTTGCTGCCCTTGGGTTCGACCGGGAACACGTCGATCGCCGCGCCCAGCAGCTTGCCGCTCTGGAGCGCTTGTGCCAGCGGTTCGATCTCGACCACCGAGCCGCGCGAGGCGTTGATCAGGATGCCGCCCTGCTTCATCAGCGCGATCTGCTCGGCGCCGATCATCCAGCGGGTGGCGGGCAGGTCGGGCACGTGCAGGCTGACCACGTCGGCGCGCGCCAGCAGCTCTTCGAGGCTACCCACCTGGCGGGCGTTGCCCAGCGCCAGCTTGGTGACCACGTCGTAGTAGATCACGTCGAGGCCAAGGGATTCGGCGAGCACCGAGAGCTGTGCGCCGATGCTGCCGTAGCCGACGATCCCCAGGGTCTTGCCGCGCGCCTCGTGGGCGTTCTTGGCCGACTTGAGCCAGCCGCCCTGATGGGCGCGGGCGTTCTTCTCCGGGATGCCGCGCAGCAGCATGATGGTCTCGGCCAGTACCAGCTCGGCCACCGAGCGGGTATTGGAGAAGGGCGCGTTGAATACCGGGATCGCGCGCGCCAGGGCGGCGTCGAGGTCGACCTGGTTGGTGCCGATGCAGAAGCAACCTACCGCGGTGAGCTTCTCGGCGGCGGCGAAGACCCGCTCGGTGAGCTGCGTGCGCGAGCGGATGCCGATGAAGTGGACGTCACGGATCTTGTCGATCAGCTCTTCTTCGCTGAGCGAGGTGGAGAGCGTTTCGATGTTGGTGTAGCCCGCGTTGAGCAGCGAATCCACGGCGGACTGATGAATGCCCTCGAGCAGCAGAAACTTGATCTTGCTCTTGTCCAGAGACGTCTTGGCCATTGGGGGATCAACCTTTCTTCATCGGCTTGTCGCGAGCGCGTCGCGGTGATGGGAAATCCGTCGGCGAAAGCGGACGTCGCGCGAGCTCACACAGGGTCGGGAGGCCGCCGCCAGCGGGCGCATAGCGTAACACAGACGTCGCGGGTGAGGATGAAAATGACGCACGCAGACATGAATGCCGTGCAATCGTGAGCGTGTCGTGGCAGGCACCCGAGACTGGGCCGAACCGACGCCGACAATGCGCAAACCGCGCGACGATTTCACCCCGAGGGCAGACGACCCCCGGGGGCGGCGGTGTATACTCGAAGACCGTTTTCGCTTGGTGCCGGTGGCTTGGCCGCCGCGCCCTCGACCCGGCTCCCGCTCGCGCCCGCGCGAGGCACTGGGAGCGACGCTATGAGTGCACCATGTCTGACAAGATGGCCGAACAGGACGTTCCCCAGGACTTCGCCACCACGCTGACCCAACTGGAGCGGCTGGTAGCGCAGCTCGAATCCGGCGAACTGACGCTGGAAGCCTCACTGGCCGCCTTCGAGCGCGGCATCCGTCTGACCCGCGACGCCCAGAGCCGCCTCGATGGCGCCGAACTCAAGGTGCAGGCGCTGCTCGAGCAGGCCGACGCCACGCTACAGTCGGTACCGTTCGAGACCGCTGGAGAGCCGCCGCATGAGCCCTGAGCACGCGCGCGAGCGGACGCCGCCGGAAGCCGCCGTCGCCGCCGCGCGGGCGCGCAGTGAGCAGGTGCTGGCGGCTTGGCTGGAGCGCTCGCCGGGGATATCGGCGGCGCTCGACGAGGCGTTGCGCTACAGCGTGCTCGGCAGCGGCAAGCGGCTGCGCCCGGTGCTGGTCTACCTCGCCGGCCAGCGCTGGGGGCGCAGAGCGAGGCGCTCGACCCCGCCGCCGCCGCGCTGGAGATGATCCACGCCTACTCGCTGGTCCACGATGACCTGCCGGCGATGGACGACGACGACCTGCGCCGCGGCCGTCCTACGGTGCACCGCGCCTTCGACGAGCCGCTGGCGATCCTCGCCGGCGATGCGCTGCAGACTCTGGCCTTCGAGGTGCTCGCCTCCCGCGAGCACCCGCGCCTCGCCGCGCTCGTCACCACCCTGGCCCAGGCCGCCGGGCGTGACGGCATGGCGGCGGGGCAAGCGATCGATCTCGCTGCGGTGGGTACGCCGCTCGATCTCGCCGCGCTGCAGGCGATGCACCAGCACAAGACCGGCGCGCTGATCCGCGCCGGGGTGCGTCTGGGGGCGCTGGTGGCGGTGGCCGAGAGCGACCCGCGGGTGGCAGCGCTCGACCGCTACGCCGCCGCCATCGGCCTGGCGTTTCAGATCCACGACGACGTGCTCGACGTCACCGGCGATACCCAGACCCTGGGCAAGACCTCGGGTGCCGATGCGCACCGCGACAAGCCGACCTATCCTGCGCTGCTGGGGCTGGATCGCCCCAGGCGCGGGCCCGCGAGCTCCTCGACGAAGCCCTCGCGGCGCTGGCGCCGCTGGGTGACGGGGTGCGCCGCTGGCGTGGCTGGCCCGTTTCATGATCGATCGCGATCACTGACCGGTAACGACCTATTCTATGAAGCTGTTCGACGAGATTCCCACACAGCGCCCGCTGACGCCGCTGCTCGACACGCTCGATGCGCCGGCCGGGCTGCGCCGGATGACGCTGGCGCAGCTGCGCCAGGTCGCCGACGAGCTGCGTGCCTACCTGCTTTACAGCGTCGGTGTCAGCGGCGGCCATTTCGGCGCCGGGCTTGGCGTGGTCGAACTCACGGTGGCGCTGCACCGCGCGCTGCAGACCCCCCACGACCGCCTGGTGTGGGATGTCGGCCATCAGGCCTATCCGCACAAGATCCTCACCGGCCGCCGCGACGCGCTCACCGGTATCCGCCAGTACGGCGGCCTGGCGGCCTTCCCGCGGCGTGAGGAGTCACCCTACGACACCTTCGGCGTGGGCCACTCGAGCACCTCGATCTCGGCCGCGCTGGGCATGGCGCTGAGCGCCCGCCCAAGGGCGAGAAGCGCCGCGCCTGCGCGGTGATCGGTGACGGTGCGCTGACCGCCGGCATGGCCTTCGAGGCGCTGGCGCACGCCGGCCACGTCAAGGCCAACCTGCTGGTGGTGCTCAACGACAACGAGATGTCGATCTCCGAGAACGTCGGTGGCATGGCCAGCTATCTGACCCGCATTCTCACCAGCAAGCCGTATGCGGCGGTGCGCGAGAACGGCAAGCGGGTACTCTCGCATCTGCCCGGCGCGCTGGAGCTGGCGCGGCGCACCGAGGAGCACGTCAAGGGCATGATCAGCCCGGCGACGCTGTTCGAGGAGATGGGCTTTCACTACATCGGCCCCATCGACGGCCACGATCTGGCCGCGCTCAATCAGGCGCTGGAGGCGCTGCGTGACCAGGAGGGGCCGCAGTTCCTGCACGTGCGCACGCGAAAGGGGCGCGGCTTCCGGCCCGCCGAGGCCGACCCGATCGGCTTTCATGCCATCACCAAACTCGAGCGCAAGCCGCCGGCGCCGCCGCGGGTCGATGCCGAGCGCGCGCCCGCTGCGGCAGCCGCGACGTCCAAGCCCGAGGATTCATTGCCCCCAAAACCGCGCAGCGAAGAGATGTTGCGCCCGAAGCCGCGCAAATACTGCAACGTCTTCGGCGACTGGCTGTGCGACATGGCGGCGGCGGACACGCGCCTGATCGCATCACCCCGGCGATCGGCGAGGGCTCCGACCTGATCCGTTTCTCGCAGACCTATCCCGAGCGCTACTACGACGCGTGGCGATCGCCGAGCAGCACGCGGTGACCTTGGCCGCCGGCATGGCCTGCGAGGCGATGAAGCCGGTGGTGGCGATCTACTCGACCTTTCTGCAGCGCGGCTATGATCAGTTGGTGCATGACGTCGCGGTGCAGCATCTCGATGTCACCTTCGCCATCGACCGTGCCGGGCTGGTGGGCGAAGACGGCCCGACCCACCATGGCGCGCTGGATCTCTCCTTCCTGCGCTGTGTGCCCGGTCTGGTGATTCTCGCGCCGGCGGACGAAGCCGAATGCCGCGCCATGCTCACCACCGCCTATCACCACCCGGCCCGGCGGCGGTGCGCTACCCCGGGGTACCGGCCCCGGCAGCGAGCTGCCTCAGGATCTCGAGGCGCAGGTGCCGGTCGGCCGCGCGCAGACCCGGCGCGAGGGCGAACGCGTGGCGCTGCTCGCCTTCGGCAGCCTGAACACGCCGGCGGCCGAGGTCGCCGAGCGGCTCGGGGCGACGCATCTCAACATGCGCTCGGTCAAGCCGCTGGATCGCGATGCCATCGTCGCCGCGGCGCAGACCCACGAGCTGCTGGTCACGCTGGAGGAGAACGTGGTCGCCGGCGGCGCCGGCAGCGGCGTCAACGAGCTGCTGGCGGCGGAGGGGCTGACACCGGCGGTGCTCAATCTGGGCATTCCCGACGCCTTCGTCGAGCATGGCAAGCCGGCCGAGCTGCTGCGCGACTGTGGGTTGGACGCCGCCGGCATCGAGGCGGCGATCCGCGCCCGCCTGAACGTCAACGACAACTGATAGGACTTCCATGTCTATTGCCATTCTGATCGGCGCCTTCATCGGCTACCTGGCCGGCAAGCTGCCGGGTCTCTTGATCGGGGCCGGGATCGGCTGGTGGATCAGCCGCAAGCTGCGCCAATCCGTGGTGGGGCGGGTGGTGGGCATCCAGCACCAGTTTCTCGAATCCACCTTCGCGGTGATGGGCTGCATCTGCAAGGCCGACGGGCATATCACCCGCGACGAGATCCGCACCGCCGAAATGCTGTTCGATCGCCTGCACCTCAGTGGCGAGATGCGCGAGCGGGCCAAGGCGGCGTTCAACCGGGGCAAGAGCCCCGAGTTCGATCTCGATGCCGAGGTTGCCACCATCCGCCGGGTCACCGGCGGCCAGCGCGCGCTGCTGCAGGTCTTCCTGCAGGTGCAGCTGGCGGCGATCGCCGCCGACGGTCAGATGCACGAAGCCGAGCACACCATGCTGCTGCGCGTGGCCCGTGGCCTGGGCTTCTCGGAGGCCGAGATCCAGCAGATCGAGGCGATGCTGCGCGGTGGCCCGCATCAGGCCGGTGGCAGCCAGGCGAGCAGCGGTCAGAGCCTGGAGGACGCCTACCGGGTGCTGGGCATCTCCGACGAGGCCAGCGACGCCGAGGTCAAGCGTGCCTATCGCAAGCTGATGAGCGAGAACCACCCCGACAAGCTGGCCGGCAAGGGACTGCCGGAGCAGAGAGGCGCAGAGCCAAGGAACGCACCGCCGAGATCAGCAACGCCTACGAAGTGATCCGCAAGCAGCGCGAGAGCCGCGCCTGACGCCGCCCGCCGCGGTCGGCATCGACGCCGTGCCCCGGCTTGGATAGGATCGAGCCGGATCGCGGTGACCACAGGACGTCCTGCATGCCAGGGAAAGCCGGTTTCTATCGCACCACCGCCAGACTGCTCGGCGCCATCGACCGGCGCGGCCTGGTGCTGCGCTACCGCTACGGCGATCGCCGTCTACTCGAAGAGTGCGTGCTGCCGGCGCTCGACGCCGACCCGGCGGTGGCGGACGTGCTGCTGGTCGGCTGCGCCTGGTACACCCGCCACTACCCCGCGCTGCTGCCCTCGGCCGCGGTGATCACCATGGAGATCGACCCGGCCAAGGCGGTCTTCGGCGGCGCGCACCATATCGTCGCGGACATGGCCCACGTGGATGCGCATATCGCTCCCGCCTCGCTGGATGCGGTGATCTGCAACGGCGTGCTGGGCTGGGGGCTCGACCATCCGGCGGCGATCGAAGCCGCCTTCACCGGCGCCAGCCGCTGCCTGCGCCCGGGTGGGCTGTTCCTGCTCGGCTGGAACGACATCGCCCCGCGTAACGCCTGCCCGCCGGATACCATCGCCGCGCTCGACGGCCTGGCCACCGCCGATATCCCCGGCCTGCGCACCCACTCGGTGGTGGCCCAGGCGCGCAACCGCCACTGCTATCAGGCTTGGCGCAACCGCTGCCGGCCTGAGTAGTGCCGTTCAGCCTGCGCGCACGCCGCGCCAGAAGACCTGCCACACGCGCCCTCGAAGCGCCGCGCCAGCGCAGCCTTGTCGTACATGAAGGTTTCCGACAGCAGCCCAATCCACCAGGCAGTAGAAAGCGGCGATGAAGGCCGCTTCGTCCAGTGCCGGGTGCAGGGCGGCATCCGCCTGGCCGGCGCTGAAGATCTCGCCCAGACGCTGGTCGAGGCGCCGCTCGGCGCGGGCGCTGAGTGCGCGCGCCTCGTGGCTGAGTTCCTGGGGCGGAAAGAGCAAAAAGCGCTTGTAGAACACCCCCTGATGCTCACGGTAGGAGATGGTGCAGCAGCACTCCACCAGATGGCGCAGGCGCTGCTCGAAGGGCGCCTGGCGCTGGCTGGCCAGGCTCTCCGTCACCAGTGCCAGAATGGTGTTCTCGGCGTCGTCGGCGAGTTCGAGAAAGAGCGCGGCCTTGCTCTCGAAGTGGTTGTAGATCGAAGGCTTCTTGATACCCGCCTCGGCGGCGATCTGGGCCAGGCTGACGCCCTCGTAGCCGTGGCGGGCGAAGCGCGTCAGGGCGATCTGCTTGAGATGGCTGCGGGTGTCCAAGCGGCACTCCTGGGCGAGGGGGCGACGAAAAGCGAGAGCTTGCCAGAGTTGATGGGTATCAATAAACTAACGACCGTTAGTTAGCAAGGCTGCAGCGACAAAGACTGTCGTGACGAAGATTGTAGTGACAAAGCCTGTATCGCCGATCCGCGGTCAGTCCGGTCATTCGACCGAGACGAGCACGGGAGAACCCGCATGAGCCGAACATACAGAGATCGACGTTTCCGTCTGCGCGCCCGCTGGGGGCTACTGCCGCTGGCCGGGCTCGCCGAGGTGGGTTGGGCCAGCGGGCTCAAGCATGCCGACAGCCCCCTCGAGTGGGGCCTCACGGTCGGTCTGGCGGTGGCCAGTCTGTGGCTGGCCTCTCGCGCCGTGCGCTATCTCCCCACCAGCACCGTCTACACGGTGTTCGTCGGCATGGGCGCGGCGGGCACCGTGATCGCCGACTGGCTGCTGTTCGGGGTGGCCTTCCAGTGGCCGGTGCTGGGCTGTCTGGTGTTGCTGATGGTGGGCGTGATCGGGCTGCAGCAGGTGAGCGCATGACGCTCGATATCACCACCTGGCACTGGCTGGCGCTGCTCGCCTCTGGCGCCTGCGAGATCGTCGGCGTGAGCGGCTTCGCACGCCTGCACCGCGGCCAGCGTGCCAGTGGCGTGGCGCTGCTCGGCGTGGGCTTCGGCTGCTCGCTGGGACTGCTGTCGATCGCCATGCGCTCGATCGACATGGGCATCGCCTACGCCGTCTTCACCGGTATCGGCACCCTCGGCAGCACGCTGATGGGCATGTGGCTGTGGGGAGAGTCGCGCCGGCCGCTGCGGCTCGCTTTCGTTGGCCTGATCGTGGTGGCAGTGGTCGGGCTGAAACTGGCGAGCTGAAGAACACGATGGCTGGGGCGGTAACGAAGGCTTGAGGCTGCCCCAGCAGGTGGCTAGGGCTTAAAGATACTGGCGATCGTCATCGGCGTAGATGGCGGTGTGCAAGACGCCGTTCTCGTCGCGCCAGGCTCGGTACATGCCCGGCGTGTTGAAGACGAGGCGGGTATCGCCGTCAGGGGCGACGGCGATGACGCCACCGTCACCACCGATCGCCTTGAGTTCGCCATGCACTACATCGTCGCAGGCCGTCGCCAGATCGGCGCCGCCATGCTGCATGCGCGCGGCGATATCGTGGGCTACCGCCGTGCGAATGAAATACTCGCCGTGCCCGGTGGCGGAAATCGCGGCGGAGCGATCGTCCGCCCAGGTACCGGCACCAATCAACGGCGTATCGCCGATCCGCCCGTAACGCTTGTTGGTGATGCCGCCGGTCGAGGTAGCGGCGGCGACGTGCCCGTGGCTGTCCAGTGCCACGGCGCCGACCGTGCCGAACTTGTGGCCTTCTGTATGCGTCGGTTCCAGAGCCGTGGCGCCGTTCGAGTGGCGATGTTCCTCCCACTGTTGCTGGCGTAGTGGCGTATCGAAGTAGTCGTTGTCGACAGGTGTCATGCCACGGGACTCCAGGAAGTCGTCGGCACCTCGGCCGCCGAGCATCACGTGATCGCTATGCTCCATCACCTGGCGCGCGCCGCAGATCGGATGGCGCACGTGGCGCGCGCCGGCGATGGCGCCGGCATTGCGGTCGCTGCCGCGCATGATCGCAGCGTCGAGTTCGTGTTCACCGGCTTGCGTGAAGACGGCCCCCAGGCCAGCGTTGAACCAAGGGCAGAGCTCGAGCTCGACCACGCACGCCTCGACCGCATCGAGGCAATTGCCACCAGCTTCGAGGATACGATGGCCGGTGGTGATGGCACGATGCAGCCAAGCGTGGATATCGTTTTCTTCCCGCTCGCTGAGACGGCCGGGCTTGAGGACGCCGGCGCCGCCGTGAATGGCCAAGGCGATGGGTGACTTCATGCACTAACTCCATGATCGAGAATCTGGTCGAGGAAGCGCCGGGTGCGCGACGATTCCGGGAATTGAAAGAAGCGGGCCGGTGGTGCGTGTTCGATGACCTCGCCGCCATCCATGAACACCACGCGGTCGGCGACCTTCTTGGCGAAGCCCATCTCGTGCGTCACGCAGATCATGGTCATGCCCTCCTGGGCCAGGTCGACCATGACCTCGAGCACCTCGGCGATCATTTCCGGATCGAGCGCCGAAGTCGGCTCGTCGAACAGCATCACACGGGGACGCATGCATAACGCGCGGGCAATGGCGATCCGCTGTTGCTGGCCGCCGGAAAGCTGGCCGGGATACTTGTTGGCGTGATCACGCATCTGCACCTTGTCGAGCAGCGTCAGCGCCCGCTCGATGGCCTCTGCCTGGGGCGCGTGCAGGTTGGCGGTCTGCGGCAGCGTGCAGTTCTCGAGCACGGTGAGATGCGGGAACAAATTGAAGTGCTGGAAGCACATGCCGACACTGCGGCGGATTCGCTCCAGGCGCTTGATGTTGTCGTCGAGGGTCTCGCCGAGCACCTCGATCGTGCCCCGCTGATGCTTCTCGAGCTGGTTGATGCAGCGGATCAGGGTCGACTTGCCCGAGCCGGAAGGCCCGCAGACGACGATGCGCTCGCCAGCGGAGACGGTCAGCGAGATATCTTTCAGCGCATGATAGTCGCCATACCACTTGTTCAGATGTTCGATGCGCACGACCGTGGAATCGGCCGTGACTGGCGTTGGTTTGCTCATTGGCGACTCTTCTCCAGTTGGCGTTCGAGATAGCGCGCGTAGCGCGACAGCGCGAAGCAGATCGCGAAGAAGAACAGGGCCAGGAATAGATAGACCTCGTTCTCTCGGCCGATCCATTCGGGGGTGGAGGTAGTGCTCATGGCGATACCGACGACATCGAGCACGCCCACCACCATCACCAGCGTGGTTTCCTTGAACAGCCCCACGAACTGGGTCAGCAGCGGCGGGATGGTGTTGCGCAGCACCTGGGGTAGGATGATCAACCCCATCGCCTTCCAGTAGGAGAATCCGAGCGCGGCAGCGGCTTCGTACTGGCCCTTTGGCATGCCCTGCAGGCCGCCGCGCACCGTTTCCGCCATATAGGCCGCGGTGAACAGCACGAGTACTGCGAGCACGCGCAGTAGGATGTCGAGGTTCCAGCCCGAAGGCAGGAACAGCTGGATCATCAGCGAGGCCATGAATAGCAACGTGATCACCGGAACTGAGCGGATCAGCTCGATGTAGAGGACGCTCAGCACGCGAATGACCGGCTTCTTGGAACGGCGGCCGAGGGCGAGCAGGATGCCGATGGGCAGCGCGAAGACCATGCCCACCACGCCCAGGAAGACCGTCACCAAGATGCCGGCGAAGCGCGTCGAGGAGATGTCCGGCAGGCCCGGTCCGCCCTTCAGCAGCCACCACATTGCGAATGGCAGCAGCACCAGATACGCCAGCGTCCAGCGGCGGTCGATACGCTTGATGTAGAGCAGTGGAAAGACCCCAGCGGCCAGGGCGAAGGCGATGTCGACCCGCCAGCGCTGGGTCTCGGGGTAGAAACCGTAGACGAACAGCCCCAGGCGCTGGGTGATCGGTAGCCAGCAGGCGCCATCGCCGGTGCAGTCGGCCTGGCTGGTGCCGACGAAGGTGGCCGAGAACACCAGCCAGTCGAGTGCGACGTAGGCGAACCAGCCGCTCAGGATGAGCGTAGCCATCGACAGTAATGCTTGCAGCGGAGAGGGGAACAGCTGCCGCCGTGCCCAACCCCAGGCCCGGCTGGCCACACGTGGCGGTAGGGTCTGCGATGAAGTCGGCGTGGAGAGCGTCGTTGTCGTCATGTCAAAACCTCAATGCGTGCGCAGGCCGACACGGTGGTTGTAGAAATTCATCAGCGCGGATGTCACCAGACTGAAGACGCAGTAGGTCGCCATCACCAGTGCGATGCACTCGATCGCTTGCCCGGTCTGGTTGAGCGTGGTGCCCCCGGTCGACGAGACCAGTTCCATGAAACCCACCACGACGCCGAGCGAGGAGTTCTTGATGATGTTGAGATAGGTGCTGGTGATCTGCGGGATCATGGGATAGATCGCCTGCGGGATGATCAGCTTGGCCATCGCCTTGCGCGGACGGAAACCCAGGGCGTCCGCGGCTTCGTACTGCCCGCGCGGCACCGACTGGATCGCCCCGCGCACGATTTCGGCGATATAGCTCGAGCTGTAGATCGACAGCGCCAGCCACAGCGCCAGCAGTTCGGGTGTCAGCGCCACGCCGCCGGCGAAACTGAAGCCGTGCGATACCGGTACGTCCCACTCCCAGTGGGCGTCGCTGATCAGGTAGCACAGCAACGGCAGGGCGATGGCGCCGCCGAGGATCGCCGGCCAGCGCGACGGCCCCAGCCCCTTCCAGGGCTGACGGGCGAGATAGCGCCCCATGGCCAGGCTACCCAGCAGACCCCCTAGGCAGAGCCACAGCAGACCCCAGCCGACCAGCGAACCGTCGCTGGCCCAGGGGATGGTCAGCCCGCGATTGCTGAGGAAGGCGACGTCGAAGAGCTCGATCGCCTGGCGCACGCTGGGCAGGGCGAGCACCAAGCTGTACCACCAGATCAGATGGACCACCAGCGGGACGTTGCGCAGGAACTCGACCAGCAGATAGCTCAGGCGGCTGATCAGCCAGTTGCCCGAGACCCGGCAGACGCCGAGCAGCACACCCAGCAACGTGGCCAGCGCGATGCTCATGAGCGACACCAGCAAGGTATTGAGCAATCCCACCAGGTAGGCGCGGAAATAGGTGTCGTTGGGCGTGTAGTCGATCAGATGGAAGGTGATGTCGTAGCCGGCGCGATCGGTGAGAAAACCGAACCCGGAAGCGATGCCCTTGGCATCGAGATTGACGCTCGCCTCGTGGATCAGCCAGTAGAAGACCGCCGCCACCAGTAGCAGCACGGCCCCCTGCTGCACGGCGCTGAGCACGCGAGCGTTTTGCAGACGTCGAGTCACGAACATGGAAAAATCCCAAGCCGCCCGCTGCGGGCGGCACGGTCGGGGTCAGCGGATCGGCGCGGGGTAGATCAGCCCCCCGTCGGTCCACAGACGATTGAGACCACGCTCGAATTTGAGCGGCGTGTCGGGGCCAACGTTGTTGGCGAAGATCTCGCCATAGTTGCCGACCTGCTTGATCGCCTGGTAGGCCCAGTCGTTGCCGAGACCGAAGCGTTCGCCGATGTGTCCGTCGGTGCCCAGCAGACGGGCGATCTTGGGATTGTCGGCGACCGGGGCGTCGCGCATCTGGTCGACGTTGGCCGAGGTCACGCCGAGCTCTTCGGCGTTCATCAGCGCGAAGGCGGTCCAGGTCACGATGTCGCGCCACTGGGCGTCACCCTGGGAGACGTAGGCGCCCAACGGCTCCTTGGAGATGATGGTCGGCAATATGGTGTAGTCGTCGGGGTTGGCGAACAGGGTGCGCCGCGCCGCCAGACCGGTCAGGTCGTTGGTGATAGCGTCGCAGCGACCTTTCTGGAAGGCGCTGTATAGCTCGCTGCTCTTCTCGATCACCACCGATTTGTAGTTCAGTCCCTTGCGTCCGAAGTAGTCGGCGAGATTCTGCTCGGAGGTGGTGCCGGGGGAGAGACAGAAAGTGGCACCGTCGAGATCCTCGATCTTGCTGATGCCGAATTCGGCGTGGGTCATGAAACCCTGGCCATCGTAGAACCAAGGCGTGGTGAAGTCGGCGCCAAGATTGGCATCCCGCGAGGCGGTCCAGGTGGTGGAGCGCGACAGAATGTCGATCTCTCCGGAGGAGATCGCGGTGAAACGGTTCTTCGACGAGGTGCTGACGTACTCGACCTTGCTGGCGTCTCCCAGCGTCGCGGCGGCGACGGCGCGGCAAAGGTCCACGTCCATGCCTTTCCAGTGACCGTCGTCGCTGAGGTACGAGAAGCCGGCCTTGTCGCTACTGACGCCACAGCGAATGGAGCCACGCTGCTGGACGTCCTGAAGCGTACCGGCCTGCGCCGCCCCGGCAATGCAGGGACCGGCCAGCAGGCCGATGAGCGATAGAGTCGCCGTCAGACATTTCTTGTTATGCATGATCGAACCTTTCGATTGTAATGTGTCCGGGAAAGCGCTTTTGGCGTTGGAGCGATTTCGGTTTTTTGCGCTATCTTCCCGGGTCAAGTTACGTAGAATCGATAGGAGAGAACAGCAGCGATTGATCCGGGAAGTTGCATCCACCATCGAACATTTGAATAACCTAATATGGAAGTCGCCTGGTACGCCGATTTTCTGGCGCTCGCCGATACTGGCAAGTTCACCGCCGCCGCGGAATTGCGGAACTGCTCCCAGTCCGCGCTGAGTCGGCGTATTCGGCTGCTCGAGAAGCAGTTGGGCGTGACGCTGGTCGATCGGCAGTCCACGCCGGTGAGGCTGACCGCCGCCGGCGATGCGCTGCTGCCCACGGCCCTGGAACTGGTTCGTCTGGCCAAGGAGTGCGAGCAGAGTGTCAAGGTCATAGATCGACCGTTGACGTTTGCCTCTTTGCACACGCTGGCCTGCAATTTCTTTCCGCAATGGATTTCCCGCTACACCAGCGCCAGTAACCCGCTGTATACGCGGATCGATACCGGCCACAAGACCACCGAAAACTATTACATGGCGCTGATGTCGGGGCGCTGCGATTTCATTCTGTTCTATCGCGACGAGGAGTCCGAACGCTATTTCCAGCGCGAGGATTTCGAAGTGCTGTCGCTTGGGCACGACGAACTATATTGGGTCGGAACGCCCTCACTGGCCGCTGCTTGCCTGACGGGGGACAGCGCCATTCCCTGGCTGACCTACTCTCGTAGCGCGCAGTTGCACGCCCTGTCGCGCGATCAAGTCAGTCGTCACCCGCAGCCGCACCGGCTGAAGCGGGTCTTCGAGGCGACCGTCTCCGAGGCGCTCAAGCCTATGGTTTCGATGGGGCACGGCATTGCTTGCATGCCGCATAGCATGGTTGCGGCGTCGATCGCCGACGGCACCCTGGTCAGACTATACCCTCAGATGTCATCGGAACATCTCGAGATCATTCTGGTTCGCTGGCTAGGTAGCAGAAATGCGAAAGCTGACGTCTTCTGGCAAAGTTTGATGATGACCAGTGTTCCTTCCGTAACGCGATGAATAGCGCGATTTCAGCGGTGCATCAGATCGATAGTCGACTGTTATATGGATTCGGGAATGGAAGACACGAATCCTCGTGCCTAGCCTGAGAGTTCTTGTCTTCAGCGGAGCCTGCTCTTGTCCCCCATTGCCCATACCCTCATCGTCGGCTTTCTGAGCTTTGTCGCGCTGGTCGTGATCATCCGGCTCTCCGGCAAGCGCACGCTGTCGAAGTGGAACGCCTTCGACTTCGTGATCACCATCGCCCTGGGCTCGACACTCTCCACGGCGCTGATCACGCCGACGGTGTCGCTGGCGCAGAGCGTGGTGGCGTTCGTGCTGATCGTCGCGCTGCAGTTCGTGATCACCTTCACCTCGGTGCGCTCGAAGCGGGTCGAGGACCTGGTCAAGTCGCGCCCGACCCTGCTGCTCTACGACGGCACCCTGCGCCACGCGGCGATGGCCCGCGAGCGGGTGGTGGCGGTGGAGATCCTGGCCGCGCTGCGCGAGCGCGGCATCGCCGACGTCGAGAGCGTTCACGCCGTGGTGCTGGAGACCGACGGCACCTTCAGCGTGATCCCCGACGCCGGGACCAGCGATTCGGCGCTGGCCGGCGTCGAGGGTGTGCCGCCGCGCTGAGCGCCGTTCACACGCTGGCGTCGAGGGCCTCGCTCTCCAGGAAGCCGCCGGACTGGCGCTGCCACAGCCGCGCGTAGAGGCCGTTGGCGCGGATCAGCTCGGCGTGAGTGCCCTGTTCGACGATGTGCCCCTGCTCCATCACCACCAGCCGGTCCATGGCGGCGATGGTGGAGAGGCGGTGGGCGATGGCGATCACCGTCTTGCCCTGCATCAGCCGGTCCAGATTTTCCTGAATGGCGGCCTCGACGTCGGAGTCCAGCGCCGAGGTCGCCTCGTCGAGGATCAGGATCGGGGCGTCCTTGAGCATCACCCGGGCGATCGCCAGGCGCTGGCGCTGGCCGCCGGAGAGCTTGACCCCGCGCTCGCCGACATGGGCATCGAAGCCGGCGCGACCCTGGATGTCGCGCAGCCCCTCGATGAACTCGGCCACGTGGGCTTCGCGGGCGGCGCGCCAGGCCATCTCGTCACTGGCGTCGGGGCGGCCGTAGAGCAGGTTGTCGCGCACCGAGCGGTGCAGCAGCGAGGTGTCCTGGGTGACCATGCCGATCTTGGCGCGCAGGCTCTCCTGGGTGACCGCGGCGATGTCCTGGCCGTCGATGCGGATGGCCCCATCCTCCAGCTCGTAGAAGCGCAGCAGCAGGTTGACCAGGGTCGACTTGCCCGCGCCGGAGGGACCGATCAGGCCGATCTTCTCCCCCGGGCGGATGGTCAGCGCCAGATCGTCGATCACGCCGCTGCCCTTGCCGTAGTGGAAGCGAATATGGTCGAACACGATCTCGCCGTGAGAGACCTCGAGCGGGGTGGCGTCGTCGCGATCCTCGATCTGGTGCGGCAGTGACAGCGTCGCCATGCCGTCCTGCACTGTGCCGATATTCTCGAACAGCGCCGAGACCTCCCACATGATCCACTGTGACATGCCCCACAGGCGCATCACCAGGCCCAGCGCCACGGCGACCGCGCCCACGCTCACCGCCTCGTCGAGCCACAGCGCCAGTGCAAGCCAGCCGATGCTGAACAGCAGTAGCGCGTTGAGCAGGTAGAGCAGCCCGTAGAGGCCGGTGACCAGCCGCATCTGGCGGTAGACCGTGACCAGGAAGCCTGCCATGCCCTCGCGGGCGAAGGCCGCCTCGCGGCTGGCGTGGGAGAACAGCTTGACCGTCTGGATATTGCTGTAGCTGTCGACGATGCGTCCGGTCATGCGCGAGCGGGCGTCGGCCTGGGATTTCGATACCCGGCCCATGATCGGCACGAACACCTTCAGCAGCACCAGATAGCCACCCAGCCACACCACCAGTGGCACCGCCAGGCGCCAGTCGGCGTTGCCCACCAGCAGCAGCGTGCCCAGGAAGTAGACGATCACGTAGTTGAGCACGTCGAACAGCTTGATCACGCACTCGCGCACCGCCAGCGAGGTCTGCATCACCTTGGTCGCGATGCGTCCGGCGAACTCGTCCTGATAGAAGCCCATCGACTGGCGCAGCAGATAGCGGTGTGCCTGCCAGCGGATGCGCATGGGGTAGTTGCCCATCATCGTCTGCTGCTGGAACAGCGAGTGCAGCCACACCATCCCCGGCAGCGCCACCAGCACTACCAGCGCCATCCCGGCGAGCTTCCAGCCCTGGTCAGCGAGGAAGGTGGCGCGATTCTGATCGGCAAGCCAGTCGACGATATTGCCGAGGAAGCCGAACATCCATACCTCGACGCCGGCGATCAGCGCCATCAGCGTGGTCGCCGCCAGCAGGTAGGGCCAGGCCCCACGGGTATAGTGCAGACAGAAGGCGATCAGGGTATCGGGCGGGCGCTGCGGCTCCGCCGACGGGAAGGGGTCGAGACGTCTTTCGAACCATTGGAACATGGCAAACCTGTAGTGGCGGTGGAGTAGCGTGGCGTGGTCGTTTCGGCAACACGTGCGTTGGCCGATACCGACCTGCGCTCATTGTATGCTGAACGCGGCGCGAGCTTGTCGATGGCGCTTGCCGCAGCGGACGTTTTCCGCCAGCGTAAGACCTCGAGTATGGTTGAGGTAAAGCCCAATGGAGAGTTCCAACACCCGACCCCGCCGGCTCGCCGCGACCAAGCAGGCGCTCAGCGTGGGCGATGTTGCCCAGCGCTGCGGCGTGGCGGTCTCGACGCTGCACTTCTACGAGACCAAGGGCTTGATCCATAGCTGGCGCAATGCGGGCAATCAGCGCCGCTACACCCGCGACGTGCTGCGCCGGGTCGCGGTGATCAAGATCGCCCAGCGCACCGGCGTGCCGCTGGCGGAGATCCAGCAGGCGCTGGCCACGCTGCCTGACTCGCGCACCCCCACGGCGGCAGACTGGCGGCGGCTCTCGGAGCGCTGGCGGGCGGCCCTGGACGAGCGCATCACTCAGCTCACCCTGCTGCGCGATCAGCTCGATGGCTGTATCGGCTGCGGTTGTCTGTCGTTGTCGCAGTGCCCGCTACGCAACCCCGGCGACGTGCTCGGCGGCGAGGGCGAAGGCGCGCAGCGGTTGGGATCGGATCACGTCTCGAACGGCAGCACTGCGGTATAGATGGCGAGGAAGTGGCAGACGCTGCCGCCGATCACGAACAGGTGCCAGATGGCGTGGTGGAAGGGGATCGCGCGCACGGCGTAGAACAGCACGCCGACCGTATAGGTGATGCCGCCGGCGACCAGCAGGGCGAGGCCGGTGGGGGATAGCTGCGTGGTCAGGCTGTCCGAGGCGATCACGATCAGCCAGCCCATGATCAGGTAGATGAATACCCGCAGCAGGTTGAAGCGCTGGGGCCAGATAAGCCGCAGGGCGATCCCGCCCAGAGCCAGCCCCCAGATCACGCCGAACAGCGCCCAGCCCATCGGCCCGCGCAGGTTGACCAGCAGAAAGGGGGTATAGGTGCCGGCGATGAGCAGATAGATGGCGCAGTGATCGAAGGCCTGGAAGGCGCGCTTCAGGCGCTGGCTGCGAAAGCCGTGGTAGAGCGTCGAAGCGGTGTAGAGCGCCAGGCAGCTGCCGTAGAGCGAGACGCTGACGATCTTCCACGGGTCGACGTCGGCGGCGATGCTGGCCAGTACGATCAGTACGACCATGCCGGCGAGACTCAGTGCGGCGCCGATCCCGTGGCTGATGCTGTGCAGCCACTCCTCCAGCCGAGTGTACTCTTCCTCCTCCTCAGCGGCCTGGGACGGAGAGGCGTGCTCAGGATGCGAGGTCGGGTATCGAGAAGACGAGAGATGGCGTGAAGCGGAATCGGGCATGACGGCTGAGCCTCCTGCGGGATGCGTGGCAGGAATGTGAGCAGAGACGTGGGTTGGACCCGAACGCCGGGACGACGTTCAGTCTCCCGGATCATGATGACGCAACGACGACGCCGCCGAAAGGCCCGGCGACGCCGGTTCAGGCGTCGCGCTCGATGTCGACGTCGCTGGCGGGGTGAAGTCGTCGAGTGCCATCATGTGGCCGAGCTTGCCGACCTTGGTGGTAGGTAGTGCTCGTTGAAGGGTTGCGCCCGGTGGTGATCGCGAGACGCTCGTGAATACGCACGCCATCGCGGCTGAGCGCCTCGACCTTGCGCGGATTGTTGGTCATCAGACGCAGCGCGGAGATGCCGAGGTGGTCGAGCATGGGCACGCAAATATCGTAGCGGCGCTGGTCGGCGCCGAAGCCGAGGCGCTCGTTGGCCTCCACGGTGTCGGCGCCGGTGTCCTGCAGGGCATAGGCGCGGATCTTGTTGAGCAGGCCGATGCCGCGCCCCTCCTGGCGCAGGTAGAGCAGCGCACCGCGCCCCTCGTCGGCAATCCGCTTGAGCGCTTCCTGCAGCTGGTAGCCGCAGTCGCAGCGCATCGAGAACAGGGCATCGCCGGTCAGACACTCGGAGTGGACGCGAGCCAGCACCGGCTCCGACGTGGTGACGTCGCCAAGGGTGAGCACGACGTGCTCCTTGCCGGTGGACTCTTCCTGAAAGCCGTGCAGCGTGAAGGTCGCCCAGGGTGTGGGCAGCTGCGATGCGGCGATGAAACGGATCGACACGTTGACCTCGCGAAACGGGCCCTGCGGGTAAGGCGCGGGCTCACCCCTGACGTTGAGGGGCAGCATTATATCAGGCTTGCGCGTCTATCCGTTACACTGCAGACAAATCTCCCGTGCGAAGAGCGCTATGACACTGCAAAACGATCGCCTGCTGCGGGCCCTGGCTCGTCAACCGGTGGACCGCACGCCGGTCTGGATGATGCGTCAGGCCGGCCGCTATCTGCCGGAGTACCGCGCTACCCGCGCCGATGCCGGCAGCTTCATGGATCTGTGCCGCAACGCCGATCTGGCTTGCGAAGTGACGCTGCAGCCGCTGGCGCGCTACCCGCTCGATGCCGCGATCCTGTTCTCCGATATTCTCACCATCCCCGACGCCATGGGGTTGGGACTCTATTTCGAGACCGGCGAGGGGCCCAAGTTCCGCCATCCGGTGCGTACCGCCGCCGAGGTCGCCGCGCTGAGCGCGCCGGATGCCGAGCACGATCTCGACTACGTGATGAATGCGGTACGCACCATCCGCCGCGAGCTCGACGGCCGGGTGCCGCTGATCGGTTTCTCCGGCAGCCCCTGGACCCTGGCGACCTACATGGTCGAGGGCGGGTCGAGCAAGGATTTCCGCCATATCAAGGCGATGCTCTACGGCGACCCGCAGACGCTGCACACCCTGCTCGGCCTGCTCGCCACCGCGGTGACCGACTATCTCAACGCCCAGATCCGTGCCGGCGCCCATGTGGTGCAGATCTTCGACACCTGGGGCGGGGCGCTGTCGACCCCGGCCTACGAGGCGTTCTCGCTGGCCTACATGCGGCGCATCGTGGGTGGGCTGATCCGCGAGCACGATGGCCGCCGGGTGCCGGTGATCCTGTTCACCAAGAACGGCGGGCAGTGGCTGGAGTCGATCGCCGACAGCGGCTGCGATGCCGTCGGTCTCGACTGGACCACCGAGCTGGGTGACGCGCGGCGTCGGGTCGGTGAGCGCGTGGCGCTGCAGGGCAATCTCGACCCCAATGTCTTGTTCGCGCCGCCCGAGCGGATCGGCGCTGAGGTCGAGCGGGTGCTGGCCAGCTACGGTCATGGTCCAGGCCACGTCTTCAACCTGGGGCACGGCATCAGCCAGTTCACCAACCCTGATCACGTCACGGCCTTCTTTGACGCGCTACATGCCGCGAGCCCGGCCTATCACCGCTGAAGCAGGCGCCAGCGGCATCGACGGCCTGCTGCTGTTCGATGCCGAGTGCCCGTTCTGCCGGCGTGCGGTTCGCTGGCTGCTGGCGCATGAGCGTGACGCGGGCGCGACGCTGGCGCTGAGCGGGCTAGATAGCGCGCTGGGGCGGCGCGTGGGGCACCACTTCGGGCGTGATCTCGAACGCTGCGACACGATCCGGTATGTCACCGGCGGTGCGCTTTACGAGGAGAGCGAGGCGCTGTGGCGGCTGGGACGTCGGCTGCGAGCGGGCTGGCGATTGCTTGCGTGGCTGCGCTGGGTGCCGGCGCCGCTGCGCAACGCCGTCTACCGCGGGATCGGGCGCTATCGTCGGCGTCTGGCACCGGATAACGACGCGCGGCTGGAGGACGACCCGCGCTGGCGCGAACGCCTCGATGTCGGCCTCTGCACACGCCTGGGGTTGCCAACGACGCTGGCCGAGGGGGCGCGATGAGTCGGCCAGCGAGCGGGCGTCGGCTCGCGACGTGGCGGGCTATGGCGGCACTTGCCGCGCTGATCTGGGCCGGCGCGGTGGCCTGGGGCAGTCTGACGCCGGCGGCCGAGATGCCCTCGCACCTGCCGTGGGACAAGTTCAATCACCTGCTCGGCTATGCCGGCTTGACCCTGTGGCTGGGCCTGGCCAGCCGGCGCTGGTGGTGGTCGGCGCTGGCGGCGCTGGCCTTCGGTATTCTCATCGAGTATCTACAGCTAGGGGTGCCCGGCCGCGCCGGCGGTGACTGGGCCGATATCCTGGCCAATACGCTGGGCGCGCTGGCAGTGGGCCTGGGTGCGGCCTGGCTAGGCCGGCGGCGCTTTCGGCCTTGAGTCACTGACTCGCTTACCCGTCCACCCTCTCTCGCCGTTGTCTTCCCCGGCCCGGCGTGCGTCTTTTCCCGCGCGCCGTGTCTCCTGCGCGCTTCGTTTTTTCCCGTCCACGTCTGGCGGGGACGAAGCCGGCCGTCGACACAATGGCCTGTGGTTGTCTGCTCCCCTCGAGTTGATCGTTTTTTCCTTATCCATTGGTGGCATCGTCGCCACCACCGGTGGCTCGATTCAACGCTAGTGCCATTCCGCGACGCCTCCTTTTGGTGCGCTACGGTAGCCCACGCACGCTTTTGAAACAGAATGTTGCCCGTGTTTTCGTAGTTTGCGCCACGTTGGGAGTGCAGGTGAAGATCGTAAGCGTCCTAGGCGAGCGTTGAATCCAGGATTTTCAGGCGCTAGCGCGAAAGTGGAACGGACTTTGCTAATTTCATCTGGGCATGCTTCGACATGCACTCAAATGACAACGCAAGGGAGTGGATTCCACCATGCGCCACAAGAACAAAAGCCTGTCTCTTCTCTCCGCCGCTGCACTGACTGCCCTGGCGGCGTCGCAGGCCCAGGCTGCCACCCTGGACAACGTGAAAAGCAACGGCGAGTTCAAGTGCGGTGTCAGCACCGGGCTCACCGGTTTCTCCTCCCCCGACGAGAACGGCAAGTGGACCGGCATCGATGTCGAAGTGTGCCGTGCCATCGCCGCCGCCGTGCTGGGCGACCCGACCAAGGTGGTGTTCGCGCCGCTGACCGCCAAGGAGCGCTTCACCGCGCTGCAGTCCGGCGAGATCGATGTGCTCTCGCGCAACACCACCTGGACCGCGACCCGCGACAACTCGCTGGGCCTCAACTTCACCGGGGTCAACTTCTACGACGGCCAGGGCTTCCTGGTGCGCAAGGACCTCGGCATCAAGAGCGCCAAGGAGCTGGATGGGGCCTCCATCTGCGTGCAGTCGGGCACGACCACCGAACTCAACATGGCCGACTACTTCAAGGCCAACGACATGCAGTTCCAGCAGGTCGCCTTCGACACCTCCGACCAGACCGCCCAGGGCTTCGACAGCGGCCGCTGTGACGTGCTCACCTCCGACTCCTCGCAGCTGGCGGCGCTGCGTCTGCAGCTGGCCGACCCCAGCAGCGTCGAGATCCTGCCCGAGCGTATCTCCAAGGAGCCGCTGGGCCCGGTGGTGCGCCAGGGTGACGACCAGTGGTTCGATATCGTCAAATGGACCCTGTTCGCGATGCTCGACGCCGAAGAGCTGGGGGTGACCAGCCAGAACGTCGATCAGATGCGCGACAACCCGCCCAATCCGGATGTCGCCCGCCTGCTGGGCAAGGATGGCAACTTCGGCGAGCAGATGGGTATCGGCAACGACTGGGCCTACAACATCGTCAAGATGGTGGGCAACTACGGTGAGATGTTCGATCGCACCGTGGGCAAGGACTCGCCGATGGGGCTCGAGCGCGGCATTAACGCGCTGTGGAATCAGGGCGGTATCCAGTACGCGCCGCCGGTTCGCTGAGTGCGTGAAGTCGCCCGCCGCGCGTGCCCGATAGGGCGCTTGCGGCGGGCGGCCAGCAGACGTTTCCCAACGTCGTCTCCCGGCCTGTGCGCCGGGAGCCGTTGCCGCTCACCGCTCGAGTAGAGACCCGACTTCTCATGCTGCGTCCATCCACCTCGCTGCCACGCCGAGGGCAGGGGCCGCTGTGGCGGAATCCCACCGTTCGTGCGCTGATCGTCCAGGCCGTGCTGTTCCTGATCCTGGCGATCATCATCGGTTATCTTGTCCACAACACCCTGAACAACCTCGAAGCCCGCGGTATCCAGACCGGCTTCGGCTTCCTCGAGGGGCGTGCCGGCTTCTCGATTCCGCAGTCGCTGATCGACTACACCAGCGACTCAAGCTATGGCACCACCTTCGTCGTCGGCCTGCTCAACACCCTGCTGGTCTCCGCCCTGGGCATCGTCGCGGCGACCCTGATCGGCTTCGCGGTGGGCATCGCCCGGCTGTCGACCAACTGGCTGCTGGCACGGCTGGCGACCATCTACGTCGAGATCTTCCGCAATATCCCGCTGCTGGTGCAGATCCTGTTCTGGTACTACGCCGTGCTGCGGGCACTGCCCTCGCCACGCGAGAGTCTGTCGCTGTTCGATCTGTTCTTCTTCAACGTGCGTGGGGTGGTGATGCCCGATCCGCAGCCGCTGGCGGGGTTTTCCGCCACGCTCTGGGCGCTGTTGATCGCGGTGGTCGCCACGCTGCTCTTCGCGCGTTTCGCCAAGCGCCGCCAGGCGGCCACCGGCCAGGCGCTGCCGGTCTATTGGATCGGTGCGGCGGTCGTCATCGGCCTGCCGCTGATCGTGTTCCTGGCCAGCGGCGCCCCGCTGGCGTGGACCCTCCCCGAGCTCAGGGGCTTCAACTTCCGCGGCGGGATCAACATCCTGCCCGAACTGGTGGCGCTGTGGCTGGCGCTGTCGATCTACACCGCGGCGTTCATCGCCGAGATCGTGCGCTCCGGCATCCTCTCGGTCTCCCACGGCCAGACCGAAGCGGCGCGCTCGCTGAGCCTCCCTGGCGCCATCACCCTGCGCAAGATCGTGATTCCTCAGGCGATGCGGGTGATCGTGCCGCAGATGACCAGCCAGTATCTCAACCTGATCAAGAACTCGTCGCTGGCCACGGCGATCGGCTATCCCGACCTTGTGGCGGTATTTGCCGGCACCACGCTCAACCAGACCGGGCAGGCGATCGAGATCATCGCCATGACCATGGCGGTCTATCTGGTCATCAGCCTGACGGTGTCGTTTTTGATGAACCTCTACAACGCCCGCACCCTGCTGAAGGAGCGATGAGATGCGTGAATCGACGTTTCGCACTCAGATGATCGAGGCGCGCGAGGCGCCGGATCAGCGCCGCGGCCTCAGCGGCTGGCTGCGTGCCAATCTGTTCAACGGGCCGCTCAACAGCGTGGTCTCGGTGGCGGTGATCGGCCTGCTGGCGTGGATCCTGTGGCCGTTTCTGAAGTGGGCGGTGGTCGATGCCAACTTCCTCGGTTCGACTCGCGAAGACTGCACCGGCAGCGGCGCCTGCTGGGTGTTCATCTCGGCTCGCTTCGAATCGATCATCTACGGCTTCTATCCGGCCGCCGAGCGCTGGCGGGTGGATATCGTGTTCGCGCTGATGGCGGCGCTGGTGGCGTGGTTGGCGATCCCGCGGCTGCCCAGGAAGCGCCTGGTCGGGCTGTTCACGCTGGTCGGCTTCCCGATCATCGCCTGGTTTTTGCTGTTGGGTGGCCACTTCGGCCTGCCCGAGGTGCCTACCCGCGCCTGGGGCGGGCTGATGCTGACCCTGACCGTGGCCACGGTGGGTATCGTCGGGTCGCTGCCGCTGGGGGTGATTCTGGCCCTGGGGCGGCGCTCCAAGATGCCGTTCGTCAAGAGCGTATGCGTCATCTTCATCGAGTTCTGGCGCGGCGTGCCGCTGATCACGGTGCTGTTCATGGCCTCGGTGATGCTGCCGCTGTTCGTGCCCGGCAACGTCGAGTTCGACAAGCTGCTGCGGGCGCTGATCGGGATCATGTTCTTCTGGAGCGCCTACATGGCCGAGGTGGTGCGCGGCGGGCTGCAGGCGATCGGCAAGGGGCAGAACGAGGCCGGGCAGGCGCTGGGCCTGGGCTACTGGCAGCGCATGGGGCTGATCATCCTGCCGCAGGCGCTGAAGCTGGTGATCCCGGGGATCGTCAATACCTTCATCGCACTGTTCAAGGACACCTCGCTGGTGCTGATCATCGGGCTGTTCGATCTGCTGGCGATCATCCGTGCCGGGCTCACCGACTCCAACTGGCTCGGCTTCTCCACCGAGGGCTATGTGTTCGCAGCGCTGGTGTTCTGGATCTTCTGTTTCAGCATGTCGCGCTACAGCCAGTACATCGAGCGGCGCCTCAATACCAGCTATCGGCGTTGAGCCCGCCAGTGGCCAGTGCCTGAAACGTGACGCCCCGGGCCGCCGACTCGTGCCCGGGGAATGGGCGAGACAATGATAATGAAGGCAGGAATCAAGCCATGAGTGAAGCGCAAGCGGCTGCAGCACCCGGCGACGACAAGCCGATGATCCAGATCGAACGGCTCAACAAGTGGTATGGCAGCTTCCACGTGCTGCGCGACATCGACCTGACCGTGACCCGGGGGGAGCGCATCGTCATCTGCGGCCCCTCGGGGTCGGGCAAGTCGACCATGATCCGTTGCATCAACCATCTCGAGGAGCACCAGCAGGGCTCGATCACGGTCAACGGCATCCCCATGAACCATGACATCAAGCGGATCGAGCAGATCCGGCGCAATGTCGGCATGGTGTTCCAGCACTTCAACCTGTTTCCGCACCTGACGGTGCTCGAGAACTGCTGCCTGGCGCAGATCTGGGTGCAGAAGAAGCCGCGTGCGGAGGCCGAGCAGAGCGCCATGGAGTACCTCGAACGGGTGCAGATCGCCAACCAGGCTAAGAAGTACCCGGGGCAGCTCTCCGGCGGCCAGCAGCAGCGTGTGGCGATCGCCCGTGCACTCTGCATGCGCCCCGAGGTGATGCTGTTCGACGAGCCCACCTCGGCGCTCGACCCGGAGATGATCAAGGAGGTGCTCGACGTCATGATCGAGCTCGCCCACGAGGGCATGACCATGCTCTGTGTGACCCACGAGATGGGCTTCGCCAAGACCGTGGCCGATCGGGTGATCTTCATGGACCAGGGCCAGATCATCGAGGAGGCGCCGCCGGAGACCTTCTTCAACAACCCGCGCTCGGAGCGTACGCAACTGTTCCTGAGCCAGATCCTGGGGCACTGACATGGGCATCGACAAACGCATGGTCGCCGGTGCGCCGCAGCCGATTGCCCCCTTCTCCCACGCCTGCCGGGTGGGGGATCTGGTGTTCATCACCGGGCAGATGCCGACGGTGCCGGAGACCAACGAGATGCTCTTGGGCACCTTCACCGAGCAGACCCATCGCGTGATGCAGAACCTGGCGATCGTGCTGGAGGCGGTGGGCAGCAGTTTCGAATATGTGGTCCAGAGCCGGGTCTTCATCACCAACATGGGCCACTTCGACGAGGTCAACGGCGTCTACGCCAGCTACTTCGAGGCGCCGCTGCCGACGCGTACGTGTATCGGTGTCACCGGGCTCGCCGGGGGCGCCGACGTCGAGATCGACATGATCGCCTGGATCCCGCCGGCTGCCGGCTGACAGTCGCGGCAGACGAGCCCCGGCGGAGGTCAGCGAGACGTTCGGGGGGCTCGCGCACGCGTGTCGGGGTCGCCTGAGGCGGTGTTTTCAGCCGGCGTAAAGTTCGTTATCGGGAGGCCGATGATAGTCGAGCCAACCTTCAACGGACCCTCTCAATGGACTTAGCATGCTGAAATCCTTCAAGATTCGTATCATGGCCGGGTGTCTGGCGATGATTCTGGTCGCGCTCGCGGCCACCGGCGGCATCAGCTACTGGCTGGTCAGCCGCCATCAGCAGTCGGTCAATCAGGATCTGCTCGAATCGGTGGCCAAGGGGCACCGCGATGCGATCGCCGCCTGGGCCGCCTCGAAGCGCAAGCTGATCGAGGCCGTGGCCCCGGCGGTGGGCAGCGACACGCTGATCCCCGCCCTGCAGCAGACCGCCGCTGCCGGCGGTTTCAGTCAGGTCTATCTGGGCACGCCGGACAAGCGCCTGATCACCAACGATGGCTGGGAGCCGCCGGCGGACTATGACCCGACCCAGCGTCCCTGGTACCGCGGCGCGGTGGCGGCAGGGCAGACCACCGCCAGCGACCCCTATCTCGATCTGGTGACGAACAAGCTGGTGGTGGCCTTCGCCACCCCGATCCTGCGTGATGGCAAGCTGCTGGGCGTGGCCGGTGCCGACGTGCCCCTCGATGAGGTGCAGGAGAACGTGCTCTCGATCCAGCCCACGCCCAAGAGCTTCGCCTTCCTGGCCGACACCGATGGCACCATCGTCGCCTACCGCGATGCCGACCTGAGCCTGAAGCCGGCGAGTGCGATCGCCCCCGATCTCGATGCCGCCAAACTCGCGGCGGTGGCCCAGAGCCCGCTGCCGACGCCGAGCGTGATCGATGGCCGCGAGGTGCTGCTCTACGCGGTGGCGGTGCCGGGTACCGACTGGCGCCTGGTGATCGCGCTGGATCGCGGCGAGGCCAATGCCGGTGCCAGCAGCCTGTTCAAGACCACCCTGGTGTCATTGCTGGTGGCGGCGCTGATCGTCTCGCTGCTGCTGTGGCTGCTGGTGTCGCCGGGCTTTCGCCGGCTCGAGGCGGCGCGCGATGCCATGGCCGACATTGCCGACGGTGACGGTGATCTGAGCCGCCGCCTGGCGATCGACGGGCGCGACGAGATCGCCCAGATCGCCATGGCGTTCAACGCCTTCGCCGGCAAGATTTCCGAGGTGCTGAGCCAGGTCAATGTCACCAGTCAGTCGGTGCGCCAGGCTTCCGAGGAGATCGCCCGTGCCAGCCAGGATCTGTCGCGCCAGACCGAGACCGCGGCGAGCCATCTGCAGGAGACCTCCAGCGCCATGGAGCAGATTTCCGGCACGGTGGAGAACACCGCCACTGCCGCCAGCGAGACCGACCAGCTGGCCCGCGATGCCAGCGAGCGTGCCGTACGTGGCGGCGAGGTGGTAGGGCGTGCGGTGGAGACCATCGAGGCGCTCAACGGGCGTACCGAGCAGATCGCCGATATCGTCCGCCTGATCGAGGAGATCGCATTTCAGACCAATCTGCTCGCGCTCAACGCCTCGGTGGAAGCGGCGCGCGCCGGCGAGCAGGGTCGCGGCTTCGCGGTGGTCGCCGGCGAGGTACGCCAGCTGGCGAGCCGCTCGGCCAACGCCGCCGACGAGATCAAGGCGCTGATCGGCACCTCGGTGGCGCAGACCCGCGAGGGCACCGAGCTGATGCGCTCCGCCGGCGACAGCATGAGCGCGATCGTCGATGCCATCTCGCGTGGCGGCGACGCTCTCGGAGATCAACGTCGCCGCCCAGGAGCAGAGCCAGGGGGTGGGGCAGGTCATCAGGCGGTGGGCGAGCTCGATCAGATGACCCAGCAGAACGCGGCCATGGTGGCGCAGTCCACCGCCGCCGCCGAGCAGCTCCACGATCAGGCGACTCAGTTGGCGGCGATCGTTGGTGGCTTCAAGCTCGACGCCGACAGCGCGCGGCCGGCGCTCAGCCACGCTTGAGCGCAGCGCCATTCTCGACCACGCTTAGAGCGTGCTATCCACGGCCATGCCCGCGCCACGGGCATGGCCCATCCACGGAAAAGGAGAATGGCTCATGGACAAGGTCTACGTGGTGGTCGCCGATGCCGCGCGCGCGCGTATCTTCGCCCGCGAGGCGCGGGTCATGCGTGAGATCGAGACGCTCACGCACCCGGAATCGCAACTCCACACCGGTGATCTACGCACCGGCGGCAAGGGCGAGTCGACCTCGGGGCCGAGCCGGCGCCAGACCGGCAACGAGGACGCCACCTCCGAAAAGCAGGCGATGTTCTTCGCCAAGGAAGTGGCGGGCTACCTGCGCGACGCGCGTACCCAGGGCAAGGCCGACGAGCTGATTCTGATCGCCGCGCCGCAGTTCCTGGGCCAACTGCGCGACAAGCTCGACAAGCCCACCCTCGAGATGGTCACCCAGTCCATCGACAAGGATCTCTCCAAGGCCAGCGAGGCGGATATCGCCGCACAGCTCGGCTGGCATTGAGACCCGCCAACGTCTTCGGCCTTGAATCTTCCGGGTCGTGACGATACGCGGATGGCGTCTGGTGCCATCCGCGTTTTTGTTGTCTGCCTCCTGTGGCGGCCACGCCACGCAAGCCCGCTACCCGTCTGCCGAGGTCACGGCACCGGTGGCAGATCGATCTCGTCGCTGCGTCGGGCATCGGCGGTCATCTCGCGGCATAGCCTGAGAAACTCGCGCATTGCCGTGGTGAGATACTTGTGGCGATGCCAGATGAAGGCGAAGCTGCGCGTCAGGTCGAGCTCTGGCGTGGCGATGGGTACCAGGCTGCCGCGACGGAAAGCGTCGCGCAGCGCCAATCGGGAGACGCAGCCGATGCCCAGCCCCGACTCCACCGCGCGCTTGATCCCTTCGGTGTGCTCCAGCTCCAGCAGAATGTCGAAGCGGCCACGCCGGTGGCGCATGGCGTGCTCCAGCGTGCGCCGGGTGCCCGAGCCCACCTCGCGCATGATCCACGACTCGCGCAGCAGGCGCTCGATATCGGCGCTGCCCTCGGCGGCCAGCGGGTGGCGGGGAGAGCAGAACACGGTCAGATCGTCATCGATCCACGGCTGAATGACGATGTCGTCGTGCTGGCAGTCGCCCTCGATCAGCCCTAGATCGAGCTCGTGCAGGGCGATCCGCTCGACGATCGAGGCGGTGTTGCGCACCTGTAGGCGTACCCGGCTCTCGGGATAGCGCTGCATGAAGTCACTGATCAGCAGGGTAGCCAGATAGTTGCCGATAGTCAGTGTGGCACCGACCTCCAGCGAGCCGATGCCGCGCTGGCCCTTGAGCAGCTCCTCGATCTCTTCGCCGCGGTCGAGCAGCGCCACCGCCTTGGGCAGCAGCTGGAAGCCCAGGGCGTTGAGCTTGAGCCGCTTGCCGATACGGTCGAGCAACTGGCAGTCGAACTGGCGCTCCAGCTCGGCCAGCGCCGCGCTGGTCGCCGACTGCGACAGAGACAGGGTCTCGGCCGCGCGCGATACGCTCTGATGCTGGGCGATGGCGACGAACACCTCGAGCTGACGCAGGGTGTAGCGCATGGCCGACTCCTATATCGACAGGATCGATAAACCTTATCCAGATAATCCGCTTAACAGAATAGTATCCGCTTCTTATAGTTTCGGCATCTACTCGGATCAGTCACTTATTCTTTTTCGATCTGATCTTTTCCGATCCGTTCATAGGAGCCTGGCATGAGCAAGTTCGCGCTGGAAGAAGTCCTCAGCGTCCATCACTGGAACGACACCCTGTTCAGCTTCCGCACTACCCGCGATCGCGGGCTGCGGTTCAAGAACGGTCAGTTCGTGATGATCGGTCTGGAAGTGGAGGGCAAGCCGCTGGTGCGCGCCTATTCCATCGCCAGCCCCAACTACGAGGACCATCTCGAGTTCTTCAGCATCAAGGTGCCCGACGGCCCGCTCACCTCGCGCCTGCAGCACCTGCAGGTCGGCGACCAGATCATGGTCAGCCGCAAGCCCACCGGCACGCTGGTGTGCGACGACCTGCTGCCGGGGCGCAACCTCTACATGCTCTCCACCGGCACTGGCCTGGCACCGTTCATGAGCCTGATCCAGGATCCGGAAGTCTATGAGCGCTTCGAGAAGGTGGTGCTGATCCACGGTGTGCGTCAGGTGAGCGAGCTCGCCTATGCCGACTTCATCGGCAAGGAGCTGCCGGCGCACGAGTATCTGGGCGAGGAGATCAGTGAAAAGCTGGTCTACTACCCCACCGTGACCCGCGAGGATTTCCACACCACCGGGCGTCTGACCGACCATATCCGCAGCGGCAAGCTGTTCGAGGATACCGGTCTGCCGCCGCTGGACCCCAAGCAGGATCGCGCCATGATCTGCGGCAGCCCGGCGATGCTCGACGAGACCGCGACCTGCTCGACGAGCTGGGCTTCTCCATCTCGCGCGCATGGGTGAGCCGGGGGATTACGTGATCGAGCGCGCCTTCGTCGAGAAGTGATCTCACCCCGGGCGTGACTGCCCGGTGAGCCCGAACTTGTGTGAAGAAGCGCAAAAAAGCCCTCGTCGACGCTGTGTCGACGAGGGCTTTTTTCGCGCAGGCGGGGTGAGCGCTTGCGCCTTACACCGCGTCCTTGCCGGTCTCACCGGTACGGATACGGATCACCTGCTCCAGCGGCGAGACGAAGATCTTGCCGTCGCCGATCTTGCCGGTATTGGCGACCTTGGTGATGGCATCGATCACCTGGTCGCTCATGCTGTCGTCCACGGCCACTTCCAGCTTGATCTTGGGCAGGAAGTCGACCACGTACTCGGCACCACGATAGAGCTCGGTGTGGCCCTTCTGACGCCCGAAGCCCTTGACCTCGGTGACGGTGACGCCCTGCACGCCGATCTCGGACAGGGACTCTCGCACGTCGTCCAGCTTGAAGGGTTTGATGATGGCGGTGACCAGTTTCATGGGGAAATTCTCCTCGCGTGCGTGGCGCTCTGTCTGAACGGATCGTCTCGTCGCGGTGTGCGGACGAGGCCTGTGCGAATGGGTGTAGCTCCAGGCTTGGCCCAGCCCTGGCCTAGCGCCTCTGACGACTGCCCGGCGACTCTCTCTATCTTAAACATACACCGCGATGGGCGGGAATGAAAAAAGGCCCCCGAAGGGGGCCAGGGGAGCACGCCAGCTCACTCGGTGAATCGGCTCACTTCTTGCCGACGTTGAATTCAGGATAGGCCTCCATGCCGCACTCGGCGATATCGACACCTTCGTACTCTTCCTCTTCGGAGACGCGCAGGCCCACGACCGCCTTGAGGATGCCCCAGACCACCAGGCTTGCGATGAACACCCAGGCGAAGATCGAGGCGATACCCAGCAGCTGCGCCCCGAAAGAGGGCCTCGGTGTTTGGAGAACGGCACTGCGATCAGGCCCCAGATGCCGACCACGCCGTGCACCGAGATGGCGCCGACGGATCATCGATCTTGAGCTTGTCGAGGCTCACGATGGCGAACACCACCAGCAGGCCACCGACCGCACCGATCAGCGTCGCACCCAGGGCGGTGGGGGCCAGCGGTTCGGCGGTGATCGCGACCAGACCGGCCAGGGCACCGTTGATGGGCCATGGTCAGGTCGGCCTTGCGGAACCACAGTTTGGCCAGGATGATCGCGGCGATCACGCCACCGGCAGCGGCGGCTTGGTGTTGACGAACACCTGAGCGACCGCGTTGGCTTCGTCGACGTTGGAGACCATCAGCTCGGAGCCGCCGTTGAAGCCGAACCAGCCCAGCCACAGGATGAAGGTACCCAGCGTAGCCAGCGGCAGGTTGGCGCCCGGGATGGCGTAGATAGCGCCGTTCTTGCCGTACTTGCCCTTGCGCGCACCCAGCAGCAGCACGCCGGCCAGCGCGGCGGTGGCGCCGCACAGGTGGACCACACCGGAGCCGGCGAAATCCTGGAAGCCAGCGGCGTCGAGGAAGCCACCGCCCCATTTCCAGTAGCCCTGAACCGGGTAGATGAAGCCGGTCATGACCACTGCGAAGGCCATGAACGCCCACAGCTTCATGCGTTCGGCCACGGCGCCTGAAACGATCGACATGGCGGTCGCGACGAACACCACCTGGAAGAAGAAGTCGGAGCGGGCGGAGTAGTAGACGTCGCCGCCGCTGCTCATGACGTCACTGACGCTGTGCTCGGCACCGATCAGGAAGCCCAGGCTGGGGATGACGCCGCCGCTCTCGCTGGAGTACATGATGTGGTAGCCGACCAGCAGGTACATGGTACAGGCGATGGCGTAGAGGACGACGTTCTTGGTCAGGATCTCGGTGGTGTTCTTGGCGCGCACCAGTCCCGCTTCGAGCATGGCGAAACCGGCCGCCATCCACATCACCAGCGCCCCGGTCACCAGGAAGTAGAAGGTGTCGAGCGCATAGGATAGTTGTACGACTTGATCGTTCATTCTGTGTGTCTCCTCGTTCCGCGCCGTTTTATACGGCGTCGGCCCCGCGTTCCCCGGTGCGAATCCGGATGACGTCTTCGAGTGGCGTGACGAACAGCTTGCCGTCACCGATCTTGCCGCTGTTGGCGGCCTCGCGGATGGCGTCCAGGACCCCGTCGACACGATCGTCCTCGACGGCGACCTCGATCTTCACCTTGGGCAGGAAGTCGACGACATATTCTGCGCCGCGATAGAGTTCGGTGTGGCCTTTCTGACGGCCGAAGCCCTTCACCTCGGTGACGGTGATGCCCTGGACGCCGTTATCGGCCAGCGCCTCGCGCACGTCATCGAGCTTGAAGGGTTTGATGATGGCGGTGATGAGCTTCATCCCTTGTCTCCCGTAGTCGGCTTGCGCCTGAACGGACTACGCAGAAGCCATGCCAGTCGGTAATAACGTCTTTACAATCATTCACTTAATGCTTTGCGCCCAGGTCGGGGACAGTTGTCGTGCCGACCGCATGCCGGCCGGCCGCACCAAATTGATGCGTGCGTTACAGCCCGTTGCACTGAGAAGGCGCGGCAGCGGATCGGGTGGCCGGCAGGCATCTGGCGCGGGCGCCGGTGGCGCAGTTTGCGTATGCTGAAGGGCAGTCACGAATCAGGAGATCACACCATGTCGACACACGACCGTTTCGAGCGTCTGGCCAAGCAGATCGGCGACAAGCTGCAGGGCGCCTCTCAGGCCCCGGGCGACATCCAGCGCAATGTCCAGGGGGTGCTGCGCGGCGCCATGGAGCGCATGGATATCGTTTCGCGCGAGGACTTCGACATCATGATGGACGTGCTCACGCGCACCCGGGAGCGGGTCGAGGCGCTGGAAGCCCAGGTGGCGGCGCTCGAGAACGCCCTGCACAGCCAGCGCGCTTCCCAGCCCGATACGGCGCTGGCCGAGGACGATACCGATGGCAGTCGCGATGGCGTACAGCCCTGAGCGGGGGATCGACAGCCCTGAGCGGGGGATCGACAGCCCTGAGCGGGGGGATCGATAGCCCTGCGTAAGCTAAGACTCGCGCAGGGGATCGGGGCGCTAGTGCTAAAGGGTCGGGTGATGAAGGCGATAACAGGATAATCGGCCCCTTATCCTGTCCGGGCCGGCGGTGACGAGCCGCCGGCCCGCCTGTGTCCCGGGCATCCGCTGGGACACGCCGTCACGGAGGCGACATGACTCTAGCCATCGTGCGCACGGCGCGCCTCGGGCTCGAGGCGCCGCAAGTGCTGATCGAAGTGCATCTCAGCAACGGCCTGCCGGGGGTGACCCTGGTGGGGCTGCCGGAGACCGCCGTGCGCGAGAGCCGGGAGCGGGTGCGCAGCGCGCTGCTCACCGCCGGCTTCGAGTTCCCCACCCGCCGTATTACCCTCAATCTGGCGCCCGCCGACCTGCCCAAGGATGGTGGCCGCTTCGACCTGCCGATCGCCCTGGGCATCCTGATGGCTTCCGGCCAGATACCGATAGAAGCGGCTCAGCAACTAGAGGTGGTCGGCGAGCTGGCGCTAGATGGCACGCTGCGCCCGGTCACTGGCGTATTGCCGACGGCGCTGGCTGCGCGGGCCGCCGGGCGGGGGCTGATCGTGCCCGCGGCCAACGCCGATGAGGCAGCCCTGGCCGAGGGGTGCGAGGTGTTCGCGGCGGGGCATCTGCTGGCGGTGGTGGGGCATCTGCTGGGCCGTGAGCGGCTTGCGGCGCACCAACTTGGGACACCGCCGCGCGCCGAGATGGTTCAGCCCGACATGGCTGACGTCAAAGGTCAGCACCAGGCGCGCCGGGCGCTGGAAGTGGCCGCAGCCGGCGGGCACAACCTGCTGCTGGCGGGGCCGCCGGGTACCGGCAAGACCATGCTGGCGAGCCGCCTGGCCGGCATTCTGCCCCCGCTGAGCAGTGACGAGGCGCTGGAGGTGGCAGCGGTGCGCTCGGTGTGCGGGCTCTCGATCATGGATCGCTGGGGCCAGCGCCCATTTCGCAACCCGCACCACACCTCGAGCAGCGTGGCGCTGGTGGGCGGTGGCTCCAAGCCGCGCCCTGGGGAAATCTCGCTGGCGCATCACGGGGTGCTGTTTCTGGACGAGCTGCCCGAGTTCGACCGCCATGTGCTGGAGGTGCTGCGCGAACCGCTGGAGTCGGCCCAGATTCTGATCTCGCGGGCCAATCACCAGCGCCGTTTTCCGGCCCGCTTCCAGCTGGTGGCGGCGATGAACCCGTGCCCCTGTGGCCATCTTGGCGATCCGCGCCAGCGCTGCCACTGTAGCCCGGCGCAGATCCAGCGCTATCAGTCGCGGCTCTCCGGGCCGCTGCTCGACCGTATCGATCTGCAGGTGGAGGTGCCGGCGCTACCGGCCACTCAGTTGACCGACCAGACCCCGGGCGAAGCCTCGGCCAGCGTGCGGCAGCGAGTGCTGGCAGCGCGCGAGCGTCAGCGCGCCCGCGGCTGGCTCAACGCCCAACTGCCCGGTCCCGAGCTAGAAGCTGCCTGTGCGCTCAGCGTGGCCGAGCGCGAGTGGTTCGCCGGCGTGCTGGATCGGCTCAAGCTCTCGGCCCGCGCCTACCACCGGTGCTGCGCGTCGCCCTGACCCTGACCGATCTGGGCGAGGAGCCACGGGTCGGGCGGCCCCAACTGATGGAAGCGATCGGCTACCGCCAGCTCGACCGACTGCTCAGCGCCGGCGATCCGCTGCGGGGCTGAGGATGGGGCATGAGCCGAGTCCCCTTGTCGCCAAGCATTCATCGCCTCGGTGGTAGACTGCATCCCCCTGACGATTGAGAGAGCAAGACGATGACCTTCGGCATCTGGCTGACCTTTCTGCTGGCGGCTTGTCTGGTGAGCCTGTCTCCCGGCGCCGGTGCCATCAATACCATGAACAGCGGCATGACCCACGGGGTTCGCGCCACCCTGCCCACCATTCTGGGGCTGCAGCTGGGCTATGCGATCCAGATCCTGGTGGTGGCGGTCGGTCTGGGGGCGCTGCTGGCCTCCTCGACCGCTGCTTCCTGGTGATCAAGTGGATCGGGGTCGCCTATCTGGTGTGGTTGGGCTTCCAGAAGTGGCGCACGAGCGGTGCGATCGCCATCCAGGGCCGCGCGGAGAGTGCCCCACAGCGGCAGTTCTGGCAGGCCGCGCTGGTCAATCTGACCAATCCCAAGGCGACGGTATTTCTGGTTGCCCTGTTTCCGCAATTCATCGCCATGGGCGAGCCGGCGGCATCCCACGCCGGCCAGTTGCTGGTGATGGGTGTCACCCTGCTGGGCGTCGATATTCTCGTCATGGGCGGCTATGCGGTGTTGGCCAGCCAGTTCAAGGCCTTTATCACCTCGGCCGCGCGCATGCGTATCATCAACCGTGTCTTTGGCTCGTTTTTCATCCTGGCGGCTGGGGTGCTGGCGCTCTATCGTCGCGCCTGAGGCCCTGTTAGTCTTTATTGCTGTGATGACGATAAACCAATGAGTTGTTCCCAAGGGGAGCATGTTTGCTCACACTATGCGCAAGGCAGGCCTGGGCGGAGCTTGTAAAAAACGTATCAAGGCGAAGGTCAGGATGTCGAAGCATGAGCATTGAATCCTATTGGCTTTATGTCGCAGTGTGCCTGGCCGCAACCGCCACACCCGGCCCGGCTGTACTGCTCATCATGACCAATAGCATCAGATTTGGACTCGGCTCTGCACTCGTGGCCGTTTTGGGGAATGTGTCTTGTCTGCTGGCTCTGTGTCTGATCTCGGCGTTTGGGATCGGTCGCTTTCTCATTCAATTTCCAATCTTCTTTAAAGGCATCGAGATTCTGGGTGCCTTGTTCTTGCTCTATATTGGATTCAAGAATCTGCTGTATAAAAGCGCCTCGTCCGGTTTGTCTGGACAAGATGGTGTCGCAGAAGCTTCATGCAACGGTTTGGTGCTAAAGCGGAACTTATATGCTGAGGCATTGGTGGTCGCTGCGAGCAACCCGAAGGCGTTGATTTTCGTTTTTGCCTTGTTCCCACAATTTATCGATGTGAACTCGGCAAGCGTGATGGATTTTGCAACATTGACGGCGACCTTGCTTTCTCTCTCTTTTCTGTTCTTGTCGATGTATGCCTATCTGGCTCACAAGATTCATGGAAGGTTCCTTTCCCAAAATAGCGTTTCATGGATCTATAGGGCGAGTGGGGCGATTTTTATAGTGGCCTCCGTCGGGCTGTTGCTCAATGCTCATCATGCTTGAGGCTTCACTGGCCCCTGGCTAATTTTTGTACGAAGACTGTCTGCGCCCGGCAATACGATATTAAAAATCGGCGAAAGCACCGTTTGGCCCGCTTTCACCGATTTTTGTCTTGTCTGCGCGCCCCGGTCTCGCTTTCGCTTGCCGGTTTTTCAGACAGAGCTCAAGCGTTGAGCGCCTCGGCGACGGCATCGAGCCGCCCCGGCACCAGGGCGTCATCCAGCGCGCTGATCCGCAGTAGATGGCCTAGGGCCGGATGCGCCGGGCGGTGGATCAGCGTGCCCTCGTCGAGCAGACGGCGGTGCACGGCCGCGGCGCGTTCGGCGCTGTCGAGGCGCACGGCCACGAAGTTGGTGGCGCTGGGCAGCACCTCGGCGCCCTGCGCTGCGAGCCAGCCGGCGAGGGCCTCGCGCCGCTGGATGACCGCGGCGACATGCTCGCGGGTCTCCTCCGGGTCGGCCAGCAGAGTTTCGGCCGCCGCCAGCGCCAGCGACGAAACCGCGTAGTGAATCCTCACTTTCATCAGTACGGCCAGGGTCTCGGGCGGGGCGATGGCGTAGCCGACGCGCAGCCCGGCCAGCCCGTGGGCCTTGGAGAAGGTGCGCAGGCGTATCACCCCCGGCCACACCGCACTCGCCGCCGGTGCCCAGGCGTCGTCGCGGAAGTCGTGGTAGGCCTCATCGAGCACCAGAGTGCAGTCGTCGGGCAGGGCATCACGCAGGGCCAGCACGTCGGCATCGCGGTGCAGATGGCCGCTGGGATTGTCGGGGTTGGCCAGATAGACCACCCGCGCGCCTTCGCGTACCGCGGCCGCGGCCAGGGCGCCGAGATCCGGCGCCAGGTGGCCGGTAGCGCTGGCGTAGTCGACCTCGATCTCGCGGCAGCCGTGGCCGCGCACGAAGTAGCTCCAGGTCGGATAGGTGCCGGCGCTGGTGATCACCGGGCTGCCGGTTTGGCATGGTCCGGAATCACAGGGTCCAGAGTCACATAGCGCGCGCAGTGTTAGCGCCATCAGGCCGTCGGCACCGGCGTCTACTAACAGGGCGTCGCGGGGCAGGTCGAGGGCCTGGCCCAGACACGTGCGCAGTGACCACGCCTCGGCGTCGCCGTAGGTGCGCGCCAGGGCCGCGAGCTCGGGGCCGAAGCGGGCACTGAGCGCCCGGTGCGGCATGTCGAGCCCCTCGTTGGAGCCGATCCGATGCGGCAGCGCATGGCCGAGCCTGCGCTCCAGCGCGGGCAGCCCGGGGAAGGGGTTGTGCGGTCCATCCTGGGGTGTCGAGGTGGCGGGCAAAGCGTGACATGGGCTCTCGATCTGGCTGCAAGTGAAAGGGAAGACGGTTCAGGGCGCGCGCGCTGGCCCCGGGTAGGGCGTCGAGATCGAGCGCACCGCTGGCCTGCCATTGCCAGTGCTCGGACGGCGTGGCGACATGTGTCAGGTCGAAGCGCAGCCGGTAGGGCTGCAGGGTGCGGTCGCTCAGGACCAGCGGCGGTGCATCGGCGCTCAGACTGGCCTGCAGCAGCCACTGGTCGGGGGTGGCGCCGTCGAGCTGCGCCGGGACCCAGTCGAGCACGTGGGGAGAGTCCGGCTGGCTCAGCAGGGCGCGCCCCAGGGCCTCGTTGAGCGCCGCGGCCGAGATCGGCAGGCGCGCAGCGACCTCCGCCGGACCCAGCAGCACGGTGATCGTCGGTGTCTGCGCGGCGGGCCAAGGCGGTTTCTTCAGCAGCCCCGTGGCGGCGCTCGCCGCCAGGCCCCGCAGCGCCTGACGCGGCGTCTCGGGGGCGCTGGCTAGCCCGCTGCAGGCGCTCAGCAGCGTGATCAGGGCGAGCCCGACGAGGGCTCTGGGCGCCCAGCGGTTCACGGCGTCGCTTCCGGGGGCTGTTGCGGGCGGAGGCGCTTGAGCCGCTGCGGGCGTGCCGGGGGAAACGAGAAAGCGATCGAGCTGGTCGAACAGGGTGTCACGAATGGTGGCAGACTCGTTGACCAGATGGTGGCGCGCTTCCGGGTGGCGGACGATCTCGGCGCGCGGAAACTTGCGCTTGAGCGCCTTGAGATTCCAGCGCCAGTCGACCGTCATGTCCTGCTCGCCCTGCAGGATCAGCACCGGCAGCTCGGCTGGTGGGCGCTTGAGCAGGGTCGGCATCCAGCGGCGCATGGCACTGACCCAGGTCAGGGCCAGGCGATCGTCCTGCAGCGGGTCGTGCAGGCGCAGAAAGTCGGCGAAGGCGATATTGTTGGTGTTGGGGCGGTACTTGCGCGGAATGGTGTCGACGAATGGGCTGGCCAGGCTGTGCAGCCAGCGCGACTGATTCCAGCCCCAGGGGCGCACCAGCGGTGCCAGCAGCACCAGTGCCTGCCACGGCGCCTGGCTGCCACGGCTCAGGGTGTCGGTGGCGACGATCGAAGCGCCGGTGCTCTGGCCGGCCGCCAGCCAGGGCCCCGGCGCCAGTTCGTGCGCCTGCATCGCGGCCTCCACGGCGTTGAAGCAGAGCACGTAGTCGGTGAAGTCATCGATGGTCGAGCGTGCGCCGCTGGAGAGGCCATGGCCGGGCAGATCCCACAGTACCACCTGCCACTGCTGCGCCAGCAGTCGTGCGAGCAGGTGGCCGTAAAGGCCCAGGTGGTCGAAGTAGCCGTGCACCACGAACAGGGTACCGCGCGGGGCCGGGGGCGCCCATACCTGGCACCATAGATCGAAGGTCTTGCCGGCGTCGCCCGCGGCGCTCAGGAAGCCGGCGTGGAGCTGGGTGCCGGGGTGGGCGTCGAGCAGCGGTGTCAGATGGTAGTGGTCCAGGTAGGCGGCGAGTGGCGAGGTGCCGGGCGACGCGATACGGTGGATGGGACCGAGGGCCTTCAATGGCGAAAAGTCGAGCATGCGCGAGTCTCCTGAGACCTCTCATGCTAACCGCCAGTGGCCTGTGAAACCATGACGGAGGTTGCCTGACGCCGGCGGCGTAGTGCCAGCGGCCATGAGGTGGACCAAGGTCGAACGAGACATCGCCGATGGCGCGCTCTATCATGGGGAAACGATTTCTGTGGAAATGATTTCCATAAACTGATTTCCGGGGCGCCGCCCGCGCGGCGTCCGTCTCTTCTGACGCCGGGCCGCGGCCCGCACTGGAGGCTAGTATGACGCAGCGTGTTTCTCATCATCGTCTGCAGGTAGCGACCGAACTCGAACGCTTTCTCGAGCAGGAAGCGCTGCCTGGCACCGGGGTCGACCCTGACACCTTCTGGCGCGGCTTCGATGCGCTGATCCATGAGCTGGCGCCGCGCAACCGCGAGCTGCTCGCCGAGCGCGACCGGCTGCAGGCGGAGCTCGACCGCTGGCACGCCGAGCATCCGGGCGAAATCCGCGACATGGCCGCCTACCGCCAGTTCCTCTCCGATATCGGCTATCTGGTCGAGGCGCCGGCCAGCGTGACCGCGAGCACCACCAACGTCGATGCCGAGATTGCGCGCCAGGCCGGCCCGCAGCTGGTGGTGCCGGTGAGCAACGCGCGCTATGCGCTCAACGCCGCCAATGCGCGCTGGGGCAGCCTGTATGACGCGCTCTACGGCACCGACGTCATCGCCGAGAGCGATGGCGCCGAGAAGGGCAAGGGCTACAACCCCAAGCGCGGCGAGAAGGTGATCGCCTACGCGCGCAACTTGCTCGACATGGCGGCGCCGCTGGCCACCGGCTCGCACCGCGACGCCACGCGCTACCTGATCCGCGACGGCAGGCTGACGGTCGCGCTGGAAGGCGGGCGCGAGACCGGGCTCCAGCACCCCAGCCAGTTCGTCGGCTATCGCGGCGAGGCCAGCGCGCCCGAGGCAGTGCTGCTCTCGAACCACGGCCTGCACCTGGAGATCCAGATCGACTCGAGCCACGCCATCGGCAAGACCGATCCGGCCGGGGTCAAGGATCTGCTGGTCGAGGCCGCGGTGACCACGATCATGGATTGCGAGGATTCGGTCGCCGCGGTCGACGCCGAGGACAAGACGCTGGTCTATCGCAACTGGCTGGGCCTGATGAAAGGCGATCTCGAAGAGCGCTTCGACAAGGGTGGCAAGACAGTCACCCGCCGCCTCGCCGAGGATCGCGAGTACATTCAGCCCGACGGTGGCAGCCTGACCCTGCCGGGGCGTTCGCTGATGTTCGTGCGCAACGTCGGCCATCTGATGACCACGCCGGCGATCCTCGACGGCGACGGCAACGAGATCCCCGAGGGCATGCTCGATGCGGTGGTCACCGCGCTGATCGCCATGCACGATCTGGCGCGTGACGGCGGCAACTCGCGCGCTGGCTCGGTCTATATCGTCAAGCCGAAGATGCACGGCCCTAAGGAGGTCGCCTTCGCCGACGAGCTGTTCGCCCGCGTCGAGACGCTGCTGGGGCTGGCCGAGCACACCCTCAAGATGGGCATCATGGACGAAGAGCGGCGCACCTCGGTCAACCTCAAGGCGTGTATCGAGGCCGCCAAGGCGCGGGTCGCCTTCATCAACACCGGCTTCCTCGACCGCACCGGCGACGAGATGCACACGGCAATGAACGCCGGGCCGATGCTGCGCAAGGGTGACATGAAGGGCAGCCGCTGGATCGCCGCCTACGAGCGCAGCAACGTCCAGGTCGGGTTGGCCTGCGGCCTGCGCGGGCGCGCCCAGATCGGCAAGGGCATGTGGGCGATGCCGGACCTGATGGCGGCGATGCTGGAGCAGAAGAGCGGTCACCCCAAGGCCGGTGCCAATACCGCCTGGGTGCCGTCGCCCACCGCCGCGGTGCTGCACGCGCTGCACTACCACCAGATCGATGTCGCCGCGATCCAGCGCGAGCTCGAGAGCAGGGCGAGAGCGATCTGCTCGACGACCTGCTGACGGTGCCGGTGGACCCCGAGGCGGCCTGGAGCGCCGAGGAGATCCAGCAGGAGCTCGACAACAACTGCCAGGGCATACTCGGCTATGTGGTGCGCTGGGTCGAGCACGGCGTGGGCTGCTCCAAGGTGCCGGACATCCACGATGTGGGCCTGATGGAGGATCGCGCCACGCTGCGTATCTCCAGCCAGCACATCGCTAACTGGCTGCACCACGGCATCGTCGACGAGGCCCAGGTGCGCGCGACGCTGGAGCGCATGGCCAAGGTGGTCGACGAGCAGAATGCGCATGACCCGGATTACACCCCGATGTCCTCGCATCTGGCCGACTCCAGTGCCTTCCAGGCGGCCTCCGAGCTGATCTTCAAGGGTCGCGAACAGCCCTCCGGCTACACCGAGCCGCTGCTGCATCACTGGCGCGCGGTGGACAAGGCCAAGGGCTGAGAACGCATTGCCAGACGCCTGTATGGGGTCGGGGGCACGGCGAAGCGAGGGTCCTTTGCCAGGGATGGCAAAGGTAGCGCCCAGGGATGGGTTCGCAGCGCCCTCGCAACGCCTTGCACCGAGTCAGCCCATCCCGGCCACCGGTGCGAAAGAAACACTAGGTAAAGGCGGTAACCGCCCGATCTCGACGCCAGCGACCCCGGTCGCTGGCGTCGGTGTTATTGGGGGCAGCGAGTGCGCGGCAGCGAGTGCGGGGCGGCGCTACGTCGCGATGATCGTCAGTATTAGGGACAGGCCAGAGCGCTCCGCTGTGCCTGATGCGCGGCTTGCGCTATCTTGGGCGCAACGTTCTCGAGCGTCCTGTGCCTGGGCATGAGGTCCGGCGTGCCGAGAACCGCTGCCGGGGAGAGTTTCGATGACCGTGATGACCGCCGCCGAGATCGAGGACTACCTCGACGACGTCTTTCCACATCGCCAGGGGACCATCGAAGCGGTCGACCACATGCGCGCCACCATGAGCCTGGCGATCGAGGACGAACACCTGCGTCCCGGCGCCAGCGTCTCGGGACCATCGATGATGGGTCTGGCCGATGTTTGCCTCTACGTGGCGATCCTGGCCGAGATCGGCCCCGAGGCGATGGCCGTGACCAGCAGCCTCAACTGCCACTTCCTGCGCCGCGCCCGTGGCGATCGCGATCTGATCGCCAATGCGCGCATCCTCAAGCTGGGCCGGCGTCTGGCGGTGGGGGAGGTGCAGCTCTTCTCCACCGGCGACAACGACCCGGTGGCGCTGGTCACCGCGACCTATGTGCTGCCCGACCGCGACGATTGACGCCACCGGCTGCCGTCACGCCGATGGCCGTTGGCGCCAGGCGGCGATCGCCAGCATCACCCAGCCCGCCATCAGCAACAACCCGCCGAAGGGCGTGACGATACCCAGGGCGGTGATACCGCTCAGGGTGAGCAGATAGAGCGAGCCGCTGAACAGCACCATGCCGGCGAACCACAGCGCGATGGCCGCCAGCTGCCCGCGCAGCGGCTGCTGCGCGCGCCACGCCAGCAGCGCCATGATCGCCAGGGTGTGCCAGGCCTGATAGCGCACTGCGGTATGGAACACCTCGAGATAGCGCGGCGTGAGGCGGTCGGCCAGGGCGTGGGCGCCGAAGGCGCCGGCGACCACCACCAGCAGACCACTGATGGCCACGCCGACCCAGGCGGGACGCGCGGCGCTACACTTTTGGGGCATGTTGCGTTTTCCTTGCGCTGACTATGCTGTAAGGCGCGCCCGCACCGTCGGGCCGCCTGGCAACCTGGACTGGCGACGCGTATCCAGAGCACGCGTTCGGGCGTCGGGGCGTTTTCTGCGGAGTTCGTGCGTGTTGCACACAGCTTCGAGGAGCGGTCCTGCACACTGCGCGACGCGTGCCGCGATTTGACGCTCGTCAGTCTAGCGCGTAAAAAGCCGCTTCGGCAGCCGTCTGGGACGGCTCGGGTCACCGCTTTCCACCAAGGATCTCCGAAATGGAATTCATCGACACGCTCCGTGACGCGATTTACGCGATCATGAACCCGATCAGCAATTTCGTCTGGACTTATATCCTGCTCTACCTGCTGCTGGGGGCGGGCATCCTGTTTACCGTGCTGACCCGGGGCATGCAGTTCCGCCTGTTCGCGCACATGGCCAAGGTCACCTTCACCAGCCGCGGCTCCGGCTCCGGCGTCAGCGGCTTTCAGGCCTTCGCCACGTCGCTGGCCGCCCGGGTCGGTACCGGCAACCTGGCCGGCGTGGCGATCGCGCTGTGGGTCGGTGGCCCCGGGGCAATCTTCTGGATGTGGATGACCGCGCTGGTGGGCTTCGCCACCTCGTTCATCGAGTCGACCCTGGCTCAGGTCTACAAGCAGTGCAATGCCGATGGCGTCTACCGCGGCGGGCCGGCCTACTATATCGAGCGCGCGCTGGGCCAGCGCTGGATGAGCGTGCTGTTCGCGATCTTCCTGCTCATCGCCTATGGCCTGGCGTTCAACGGCGCCCAGTCCAATACCATTGCCCAGGGCATGGCGCAGGCGTTCTCGATCCCCAACTGGATCACCGGTGTGGTGCTGGTCGCGTTCACCGCGCTGGTCATCTACGGCGGGCTCAAGTCGGTGGCGCGCACCGCCGAGAAGATCGTGCCGATCATGGCCATCGGTTACTTCCTGGTGGCGCTGTGGGTGCTGCTCTCCAACCTCTCCGAAGTGCCGGCGATGCTGGCGCTGATCGTCAAGAGCGCGTTCGGCTACGGCCCGGCGGTGGGCGGTGCGGTGGGCTACACCATCAAGATCGCGATGGAGAATGGCATCAAGCGCGGGCTGTTCTCCAACGAGGCGGGTATGGGCTCGGCGCCCAACGCCGCCGCCCAGGCCGACGTCAAGCACCCGGCGGCGCAGGGGCTGGTGCAGTCGTTCGGGGTGTTCATCGATACCCTGGTGATCTGCAGCTGCACCGCGGTGGTGATTCTGCTCTCCGGGGTCTACGAGCAGCTGATGACCACCTCGCCGGGCAAGGATATCGTGGGTATCCAGCTGACCCAGGATGCCATGGTCGATCACCTCGGCAGCTTCGGCGAGATCTTCATCGCCATCGCCATCCTGCTGTTCGCCTTCACCTCGATCATCGCCAACTTCTCCTACTCGCAGATCAACATCGAGTATCTGTTCAAGCGCCACGCCAAGGCTGCCGTATCGGTGCTGCGTATCGCCGTGCTGGCGATGGTAATGATCGGCTCGATCGCCAAGCTGCAGTTCGTGTGGGACTTCGCCGATCTCGCCATGGGGCTGATGGCGACCACCAACCTGATCGCCATCCTGCTGCTGTGCCCGATCGCCCTGCGCGTGCTGCGCGACTACGAGACCCAGCGGCGCCAGGGCGTGCGCGAGCCGACCTTCGACCCCAAGGGCGTGCTCAAGCGTCCCGAGCAGGTCGAGGCCGACGTCTGGCCGCGCCGCGACGACTGAGGCGCGCCACGCACGCTTGCCAGCCGGCCCCAGGGCCGGCTTTTCGTTGGTGCGCGTGGTGGCCGCAGCTTGGCGGGCAACGCGCTGGCGCGGGCGTGCCGTGTTAGGCGCAAGACGCTACAATACGCCCCCACGACTGGAGACCTCTGGAGCGTCATCATGCAGATCCAGCTCAACGGTGAACCCCACCAGCTCGATCACGACCCCACGCTCGCGCGCCTGGTCGAGGCGCTGGGTCTGGGCGGGCGCCGTGTCGCCATCGAGCTCAACGAAGAGATCGTGCCACGCAGCCAGCATGCGCAGACCGCGCTTGCCGAGGGCGACCGCGTGGAGATCGTGCATGCCATCGGTGGCGGCTGAGCGCCGTCACGTCTATCAGGAGTCACGCATGTCGCAGCTGATCGAGGACACTCCGCTGACGGTCGCCGGCCGTCGCTTTCACTCCCGCCTGCTGGTGGGTACGGGCAAGTATCGCGACTTCGACGAGACCGCGGCCGCGGTCGCGGCCAGCGGGGCCGACGTGGTCACCTTCGCCGTGCGGCGCACCAACCTGGGCCAGGATGCGGCCGCGCCCAACCTGCTCGACGTGATTTCGCCCGAGCGCTACACCCTGCTGCCCAATACCGCCGGCTGCTACACCGCCAAGGATGCGGTGCGCACTTGCCGTCTGGCGCGGGAGCTGCTCGATGGCCACAACCTGGTCAAGCTCGAGGTGCTGGGCGACGAGCACACCCTCTATCCCAACGTGGTCGAGACCCTGGCCGCGGCCGAGACGCTGGTCAACGACGGCTTCGATGTCATGGTCTACACCAGCGACGACCCGATCGTGGCCAAGGAGCTCGAGCGTCGCGGCTGCTGTGCGGTGATGCCGCTGGGTTCGCTGATCGGCTCCGGCAACGGCCTGCTCAATCCGGCCACGCTGCGGCTGATCCTCGAGCAGGCAGGCCGAGGTGCCAGTGCTGGTGGATGCCGGTATCGGTACCGCTTCTGACGCCGCCCTGGCGATGGAGATGGGCTGCGCCGGGGTGCTGATGAACTCTGCCATCGCCCATGCCCGGCAGCCGGTGATGATGGCCGGCGCCATGCGCAAGGCGATCGAAGCGGGGCGCGAGGCGTTTCTTGCCGAGCGCATGCCGCGCCGCGACAGCGCCAGCCCCTCGTCGCCGTTCGCCGGGCGCATCAATCCCTGACCGCTCCTGCCCGCCGCCATGGCTGCGGGCCTCTTTCACCCACCAAGACGATAGCCACGCCGCATGACCGACAAGCCGACGGACCCCACCGAGACTGCCACCGACACCCCGCATCAGCGCGGCATCAAGAGCTATGTGCTGCGCGCCGGACGCATGACTGCCGCCCAGGAGCGCGGCCTCAAGGAGGTCTGGCCGCGCTGGGGGCTGACCCTGGAAGACGGGCTGCAGGATCCGGTGGCGCTGTTCGGACGTGACGCCCCGCGGGTGGTCGAGATCGGCTTCGGCATGGGGCAGTCGCTGGTCGAGCAGGCCGAGACCCACCCGGAGACCGACTTCATCGGTATCGAAGTGCATGCGCCGGGTGTCGGCAAGCTGCTCGACGAAGCCGACAAGCGTGGGCTCACCAACCTGCGGGTCTATCGCGAGGATGCCCTGGCGGTGCTGGCCCAGTGTCTGCCGGCGGAGAGCATCGATACCCTGCAGCTGTTCTTCCCCGACCCCTGGCCGAAGAAGAAGCATCACAAGCGGCGGATCGTGCAGCTGCCGTTCGTCGAGCTGGTGCGCACCCGGCTCAAGCCCGGCGGCACCCTGCACATGGCCACCGACTGGGAAGCCTACGCCGAGCACATGGCCGAGGTGATGGTGGCGGCACCGGGCTACACCAACACCGCCCCCGCGGAGAGTGCGCCTTACGTGGCGCGACCCGCCTTCCGCCCGCTGACCAAGTTCGAGAGCCGCGGCGAGCGCCTGGGTCATGGGGTCTGGGATCTGATCTTTCGCCGCGACTGAGCCGCTAGCTCAGGCACACTCGCCGCCGCCGGGACGCCGCGGATAGTGCGCCGCGCCGCGGGTATGGCGGCCGCGGCGCTGGGCGAGCAGAGCCAGCGCCACCCCGGCCAGCGCCAGCGCCATGCCGCCGAGTTGCAGCGGCGCCACGTGCTCGCCGAACATCCCCGCACTCCACGCCAGGGTCACCGCGGTGTCAGATAGATGGCGCTGGAGACCGCGTTGACGCCGAGACGCCGCAGGCAGACGGTGAAAAGCCGTAGCCGCCGAAGCTCGACAGTAGCACCAGCCAGCCCAGCGTCTGCCAGGTCAGCAGCGCGCTGCCGGGTAGCGCCAGGCCGCCGGCGCCCGTCGCGGCCACACCGAAGATCAGCGCCGCCGCGCTCAGTTGCGCGGTGAGCGAGGCCGCCAGCCCCAATCCCGACGGGCGCCGGGCGGCGAGTACGCTGCCCAGGGTCACGCTGATCACCGCCAGCAGCGGCAGCGCATAGGCCCAGCCGCCGGCGCCGCCTGCTCCCTGCCAGTCCCCCGCGATGCACAGCACCACCCGCTGCCGGCCACGCCGAGGCCGAGCCAGGCCGCCGCCGGCAGCTGCTCGCGCAGCCACAGCGTGGCGATCGCCGCCGCAGCAGCGGCTGCTGGGCGGTGATCAACGCGGTGACGCTGGCGCTGACGCCCTCACCGATGGCGAGCACCACGCACAGCAGATAGCCGCCCATGGTAAGAGCCCCGACGGCCATCTCGCGCAGCCAGGCCGACAGCGCCACAGGCCGCCGGTCGAGCAGTCGCCACCATAATGCGGCCAGCGCGGCGGCGATGACGAAGCGCCAGGCGAACAGGTCCAGCGCGTTCAAGGGGGCGCGGCTGGCCAGCTCGCTGCCGATGAAGCCAGAACTCCAGCAGAGCACGAAGCCGCTCATCAGAACTGCGTTCAGCGTTGCGTGGCGCATGCCGACTCCTCCTCTCGTCGCGGGGTGATTGTCTCGGGTCGCTTGTATCGAGGTGATGCGCTTGAGTCTGGACGCTATGCAGGCTTCAATGAATCGAATAAAAATCGATAAGGGTTCAATATGTTTGAAGTCGGATCGACGCTCGATCTGGAGCTGCTGCGCACTTTTCAGGTGGTCGCCCAGAGCGGCTCGCTGGCGGCTACCGCTGAGGTGCGTCATCGCACGCTGAGTGCCATCAGCATGCAGATGAAGCGGCTGGAGACTGAGCTCGACGTGCGCCTGCTGGAGCGCGGCCCGCGCGGCGTGACCCTGACCGCCAGCGGCGAGCTGCTGCTGCGCGAGGCGCAGGCGCTGCTGCGGGCACACGACACCCTGGTCAGCCGCTTCAGTCGCGAGCGTCTGAGCGGCGCGTGCGTCTGGGCATCCCCGAGGACTATGCGCGTGAGCTGCTCGACGACACCCTGCCGCAGTTCATGGCGCGCCACCCGGGCATCCTGCTCGATGTCACCACCGACACCAGCGGTCGGCTGGCACGGGGACTGCGGGCGCGGCGTCTGGATCTGGCGGTGGTGCTCGACCACGCCGCCGGGCTGGAGGGCGGCGAGACGCTGTGGCACCCCACGCCGGTGTGGGCGGGGCCGGCCCAGGGCGCGCTGCACCAGGAGGCGATCGTGCCGCTGGCGGTGCATCCGGCGGAGTGCCCTTATCGCCAGCTGGCGTCCGATGCCCTCGATGCGGCGCAGCGGCCGTGGGGGCGGCGATCTTCACCAGCACCAGCATTCACGCGGTGGAGAAGGCGATCGAGACTGGCATGGCGATCGGGGTGCTCGACCGCGAACGGGTGACCGGCGCCATGCGCGCGCTGGATGAGAACGACGGCTTGCCTGCGCTGCGGCGCTGCGTGGCGCGCCTGCACTTCGCCCGCACCATCGCTGCCGCCTCCCAGCCCGCGGTGGAGGCGCTGGCGGAGCTGTTGCGTCAGCGCCTGAGCGGGCGTGGGCCATGGCAGTGGGATACGCTGAGCGCGCGGAGCCCCAGCTAGGCACTGCGTGACGCGTCGACTTGTCGGACCGTGCCCGGCGCTGTCACATCGTAGGGTGCGTATCAGTAGACGCTGGGCAGAGATGGCGAGCACAAAAAAAGCCGCCCTGGGCAGGGCGGCGCGAAGGACCGTGACTAGCTTGATGAGGAGATAACCATGGCAGGAACCTGACATTCCTGACGTTGGTCAGTGGCGTTTGGCGACGCCACAAGTCAAAGGTAATCATTCTCATTTGTGATTGCAAGCGAAACGAGAATCTTTTTTATTTAGGCGGCTCAGCCGACCCCGAGCAGTGGGCAGCAGCAGCGGCAGCGAGAGCATCGCCAGCAGCGTCTGGCCGGTGATGAGCGCGGCCATCAGTTCGGCGTCGCCGCCCAGCTGGCGCGCCAGGATATAGGCGGAGGTCGCCGTCGGCAGCGCGGCGAACAGCAGCACCACATCGCGTTCGATGCCGGAGAGACCGGCCAGCGCGGCCAGCGCGGCCACCGTCAGCGGTGTGACGATCAGCTTCAGCGCGCTCGAGGTCCAGAAAGCCCGCCCGCCGCGCCACAGCGCCTGCGGGCGCAGCGCCACGCCTACGGCGACCAGCCCCAGCGGCAGCGCCGCACGCCCGAGTAGCTCCACCGCGGGTGCGCTCCAGCCGGGCAGACCGATGCCGCTCAGGTTGAGCGCGATCCCCAGCAGGCAGGCCAGGATTAGCGGATTGCGTGCCAGCGCCAGGGCGCTGCGCCCCAGACTGGCGCGGCCCAGAGTGCCGCTGGCGATGAATGCCAGCACGCAGAGCAGGTTGGCGGTGGGCACCATCAGCGCCACCGCGACCGCCGCCACGGTGGTGCCGGCACTGCCATGCAGGGCGGCGGCGCCGGCCACCCCGACATAGGTGTTGAAGCGCACCACGCCCTGGAAGGTGGAGGTGAAGGCGGCGGCATCCAGTGCCAGACGCCGGCGCGCCAGCCATACCGCCAGTGCCAGCGCCAGCATCCCGCCGAGCAGCGCCACGCCCAGGCGCAGCACCGGCACCCGGGCGACATCGGCATCGGCTAGCGTCGCCACCAGCATGGCGGGGAACAGCAGGTAGTAGATCAGGCGTTCCAGCTGGGGCCAGAAATCGGCGCCGGGAAAACGTGCCCAACCCAGGCCCGCACCGAGTAGAATCAGAAGGAAAAGCGGGCCGAGTGCCCCTGCGATATCGCTCATCTAGCGTCCTGAGTGTGGTTGTCGTCACGCCGCCTCGAACGCCCATGGTAGCGATCCCTTGTCTCTGCCGGGAGCCCCTTCACGCCCATGGCTGTCTACGACGAAGATACCGCACGGCCACGCATGCTCACGCTGCTGATCGGCGTCACCCTGGCGACCATCGTCGTCGCCCTGTGGTATCTGCTCGACTACTATCTGCGCGAGTCCGATAGCGAGGTCACCTGGTATCCACCGGAGCACGGCTGCGTGCTGCTCGACGGTGGCTGCCAGGCGGGGTTGGGTCTCGATTCCGGGCTGACCTACTCGCTGAGCGAGGCACCCGAGCGCGACGACCTGCGCTTCGAGGTCGATGTCTACGGACTGGCGGCCAAGCAGGTCTACGTGGAGTTCATCGGACGCCACATGAATATCCGCTCCCAGCGCTTCACTCTGACGCGGATGCCGGGGAAGGGCGAGCGGTTCGTCGGCTACGGCGATCTGGGGCTGTGCAGCGGCTACGTGGAGGCGTGGCGTGCCCAGGTGGTGGTAGTCAGCGACCACGGCCTCAAGGGTAGCTGGTTCGATTTCGACAGCGCCGGATTGGCCGATGCGCTGTCGCGGCGCGAAGCCAAGCGCAGTGCGGATGAGAAGGACTGCTTATGGACGCAGACGCCGGCCTGATGGCCAGCGTCTGAAGGGGCAGGGCGGGGTCGAGAGAGAGGCTTACTGGCCGTCGCTGCTCGCCTTGGCGTCGCTGCCCTTGGTCGCCTTGTCGCCCTTGGCGTCACCCTGGTCGGGGTTGATGCCGAGCAGCTCGACCTTGAACTGCAGCGCCTGGTTGGGGCCGATCGGGCCGCCGGTGCCGGCTGCGCCGTAGGCCAGGTCGGAGGGCACGGTGATCAGCCAGGTGTCGCCGACGTGCATCATCTTGAGCGCTTCCTGCCAGCCCGGGATGACCTGACCGACCTTGAACGAGATCGGCTCGCCGCGCTTGTAGGAGCTGTCGAACACGGTGCCGTCGGGAAGCTTGCCTTCGTAGTTGACCTTGACCGTGTCGTCGTCGCTGGGCGAGGCGCCGTCACCGGATTTCAGCACCTGGTACTGCAGGCCCGAGTCGGTGGTCTTCACGCCCTTCTTCTTGGCGTTGGCGGCGAGGAAGGCTTCGCTCTCCTTGCGGTTGGCGTCGGCGACCTTCTTCTGCTCGGCCTTCTGCTCGGCGATCTTCTGCTGCTGGTACTGGGTCAGTGCTTTGCTGATCTCATCGTCGCTCATCTGCAGCTTGTGATCGCCGTAGACGTCACGAATCGCTGCGGCGAAGGCGTCGACATCCAGATCTTGACGTCCTGCGACAGACCCTGGCCCAAGGTGGCACCGATGCTGTAGCTCAGCTTGGCCTGGTCGCTGTCGAGGTCGACCTTGTCCTGGGCGAAAGCCGCCAGCGGCAGCGTCATCATGCTGCCGATCGCGACGGCGGTTACCAAACGTTTCATGCAGTCTCCTTGGGGAGTCGGGGTTGAAGCCGATGCTGGCTCGGGGTGAAAACGCCTCAGGCATCGGTGTGGCGCTGCTGTTGGGACTCTAACAGCTGGGATTTGGTTCCGCATCCGGCGTGGCGGCCAGCCAAAGTGCCAGCAGTGGCTGTAACGTGGCGTGTAAGCCGTTGGCGTGGTGCGAGTGGCTGCGGCCGGCTGCGTTGCCCGCGTCGGCGTGGCCCAGGCGGAGCACAGCGCGAGCGCCGCGGCGAGCGGGTCGTAGGGCGCGGGCGGCTCGCTCGACGCGGCGCGGCGGCTCGGCAGCTCGGCCAGGCGGGCAAGGGTTTCGCGCTCTGCCAGCAGCTCCGCCTGCTGCAGGTACTGGCGCAGCTCGCTCAGACGTGGGCGAGTCTCCAGCGCGGCCTTGAGTTCACGCCGACGCCGGCGCGCAGCGGCCGGGTCATCGTCTCTTGCCAGTGGCGTACCCCGGCCAGCCCCGGGGCGGCCTCGGGCGCGGGCTCGCGGCGCTGCTCGGCGAGCCAGGCGAGCCACAGCAGCTCGCACACTTCGTAGCCGTGGTCGTCCTGCAGGCTCAGACAGCGTGCCTGGGCGCCGGGGCGGGCATAGCGTGCCAGGGCGAAATCCCACAGGGCGTCCGCGGTGTCGGCGGTGGTCATCGGCACTCCGTGTCGACGGCGTTGGCTGATAGAATGAGCGCCCATTCGATGCGCTCTGGAGCCCGGCATGATTGCATTCCGCCAACTCGCCCTGCAACGCGGCACGCGCCGGCTGATCGAGGGGGCCGACCTGATGCTGCACGAGGGCCACAAGGTGGGCATCGTCGGCGCCAACGGCGCCGGCAAGTCGAGCCTGTTCGCGCTGATCCGCGGTGAGCTCGGCGCCGACGCCGGCAGCGTCGAGATCGCCGGCGGCAAGCGTATCGCCCACATGGCGCAGGAGGTATCGGCGATCGAGCGCGCCCTGGTCGAGTTCGTGCTCGACGGCGACGTCGCCCTGCGCCAGGCGGAGCAGGCGCTGGCAGCGGCCCAGGCCGCGGGCGAGCATGATCGCGAGGCGGCGCTGCACGGCCAGATCGAGGCGCTCGACGGCTATACCGCGCGGGCCCGGGCCGAGCAGCTGCTGGCCGGGCTGGGCTTCGCCCAGCGCGATCTCTACCGTCCGCTGGCAGACTTCTCCGGCGGCTGGCGCATGCGCGTGGGGCTGGCCCGGACCCTGTTCACGCCGTCGGAGATTCTGCTGCTCGACGAGCCCACCAACCACCTCGATCTCGATGCGCTGCTGTGGCTGGAGCAGTGGCTCACCCGCTACCCCGGCACCCTGATGCTGATCTCCCACGACCGTGACTTCCTGGATGCGGTGTGCGATCACATCCTGCATATCGATCAGGCGCGGTTGACTCTCTACCGCGGCAACTACAGCGCCTTCGAGCGCGCCCGCGCCGAACGCCAGGCCCAGCAGCAGGCCGAGTTCGAGAAGCAGCAGGCGCGCCGCGCCGAGATCGAGCGCTTCGTCGAGCGCTTCCGGGCCAAGGCGACCAAGGCGCGCCAGGCCCAGAGCCGGCTCAAGATGCTCGAGCGTATGGAGACCATCGCTGCGGCGCGCGCCGACTCGCCGTTCCGTTTCGAGCTGCCCTGCGCCGACAAGATCTCCAGCCCGCTGCTGTCACTGGATCGTGCCGACCTCGGCTATCCCGAGGCGCGCATTCTCGAAGGTGTCAACGTCTCGATTCTGCCGGGGGAGCGAATCGGGCTGCTCGGCCCCAACGGCGCCGGCAAGTCGACCCTGATCAAGACCCTGATCGGCGAGCTTTCGCCCCAGGCGGGCGCGCGGGTACCCGGGGAGAATCTGGTGGTGGGCTATTTTGCCCAGCATCAGTTGGAGCATCTCGATCTCGGCGCCACGCCCTTCACCCATGTGCAGCGTCTCTCGCCCACCGCCAGCGACCAGTCGATCCGCGACTTCCTGGGCGGCTTCGGCTTCCGCGGCGATGACGTCTTCGGAGATGTCTCACGCTTCTCCGGGGGCGAGAAGGCGCGCCTGGCGCTATCGCTGGTGGCGTGGGAGAAGCCCAACCTGCTGCTGCTCGACGAACCCCCAACCACCTCGACCTGGATATGCGCGAAGCGCTGGCCGAGGCCCTGGCCGCTTACGAAGGCGCGGTGGTGATCGTCTCCCACGACCGCCACCTGCTGCGCGCCAGCGTCGATCTGTTCTGGCGCGTGGTCGACGGCCGGGTGACCCCGTTCGATGGCGATCTCGATGACTATCACCAGTGGCTCAAGGCGCGCGAGAGCGAGCAGCGCCAGGCTGCCCGCGACGAGCGCCGCCCCAGCGACAGCGGTGACCGCAAGGCGGCACGACGTGCCGCCGCCGAGCTGCGCGAGCAGACCAAGCCGCTGCGCAAGCGCCGCGACGCCGCGGAAAAAGCCCTTGAGCGCGCCCAGAGTGAGCTCACCGCGCTGGAGACCCAACTCGCCGATCCCACGCTCTACGACGCCGCGCGCAAGGAGGAGCTGACCCGGCTGGTGCGCGAGCAGGGCGAACTGCAGGGGCGGGTCGAGGCGCTCGAAGCCGAGTGGCTGGCGGCGGAGGAGGCGCTGGAGACGCTCGAGGCCGAGCTGCAGACGGCCTCCTGAGGCGCGTCGCGAGCTGGCCTGTCGATGGCAGGCGGTGACACCGCGATGGCCGGCGTTTGACACCGCCATGACGGCGCTACACTGGAAGGCGGATTCCTCAGCCAGGTAATGCCCCATGCCCTACGATAGCCGTGACGATATTCCCGAGAGCGCGCGCAAGGTGCTGCCGCCCCATGCCCGCACCATCTACAAGGAGGCGTTCAACAGCGCCTGGGCGCAGTACAAGAACCCCGAGGATCGCCGCGGCGACAGCTCCCGCGAGGAGGTCGCCCACGCCGTGGCGTGGAAGGCCGTCGAAGCCAAGTACACCAAGGGCGACGACGGCAAGTGGCATCCCAAGGCATGACGCTACCCCGCCGGGATAAGTGCTTGTCGGGAGGTTTTGTTAAATGGTGAGTGGTTCGGCAAACGCGATGGCTTGCCGTCCGGCTCACTCGGCGTAGATCATCTTCCTGGTCATCCCCCCATCGACGCTGATGTGCTGCCCAGTGATGAACCCCGCCTTGTCGCTGGCCAGAAAGGCCACGGTGGCCGCGACGTCCTGCGGCTCGCCCACACGCCCCACCGGGTGCTGCATGCGGTCGATCTCGCGGTGCTCGGGCTGGGTGCGCTTTTCCGCCTTCTGCCACGGGCCGGTCTCGATCCAGCCGGGGCAGATCGCATTGACCCGAATCTCCGGCCCCAGGCTGACCGCCAGCGCGTGGGTCATCGCCAGCAACCCGCCCTTGGCCGCAGCATAGGATTCGCAGTGGGGCTCAGACTGCAGTGCGCGGGTCGAGGCGATGTTGACGATCGCACCGTGGCGCTGACGCAGGCCGGGGATGGCGGCCCGGGTGCACAGGAAGGCGCCGGTCAGGTGGCTCTCCTGCCAGCGGCGCCAGTCGGTCAGCGCCAGCGCCTCCAGCGGTCCGCACTCGGGGTCGGCGATCCCGGCATTGTTGACCAGTAGATCGAAGCCGTCGGCCTTGCCGTGCTCCTGCTGCCAGCCGTGGATATGCGCAAACGCCTCCTGCACCTGGAGCTCGTCGCCGACGTCGACCACCATTGCCAGCAGCGGCGCGTCGATGTGCGCCTCGTCGAGTTCGGCGACCGCTTCGGGGTCGCGATCCAGGGCGGCGACGCGCCAGCCCTCCGACAGCAGCAGCTCGACCGTGGCGCGGCCGATGCCCTGGGCGCCGCCGGTGATGATGGCGAGCGGTGTGGTCATGTGTTGGCTTCCTCTGCGTGGCGGCCGTGGCCGCGTTCCCTGTGGCTATTGCGCGGTGTGGCATCGTCGAGATGCCGTGGTCTTATTCGTGGCCGTCTGCTTGGCTGTATTCATGGCTTTACCGGGCCGCGGCACATGGCGGCCCGGCGAGGGAGGCATGACGATGCTCACGCCTCCAGGCGCTCATGCCTTGAGCCGCTCAGGTTTCTAGCCGATCAGGTCTCCAGCAGAAAGGTGACTGGCCCATCGTTGGTCAGCGACACCTGCATGTCGGCGCCGAAGCGCCCGGTGGCGGTTTGCGGCCAGGCGGCACGTGCTTGATCCAGCAGGTAGTCGAACAGCTCGCGCCCCAGCGCCGGCGGCGCGGCGCTGGAGAAGCTCGGCCTCAGCCCCTTGTCGGTGGCCGCCACCAGGGTGAACTGCGACACCAGCAAGAGCCCGCCCTCGGCCTGCTGCAGGTTGCGGTTCATGCGTCCCTCGGCGTCGCTGAACACCCGGTAGTGGAGCAGCTTGTGCAGCAGGCGATCGGCGCGGGCGCGGTCGTCGTCGGCGGCGACGCCGATCAGGGCCAGCAGCCCGTGGTCGATCGCGCCGATGCGTTCGCCGTCGACCGCTACGCTGGCGTGAGTGACGCGTTGAATCAGGGCTCGCATGGTAGGGCGGGGCTCCATCAGGGGGCGCTGAACGAGCCCCAAGCTTAGCACCGCTCGGCACCATCGGCAGGTCGTGCGCGTGATGAGCCCGAACCACGCTCCGGACGAGGCAAGACACGGTGTTACGTGGCAGACACCGGGCTTTACGCGCTAACCTTGGGTAAGCGCCCTGCAGTCGTGGCGCCGCGCTGCGCGCGCCGGCGAGTCATCCGGAGAGCGCCGCCGGCGGTGGGCACGGGAGCGGTGGCGCGGGCAACGACTCCTTTTGATAACAAGGACAACGTCATGAACTCGACTTCTGCCAAGCGCGACGCGCAGCGCTCCCGCGGCGGGTTTCTCGGGGCCCTGCTGGCGCTGGATCGGCTGCTGGGTCTGCTCGAACGCGTGGTGATCGGCGGCTGCATTCTGGCCATGGCGCTGTTGATGAGCGCCCACGTGGTCGGCAACCTGCTGTTCAATCAGGGTATCGCCGGCACCTACGAGATCACCGAGATGCTGATCGTGGTGATCACCTTCGTCGGCGTGAGTTACGCCGCCCGCCACGCCCGCCACATCAGCATGTCCGCGATCTACGATCAGCTCGAGGGTCGCGCACGCAAGACGCTGCTGATCGTGATCTCGCTGGGTACGGCGCTGTTGATGTTCTACTTCTGCTTCAAGTCCTTCGAGTACGTGGTGGCTTTGCAAGATCGCGGTCGTACCAGCGCGGCGCTGCACATTCCCTTCTGGATGGTCTATACCGCGCTGCCGATCGGCTTCGTGCTGGCGGGTATCCAGTACGTGCTTACCGCGCTGCGCAATATGATCAGTCCCGGCGTGTGGCGCTCGCTGACCGAGCGCGAGGGTTACGACGACAGCGTGCTGGACGACGCGGCCGCCGAACGCGCCGCCGACACCCATCCGTGAGTTGGGCGGGGCAGGGGTACTATCCAGGGGCTGGCGAGCCTGCCGCGTGGCATCGGGTTGCGGCCGCCCCCGCGCCGGGCGCGACGATGACGATGCCCATACCGACCACGCCAATCGCGACCACGCCAATAACGACAATCGAAGAAGGATGCCTCTCATGCTGATGGGATTGGGCTTGATCATGCTGGTGCTGCTCCTGCTGGGCTTCCCCATGATGGTGCCGCTGGCGGCCGGTACGCTCTATATGATGTTCACCGGCATGACGTTCTTCGGCCCCGACCAGGCGGTCAGCTGGATGATCAGCGGCGTCGGCAGCTGGGTGCTGGCGGCGGTGCCGATGTTCATCTTCGCCGCGGATATCCTGACCAAGGGGCACACCGCCAATCGTCTGCTCGACGTGGTCGATGCTTTTACCCGGCATCTGCGCGGCGGCCTGCCGATCACCACCGCGGCCTCCTGCGCCCTGTTCGGCGCAGTCTCCGGTTCGACCCAGGCGACGGTGGTGGCGATGGGCGGGCCGATGCGCCCGCGGCTGTTGAAGAAGGGCTACTCGGACGACTTCACCCTGGCCCTGATCATCAATGCCAGCGACATCGCGCTGCTGATCCCCCCGAGTATCGGCTTCATCATCTACGGCGTGGCGATGCAGACCTCGATCGGCGATCTGTTTCTCGCCGGTATCCTACCGGGGCTGCTGATCCTGGCGCTGTTTGCGCTCTACTGCTGGATCGACTCGCGGATCAAGGGGATCGACCCCGAGCCCAAGGCGAGCTGGGGCGAGCGTGCCCGGGCGCTAAAGCGGGTGATCCTGCCCATGGGCTTCCCGCTGCTGGTGGTGGGTGGTATCTACGGCGGCTTCTTCAGCGCGGTAGAAGCGTCGGCGGTGGCGGTGGCCTATGCGCTGCTGCTGGAGGTGGTGATCTATCGTCAGGTATCGATCCGCGATCTCGGCAGCATCGCTCTTTCCACCGGTCTGATCACCGCGGTGGTGTTCATCCTGGTGGCGATCGGCGCCGCCTTCTCCCAGGCGCTGGCGACCGCCGGAGTGCCTAACCAGATTCTCGGGCCGCTGATCGACTCGATCGGCGACAATCAGTTCCTGGCGCTGCTGTTGATCGCCGCGGCGTTCTTCGTCGGCTGCATGTTCGTCGATCCGATCGTGGTGATCCTGATCCTGGTGCCGATCTTCAAGCCGCTGGTGCAGTCCGCTGGGCTCGATCCGATCCACGTCGGCGTGATCGTGACCCTGCAGGCGGCGATCGGCTCGGCCACGCCGCCCTTCGGCTGCGATATCTTCACCGCCATCGCGGTATTCCGGCGCCCTTACATCGATGTGATCCGCGGCACGCCGCCGTTCATCGTCATTCTGCTGCTGGCGACGCTGATCCTGATCGCTTTCCCTGAGATCTCGCTGCTGCTGCCGTCGCTGGGCGGTGACTAGCGCTCATTTCCAAACCCCCTGATGGTAGGTGCCGGGGGCAGTGCAAAGCGAGGGTCCTTTGCCAGGGATGGCAAAGGTAGCGCCCAAGGACGGGTTTACAGCGCTCTCGCGATGCCAGAGCCGCTGGGGAGCCAGCAGGGCGAGACACCAAGATGAGACAGCAAGAAAAGCGCCCCGCCAGCACGATGCTGGCGGGGCGCTTTTGGTTTCGGCTTGCAGAGTAGCGAGGGCCGGGCGCTCAGGCGAGCGCCCGGGGGGCGGGGTCGATCAGCTGCTCTGGCTGTCGTCGCCCGACTTGTCGCCGCGCGCTTTTTCCTGCTCGAGCAGAATGTCCAGCGCCTTGCCACCACGCTCACCGACCAGATTGACGAAGTCATCGCGGATCGGCTTGGCGAGCTTGCGGAACTCGTCGCGCTGCGCCTGATCGAGACGAATGATCTTGATGTCACTCTTGTCTTCGATGGTCTTCAGACGATCCTGATTGAGCTGCTTCTGGATCTCGTCACCTTTCTTGACCATCTCGTGGATGGTGGTGTCGAGGAGCTTGCGCTGATCGTCGGAGAGGCCGTCGTACCAATCCTCGTTGGCGATCAGGTTGGCGATGAACTGCGACTGCTCGGCGAAGATCATGTAATCCTGGACTTCGTAGAAGCCCATGTTCTCGTGGGCCCAGACCGGCTGGATATTGCCCTCGGCCTGACCCTGCTGCAGGGCGCTGTAGAGCTCGCCGTAAGCGATGGTGATGGGCGAGGCGCCGTAGGCCTGATAGGTCGCGCGCAGCAGGCTGTTGTCCATCACCCGAATCTGCAGCCCCTTCATGTCCGCCGGGGTGTGGATGGCCTTGTTGGCGGTCCATACCTGGTAGCCTTCGGGCAGTGCCGCCAGCGGTACCAGGTCGCGTGAGCGGAACGACTCCTGCCAGGCATCGCTTTTCATGAAAGCGTCGGAGTTGAGGATCTCGGCCGTCTCCAACTGGTCGTTGGGCATGACGTAGTTGAGGCTCATCAGCTGACTCTCGGGCACCGTGCCACCGAGGAAGCCCGAACCGAAGGAGAGCGGGATGGAGCCGTTCTGGATGGCGTCGTAGAGCGTCGAGTAGCTCGACCCCCAGACGCCGTAGGGCAGGATCTGTACGGTGATGTCACCGTCGCTCTTCTTTTCGATGAGCTGCTTGAAAGCCTGTGCGTATTCGTACTGCACGCTGCCTTCCGTCTCTTCGAGGCCGAATCGCCAGGTGTCGGCGAGGGCGACCGAAGCGCTGCCCATCATGCTCAGGGCCAGAATACCGGTGGCGATATGTCGCGTCTGCATACGGATACCTCTAGTAGGTCGTTGTATTTAATCGTTCTTTCAATCCCATTTCAGAAGATAACAGGAAGCCGGAGTGTCAAATCGCGTGACGCGATGGTGGCTTCCCGTGATCGCGCTGTTTCACTGTATCACGTTAGCCGTTATCTACCGGTCGCGCCCGGCGATGGCCATTGGGGCGAGGCCACCCAGCCCGAATCCGGCGTTACCACCAGGCGTGGAAATGATGCGGTGGCCCCCTTGCCTTGGCCCACGTCGAGACGCTCGCCGCCGCCAGGGCCGCGTGCAGCCACTGCTTGGCGGCCTCGATGGCGCTCTCCACCCGGGTCTCCGGGCTGGCCGGCGATGGCTCGCTGCCGCGCTCGCCCGCGCCAGCTCGGCGGCGATCGCCGAGGAGAGCGCACAGCCCGCGCCGTGCAGGTTAGGGTCTCCAGCCGTGGCGCGTCGAGCCAGCGGCTGCCGTGGGGTGTCCACAGCAGATCGGGGCAGGGCAGCGCGCCTGATCCAGATGGCCGCCCTTGAGCAGGCCGTAAGGGGCACCGAGTGCGGCCAGCTCGCCGAGCAGCGCCTCCATGTCCGTGGCCGAGCGCGGCGTGTCGCGGCGCGCAGGGCGGCGGCTTCCGGCAGGTTGGGGGTGATCACGTCAGCCAGCGGTACCGGATGTCGCGTACCGCGGCAAGCCCGGCGTCGTCGACCAGACGGTCCCCGCTCTTGGCCACCATCACCGGGTCGAGCACGATCCAGCGCGGGCGCCGCGCGATGAGTCCGGCGGCCAGGGTCTCGGCCACCTCTCGGCTGGCGACCATGCCGATCTTGACCGCGTCGATGGCGACGTCGCCGAGCAGGTTGTCGAGCTGGGTGCGGATCATCGTCGCGGAGACCGGCTCCACCCGCGCGACGCCACGGGTATTCTGGGCGATGACCGCAGTGATCACGCTGGTGGCGTAGGCACCGAGGGCGGAAAAGGTCTTGATGTCGGCCTGCAGGCCGGCGCCGCCGGAAGGGTCGGAGCCGGCGATGGTGAGGACGTTGGGCGGGCGGGAAAAAAAGCATGTCGGGTCGTTGCAACAGTGGCTAAAAGGACTAGCCTAAAGTAAAGCAAAGCGCCGTACGGCCGATAGGAAGTTCGTTGCCAGATCGTGCGCTGCTAGATCACTCGCCGCGAGGGGGCGTTGCAGAGATGGCGCGTTGCCGAGATGGCGCGTTGTGTCGGTCACCGGCTCCACTATGACGCCTGTCGTGGACAGGGCCCTGGTTGTAGAGCGATTGCCGGGGCGTTTGCGCGGCCTTTTGAAAGTTTTGCAATTGGACGAATTAGCAAGCTGACGGCGCATGGGAATGGGCGTAAAGTAGTAAAATTACGAATACGCAACCGCGCGTCGAAGCGTCGTTCGGTCAGCCGTCTGTCTCGCCAGCGCCCGCAGGCGCCGCGGGATCACCGTGTGAGGGAGCACATGTCCGACCAAGTCACCGCCTGGATCGCTGAATATTGGGCCACGGGGCTGTTCGTGGTCGCGGTCATCGCACTGTGTGGCTTCATGATCGGCGCCGCCAGCCTGCTCGGCGGCAAGAGTCATGGACGCAGCAAATCCCTCCCGTTCGAATCCGGCATCGTCGGTGCCGGCAGCGCGCGCCAGCGCTTCTCGGTCAAGTTCTATCTCGTCGCCATGCTCTTCGTGATCTTCGATATCGAGGCCGTTTACCTGTTCGGCTGGGCCGTCTCCGTACGTGAGGTGGGCTGGACGGGATTCGCCGGGGCGGCAGTATTCATCCTCATTCTACTGGCAGGCCTGGTCTACGACGCCCGCGTCGGCGCGCTCGACTGGGCGCCGCGCAAGCGCGGGCGCGAAGACGCGTCGCGTGCGCGCGAACTGGCTGCCGTACCCGGTGCCGAGCGCCATGCGCGCTGACCCGGGCGAGAACGACCGCATGAACGGTCGTCGATCAACGATTATTCGGCATGCCGGCGTCCTGACCGGCCGACATGCCCATGACCGCTACTTTATCTGGCTTGTCGAGGCTGACCATGCAATACACCCTGACCCGAGCGGAGGGAGGCGACACCGCGTCTGATCGCTATCCTCTCGATCAACGCCAACGCGTCGACGACCCCATGCGTGAACAGGTTCACCGCAACGTGTTCATGGGCAAGCTCGAAGACGTCCTCAACTCGGCGGTGAACTGGGGCCGCAAGAATTCGCTGTGGCCCTACAACTTCGGCCTCTCCTGCTGCTACGTGGAGATGACCACGGCGTTCACCGCGCCCCACGACGTCGCCCGCTTCGGCGCCGAGGTCATCCGTGCCTCCCCGCGCCAGGCCGATTTCATGGTCATTGCCGGCACTTGCTTCATCAAGATGGCCCCCGTCATCCAGCAGCTCTACGACCAGATGCTCGAACCCAAGTGGGTCATCTCGATGGGCTCCTGCGCCAACTCCGGCGGCATGTACGACATCTATTCGGTGGTTCAGGGCGTCGACAAGTTCCTGCCCATCGATGTCTATGTGCCCGGCTGCCCCCCCGCCCGGAGGCCTTCCTGCAGGGGCTGCAGTTGCTCCAGGACTCGATTCAGGAAGAGCGGCGGCCGCTCTCCTGGGTGGTTGGCGACCAAGGCGTCTACCGCGCGGAGATGCCCTCCCAGCGCGAGAAGCATCGCGACCGGCGGATTGCGGTCAAGGAGCTGCGGACCCCGGACGGCATCTAAGCGACGCCTGGCGTGCAGCACTGACGCTGTTTTTCGTGGCCATCGCTGAGATGACCGTTGATCTATTGACCGGGACCGCCTGCCATGACCGCAGCCGATGACACCATGAATTCTCGTGCCGCCGCGCCCGCCGCCGACGTGGTGGCGGAGCTTTGCCGGCACTTCGGCGACGCCGTGTTCACGCCGCAGGAGACGCTCACCGGCATGCCGGTGGTATGGGTCGCCCGCGAGCGCCTGCGCGATGTGCTCGAGCGCCTGCGCCGGCTCGAGGGGCCGTTCTCGATGCTCTTCGACCTCAGCGCGGTCGACGAGCGCCTGCGTACCCACCGCCGCGGCCTGCCGCCGGCGGACTTCACTGTCTTCTACCAGTTGCTGTCGGTGGAGCGTAACGCCGACATCATGCTCAAGGTGGCGCTCTCTGAGCGCGACCTGACGCTGCCTTCGGTCAGTGATATTTTCCTCAACGCCAACTGGTACGAGCGCGAGGTCTTCGACCTCTTCGGCATCCACTTCAGCGGCCACCCGCATCTGACCCGCATCATGATGCCGCCGACCTGGAGCGGACATCCGCTGCGCAAGGACTACTCCGCCCGCGCCACCGAGTTCGACCCCTACACCCTGACCGTCAAGGGCCAGGAGGTGGAGCAGGAGGCGCTGCGTTTCGACCCCGAGGCGTGGGGCATGAAGCGCCAGGGCGAAGAGACCGAGTTCATGTTCCTGAACCTCGGCCCCAACCATCCCTCGGCCCACGGCGCCTTCCGTCTCGTGCTGCAGCTCGACGGCGAAGAGGTGGTCGACTGCGTGCCGGACATCGGCTACCACCACCGCGGTGCCGAGAAGATGGCCGAGCGCCAGTCGTGGCACAGCTTCATCCCCTATACCGACCGCATCGACTACACCGGCGGGGTGATGAACAACCTGCCCTACGTGCTGGCGGTGGAGAAGCTGGCCGGCATCACCGTCACCGATCGCGCCAAGACCATCCGCGTGATGATGGCGGAGATGTTCCGCATCAACAGTCACCTGCTGTTCCTGGGGACCTATCTGCAGGATCTGGGGGCGATGACCCCGGTATTCTTCACCTTCACCGACCGCCAGAAAGCCTACGAGGTGATCGAGGCGATCACCGGGTTCCGCATGCACCCGGCGTGGTATCGCATCGGCGGCACCGCCCACGACCTGCCGAAGGGTTGGGACAAGCTGGTGCAGGGCTTCGTCGACTGGATGCCCAAGCGTCTGGCGGAGTACGAGAAGGCGATGATGGAGAATGCCATCGTGCGCGACCGCACCCGCTTCGTCGCTGCCTTCAATACCCGCGAGGCGCTCGACTGGGGCGTCACCGGTCCTAATCTGCGGGCCACCGGGCTCGACTTCGACCTGCGCAAGAAACGCCCCTACTCCGGCTATGAAAACTTCGACTTCGAGGTGCCCACCGCCGTCAATGGCGACGCCTTCGACCGCGGCATGATGCGGATCGAGGAGATGCGCCAGAGCGTGCGCATTCTGCAGCAGTGCATCGATCACATGCCCGCCGGTGACTACAAGGCGGACCATCCGCTGACCACGCCGCCGCCGCGGGAGAAGATGCTGCAGCACATCGAGACCCTGATCACCCACTTCCTGCAGGTCTCGTGGGGCCCGGTGTTGCCGGCCAACGAGTCGATGCAGATGATCGAGGCGACCAAGGGCATCAACAGCTACTACCTGACCAGCGACGGCAGCACCATGAGCTACCGCACGCGGATCCGCACGCCGAGCTTCCCCCATCTGCAGCAGATCCCGGCGGTGATGCGCGGCGGTTTCGTGCCGGATCTGATCGCGCATCTGGGCAGTATCGACTTCGTCATGGCCGACGTGGATCGATGAGGCCGCTGGAGAGACCGTTATGACGCAAAATACAGCCACCATCGCCAGCGACGCCTTCGTCCTCGACCCCGCCGACCGTGCGGCGATCCTCGAGGAGCGTGCGCACTACCCCTATCCGCAGGCGGCCAGCATCGAGGCGCTCAAGATCGTGCAGAAGCGCCACGGCTACGTGCCCGACGGCGCGATCCCGGCGATCGCTTCGACGCTGGGCATCAAGGTCGCCGACGTCGAGGGCGTGGCCACCTTCTACAGCTTGATCTTCCGGCAGCCGGTGGGGCGCCACGTGATCCTGATCTGCGACAGCAGCTCGTGCTTTCTTACCGACTATGAGCAGCTGCGCGACGCGCTGATCGACCACCTCGGCATCCAGATGGGCCAGACCACGGCGGATGGGCGTTTCACCCTGCTGCCGGTGTGCTGCCTGGGGGCTTGCGACCGCGGGCCGACGCTGCTGATCGGCGAGGACCTGCACGGCCCGGTCACCCCCGAGGCGCTGCCGGCCCTGCTGGAGGCCTACGCATGAGCCCGATGCCCAAGACGCGGGAGAATCCGAGATGAGCCGCATTCTGCAGCCGGCCAGCGAACGCCGTGCCGAGACCCATCCGCTGACCTGGCGCCTGCACGACGATGCCAGCCCGGTGCTGTTCACCGAGTATCGCGACACCGGCGGCTACGCCGCGGTGACCAAGGCGCTGGGAGCAGCACACCTACGAGAGCCTGACCACCGAGGTGAAGGGCGCCAACCTGCGTGGACGCGGTGGCGCCGGCTTCTCTGCCGGCATGAAGTGGAGTCTGACCGCCAAGGGCGACGACGTGCCGCGCGGCTATATCGTCTGCAACGCCGACGAAATGGAGCCGGGCACCTTCAAGGATCGCCTGCTGATGGAGCAGCAGCCGCACCTGCTGATCGAAGGCATGATCCTGGCCGGCTACGCCAACCGCTCGAAGCAGGGCTATATCTTCCTGCGCGGCGAGTATCACCGCGCTGCCGCCTCGATTCTGCGCGCGCTCGACGACGCCCGCGCCGATGGCTGGCTGGGTGCAGACGTTCGCGGCAGCGGTTGGGACTTCGATATCGCCCTGCACACTGGCGCCGGGCGCTATATCTGCGGCGAAGAGACCGCGCTGATCAACTCGCTGGAGGGCAAGCGCGCCAACCCGCGGGCCAAGCCGCCCTTCCCGGGGCAATCCGGCGCCTGGGGCTGCCCACCGTGGTCAATAACGTCGAGACCCTGTGCAACGTGCCGGGCATCGTCAACCACGGCGCCGACTGGTTCCAGGCGCTCTCCGGCGAGCGCAGCAGCGACGGCGGCACCAAGCTCTACGGCGCCTCGGGCAAGGTCCAGCGCCCGGGGCTGTGGGAGCTGCCGATGGGCACCACCGGGCGTGAGCTGTTCGCGCTCGCCGGCGGCATGCGCGATGGGCTGACGCTCAAGAGCTGGCTCCCCGGCGGTGGCAGTACCGGCTTTCTGCTGCCGGAGCACCTCGACCTGGCGCTCGACTTCGACACCATCGGCAAGACCGGCAGCCGCCTCGGCACCGGCTTGATCACCGTGGTCGCCGACGACCAGAGCATGGTCTCGCTGACGCGCAATCTGGAAGAGTTCTTCGCCCGCGAGTCCTGTGGTTGGTGCACCCGTGCCGCGATGGCCTGCCGTGGAGCGTCAAGTTGCTGCGCGCGCTGGAGGCGGGCACGGGCGAGCCCGGCGATATCGAGCTGCTCAAGCAGATGGCGCGGGACCTGGGCCCCGGCAAGACCTTCTGCGCTCATGCGCCAGGCGCGGCGATGCCGCTTTCCTCGGCGATCCACTATTTCCGTGACGAGTTCGAGCGCGGCATCACCCGGCCCCGGGGCGAAGCGCACGCGGACCCGATTCCGGTCGGCAGCATCTAGGAGGCGCGTGACGCTATGGCCACCATTCATGTCGACGGCAACGACTACGAGGTCGAAGACAGCGACAACCTGCTCCACGCCTGTCTCTCGCTGGGCCTGGACATCCCCTATTTCTGCTGGCACCCGGCGATGGGCAGCGTGGGGGCCTGCCGCCAGTGTGCGGTGAAACAGTACAAGGACGCCGACGACACCCGCGGCATGCTGGTGATGTCGTGCATGGCGCCGGTGAAGGATGACGCCTACATCTCTATCGACGACGAGGAGGCCAAGGCCTTCCGCGAGACGGTGATCGAGTGGCTGATGGTCAACCATCCGCACGACTGCCCGGTGTGCGAGGAGGGCGGCCACTGCCACCTGCAGGATATGACGGTGATGACCGGCCACGACCGGCGCCGCTATCGCTTCAAGAAGCGCACCCACCGCAACCAGTACCTGGGGCCCTTCGTCGCCCACGAAATGAACCGCTGTATCACCTGCTACCGCTGCGTGCGCTTTTACCAGGACTACGCCGGCGGCGAGGATTTCGGCGCCTTCGGGGCCCACGACAACGTCTACTTCGGGCGCTATGAAGAGGGCACCCTGGAGAGCGAGTTCTCCGGCAACCTCACCGAGGTGTGCCCGACAGGGGTGTTCACCGATCAGACCCACTCCGATCACTACACCCGCAAGTGGGATCTGCAGTTCGCCCCCAGCATCTGCCACCAGTGCGCCAGCGGCTGCAACATCAGTCCCGGCGAGCGCTATGGCGATATCCGGCGCATCGAGAATCGCTACAACGGTGACGTCAATCGCTACTTCCTGTGCGACCGCGGCCGCTTCGGTTACGGCTACGTCAACCGCAAGGATCGTCCGACCCGGCCCGAGCTGTTCCAGCGTAGCCAGCGCGGCGTTGCCGCCCAGGGCGTGACCCTGATGGAGATCGACGAGGCGCTCGACCGTGCCGCCGACGCGCTGCGCGGCGCCAAGCGGCTGATCGGCATCGGCTCGCCGCGGGCCAGTCTCGAGAGCAACCACCGCCTGCGCGAGCTGGTCGGTGCGGAACGCTTCTCCACCGGCATCGAGGCCGGCGAGCTCGAGCGCTTGCGGCGCATGGAAGCACTCAACCGCGACAGCGGCGTGGCCACCCCGAGCCTGCGTGAGATCGAGGCGTGCGATGCGGTGCTGGTGCTCGGCGAGGACCTGCTTCAGAGCGCCGCGCGGCTGGCGCTGTCGGTGCGCCAGGCGGTGCGCGGCAAGGGCGTCGAGCTGGGCGCCGAGCGCGGTATCCCCGAGTGGAACGCCGAAGCGGTCAAGACCATCGCCCAGGACGCGGCGTATCCGCTGTTCCTGGCCACCCCGGAAGCGACCAAGCTCGATGCCATCGCCACCCGCACTCGGCGTGCGGCACCCGACGACATCGCGCGGCTGGGCTTCGCCGTGGCCCACGCCCTCGATCCCACCGCACCGGCGGTCGAAGGGCTCGATGATGACACTCAGACCCTGGTCGGTGAGATCGCCGATGCGCTGCTGGCCGCCGAGCGGCCGCTGGTGATCGCCGGTGAGGCACTCGCCTCGCTGGCGGTGATCGAGGCCGCGGGCAACGTGGCCCGGGCCCTGGCGCGGCGGCAGAAGGCCGGCGCCGGGCTGACCCTGGTGCGCCGCGAGGCCAACAGTGTCGGCCTCGGCCTGCTCGGCGGCGAGTCACTCGACTGGGCCCTGGCCCAGCTCGAGCAGGGCGACGCCGACGGTGTGGTGATTCTGGAGAACGATCTCTATGCGCGGCTGCCGGCGGCGAAGATCGACGCCGCGCTGGATCGGGCCAGCGCGCTGGTGGTGATCGATCACCAGCGCACTGCGACATGGGAGCAGGCCGACATCGGCCTGCCGGCGGGCACCTTCGCCGAGAGCGATGGCACCCTGGTCAGTCTGGAAGGCCGCGCCCAGCGCTTCTACCAGGTCTTCGACCCCAGCTATCTGCGCCCCGACACGCGCATCCGCGAGAGCTGGCGCTGGCTGCACGCGCTGCAGGCGACCCTCGAGCGCCAGCCGATGACCACGATACTGTTCGACGATCTCACCGAGGCGGTGGCCGGCGCGGCGGCGGTGTTCGCGCCGCTGCACCACGCCATGCCCGAGGCCCAGTTCCGCATCCACGGTCTCAAGCTGGCGCGCGAGCCGCACCGCTACAGCGGGCGCACCGCCATGCGTGCCAACCTCGATGTCAACGAGCCGCGGGCGCCGGTGGATCTGGACACCCCCTTCGCGTTTTCGATGGAGGGCTACGCCGGCTACCGCGAGCCGCGCCGCGAGGTGCCGTTCGCCTGGGCCCCGGGCTGGAACTCGCCACAGGCGTGGAACAAGTTCCAGGACGAGGTCGGTGGCCATCTGCGCGCCGGCGACCCGGGCATCCGCCTGTTCCGGGACGCCGGCGCCGGCGAGGCCGCCTACTGTGATGCGATCCCCGCGGCCTTTGCCGCGCGCGACGGCGAGTGGCAGATGATCGCGCTGCCGCAGCTGTTCGGCGGCGACGAAACCTCGCGCCGCGCCGAGCCGATCCAGGCGCGTATGGCGCCGCCGGCGGTGACGCTCAACGACGCCGACGCCGCGGCGCTGGGTATTGCCGCCGACGACCCGGTGGCGGTGAGTTTCGCCGACACCCGCATCACGCTGCCGGCGCGCCTCGGGCGTGACCTGCCGCGGGGCCTGGTGGCGCTGCCCCAGGGCACGCTAGAGCCGCTGATGGGGGCGCTGCCGGCCACTCTCGGCTGGGGGCGTGTCGCCCTCGACACCGCGGCCGCTGATGGGGAGGCGCAGGCATGAGCTGGTGGACACCTCAGGTAGAGGCGACCCTGATCGCGATGATCCAGGCGGTGGTGATCCTGCTCGCGGTGGTGGTCTCCGGGGCGCTGCTGAGCATGATCGAGCGGCGTCTGCTGGCGCTGTGGCAGGATCGCTATGGCCCCAACCGGGTCGGCCCCTTCGGGCTTCTGCAGATCGCCGCCGACATGCTCAAGATCTTCTTCAAGGAGGATTGGATCCCGCCGTTCGCCGATCGCACTTTCTTCGTGCTGGCGCCGGCCATCGCCATGGCGTCGCTGCTGCTGTCGTTCATGGTGATCCCGATCACCCCGAGCTGGGGCGTGGCGGATCTCAACATCGGCATCCTGTTCTTCTTCGCCATGGCCGGCATCAACGTCTATGCGGTGCTCTTCGCCGGTTGGGCCAGCGGCAACAAGTACGCCCTGCTGGGGGGCGCTGCGCGCCTCGGCGCAGACGCTCTCCTACGAAGTCTTCATGGGCCTGGCGCTGATGGGCATCGTCGCCATGACCGGCTCGTTCAACATGCGCGATATCGTCAACGCCCAGGAGAACCTGTGGTTCATCGTGCCGCAGTTCTTCGGCTTCTGTACTTTCGTCATCGCCGGCATCGCGGTCACCCACCGCCATCCGTTCGATCAGCCGGAGGCGGAGCAGGAGCTGGCCGACGGTTACCACATCGAGTATTCGGGGATGAAGTGGGGCATGTTCTTCGTCGGCGAGTACATCGGCATCGTGCTGATCTCGGCGCTGCTGGTGACGCTGTTCTTCGGCGGCTGGCACGGGCCGCTGCTGCCGCCGATCGTCTGGTTCCTGCTCAAGACGGCGTTCTTCGTCGTGCTGTTCGTGCTGCTGCGCGCGCGCGCTGCCGCGGCCGCGCTACGACAAGGTGATGAGCTTCGGCTGGAAGGTCTGCCTGCCGCTGACGCTGATCAATCTGCTGGTTACCGGGGCGATGATTTTGCTCATCGACCCGAGCACATAAGGGAGGGAGCTCATGCTGAGTCAGATCAAGAAGATCGTCACCGGTACCGGGACGCAGCTGCGCACCCTGTGGATGGTGTTCAGCCACGCCTGGCGCGTAAGCGCGAGACGCTCTCGTATCCCGAGGAGCAGGTCTATCTGCCGCCGCGCTACCGCGGGCGCATCGTGCTCACCCGCGATCCCGACGGCGAGGAGCGCTGTGTCGCCTGCAACCTGTGTGCGGTGGCCTGCCCGGTGGCGTGCATCTCGCTGCAGAAGGGCGAGCGTGACGACGGCCGCTGGTACCCGGAGTTCTTTCGCATCAACTTCTCGCGCTGCATCTTCTGCGGCATGTGCGAGGAGGCGTGTCCGACCTCGGCGATCCAGCTGACGCCGGACTTCGAGATGAGCGAGTTCAGACGTCAGGAGCTGGTCTACGAGAAGCAGGATCTGCTGATACGGGCCGGGCAAGGATCACAACACCAACTTCTACCGTGTCGCCGGGCTGTCCATCGCGGGCAAGGACAAGGGGCAGGCGCAGAACGAGGCCGAGCCGATCGATGTGAAGTCGCTGCTGCCGTGAGGCGTTGTCCACGCACTGCCGTGCGTCGGCCGGTGGCGGGCCGGTGGCGGGCGGTCGCGCCAGCGCCGCTGAGCGGGACGCTGCGGGGCAGGCGAGAGTCGGGTAGCCAGTTTGTCGGGGAGAAAGTCATGCAACTCGCGTTTTACTTGAGCGGTCTGGTCGCGATACTGGCGACCTTGCGCGTGGTCACCGGGACCCATCCGGTCCACGCGCTGCTCTATCTGATCGTGTCGCTGATCAGCGTGGCGATGGTGTTTTTGCCCTCGGCGCCCCCTTCGCCGGGGCGCTCGAGATCATCGTCTATGCCGGCGCGATCATGGTGCTGTTCGTGTTCGTGGTGATGATGCTCAACCTGGGCGAGTCGGCGGTGGAGCAGGAGCGTGCCTGGCTCGCGCCCAGACTGTGGGTGGGGCCGGCGGTACTCGCCGGGGTGCTGCTGGTGGTGATGGTGGTGACCCTGGCCCGTGGCGCCTACGACGGCACCATCAGCGGCGAGACGCTGACTGCCAAGATGGTCGGCATCACGCTGTTCGGCCCCTACCTGGTGGTGGTCGAGCTGGCGGCGATGCTGCTGTTGGCGGCGCTGGTGGCCGCCTCGCATCTGGGTCGCAGCGAGGCCCATGATGAAGCGGACCTGGCGCGTGAACGCCAGCGCGAGCGGGCCGACAAGATGGCTGCGGCCAACACGGCTTCCCACAACGCGGCGGCCAGCACGCGGTCGGGCGCCGCGGCAGGCGACGAGACGGCGGATCGACAGGGGGGAGGGGCATGAGCGGCATACCCATGGAGCATGGCCTGCTACTGGCGGCGATTCTGTTCGTGCTGGGGCTGGCTGGACTGATGACGCGGCGCAACATGCTGTTCGTGCTGATGAGCCTGGAGATCATGATGAACGCGGCGGGGCTGGCGTTCATCGTCGGCGGCACCCACTGGCACCAGGCCGACGGCCAGGTGATGTTTTGATGGTGATCACCCTGGCGGCGGCGGAAGCGAGCGTGGGGCTGGCGCTGCTGATGCAGCTCTACCGGCGCTTCAAGACTCTCGATATCGATGCGGCGAGCAGGTTGCGCGGATGAACCACTTCACAGACATATTGCTGACGGGCACCTTTCTCTTCCCGCTGCTGGGTGGCGTCATTCTGGCGCTCTCCTTCGGGCGCCTGAGCGAGCGCGCCAGCGCCACCGTCGGGGTGGTCTCGATCGGGCTCGCCGCGCTTTGCACCCTGGGGGTCGGCCTCGATTTCTACGACCACGGCCAGGCGGCGCATACGCTGACCCTGTGGCACTGGATCTCGGTGGGCAATTTCCAGCCCACCGTGGGGCTGATGCTCGACGGCCTGTCGCTGACCATGCTCGGGGTGATCACCGGGGTCGGCTTCTTCATCCACCTGTTCGCCGCCTGGTACATGCGCGGCGAAGAGGGGGTGACGCGCTTCTTCTGTCACATGAACCTGTTCGTGTTCAGCATGATCCTGCTGGTGCTGGGCGACAACCTGCTGCTGCTCTACTTCGGCTGGGAGGGGGTGGGGCTTTGCAGCTATCTGCTGATCGGCTACTACTACCGCACCCCGGCCAACGGCTGGGCGGCGTTCAAGGCGTTCGTGATCACCCGTACCGGCGATGTCTTCCTCGCCATCGGCATGTTCCTGCTGTTCGTCCATTTCCTGTTTTCCAGCTTTCAACCTCTGTTGGTACGGGCGCCGGAGCTGTGGGTCCAGGGCGACCCGATGGCCCAGTTGACGGCGCTGATGCTGCTCGGCGGCGCGGTGGGCAAGTCTGCCCAGCTACCGCTGCAGACCTGGCTCGCCGACGCCATGGCCGGCCCCACGCCGGTATCGGCGCTGATCCACGCGGCGACCATGGTCACCGCCGGGGTCTATCTGATCGCGCGTACCCACGGGCTGTTCGAGCTGGCGCCGGACGTGCTGCTGCTGGTCGGGGTGGTCGGGGCGCTGACGCTGACGCTCGCCGGCTTCGCCGCCCTGGCGCAGACCGACATCAAGCGCGTGCTGGCCTACTCGACCATGAGCCAGATCGGCTACATGTTCCTGGCGCTGGGCGTGGGTGCCTACAGCGCGGCGATCTTCCACCTGATGATTCACGCCTTCTTCAAGGCGCTGCTGTTCCTCTCCGCCGGCTCGGTGATCATCTGCACCCACCACGAGCAGGACATGCGCCGGCTCGGCGGGCTGTGGCGCAAGCTGCCGCTCACCTACGCCGGCTTCGTGGTCGGCGGGTCGGCGCTGGCGGCGCTGCCGCTGGTCTCCGCTGGTTTCTACAGCAAGGATGCGATCCTGGTCTCGGCGCTGGGCGCCGGACACTCGGTGCTGATGGCGGCAGGGGTGTTCGGTGCGCTGCTCACCTCGATCTACACCGTGCGCCTGATCCTCGGCACCTTCCACGGCCAGCCGAAGAGCGATCACGCTCGCGAGGCGCGCGCTGACAAAGGGCTGGTTCACGGTGTGCCGCTGGTGGTGCTGATCGTGCTGTCGACTGCGATCGGTGCCCAGATCACGCCGCCGCTGAGCAATGTGCTGCCGGCTGGCCCCAGCACCGAGGGGGCCGGCGAGCACATCCTCGAGCTGGTGGCCATGGTGGTGTCGGTCGGCGGCGTGCTGCTGGCGCTGTGGCTGTTCCGCCGCCGGCGCGATCTGATCCGGCGCGCGGTGGCCGATCGGCGCGGCAACTGGCTGTGGCACTTCTGGCACGACGCCTGGGGATTCGATGCGCTCTATGACTGGCTGTTCGTGCGCCCTTATCGCGGCCTGGTACGGATCAACCGCGGCGACTGGATCAACTCGCTGTGCAATCTGCTGCCGTGGCTGGCGCGCCTCTCCCACGACGGGTTGCGTCTGACCCAGACCGGACGGCTGCGCCACTACGCGGTATCGATGGTGCTCGGCGCCACGCTGCTGCTCGTCTATCTGCTGGTGGGGTGAGGCGATGCGCGCGCAGCAAGCAAGAGAGACGGGACGTTTGGCGGTGAACGCTCGAACGACGCTTTTCACATCATCGCGGGTGGCTGATTCATGATTCTGGTCTGGCTGATTCTGATCCCTTTCATCGGCGGGCTGCTGTGCTGGCAGGCCGAACGCTTCGGCGACCGGGCACCGCGCTGGATCGCGCTGGCTACCATGCTCCTGGAGCTGGTGATGGTGCTCGGGATCTGGGCGGGCAGCGACTTCCCGCTGCCCGCCCAGGGCGCCACCCACGCCTGGGTGCTGGAGTGGCAGGCCAACTGGATTCCGCGCTTCGGGATCAAGCTGCACCTGGCGCTGGACGGGCTGTCGCTGCTGATGATCGCGCTGACCGGGCTGCTCGGGGCGATGGCGGTGGTCTGCTCGTGGAACGAGATCGTGCGCCGGGTCGGCTTCTTCCATCTCAACCTTTTGTGGATCCTGGGCGGGGTGGTCGGGGTGTTCCTCTCCATCGACCTGTTCCTGTTCTTCCTGTTCTGGGAAATGATGCTGGTGCCGATGTACTTCCTGATCGCGCTCTGGGGCCACAGCGGCTCCAAGGGGAGCTCGCGCATCGGGGCGGCGACCAAGTTCTTCATCTACACCCAGGCCAGCGGCCTGATGATGCTGATCGCGATCCTCGGGCTGGTGTTCGTCCACCACGCGGCGACCGGGGTCTACACCTTCGCCTACGGCGATCTACTGAATACGCCGATGGACCCGCAGGTGGCGTGGTGGCTGATGCTCGGCTTCTTCGTCGCCTTCGCGGTCAAGCTGCCGGTGGTGCCGCTGCACGGCTGGCTCCCCGACGCCCACGCCCAGGCGCCCACCGCGGGCAGCGTCGACCTTGCCGGTATTCTGCTCAAGACGGCGGCCTACGGCATGCTGCGCTTCGCGCTGCCGCTGTTCCCCGAGGCGTCGCAGGCGTTCGCGCCGGTGGCGATGACGCTGGGGCTGATCGGGATCTTCTACGGCGCGATCCTGGCCTGCGGCCAGCAGGACCTGAAGCGCCTGATCGCCTACACCAGCATCTCCCACATGGGCTTCGTGCTGATCGGGATCTACGCCGGTACCGAGCTGGCGCTGCAGGGCGTGGTCGCGCTGATGGTGGCGCATGCCTTCTCCGCCGCCGGTCTGTTCATTCTCTCCGGCCAGCTCTACGAGCGCCTGCACACCCGCGACATGCGTCAGATGGGCGGGCTCTGGGGGCGTATCCGCGGGCTGCCGGGCTTCGCCCTGGTATTCGTGGCGGCTTCGCTGGGGCTGCCGGGTACCGCCAACTTCGTCGGCGAGTTCATGGTCATGTTCGGCAGCTTCGGCGTCGCTCCCTGGACCGTGGCGATCGCCAGCGTGGGGCTGATCCTGGCCGCGGTCTACTCGCTGTTCATCATGCAGCGGGTCTACTACGGGCCACCCAAGGAGGAGAGCTCGCTGGGCGGGCTGGATCGACGTGAGCTGGCGCTGCTGTTCGGTATCGTGGCGCTGGTGATCTTCTTCGGGGTCTATCCGCAGCCCATGCTGGAGACCTCGGCCGGGGCGATGCAGGTGGTGCAGCAGAGCTTTCAGCAAGCCGGTGCGATGATGGGAGGTGCACAATGATGGCGGCGCTGATGGCGATCTCTCCGCTGATTCTGGTCTGTCTCACCGTGATCGTGGTGATGCTCTCGATCGCCTGGCGGCGGCACCATGCGCTGAGCGCGATACTCACCGCGGTCGGTCTCAACGCGGCGCTGCTGGCGCTGTTGTTCGGCTGGTCCCAAGGGACTGTGGCGGTCACCGATCTGCTGGTGGTCGACGACCTGGCGCGTTTCGGTGGCGTACTGGTGCTGATGTCGACGCTCGCCTGCGTGACCCTGGCGCACCACTACCTGGAGGGCTACGAGGGCCCGCGGGACGAGTTCTACCTGCTACTGACGAGCGCCGCCGCCGGGGGCCTGGTACTGGTTTCGGCGCGCCACATGGCGACGCTGTTCTTCGGGATCGAGCTGCTGTCGATGCCGCTGTTCGGGATGCTCGCCTACACCCTGCGCGACCGCGGTGCGCTAGAGAGCGGCATCAAGTACATGGTGCTGTCGGCAGCGGCCACTGCCTTTCTGCTCTTCGGCATGGCGCTGCTCTACGCCATGACCGGTACCCTCGACTTCGACACCCTGGGTCAGGCGCTGGCGACCCAAGGCAGCGACCCCTGGCTGCTGGCCGGTGCCGGGCTGCTGCTGGTGGGGCTGGCGTTCAAGCTGTCGATCGTACCGTTCCACCTGTGGACGCCGGACGTCTATCAGGGCGGACCGGGGCCGGCGACCACCTTCCTCGCCACCGCGAGCAAGGTGGCGGTGTTCCTGGTCCTTTTGCGCCTGTTCCAGTCGGCGCTGGCGCTGCACGAGAACTGGTGGCACGACCTGCTCGGCGTGATTGCCGTGGTGACCATGCTGGTGGGCAACCTGCTGGCGCTGACCCAGAACGACCTCAAGCGGCTGCTCGGCTACTCCTCGATCGCCCATTTTGGCTATCTGCTGGTGGCGCTGGTGGTCAATCAGGGCCTGGCGGTGGAGACGGTGGGGGTCTATCTGGTGACCTACGTGATCACTACCCTGGGTGCCTTCGGCGTGGTCACGCTGGTCTCCAGCCCCTACACGCCCACCGGCGGCAGCGCCGATGCCAGCCCGCTGCACCACTACCGTGGCCTGTTCTGGCGCCGCCCCTACCTGACCGCGGTGATGACCGTGTCGATGCTGTCGCTGGCGGGGATTCCCTTCACCGCCGGCTTCATCGGCAAGTTCTACATCATTGCCGTGGGTGTGGAGGCGCATCGCTGGTGGCTGGTCGGCGCCGTGGTGCTGGGCAGCGCCATCGGGCTCTACTACTACCTGCGGGTGATGGTGACGCTGTTCCCACGAGCCGGGCATGCAGAGCCGCGACGCCACCCACGACTGGGCCGAACGCGCCGGTGGCATGGTAGTGCTCGGGGTGGCCACGCTGGTGATCCTGCTGGGGCTCTATCCCACGCCGATGATCGACTGGGTCCACTGGGTCGCCGGCAACAGCGCCTACTGACGCTTCGGGGGCTGTTCTCACCCACATGCAAAAGCGCCTCTTCGGAGGCGCTTTTTCTTGGGCGTTCAGCGGATCAGACGAATGAAGCAGGCGCTGATAAGGCGCGCTCAGGTGGGATCGTCATGGCGCCGGTCATGGCGCGCCAGACCGATACTGACGCGGCAGGCGGCGGGCAGATGGACATCGACGGCGACCGGCAGGTGGTCCGAGAACATGGCGTCGAGTACCCGCGAGCCTTCCGGCTTGAGCGAGGCCGACAGCAGGATATGGTCGAGCGCGCGTCGCGGCTGCCAGGCGGGATAGCTTGGCAGCGGCTTGAGCGGTTCGAGTTCGAGGGCGTGGCAGAAGCGGGCGTGGCTCTGCAGCTGCTCGGGGGTGCAGTTGAGATCGCCCATCACCACCACGTGGCGCAGCGGGCGAATGATCTCACCGAGATAGTCGAGCTGACGCGCCCGCCCGCGCTGGCTCAGGGCGAGATGGGCGACGAACACGTGCAGCGCGTCGGGGCCGCTGCCGTAGCGCGCGTGGATAGCGCCGCGGCCGCGCATTCCGGGCAGGCGGTGCTCGTCGATCTGGTTGGGCGAGAAGCGCGAGAGCAGGCCATTGCTGTGCTGGGCGACCCGACCCAGATTGCGGTTGAGCTGCTGGAAGTGGTACTCGAAGTCCGAGCGCCGGGCCAGATACTCGACCTGGTTGACGTGGTTGGAGCGGAAGCTGCCGCCGTCGACCTCCTGCAGGCCGACGATATCGAAGCCGGCCAGCGCGCCGGCGACCCGGTCCAGGCGCGAACTGCGCTTGGGGTGCGGCAGCAGGTGCTGCCAGCTGCGGGTCAGATAGTGGTGGTAGGCCGAGGTGTGAATGCCGACCTGCAGATTGCAGGTCAGCAGCTTCAGTGTCGGCGCGATCTCGCTGGCGGGCGTCGAGGCGGCTATGGACATGGTGTCACTTGGCCTCCTGGCGCTCCTCGCGCACCTTCTCGATCAGCGCGCTGGCGATTTTCGGCATGTTCTCGAGCGAGCCGGCGGAGTCCGGGGTCACCACATAGTGGTTGTCGACGATCAGGTCGGGCACGCCCATCAGCTGATACGAGCGCATCTTGGCCACCGCCTGCTGGATCTGGCTCTTGACGCCGAAGGAGTCGAGCGCCTTGAGCGCCTGCTCCTTGGTCACCCCGTAGTGGGTGAAGAACTCGGCGATGTCATCCTCGTCGGTCAGGCGCTTGCCCTGCTTGTGGATCGCATCCATGAAGTCCTGGCGCATCTCGTGCTCGATGCCCAGCGACTTGGCGGCGTAGAAGGCCTTGGCGTGCTGCTCCCACACTTTGCCCAGCGGCGCCGCCATGCGGTCGAACTCGACGTCGTCGGGGAGGGTGGCGACCCACTCGTTGAGCGGCTTCTCCAGCGCGTAGCAGTGCGGGCAGCCGTACCAGAACACCTCGGTGACTTCGATCTTGTTCGCCGGAGCCTCGGACTTCATCGGTTGATCGATGACCTGATAATCCTTGCCCTCGACGATGCCGGCGGCCATCACGGCGCCGGAAAAGGTGAGACCTGCCATTAGCGCCACAAGCGACTTGATCATGCGTGTACTGCTCCTGATGGATCGAAAACGGACGTCTCGACGCGGGATCGTCTCGGCGGCGAGCTACTCGGGTTTGAGCGCCCGGGATGACGGAGGTTCCCCGCTCGCCGCGGCCGACGTCTCCTCATGTCACTGAGGGTAGCCTGCCAGAATGACAGGGAAAAGTAGAGGGGCACAGTCGGGGAGACGCCTGGTGCGCCGGGCGCTGGCGCCGCACTCGCCGGTGGCACAGGCGTGATACACTGCGCGCGACCGATCACGCCCGCCCGCAGAGCCCTTGCCATGACCTCGACGCCCCCGCGCCGCAACTACCAGACGGCCCGCTTTCTGATCAGCGCCCCCAAGCTTGCGCTGTGCCCGCCGGACGATGGCGTCGAGATCGCCTTCGCCGGGCGCTCCAACGCCGGCAAGTCGAGCGCAATCAACGCGCTCACCCAGCAGAACGCGCTGGCGCGGACCTCCAAGACCCCTGGGCGGACCCAACTGATCAACTTCTTCGGTCTGGAGAACGGCGACACCCTGCGCCTGGTGGACCTGCCCGGCTACGGCTACGCCAAGGTGCCCGAGGCGATGAAGAAGGAGTGGCAGTCGCATCTCGCCGACTATCTGCGCAGGCGCAGCGGCCTCGCCGGCCTGATACTGCTGATGGACGTGCGCCATCCGCTGAGCGACTTCGACATCCAACTGCTGGAGCTGGCCGATGCCCGCGAGCTGCCGGTGCATATCCTGCTGACCAAGGCCGACAAGCTGAAGCAGGGGCCGGCGAAGGCCTCGCTGCAGCAGGTCAAGCGCCAGCTCGCCGAGTGGGAGGATCTGGTCAGCGTGCAGTTGTTCTCCGCGCTCAAGCGCCAGGGGCTCGATCAGACCTACGCGATGATGGATCGCTGGTTGGCCGCGCGCTGAGCCTGGGGCGCCGGCGACGCGCGGCTCTCACCGCGGTTCGCTAGTTGTCGCTCTGGCACCTTACGCCTCTCGATCGATCCGTTCGACCACCGCCGGCAGCTCCCTGACATGGGTGATCCGCGTCACCCGCGGCGGTAGTTCGCGCTCTCCCTCCTGCTTGGCGTCGATCCACACCGCGTGCATGCCCAGGCGCTGTGCGGCGAGCACGTCCTCCTGCCAGTGATCGCCCACGTGCAGCGCTCGGTGCGGCTGGGTGCCGAGACGCGCCATGGCGGTGAGAAACGGGCGGGTGTCGGGCTTGGGGGCGTGCATTTCGCCAGCCAGGATGATTACGTCGAAGTAGTCGCCCAGCGCCAGACGGCGGACGTCGACATTACCGTTGGTGATTACCCCCAGGCGGTAGCGCCGCGCCCAGGCCTCGAACATCGGCACCACTTCCTGGAAGGGCTCCACCGCGTGGCGCAGCTGCATGAAGCGCTCGAAGCCGGCGGCGGCCCAGCGCTGCGCCTCCGCCTCGGGTAGGCCATGCTCGCGCAGCAGCTCGAGCATGGCGCGCTCGCGAATCCAGCTATGGTCGCCGCGGCTGAGCGGGAAGCGCTGCATCAAGCGCTGGCGCACCTGCTGATAGGCCTCCAGCGGAAAGGTCTCGGCCAGGCGCCGGTCGTCGGCCTCCGGCCGGGCGTCGATCTGCTCCAGCAGCCAGGCGTAGTGGGTGGGTTCGGCATGGGCCATGACCGGCCCGTTGTGCCACAGGGTGTCGTCGAGATCGAAGGTGATGGCGTCGAGTGGCATGGCGATCAGGTTTCGTCGTGGGGGGCACCCGGCTTGCGCCGGGCCCGCGGGTGGGCTTGATCGTAGACCTCGGCGAGCTGCTGCCAGTCGAGCCGGGTATAGATCTGGGTTGTCGAAAGATTGGCATGTCCCAGCAGTTCCTGCACCGCGCGCAGGTCCTGGCTCGATTCGAGCAGGTGGCTGGCGAAGGAGTGACGCAGGCGGTGCGGGTGCAGGTGTTCGGGCAGGCCGCGGCGCTTGGCGCACTCGGCCAGCCGGCTCTGGATCGCACGGTGGCCGAGCCGGCCGCCGTGCTGGGCCAAGAACAGCGCGCGTTCGCCGTCGCCGGCGAGCGTGCTGCGTATCCCCAGCCAATCGTGGATGGCCGCTGCCGCGCGGCGCCCGACCGGCACCTGACGCGGCTTGCCGCCCTTGCCCAGCACGCGCACGTGGCGCGCGTCGAGGGCGTCCAGATCGAGCCCCGCCAGTTCCGCCAGGCGCAGCCCGCAGGCGTAGAACAGCTCGAGCATGGCTTGATCGCGGATGGCCAGCGGATCGCCATCGTGGGGCGTGTCGAGAAAGCGGCCGAGCAGGTCGACATCGACCGGGCTAGGCAGATGGCGCGGCTGACGTGGCGCCTGGGTCAGCTTGACCGGGTTGTGGTCGAGCTCGCCCTGGCTGACCAGGAAGTCGGCGAAGCGCGACAGCGCCGCGCGGCGCCGGGCCAGGGTGCGCGGCGCCAGGCCGCGGGTGCGCTCGTGGGCCAGAAAGCGGCGTATCAGGGCGACGTCGAGTGCCTGCCAGGTGGCGATGCCCTGAGCCTCTAGCCAGGCCGCGAGCTGAGCCACGTCGCGCCGGTAGGCGTCGAGCGTGGCCGGACTGGCGCGCCGAGCCAGGCGCGCCAGGAAGGCGTCAAGCGTCGCCTGCATGGGGGCGCTCGGCGCGTTTGAGCAGGCGACTGACTACCTCACCAAGATACTCGGTGAAGAGGGTGTCGAGGGTGGCCCGGAAGTGCTCACTGTCGTGGCTGGCCAGGATCAGAAAGCCCAGCGTCTCGCCTTGGGTGAGCCGGGTGATGGCGCAGGAGCCGACACCCTCTGGGGCTTGGCAGTGGGGCAGCAGGTGCGCCCAGTCGTCCTGCGACAGTGTGGTGCAGCGGCTGCTCTGCTCGTTGAGCAGCAGTTCCAGGCGTCGTCGCGCCTCGGCATCGAGGCGAAAGCGCGGCGGCTGCCACTGGCGCGTGTCGCGGGGCGTGGCGTGGCACGCTGGCGGAGCTTCCAGCCACAGCCCGATGGCCTGAGTGCGGAAGCGCTCGGCGAGCTGGGTCGACAGCGCCTCGGCCAGGGCGTCGGCATCTTCGGCCTCGATCAGTCCCAGCACCAACTCACGGGTGCGCCGATACTGCGCCTCGTTGTAGCGCGCCGATTCGAGCAGGTTCTCCAGCCGCCACTCGGCGCTCTCGGCACGCTGGCGCAGATCGACCACCAGGCGTTCGAGCAGCGAGACGGCGCCGGGGATATGCGGATGCGGCACCTTGAGTTGCTGCAGCAGCCCCTCGCGCCCGACGAAGAAGTCGGTGTGCTGGGCCAGCCACTCGGCGACCCGGTCGGGGTCGAGCGTCTGACGTGGCTCGGGGACCTGGGCACGTGACATGCGGCTGTTCTCCTGTCGTCCCGGGTGAAGTCGTGGCAGGGCGCCGTGTGGCGGGCGCCCGGTCTCACCGGTGGTTGTCCGATCGTTGTTATAGGGCCGGCAAGGTGGCCGGCGCACGGCGGCGGCCGGGTTCAGCTCAACGGCACGCGCCCCTCGAAGACCCGCTCGGCCGGGCCGGTCATAATCATCGGGGCGTCGCCTCCGGCCCACTCCAGGGTCAGCCGCCCGCCGCGCAGGGTCACCTCGACCGGGCTTGCGAGCACGCCGCGGCGGATACCGCAGGCCACCGCTGCGCAGGCACCGGTACCGCAAGCCAGGGTCTCACCGGCGCCGCGCTCAAAGACGCGCAGGCGGATGGCGTGGGGTGACTCGATCTGCATGAAGCCGACATTGACCTGACGCGGAAAGCTCGGGTGGCGCTGCAGTGCCGGGCCGAGGGTCTCGACCGGGGCGCTGTCGACATCCTCGACCTCGATCACCGCGTGCGGGTTGCCCATCGAGGCGACGCTGAGCGCCAGCGCCTGGCCCTCGACCTGAAGTTCATGCAGCGGGGCGTCGTGCTCGGCGCTGAAGGGTATGGCAGCCGGGGTGAAGCGCGGCGCGCCCATATCTACCCGCACCCTGCCATCGGGGTCGACCTTGAGCGTCAGCGGCCCGCCCAGGGTCTCGACGCGTAGCTCGCGCTTGTGGGTCAGGCGCTGATCGATCACGAAGCGCGCGAAGCAGCGCGCGCCGTTGCCACAGTTCTCCACCTCACCGCCGTCGGCATTGAAGATACGGTAGCGAAAATCCATGTCGGGCTGGCGCGGTGGCTCCACCAGCAGCAGCTGGTCGAAGCCGATCCCGAAGTGGCGGTCGGCGAGGCGGCGGATCTGCTCGTCGCGCAGGTAGGCGCGCTGGCTGATCAGGTCGACCACCATGAAGTCGTTGCCGAGACCGTGCATCTTGGTGAAATTCAACAGCATCAAGACGTCTCCGGCAGCCGCGACTCCAGCGCCCAGAGCGATGCCAGCGACTCGCGCTGGCGTACCAGGTGGCAGTGCTCGCCATCCACCAGCACCTCCGGCGGGCGGCCGCGGCTGTTGTAGTTCGAGGCCATGACGAAACCGTAGGCGCCGGCGGCGTGCACCACCAGCAGGTCGCCCTCGGCCACCGCCAGCTCGCGCGCCTTGCCCAGGAAGTCGCCGCTTTCGCATACCGGGCCGACCACGTCGTAGCAGGAGCTCGGGCGCGGGGCGCGGGTGTCGACCGCCTCGATGCGCTGCCACGCCTGATAGAGCGAGGGGCGAATCATGTCGTTCATGCCGGCGTCGACGATGGCGAAGTTCTTGCTCTCGCCTGGCTTGAGGTACTCGATCCGGGTCAGCAGCACGCCGGCGTTGGCGGCGATCGAACGGCCCGGTTCGAAGATCAGGGTCAGCTCGCGTCCGGCCAGGCGCTCGCGCACCGCGGCCACCAGCGCCTCGGCCGGCGGCGGCGCTTCGTCCTGGTAGACCACGCCGAGGCCGCCGCCCAGATCGAGATGCTCGAGCACGATGCCGCGTTCGGCGAGGCGATCGACCAGCGCCAGCAGGCGGTCGAGGGCGTCCAGGAAGGGCGAGAGCTCGGTGAGCTGGGAGCCGATATGGCAGTCCACGCCTACCACCTTGAGGTGCTCACGCTCGGCCGCCCAGGTGTAAAGGTCGAACACCTCGTCGGCGGCGACGCCGAACTTGTTGTCCTTGAGCCCGGTGGAGATATAGGGGTGGGTGCCCGCGTCGACGTCCGGATTGACCCGGATCGAGACGTTGGCCACCTGCCCGCGCTCGGCGGCGACACGTTCGAGGCGCTCAAGCTCCGGGCGCGATTCGACGTTGAAGCACTTGATGCCGACCTCCAGCGCCCGTGCCATCTCATCGGCCTGCTTGGCGACCCCGGAGAAGACCACCTTGGCCGGATCGCCGCCGGCGGCCAGGACGCGCTCCAGCTCGCCCTGGGAGACGATGTCGAAGCCGGCGCCGAGACGCGCCAGCAGGTCGATCACCGCCAGGTTGGAATTGGTCTTCAACGCATAGCAGACCAGATGTGGCATATCGCCCAGGGCATCGCTGTAGGCGCGGAACTGACGGGTCAGCGCAGCGCGCGAGTAGACGTAGCAGGGCGTGCCGTAGTCGGCGGCGATCTGCGCCAGCGGGACCGCTTCGGCGTACAGTTCGCCGTCATGCCGAGGAAAGGCTTCGAACGTCAAGGCATTGTCTCCGCCTGGGGTGTCTGGGACCGAGTCTGGGACTGAGTCTGTGGCAGCGGCCGGGCCTTGGCGCCGTCGCTGCGCGGTGCGGCAGCGCCCGGCTGTGCTTCTGCGTGGGCGCCCTGGGGATCGTAGGTCTTGGCTGCCTGGTCGTTCTCGGGCAGATAGAGCGGCCCTTTCTGGCCGCAGCCGGCCACCGCCAGCCCGATCAGGGTAAGCAGGGCGGCGAGAAGCAGATTACGCGACATGCGGGGCCTCCTGAAGCGCGTCGAGGGCGGTGCGGGCGCGGCTGGCGGCGGCGCGCACCTGATCCGGGGCGGTGCCGCCGATATGGTTGCGCGCCGCCACCGAGCCTTCCAGGGTCAGCACCTCGAAGACGTCCGCGCCGATGGTATCGGAGAAGCGCTGGAGCTCGTCGAGGGACATCTCGGAGAGATCCTTGCCCGACTCGATGCCGTAGGCCACCGCCTTGCCGACGATCTCGTGGGCATCGCGGAAGGCCACGCCGGCGCGCACCAGATAGTCGGCCAGGTCGGTGGCGGTGGAGAAGCCGCGGCGCGCTGCCTCGAGCATGTTGGCGCGCTTGGCGCGCAGCGCCGGCGCCATGTCGGCGAAGGCGCGCAGGCAGCCCTTGACCGTGTCGAGGGTGTCGAACAGCGGCTCCTTGTCCTCCTGATTGTCCTTGTTGTAGGCCAGCGGCTGCGACTTCATCAGCGTCAGCAGGCTCATCAGGTGGCCATAGACGCGACCGGTCTTGCCGCGCACCAGCTCGGGCACGTCGGGGTTCTTCTTCTGCGGCATGATCGAGGAGCCGGTGCAGAAGCGGTCGGGCAGATCGACGAAGTCGAACTGGGCGCTGGCCCACAGCACCATTTCTTCGCTCATGCGCGACAGGTGCATCAGCAGGATGCTGGCGAAGGCGGTGAACTCGATCGCGAAGTCGCGATCGCTGACCGCGTCCAGCGAGTTCTCCGCCGGGCGCTCGAAGCCCAGCAGCTCGGCGGTGACGTGGCGGTCGATGGGGTAGGTGGTGCCGGCCAGGGCGGCGGCACCCAGCGGCAGCACGTTGACCCGCTTGCGGCAGTCGTAGAGGCGCTCGTGATCGCGCGCCAGCATCTCCTGCCACGCCAGCAGATGGTGGCCGAAGGTCACCGGCTGCGCGGTCTGCAGATGGGTGAAGCCGGGCATGATGGTGTCGGCCTCGGCTTCGGCCAGTTCGATCAGGCCACGGCGCAGGCGCGCCAGCTCCGCCGCCACGGCGTCGATCTCGTCGCGCAGGTAGAGGCGGATGTCGGTGGCGATCTGATCGTTGCGCGAGCGCCCGGTGTGCAGCTTTTTGCCGGTGATGCCGATCTTGTCGGTGAGCCGCGCTTCCACGTTCATGTGGATGTCTTCCAGCTCGACCGACCATTCGATCTCGCCGCGTTCGATCTCGGCTTCGATCTCGCCCAGGCCCTGAATGATGCGATCACGTTCCGCCTCGGTCAGCACGCCGACCCGGGCCAACATGGTGGCGTGGGCCACGGAGCCGCGGATGTCGTGGTGGTAGAGCCGCTTGTCGAAGGAGATCGAAGCGGTGAAGGCGGCGACGAATGCGTCGGTGGGCTCGCTGAAACGTCCGCCCCAGGATTGGTTGGTTGCCTGCGTCATCGAATACGAACTCTGCCTAGGTTGACCGGGTATGGGTGCCGGGTGGCCGGGTGTGATCGCGGGTCGCGCATGGCGCGCGCGGGCCGGCGAAACGCTGTCTGGAGTGTACCAGAGTCGTGGCCGCGTGGGACGGGGGCGAGCGCCGCCGGGGCCGGTTCGAGGGGGCGTGATTTTTCCTGGCAGGATGACTGCTTTATCATGCCTACAAGATTCGTGCCGACGAACGTTCTTGGTCTCGAAGAGCGTACTTCGTGGCGACGAGCGTACATCGCGCGGCGGGTGGTCTTTGCCCCCGCGCCCCAGACTCCGGAGATCCGCGTGCTCGACGCTAACAGATTGAGAATCGCCACCCGCAAGAGTGCGCTGGCGCTATGGCAGGCCGAACACGTCAAGGCGCTGCTGGCTCAGCAGCACCCGCAGCTGGAGATCGAGCTGGTGCCGCTCTCCACGCGTGGTGACAAGATCCTGGATACGCCGCTGGCCAAGATCGGCGGCAAGGCGCTGTTCGTCAAGGAACTGGAGGAGGCGATGCTCGACGGCCGCGCCGATCTCGCCGTGCACTCGATGAAGGACGTGCCGATGCACTTTCCCGATGGCCTGGGGCTGTCGGTGATTCTCGAGAGCGGGGCGCCGACCGACGCCTTCGTCTCCAACACCTACGCGAGCGTCGATGCCCTGCCCCAGGGGGCCCGAGTGGGCACGTCCAGCCTGCGCCGCGGGCTGCAGGTGGCGGCGCGGCGTCCGGATCTGGAAGTACTGCCGCTGCGTGGCAATGTCCAGACTCGCCTGGGCAAGCTGGATGCCGGCGATTTCGAGGCGATCATTCTGGCCACCGCCGGGCTCCAGCGTCTGCAGCTGGGCGAGCGGATCACCGCCGAGCTGTCACCGGAGGAGAGTCTGCCCGCCTGCGGCCAGGGCGCACTGGGTATCGAATGCCGCCATGACGATGCCGATCTGGTGGCGCTGCTGGCGACCCTGGATCACGGCCCCACGGCGACCCGGGTGCGCGCCGAGCGCGCCATGAACACGCGTCTCGATGGTGGTTGCCAGGTTGCCGATCGGCGGATGCAGTGCTCGAGAACGATGGCGCACCCTGTGGCTGCGTGGTCTCGTCGGGCATCCGGATGGCTCCCAGGTGCTGCGCGCCGAGGGGCGCGGCTCGGCGATGGAGCCGGAAGCGCTGGGGATTCGTATCGCCGAGTCGCTGCTGGAGCAGGGCGCCGGTGACATCCTGGCCGAGGTCTACGGTAACGGCTGATGACTCGGGTCCTGATCACGCGCCCCGGTGAGCGTGGCGCAGTGCTGGCGCAGACGCTGCGCGCGGCCGGCTACGAGCCGGTAGCGCTCGATGTGCTGGCGTTCGAGCCGGTGGCGCTGTCGTCCGCTGCGCGGTCGCTGGTGCTCGACCTCGACGCTTTTCAGGGGATCATCGTGGTGAGCCCGCAGGCGGGCGTATCTCTGGCCGAGGCGATTGGGTCATACTGGCCGCAGTTACCCCAGCGGCTACGCTTCTATGCAGTGGGCCAGGCCACGGCGGCGACCCTGCATCAGGAACTGGGGGTACCCTGCGTGCTGCCCCCGGCGGGTGCCGGCGAGCATAGTGAGGGGCTGCTCGAGGCGCCATCCCTGCGGGCGGTGGCGGGCAAACGCCTGCTGCTGGCCCGCGGTGAGGGGGGGCGCGAGGTACTGGCCGAGCAGTTGACGGCGCGCGGCGCGCAGCTCGATACGCTGACGCTCTACCGCCGCCGCTATCGTCCGCCGGCACCCCCGGCGGCAACCTGGCTGGCCCAGGGCGACTATGCGGCGCTGGTGGTGACCAGCGGGGAAATATTGCAACATCTGGCCACTGGGTGTGGCCCGATAGCGTTGAACCAACCGCTAATCGTCTCGAGTGGACGGTTGGCTACACTGGCGAGACAGCTGGGATTCGGCTCGCTTCACGTGGCGTCCGGTCCTGCGCCGGAGGCACTGGCCGCGGCGGTGACTGCGCTGCGCGCGAGCTGACCTCGTGCGCGCGGCGGTGCCGGGCTCCCGGCCCGCCGTCAAGCGCCGGTTCGATCCTGCTCCGATGGCAGCGTCGCCAACCCGACGCGCCGTCCGGGCGCCACCTTCGATCAGGGTGATCACGAGTAAAGGCAGCGTAGATGAGCAAGCAACGAAACGATCAACAACCGCAGTCGGCCTCCGCTTCCGACAATCCGGCCGACGGCGACGCTCGGAAAGCCGAGCAGGACAAGACCGCTTCGTCGACTGCCGCGTCGACACCCCACCGCTGCCGATACCGCCGGCCACACCGATCCGGTCAAACCGGACGTGACACAGCCGGATGCTAGCGGCGAACCCAGCACCTCCCGCGCCAGCGGCAAGGCGGCCAGCACTGCCAAACAGGAGCGCGCCCAGACTGACGCTGCCAAGAGCAAGGCGAGCACCAAGGCTGCCAAGCCGGCCGGACCACTGTCGCGCGATGGCGGCGGGGCAGCGTCTTCCAGCGCCAAGTCTGGCGGCAGCGGCGGTGGCGGGCGCGATGGTGGCAGCGGTGGCGGCGAGACCAAGAAGGGCAAGAGCGGCAAGCTCGGCCTACTCGCGCTGATCCTGGTCATCGTGCTGGCGATCGCCGTGGCTTTCATTGGTTATCGCGGCTGGCAGCTGCTGCAGCAACAGCAGCAGAAGCTGGATCAGGTCCAGTCCAACCGCGGTGCCATCGACGATCTGAGCGCGCGCGTCGGCGATCTCGACCAGAACCGCCAGCAGTCGCTGAAGATGATGCGCGGCGAGTTCGACCAGTACCGCCAGAGCCTCGACAAGACCCTGGACAAGGTGCTGGCGGAGCTGGCCAAGCAGCAGCAGGCCGATCCGCGCGAGTGGCTCCACGCCGAAGCCGAGTACCTGCTGCGCCTGGCCAACCAGCGGCTGCAGCTGGAGCGTGACGTGCCCGGCGCCAAGGCGCTGCTCGAGGCCGCTGACGCCCGCCTGCGCGAGGCTGACAACCCGGCGCTGGTGCCGATCCGCCGCGCGATCCAGTCGGAGCTGGCTTCGCTCGACTCGGTGCCGGTGATCGACCGCACCGGCATCTACCTGGCGCTGATGGCGCAGCAGGAGCAGCTGGCCCGCCTGCCGCTGAAACAGGACATCGAGCAGATCGCCGCCGGCAAGGGTGACGCCCAGCCCAGCGGCGGCTGGCGTGAGCAGCTCGCCACCCTGGGGCGCGAGCTCAAGGATCTGGTCACCGTGCGGCGCCACGACCAGCCGCTGGAGGCGCTGATCACCCCTGAGCAGGAGTCCTATCTGCGCCAGAACGTGCGCATGCTGCTGGAGCAAGCGCAGCTGGCGCTGCTCAAGGCCGAGCCCAAGCTCTATCAGGCCAGCCTGGGCAAGGCGATCGAGCTGATCAAGGGCTATTACGACACCGACAATCAGGGCGTCGAAAACGCGCCGACAAACTCTCCTCGCTGCGCGACGAGAACGTGCGCCCGGAGCTGCCGGACATCAGCCAGTCGTCGCAGCTGCTCAAGCAGTTCATCGAGAAGCGCTTCGGTAACGGCACGGGTGGTAGTAACGCGAACGGCGGTCAGGCGACGCAGAACGGATCGGCACAGGGAGAGGGCGCATGAGAAAGCTGATCCTGCTGATCGTCTTCGGTCTGGCGGTCGGCGCGCTGTTCGGGCAGTTGATGCAGTCGCTGCCGGGATACTGGTTCATCCGTGTCGGCGATACCTCGATCCAGACCTCGTTCTGGTTCGGCTGCGTGCTGCTGCTGATCGCCTTTCTGGTGCTGCACTTCGGCCTGCGTGCGCTGATGCGCCTGCGCCGGCCGATGAGCCGGCTCAAGGTGTGGAACAGCCGTACTCGTCACCGCACCGCCATGAAGCGCACCGTGCGTGGCCTGGTGGCGCTGGCCGAGGGGCGTTGGAAACGTGCCGAGAAAGCGCTGACCAAGGCTGCCGACGACTCCGGCACGCCGCTGGTCAACTATCTCTCGGCGGCACTGGCAGCGCACTATCAGGGCCGCTACGAGCAGGCCGACGTGCTGCTCAAACGCGCCCACCACAGCACCGAGGGCGCCGATACCGCGGTCGGCCTGGTGCAGGCGCAGCTGATGCTCGACCGCCAGCAGTTCGAGGAGGCGCTGGCCACCCTGACCCGCCTGGAGCAGCAGCTGCCGGAGCATCCGCAGGTGCTCAAGCTGCTCAAGCAGGCCTATCTCAGCGTCAACGACTGGGACGGCCTGCGCCGGCTGCTACCGCGGCTCGACAAGCACCGCCTGATCACCGACGACGAGCGCCGCGAACTCGAGCAGCGCGCCAACCGTGAGCTGCTGATCCACGCCGCCCAGCAGGAGGGCAACCTGCAGCGGGTGCGGGCACTCTGGGCGGACATGCCCGATGCGCTGCGCGGCGACGTCGAGCTGGTTCTGCTCTACAGCGACGCGCTGATCAAGGGCGGCGAGGAGGGTGATGCCGAACGCCTGCTGCGCAATGCGCTCAAGGAGCACTGGGACACGCGTCTGGTGCTGCGCTACGGCCTGCTCAACGTCGACGCCGCGCGCCAGTTGGCGTACGCCGAGAAGTGGCTGCAGGAGCGGCCCAACGACCCCGATCTGCTGCTCACCCTGGGCCGTCTCTCGCTGCGCAACGCCTACTGGGGCAAGGCGCAGGAGTACTTCGAGGCGAGCCAGCGCCAGCGCCCGAGCGGGGTGGTGTGTGCGGAACTCGCGCGGCTCTATGCCAACCTCGGTGACCACAGCAAGAGCCAGCTCTACTACCGCCAGAGCGTCACGCTGCTGGACAAGTCGCTGCCGGCGCTGCCCCAGCCCAGCGATGTGACGCGTTGATCGCTGCCACCGATTGCTCTCCTGGGCGCCCGCGGGCGCCCTTTTTTGTCGCCGAGAGGCGCTCACCCAAGGAACAGGCATGCACTACGGTATCGATGTCGGCGGCACCAAGATCGAGCTCGCGGTGTTCGATCCTCAGTGGCAGCGTCTCGCCACCTGGCGCGAGGCGACCCCCGCGGCGGACGGCCCGGCGCTGCTGGCGCGACTGGCGGCGATGGTCGCTGTGGCCGACGCCCGCTTCGGCGCGCGGGGCACCCTGGGGCTCGGCCTGCCCGGGGTGATCGATGCCCGCGGCTGTCTCGTCGCCGCCAATCTGCCCGGGTTGCGCGAGCTGCCGCTGGCGGCTTCTCTGCAGGCCCGCTTCGACCGCCCGATCGTGTTCGACAACGATAGCCGCTGCTTCATCCTCTCGGAGGTCGGCCCGGGCGGCGCCGCTGCTGGGGAACGGCATGCCTTCGGCGCGATCCTGGGTACCGGTGCCGGCGGTGGGGCGGTCGTCGAGGGACGTCTGCTCGGCGGGTGCGGTGGCCTGGCCGGTGAGTGGGGACATCTGCCGCTCTCGGCGGCGGCCAGCGAGCGCTACCATCTGCCGCGTCTGGCCTGCGGCTGCGGCCTGCACGGCTGTCTCGAGCGCTATATCGCCGGCCCCGGGCTGGTGGAGCTGTTTCGCCACTTCGGCGGTGAGGCGCAGCGCGCCGAGACCTGGTACGCCGCCTGGCGGGCGGGCGATCCAGCGGCGGAGCTGGCCCACCGCTGTCATGTCGATCTGCTCGGCGAGGCGCTGGCCAACGTCACCAAGCTGCTGGCCCCGGCGGCGATCGTGATCGGCGGTGGGCTCTCCACCCTGCCCGAGCTGGTCGCCGCGCTGCCGGCGGCGCTCGGGCGTCATCTCTTTCCCGGTGTCGTCGTGCCGCGGGTGGTGGCCTCGCATCTGGGGGCCGCCAGCGGCGTGCGCGGGGCTGCCATGCGGGGTGCCGGCTTCCTTCCCGACGCGGTGTAGGTGCCACCCGGGCGGGCTCTCGCCCGCCGACATACCTGCCAGAACCGACATGCCCCCAGAACGCAAGAGGCCGCCCCGAAGGGCGGCCTCTTTCTTTTGCTCTCTATCTTTTACTCTCTCACTGTTGCTTTCACGTCGTGGCGTTCAGCGCGGATCGTCACCGGCATCGTCGTCGACGTCGTCGTGGGTCGGTTTGTTGTGCGTGGCATCGTGCGACCGGGTATCCGGTTGCTCGGAGGACGTGGCCTCGTGGGCAGTACCCGGAATGTCGTGCTTGTCGTCGCGCAGCACGCGCACGTGGGCCGGCGGCGCCGAGCCGTCCCGATCCTCACCGAAGTAGAGCGTGGTGTGCGGGAACGGAATCTCGATGCCGGCCTTGTCGAAGTAGAGCTTGACCAGGCGGTTGTAGGCGCGTCCCACGCCCCACTGGTCGCCCGGGGTGGTCTTGATCACCACACGGATGTTGACCGAGCTGTCGGCCAGGGCGACGACGCCCGCCACGGTCATCGGTGCCAGCAGCTTGTGGCCATGCTCCTCGCTCGCCTTGAGCTCTTCGAACGCCGCCTGCAGCTGCTCGATGGCGTAATCGATGTTCTCGCGGTAGGCGATGCCGTACTCGCCGACATGGTTGCCGTATTCACGCATGAAGTTGGAGACCGTGCCCACCGACGAGAACGGCACGATATGGTAGGTGCCGGAGAGGTCGCGGATCGCCACCGAGCGGATGCTGACGCGTTCGGCGGTGCCGGTGACGCCACCCACGGTGACGACGTCGCCGGTGTTCATCGCATTCTCGAGTTGGATGAAGACCCCGGTAATGACGTCCTGGACCAGCTTCTGGGCACCGAAACCGATAGCCAGACCCAGTACCCCGGCGCCGGCGATCAGCGGGCCGATGTTGATGCCGATCTGCGACAGCACGATCATCACCGTCATGATGATCAGAGTGATCGCCAGGGCGTTGCGGAACAGGCTCATCAGGGTCTGGGCGCGGGCAGTCGGGGCGCCGCCGCCGGTTTCAGGATTGAGGTAGTTCTCGATCAGGCTGGCCAGTCCGATCCACACGATGGCGGCCACGGCCAGAATCAGAATCACCTGAATTACGGTGGCGACGGCGTGCGCGCCGGCTTCGCTGGCGTACCAGGCGGCGAGATCGAAGGCGCCCCAGGCGTCCAGGGTGTACAGCACCACCGCAACCAGGATGATCACGCGGATCACCTTGAGGAAGCTAGGCACGTAGGCGTTGAGGCGTCCCTCGAGCATCGGCAGGCGCCGGCGAATGTCGTCGCCAAGCGTGATACGCCGCCCGATCAGCTGGGTCAGCAGGCCCGAGACCAGCATGCCGATGCCGATGTAGAGAATCGTCTTCAGGGTCGCGACCAGCACGAACGGCAGGGCGGTTTCCGGATGCAGCAGGGTCACGCCGAACACCATCAGCGCATACAGAATGGCGATCACATGCCACACGCCGGCCAGCATGCGCAGAGCGATGCGCGAGGCGGCCATGCTGGCCTGCTCGGCCTTGCCCAGAATCAGGTCGCGTACCGCGAGACGCTTCTTGAGAATCACGGTCATCGCCGCGAGCAGGGCGATCAGCATGATCAGTACGCTGATCACCTTGCCGAAGGCCGGCGACAGGTTGATGTTCAGAATCGGTACCACCACCAGCATGCCGTAGCCGATGAAGCCGGCCAGGGTGGCCAGGAAGCCGTTGCAGTAGCGTGCCTGGGCGGCGCTGATGGGCACCAGGCGCAGACCTTCGTGGCTGGAGGCGAACAGCACGCGCAGTGCGCACTTGAACAGCTCGATCATCAGGAAGGCGTTGAGGAACAGCGAGAAGCGCGTGTTCAAGGTGCCACTCTCGCCGACCAGGAAGGTGGCGACGAGGTTGCCGGCGACATATGCCAGCACCACCACCACCACGTCGACCACGGCGGCCAGGATCACGCTGACGATCACGCGCAGCAGGTGGGCGCGGCCGTCACCCTGCAGCGACCAGCGACTGAATCGGTTGAACAGCGGCCCGGCGAGGCGCCGCAGCACGAAGAACGCGACCACGGTAGCGACGATCACCATGGCCAGCTCCAGCGCGGCATCGAGGAAGTCGCTCAGGCTGAAGGTGGGGCCACTGCTGGCGGCAGCGTCGCCGCTGCCGAAGAAGCCGCCGACCAACGCCGCCACGGCGGTGAACTGCCCGCCGATATCATCGGCGAAGGCGCTGGTGATCTGTGCCATGCGCCGCGGGAAGGAGACATCCTCGGCAGACTTGGCCTGCTCGGCGCTCTCGGTGGTGGCCTGACTGGCATTGGCCTGCGCGGGCGCACTGCCCTGAGACTCGCCGGCCTGGGGCTGCTCGGCGGCGAGCTTGCGCAGCTGATCGATCAGTGCCTGGCGCGACTGCTCGTTCTCCAGCAGGTCGGCCATGGTCGAGTAGGCGGGGCCTTCCTGGGCGCTCTGCTCGGCGGGCGCGCTCGACGACGTCACCGATCCGGCACTCTGTTGCGCCATCAGCGGGGCTGCGAAGAACAGCAGTATCAAGAGTAGCCAGCGGCTCGGCCAGCGATCGGGGCGAGGGGTGGGCACGCTTCAACCTCCTTGTCTGAAGGGCAGGGTATAAGGGCTATGTCTTAAGGACTATGTCTTAAGGGCTGTGTCTTAAGGGCTATGTTTTCAGGGTCAGTCTCGAGGACCGTGTCTCGAGGACAGTGTCTCAATGACCGGGCCTCGAGGGGATATCGTCATGCCGGCGCGGTGAACGCACGCGCACACGGCGGCTGACGACGGTCCGCACTCAACTTAAACATCCTTAGGGTAACATTTTATCGTCGCGCGGAAATTCAGCCGCCGGATCTCTTGAGGCTAGTCAATCCGTGCCCGCTTGCCACTGAATCGCCATGGATTTGCCACCGACAGTGGCGGTAGCGCTGGACAAGGCGCGATTCTTTGCCACGCTCTGTCGAGCCGCCGCGGCTGTGACACCGCGCGGCGCCGCGTGGGCGGATCGGACGCCGCCGCGCTGTCTCTTCCACCTCAAGTCTGGCGCCAGCCTGCGCTGGTGCCCTGTCAGGGACCGATCATGCTCAATGTGACCCTCGAACTGCGCTGCAACGTCTGCGGCGGCGAGCGCTTTCTGCTGCCGACGCTCGACGAGACGGCGCAGGATATACGCTGTGCCGGCTGCTCGGCATTCAAGTGCAAGAGCCAGGACCTGGAGCGCGCCATGGCCGCGGCCGGATCCCGCCGCGGTGGGCGTCACCCGGCGCTGTAGCTGCCCACGGCCCGATGATCGTGCACAAGAGGTTCGGGCACAAAACGCACGGGCACACAAAAAGCACCTCTCTCGAGGTGTTTTTTCTGGTGTTGGTGGAGGCGGGGGGAATTGAACCCCCGTCCGCCGGCACTCACCCATCGGCTCTACATGCTTAGTTCCGTCTTTTGATTTAGCGCAGTGACCTCCGACGGGCAGGATGACACCTTGCGATCTCTCTAAGGTTTAACGCATGTCAGGAGAGCGCTGACATACGCGGTCCCATCAGCTTTAGCTCATATCTCTCCGCGATGAATGGGCACATCGCTTCGAGGCCAGACAACAGCTAGCAGTTCTTAGGCTGCCAGTGCGCCTTGAGCGTAGTTTCGTCGTTTGCGACTATTTGATCGTAACGTGGATTTACGAGATACGTTACGCTCTCGGCATGCACCTCAGGGATTGTCACCGGCGTCGAAGCCATGTCGCCCCCGTGGAACCCCAACATTCTATCAGTTGGGGATGACCCCACGCCATCTCAATCGTCGAATCGAACCCTCGACGCCGCGCCTCAGGCGTGATCGCGCATCACCCGCGCCTTCTCACGATTCCAGTCGCGCTCCTTCTGGGTGGCGCGCTTGTCGTGCAACGCTTGCCGCGCACCAGCGCCAGCTCGCACTTGACCAGATTCTTCTTCCAGTAGAGCTTGAGCGGCACGAGGTGTGACCCTTCTCCTGGGTCCGCGAGAAGATCCTGGCGATCTCCTTGCGATGCAGCAGCAGCTTGCGCGTACGGTCAGGCTCGGCCACCACGTGGTGCTGGCGGTATTGAGCGGCGTGATGTGGTGCCCAGCAGCCAGGCCTCGCCGTTCTTGATCAGGATATAGGTGTCGGTGAGCTGGGCCTTGCCGGCGCGCAGGCTCTTGACCTCCCAACCGCTCAGCGAGAGACCCGCCTCGAAGGTTTCGTCGATGTGATACTCGAAACGAGCCTTCTTGTTCTGGGCGATCGTGTTGTTGCCGGGCGCGTTGCCTTTCTTCTTACCCATGACACCTCTTCGCGGCGATATCCGGTACGCCCGCAGACCTGGGGGCGAGCGTGCTACCATTCAAGCATGTGAGAAATAGCCCCCATGATACGCGCATCGGGGCGATAAATCAGTGGAGAGCTACATGCCAAGCGTGCACCGGTCTGCTTTTGTCCGGCATACCCCGGAACAGATGTTCGAGCTGGTCAATGACTTCGAACGCTATCCGGAATTCCTCCCCGGTTGTCGTCGGGCCCGGGTTGTCGAACGCGGAGAGGATTATCTGATCGGCAGCATGACCTGGCCAAGGGCGGCGTCGAGCAGAGCGTGACCACGCGCAATGACCTCAAGCGCCCCGGGCGCATCGATCTGTCGTTGGTCAACGGCCCGTTCAAGCGCCTCGATGGCTGCTGGCTGTTCCGTGACCTGGGCGAGAACGCGTGCAAGGTGGAGCTGGAGATGGAGTTCGAGTTCAGCAACCGGCTGCTGGGCATGGCCTTCGGCCGACTGTTCCAGCAGGTGGCGGGGCAACTGATCGACGCCTTCACCCGGCGTGCCGATCAGGTCTATGGGCGCTGACGCCATGCCGTCTGCAGCCGATGCCCCCGAGGTTAGCGTTGCCAAGCCGGGCGCTGCGCCGGCGGAAGACAGCCCGCTGGTCGAGGTAGCCTACGCCACGCCGGCACTTCAGCGTATCGTCACCCTCGCGTGGTCGGCGGGGCTGACCGCGCGGGCGGCGGTAATGCGTGCCGGTCTGCCGGCCTATTTCGCCGACCTCGACGAGGCCTGGCTGGCGAGTGCGCCGCTGGGGATCTTCGGTGAGCGTCTTGCCCACCCCGAACAGCGTGAGCTGCTGCCGGGAGAGCGGGTCGAGGTCTACCGCCCGCTACGTATCGACCCCAAGCAGGCGCGACGCGAACGGGCGGCCCGCAGGCCGCCGCGCTGACTCGCACTCGGTAAAGAGAGGGGTTAGGGAAGCGCTGAATACATCGCCGAACGAGATGAAGGACAAGGCGCACGGAACGCAGAAGGCGAGGCATAACTGGTGGTTAGGCGAGCCTTCGAGTACCGCGCAACGTAGTCATTCGCTCGTGCAGGCATTTATGCAGTGATTCCTTAGAGGCCGCTGGGACCGACCTGCGGCACCGCAGCACCTTCACCGGCGCCCTCGACCGCCGGGCCGGGGCCGCTGTCCTGGTCGAGCTCGACGTCGGCGTTCATGTCACCGGACTTCTGGATATCGACCACCTGGTCGTTGGCGAAGGTGAGCGTGACCCGCTTCTCCACCGTGCCGCCGTAGGCCTTGTCGAGATAGAAGACGTAGTCCCACTGGTCGGAGGAGAAGGGCGCTTCCATCAGCGGCGTTCCCATGACCTGAACGACCTGGGCGCGGCTCATGCCGGTATGGAGCTGAGACACCATGTCCTGGGTGATGAGATTGCCCTGGACGAGGTCGCGTTTGTAGACGCCAAAGTAGCTACAGCCAGCGATGAGAGACGCTGCGAGCACGAGTACGGCCGTTCTGATCAGGTTTTGCATTTGAGTCCGTCTTTCACTATCGTTGCGTGGATTGATCATACCCGACACGGGACGCCACTGCGAAGAGCGACCATGGCAGACGAAAACCAAGAATTGCGCAAGGCGGGACTCAAGGTCACTCTGCCGCGTGTCAAGATCCTGCAGATTCTCGAAGCGACACGTATGGAAGAAGAGCTCCATATGAGTGCCGAGGACGTCTACAAGGCGCTGCTGGAGTCGGGAGAAGACGTCGGCCTCGCTACCGTATACCGTGTGCTGACGCAGTTCGAGGCCGCCGGCCTGGTGGTGCGTCACAATTTCGACGGCGGCCATGCCGTGTTCGAGATGACCCAGGAAGAGCACCATGACCATATGGTGGACCTGGAGTCCGGCGATATCGTCGAGTTTTATGATGAAGAGATCGAGCGGCGTCAGCGCGAGATCGTCGAAGAGCACGGCTACGAGCTGGTCGAGCATGCGCTGGTGCTCTACGTTCGTCCGCGTGGCTCCAAGGCGACGCGTCAGGACAGCAGCAAGAAGTGACACCCTGGCCCGCATGAAGGGCACCAGAGATATCACCAGAACGCCGACCCCAGGGGTCGGCGTTCTGCGTTGTGTGGTGTCGTGAGTACGGTCTCGGTCTCGGTCTCGGTGGCGAGGCGCCGGTGACGCTCAGTGCGCCCCGGTCTGGCTCGCCGCCAGCATCTCGCGGGCGTGGGCCAGGGTGCGCTCCGAGAGCTTGACGCCGCCGAGCATGCGCGCGATCTCGCGCACTCTGCCCGCCTCGTCGAGCTGTGCCATCTGGGTGCGGGTGGCCTCGTCGCTCGACTGCTTCTCGATATGCAGATGCTGGTGCGCCTGGGCGGCAACCTGCGGCAGGTGGGTCACAGTCATGATCTGGGCTTTCTGGCCCAGCCGGCGCAGCAGCTGGCCCACGATCTCGGCGGTGGCGCCGGAGATGCCGACATCGACCTCGTCGAATACCAGCGTGGCCAGGGTGCTATGGCTGGCCGCCACCACCTGGATTGCCAGGCTGACGCGGGAGAGTTCACCGCCGGAGGCGACCTTGGCCAGCGGCCGCGGTGGCTGGCCGGGGTTGGCGCTGATCAAGAGGCTGACGCGGTCGATGCCGTGGGGCTGCGGCGTCTCCAGCGGGGTGACCTCGACCGCGAAACGCGCCTTCTCCATGCCCAGGAAGGCGAGCTGCTCCTGCACCTGGCGGGCGAACTCGGTGGCACTGGTCTGGCGCGCCTCGCTGATCTGGCGAGCGGCGTCGCGGTAGTGCTGGCGCGTCTCTTCGAGCCGCGCGCGCAGGCTGTCGAGATCGTCGTCGCCGCCCTCGAGTTCCGCCAGTTCGGTGCTCAGGCGCTGGTGCAGCGCGACCAGCTCGTCGGGCATGACGTGGTGCTTGCGCGCAACGCGATGGATCTCGCCGAGGCGTTCGTCGACCCAAGCAAGCCTTTGCGGATCGAGCTCGGTGGACTCGACGAAGTGGTGCAGCTCCCGGGCCGCCTCCTCGAGCTGGATCTGGGCATCATTGAGCATGCCGAGCGCTTCCGCCAGGCTGCCGCGGTCGCTGCCCGGCACCCGCGATAGCCGCGTGTGCGCCTGCGTGAGCAAGCCCAGCGCGCCGCCCTCGTCGTGGTCGCAGCAGTCGGCGGCGAACTGCGCCTCGCGCAGGCTCTCCTCCAGATGCGCCAGGGTCTCCTGCTCCTGCTCCAGCGCTTCCAGTTCGTCCGCCTGCAGGGCCAGCTGATCCAGCTCCTCTACCTGATAGCGCAGCAGTTGGCGCTTGGCCTCGCGCTCCTCGTCGTTCTCGCTGCGCTGGCGATACTGCTTGCGCAGGCTCTGCCACTGGCGGTGCAGCGCCGCCAGCTCGTCCACTGCGCGGCGCTGGCCGGCGGCATCGTCGAGCAGGCGGCGGTGGGTCTCCTCGTTGAGCAGCGCCTGGTGAGCGTGCTGACTGTGGACGTCGATCAGACACTCGCCGAGTTCGCGCAGGTCGGCGATGGTGCAGGGTTGGCCGTTGATCCACGCCTTGGAGCGTCCGGAAGCGGTGACCACCCGGCGCAGCAGGCAATCCTCGCTCGGCAGTTCGCGCGCGGCGAGCCAGGCCCGCGCCTCGGCGCGGCCGCTGAGATCGAAGCGCGCGCTGAGATCGGCGCGTTCGGCGCCATGACGCACGCCGCCGGCATCGGCGCGTTCGCCCAGGCAGAGCCCGAGGGCGCCGAGCAGGATCGACTTGCCCGCCCCGGTTTCACCGGTGATGGCGGTCATGCCGGGCTGGAACTCCAGGTCGAGGGTATCGACGATGGCGAAGTCGCGAATGGCGAGTTGGATCAGCATGCTGCCTCCCGAGGATCGATGGCGGCCATACAGTGGTCTGTTCGTTTATACAGTAGTCGGTTCGGTGCTTCAATCCGCCTCGCGGTGGCTGAGGGTCATGTGGCGCGCATCAGTGTTCACACAACGCGTGCCAACGCTTGAGATCGTCGCAGGCAGCCCCATATAGGCAGTCACTTGGACGTCAATAGCGAGCGTCGATGACGCCGACGTGTCTTCATATTGGTGCTTTCATCACATCTATATCGGGAGAGACTCATGGCCAGAGATCCGCAGAAGCCCGTCGACGAAGAGATCCAGCGCGCCGAGCGCGACGGCGAACCGCAGCCGACCCAGGCGCCGCTCGAGGGTGATCTCGACGCGGTCGCCGACGAGCTCGAGCATGAGCCTGTCGAGACCGGCGGCGACGCCAACCCCGAGGCAGAGGTGCTGGCCGCGCGAGTGGAGGAGCTGGAGCAGGCGCTCACCGACGCCAAGGATCAGTCCATGCGTGCCGCCGCCGAGGCTCAGAATGCCCGCCGGCGCGCCGAGCAGGATGCCGAGAAGGCCCGGAAGTTTGCCCTGGAGAAGTTCGTCAAGGAGCTGCTGCCGGTGGTCGACAGCCTGGAGAAGGGTCTGGAGAGCATGCAGGAGGTCGACGAGACCCACCGCGAGGGTGTGTCGATGACCCTGAAGATGCAGCTCGACGTGCTCGCCAAGTTCGGCGTCGAGCAGATCGACCCACAGGGTGAACCGTTCGATCCGCAGTTCCATGAAGCGATGAGCATGGTGCCCAATCCGGAGCTCGACCCCAACACGGTCATGGATGTGATGCAGAAGGGTTACACCCTGAACGGGCGTCTGGTGCGGCCGGCGATGGTCATCGTCAGCAAGTCGGCCTGACGCAATCTGGGCCGGCGGGCCTTGAAAGGTGCCCGAAAGCCCCCAGATAGCAGTCAATCGCGCCACACGCGCCGCCAAGACAACGTATCGAATCGTCAACGAATTGTTAGAGGTGAGGAATTATGGGGACGCATCATCGGTATCGACCTGGGTACGACCAACTCCTGCGTCGCCGTGCTCGACGGTGACAAGACTCGCGTGATCGAGAACGCCGAAGGCGCTCGCACCACGCCGTCGATCATCGGCTACACCGACGACGGCGAGACCCTGGTCGGCCAGGCGGCCAAGCGTCAGGCGGTCACCAACCCGACCAACACGCTCTATGCCGTCAAGCGCCTGATCGGCCGCAAGTTCAAGGACGATGTCGTCCAGAAGGACATCAAGATGGTGCCCTACCGCATCGTCGAGGCCGACAACGGCGACGCCTGGGTACAGGTGAACGACAAGAAGCTGGCACCGCCGCAGGTCAGCGCGGAAGTGCTCAAGAAGATGAAGAAGACCGCCGAGGACTATCTCGGTGAAGAAGTGACCGAAGCGGTCATCACCGTGCCGGCCTACTTCAACGACTCCCAGCGTCAGGCGACCAAGGACGCCGGCCGCATCGCCGGTCTCGAGGTCAAGCGCATCATCAACGAGCCGACCGCGGCTGCGCTGGCCTACGGTATGGATCGTTCCACCGGCGACCGCACCATCGCGGTCTACGATCTGGGCGGCGGTACCTTCGATATCTCGATCATCGAAGTCGCCGACGTCGATGGCGAGAAGCAGTTCGAGGTGCTGGCCACCAACGGTGACACCTTCCTGGGTGGTGAAGACTTCGACCTCAAGCTGATCGACTACCTGGTGCAGCAGTTCAAGAGCGATTCGGGCATCGACCTGTCCGGCGACAGCCTGGCCATGCAGCGTCTGAAGGAAGCTGCCGAGAAGGCCAAGATCGAGCTCTCCTCGGCCCAGCAGACCGAAGTCAATCTGCCTTACATCACCGCCGACAACACCGGTCCCAAGCACTTGGCGATCAAGGTCACTCGGGCCAAGCTCGAGTCGCTGGTCGAAGATCTGGTCAGCCGTTCGCTGGGCCCGTGCAAGACCGCCATGGAAGATGCCGGGCTCTCCAATAGCGAGATCCACGACGTCATCCTGGTGGGCGGCCAGACCCGCATGCCGATGGTGCAGCAGAAGGTCGCCGAGTTCTTCGGCAAGGACGCCCGCAAGGACGTCAACCCGGACGAAGCCGTGGCCATGGGTGCCGCGATTCAGGGCGGCGTGCTCGGCGGTGACGTCAAGGACGTGCTGCTCCTCGACGTGACCCCGCTGACGCTGGGCATCGAGACCCTGGGTGGCGTGATGACGCCGCTGATCGAGAAGAACACTACGATTCCGACCAAGAAGACCCAGACCTTCTCGACCGCCGAAGACAACCAGACGGCCGTGACCATCCACGCGCTGCAGGGTGAACGCAAGCAGGCGGCGCAGAACAAGTCGCTGGGTCGCTTCGACCTCGCCGACATTCCGCCGGCGCCGCGCGGCGTGCCGCAGATCGAAGTCGCTTTCGATCTCGACGCCAACGGTATCCTCAACATCACGGCCAAGGACAAGGCGACCGGCAAAGAGCAGTCGATCGTGATCAAGTCCTCCAGCGGTCTCTCCGATGATGAGATCGATCAGATGGTCAAGGATGCCGAGGCGCACGAAGCCGAGGACAAGAAGTTCGAAGAGCTGGTGGCCCTGCGCAACCAGGCCGACGGCATGATCCACGCCTCGCGCAAGACGCTGGAAGAGGCTGGTGACAAGGTCGACGCCGACGAGAAGAGCAAGATCGAGACCGCCATCAGCGAGCTCGAAGAAGCGCTCAAGGGTGACGACAAGGATGCCATCCAGGCCAAGCTCGATGCGCTCACCGAAGCCTCCGGCAACCTGGCGCAGAAGATGTACGCCGAGCAGGGCGAAGGCGCCGGTCAGGAAGCGGGAGCCCAGGCCGACGACGCCCAGGCCAGCGGCAAGAAAGAGGATGACGTGGTTGACGCCGAGTTCGAGGAAGTCAACGACGATCGGAAAAAGCAATAATCACGACGTCTGACGTCGTGTGACGGCAGCAGCGCGGGAGCCAGACACGACTCCCGCGTTGTCGTTTGCACGGCATCGACACGGAGGCGAACAACGTCATGTCCAAGCGTGACTACTACGAAGTGCTGGGCGTCGACAAGGGCGCCGACGGCAAGGAGATCAAGAAGGCCTATCGCCGGCTGGCACAGAAGTACCATCCGGATCGCAATCCGGACGATCAGCAGGCGGCGGAGAAATTCCGCGAGGTCTCCGATGCCTACGAGGTGCTGTCCGACGACCAGAAGCGCGCGGCCTACGACCAGTTCGGCCATGCCGGCGTCGACGGCCAGGCCGGCGGCGGTTTCGGTGGTGGCGGTTTCGGCGGTGCCGGGGCCGGTGGTTTCAGCGATATCTTCGGCGATGTCTTCGGCGATATCTTCGGTGGCGGCGGCGGTGGCCGGCGCAATCCCAACGCGCCCCAGCGCGGCAGCGATCTGCGCTACAACCTCGAGCTCGATCTCGAGGACGCCGTCTTCGGCACCACCGTCGACATCCGCGTGCCGCGTCATATCGAGTGCGAGCACTGCGACGGCAGCGGCGCCGAGCCGGGCTCGAGCAAGGAGACCTGCCCGACCTGTCACGGCCAGGGTCAGGTGCGCATGCAGCAGGGCTTCTTCGCCGTGCAGCAGACCTGCCCCACCTGCCACGGCAGCGGTCAGGTGATCAAGGTGCCGTGCCGCAAGTGCCATGGTGAGGGCCGTGTCCGCGAGACGCGCACGCTGTCGGTGAAGATTCCGGCCGGGGTGGATACCGGCGACCGCATTCGTCTCAACGGCGAGGGCGAGTCCGGGCTCAACGGCGGGCCGGCGGGTGACCTCTACGTCCAGGCCGATATCAAGCCGCACCCGATCTTCGAGCGTGACGGGCGTCATCTGCACTGCGAAGTGCCGATCAACTTCGTCGACGCCGCCCTGGGTGGTGAGCTCGAGGTGCCGACCCTGGAGGGTCGGGTCAAGCTCAAGATCCCCTCCGAGACCCAGACCGGCAAGCTGTTCCGGCTGCGTGGCAAGGGCGTGAAGCCGGTGCGCGGCGGCCCCGCCGGCGATCTGCTATGCAAGGTCGTTGTGGAAACCCCGGTCAACCTTTCCGAGGAGCAGAAAGAGCTGCTGCGCAAGTTCCAGGAGAGTCTGGGCAGTGCCAGCCGCCACTCGCCCAAGAAAGAGGGCTGGTTCGACGGCGTGAAGCGCTTCTTCGAAGATATGAAGCCCTGACCTCGGCGCCGCTCGCAGGGCCATGAGAAAGCCCCCGCCGGATTCGTCCGGCGGGGGCTTTTTCTTGGTGGCGATGTCTTGGTGAAGATGCCTTGGTGGCGGTGTGTCAATGCACAAGTCGCGGCGGCTAGCCCGCGTCCGAGGTTTCCTCCCAGTCCTTGACCGTCGTCGAGAGTGCCTTGAGCCGGTCGACGGCCAGCTTCGACACCGGGTCGAGCTGGCTGCCGTCCTCTTCGGCGTAGGCGATGATGTCGCGCTTCATCGGGCGCGCCCAGAACTTCTTGAGATGGGTGGCGACCTGCTCGGCCGCCTGGGCATCGTCGCCGTGATGGCGGTTGTTGAGGCTGATCTGATTGATCATCTTGATCAGCGATGCCGTGTTATCGCTCATGTCCGTCTCTCCCCGGTTGGCTGAATCCTGCCGCGCTCACTTGAGCGCGGCCGGGGCGTCGTCGGCGGCGGCCAGATAGTGCTGCTGGCGCGCGTCGAAGTGCTGGAAGTGCTGCTGCCACGACGAGGGCTGAGACACCTTCTCCACCTGTACCGCCGTCACCTTGTACTCGGGGCAGTTGGTGGCCCAGTCGGAGTTGTCGGTGGTGATCACGTTGGCTCCGCTACCGGGGTGGTGGAAGGTGGTGTAGACCACCCCCGGTGCCATGCGCTCGCTGATGCGGCAGCGCAGCACGGTCTGGCCCACGCGGCTGCTGATACCAAGCCAGTCGCCATCGGCGATGCCGCGCAGCTCGGCATCGCTGGGGTGGATCTCGAGCACGTCCTCGGCATGCCAGGCGCTGTTGGCGGTGCGCCGCGTCTGGGCGCCGACGTTGTACTGGCTGAGAATGCGCCCGGTGGTCAGCAGCAGCGGGTAGCGGCGGCTGGTGCGCTCCTCGGTGGCGACGTACTCAGTGATCGCGAAGTGCCCCTTGCCGATGGGGAAGTCCAGCGAGTGCATGGTCGGCGTGCCGTCGGGGAAGGCGTCGTTGCACGGCCACTGGATACTGCCGAGTTTTTCCAGCTTGGCGTAGCTGACCCCGGTGAAGGTCGGCGTGAGGCTGGCGATCTCGTCCATGATCTCGGACGGATGGGTGTAGTGCATCGGGTAGCCCAGGGCGTTGGCCAGGTCCTGGGTGACCTCCCAGTCCTCCTTTCCGGCCACCGGCGGCATCACCTTGCGCACGCGGTTGATGCGGCGCTCGGCGTTGGTGAAGGTGCCGTTCTTCTCGAGGAAGGTGGCGCCGGGCAGCAGCACGTGGGCGTACTTGGCGGTCTCGTTGAGGAAGATGTCCTGCACGATCAGGCAGTCCAGCGCGCGCAGGGCCGACTCCACGTGCTGGGTTGGGGTCCGACTGGGCAATATCCTCGCCCTGCACGTAGAGCGCCTTGAAGGTACCGGCGATCGCGGCGTCGAACATGTTGGGGATGCGCAGCCCCGGCTCGTCGTCCAGCGGGGTGTGCCAGACCGCCTCGAACTTCTCGCGCACCGCCGGGTCGGCGACGTGCTGGTAGCCGGGCAGCTCATGCGGGAAGGAGCCCATGTCGCAGGAGCCCTGGACGTTGTTCTGGCCGCGCAGCGGGTTGACGCCGACCCCTTCGCGACCGATGTTGCCGGTGGCCATGGCGAGGTTGGCGATGCCCATCACCATGGTCGAGCCCTGGCTGTGCTCGGTCACGCCGAGGCCGTAATAGATCGCCCCGTTGCCGGCGGTGGCGTAAGCGCGGGCGGCTTCGCGGACCTTGGCCGCCGGCACGCCGGTTTCGGCTTCCAGCGCCTCCGGGGCGTTGCGCGGTTCGCTGATGAAGGCGCGCCACTGCTGGTAGGCGTCGCCCTCGCAACGTCGGGCGATGAAGTCGTGATCCTCCAGCCCCTCGGTGACCACCACATGGGCCAGGGCATTGACCAGCGCCACGTTGGTGCCGGGCTTGAGCGGCAGGTGCAGGCTCTTACCGCCGTGGGGCGTCTTGAGCAGGTCGATCCGCCGCGGATCGGCGACGATCAGCGTCGCCCCCTGACGCAGGCGGCGCTTCATCTGCGAGGCGAACACCGGGTGGGCGTCGGTGGGATTGGCCCCGATCACCAGGATGGTGTCGGCCTGCATCACCGAGTCGAAGGTCTGGGTACCGGCGGATTCGCCCAGAGTGGTCTTCAGTCCGTAGCCGGTGGGCGAGTGGCAGACCCGCGCACAGGTATCGGTGTTGTTGTTGCCGAAGGCGGCGCGGATCAGCTTCTGCACCAGATAGGTCTCCTCGTTGGTGCAGCGCGAGGAGGTGATGCCGCCAACGCTTTCGCGCCCGTACTGGGTCTGGATCTCACGCAGACGCCGGGCGGCGAAACCGATCGCCTCTTCCCACGAGACCGCACGCCACGGCTGATCGATCGCGTCGCGGATCATCGGCTCCTTGATGCGATCCTTGTGGGTGGCGTAGCCGAAGGCAAAGCGCCCCTTGACGCAGGAGTGGCCGTGGTTCGCGTCGCCGCCCTTGTAGGGCACCATGCGCACCAGCTGATCGCCCTTCATCTGCGCCTCGAACGAGCAGCCCACGCCGCAGTAGGCGCAGGTGGTGACCACGCTGTGCTCCGGCACGCCCTGCTCGATCACGCTCTTCTCCATCAGCGTCGAGGTGGGGCAGGCCTGCACGCAGGCGCCACAGGAGACGCACTCGGAGTCCATGAACGGCTCGTTCTGCCCGGCGGCGACCTTGGAGTCGAAGCCGCGCCCCTCGATGGTCAGGGCGAAGGTGCCCTGGACTTCGTTGCAGGCGCGTACGCAGCGCGAGCAGACGATGCACTTGCTGGGGTCGAAGCTGAAGTAGGGATTGGAGGCGTCGGTCTCGGCGTCGAGATGGTTGGCGCCGTCGAAGCCGTAGCGCACCTCGCGCAGGCCCACTGCGCCGGCCATGTCCTGCAGCTCGCAGTCGCCGTTGGCGGGGCAGGTCAGGCAGTCCAGCGGGTGATCGGAGATGTAGAGCTCCATCACGTTGCGACGCAGCTTGGCCAGCCGGGCGTTCTGGGTGATCACCGCCATACCTTCGGTGACCGGCGTGGTGCAGGAGGCCGGGAGGCCGCGGCGGCCCTCGATCTCCACCGCGCACAGGCGGCACGAGCCGAACGCTTCGAGATTGTCCGAGGCGCACAGCTTGGGAATGGTGATGCCGGCGAGCGCCGCGGCGCGCAGTACCGAGGTGCCTTCGGGCACGCTGATGCTGTGGCCGTCGATGCTCAGCGCCACCTGGGTCTCGGAGAAACGCGCCGGGGTGCCCAGATCACGGGCGAACTGGGCGGCGTGGGATGCGTCGGGTTCGAAATATTGCAACATGCTTACCTCCCGCCTTCGGCCTGGGGCCGGGTCAGGTCATCGGGAAAGTGCTTCATCACGCTCTGCACCGGGAAGGGGGTCATGCCCCCCATGGCGCACAGCGAACCGTCCACCATGGTCTCGCACAGGTCGGCGAGCAGCACCAGATTGTCGTCGGCCGCGTCGCCGGCGCGGATACGGTCGATCACCTCGACGCCGCGCACGGCGCCAATGCGGCACGGGGTGCACTTGCCGCAGGACTCCACCGCGCAGAACTCCATGGCGAAGCGCGCCTGGGCGCCCATGTCGACGCTGTCGTCGAACATCACTACGCCGCCGTGGCCGACCACACCACCGAAGGCGGCGAAGGCCTCATAGTCGAGTGGGGTGTCCCACTGGCTCTGCGGCAGATAGGCGCCCAGCGGCCCGCCCACCTGCACCGCCTTGAGCGGGCGGCCGCTACGCGTGCCGCCACCGAAGCTCTCCATCAGCTCGCGCAGGGTGGTGCCGAAGGCCAGCTCGACCAGCCCGCCACGGGCGACGTTGCCGGCCAGCTGCAGCGCCAGGGTGCCGCGGGACTTGCCCATGCCGTAGTCGGCGTAGGCCTGGCCGCCCTGGTCGAGAATAACGGTACCGCGGCCAGCGAGAGCACGTTGTTGACCACGGTGGGCTGGCCGAACAGGCCTTCGATCGCCGGTAGCGGCGGCTTGGCGCGCACCAGCCCGCGCTTGCCCTCCAGGCTCTCCAGCAGCGAGGTCTCTTCGCCGCAGATATAGGCCCCGGCGCCCAGACGCACTTCGAGGTGGAAGGCGTGGCCGCTGTCGAGGATGTTATCGCCCAGGTAGCCGGCGGCCTCGGCGCGGACGATCGCCTCGTCGAGCATTGCCTGGGCCAGCGGATACTCCGAGCGCAGATAGATATAGCCCTGGGTGGCTCCCACGGCGAGCCCGGCGATGGTCATGCCCTCGATCAGCATGAAGGGGTCGCACTCCATCACCAGACGGTCGGCGAAGGTGCCGGAGTCGCCCTCGTCGGCGTTGCACACGATGTACTTCTGCGCCGCCGGGGTGTCGTGAACGGTCTGCCACTTGATGCCGGTGGGGAAGGCCGCACCGCCACGCCCGCGCAGCCCCGAGGTCTTGACCTCGTCGACGATACCCTGGGGCGTCAGCGCCAGCGCCTGCTTCAGGCCGGCGAAGCCCTGCCGTGCGGTGTAATCCTCGAGCGACAGCGGGTCGGTCAGACCGATGCGCGAGAAGGTCAGCCGCTGCTGGCGTGCCAGATAGGGATGCGCCTCGATGTCGCCGAGCGCCAGGTCGTGCTCCTGCCGGCCTTCGAACAGGCCGGCGTCGACCAGGGCGTCGACGTCGGTGGGCGCCACCGGACCATAGGCCACCCGGCCCGTCGCGGTCTCGACCTCCACCAGCGGTTCCAGCCAGAACAGCCCGCGGGAGCCGTTGCGCTTGAGCTGGATGTCCACACCCAGGCGCTCGGCGGCCCGCGTCAGGCGCGCTGCCACGGCGTCGGCGCCGAGCGAGCGGGCGGTAGTGTCACACGGCACATAGATCGTGGTCGCCATCATTTCACCTCCACCACGGTGGCGCTGAGCTGGGCCGTCAGGCGGTCGAAGCCGGCGGCGTCCATGCGCCCGTGGATCTCGTCGTCGACCCGCAGAGACGGCCCGCAGGCGCAGTTGCCGAGGCAGTAGACCGGCTCCAGAGTGAACTCGCGATCCGCCGTGGTCTCATGATAGTCGACCCCCAGCGCGGACTTGACGTGGGCTTCCAGCGCCCGCGCACCCACCGCCTGGCACGCCTCGGCGCGGCACACCTGAATCACGTGGCGCCCCGGGGGATGCGTGCGGAAATGGTGGTAGAAACTGATGATGCCGTGCACTTCGGCGCGGGTATGGCGCAGTGCCTCGGCGATCATGGGTACGGCGGCGTCGGGGATATAGCCGTGCTGCGCCTGGATGGCGTGCAACAATGGCAGCATGGCCCCGGGGCGCGCGGCGTGCTGGTCGATCACGGCCTGGAGCTGCGCCGCCAGCGCCGTGTCGGCGGGCTGCGGAGTGGGGTGTGACATGGCCTGTTTCTCATCGAGTCGGTGGCTGGTCGTGTGCATGGCCTGCCGCGATCGGGTTTGTCAGGAGCCCGCGTCAGTCCATCGTCTTATATGAAATATTGTTCTTAATTGATTTAAGTGGATGCCGCTGAAGCCCAAACTAGCACTCCCATCGAGCGCGCAAAATATGAACGATAATGCTTAGAAAAAAGTTGAATATCACCCCCGCGTGGCTGTTTCGCAGCGACGAGGGCGAGCTGCTCGACCCGGTACTGTTCGCGCTGCTGGCGAATCTGCGCGAGAGCGGCAAGCTGACCCATGCGGCGCAGGCCGCGGGGATCTCCTACCGCCACGCCTGGAACCTGCTCAATCGCGCCGAAAACTTTTTCGGTATGGCGCTGGTGGACATGCGCAAGGGTCACGGCACCTGGCTGTCGCCGCTAGGCGAGACGCTGTCGTGGTCCGAGCAGCGGGTCAAGGCGCGTCTGGGGCCGCAGATCGACAGCATGGCCTCGGAACTCAACCATCAGCTGCAGCAGCTGGTGGCCGGCGCCCACCCGGTGCTGCGCCTGCACGCCACCCACGGCTATGCCGTGGCGCTGCTGCCGGGCTTCGCCGGTGAGCTCGATCTGCGCTACTGCCAGCCGGAAGAGGCGCTGAGCGCGCTGGAGCGCGGTGACTGCGATCTGGCCAGCTTCCATCTGCCCACCTCGCCGCGCCTGGCGGCTCAGGTGATGCAGGCTTACCACCCGGCACTGTCGCGGCAGCGGTTGCGGGTGATCCGCTTCGTCACCCGGCGCCAGGGGCTGATCCTGCGTCGCGGCGAGCGCGAGCGAATCACCGGGCTGGCCGACCTGACCCGTCCGGGCGAGCGCTTCATCAACCGTGACGTCCACTCGGGCACGCGGCTGCTGTTCAGGCTGCTGCTGGCCGAGGCGGGGATCGCCGAAGCGCAGATCCAGGGCGCCGAGCAGGAGGAGTTCACCCATACCGCGGTGGCCGCCTACGTCGCCTCCGGCATGGCCGATGTCGGTTTCGGGCTGGAGGCCGCGGCGGCGCAGTTCGGGCTCGATTTCCTGGGGCTGGCCAGCGAGCACTATCTGCTGGTGTGTCCCGAGGAGCGTCTGCGGCGTCACAACGTTCAGGAGCTGCTGGCGTTCATGAGCTCGGCGCCCTTTCGCGCCCGGCTGGAGGCGCTCAGCGGCTATGCGCCGGATCGCTGCGGTGAGGTGCAGACCTTCGAGGCACTGCTGGCGGAAGATGGTGCGGCCGAGGGCGGGGCGCTGGCAGGCGATACCTGAGCGGTACCTGAAACGCCAAAGGCGCCCGTAGAGGGCGCCTTTGGTTCGGGCGGTACCCGCCCGGTGCACGCCTTCGGCGCGCCGCAACGGGTGGGCGAAGCGCTGCCTCAGAACAGTGCGGCGGCCTTGGCCAGGGCGATGTAGAGCCCGATCAAGAACGGCACGCCGACACCCAGCCAGGCGAGTACGCCGCCGACACCGAAGCTGCCGCGGGCAGCGGTCTCGGCGTTGGCCGAGACGGTGTCTTCCTTCTGCAGCGCGCGCTCGCGGGCCAGCTCCTCGTCGCTCATCTGCTGCTCCGGCTTGACCGGCTTGACCAGGGCATTGCAGATCAGGCCCAGGAACAGCAGGCCAGCCATGATGTAGAGCGTGCGGTCATAGACCAGGCTGGGCTCGACGCCGGCGTCGAGCTGGGCCTGGCGCAGTGCGGCGATGATCAGCGGGCCGACCAGGCCGGCAGCGGTCCAGGCGGTGAGCAGGCGGCCATGGATGGCGCCGACCATCTGGGTGCCGAAGATATCGGCGAGGTAGGCCGGCACCGTGGCGAAGCCGCCGCCGTACATGCTCAGGATGACGCAGATCGAGATCACGAACAGCCCGGCCATGCCCAGGTGGCCCCACATCGGCAGCAGGCAGTACATCACGATGCCGATGACGAAGAAGCAGTAGTAGGTGTTCTTGCGCCCGATCTTGTCCGACAGCGAAGCCCAGAACAGGCGCCCGACGCTGTTGAACAGACTGATCAGACCCACCAGGCCGGCGGCGGCGGCCACCACGGCGGCTTTCTGCGCGGCGCTGAGTACCGCCTCGCGGTCATCCAGACCCACCAGGGCGCCGCCGAAGACATCCTGCAGCATGGGGCTGGCCATCGAGATCACCGCGATCCCGGCGGTCACGTTGAGGAACAATACGCCCCAGATCAGCCAGAACTGCTTGGTCTTCCAGGCGGTGTTCAGGTGCACGTGGCCGTGGGCGATCATGGCGTTGGCACTCGCTTTCTTCGGCGGCACCCAGCCGGCCGGCTTCCAACCGTTGGGCGGCACGCGGAAACCGATGGCGCCGCAGGCCATGACGATGGCGTAGATGACGCCCATGGTGATCAGGGTCATGGCCACCCCGGTGCCGCCTCTGCGGCGTAGTGCTTCATCAGCACCACCGCCAGCGGCGCGCCGACCATGGCGCCGCCGCCATAGCCCATGATGGCGAAGCCGGTGGCCATGCCGCGGCGGTCCGGGAACCACTTGATCAGGGTCGAGACCGGCGTGATGTAGCCCAGCCCCTGGCCGATACCGCCGAGCACGCCACAGCCGAGATAGACCAGCCACAGCTGATGTTGCATGACCCCGATGCCGCCGACGATCAGGCCGCCGCCCCAGCACAGTGCGGCGATGCAGCCGGCCTTGCGCGGGCCGGCGTGCTCGAGCCAGGCGCCCCAGATCGCCGCGGAGACGCCGAGCATGGCGATGAAGATACCGAAGACATAGGTGACCTGGGCCACGCTCCAGTTACAGCTGGTGGTGGTCAATGCCTGCAGCAGGCCGAGATTGCTGCAACTGGCCGGGGCGTCGGCGATCTGCTGGCTCATCGGCAGCCAGAACACCGAGAAGCCATAGGCCATGCCGATACACAGGTGAATGGCCAGGGCCGCGGTCGGCACCAGCCAGCGATTGAAATTGGGGCCCGCGATGGTGCGCTCGCGGGCGAAGAACCCCGCACCGGCACTGCCGCTGGCGCCTTGGGCGGCTTGGTTGATCCCACTCATGCTCGATCCTCTTTGCATTTTTCGTATTGTCGGCGCTGACGCGGTGGCCGGATGGCAGCCGCGTGCACTACATCGGCCGCGGGCGGGCCGTCTTGAGGAAGTCGTTACCTATGAAAAGCTGTGCCTATCAGGTCGCAGGCAGTCATGGAAGACGTCGTGCGCAGGATCGAATCTCACCGGAGGGCTGACAACTAGCGAAAATCATTATGCATAGATATGCATAGGGACGGGCACGGCCGAGCGCGGGCATTTTGTAAACACGCGCTCAGGGCGAGGTGACCGGTTCGACCACGGCAAAGCAGGTCAGCAGGGTGCGCTGCATCAGGCTGAAATTGTCGTCACTCACCATCAGATAGCGCCGGCCGCCGAGGTGGGTCAGTCCCTCGAAGTTATCCACCGACCAGCCGTCGCCGTTGGCCAGCCGGGCCAGGTCGGTGACCGTGACGCTGCCGTCGCTGGCGAGATGGGCGCGGCGCAGCCGGATCACCAACGAGGCCGGTGGGGTGAAGGCGCGCTCGAGGGCGAGCAGATCACCGTCGAGGGTCTCCAGGGCGGTCAGCGCGGCGTGGGGATCGTCGCTGAGCGGATAGCGCCAGCTGTGCTGGCCGTCGAGGGTGAACAGCCGAGTGAGCTTGGGCGGCCAACCCGCCGGTGGTTGCTCGATACCCCCGATCAGCCCGTGATCGGGGGTGTCGGTCAGCGCCTCCAGGCCACCGTTGGCCGCGACGTCGGCCAGCGCCGCGGGGCGGTGGGGCGGTTCGCTGGCCAGCCCCGAGGGGTAGAAGCGCTGCCAGCGGGCGTTCCCTTTGGCACCCGCCGCCGGAGCGCCTTCGAAGCCGATGACCAGTTGGGTATTGCCGCGAACGCCGTCGTTGGCATGCTCGAGTGCCAGCGCCTCGGCATCGCTGCGGCGGCTTTTGAGAATCGCGCCATTGACGTCGCGTAGCGGATAAGTATCGAGCGGTTCGTAGCCGCGCAGTTCGCCGCTGCCGCTGAAGCTGAGCCGTGCTCGGTGCAGCCAGCCGCGGTCGGAAATCAGGAACAGCAGCGATTCATCGGCATCCCAGCCAAGGTCGGAGAGCCCGCCAACCGGAGTGCCATCCTGCCACTTGCCGGGCAGCGCTAGGGTGCCGCACCAACGGATGTTCGGGGTACTGGCGAGCAGCGCATCGGGGGCCAGGGCGGTGCGTTGCGGCGTGGCGCTGCAGCCGACCAGCCCCAGTGTGGCGAGGGTCAGCAGGCGATGGGGGCGAGCGGGGAGCGAGAGCGGAAACGCGCGGACATGACGGCTCCGATGATCAGGGGACTGTCTTACTCTAGCCCAAGGCCGTGCGGATCGTTGTCCCGGCGAGGCGAGACGCTCCCGGGTATAATGGCGCCCGCTCGCTGAAGCCGAATCATCTGCCCCCGAGGAGACGCCTTTATCATGCATGACACCACGGACCGGCCGCTGGCCGGTATTCTGCTGCGGCTGCTCTCGGGGCTGCTGTTCGCCGGTATGCTGGTCTGCGTCAAGGCGGTCAGCGACGAGGTGCCGCTGGGGCAGACCGTGTTCTTTCGCTCCGCTTTCGCGCTGCTGCCGATCGTACTCTTCATGCTGTGGCGGCGTGAATTCCCGCGCGCCTGGCCACTCAGCGGCCGCTCGGCCATCTGCTGCGCTCGGGGCTGGGGGCGGCGGCGATGTTCGCCTCCTTCGCCGCGGTGGCGCGGCTGCCGGTGGCGGAGGCGACCCTGCTGGCCCAGCTGGCGCCGGTGGCGCTGGCGCTGGGCGGGATCCTGCTGCTGGGTGAACGGCTCACCCGCCACCGCCTGGCGGCGCTGACGCTGGTGCTCATCGGGGTCGGGGTGCTGATCCTGCCCGAACTACGTGGCGGCCCGACCCCGGCGCGAATCACCGGTTACGCTCTGGGTATCGCCGCCGCGCTGCTCACCGCGGGGGCGCTGCTCACGGTGCGGCGCATCTCGCGCACCGAGACGCCCGCCTCGATCGCGTTCTACTTCGTGCTGGTGACCACGCTGGCGGGGCTGGCGACCGCTGCCCTGGGCTGGGTCTCGGTGGCCTGGCCGACACTGCTGCTGCTGGTGCTGGCGGGGCTGTTCGGCGGTGCGGCGCATATCTGCATGACGCTGGCGCTGCGCATGACCGAGGTATCCAAGCTGGCGCCGTTCGAGTACGTGGCGCTGATCTGGCCGATACTGGCGGATCTGTGGCTGTTCGGACAGCCGCTCTCCAGCGGCTTCGTGCTGGCCCTGCCGCTGGTCCTGGGGGGCGCCATGCTGGCAGCGCTGGAGGGGCGGCGCCTGGGGTGGCCGCGGCGGCGCCTGGGCGCGGGGAGCCCGAGCACGGGTGACTAGATGGCGGCTTCGACGATCAACTGCGGCCTTCCCTGGGAGCAGGGCTCGATGCGCGCCTCGACCTGGAAGGTATGGCGCAGCATCTGCGGTGTCACCACCTGTTCGCAGGGGCCGCAGTCGACCAGTCGCCCGCTTTCGATCACCAGCGCCTGATCGGCGAAGCGCAGGGCATGGCCGAGATCGTGGAGCGCGGCGATCAGCATGTTCCGCTCCTGGGCCAGTCGGTGCAGGATGCTGAGCAGGCTGATCTGGCGGTGGAGGTCGAGCGCCGAGGTGGGCTCGTCCAGCAGCAGGATATCGGGGGACTGCACCAGCGCCTGGGCCGCGCCCACCAACTGCCGCTGGCCACCGCTCAGGTTGCCGATGTCACGCCCGGCCAGGGTGTCGATGCCGAGCTCTGCCAGCGCCTTGTCGACCTCGCCGAGGTCGGCATCCGCCACCTTGAGGCGGCGCCCCTGCATGCGCGCCAGCAGCACCGCTTCGTAGACCGTCAGCACCGCGGTGGCGCCGTTGTCCTGGGGCATGTAGGCGATCGGACGCTCACTGCGAGTGCCAGTGATGCGTACCTCACCCTCCCCTTCGAGCAGCCCCAGGATGCGCCGGAACAGGGTCGACTTGCCCGCCGCGTTGGGGCCGAGCAGCGCCACCACCTGGCCGCCATGCAGCGGCGGCGTGGAGATATCGGCGAGGATCTGGCGGCGGCCGTAGCGCGCCGAGAGGCGGTCCAGCGTCAGCGTTACCATGCGTTCTTCTTGTGGTTGAGGATCAAGAACAGGAAAAACGGAATCCCCACCAGCGAGGTGATGATGCCGATCGGAATGATGGTGCCGGGGATGATCACCTTCGACAGCACCGAGCCCACCGAGAGCATCAGTGCCCCGCACAGCGCCGAGCCGGGCAGGAAGAAGCGTTGATCCTCACCCAGCAGCAGGCGCGCGATGTGCGGCCCGACCAGTCCGACGAAGCCGATGGTGCCGACGAAGGAGACGGCGATTGCCGCCAGCAGCGAGACCATGATCAACACCTCCAGGCGCAGCGCCCGCGGTTTGACGCCCAGGCTCTCGGCCTTGGCGTCGCCCAGGCGCATGGCGGTCAGCGCCCAGCCGTGGCGGGCCAGCAGCGGCACCACCACCGCGAGCACGGCGAAGGCGATACCGAGCTTGGGCCAGGTCGCCTTGGTCAGGCTGCCCATGGTCCAGAACACCACCGCGGAGACCGCCTGCTGGCTGGCGAAGAACTGGATCAGCGCCATCAGCGAGTTGAAGATGAACACCATGGCGATGCCCAGCAGCACGATGGTCTCGATCGTCACCCCGCGGCGCATGCTCAGGAAGTGAATCGCCAGCGCGGTCAGCATCGCCATGATGAAGGCGTTGAGCGGGATCGCGTAGTCGACCAGCGCCGGCACCAGGGTCACGCCGAAGGCCAGCGCCAGTGCGGCGCCGAAGCTGGCACCGGCGGAGATGCCGAGGGTGAAGGGGCTGGCCAGCGGATTGCTGAGGATGGTCTGCATCTGGGCGCCGGCGATCGACAGGCTGGCGCCCACCACCAGCGCCATCAGCGCCACCGGCATGCGGATCTGCCACAGGATCACCCGCAGCGAATCCTCCACCGAGCCGGGGGTGAAGAGCGCCGCGATTACCTGGTCCAGGCCGAAACGCGCCGGCCCCAGGGCGAGGTCGACACACAGGCTGGCGAACAGCGCCAGGGCCAGCGCGGCCAGGATCAGTTGGCGCCGCAGCACCAGCCGGCGATAGAGATTGGCATCATCGGCCGCGGCCGGGGCGAAGGCGGCCGCACGCGACGGCGCGGCGGCCACGCGGGAACTCTCAGTCGTCGTCATGCAGGGATACCCAGTAGCCGGGGGCATAGTCCACCGGCAGGAAGCGCTGATGCAGCTCGCGCAGGGTGGCCTCGGGGTCGAGATCGGCGAATAGCTCCGGGTGGAACCACTTGGCCAGCTGCTGCACCGCCACGAAGTAATAAGGGCTGTTATAGAACTGGTGCCAGATGGCGTGGACCTGGCCGCTCTTCACTGCCTCGATACCGGTCATGGCGGTGCGGTGGGTCAGTTGCTCGAGCTTGGCCCGGGCCTTCTGCATGTCCGCCCCCGGGCCCACGCCGACCCAGTTGCCGCCAGGGACGTAGGCGCCCCAGTTGCCGCCGGTGACCACCACCTGATCGGGGTTGGCGGCGATGATCTGCTCCGGGTTGAGGGTGCCGAAGGTCGCGGGAATGATGCCGTCGGCGATGTTGTGGCCGCCGGCGAGTTCGACGTATTCGCCGAAGTTGCCGGGGCCGAAGCTCATGCAGCAATCGTCGGAGTAGCCGCCGGCGCGATCGATGAACACCTTGGGTCGCGCCGGATCGGCGGCGGCGATCTTGTTGGTGACCCGAGCCATCTGCGCCTGGGAGAAGTCGATGAAAGCCTCGGCGCGCTGGGTGTCGCCGAGCAGACGCCCCATCAGACGCATCGAGGGGATGGTGTGTTCGAGTGGCTTCTCGCGGAAATCGACGTAGACGATCGGAATGCCCAGCGCGGCCAGTTTGGTGTCATAGCCGGCGTCTTCGGGGGCGGCCTTGGCCTCCAGATTCATCAGCACCACGTCCGGGTGCAGACTGGCGGCCTGCTCGACGTCGAAGGTGCCATCCTTGAAGCCGCCGAAGGTGGGGATCTGCTTCATCTCGGGAAACTTGGCGGCGTAGGCGGCGTAGTTGTCCGGGTCGGCCTCGGCGAGGTCGTGGCGCCAGCCCACCACATGGGCGAACGGATTGTCGGGCTCGAGCGCGGCGAGCAGATAGATCTGGCGGCCCTCGCCGAGGATGACGCGCTGCACCGGCGCCTCGAGGGTCACCTGACGGCCGGCGATATCGGTCACCGTGATCGGGTCGGCCCAGGCGCTGGCGGTGCCGCCGAGGGCGAGGGTGATGACGGTGAGACGAACGAGCCTCGCGGCGTATCCGGCGAAGAGGGAACGTGGCTGAGTCACGGCGAGATCCGGCAGAGTGGCGAATGGGTTAGTTACGCATGATTCTTATTTGCGAAGGAGTGCTAGTATGTCGCAGTGATTCCGGGGCGTCCAGCGCTGCACCCAGGCTTGCCGGGGGCTGCCGACAGGCGTCGCGCGGGCCCCGGCGGCAGTTGTTATACTGCCGCGACGCTTACCCTACCGCTGGAGATCGCATGCCTTCTCACGCCCCCCGTATCGCCATTGTCGGCGCCGCCGGCCGCATGGGCCGCAACCTGGTCAGTGCCGTGCAGCAGGATGACGGGGCCAGTCTGGCCGGCGGTAGCGTCTCCACCGGCAGCTCGCTGGTCGGCGCCGACCTGGGTGAACTCGCCGGCATCGGCCGCCTGGGCGTGGCTGCCACGGACGACCTGGCCGCCATCGCCGACGACTTCGATGTGCTGATCGACTTCACCAGCCCCGCCACCACCCTGGCCAACCTCGCTTTCTGCGCCGACCACGGCAAGGCGATCGTGATCGGCACCACCGGCCTCGACGAGGCCCAACTGGCCGAACTCGATGGCTACCGCGAGCGGGTGGCGATGGTCTTCGCGCCCAACATGAGCGTCGGCGTCAACCTGACTCTCAATCTGCTTGCCACCGCCGCGCGCGCGCTGGGCGACGAGGGTTACGACATCGAGGTGGTCGAGGCCCACCACCGCCACAAGGTCGATGCGCCCTCCGGCACCGCGCTGAAGATGGGCGAGGTGATGGCCGATGCCCTGGCGCGTCCGCTCAAGCAATACGGCGTGTTCGAGCGGGTCGGCCAGTGTGGTCCGCGTACCGAGAAAGAGATCGGCTTCGCCACCGTACGGGCGGGCGATATCGTCGGTGAGCACACGGTGATGTTCGCCACCGAGGGCGAACGCATCGAGATCACCCACAAGGCCTCCAGCCGCATGACCTTCGCCAAGGGCGCAGTGCGCGCGGCGCGCTGGCTCGCCGCGCGCGAGGCCGGGCGCTACGACATGCAGGATGTGCTCGGTCTGAAAGCCTGAGTCACGCCGCCGGCTACCGCCAAGGTGGCATTGACTTCGGGGTAGAGCCGGCGGCCACTTTCCGGTATCATCGCGCCAATTTGGCCGAGCGAACGCCACCGCGAGAGAGCAGCCGCAGGCAATGCAGTCGATGAGCACGTCGACCAGGATCGTGTCGATCAGGACAAGCAAGCGGGATGGAACCGGTCTTCCGGATTTCGTCCCGCTTTTTTACGACCCGGCTTAGCCCGACGACCCGACTGTGCACCTCATGATCTCGCGCTTGGCGACGGCCGGCAGACCCTAGGGCAGGGGGTGTTCCCTTGCCATTCGTTGGTGACCCGCTGAGGAGGATGAGGCCTTGAATAGACCTGCGATACTGGCGCTCGAAGATGGCAGTGTATTCCACGGCACTGCGCTGGGTGCCGATGGGCAGACCAGCGGCGAGGTGGTGTTCAACACCGCCATGACCGGCTATCAGGAAATCCTCACCGACCCCTCCTATACCCGCCAGATCGTCACGCTGACCTACCCGCATATCGGCAATACCGGCATCAATCGCGAGGACGTCGAGTCCGGCGCGATCGCCGCGGCCGGGCTGGTGATCCGCGACCTACCGCTGCTGGCCAGCAACTTCCGCAGCGAGCAGAGCCTGTCCGACTACCTTGCCGCCAACGGCGTGCTCGGCATCGCCGATATCGACACCCGCCGCCTGACCCGGCTGCTGCGCAGCAAGGGCTCGCTCAACGGCGCCATCCTGGCGGGCGCCGAGGCCACCGGCGACGACGCGGTGGCACGGGCGCTGGCCGCGGCGCGGGCCTTCCCCGGGCTCAAGGGCATGGATCTGGCCAAGGTGGTGTCGTGCCGCGAAACCTATGAGTGGCACGAAGGCGAGTGGGCGCTGGGGCTGGGCTATGCCGACACCGCCCAGGGTGAGCGGGCCTACCATGTGGTGGCCTACGACTACGGCGTCAAGCGCAACATCCTGCGCATGCTCGCCTCGCGCGGCTGCCGCCTGACCGTGGTGCCGGCGCAGACGCCGGCCAGCGAGGTGCTGGCGATGAATCCGGACGGCGTGTTCCTGGCCAATGGCCCCGGTGACCCGGAGCCGTGTGACTACGCCATCACCGCCATCCGCGAGATCCTGGAGAGCGGGATTCCGGTATTCGGCATCTGTCTCGGTCACCAGCTGCTGGCGCTCGCCGCCGGCGCGCGCACGCTCAAGATGAACCACGGCCACCATGGCGCCAACCACCCGGTGCAGGATCTCGACAGCGGTCATGTCATGATCACCAGCCAGAACCACGGGTTCGCGGTGGACGAGTCGAGCCTGCCGGACAACGTGCGGGCGATCCATCGCTCGCTGTTCGACGGCACCCTGCAGGGCATCGAGCTCAGCGACCGGCCGGCCTTCAGCTTCCAGGGTCACCCGGAAGCGAGTCCCGGGCCGCAGGACGTGGCGCCGCTGTTCGATCGTTTCGTGTCGATGATGCAGCGTCATCAGCAAAGCGCCGCCTGAGGCGCCGACAGCGGTGGCTGACACGAGCAGCCAGCAGCGGGATTTGACTCTTTCAGGGCCGGCGGCCGCCGCCGGCACCACCTTATTCGACGAGTGTTAGCGCATGCCAAAACGTACGGATCTCGACAGCATTCTGATCATCGGCGCCGGCCCCATCGTCATCGGGCAGGCGTGCGAATTCGACTACTCCGGGGCCCAGGCCTGTAAGGCGCTGCGCGAAGAGGGCTACCGCGTCATCCTGGTCAACTCCAACCCGGCCACCATCATGACCGACCCGGTGATGGCCGACGCCACCTATATCGAGCCGATCACCTGGCAGGCGGTGGAGAAGATCATCGAGCGCGAGCGCCCCTCGGCGATTCTGCCGACCATGGGCGGGCAGACCGCGCTCAACTGTGCGCTGGACCTGGACAAGCACGGCGTGCTGGCCAAGCACGGCGTGGAGATGATCGGTGCCAACGCCGATGCCATCAACAAGGCCGAAGATCGCGATCTGTTCGACAAGGCGATGAAGAACATCGGCCTGGAGTGCCCCAAGGCCAAGGTCGCTCACACCATGGACGAGGCGTGGGAGATTCAGGGCGAGCTGGGCTTCCCGGTGATCATCCGTCCCTCCTACACCATGGGCGGCTCCGGCGGCGGCGTGGCCTACAACAAGGAGGAGTTCGAGGAGATCTGCGGTCGCGGGTTCGAGCTCTCCAACAACCACGAGCTGCTGATCGACGAATCCTTGCTGGGGTGGAAGGAGTACGAGATGGAGGTCGTTCGTGACAAGAACGACAATTGCATCATCGTCTGCGCGATCGAGAACTTCGACCCCATGGGCGTGCACACCGGCGACTCCATCACCGTAGCGCCGGCGCAGACGCTGACCGACAAGGAGTACCAGATCATGCGTAACGCATCGCTTGCGGTGCTGCGCGAGATCGGCGTCGAGACCGGCGGCTCCAATGTGCAGTTCGGCGTCGATCCGAATACCGGGCGCATGGTGGTGATCGAGATGAACCCGCGGGTGTCGCGCTCCTCGGCGCTGGCGTCCAAGGCCACCGGCTTCCCGATCGCCAAGATCGCCGCCAAGCTGGCGGTGGGTTACACCCTCGACGAACTGCAGAACGACATCACCGGCGGCGCCACTCCGGCCTCCTTCGAGCCCTCGATCGATTACGTGGTCACCAAGATTCCGCGTTTTACCTTCGAGAAGTTCCCCCAGGCCAACGACCGCCTGACCACCCAGATGAAGTCGGTGGGTGAGGTGATGGCGATCGGCCGCACCTTCCAGGAGTCGATGCAGAAAGCGCTGCGCGGCCTGGAGATCGGTGTCGACGGGCTCGATCCCAAGGTCGCCGACTTCGGCCCCGAGAACATGGCGCTGATCCAGGGCGAGCTGCAGGCCGCCGGCGCCGACCGCATCTTCTACGTCGCCGACGCCATGCGCAGCGGCATGAGCGTGGACGAGGTGTTCGCGCTGACCAATATCGACCGCTGGTTCCTGGTCCAGCTCGAGGAGCTGGTGCGTCTGGAAGGCGAGGTGGCCAAGCGCGCGCTGCACGACTTCGATGCCGACGAGCTGTTCCGGCTCAAGCGCAAGGGCTTTTCCGACGCGCGTCTCGCGGCGCTTTTGGGCGTGGCCGAGAGCGAGGTGCGCGCACGCCGCCACCAGCTCGATATCCGCCCGGTCTACAAGCGTGTCGACACCTGTGCCGCCGAGTTCGCCTCGAGCACTGCCTACATGTACTCCACCTATGAAGAGGAGTGCGAGGCCGAGCCCTCCAGCCGCCAGAAGATCATGGTGCTCGGCGGTGGCCCCAACCGGATCGGCCAGGGCATCGAGTTCGACTACTGCTGCGTCCACGCCGCGCTCGCCATGCGCGAAGACGGCTACGAGACGATCATGGTCAACTGCAACCCGGAGACCGTCTCCACCGACTCGACACCTCTGACCGCCTTACTTCGAGCCGGTGACCCTGGAGGACGTGCTCGAGATCGCCGACAAGGAGCAGCCGGTCGGGGTGATCGTGCAGTTCGGCGGCCAGACCCCGCTGAAGCTGGCCCGCGCCCTGGAAGCCGCCGGTGTGCCGATCATCGGCACCACGCCGGATGCGATCGACCGCGCCGAGGATCGCGAGCGCTTCCAGCAGATGATCGACAAGCTGGGGCTCAAGCAGCCGCCCAACGCCACTGCGCGCAGCTTCGAGGACGCCTTCGTCAAGGCCGAGAAGATCGGCTATCCGCTGGTGGTGCGCCCCAGCTACGTGCTCGGCGGCCGGGCGATGGAGATCGTCTACTCGGCCGAGGAGCTGGAGCGCTACATGACCCACGCGGTCAAGGTCTCCAACGACTCGCCGGTGCTGCTCGACCACTTCCTCAAGGCTGCGGTGGAGATCGACATCGACGCCGTCTCCGACGGCGAGCAGGTGGTGATCGGCGGCATCATGCAGCACATCGAGCAGGCCGGCGTGCACTCCGGTGACTCCGCCTGTTCGCTGCCGCCTTACTCGCTGCCCGCCGACGTTCAGGACGCGATGCGCGAACAGGTCAAGCAGATGGCGGTCGAGCTCAACGTGGTCGGCCTGATGAACGTGCAGCTGGCGTGGCAGGATGGCGAGATCTACGTCATCGAGGTCAACCCGCGCGCCTCGCGCACGGTGCCGTTCGTCTCCAAGTGCATCGGCACCTCGCTGGCCCAGATCGCGGCGCGCTGCATGGCCGGCAAGACGCTGGCGGCGCAGAACTTCACCCGCGAGATCATCCCGGGTTACTACAGCGTCAAGGAAGCGGTCTTCCCGTTCAACAAGTTCCCCGGCGTCGATCCGATTCTGTCGCCGGAGATGAAGTCCACCGGTGAGGTGATGGGCAGCGGTACCACCTTTGCCGAGGCCTTCTACAAGGCGCAGCTGGGCGCGGGGGAAGCGATTCCCAAGCTCAGCGGCGAGCGCAAGGCGTTCCTGTCGGTGCGCGAGCCTGACAAGCAGGGTGTTATCGAGGTTGCCCAATCTCTGCTAGCCTTGGGCTTCGATCTCGTGGCGACCCGTGGCACGGCCCAGGCTCTGGAGCAGGCCGGGCTGACGGTCGCCGTCGTCAACAAGGTTTATGAAGGCCGTCCGCATATCGTCGATCTGCTCAAGAACGACGAGATCGCCTATATCGTGAACACCACGGAAGGCCGTCAGGCGATCAATGACTCCTCGGTCATCCGGCGTACCGCACTGGCGCGCAAGGTGCCCTATGCCACGACGCTGCAGGGGCGCGTGCTGTGTGCATGGCGCTGGAGTATGGCAACGAGATCACGGTGCGGCGGCTTCAGGAACAGCATGCAGGAGCAGTCAATGAATAAGGTCCCGATGACCGTCCACGGCGAGCAGGCGCTGCGCGAAGAGCTCAACCATCTCAAGGGCGAGGAGCGCCCGCGGGTAATCGCGGCGATCGCCGAGGCGCGCGAGCATGGCGATCTCAAGGAGAACGCCGAGTATCACGCCGCGCGCGAGCAGCAGGGCTTCATCGAAGGGCGCATCCAGGAGATCGAGGGCAAGCTCTCCAACGCCCAGGTGATCGACGTGGCCAAGATGCCGCGCACCGGCAAGGTGATCTTCGGGGTTACCGTGGATCTGCTCAACCTGGAAACCGACGAAGAGGTGCGTTACCGCATCGTCGGTGAGGACGAGGCCAACATCAAGGCGGGCAAGATCTCGGTCACCTCCCCGATCGCTCGGGCCCTGATCGGCAAGAGCGAAGGCGATGTGGTCAACGTGCGTACGCCGGGTGGGGACGTTGAGTACGAGATCTCCGGCGTCGAGCATATTTGATCGCACGCGCCCAGCCGCGCGTCGGTCAAACGGCATTGAAAGCGGCTTCGGCCGCTTTCGCCTTGTTGGTGGCTGGCTCGCAAGCGCTCGCAAAACAGATAGCCGCAAGCCAAAAAAAGAAGCCGCGACACTGTCGCGGCTTCTTTTCATTCAGGCGCCTTCTGATCTCTTCAGCTCGCGGGCGTCGGGCTCAGTGGCGTCCGTGGTGGTTCTCGGCGCGGGCGATGTTGGAGAGTTTGGGGTTGGCCTTGGGGTTGTGGCGGTAGAGCAGTGCCACCTTGCCCAGGCTCTGGACCAGCTCCGCGCCGGAGACGGCGATCAGCTCTTCGATCATCGCCTGGCGATCCTCGCGTTCGGGAATCGCCAGCTTGACCTTGATCAGCTCATGGTCGCGCAGGGCGCTCGCTCGAGTTCCTGCTGGGCGCCTTCGCCGAGACCGTTCTCGCTCACGGTGACGACGGGCTGGAGATGGTGGCCGATGCTGCGAAAGGCTTTCTTTTGTGCCGATGACAAGCTCATGGTAACCTGACCGTTGGACTTCACTAATAAGATTTAGCGGTGCTGCAATCGGTCCCACCACCGCACTGTCGAAACGCGCATGGTACGGGTTTCGGCAGCGCCAGGAAAGGCGGTAGGCGCCAAAGCCCCTGAGACACGGCCGATTCCGGCATGTGTCCGGCCGCTGTACCCGGCTTCTCCCCCTCTGGTTGCGTGGTCCGGCAGCACCTAGTGGCACCGTTCCAGCGGCCGACTCCCGTATCGCTCCATCATTATTTTCCGTATCTGCAGGTGGCCATTCGTGACCCGCTCCTCGACACCAGGCAAGACCGGCGCCGCGACGCGGCAGAGCAAGAGCAGCGCCGGCTGGCTCAAAGAGCACTTCGACGACCGCTACGTGCAGCAGTCGTGGAAGGATGGCTATCGTTCGCGGGCCAGCTACAAGCTGCTCGAGCTCGATCAGCGCGACGCGCTGCTGCGCCCGGGAATGGGCGTGATCGATCTGGGTGCGGCGCCGGGCGGTTGGAGCCAGGTGGCGGCGGAGAAGGTCGGCCCCGAAGGGGTGGTGATCGCCTCCGACATTCTCGAGATGGATGCGCTGGCCGGGGTCAGTTTCATTCAGGGCGATTTCACCGAAGAGAGCGTGCTCGAGGCGATTCTGACCGAGCTCGGTGAACGTCCTGTCGATCTGGTGCTGTCGGATATGGCGCCCAACATGAGCGGCATGGCGGCGATCGATCAGCCGCAGGCGATGTACCTGGTCGAACTGGCGCTCGATCTGGCTCGGCAGACGCTCTCGCCGGGTGGCGACTTCCTGGCCAAGGTGTTTCAGGGGGAGGGCTTCGATGACTATCTGCGCGAGCTGCGTGCCAGTTTCACCAAGGTGGTGACGCGCAAGCCGGAGGCGTCCCGGGCCCGGTCGCGTGAGGTCTACCTGCTGGCCCAGGGGTTCAAGGGTTAGACAGCGCCCGGGTCGGGCTTCGCGCACGAGCGCCCATCGAGAGCAAAGGCCAGGCAGTATCGGGGTGCAGCAGATTTCAGGGCCGGTTCGAGGCGGCATTCATCGCCTCGGCAGGCCGATACACGTGGTGTCTACCTGACCGACTTTCGCGCGGACACGGCTTGCAAGCATGGCCGCGAGCCCCCATCTGAGGTAGGGTCGAGAGCATGGCAGACGCAGGCGGCGAGATTCGTACTATGAGGGTGGTGTCTTGAACGACATGGCGAAGAATCTAATTCTCTGGTTGGTCATCGCAGCCGTGCTGCTGACGGTGTTCAACAATTTCAGCGTGGATAGCTCGCCGCAGACGATGAGCTACTCCCAATTCGTGCAGCAGGTGCAGAACGACCAGGTGCGCAGCGTGACCATCGATGGCTATACCATCAGTGGCGAGCGCAGCGACGGCACCCAGTTCCAGACCATCCGGCCGGCCGCTCAGGACCCCAAGCTGATGGATGACCTGCTGTCGCACAAGGTCACCGTGGTCGGCAAGAAGCCGGAAGAGCAGAGCCTGTGGACGCGGCTGCTGATCGCCAGCTTCCCGATTCTGCTGATCTTGGGGATCTTTTTCTTCTTCATGCGTCAGATGCAGGGCGGCGGCAGCGGTCGCGGCGGCCCCATGAGTTTCGGCAAGTCCAAGGCCAAGCTGCTCAGCCAGGATCAGATCAAGACTACCTTCGCCGACGTCGCCGGCTGCGACGAGGCCAAGGAGGAAGTGGTCGAGCTGGTCGACTTCCTCAAGGACCCCTCCAAGTTCCAGCGTCTGGGCGGTCAGATTCCCCGTGGCGTGCTGATGGTGGGGCCGCCGGGAACGGGCAAGACGCTGCTGGCCAAGGCGATCGCCGGCGAGGCCAAGGTGCCGTTCTTCTCGATCTCCGGTTCCGACTTCGTCGAGATGTTCGTGGGTGTCGGCGCCTCGCGTGTGCGTGACATGTTCGAGCAGGCCAAGAAGCAGGCGCCCTGCATCATCTTCATCGACGAGATCGATGCCGTCGGCCGTCATCGCGGCTCCGGCATGGGCGGCGGCCACGACGAGCGTGAGCAGACACTCAACCAGCTGCTGGTCGAGATGGACGGCTTCGAGGCCAACGACGGTATCATCGTGATCGCCGCTACCAACCGTCCCGACGTGCTCGACCCGGCGCTGCTGCGCCCGGGCCGCTTCGACCGCCAGGTCACCGTGCCGCTGCCCGACATTCGTGGGCGTGAGCACATCCTCAACGTGCACCTGCGCAAGGTGCCGATGGGTGACGGCGTCAAGGCCAGCATCATTGCCCGCGGCACGCCCGGCTTCTCGGGCGCCGACCTGGCCAACCTGGTCAACGAGGCGGCACTGTTCGCGGCTCGGCGCAATCGTCGCACCGTGAGCATGGAGGAGCTCGAGCTGGCCAAGGACAAGATCATGATGGGCGCCGAGCGGCGTTCGATGGTGATGTCCGAGAAAGAGAAGCTCAACACGGCTTACCACGAGTCCGGGCATGCCATCATCGGCCTGCTGATGCCGGAACACGATCCGGTCTACAAGGTCACCATCATCCCGCGCGGTCGTGCGCTGGGGGTGACCATGTTCCTGCCGCTGGAGGATCGCTACAGCTACTCGCGCCAGCAGATCATCAGCCAGATCTGCTCGCTGTTCGGCGGACGCATCGCCGAGGAGATGACGCTGGGGCCCAATGGTGTCACCACCGGTGCCTCCAACGACATCAAGCGGGCGACCGAGCTGGCTCACAGCATGGTGGCCAAGTGGGGCCTCTCAGACGAGATGGGACCGCTGATGTACGACGAGGACGAGTCGCACCAGTTCCTCGGTGGCCCAGGTCAGGGCGGCGGCAAGCTCAACTCTGGCGAGACCTCGACGCGTCTCGACAAGGAGATCCGCCGCATCATCGACGAGTGCTACACCACGGCGGAGAAGATCCTCGAGGAGAACCGCGACAAGCTGGACCTGATGGCCGAAGCGCTGATGCAATACGAGACCATCGATGCCGATCAGCTCAAGGACATCATGAAGGAACGCAAGCCGCGCCCGCCGAAGGACTGGGACGATCAGGGGCCGAGCGCCGGTACTGGCGAGCCGGTTGGCGACAGCGAGGTGCAGCCGGACGAGGACGAGTCCAAGGACGAGGAGCCGGGCAGCCGGCGTCCTTCCGATCCGCTGGGCGGGCCCGCCGGTTCCTGAACCGGACGCCATCTACACCGTTCCTCTTGCAACAGGGCGCCGATACGGCGCCCTGTTGCGTTATCGGCCCAGTGCACTCGCCAGCGCTGTAGTAGTTGTGTCTCGCAGCGCAGCGCTTGCGTCCAGCGGCGGCGCTGCTTAGAGTGACTCTCTTTTTTCGAGCCATTCTCTTTTTTCCCGCTTCTTGGCGAGCCGAGGCCCATGACGGAAACGCCCCACGCCGGATCGATGCTGCGCTGCGGCAAGCACCTCCTCGACCTTACCCGTCCCCGCGTGATGGGGATTCTCAACGTCACGCCGGATTCGTTCTTCGATGGCGGCCGGCACCAGCGCCTCGACGATGCCCGGCGCCATGCCGAGCGCATGCTCGCCGAGGGCGCCGATATCATCGATGTCGGTGGCGAGTCGACCCGCCCCGGGGCGCAGCCGGTGGCGCTCGATGCCGAGCGCGAGCGGGTACTGCCGGTGGTCGAGATGCTGGTGCGAGAGTTCGACGCTCTGGTGTCGGTGGATACCAGCGCGCCGCAGATCATTACCGAGGCGGCGCAGGCTGGGGCGGGGTTGATCAACGACGTGCGCGCGCTGACCCGTGATGGCGCCCTGGCCGCGGCGGCGCAGAGCGCGCTGCCGATCTGTCTGATGCATATGCAGGGCGAGCCCCAGACCATGCAGCAGGCGCCGCACTATGCCGAGCCGATCGAGGTCGCGGTGATCGACTTCCTGCGCCAGCGCGTCGCCGCCTGCGAGCAGGTGGGCATCCCGCGGGCGCGGCTGCTGATCGACCCGGGCTTCGGTTTCGCCAAGACACTGGAACACAATCTTCAACTGCTCAACCCGCTGAGTGCACTCGACGCGCTCGACCTGCCGCTGCTGGTAGGGGTGTCGCGCAAGCGCATGATCGGCGAGGCGCTGGGGCGTGAGGTCAGCCAGCGTCTTCCCGGTGGGTTGGCGCTGGCAGTGATGGCGCTCGAGCGTGGCGCGCGCATCCTGCGCGCGCACGACGTCGCCCCCACACGCGACGCTCGATATGGCTTGGGCAGTACTGCAGGAGCGAGGAGCCCATGAGTAGACGCTATTTCGGTACCGACGGTATTCGCGGCACGGTCGGCGAGGCGCCGATCACCGCCGATTTCATTCTCAAGCTGGGTTGGGCCATGGGTCGGGTGCTGTCCCCGGATCGCCGACCAGCAGACGCGCCAGAAGTCTCATCAGGCACCGCGGCCCAAGGTGGTGATCGGCAAGGATACGCGCATCTCGGGCTATAGTTCGAGTCGGCGCTGGAAGCCGGGCTGTCGGCGGCGGGCGCGGATGTTTCGCTGCTGGGGCCGATGCCCACACCGGGGATCGCTTACCTGACACGGACCTTCCGCGCCGATGCCGGTATCGTCATCTCGGCCTCGCACAATCCCTATCAGGACAACGGCATCAAGTTTTTTCTCTGCCGAGGGGCTCAAGCTTGCCGATGCGGTCGAGCTGGAGATCGAGGCGGAGCTCGACCAGCCGCTCGAGACCATGGCGCCCCATCGCCTGGGGCGTGCGGTACGCATCAACGATGCTGCCGGACGCTATATCGAGTTCTGCAAGTCGACGGTGCCCAATCGGCTCGAGCTGCACGGCCTGCGCATCGTGCTCGACTGCGCCCACGGCGCCACCTATCACATCGCGCCCAACGTCTTCCGCGAGCTGGGGGCCGATGTCAGTGTGATCGGTGCCGAGCCGGATGGCCTCAACATCAACAACGGCGTCGGCTCGACCCACCCCGAGCGTCTGCAGGCGGCGGTGCGTGAGCGCGAGGCGGATCTCGGTATCGCCTTCGATGGGGACGGCGATCGCGTGCTGCTGGTCGGTGCCGACGGTACCCTGGTCGACGGCGACGAGATCCTCTATATCATCGCTCGCGACCTGCACGCCCGTGACAAGCTGCGCGGCGGCGTGGTGGGAACCCTGATGAGCAACTTCGGCCTGGCCGCGGCGTTCGAGCGCCAGGGGATTCCGTTCGAGCGCGCCAAGGTCGGCGACCGCTATGTCACCGAGCGTCTGCTGGCCAACGACTGGCTGCTGGGGGGCGAATCTTCCGGGCACATTCTCTGCCGCCACGTGCAGACCACCGGCGACGGTATCGTCTCTGCGCTGCAGGTGCTCGCGGTGATGGTGCGCGAAAGTGCTACCCTGTCGCAGTTGCTGGAGGGTTTCGAGAAGGCCCCCCAGGCGCTGGTCAACGTGCGTCTGCCCGGCGGCAGCGATGCCAAGGCGCTGTTGGAGAGCCCCGAGCTGCACCAGAGTGTGCGGCGGTGGAGCAGGAGCTCGGTGATGGCGGTCGAGTGCTGCTGCGCCCCTCGGGCACCGAACCACTGATTGGGTCATGGTGGAAGGGCGTCCGCGCTTCGACGTCGCCGCGATGGCCGGGCGGATCGCGGCGAGCGTCGAGAATCTGATCACCTGAGCGGCAGGGGGCGCGAGTTCTCTTGTTGTCTTGCTGTCAAGGCTTTTATACCATGTCGCACCACCGACGGGAGGTAGCATGCGCAAGCCGCTGATCGCGGGTAACTGGAAGATGAATGGCTCAGCGGAGCTGGTCGAGACTTTCGCGCGGGCGTTTGCCGAGACGACGCTGCCGGCGTCGGTCGAGGTGCTGATCCATCCTCCCTTTCCCTATCTGCAGGCCGCGTCGGAAGCCTTCGCCGCCACGCCGATCGGGCTCGGGCGCAGACGCTCAATCCGCTGCACGCCGGCGCACGTACCGGTGAGGTGAGCGGCCAGATGCTCAAGGAGTTCGGCGTCGAGTGGTGTGCTCGGTCACTCCGAGCGGCGTCAGCTCTATCGCGAGGACGACGCGGCGGTGTTCGATCGCGTGATCGCGGCGCTGGGGATCGGCATCCGTCCGATCTTATGCGTCGGTGAGACGCTCGAAGAGCGCGACGCCGGGCGCACCGAAGAGGTGGTGCTGCGCCAGGTGGGCTATGTCATGTCGCGGCTCGAGCCGGCGCAGCGACGTCTGCTGACGATCGCCTACGAGCCGGTGTGGGCGATCGGTACCGGGCGCACGGCGACCCCGATGCAGGCCCAAGAGGTGATGGCGGCGATTCGCGTCTATCAGGCGGGGTTCGACCGCGAACTCGCCGCGGAGCTGCGTCTGCTCTACGGCGGGAGCATGAATGCGAGCAATGCCGCCGAGCTGCTCGCACAGCAGGATATCGACGGCGGCCTGATCGGCGGTGCGTCGCTCAAGGTCGACGATTTCATAGCGATTTGTCAGTCAGCAGGTTGATTTCATGCAGATAGCAGTTTTGATGATCCACGTACTCATCGCCATCGCACTGGTGGTGCTCGTCCTGCTGCAGCAGGGCAAGGGCGCCGAGGCCGGTGCGGCGTTCGGCGGTGGCTCCTCGCAGACGGTGTTCGGCTCCCGCGGCAGCGGTGGCTTCTTGTCCAAGCTGACCGGTGGCCTGGCCGCGCTGTTCTTCGTCACCTCGCTGGCGCTGGCCTACTTTGCGTCCAACGCCAGCAGCGCGCCGCAGAGCGGCATTCCTGACGCCCAGGTGATCGAGCAGCAACATAATGGCGCGCCGACCCTTGACGACGGCGATCAAACCGGGAATAATGCTGCGCCAGCACTCGAGGAAGGGGCGCCGCAAAAATCGTCAAATCCTTGAGTGAGAAGGAAAACTCGTGAGTGCCAAGTGTAGGCTTGCGAGTTGGTGTCAACGCTTTCGGGCGTGACACTCCCCTGATGCCGAAGTGGTGGAATTGGTAGACACGCTATCTTGAGGGGGTAGTGACCTTACGGTCGTGCGGGTTCAAGTCCCGCCTTCGGCACCATCGTCAAGCCTGGGAATCGATCTGGATTCCAGACCTCTGAACGAAACTGGTTGATCGCGTGAATAGCAGCGCTCCTTGACCCATCGCGGAGCCGTTCCTATAATCGCCAACCTGATGTTGCGGGGTGGAGCAGTCTGGTAGCTCGTCGGGCTCATAACCCGAAGGTCGTCGGTTCAAATCCGGCCCCCGCTACCAAGTTTTTTGAAAGGCCCCTTCAAGAGAAGGGGCTTTTTGTTAGCGGCTTTGTCGTTCTCAACTTAGCCTGCTGACGCCAACGTCAGTCAGCCACCTAGCACCTTGCATGTCTCTCAACTCCCGGTCAGGTGCCTGATGCAACTGCTGTAGGAGTCGTCTGTGGTCACCAAGGACGCAGCACTATATGCGATCATCGAACCCGTGGTCACTGCCATGGGTTTCGAGCTGTGGGGCCTGGAGTATCTGGCTCAAGGCAAGCACTCCAAGTTGATGATCTTCATCGATAGCCCCAACGGTATCTCGGTGGACGACTGCGCCGATGTCAGCCGCCAGGTGAGCGGTGTGCTCGATGTCGAGGATCCGATCACGAGCCATTACAGCCTGGAAGTCTCCTCTCCCGGGCTCGACCGCCCGCTCTATACCCTGGATCACTTCTCGCGTTTTCGTGGCCACGTCGTGCAGCTGAAGCTGCGCACGGCGTTCGATGGCCGACGCAAGTTCCAGGGACTGCTGGCCGGCGTCGAGGATGATGACGTGCTGCTGCAGATTGATGGTGAAGAGTACTGCTTCCCCATCGAGAGCATCGATCAAGCGCGCGTCGTGCCGCAGTTCGACGACTGACGCCGAACATCACTGTCGGTGGATCGGTAGCCGCCGATCGCGCTGTCGACACCACCCATCGATCACAAGAAGAGGCGCCCGATCCACGCTTCGATGCGAGCAAGGCGTTTCCACAGAACCGGTTTTTCGGCGAGGCATAGGCATGAGCAAAGAGATACTGCTGGTCGTTGACGCCATCTCCAACGAGAAGAGCGTTCCCCGAGACGTGATCTTCGAAGCCGTCGAGGCGGCGCTCGCGAGCGCCTCGCGCAAGCGTTTCGAAGGTCAGGACGTGAGCGTTCGGGTCGAGATCGACCGGCGCACCGGTGAGTACGACACCTTCCGCCGCTGGACCGTGGTCGAAGACGAAGAGTATCTCAGCGAAGAGCGCGAGATCCCGCTGTCGAAGCCGAACAGCGCGATCCGCCGCTGGCCCTCGGCGACGTCGTCGAAGAGCAGATCGAGTCGGTGGCTTTCGGCCGCATCGCGGCGCAGACCGCCAAGCAGGTCATCGTGCAGAAGGTGCGCGAGGCCGAGCGGGCGCAGATCGTCAAGCAGTACGCCGAGCGCGAGGGCGAGCTGGTCGCGGGTATCGTCAAGAAGACGACACGCGATGGCCTCATCATCGACCTGGGCGAGAATGCCGAAGGCTTCCTGCCGCGCGGCGAGATGATTCCCGGCGAGCGCTACCGCATGAACGAGCGCGTGCGCGCGCTGCTGTGGAAGGTCGATCCAGAAGCCCGCGGCTCCCAGCTGATCCTGTCACGGACCAAGCCCGGCATGCTGGTCGAGCTGTTCAAGATCGAGGTGCCCGAGATCGCCGAGCAGTTGATCGAGATCAAGGGCGCGGCGCGCGATCCGGGCGCCCGCGCCAAGATCGCGGTCAAGACCAACGATAAGCGCATCGATCCGGTCGGTGCCTGCGTCGGTATGCGCGGTTCGCGCGTACAAGCGGTGTCCAACGAACTGCGCAACGAGCGCGTGGACATCATTCTATGGGACGACAACCCCGCCCAACTGGTGATCAACGCCATGGCGCCGGCGGAAGTCGCTTCCATTCTCGTCGATGAAGACGCCCATTCGATGGACGTCGCCGTCGCCGAGGACAACCTCGCTCAGGCCATCGGTCGCAGCGGTCAGAACGTGCGGCTCGCCAGCGAGCTGACGGGCTGGACGCTCAACGTCATGACCGTGGACGAGGCCGAGGGTAAGCGCGAGCAGGAAGTCGACAGCCTGATCGAATATTTCATCAACCATCTCGAGATCGACGAAGACGTCGCCCGCATCCTGGTCGAGGAAGGGTTCACGACGATCGAGGAGCTGGCCTACGTGCCGCTCGAGGAGATGCTGGAGATCGAAGAGTTCGACGAGGATCTGATCGAGGAACTGCGAGCAAGGGCCAAGGATGAGCTGCTCAACCTGGCTATCGCCTCGGAAGAGGAACTGGACGGCGCTCAGCCCGCCGAAGACCTTCTCACGATGGACGGCATGGACCGCCACCTGGCATTCATTCTCGCCAGCCGTGGCATCGTCACCATGGAGGACCTTGCGGAACAGTCCATCGAGGATCTGAAGGATATCGACGACGTGGACGAGGAGCGCGCAGCGGCACTGATCATGACTGCCCGTGCGCCTTGGTTTCAGAGCGAAGAGTAACGTGGTCACGGGTTCAGGAGGGTCGTAATGTCAGACATGACCGTAAAAGAGTTTGCCGGCAAGGTGGGACGCGATGTCTCCCGCTTGCTAGAACAGATGAAAGATGCAGGCCTCCCGCACAAGCAGGAGAGTGACGCCGTATCCGAAGAAGACAAGCAGCGCCTGCTCGACCACCTGACCAAGAGTCATGGTGGGGGCCGGGGTCCGCGCAACCGTATCACGCTGACGCGCAACACCCGCAGCAAGATTCGCTCGGGCGAGCGTGGCAAGACCATCGAGGTGCAGGTGCGCAAGAAGCGCACCTACGTCAAGCGCGACGCCGAGCCGGCCGAAGAGGCGCCGGTCGAGGAGTCCGGTCCGCGTCAGCTGGTCGGCGATATGGCCGATCATCAGGCTCAGCAGGCGCAACAGGCCGAGCAGCAGGCGCACGCCGAAGCGGCCGCGAAGGCAGCGGCCGCCGAGAGCGCTGGCCAGGAGAGCTCCAACAAGGCAGCCGCACCGTCGCCGGCCCCCGCCGCCCCGGGTGATGATATCCCCCAGGAGCCGCAGGTCGAGGACGTGGAGCCGGTTTCCAACAGCCAGCCGTTCGTCGAGCCGCCGCCCAAGGAGCAGCGTACCGACAACCGTCGCGCGCATCCCAAGAAGGAGAAGGAGCGCGACAGCACCCGGCGTGGCCGTCGCGATGACGACGACGATCGTGGCGAGCGGCGCCGCGGTGGCAAGAAGGTCAAGCGTGCCGAGCGTCGTGGTACCCGCCGTGGGCGTGGCGACAACCAGCACGGTTTCCAGAAGCCGACTCAGCCGATCGTGCGTGAAGTGGCGATCCCCGAGTCGATCAGCGTGGCCGAGCTCGCCGACAAGATGTCGATCAAGGCCAACGAAGTGATCAAGGCCATGTTCAGCATGGGCGCGGCGGTGACCATCAACCAGACCATCGACCAGGACACGGCTGCGATCGTGGTCGAAGAGATGGGCCACAAGCCGCGTCTGGTCAAGGAAGATGCGCTCGAGACCGAAGTGCTCGAGAACATCTCCTACGAGGGCGACGAGATCACCCGTTCGCCGGTCGTGACGGTGATGGGTCACGTCGACCACGGCAAGACCTCGCTGCTCGACTTCATCCGTCGCACCAAGGTGGCGACCGGTGAAGCCGGTGGGATCACCCAGCACATCGGCGCTTACCACGTCGAAGGCGAGCACGGCGGTGTGGACCTTCCTCGACACCCCCGGACACGCGGCCTTTACCGCCATGCGTGCCCGCGGTGCCCAGGCTACCGACGTGGTCATCCTGGTGGTGGCTGCCGACGACGGCGTGATGCCGCAGACGATCGAGGCGGTCGAACACGCCAAGGCGGCCGGTGTGCCGCTGGTGGTGGCGATCAACAAGATCGACAAAGAGGGTGCCGACCTCGACCGCATCCGCAACGAACTCTCCCAGCACGGCGTGATCTCGGAAGAGTGGGGCGGCGACACTCAGTTCGTGCCCGTCTCGGCCAAGACCGGTGACGGCATCGATCAGCTGCTCGAGTCCGTGCTGCTGGTCTCCGAAGTGCTCGAGCTCAAGGCCGTTCCCGAAGCGCCCGGCAAGGGTGTGGTGGTCGAGTCGCGACTCGATCGCGGTCGCGGTCCGGTCGCCACCGTGCTGGTCCAGAACGGTACCCTGAGCCGCGGTGACATCGTACTCGCTGGCCTGCACTACGGCCGCGTGCGTGCGCTGACCAACGAACTCGGCCAGCAGGTCGAGTCGGTGGGCCCGTCGATGCCGGTGGAGATCCAGGGCCTCGACGGTACGCCGGAAGCCGGCGAAGACTTCATGGTGCTGAGTGATGAGAAGAAGGCGCGCGAGATCGCCAACTTCCGTCAGGGCAAATACCGTGAAGTGCGCCTGGCGCGGCAGCAGAAGGCCAAGCTGGAGAACATGTTCAGCCAGATGGGCCAGGACGAGGTGGCCAAGGTCAACGTCGTGCTCAAGGCCGACGTCCAGGGCTCGCTGGAAGCGATCCGTGGCGCACTGGAAGAGCTCTCCACCGACGAAGTCCAGGTCGCCGTGGTCTCCTCCGGGGTCGGTGGTATCACCGGCACCGATGCCAACCTGGCGCTCGCCAGCGAGGCGATTCTGGTCGGCTTCAACGTGCGTGCCGATGCCTCCGCGCGGGAGATCGTCGAGCGTGAAGGGCTGGATCTGCGCTACTACAGCGTCATCTACCAGCTCATCGACGAGGTCAAGCAGGCCATGAGCGGCATGCTGGCACCGGAGTGGAAGGAAGATCGTCGGTATCGCCGAAGTGCGCGACGTGTTCAAGGCGCCGAAGATCGGCGCGATCGCTGGCTGTATGGTCATCGAGGGCACCGTCCACCGCAACAAGAAGATCCGTGTCCTGCGCGACAACGTGGTCATCTACGAAGGCGATCTGGAGTCCCTGCGTCGCTTCAAGGATGACGTCAACGAAGTGCGTAACGGCATGGAGTGCGGTATCGGCGTCAAGAACTACAACGACGTTCAGGTCGGCGACAAGATCGAGGTCTTCGATCAGGTCAAGGTCGAACGTTCGCTGTAAGCGGCGATCCCCGGAGGCACGGCCTCCGGGGCCACGGAGCTAACGATGCGCGAATTCAAACGAACCGACCGGGTCGCCGACCAGCTCCAGCAGGAGCTGGCCGTGCTGATCCAGCGTGAGATCAAGGATCCGCGGCTGGGCATGGTCACCGTCAGCTCGGTGAAGGTCAGCCGGGATCTCGGCTACGCCGATGTCTTCGTCACCCTGCTGGGCGAGAACGACGCCGAGCGGGTGCGCGAGAACTTGGGCGTGCTCAAGCGTGCGGCCGGCTTCCTGCGCTCGCAGATCGCGCGTCGCATCAAGCTGCGTCACGTGCCGGAGCTGCGCTTCCACTACGACGAAAGCGTGCTGCGCGGCCATCACCTCTCGGCGCTGATCGACGAAGCGGTGGCCAGTGACAAGCGTCAAGACGCGGCTGACGACGCGTCGTCCGAGGATGACGCCTCGCAGCGGGACGATGACGCCTCGCAGCGGGGTGATGGAGAGCCTCAGCGGGGTGATGGAGAGCCACGCTGATGGCCAGGCGTCGCAAGGGCCTGCCGATCGATGGCGTGCTGCTGCTGGACAAGCCCCAGGGCATGTCCAGCAACCATGCGCTGCAGCGGGTTCGACGCCTCTATCAGGCGCGTAAGGCGGGGCACACCGGTACGCTGGATCCGATGGCAACCGGGCTGCTGCCGATCTGCCTCGGCGAGGCGACCAAATTCTCCGCGCACCTGCTGGAGGCCGACAAGGTCTATCGTACCCGGGTCAAGCTGGGTGAGATCACCGACACCGGCGATGCCGAAGGCGAAGTGATCGCACGTCAGCCGCTCCCCGAACGGCTGGACCGCGAGGCCATCGAGGCGCTGCTCGCACGCTTTCGCGGCGAGATCGAGCAGGTGCCGCCGATGTACTCCGCGCTCAAGCATCAGGGGCGCAAGCTCTACGAGCTGGCGCGGGAAGGCAAGACGGTGGCACGTGCGCCGCGCCGCGTGACGGTGTATGATATTCGGCCGCTCGGCTGGGAGCCCGATGGCTTCTGGCTCGAGGTGCGCTGTAGCAAGGGTACCTATATCCGCACGCTGGCCGAGGATATCGGCCGCGAAGCCGGTTTCGGCGCGCATATCACGGCGCTGGAGCGGCTGCAGACAGGACCTTTCGACAGCGCGAACCGGGTGACGCTCGCAGCGCTCGAGGCGATGGACGACGACACGCGGCTGGCACAGCTGCTGCCGGCCGATGCGATGCTCGACCATCTGCCACCGCTCGCGGTGGCCGCCGAGACTGCTGATCGCCTGCTTCACGGGCAGCGCGCCGCGGTGGCCGCCGGCACGCTGGTGCCCGGCACTACGGCGAGACTCTATCTCGACCACGCCTTTCTGGGGCTGGTCGAGGCGACCGGGGCGACGGAGATCGCGCCCAAGCGCCTGGTCGATACCGCGGCTCTGGCGTCGGGCTGAGTTCCGACGCCAGGGTGGCAACGGCGGCGAGCCTGGCTCGACGCCACACGCTGGAGTTCGCTCCGGCGATCATCGGGAGACTGCAAATATGCGTGGTCTCCGACATTCATCACTCAAGCATATTGCTTAGGAGAGTGTTTCATGGCACTGACTGCCGAGAAGAAAGCCGAAATCGTCAAGGAGTTCGGCCAGGGTGAAAACGACACCGGTTCCCCGGAAGTGCAGGTTGCCCTGCTGAGCGCCAACATCGATGGCCTGCAGAGCCACTTCAAGGATCACAAGCAGGATCACCACTCCCGTCGTGGTCTGATCCGCATGGTCAACCAGCGCCGCAAGCTGCTGGACTACCTCAAGGGCAAGGACTTCGACCGCTATCAGTCGCTGATCAAGAAGCTCGGTCTGCGTCGCTGATACCGGCTGCCGGCACGCTTGCTGGCAGCGCGTGTTCGAGACAGGCAATCCCTTTCGGGATTGCCTGTTTTTTTATGTCCGTGCTGGGGTCCTGCGTCGCACCAGAGGCATCACTTCGCCCCTCTCTTCCGTCTTTTCCTTGAAACACCTTTCACACCAGGCTGGATGGGCTTTCCCGGCGGCAGGACTGCGCGAGGGCGCTGTAAACACATCCCTGTGCGCTACCTTTGCCATCCATGGCAAAGGACTCTCGCTTCGTCCTGCCTCCGGCGCCCATCGGCAAAGGGTTTGACATGCGCTTTCCACGGCGGCTTCTTGCGTCTGTGTAGCGCGTGACACGCGGGCGACGTCGGTAGCTCTCGCCAGCGCGAAAGCCTAGAATGGTCGCCGAGTCAAAAGACCCACATGAATCCGACAAGTTGAAGGAATACCCGTGAATCGGTCGAAACCACCTTCCAGTACGGTGCCAGCACCGTCACTCTCGAAACCGGGCGCGTCGCCCGTCAGGCTACCGGCGCCGTGCTGGTCACCATGGATGACACCGTGGTGCTGTGTACCGTCGTCGGCCGCAAGGATCTCAAGCCCGGCCAGGACTTTTTTCCGCTCTCCGTGCACTACCAGGAGAAGACTTACTCGGTCGGCAAGATCCCCGGCGGCTTCTTCAAGCGTGAAGGGCGCCCCACCGAGAAAGAGACGCTGACCTCGCGTCTGATCGACCGCCCGATCCGTCCGCTGTTTCCCAAGGGCTTCATGAACGAAGTCCAGGTCATCTGTACCGTACTCTCCGCCGACCGTAACCAGGACCCGGACATCGCTGCGATGCTCGGCACCTCGGCCGCGCTGGCGATCTCCGGGCTGCCGTTCAACGGCCCGATCGGCGCCGCCCGTGTCGGTTTCACCGAGTCGCGTGGCTACTTCCTCAATCCCAAGGTGGATGAGCTCGCCACCACCGAGCTCAACATGGTCGTCGCCGGTACCGACAAGGCGGTACTGATGGTCGAGTCCGAGGCCAAGGAGCTGAGCGAAGACGAAATGCTCGGCGGCGTGCTCTACGCTCACCAGGAGATGCAGGTCGCGGTAGACGCGATCAAGGCATTCGCCCAGGAAGCCGGCAAGCCCAAGTGGGACTGGCAGCCGGCGGCAGACAACGCCGCCCTCAAGAGCGCCATCGCCGGCGCCTTTCGAAGCCAAGATCGGCGAGGCTTATCGCATCACCGACAAGATGGCGCGTCAGGATGCCCTGGCCGCGATCCGCAGCGATGCGCTGGCCCAGTTCGCCGCTGGCGACAGCCCGCAGTTCAGCGCCGACGAGGTGAGCGGTGCCCTGGCCAGCCTCGAGAAGCACACCGTGCGGCGTCGCGTCATCGCCGGCGAGCCGCGTATCGATGGCCGCGACCACAAGACCGTGCGTCCGCTCGACGTCAAGGTCGGTGTGCTGCCGCGGACCCATGGCTCGGCGCTATTCACCCGCGGCGAGACCCAGGCCGTGGTCATCGCCACTCTGGGCACGCTGCGTGACGCCCAACTGATCGAGTCGCTGGAAGGGGAGCGCAAGGATCGTTTCCTGCTGCACTACAACTTCCCCCCTACAGCGTCGGCGAAGCCGGCTTCATGGGTGGCCCCAAGCGCCGCGAGATCGGTCATGGCCGGCTGGCGCGCCGTGGCGTGCAGGCGATGCTGCCGAGCGAAGACGACTTCCCGTACACTATCCGCGTGGTCTCGGAGATCACCGAGTCCAACGGCTCCAGCTCGATGGCTTCCGTCTGCGGCACCTCGCTGGCGCTGATGGACGCTGGCGTGCCGATCAAGGCGCCGGTCGCGGGTATCGCCATGGGTCTGGTCAAGGACGATGACGGTTTCGCCGTGCTCACCGACATCCTGGGCGATGAAGATCACCTCGGCGACATGGACTTCAAGGTGGCCGGTTCCGCCCAGGGCGTGACCGCACTGCAGATGGACATCAAGATCGAGGGCATCAACGAAGAGATCATGGAGACCGCGCTCTCCCAGGCACATCAGGCGCGTATCGAGATCCTCGACAAGATGAACGCAGTCATCGCCGAGAGCCGCAACGACGTCTCCGACTATGCCCCGGCGATGCAGACGATCAAGATCGATCCGGACAAGATCCGTGACGTCATCGGTAAGGGCGGCGCTACCATTCGTGGTATCTGCGAAGAGACCGGCGCCTCCATCGACATCGACGACGACGGCACCGTGCGCATCTACGCCGAAGACCGCGCCGCGGCCAAGCGTGCCATCGACAGCGTCGAGGCGATCACCGCCGAAGCCGAGATCGGCAAGCTCTACCGCGGTAAGGTGGTGCGTCTGGCCGACTTCGGCGCCTTTGTCAACTTCATGCCGGGTACCGACGGCCTGGTGCACATCTCGCAGATCGTGCCGGAGCGCGTCAACGACGTGAAGGACTACCTGAGCGAAGGCCAGGAAGTGACGGTCAAGGTGCTCGATATCGACAACCGCAACCGCGTGAAGCTGTCGATCAAGGAGATCACCCCGGAAGAGCAGGCCGCCTTCGAGGCGTCCCTCGTCGTCACCGAGTAAGTCTCCGGGCGCCGCACCGGCGCCCGCTGCTCGCTCGACCACGCCCGGCCCGCCTCATGCGGGCCGGGCGTTTTTGTGCCCGGCCATCCCTGGCGGGCACCCTACGGGCCGCCTTTGGCGTCTAGAATCGTTCCCGACGATGTTTTGTGCCCGGCCATCCCTGGCGGGCACCCTGCGAGCTCAGGCGCTAGCGGCAGTGGCACGGGGCGCCGGCAGCCAGCGCTTGATCCGTCGCGACAGGCGCTTCTCCACCAGCTCGAAGCTGATCCAGGAGAGCAGCGCGATGATCGGCAGGCAGATCGCCAGGGTGAGATAGGGCCCGAGCCCGAGGCGTTGGGTGAGCAGGTAGTTACCGCACCACAGCACGATGACGTGGAGCAGGTAGGTCGAGTAGGACCAGTCGCCCATGCGCTTGAACACCCGGTTGTCGCCGATATGCGGCTCCAGCGCGATACAGGCGATCACCAGTAGGGCGCTGGGCAGGCCCCAGGCGAAGAAGCGCTGAGCGCCGGAAGGGTCGTCGAAGGCGAGTAGCGTCGCCACGCTGAGCCCGATCAGCAGCAGCGGCCATAGCCGCCCGGTGGGCAGCCCGTGGCGGGCGTAGTAGACGCCGATACCCACGCCGAGCAGGAATTCGAAGATGATGGGGTCGCTGTAGAAGCTGCTGATGAAGGGCTGGGAGGCAAACAGCGTATTGATCGCCACGATCGCGATCACCAGCCCCCATAGCCGCCATGGCCGCGCCAGCAGCAGCGAGGCGGCGAACACCAGGTAGAACAGCATCTCGAAGTTGAGCGTCCAGCCCACCGGCAGGATCGGGTAGTAGCCGTAGCCGGCCGGGTTCTCGGCGGGATGAACAGCAGCGACTTGATCAGCCCGATGACACTGAAGCCGTACTCCGGCATGACGTCGCTGGTGAATACGATCACCAGGGCGGTGATCGCGGTATACAGCCAGTAGGCAGGCACGATAGCGCAACGCTGAAGCAGGAACTGGGGCATCGAGAGCCGCTTGCCGCGGGTCGAGACGGTGATCACGAAGCCGCTGATGACGAAGAAGATGTCCACCCCCACCTGACCGCGGGTGGAGAGCAGATACTCGACCCAGTTATCGGCCTGGAAGCCGAAGAACACCTGCATGAAGTGGTGAAAGACGACGATCCACGCCGCCAGGGCGCGCAGCGCCTGAACCGAAACCAGCATCCCGCCTTCCTGTCTTCGACCAAAGTTGACAGCTATCCGAGGGGAAACGGCGGCGAAAGTTCGCCGCCGTCACACAGGCTGACAAAACGCTATGTCTGGACAAGTTCTGTGCGGCAAGTTTGCAGAGTCGGCGAGCCTGGTGTGGTTCACACCTTGCGCAGTGCCACCTGCTCGACCAGATGATCGCGCCCCTTGCGCAGGATCAGATCGGCTCGCGGGCGGGTCGGCAGGATGTTCTCGCGCAGGTTGCGGCGGTTGATGTCGCGCCACAGCCCCTCGGCGATCTCCAGCGCCTCGGCCTCACCGATCTGGGCATAGCGGTGGAAGAAGGAGTCGGGGTTCTGGAAGGCGGTCTGGCGCAGCAGCTTGAAGCGCTCCAGATACCAGTCGTGGATATGCTGCTCTTCGGCGTCGATGTAGATCGAGAAGTCGAAGAAGTCGGAGACGAACGGCACCATCTTGCCGTCTTCGGGCAGGTCGCGCACCTGCAGCACGTTGATGCCCTCGACGATCAGGATGTCGGGGCGGTCGACGGTCTGGAACTCGCGCTCACGCACGTCGTAGGTGAGGTGCGAGTAGAGCGGTGCCTGGACGTTGCGCACCCCCGCCTTGATCCAAGAGAGAAAACGCAGCAGCGCACCGATGTCGTAGCTCTCCGGGAAGCCCTTGCGGGTCATCAAGGCCTTGTCCTTGAGCACCGCGTTGGGGTAAAGGAAGCCATCGGTGGTGACCAGGTCGACCTTGGGGCTCGACGGCCAGCGCGCCAGCAGCTCCTTGAGAATACGCGCGGTGGTCGACTTGCCTACCGCGACCGACCCGGCCAGGCCGATGATGAACGGCGTCTTCTGGGTGTCGTCGATGTCGAGAAAGCGCTTGCGCTGGGCGTAGAGCTGCTGGCTGGCCTCGACGTAGGAGGAGAGCAACCGCGACAGCGACAGATAGATGCGCCGCACCTCATCGAGATCGATCGGGTCGTTGAGCGAGCGCAGGCGCTGTACCTCTTCGGAAGCGAGCGTCAGCGGCGTGTCGGCGCGAAAGGCAGCCCACTGCTGCGCCGAATAGAACTGGTAGGGTGAGAACGGGTCCGGTCTCAGTTGGTTCATTGGCTGTCTCTGACCATGATCGTCGAGTCGGCAGGCGGCGCTCAGCCGTCTTCCGGGCACTCATTGTCTGTGGTGTGATCTGAATCGGCAAACCGCGGCAGCCACATCGGCTGTATGCCGCGGGCATCCGTGGTGCCTCGGGGGATGAAGCCCAACGCCTGATAGAGGGTCAGTGCCGCGAGGTTGTCGTGGAACACGTTCAGGGTGACACAGCGGGCCTGGCGCCGCCGGGCCTGCACCAGCAGGTGTTGGCACAGGCAGCGTCCCAGCCCTTGGCCGCGGCGCTCGGGGGCGACGATGAGCCGGGCTAGATGCCAGTGGTCGGTGGTCTTGGGCACGAGCTGGCCGAAGGCGACGGGGTGCTCGCCCTCGCGCAGGGTGAAGGCGGGCGTGGCGCCGCCGCCGAACTCGCGCCACAGGGTGGCGGGCTCCGGCGGCCAGGAGAGCCCTGGGCCGGCCCAGCGTTCGAGCGCCTGTGGCGAGTCGACCCAGCCGGCGATCACGCGCAGATCGCCCGGCAGCGCCGCACGCCAGCGGCGTTCAGGCATGCGCAGGCTCTGGCAGGGTGATGGCGATATTGTCGATCAGCCGGGTGCGTCCCAGATAGACGGCACCGAGCAGCCGCGCGGGCCCGACTGCCCCGGGCGCCAGCGGCGCCAGGCTGGGGTCACGCAGCTCCAGATAGTCCAGCTGCAGGCCCGCATCCGTCAGGGCCTGGCGCGCCCGGGCCAGACTGGTATCGATGGCGTCACCCTCGGCCAGCGCGGCGGCACACTCGCGCAGGGTGCGGTAGAGGGCGCTGGCGCGCTGGCGTTCCTCGGCGGAGAGATAGCCATTGCGCGAGGAGAGTGCCAGGCCATCGTCGGCCCGCGCCGTGGTCACGCCTTCGATCTGGATCGGGAAGTGCAGATCGTCGACCAGCTTGCGAATCACCGCCAGCTGCTGGAAATCCTTCTCGCCGAAGCAGGCGACGTCTGGCTGGGTCAGATGGAACAGCAGCGAGACCACGGTGGCGACGCCATCGAAATGGCCGGGGCGGCTGCCGCCGCAGAGACCCTCCGAGACGCCGGGCACCCGTACCTGGGTCAGGCCCTTTAGTCCCTGCGGGTAGAGGGTCTCCACGCTGGGCGCGAACAAGAGATCACAACCGTGGCGTTCCAGTTGCTCGCTGTCGGCCGCCAGGGTGCGTGGGTAGCGCGCGAAGTCCTCGCCCGGGCCGAACTGCAGGGGATTGACGAACAGCGTCGCCACCACCACATCGGCCAGTTCACGGGCTCGGTCGACCAGCGCCAGATGGCCCGCATGCAGGTTGCCCATGGTCGGTACCAGGGCGATGCGCCGGCCGCGGCGGCGCTCGCCGTCGAGCCATTCGCGTAGCGGCGCGATGGCGTGCAGGGTGCGCATCAGAAGGTGTGCTCCTCGGCCGGGAAGGTGCGCGCCTTGACCGCCTCGTGATAGGCGCGGAAGGCGTCGGAAATGTTGTCGCGGCCACTCAGGAAGTTCTTGACGAAGCGCGGCACGTAGCCGCTGTTGAGCCCCAGCACGTCGTGCATCACCAGGATCTGGCCGTCGACCTCGGCGCCGGCACCAATGCCGATCACCGGCGCGGCGACGGCGTCGCGTACTGCCTTGCCCAGCTCCGCCGGCACGCACTCCAGCAGGATCACCGCCGCACCGGCATCGACCAGGCACTGGGCGTCATGGATGATGCGCTGGGCCTGGTCGCGCTCGCGGCCCTGGACCTTGAAACCGCCGAAACGGTGCACGCTCTGCGGGGTCAGGCCGAGGTGCGCGCACACCGGCACGCCGCGGCGATGCAGCTCGTTGACGCCCTCGGCCATCCACGCCTCGCCCTCGATCTTGATCATCTCGGCCCCGGCACGCATCAGGGTGCCAGCGTCCCGCAGCAGCTGCGCGGTGTCGACGTTGCTCATGAACGGCAGGTCGACCATCAGCAGACTCTGGCGTTTGGCGCGGGCCACACAGGCGGTGTGGTAGCAGAGGTCATCGAGGGTGACCGGCAGCGTGCTGGCGTGACCCTGCAGCACCATGCCGAGGGAGTCGCCCACCAGCAGTACTTCGATGCCGGCCTCGTCGGCGCAGCGGGCGAAGGTCGCGTCATAGGCGGTCAGGCAACTGAAGGTATCGCCGCGCGTCTTGAGCTCGCGCAGCGTATTCAGGGTAACGGGCTTCATCACGGTTCTCTCGCAGGTATCGAACGCCGGGTACCTTGGGCGCGGGGCCGAGTGTAAAGCGTTGTTCGGGGGACGCAACACGACATTAGGCTGTCGTCGGCACACCTGCACTCACGCTGGCAGGCGGTGCAGCGGCTGATGCGCCAAGGCGGCGGCGCGCTCGCCCACTGGGATGCCGTCGAGCACCAGCGTGGGGGCGATCTCGGCCAGGGGTTCGAGCACGAAGCGTCTTGCCAGGCGTTGCGGATGCGGCAGCGTCAGGCGCGGCGTCTGCAGGTTCAGGTCGGCGTAGCTGAGCAGGTCGAGGTCCAGCGTGCGTGGCCCCCAGTGACGCAGGCGCACACGACGGTGGCGCTGCTCCAGCGCCTGCAGTTGATCGAGCAGTGCCAGTGGCGAGAGGCGGGTACGCAGCGCCACCACCGCATTGACGAAGTCGGGCTGGTCCTGAGGCCCCACGGGAGCGCTCGCATAGAGCGAGGAGTGCGCCAGCAGGGTGCTCAGCGGCAGTACCGCGAGCGCCTCGAGGGCGCGCTCGAGCTGATCGCGCGGCGCCTCGAGATTGCTGCCGAGGCCGATATAGGCCAGCGCGCCGGCGGGATCACTCATCCAGGGTCGGCGGTGCAGCGCGGTTGCTGGGCGGCGGCGCTTGCGCGAACGGCGGCGCTTGGGCTTGCCGTTGGTGGAGGCCGGGTGGGCCACCATCGACCTGCTTCATCAGCTCGTGCTGGCGGCTCTCGTCGGCGTGCTGGAACTCGGTCACCACTCGCCCAGCTCCGGCGCGAGTTCGCCGGCCTGCTCGCGCGCAGCAGGAAGTCGTAGGCGGCGCGGAAGCGTGGATGTTCCAGCGTCTGGAACACCTTGCGTCCGCGCCGGCGCGGCAGGTGCTGCTGAAGATCCCAGATCTCGCGCATGGGATGCTGAAACGCTTGGGAATCGAGGTGTGCTTGAGCTGACGGCTGATGACCTGCTGCGCGCCGCCCTGCTGGGCGGGAACATCGGGCAGCTCCTGCTCGTGGGCCAACCGGGCGGTGCGCTGCACCACGCAGGGCCACAGCAGCGCGGCGAAGAGGAAGGCCGGGTGACCGGGCGATCCTCGGCCAGCCGCGCGTCGGTTTGGCCAGTGCCTGCTCGACCAGGGCTTCTGCCCAGGGCAGCTCTGCCAGCGCCTCGTCGCTCTCCGGGAACAGCATGGCGTAAGACCGAGTTCGCGCAGCAGCGGAAGCTCTGCACCGCGTGGCCGGAGAGAAATAGCTTGAGCACCTCTTCGAACAGGCGTGCCGCGGAATCTGCAGCAGCAGCGGGGCGAGTTCGCGGATTGGCGCTTCGGTACCGGCTTCGATCGCGAAATCGAGCTTGGCGGCGAAGCGGGCGGCACGCAGCATGCGTACGGGTCCTCGCGATAGCGCGTCTCGGGGTCGCCGATCAGGCGCAGGAGGCGCCGCTCGAGATCGGCGATACCGCCGTCCAGTCGTAGATGCTGAAGTCGCTGACGCTGTAGAGGGCGTTGACGGTGAAGTCGCGGCGGATGGCGTCCTCTTCCACGCTGCCCCAGACGTTGTCACGCAGCAGCAGCCCCTGGTCGGACTGCTGGCTGACGTTGCCGTCATCGCCGTCGCCGTGACTGCCGCGGAAGGTGGTGACCTCGATGATTTCGCGGCCGAAGCGCACGTGAACGATGCGAAAGCGCCGGCCGATGATACGCGAGTTGCGAAACAGCTGGCGCACCTCGTCGGGGGTGGCGCTGGTGGCAACGTCGAAATCCTTGGGCTGCGGCCGAGCAGGGAGTCCGGATGCAGCCGCCCACCAGATAGGCGTCGTAGCCGGCGCCGTTGAGCCGGTAGAGCACCTTGAGGGCGTTTTCACTCAGGTTCTTGCGCGACACGCTGTGCTCGTCGCGGGGGAGCACGACCTGTTGCAGGACCGGTTCGGCGGCGTCGGCGCGGGCGGACTCGGGGCCGAAGAGCTCTTCAACGTTCACCGGGACGTTGTAGAAAGCGGGAAAATCCTTTGAACATGCGGCGAAGTCGACTCGCGAGATAGCAAAGCCCAGTGTAGCGGAGCCCCGCAGGCTTGCATAGCGAAGCCCTGGCCTCCTGTCCAGCCTCATATCCGTCCTCCTGGCCTGCCGGGGCGGATTGTCGAGATGAATTACTGGGGATGAATCGCTGGGGTGAACTGTCAGGAAAGATCGTTGATGCGCCTTTCCGAAATGGGGCATCGGGGCCGATGGCCTGGCCATGAGAGGCGAATGCCGATGGCCACGGGGGAGCCGTGCAGGTGAATGCGCCCTGTCAGGCGGTGAGCACTCGGTGGCGGCAGCGATCGGCGGGCATGTTCCCGCGGCTGCGTACCGGCAGGGTCGCGCACGGCGACACCGGCGCACAGCAAAAAGGGGAGGCCATCGGCCTCCCCTCTTAAGCATTTTCTGCAACGTCCATGCCGCTTCTTTTTGTTCGTGATGGCGCATCGCCTTGAATACGCAACACAGTCACCGAGCGGGGGCGTCATCGATGCGGGGCATCGCGATACCACGGGTGGCGACCACCTCGTATTCAAAACAATAATCCAACCACGACAGGCAATGCCTTTTCCCGAGTGTTGTCGTTGTATCGGGAAGTCTTCGGGTTACGGGGCGCGTTGTTGTTATTGCCCGGCCTACCGAAGAACGTCGCGTCCTGGTTGCATGCATGACTCGAGGGCGTTGTCGTTGTTATCCCTCTGGCTGCCTGGAAGCCGTTGTCGTTGTTAGGGTTCCGGCGGCAGCGAGTCGTTCGAGTCGACGCCTGAGTTGTCGTTGTTGGCGTCAGTGCTGTCTTCCTGTCGCGATTGTTATTGTTGGTGCGACCGGTGAATGTCGTTTGTTCTTCTTGTTCTATGTGAGTGCACTGGGCGTGCCATCCCCTGGTTTTTTCTTTTTGGTCAATGGGTTGGCTCGTTGCTTACGGCCAGCTCTTGATCTTGTCGGCCCGCATACCTGAGAGGGGTGGTTCAAAACGGGGCAAAAAATGCCCTCGATGCTTGTTCTTGGTGCACAACCCCTCCTGCAATGGCGACAAGGGTGACGCAAAATGACATGAATTGCGCTTAGACCATGGTCGTCAGTCGAAGGGGGTAGACGTGCGTACCGCCATTGTTCACGTCAGATCGCGATAGGCACGGGGTGTCAGCGCGAGTGGGGACCAAGCATCCACCGCCCACGCCAGTTGGGTGGCGACCGGGGCCTGATGCAACGCCGCAGGGGGGCGCTGGTCGAGCAGCGTGAGCGCCCGGTGGAGCAGCGGACGCACGGTGGCGTCATCCAGTGGCAGTGGTGGCGCCAGATTCTGCTTGGAGAGTTTCTGCCCGTCGTCGCCGCGAATCAGCGGCAGGTGCAGATAACGCGGCTCGGGATAGTCCAGCGCCTGCTGCAGTTGGCGCTGCCACGGGGTGTTGTCGAGCAGGTCATAGCCGCGCACCACGTCGGTGATGCCCTGGGCGGCGTCGTCGACCACCACCGCCAGCTGATAGGCCCACAGGCCATCCTTGCGCTTGACCACCACGTCGCCTTGGGTGGTCGGGTCGAGCCGCTGGGTGCCGAACAGCCGGTCCTGCCAGATCACCGGATTGGGGCCGATGTCGGTGCGCAGGCGCCACGCCTGGGGGCGCTCGGGATGGCGCGGGCCCTCGCGGCACCAGCCGGGGTAGTGGCCGAGGTGCTGCCACTCCTTGCGCGAGCAGCCGCAGGGATAGACCCGGGCGGTAGTGGCCAGGTGGTCGAGCGCGGCCTGGTAGGCGTCGTCGCGCTGGTGCTGAAAGCACACTTCGCCGTCCCAAGTGAGACCGAAGACCTCCAACTGGCGCTGAATGGTCGCCGCGGCCTGGGGCGGGCAGCGCGGTGGGTCGATGTCTTCGATGCGCAGCAGCCAGCGCCCGCCGGCGGCGCGCGCGTCGAGCCAGCTGCCCAGGGCGGCGACCAGTGACCCCAGATGCAGCGGGCCGGAGGGCGTGGGGGCGAAACGACCGACGTAGGGCATCGTCTCTCCAGGGGGTAGGGGAAAGTAGGCATGATGGGAAGCGCAAGCCGCAGTGAAAAACAAAACGGGCACCCGTCGGTGCCCGTCTGCTGCTGGCCCAGGCGATCCATGGACCGCCGAGCTAAGGAATCACTGCATAAATGCCTACACAAGCGAATAGCTGCGTTACGCGGTACTAGAAAGCTCGCCTAACCCCAAGTTATGTCTCGCTTTCTGCGTTCCGGGCGCCTTGCTCTTCATCTTGCTCGGCGATTTATTCAGCGTTTCCCTAATTGGCGCGATCAGCCGCCGAGCTGTTTCTCTTTCAGCTCCGCCAGCGTCTTGCAGTCGACGCACAGGGTGGCGGTGGGGCGAGCCTCGAGGCGACGGATGCCGATCTCGACGCCGCACGCTTCACAGAAGCCGTAATCATCTTCGTCGATCTTGTCGATCGTTTCGTTGATCTTCTTGAGCAGTTTACGCTCGCGGTCACGCGTTCTCAGCTCGAGGCTGAAGCCCTCTTCCTGCGTCGCCCGGTCGGCGGGATCGGCGAAGTTGTTCGCCTCTTCCTGCAGGTGGCGCACGGTGCGATCGACCTCTTCCATAAGATCCTGTTTCCAGCCCAGCAGGATCTCACGGAAGTGCGCAAGCTGCTTTTCGTTCATGTACTCTTCACCCGGTGCCGGCTGGTACGGGGTGAATGCCTTGGGCGCTTCCGTTTTCTTTTCTGCTACTGGCATGGGGCTGCCTCGTTACACAAGTGTCGTGACGCGTGTGATTCGGTCGAGAATCGACCATGGGCAGCATCAGCCGCCGCCCGAAGCCATGCTTGTTTAGCGAAAAAGTTACCGCATTGCAACTAAAGCCGCGCTTTATTTTTGGTCACCGCGACGCTGCGACCGGTATATCGCCGTGAGCTGCGGCGGCCCCATCCAAACGGGGCGGTGCGTGGTCTCGGCCGCTGCTGCCGGTGTCCGGCCCGCAGAGTGCCCCGGCGAGAGGAGTCGATAGAAGATGCATTGGAGCGATCGCCTGGCGGCGGTAGCGCCGTTTCGCGTCATGCGCCTGCTGGAGGCGGCCCAGGCCCGCGAGGCCGCCGGTCACGACGTCATTCATCTGGAGATCGGCGAGCCCGATTTCCCCCCCCCCGCGGCGGTGGTCGCGGCGGGCCAGGAGGCGCTGGCGGCGGGCCACACACGCTATACACCGGCGTGCGGCCTGCCGGCGCTGCGTGAGGCGATCGCCGGTCACTATCAGCGCTGCCACGGGGTGGCACTCGATCCGCGTCGGGTGATCGTCACCCCCGGCGCTTCCGGGGCGCTGCTGCTGGCCAGTCAACTGCTGGTGCAGCGCGGTGACCGGGTGCTGATGGCGGATCCCACCTATCCCTGCAATCGTCACTTCATGGCGCTGGCTGAGGCCGCGGTGGACTGTGTGCCCGTGGGCCCGGAGAGCGGCTGGCAGCTCGATGCCGCACTGCTCGCCCAGCACTGGCAGCCCTGCACGCGGCTGGCGATGCTGGCGACCCCTTCCAACCCCACCGGCCACATGCTGTCGGCGTCGCAGCTGTCGGCCGTGGCGCAGACGGTGGCGGCCCGTGACGGGGCGCTGCTGGTCGACGAGATCTATCAGGGGCTGTGCTACGGGGTCGATCCGGTCTCCGCGGTGAGCGCGGCGCCGGAGGCGTTCGTGGTCAACAGCTTCTCCAAGTTCTTCGGTATGACTGGCTGGCGGCTGGGCTGGCTGGTGGCCCCCGAGGCCGCGCTGGAGCCGCTGTCACGGCTGGCCCAGAATGTCTTCCTGGCGCCACCGACGCTCTCCCAGCACGCCGCGCTGGCGGCCTTCTCGCCAGCCTGCCTGGACCAGCTGGAAGCGCGCCGCGCCGAGCTGCAGGTGCGCCGCGATGCGTTGCTCGCTGGGCTGGCTCGGTTAGGTCTGGCGCCGGCGCAGCCGCCCCAAGGCGCGTTCTATGTGTGGCTCGACGTCTCCGCCCACACCGATGACAGCGAGGCGTTCTGCCGCGCACTGCTCGACGAGGAGAACGTAGCGATCACCCCGGGTACCGATTTTGCTGTGCGCGGTGGGGGCCACCATGTGCGGATCGCCTTCACCACCGGTGTGGCGCGGCTGGAGGAGGCGGTCGCGCGTCTCGAACGCTTTCTGGCCCGGCGGGGACGCGGATGAGCCTGCGCCAGGACCCGTCCCGGATCGAGCTGGTGCCCGGCACGCTGCTGCGCCGCTACAAGCGCTTTCTGGCCGATGTGCGACTCGATGACGGCCGCGAGGTGGTGGCGCACTGCCCCAATACCGGTTCGATGCGCGCGGTGAATGTGCCTGGCTGCCGGGTGTGGCTATCGCCGAGTACCAATCCGGCGCGCAAGCTGGCCTGGACCTGGGAGCTGATCGAGCTGCCGGACGGCCAGGGCGGGATCGACTGGGTCTCGGTACACACCGGGCGGGCCAATGCGCTGGTGGCGGCGGCACTGCGGGCCGGATGCGTGGCCCCGCTGGCGCACTTCGCGCGCTTGACGCCGGAGGTGAAGGTCGAGGGGGCGCGACTCGATTTCCGCCTCGACCTGGCCTCCGGCGACGCATGCTACGTCGAGGTCAAGCAGGTCACACTGAAGGAGCGTGACGGCCACGGTTACTTTCCCGATGCGGTCAGTGAGCGCGGCCGGCGCCATCTCGATGCGCTGGCCACACTCTCCGCCGCGGGCCAGCGCAGCGTGCTGCTGTTCTGCGTGGCGCATACCGGCATCCAGGATGTGGCGCCGGCGGCGCATCTCGACCCCGCCTACGCCGCGCGGCTACGCGAGGTGGCTGCGCAGGGGGTCGAGGTGCTGGCCTATGGCTGCGAGCTGCACCAGGCCGACGGCCGGCCGCTGGGCATGCGGCTGGCGCGCCGGCTGGCAGTGGATCTCGAGCGTCGACTCCCGCCGTCGGACGACTGAGACCGAGCGAGCGCTGGCTAGCGGCCGCGACAGACCCGGAAGATCGCCGTTTCGCCGAACAGATTGGGCCAGCGTCGCGAGGTCCAGTGGGGCTGGTGATCGGCGCTGCCTACCGCTTCGTCGGCGATGCGCACGCCCTTTTCACGGCACAGGTTGGCGAAGTCGCGGAAGGTCGACAGGTGGATGTTGGGGGTGTCGTACCAGGCGTGGGGCAGCGAGCGCGACACCGGCATGCGGCCACGCAGGCTCAGGTGCAGGCGGTGCTTCCAGAAGGCGAAGTTGGGGAAGGCGATGATGCACTCCGGGGCGACTCGCAGCATCTCGACCAGCATGCTGTCCGGTCGCCGCAGGGCCTGCAGCGCCTGGGTCATCACCACCACGTCGAAGGCGTCGTCGTCGAAATTGCCGAGGCCGTCGTCGAGATTTTGCTCGATCACGTTGACCCCACGGCGCAGGCAGGCGGCGAGCCCTGCAGGGTCGATCTCCAGCCCGTAGCCGGTGACGCCCTTGCGCTGTCCCAGGGTGTCCAGCAGGGTGCCGTCGCCGCAGCCGAGGTCGAGAATGCGGGCGCCGGCGGGTACCCAGTCATAGATCAGTTCGAGATCGGCGCGCATCAGCGACTCTCCCCACGAATATCGGCATGAACCCGCTGCATGAAGCTGCCGAACACCGCCTGATAGTGGTCGTTGGGCAGCAGGAAGGCGTCGTGCCCGTGGGGCGAGTCGACGTTGACGTAGCTCACCGACTTGCCCGCGCGCAGCAGGGCGTCGACCAGCTCGCGCGAGCGCGCCGGCGCGAAGCGCCAGTCGGTGGTGAAGCTGATCACCAGATAGGGGCAGGCGACCGGTGCCAGCGCCGCGGCGAGATCGCCGTCGTGCTGGCCGGCGGGGTCGAAGTAGTCCAGCGCCTTGGTCATCAGCAGGTAGGTGTTGGCGTCGAAGCGGGTCGAGAAGGTGTCGCCCTGGTGGCGCAGATAAGATTCGACCTGGAACTCGACGTCGTAGCCGAAGTTGAGCTGGTCGCTGCGCAGATCGCGGCCGAAGCGCGAGCCCATCGAGTGCTCCGAGAGATAGGTGATGTGGCCGATCATGCGCGCCAGCTTCAGCCCCAGCTTGGGGATCGCCTCGCGTTCGGCGTACCAGCCGTCGAAGAAGTCGGGGTCGGAACGGATCGCCTGGCGCGCGACTTCGTTGAAGGCGATGTTCTGGGCCGAGAGGCGCGGCGTGGCGGCGATCACCACCGCGTTGGCGACCCGCTCGGGATAGGCGATCGTCCACTGCAGCGCCTGCATGCCGCCGAGGCTGCCGCCGACCACCGCGGCGAAGCGGCTGATGCCAAGATGGTCGGCCAGGCGCGCCTGACTATGCACCCAGTCGGCCACGGTGAGTACCGGGAAGGTCGGCCCCCATAGGCGCCCGGTCTCGGGATTGACGCTGCCCGGCCCGGTGCTGCCGTGGCAGCCGCCGAGGTTGTTGAGCGAGACGACGAAGAAGCGGTCGGTGTCGATTACCTTGCCGGGGCCGATATAGGCATCCCACCAGCCCGGTTTGCGCTCGTCGGCGTCATGATAGCCGGCGGCGTGGTGGTGGCCGGAAGCGCATGGCAGATGAGCACGGCGTTGCTGCGCTCGGCGTTGAGCGTGCCGTAGGTCTCGTAGACCAGCTCGAAGCGCGCCAGCGTCTTGCCGCAGGCGAGCGGCAGCGGCGTGTCGAAGGTCGCGGTCTGGGGCTGACCAGGCCGACCGAGTCGGGCGGGAAGGAAGCGGACATGAAACGCAGAGGTCTCCAGAATCAGCAGGGCAGACGACCGCCCCGGGCACAGCGTGCGACCGGGGCGGTGGCGGCGTTCAGAATCCGACCAGGGCGCCCGGCAGGCCGGCGGCGCGGGCCAGTGCGCCGACCAGCAGGCTGTCGAGTAGGTTGATGGCGATGAAGACCACGATCGGCGACAGGTCGATCATGCCCAGCGGTGGGATGACCCGGCGCACCGGTGCCATGATCGGCTCGACGATCTGCATCACCAGCAGCGCGCCGGGGTGGCTCGCGCGCGGGGCCACCCAGCTCAGGATGATCATGATGATCAGGGCGAAGAAGTAGATCTTCAGAATGGCGTTGAGCACCCCGGCGATGGACGCGAGCAGGATGCCCTGCAGCGGCGGCATGCCGAAGCCGGCGAACTGGAAGATGGCGATGATCACGATCGCCTTGAGCAGAAAGCCGGCGAACAGGGTGGCGATGTCGATACGGCCGAGTGGGCGCAGGAACTTCTGCAGTGGCGCCACCACCGGCTGGGTCGCCTTGACGATCCCCTGGCTCATGGGGTTGTAGTAGTCCGCCTGCGAGAACTGCAGCAAGAAGCGCAGCATGAGGACGAAAGGTAGATGCTGGCGAGGCTGTTGACCAGCATCAGACCGGCGCTTCCGAGATGACTGCCCATCGAATGATCTCCTAGTGATTCGGCAACTTCAGTTCTGGCTCAGTTCGCGTGACAGCTCGCGGGCGCGCTCTGCGGCGGCCTCGGCGGCGGTGGCCACGATGCTTGCGAGCTCGGCATCCTGGAAGCTCTGGATGGCGCGCTCGGTGGTGCCGTTGGGCGAGGTGACGCGGCGGCGCAGCTCGGCTGGTTCGAACTCGCTCTCCCGCGCCATCTTGGCCGCGCCATAGACCGTCTGCAGCGCCAGCCGGCGGGCGCTCTCCGGCGCCAGTCCCAGCGCGATGCCGGCGGCTTCCAGCGACTCCATGAACAGGAAGCAGTAGGCCGGACCGCTGCCGGAGACGGCGGTCACGGCGTCGATCTGCGCTTCCTCCTCGACCCACTCGACCAGTCCCACCGACCCCAGTAGTTCGCTCGCCAGGCTGCGCTGGGCAGCGTCGACGCGGACATTGGCGTAGAGGCCGCTGGCGCCGGCGCCGACCAGTGACGGGGTGTTGGGCATGCAGCGTATCACGGCCAGCTCGCCGCCCAGCCACTGCTCCAGCGTGGCCGCCTCGAGCCCGGCGGCCACCGACACGATCAGCGGGCGGCGCGCCTGTACCGCTTCACGCAGCGACAGACACAGCTCACGCATCATCTGCGGCTTGACCGCCAGCACCACCACGTCGGCCGTGGCGACAGCGGCGAGATTGTCGCGGGTGGTGTGGATTGGGTACTGCGCGGCGATGGCGTCGAGGCGCTCCTGGCTGCGCGAGGTGGCCGTGATGGCGGCGGCCGGATAGCCGCTGTCGAGCATGCCGCCGAAGATGGCACTGGCCATGTTGCCGGCACCGATGAAGGTGATGTGGCTGGCCGGGGATGAGTCGGTCATGACGAAATCCTGTATCGCAGCGAAGAAAAGGGTGGCCTCACGACCGGGCGCCGGCGGGAGGGCGGCTGCCGAAGAGCGCGGTGCCCAGGCGGACCAGCGTGGCACCCTCGGCGACGGCGGGCTCGAGGTCACCGCTCATGCCCATCGACAGGGTATCCAGCGGCGCCTCGGGGAAACGCCTGCGCAGCGCCTCGAAGGCTTCGCGCACGGCGCGGAAGGCCTCGCGCTGGCGGGCCGGGTCGTCGCTCGGCGCCGGTAGCGCCATCAAGCCGCGCAGGCGCAGATTGGGCAGCGCCAGCAGCGCCTCCGCCAGGGCCGGTAGTGCTTCGGCGTCGACGCCGGCCTTGCTCGCCTCGCCGCTGACATTGAGCTGCAGGCAGACATTGAGCGGCGCGAGGGTCGGCGGGCGTTGATCCGACAGCCGGCGCGCGATCTTCTCGCGCTCGACACTGTGGACCCAGGCGAAGTGCTCGGCGACGTCGCGGGTCTTGTTCGATTGCAGGGCGCCGATGAAATGCCACTCGATATCGTCCAGCGCGGCCAGTTGGGCCTGCTTCTCCAGCGCCTCCTGCAGATAGTTCTCGCCGAACGCGCGTTGACCGGCGTCATAGGCCTGACGCAGCATGGCAGCAGACTTGGTCTTGCTGACGGCCAGGATGCGGGCGGCCTCGGGGGGGCGTCCTGCGGCCTGCAGCGCGGCCTGCAGGCGCTGGTTGGCCGTGTGAAGGGACTGGGGCACCGACGCTTCTGGCATACTAGACAGCGACCTTCTGCAGGGGATCGTATAAAAGCCCATGGATATTACCGAACTGCTGGCGTTTTCGGCAAAGCAAGACGCCTCGGACCTGCACCTCTCGGCGGGCCTGCCGCCGATGATTCGTGTCGATGGCGACATGCGGCGTCTCAATGTACCGGCGCTCGACGACAGCCAAGTCAGACGGCTTATCTATGATGTGATGAACGATCACCAGCGGCGTGACTTCGAGGCCGACCTGGAAACCGATTTCTCGTTCGAGGTGAACGCAGTGGCCCGTTTCAGGGTCAATGTCTTCACCCAGGGGCGCGGTGCCGGCGCGGTGTTCCGGATCATTCCCAGTCTGGTGCGTTCGCTCGAAGAACTCGATCTGGGCGACGTGTTCCGGCGCCTGGCGATGCTGCCGCGGGGCCTGGTGCTGGTCACCGGCCCGACCGGCTCGGGCAAGAGCACCACGCTGGCGGCGATGATCGACTACATCAATAGTCACCGCCAGGAGCATATCCTCACCATCGAGGATCCGATCGAGTTCGTCCACCAGAGCAAGCGCTGCCTGATCAACCAGCGCGAGGTGCACCGTGATACCAAGGGTTTCGCGCCGGCGCTGCGTTCCGCCCTGCGCGAGGACCCGGACGTGATCCTGGTGGGTGAGCTGCGCGATCTGGAGACGGTGCGTCTGGCATTGACCGCTGCCGAGACTGGGCACCTGGTCTTCGCCACCCTCCACACCACATCGGCGGCCAAGACCATCGATCGTATCATCGATGTGTTCCCCGGTGACGAGAAGGGCATGGTGCGCTCGATGCTGTCGGAGTCTCTGCAGGGGGTGATCTCGCAGACGCTGCTCAAGCGTGCCGGCGAGGGCGGCGGTCGTGTCGCCGCGCATGAGATCCTTCTCGGCAATTCGGCGATCCGCAATTTGATCCGCGAGGGCAAGGTGGCGCAGATGTACTCGGCGATTCAGACCGGCGGCAATCTGGGCATGCAGACTCTGGATGCCGCGCTCGCCCGCCTGATCGCCGATGGCGTGGTCTCGCGTCAGGAGGCACAGGCCAAGTCCCGCTCGGGATTCGAGAGTTAGCGAGTGTCCACTGATACCGCGGCCCGATGAACGGGCCACGCACGATAGGTCCTCGGGCCGTCGTAGCCGTTTTTTTGTCCAGGACTCGTCATGACGCCGTACCAATGGTTTGAACAACTACTCGATATCATGATCGCCAAGCAGGCTTCCGACCTGCTGATCTCCACCGGTGCACCACCGTGTCTCAAGCTCGACGGCAAGCTGGTCGCGCTGGGTGATGTGCCGCTGCGCTCCGAGCAGGTGCGCGAGCTGGTCTCAACCACGTTGCCGCAGGGGAGTCGTGAGGATTTCGAGCGCGAGCGCGAGGCCAATTTCGCGCTCAGCCTGAGTGGCAAGGGGCGTTTTCGCGTCAGCGCCTTCTTCCAGCGCAGCCAGCAGGCGATGGTGGTGCGCCGCATCGCCTATGACATCCCAGCGCTCGAAAGCCTGGGACTGCCCGAGGCGGTCGCCACGCTGCCGACCATCCGACGCGGTCTGGTGCTGGTGGTCGGGGGCACCGGTAGCGGTAAGTCGACCACCCTGGCGTCGATGATCCAGCACCGTAATCGCACCAGCGGCGGGCATATCATCTGCATCGAAGACCCGATCGAGTACATGCATCCGCATCAGCGCGGGATCATCAATCAGCGCGAGGTGGGCATCGACACCGAGTCCTACGAGATCGGCCTGAAGAATGCGCTGCGCCAGGCGCCGGACGTGATCGTGATCGGCGAGATCCGCAGCCGCGACACCATGGAGCTGGCGCTCGCCTTCGCCGAAACCGGGCATCTGTGTCTCGCCACGCTCCACGCCAATAACGCCGACCAGGCGGTGGAGCGGATACTCAATCTGTTCCCGTCCGAGCGCCACGATCAGGTATGGATGGATCTGTCGCTCAACCTGCGTGCAGTCGTGGCCCAGCAGCTGCTGCCGCGGTGCGATGGCGAGGGGCGCTGTCTGGCCACCGAAGTCATGCTGCAGTCGCCGCTGATCAGCGAGCTGATCCGGCGTGGCGAGATCAGTGAACTCAAGCCGCTGATCCGGCGCTCGCGGGAGCTGGGCATGCAGACCTTCGATCAGTCGCTGTACGCCCTCTATAGCCAGGGGCTGATCGATGAGCGCGTCGCCCTATCGCACGCCGACTCCGCCAATGATCTGCGCATGCTGATCAAGTATGGCGAGGCTGGCGCCTCGGGCGAGGTCGGCGGCGACACTGGCGAAGGCCGATTCACCCTGGCCGACGACGACTGAGCCTCCGCCGGCCGCGGCTCAACGGCGCCTCGGAGTCATGCTACTATTGCCGCCTTTCAAGACCGATAGCGTTTGGAGTGGAGACGGATACGATGAGCGAGGTCGCCGAGGCGCTGGCACTGATCAAGCGGGGCACGCAGGAAATCCTGGTCGAGGAGGAGCTGGTCAAGAAGCTCGAGTCGGGCCGCAAGTTGCGTATCAAGGCTGGATTCGACCCCACGGCACCCGACTTGCACCTGGGACACAGCGTGCTGCTGACCAAGATGCGTCAGTTCCAGGACCTGGGCCACGAAGTGATATTCCTCATCGGAGACTTCACCGGGCGTATCGGCGACCCCACCGGCAAGAACGTCACCCGCAAGCCGCTCACCGAGGAAGAGGTCAAAGCCAACGCCCAGACCTACCGTGAGCAGGTGTTCAAGATTCTCGATCCGGCCAAGACCGAAGTTCGCTTCAACGCCGAGTGGTTCGGTCAGATGTCGGCGGCTGACATGATCGAACTCGCCGCTCAGAGTACCGTGGCGCGCATGCTCGAGCGCGACGACTTCGAGAAGCGCTACCGTGCCGGTCAATCGATCTCGATCCACGAGTTTCTCTATCCCCTGGTCCAGGGCTACGATTCGGTCGCCCTCGAGGCGGACGTCGAGCTCGGCGGTACCGATCAGAAGTTCAATCTGCTGATGGGACGCGAGATTCAGAAGCACTTCGGTCGCGAGCCGCAGGTGGTCATCACCATGCCGCTGCTCGAAGGGCTGGATGGCGTCAATAAGATGTCCAAGTCGCTCAACAACTATGTCGGCGTGGACGATGCCCCCGGGGTGATGTTCAACAAGCTGGTGTCGATGCCCGACAGCCTGATGTGGCGCTACTTCGAACTGCTGTCGCTGAAATCCAACGACGAAATCGAGGCGATTCGCCGCGACATCGAGCAGGGGGCCAATCCGCGCGACATCAAGATGACCCTAGCGCGTGAACTGATCGCCCGCTATCACGGCGACGAGGCAGCGGCCAATGCCCACCGTTCCGCCGGCAACCAGCTGGCGGACGGCGAGCTGCCCGAAGACCTGCCCGAGGTCGAGGTAAGTTTCGACGGTGCAGCGGAGGCCCCGATCGCCGCTGTGCTCAACCGCGCCGACCTGGCCACCAACAGCGCCCAGGCCAAGGATATGCTCAAGAATGGCCGGGTGAAGGTCGATGGCGAGGTGGTTGCGCCGAGTGCCCTGCTGGCCACCGGCAAGAGCTATGTCATTCAGGCCGGCAAGAAGCGCTACGCCCGCGTCATTCTCGGCTGATCATCTTCGCTGCATCTCTGTAACGCCCGCTCCTTGCGGGCGTTATGCGTTTCTGAAGATGGGTCCCGGACCGCTCGGTCAACTTTTTCGACATTTCCCCTTGCCAAGGCCGAGGGAGATCCGTAAAGTACGCATCCGCTGACGCCGAGACAGGTTCTCGGGTTGGTGGAGAAGCTAGCTAAGCTGTTGAAAAGATTGAAAAAATCGATTGACAGCTAGCGATGAGGAAAGCAGAATACGCCCCTCGCTTTTTCAGGATCGGTTCTCCAGCAGCAACGGAAGCCGGGCAAGCGTCGACAAGAAAGACGTTGACATCTTCGCCAAGATCCTTAAAATACGCCTCTCCTTACGGCGACCCAGAAAGCAAGCGCTGACAAGCACTTGAGTCACTTTTGGGTCACGGCAGAAGGCTCGGTGCTCTGCGTGAGACGAGACTTCAAGTAAGGACGCTCTTTAACAATCGATCAGGTAATTGATGTGGGCGCTTGTCTTGCGTGACGCCAGTCACAGCATATCAAGGCAAGCGACTCGTCTAAGATTCGTTTGACCTTGAACCAAGTTTGGTCCGCTTCGCTTCTGATGCTTTCGGGCAGAGAAGAGGTAAGGACTATCAGACTTTAACTGAAGAGTTTGATCATGGCTCAGATTGAACGCTGGCGGCAGGCCTAACACATGCAAGTCGAGCGGCAGCACGGGGAGCTTGCTCCCTGGTGGCGAGCGGCGGACGGGTGAGTAATGCATAGGAATCTGCCCGGTAGTGGGGGATAACCTGGGGAAACCCAGGCTAATACCGCATACGTCCTACGGGAGAAAGCAGGGGCTCTTCGGACCTTGCGCTATCGGATGAGCCTATGTCGGATTAGCTGGTTGGTGAGGTAATGGCTCACCAAGGCGACGATCCGTAGCTGGTCTGAGAGGATGATCAGCCACACTGGGACTGAGACACGGCCCAGACTCCTACGGGAGGCAGCAGTGGGGAATATTGGACAATGGGCGCAAGCCTGATCCAGCCATGCCGCGTGTGTGAAGAAGGCCCTCGGGTTGTAAAGCACTTTCAGCGAGGAAGAAGGCTTGGCGGCTAATATCCGTCAAGAAGGACATCACTCGCAGAAGAAGCACCGGCTAACTCCGTGCCAGCAGCCGCGGTAATACGGAGGGTGCGAGCGTTAATCGGAATTACTGGGCGTAAAGCGCGCGTAGGTGGTTTGGCACGCCGGTTGTGAAAGCCCCGGGCTCAACCTGGGAACGGCATCCGGAACGGCCAGACTAGAGTGCAGGAGAGGAAGGTAGAATTCCCGGTGTAGCGGTGAAATGCGTAGAGATCGGGAGGAATACCAGTGGCGAAGGCGGCCTTCTGGCCTGACACTGACACTGAGGTGCGAAAGCGTGGGTAGCAAACAGGATTAGATACCCTGGTAGTCCACGCCGTAAACGATGTCGACTAGCCGTTGGGACCTTTAAGGACTTAGTGGCGCAGTTAACGCGATAAGTCGACCGCCTGGGGAGTACGGCCGCAAGGTTAAAACTCAAATGAATTGACGGGGGCCCGCACAAGCGGTGGAGCATGTGGTTTAATTCGATGCAACGCGAAGAACCTTACCTACCCTTGACATCCAGAGAACTTGGCAGAGATGCCTTGGTGCCTTCGGGAACTCTGAGACAGGTGCTGCATGGCTGTCGTCAGCTCGTGTTGTGAAATGTTGGGTTAAGTCCCGTAACGAGCGCAACCCTTGTCCTTATTTGCCAGCACGTAATGGTGGGAACTCTAAGGAGACTGCCGGTGACAAACCGGAGGAAGGTGGGGACGACGTCAAGTCATCATGGCCCTTACGGGTAGGGCTACACACGTGCTACAATGGCCGGTACAAAGGGTTGCGAGACCGCGAGGTGGAGCGAATCCCAGAAAGCCGGCCTCAGTCCGGATCGGAGTCTGCAACTCGACTCCGTGAAGTCGGAATCGCTAGTAATCGTGAATCAGAATGTCACGGTGAATACGTTCCCGGGCCTTGTACACACCGCCCGTCACACCATGGGAGTGGACTGCACCAGAAGTGGTTAGCTTAACCTTCGGGGGAGCGATCACCACGGTGTGGTTCATGACTGGGGTGAAGTCGTAACAAGGTAGCCGTAGGGGAACCTGCGGCTGGATCACCTCCTTAAACGATTAGCGGATCGCGAGATAAGCGCTCACAATCAATTACCTGATCGACCAAGAGCAATGACTGTTTGGGTCTGTAGCTCAGTTGGTTAGAGCGCACCCCTGATAAGGGTGAGGTCGGCCGTTCAAATCGGCCCAGACCCACCAAATTTACGCCATGACCGCGTTGTTTCCCAGTTCGCATAGCAGGCTATGCGTCACCGTGAAACGCCTTGTCATGACGAAAATTATCCAGATAGCTGGATTGTCTGGGGCCATAGCTCAGCTGGGAGAGCGCCTGCCTTGCACGCAGGAGGTCAGCGGTTCGATCCCGCTTGGCTCCACCAAATCTTTCCCATGCTGCGTTGAAAGCCGACTCACATAGCGAACTATGCGTCGCCGACCTTCGCCTTGCCTGGAAAAGATTGATCGAAAAACAGTCACCGAGTTCTAAGCCATCCGCTTCGTCGCGACAACCGCGACCGAGTCGATCGCTTAGAGCTTCTGCTCTAAACGCTCTTTAACAATGTGGATCATGCTGACAGTTCTTCACCATTCGTAGTTGGAATGGCGAAGAGCGAAAAGTGATACGTCTCAAGCGTATCCGGCAATTGTCGTTGTGATCGCGCGACCAGACTCCTTCGGGTTATATGGTCAAGCGATTAAGCGCACACGGTGGATGCCTAGGCAGCCAGAGGCGATGAAGGACGTTGTAGCCTGCGAAAAGGCTCGGTGAGGTGGCAAACAACCTGTGACCCGGGCATGTCCGAATGGGGAAACCCACCCAGCATAAGCTGGGTATCCCACACTGAATCCATAGGTGTTGGGAAGCGAACCGGGGGAACTGAAACATCTAAGTACCCCGAGGAAAAAATCAACCGAGATTCCCCCAGTAGCGGCGAGCGAACGGGGAGTAGCCCTTAAGCATGTGACTGGTTAGACAAACGGTCTGGAAAGGCCGGCCATAGTGGGTGATAGCCCCGTCGTCGAAAACCTGAACATGTGAAATCGAGTAGGTCGGGGCACGTGAAACCTTGACTGAACATGGGGGGACCATCCTCCAAGGCTAAATACTCCTGGCTGACCGATAGTGAACCAGTACCGTGAGGGAAAGGCGAAAAGAACCCCGGAGAGGGGAGTGAAATAGATCCTGAAACCGTGTGCGTACAAGCAGTGGGAGCCGACTTGTTCGGTGACCGCGTACCTTTTGTATAATGGGTCAGCGACTTATATTCAGTGGCGAGCTTAACCGTATAGGGGAGGCGTAGAGAAATCGAGTCTTAACTGGGCGACCAGTCGCTGGATATAGACCCGAAACCGGGCGATCTATCCATGGCCAGGGTGAAGGTCAGGTAACACTGACTGGAGGCCCGAACCGGGATCTGTTGAAAAAGATTCGGATGAGCTGTGGATCGGAGTGAAAGGCTAATCAAGCTCGGAGATAGCTGGTTCTCCTCGAAAGCTATTTAGGTAGCGCCTCACGTATTACCGCCGGGGGTAGAGCACTGTTTCGGCTAGGGGCCCATCCCGGGTTACCAACCCGAGGCAAACTCCGAATACCGGTGAGTAGAGCGTGGGAGACACACGGCGGGTGCTAACGTCCGTCGTGAAAAGGGAAACAACCCAGACCGTCAGCTAAGGCCCCCAAATTCTGGTTAAGTGGGAAACGATGTGGGAAGGCATAGACAGCTAGGAGGTTGGCTTAGAAGCAGCCATCCTTTAAAGAAAGCGTAATAGCTCACTAGTCGAGTCGGCCTGCGCGGAAGATGTAACGGGGCTCAAACCAGATGCCGAAGCTACGGGTTCATCCTCAGGATGAGCGGTAGAGGAGCGTCGTGTAAGCCTGCGAAGGTGTGTTGAGAAGCATGCTGGAGGTATCACGAGTGCGAATGCTGACATGAGTAACGACAAGGGGAGTGAAAACCTCCCCCGCCGGAAGACCAAGGGTTTCTGTTCTACGTCAATCGGAGCAGAGTGAGTCGGCCCCTAAGGCGAGGCTGAAAAGCGTAGTCGATGGGAAACGGGTCAATATTCCCGTACCGGATGTGATTGCGATGGGGGGACGAAGAAGGCTAGGTGAGCCAGGCGTTGGTTGTCCTGGTGAAAGTCAGTAGGCTGAGAGCTTAGGCAAATCCGGGCTCTCAAGGCCGAGAGACGAGACGAACGGACTACGGTCCGGAAGTCATCGATGCCACGCTTCCAGGAAAAGCCTCTAAGCTTCAGATCACATGCGACCGTACCCCAAACCGACACAGGTGGTCAGGGTGAGAATCCCAAGGCGCTTGAGAGAACTCGGGTGAAGGAACTAGGCAAAATGGCACCGTAACTTCGGGAGAAGGTGCGCCGGCGTAGCGTGAAGAGACTCGCTCTCCTAGCGTGAACCGGTCGAAGATACCAGGTGGCTGCAACTGTTTATTAAAAACACAGCACTCTGCTAACGCGTAAGCGGACGTATAGGGTGTGACGCCTGCCCGGTGCCGGAAGGTTAATTGATGGTGTTAGCGCAAGCGAAGCTCCTGATCGAAGCCCCGGTAAACGGCGGCCGTAACTATAACGGTCCTAAGGTAGCGAAATTCCTTGTCGGGTAAGTTCCGACCTGCACGAATGGCGTAATGATGGCCACGCTGTCTCCACCCGAGACTCAGTGAAATTGAAATCGCAGTGAAGATGCTGTGTACCCGCGGCTAGACGGAAAGACCCCGTGAACCTTACTATAGCTCACACTGGACGCTGATGTTGCTTGTGTAGGATAGCTGGGAGGCTTGGAAACCGTGACGCCAGTTGCGGTGGAGCCAACCTTGAAATACCAGCCTGGCATCATTGGCGTTCTAACTTCGCACCGTGATCCGGTGTAAGGACAGTGTGTGGTGGGTAGTTTGACTGGGGCGGTCTCCTCCGAAAGCGTAACGGAGGAGCACGAAGGTACCCTCAGCACGGTTGGAAATCGTGCATTGAGTGCAAGAGCATAAGGGTGCTTAACTGCGAGACAGACACGTCGAGCAGGTACGAAAGTAGGTTCTAGTGATCCGGTGGTTCTGTATGGAAGGGCCATCGCTCAACGGATAAAAGGTACTCCGGGGATAACAGGCTGATACCGCCCAAGAGTTCACATCGACGGCGGTGTTTGGCACCTCGATGTCGGCTCATCACATCCTGGGGCTGAAGTCGGTCCCAAGGGTATGGCTGTTCGCCATTTAAAGTGGTACGCGAGCTGGGTTTAGAACGTCGTGAGACAGTTCGGTCCCTATCTGCCGTGGGCGTTGGAGATTTGAGAAGTGCTGCTCCTAGTACGAGAGGACCGGAGTGGACGCACCTCTGGTGTTCCGGTTGTCACGCCAGTGGCACTGCCGGGTAGCTATGTGCGGACGGATAACCGCTGAAGGCATCTAAGCGGGAAGCCCCCTTCAAGATGAGATCTCCCTGAGACTTCGAGTCTCCTAAAGGGTCCAGCAAGACGAGCTGGTTGATAGGCACGGTGTGGAAGCGCTGCAAGGCGTTGAGCTAACGTGTACTAATGCCCCGTGAGGCTTGACCATATAACCCCAAGGGGTCTGGGTACTCCAGACCGGGGTCGCGCGATCGCATCGCGACAATGGCCGGATAGGCAAGAGACGTATCATCAGCATGATCCAGATTGGTCGATGTGAAGCTGGCGCGTGAAAGCGTGTCACAGGTTCATGTCGACGTCAGTTTTGCCTGACGACCATAGCGAGTGGGAACCACCTGATTCCATGCCGAACTCAGAAGTGAAACCGCTTAGCGCCGATGGTAGTGTGGGGTCTCCCCATGTGAGAGTAGGTCATCGTCAGGCACCTATACCGAACCCCAGTCTCGAAAGAGACTGGGGTTCACTCGTTTCTGGGCCTGATACTCTTTCCAGGCCTTCCTTCCCTGCGTATCAAGTATTGCGCGCGTCATTGCCGCGCCATGCACTTTGACTGCAAACGCCGGTTGCTGCCGGTGGGCAGAATGGGGCCTCGGGGGAAAGGCTCGCGAGGGCGCTGTAAACCCCTCCCTGGGCGCTACCTTTGCCATCCGTGGCAAAGGACCCTCGCGCCGCCTTGCCCCCAGGCGCCCCTTATCTGCAGGCCGTTATCAGTGGGTCATTGACGCTTATCCCCAACCTGTTGTTCGGCGAGTACCTGCGACTGCCTGTGGATAGTTGCCGTTTTACGGGCTTGGTTCCCGCATCGACGCGCTCGATAGTCACCTTCGGTGTATTCGATTAGCCCGCTAACAGTAGTGCCCCCATACTGTCACCAACGGTTGAGGCCAAGACCCAACCCTCGAACCGATAGACCCGACAGTCACTGGAGGTTCCCCATGAAAACCCGTCTTCTTACCGCCATCGCCCTGATCGTCGCTCTGCCGGCCGTGGCCCAGGCCAATAGCGCCGCCGAGAAAGCTGCCTTCGCCGCGCTGCAACAGCCGCTGAATACCCAGGTGGTCAGCGACTACCAGACGTTGCCGACTCGCTACAGCGTCGATACGGTCAGTGGTGGCTACAGCACCGCGGCCAACCAGGCGCTGGTTCAGGTCGCCGAGCAGACCCAGCGCGGTACCCACCTGCGTGCCGGTAACGCCGACCTGGTCGGCCAGGGTCAGAGCGTCGCTGCCGCCCAGGCGCTGCAGAACGTCAACGCCAGCGGCCGGGGCAATGTCGACGTGAGCTTCGCCAGTCTCGACTGAGGACCGCTGAGCCCCGGCACGAGTCGCGCACGTGCCTCTCTCAGAAGTCATCTCGCAAACAAGGCGCCACGGACAGAAGACGTCCCTCTCAAGAGGCGCTTCTCGCAAAATGCCCACAGACGCGAGCGCCAGACCCTACACCTCCACTTCCCCGGCCCGCCCCCGCGCCGGGGCTTTTTGTGTGTATGGGATCGGTGGGGCGGGTGAGGGTATAAGAGCAGGCTGCGGCAGCAAGGCACGTTAACGGTGGACGAGCGATTTCGTTAGAATGCTCTCTTTTACGCTGGACGATCGGTATGAGCATCGGTGAACTGATACGCCTGCTGGGGGATGGTGATTTCCACTCGGGGCAGCAGCTGGGCGAGCGCTTGGGCGTCTCGCGCACCGCGGTCTGGAAGCAGCTGAAGAAGCTGGAGGCGATGGATCTGCCGTTGGAGGCGGTCAAGGGGCGCGGCTATCGACTTGTCGACGCCATCGAGTCGCTGGATGGCAAGTCGATCGTCGCGCAGTTGAGCGCCGAGCCGCGGCGTCATCTCAAGCGACTGTTCGTCGAGGACGTGCTCGACTCCACCAATACCTACCTGCGCGAGCGCTTCCGGCAGGGCGCCGGGCACGGCGAGGTGTGTCTCGCCGAGAGTCAGACGGCGGGTCGCGGGCGGCGTGGCAAGGCGTGGAGTACCAGCTGGGGGCGTAGCCTGATCCTCTCCCTGGGCTGGCGTTTCGACGCCGGGGTGGGGGCGCTCGAGGGCCTCAGCCTGGCGGTCGGCGTGGCCGTGGCGGAGGTGCTCGAGGCGGCAGGGGCGGAGATTGCTCTGAAGTGGCCCAACGATATCTTGATCGCGGTCGACGGAGAGTGGCGCAAGCTCGCCGGCATTCTGCTCGAGGTGACCGGTGATGTGGAGGGGCCGTGCGAGGTGGTGATCGGCATCGGGCTCAACGTGTCGCTGAGCGACGCCGGGCGCGAGGCTGCCGGTCAGCCTGCCGGCGCGCTGGCCGACAGGCTGCCGGCGCCCTCGCGCAATCGCCTCGCTGCCGCCATCATCGATGCGCTGCTGCTGCTGTTGCCGCAGTTCGAGCAGCGCGGTTTCGCGGCCTGGCAGGCGGGCTGGAATCAGCGCCATGCCTTTGCCGGGCAGCCGATCAAGGTGATCCAGGCGCGGGAAACCTATCCCGCGACGGCGAAGGCGGTGGATGCCAGCGGCAACCTGGTCGTGACCACGGCGGAGGGTGATCTCACGCTGATGGGAGGTGAGATCAGTATTCGCTCCGGGCGCTGACAAAAAATGCGCTCCACGCTTGCAATCGCCCCATCGCTTTGACACAATGCGCCCCGCCTTGAGGACAAGGTGATCGGGTCTTGAGTCTGTTAGTCGAGTAAAAACAGAGGCTTGACATCGGTCAGCGACAGGTTAGAATATGTCGCCAGCTAGGAGGGGTTCCCGAGTGGCCAAAGGGAGCAGACTGTAAATCTGCCGCGAAAGCTTCGAAGGTTCGAATCCTTCCCCCTCCACCAGATTTAGCAGTGCCGCTGCGTTGTTGGCAGCAAGAAGTGGTGGTAAAACCGGTCTGCTTCGGCAAATCGGAGTCAGAGCGGGTAGGCGGGTATAGTTCAATGGTAGAACCTCAGCCTTCCAAGCTGATGGTGCGGGTTCGATTCCCGCTACCCGCTCCAGTTCGAGGTTGTAGTGGTGTAGTGCTCATGTAGCTCAGGGGTAGAGCACACCCTTGGTAAGGGTGAGGTCGACGGTTCAAATCCGTCCATGAGCTCCATTGCTCGATGTCGAACGCTGTGGAAGGCGAGCTGAAGGCTCGCTTTTTTGGTGGCGAGAGAAAAAGATCCCAAGGGTTGCTTTTGCCCTCCTCTTTTCGCTATCATAGCGCCCTCCAAATTTCCGGGTGCTTCTCGGATGTTTTGATACAGGCCAGTAGCTCAATTGGCAGAGCAGCGGTCTCCAAAACCGCAGGTTGGGGGTTCGATTCCCTCCTGGCCTGCCAGTCTTCCCCAGGCTGGCTCATATTTGATACCTTGTCATGTTCGGTTATCGCGCCTTGAGTTGAGGAGTTTTCATGAAGCACAACGCCGAGGTGCAGGTCTCCCGCTACGACACGCTCAAGTGGGCCGTTGTCGTGCTGCTGCTTGCCATCGCGGTGGGTGGCAATGCCTGGTTCGCTGATCAAGCGCTGCTCTATCGTGTCCTGGGCGTCGTCGTCTTGTGTGGTGCCGCCGCTGCCGTGGGGCTCACCACTGCCAAGGGGCAGGCGCTGATGGATCTGGCCAAGGGCTCCAAGCGCGAAATTCAGCGCGTGGTCTGGCCGACCCGTCAGGAAACCGTGCAGACGACCCTGATCGTCCTCGCTGCAGTGCTCGTGGTTGGTCTGCTGCTGTGGCTCATCGATACCGTCCTCGGCTGGGCGATGTCCGGAATCATTGGCTAGGAGTTTTCATGTCCAAGCGTTGGTACGTCGTTCACGCTTATTCCGGGTTCGAGAAGCAGGTCATGCGCTCGCTCATCGAGCGCGTGAAGTTGTATGAGGTCGAGGATCAGTTCGGCGAGATCCTGGTGCCGACCGAAGAGGTCGTCGAGATGCGCGACGGCAAGCGCCGCAAGAGCGAGCGCAAGTTCTATCCCGGCTACGTGCTGGTCGAGATGGAGATGAACGAGCAGACCTGGCATCTGGTCAACGAGACGCCGCGCGTCATGGGCTTATCGGCGGTACGCCTGAGAAGCCGGCGCCGATCACACCGAAGGAAGCCGAGGCGATCCTGCGTCGGGTCCAGGACGGTACCGACAAGCCGCGCCCCAAGACACTGTTCGAGCCGGGCGAGACCGTGCGTGTGGTCGATGGCCCCTTCGCCGACTTCAACGGCGTGGTCGAAGAGGTCAACTACGAGAAGAGCCGGTTGCAGGTCAGCGTGCTGATCTTCGGCCGCTCCACGCCGGTCGAGCTCGAATTCGTACAGGTGGTCAAGGACTGAGCCGAAGGCTGGGTCGACACGTTTTTTCATCGCGGCGCTATTCAAGCGTCGCGTTGTCGTTGCCGGTGATGCGCCGGCCAAACCGGGGAGCCGCAAGGCGCTAATACCCAACAGGAGTTCCACATGGCTAAGAAAGTCCAGGCCTATATCAAGCTGCAGGTCGCAGCTGGCAAGGCCAACCCGAGTCCGCCCGTCGGCCCCGCACTGGGGCAGCACGGTGTCAACATCATGGAGTTCTGCAAGGCGTTCAACGCGGCGACCCAAGATGTCGAGCCGGGCCTGCCGACGCCGGTCGTGATCACGGTCTACTCCGATCGTAGCTTCACCTTCGTCACCAAGACGCCGCCGGCTGCCGTGCTGCTGAAAAAAGCCGCAGGCATCAAATCCGGTTCTGGCGTGCCGAACAAGACCAAGGTCGGCACCGTGACCCGCGAGCAGCTCGAAGAGATCGCCAAGACCAAGGAGCCGGATCTGACGGCTGCCGATCTCGACGCCGCCGTTCGTACCATTGCTGGCAGCGCCCGTAGCATGGGCCTCAACGTGGGGGCCTCTGATCATGGCAAAGCTTTCCAAGCGCGCGCAGATGATTCGCGAGAAGGTCGAGCCGGGTAAGGTCTACTCCCTCGAGGAAGCCGTCTCCCTGCTGTCCGATCTGTCGACCGTCAAGTTCAAGGAAGCGGTGGAAGTCGCCATCAATCTGGGCGTCGATCCGCGTAAATCCGACCAGGTCGTGCGTGGCGCTACCGTGCTGCCCAACGGCACCGGTCGTGACGTGCGCGTCGCCGTGTTCGCCCAGGGCAACGCCGCCGACGCCGCCAAGGAAGCCGGTGCCGATATCGTCGGCATGGACGACCTGGCCGACGACGTGAAGAAGGGCAACCTGAACTTCGACGTCGTCATCGCCGCTCCCGACGCCATGCGCGTGGTCGGCCAGCTGGGCCAGATCCTCGGCCCGCGTGGCCTGATGCCGAACCCCAAGGTCGGCACCGTGACGCCGGACGTCGCCACTGCGGTCAAGAACGCCAAGGCGGGCCAGGTGCGCTTCCGTACCGACAAGAACGGCATCATCCATGCCTCTATCGGGAAGGTCGACTTCTCCGCCGACGCGCTCAAGGGCAACCTGGAAGCGCTGGTCAACGACCTCAAGCGTCTGAAGCCGAGCACCTCCAAGGGTATCTACTTCAAGAAGCTGACCCTCTCCAGCACCATGGGGCCGGGTCTGACCGTCGATCACAGCGCTTACGTGTGATCGATCACCGAGCAGTAACTTTGCGGTCCCCGTGCGCCGTCTCGCGAGAGGCGGAAAGGGGCGGGGCACCGTCAAAGACCGCAGGTGTCGGCCATCGGCCGACTTAATGTCCGTACCCGGCATGGCCGGAGGAAACCTGCGCAGATGGTGTGGCTCGCCGAATCAGGTGTGCAGCCATCATCCAAGACTTCCGCCGCAGTCGAAGCGGAAGAGATGGTAACCACCGGGTCGCGACATCGTCGCCCCGGCACGAAGGAGTAACCACTGTGCCACTAGCACTCGAAGGCAAGAAAGCGATTGTTGCCGAGGTCAGTGAAGCCGCTAAGGACGCTCTTTCCGTCGTAGTTGCCGACTCTCGCGGTGTGACCGTTAGCGCAATGACCGATCTGCGCAAACAGGCTCGCGAGAATGGCGTCCAGATTCGTGTTGTCCGCAACACGCTGGCACGCCGCGCTTTGGCAGGCACTTCCTGGGAGTGCCTGAACGAGACTTTCGCAGGTCCGACGCTTCTGGCCTTCTCCTACGAGCACCCCGGCGCTGCCGCGCGGCTGTTCAAGGAGTTCGGCAAGACGCAGAAGGAGTTCGAAGTCAAAGCGCTGGCCTACGAAGGCGAGATGATCCCGGCGGCCGATATCGACCGTCTGGCAACGCTGCCGACTTACGAGGAAGCACTGGCCAAGCTGATGTCCGTTATGAAGGAAGCTTCTGCCGGCAAGCTGGTTCGTACCCTCGCAGCCCTGCGCGACAAGAAGGAAGAAGAGGCGGCCTGAGCCGACACTTCTCCCGACTCGCCTGCGCCAGGTTGAACTGAATCTCATCGAGTGGGCAGGCCACATGGCCGCCGCCTCCGCAAAGTTAGGAATAGGTAACATGGCACTGACTCAAGAAGACATCATCAACGCCGTTGCTGAAATGTCCGTGATGGAAGTTGCGGAACTGGTCTCTGCAATGGAAGAGAAGTTCGGCGTGTCTGCCGCTGCAGCCGTCGTGGCTGGCCCCGGTGGCGGTGATGCCGCGCTGCTGAAGAAGAGCAGACCGAGTTCGCGCTGGTTCTGACCGCTGCCGGTGACAAGAAAGTCAACGTCATCAAGGTCGTGCGCGAAATCACCGGTCTGGGTCTGAAGGAAGCCAAAGGCGCCGTCGACGGTGCTCCGGCTACCCTGAAAGAAGGCCTGTCCAAGGACGACGCCGAAGAAGCCAGAAGAAGCTGGAAGAAGCTGGCGCCTCCGTGGAGCTCAAGTAACTCTGTGTTCACGGCTCCACGCGCTGCGTAAGCGCCACGGCTGGTGGCGGGCCTCCCCGCTGCCGGCCTTTTTCTGTTGTTGCTAGCCTGGCGTTAGACCACCTGGCTTGGGATCCCCCCGAATCAGGGTTAAAGCCACTAGACGAATTCCGACGGCGAGCTCCCTCCGGGCAGCTTGCCGTCAGCGCCTAACGGGGTCATTCCCGTTGGGGAGCGCCGACCACGCACCGGTCACCCATGGTGAACAAGCTGGGGAATACAGATGGCTTACTCATACACTGAGAAAAAACGCATCCGCAAGGATTTCGGCAAACTGCCTCAAGTAATGGATGTGCCCTACCTGCTGGCCATCCAGCTTGATTCCTATTACGACTTCCTCCAGCAGGACCGGGCGCCGGAAGAGCGTCTCGACACCGGTCTCCACGCGGCCTTCCAGTCCGTCTTTCCGATCGAGAGCTTCTCGGGCAACGCGGCGCTCGAGTACGTAAGCTACCGCTTCGGCACCCCGGCGTTCGACGTCAAGGAGTGCCAGCTGCGCGGCGTGACCTATTCGGCACCGCTGCGTGTCAAGGTTCGCCTGATCATCTACGACAAAGAGTCCTCGAACAAGGCCATCAAGGACATCAAGGAGCAGGAAGTCTACATGGGGGAGATCCCCCTGATGACCGAGAACGGGACCTTCGTCGTCAATGGTACCGAGCGCGTCATCGTCTCCCAGCTCCACCGTTCGCCGGGCGTGTTCTTCGATCACGACAAGGGCAAGAGCCACTCCTCCGGGAAGCTGCTTTATTCCGCGCGCATCATTCCTTACCGCGGCTCCTGGCTGGACTTCGAGTTCGACCCGAAGGACAACGTCTTCGTGCGTATCGACCGTCGCCGCAAGCTGCCGGCGACCGTGCTGCTGCGCGCGCTGGGCATGAGCGCCGAAGAGATCCTCGAGACCTTCTTCGACACCAGCACCTTCCACATCGAGCCGGACGGCATCTACGTGGAACTGGTGCCGTCGCGCCTACGCGGTGACACCGCGACCTTCGACATCAAGGACAACGACGGCAACGTCATCGTCGAGGAAGGTCGTCGCATCACCCAGAAGCACATCCGTCAGATGGAGAGTGCCGGGCTCGAGCGCCTGCAGGTCCCGATGGACTACCTGTTCGGCAAGACCCTGGCCAAGGATCAGGTCGACGCCAAGACCGGCGAGCTGATCTGCGAGTGCAACACCGAACTGACCCCCGAGCTGGTCGAGAAGCTGGGGCAGGGCGGCGTGACGCAGCTCGAGACGCTCTACACCAACGATCTGGACGCCGGTTCGTTCATCTCCGATACGCTGAAGATCGATACCACGCGCTCGGCTCTCGAGTCGCTGGTCGAGATCTACCGCATGATGCGTCCGGGCGAGCCGCCGACCAAGGAAGCGGCGGAAACGCTGTTCCACAACCTGTTCTTCACCGAAGACCGCTACGACCTGTCGGGCGTCGGCCGGATGAAGTTCAACCGTCGTCTGCGTCGCGAGTCCGACACCGGCTCCGGCGTGCTCGACAACCAGGACATCCTCGATGTTCTCAAAGAGCTGATCAACATTCGTAACGGCTTCGGTGAAGTCGACGATATCGACCACCTGGGTAACCGCCGCATCCGCTGCGTCGGCGAGATGGCGGAGAATCAGTTCCGCGTCGGTCTGGTGCGCGTCGAGCGTGCGGTCAAGGAGCGTCTCTCCATGGCGGAGAGCGAAGGCCTGATGCCGCAGGACCTGATCAATGCCAAGCCGGTGGCGGCCGCGGTCAAGGAGTTCTTCGGCTCCTCGCAGCTGTCCCAGTTCATGGACCAGAACAACCCGCTCTCCGAGGTCACCCACAAGCGCCGTGTCTCCGCACTCGGCCCGGGCGGTCTGACCCGTGAGCGTGCCGGCTTCGAGGTGCGTGACGTTCATGCCACCCACTACGGCCGCCTGTGTCCGATCGAGACGCCGGAAGGTCCGAACATCGGTCTGATCAACTCGCTGGCGACCTACTCCAAGACCAACAGCTACGGCTTCCTCGAGACGCCGTACCGCAAGGTCGTGGACAGCCAGGTCACCGACGACGTGGTGCACCTGTCGGCGATCGAGGAGGGTGACTTCATCATCGCCCAAGCCTCGGCGACCGTGGACGAGTCGGGCAAGCTGATCGACGACCTGGTTCAGGTACGTCACAAGGGCGAGACCACCTTCATGGCACCCGACAAGGTGACCCTGATGGACGTGTCGCCGCGTCAGGTCGTCTCCGTGGCGGCGGCGCTGATCCCGTTCCTCGAGCACGATGACGCCAACCGCGCCCTGATGGGGGCGAACATGCAGCGTCAGGCGGTGCCGACCCTGCGCGCCGACAAGCCGCTCGTCGGCACCGGGATGGAGCGCTTCGTGGCGCGTGACTCCGGCGTCTGCGCCGTGGCCCGTCGCGGTGGCGTGATCGACTCGGTGGATGCCAAGCGTATCGTGGTCCGGATCAACGAAGACGAGATCATCGGCGGTGAAGCCGGGGTCGACATCTACAACCTGACCAAGTACGTGCGTTCGAACCAGAACACCTGCCAGAACCAGCGCCCGATCGTGCGCCCGGGCGACATCGTCGCACGCGGCGACATCCTCGCCGACGGCCCGTCCGTCGACATGGGTGACCTGGCCCTGGGGCAGAACATGCGTCTCGCGTTCATGCCGTGGAACGGCTACAACTTCGAGGATTCCATCCTCGTCTCCGAGCGCGTGGTCGAGGACGATCGCTTCACCACCATCCACATCCAGGAACTGACCTGCGTCTCCCGCGACACCAAGCTGGGCGCCGAGGAGATCACCTCGGATATCCCCAACGTCGGCGAGTCGGCGCTGGCCAAGCTGGACGAAGCGGGCGTGGTCTACATCGGTGCCGAAGTCGGCGCCGGCGACATCCTGGTCGGCAAGGTGACGCCCAAGGGCGAAACCCAGCTGACGCCGGAAGAGAAGCTGCTGCGTGCGATCTTCGGTGAGAAGGCGTCCGATGTGAAGGACACCTCGCTGCGCGCGCCGACCGGCATGCGCGGTACCGTCATCGACGTTCAGGTGTTCACCCGCGATGGTGTCGAGAAGGACTCGCGCGCGCTTTCCATCGAGCAGATGCAGCTCGACGAAGTGCGGCGTGACCTGCAGGAGACCTACCGCATCGCCGAGGACGCCACCTTCGAGCGTCTCAAGCGTACCCTCGACGGCCAGGCGGTCAACGGCGGGCCCAAGCTCAAGAAGGGCGACGTCCTCAGCACCGACTACCTCGACGAACTGCCGCGTCAGCAGTGGTTCAAGCTGCGTCTGCAGGACGAAGCGCTCAACGAGCTCCTCGCCCAGGCCGACGAACAGCTCGAGAACCGTCGCAAGGAGATGGACGAGCGTTTCGAAGACAAGAAGCGCAAGCTCACCCAGGGCGACGATCTGGCGCCGGGCGTGCTCAAGATCGTCAAGGTCTACCTGGCGGTCAAGCGTCGCATCCAGCCGGGCGACAAGATGGCCGGTCGTCACGGTAACAAGGGTGTCATCTCCGCGATCATGCCGATCGAGGACATGCCGTTCGACGACAACGGTGAGCCGGTCGACGTGGTACTCAACCCGCTGGGCGTACCGTCACGTATGAACGTGGGTCAGATCCTCGAGACTCACCTGGGCATGGCTGCCCGTGGTCTCGGGGTCAAGATCGAGCGCATGCTGCGTGATGCGCGCGAGCAGCAGGTGGGTGAGATCCGTGAGTTCCTCAAGCAGGTCTACAACACCCAGGAGACGCGGCAGGAAGATATCGATTCGTTGAACGACGAGGAGATCATCACCCTGGCCAAGAACCTGCGCGGCGGCGTGCCCATCGCCACCCCGGTGTTCGACGGTGCCAAGGAGCACGAGATCAAGCATCTGCTGCGTCTCGCCGATCTGCCGGACTCCGGCCAGATGACGCTCTACGACGGGCGTACCGGTGAGTCCTTCGACCGTCCGGTGACCGTGGGCTACATGTACATGCTCAAGCTCAACCACCTGGTCGACGACAAGATGCACGCGCGTTCCACCGGCTCCTACTCGCTGGTCACCCAGCAGCCGCTGGGCGGCAAGGCGCAGTTCGGCGGTCAGCGCTTCGGTGAGATGGAGGTGTGGGCACTCGAGGCCTACGGTGCCGCCTACACCCTGCAGGAGATGCTCACCGTCAAGTCGGATGACGTCGAGGGTCGTACCAAGATGTACAAGAGCATCGTGGATGGCGACCACACCATGCAGGCCGGTATGCCGGAATCCTTCAACGTGCTGGTGAAGGAGATCCGCTCGCTGGGTATCGACATCGAATTGGAAAGTTAAGACCGGCACAGTCGATCGATAGCGACGGGTTGCGGGGCCGGCGAGAGAGTCGCGGCCCCGCTCATGACAACTCCGCAACGGAGCGATCCCATGAAAGATTTGGTGAAAGTCCTAAAGTCACAGGCGCAATCTGACGAGTTCGACGCGATCAAGATCACGCTCGCGTCGCCGGAGATGATTCGCTCCTGGTCTTACGGCGAGGTCAAGAAGCCGGAGACCATCAACTACCGTACGTTCAAGCCTGAGCGTGACGGTCTGTTCTGCGCCAAGATCTTCGGGCCGGTCAAGGATTACGAGTGCTTGTGCGGCAAGTACAAGCGCATGAAGCATCGCGGCATCATCTGCGAGAAGTGTGGCGTCGAAGTGACCAAGGCGGCGGTCCGCCGCGAGCGCATGGGCCACATCGAGCTGGCCTCGCCGGTCGCCCACATCTGGTTTCTGAAGTCGCTGCCGTCGCGCATCGGCATGTTCCTCGACATGACCCTGCGTGACATCGAGCGCGTGCTCTATTTCGAGTCGTTCGTGGTGATCGACCCGGGCATGACCACCCTCGAGCGCGGTCAGCTCCTGAACGACGAGCAGTACTTCGAAGCGCTGGAAGAGTTCGGCGACGATTTCGACGCACGCATGGGCGCCGAGGCGATCCAGGCGCTGCTCAAGGACATCGATCTGGAAGAGGAGATCGAGCGTCTGCGTGAGGAGATTCCGCAGACCAACTCCGAGACCAAGATCAAGAAGCTGTCCAAGCGCCTCAAGCTGCTGGAAGCCTTCTACAAGTCCGGCAACGCCCCGGCGTGGATGGTCATGGAAGTGCTGCCGGTGCTGCCGCCGGACCTGCGTCCGCTGGTGCCGCTGGACGGTGGCCGCTTCGCCACCTCCGATCTCAACGACCTCTACCGTCGTGTGATCAACCGTAACAACCGCCTCAAGCGGCTGCTCGACCTCAATGCGCCCGACATCATCGTGCGCAACGAGAAGCGCATGCTGCAGGAGTCGGTCGATGCGCTGCTCGACAACGGCCGCCGCGGTCGTGCCATCACCGGTTCCAACAAGCGCCCGCTGAAATCCCTGGCCGACATGATCAAGGGCAAGCAGGGGCGTTTCCGTCAGAACCTGCTGGGCAAGCGCGTCGACTACTCCGGCCGTTCGGTCATCACCGTGGGCCCGACCCTGCGTTTGCACCAGTGCGGTCTGCCCAAGAAGATGGCGCTGGAGCTGTTCAAGCCGTTCATCTACTCCAAGCTGCAGGGCAGTGGGCAGGCGTCCACGATCAAGGCCGCCAAGAAGATGGTCGAGCGCGAGCTGCCGGAAGTGTGGGACATCCTCGCCGACGTCATCCGCGAACACCCGGTGCTGCTCAACCGTGCGCCGACCCTGCACCGTCTGGGTATCCAGGCGTTCGAGCCGCTGCTGATCGAAGGTAAGGCGATCCAGCTGCACCCGCTGGTGTGTGCTGCCTACAACGCCGACTTCGACGGTGACCAGATGGCCGTCCACGTGCCGCTGACGCTGGAGTCCCAGCTCGAAGCGCGCGCGCTGATGATGTCGACCAACAACGTGCTGTCGCCGGCCAACGGCGAGCCGATCATCGTGCCGTCGCAGGACGTGGTGCTGGGTCTCTACTACATGACCCGCGAGCGCATCGGCGCCAAGGGTGAAGGCAAGGCGTTCGCCAACCTCAACGAGCTGGATCGCGCCTTCGCGACTCAGAACGTGTCGCTGCACGCCCGGGTCAAGGTGCGCCTGACCGAGTGGCTGTCCGACGAGAAGGATGGTGAGATCACCGAGCTGACCGAGACCGTCTCGATCAAGGACACCACCGTCGGCCGTGCGCTGCTGTTCCGCATCCTGCCCAAGGGGATGCCGTTCGAGCTGGTCGACAAGCCGATGAAGAAGAAGGCGATCTCTGGCCTGATCAACGAAGTCTACCGTCGCGCCGGTCTCAAGGACGCGGTCATCTTCGCCGACCAGCTGATGTACACCGGCTTCCGTCTGGCGACCTGGTCCGGCGCTTCGATCGGCGTCAACGACTTCGTCATCCCCGATGACAAGAAGGCGATCGTCGATGCGGCCGAGGACGAGGTCAAGGAGATCGAAGACCAGTTCTCCTCCGGTCTGGTGACCGCGGGCGAGAAGTACAACAAGGTCATCGATATCTGGTCCAAGGCCAACGACAAGGTGGCCAAGGCGATGATGGCGGGTATCTCGAAGGAGACCGTCACCGATCGTGACGGCAACCAGGTCGAGCAGGACTCGTTCAACAGCGTCTTCATCATGGCCGACTCCGGTGCCCGTGGTAGCGCCGCCCAGATCCGTCAGCTGGCGGGGATGCGTGGCCTGATGGCCAAGCCGGACGGCTCGATCATCGAGACCCCGATCACCGCCAACTTCCGTGAAGGTCTGAACGTACTCCAGTACTTCATCTCGACCCACGGCGCGCGTAAGGGTCTGGCGGATACGGCACTCAAGACCGCCAACTCCGGTTATCTGACCCGTCGTCTGGTCGACGTGGCCCAGGATCTGGTCATCACCGAGCACGATTGCGGCACCGAGCATGGCCTGACCCTGCACCCGGTGATCGAAGGCGGCGACGTCATCGTCTCGCTGGCCCAGCGTGTGCTTGGCCGTGTGGTCGCCCAGGACGTGATCGACCCGCAGACCGACGACGTGCTGATCCCGCGCGGTACCCTGCTTGACGAAGCCTGGTGCGAGCGTCTCGACACCATGGGTGTCGACGAGATCGTGGTGCGCAGTGCCATCGCCTGTGAAACCGCGCACGGCGTCTGCTCTTCCTGCTATGGCCGTGATCTGGCCCGCGGGCATCAGGTCAACATCGGCGAAGCGGTGGGTGTCATCGCTGCCCAGTCGATCGGTGAGCCGGGTACCCAGCTGACCATGCGTACGTTCCACATCGGTGGCGCGGCATCGCGTGCCTCCGCGGTCGACAGCGTGCAGGTCAAGCACGGCGGTATCGTGCGTCTGCACAACATCAAGTCGGTCGAGCGCGAAGACGGCAAGCTGGTAGTCGTCTCCCGCTCCAGCGCCCTGGCCGTCGCCGACGACCACGGCCGTGAGCGTGAGTACTACAAGCTGCCCTACGGCGCCGAGCTGTCGGTCAAGGATGGCGACCACGTCGAAGGTGGCCGGGTCGTGGCCAAGTGGGATCCGCACACCCACCCGGTCGTGGCCGAGGTCAGGGTAAGGCCCAGTTCACCGACATGACCGAAGGTCTGACCATCACGCGCAACGTCGACGAGATGACCGGTCTGTCCTCGATCGAGGTGATCGAGAGCGCCAACCGTCCGGCCTCCGGCCGCGACAAGCGCCCGATGATCATGCTCGCCGACGACGCCGGCAAGCACGTCACCCTGCCGGGCTCCAACACCCCGGTGCAATATCTGCTGCCGGGCCGTGCCATCGTCTCGGTGGAGAACGGTGCCGAGATCGGTGTGGGTGAAGTCATTGCGCGTATCCCGCTGGAGGCGTCCGGTAACAAGGACATCACCGGGGGTCTGCCGCGTGTCGCCGATCTGTTCGAGGCGCGCAAGCCGAAGGAGCCTTCGATCCTGGCCGAGATCACCGGTACGATCTCGTTCGGCAAGGAGACCAAGGGCAAGCGGCGCCTGACGATCACCCCGAAAGAGGGCGATCCGCTCGAGATGTTGATCCCGAAATGGCGTCAGATCGGCGTCTTCGAAGGGGAGACGGTCGAGAGGGGCGAGGTGATCTCCGACGGCCCGAGCAATCCGCACGACATCCTGCGTCTGCTCGGCGTGGCGGAGCTGGCCAAGTACATTACGGTCGAGATCCAGGACGTTTACCGCCTGCAGGGCGTGAGCATCAACGACAAGCACATCGAAGTGATCGTGCGTCAGATGCTGCGCAAGGTCGAGATCAGCGATGCTGGTGACTCCACCTTCATCCCGGGTGACCAGGTCGAGCTGGTGCGGGTGTTGGAAGAGAACGCGCGCCTGGAGCAGGAGGAGAAGTTCCCGGCCAAGTACGAGCGCCTGCTGCTGGGTATCACCAAGGCCTCGCTGGCCACCGAGTCGTTCATCTCTGCGGCCTCGTTCCAGGAGACCACCCGCGTGCTGACCGAAGCCGCGGTGACCGGCAAGCGCGACTACCTGCGCGGCCTGAAGGAAAACGTGGTGGTCGGTCGTCTGATCCCGGCCGGGACCGGGCTCGCCCACCACGAAGAGCGGCGTCGCAAGCGCGAAGAGTCCGAGCGTACGCTGCAACCGTCGGCGTTCGACGTCGAGCAGGAGCTGGGTGCCCAGCTCACCGCGCTCGACGCCGACGACGACGACCTCTAAGTCGTCAGCCTGTCGCCCGCCCCGTACGGGGCGGGCGGCCTTGACGGCTCTCGCGACAACTGATTAGAATGCGCAGCCTTTATGTGTGGGGCGGTACAACCGTTGCGCGCATAAGGCAAGGCAACCCATTGGAGTCAGCTAAAACACTATGGCAACGATCAACCAGCTCGTGCGCAAGCCGCGCAAGCGCCCCGTCGAGACTAGCGACGTGCCGGCGCTGCAGGCCTGCCCGCAACGCCGTGGGGTCTGCACCCGCGTCTACACCACCACGCCTAAGAAGCCGAACTCGGCCCTGCGTAAGGTGTGCCGCGTGCGCCTGACCAACGGTTTCGAAGTCAGTTCCTATATCGGCGGTGAAGGCCACAATCTTCAGGAGCACTCCGTGGTCCTGATTCGTGGCGGCCGCGTCAAGGACTTGCCGGGTGTGCGTTATCACACCGTGCGCGGCGCCCTTGACACCTCCGGTGTCCAGAACCGTAAGCAGGGCCGTTCCAAGTACGGCACCAAGCGTCCCAAGGCCTGATGCCCGGACGTCTCCCAACATTTTTATCGGTCAGATAAGAGTAAGGTCGGCCGGAGTCGCTACGACAGCGCCTCAGCGTGCCGGGTTTACCTGAACGACCCTTCAATTGAGGGCTTATCATGCCTAGAAGAAGAGTTGCCGCTAAGCGCGAGATCCTTCCCGATCCCAAGTTCGGAAGTGAGCGCCTGGCCAAGTTCATGAACCATCTGATGATCAGCGGCAAGAAGTCCGTAGCTGAGCGTATCGTTTACGGTGCGCTGGACAGGGTTGCCGAGCGTGGTAAAGAAGCGCCGCTGGACATCTTCGACAAGGCGCTGGAAGCGATCCAGCCCATGGTCGAGGTCAAATCCCGTCGTGTCGGCGGTGCCACCTACCAGGTGCCCGTCGAAGTGCGTCCGTCCCGTCGTCAGGCGCTGGCCATGCGCTGGCTGGTGGACGCCGCACGCAACCGCGGCGAGAAGACCATGGTTCAACGTCTTGCCGGCGAAATGCTCGACGCCGCCGAAGGCAAGGGCGCTGCCGTGAAGAAGCGTGAAGACGTGCATCGCATGGCAGATGCCAACAAGGCCTTCTCTCACTACCGCTTCTAACCAACGGGGACTTCCATCGTGGCACGCAAGACACCACTCAAGCGTTATCGCAATATCGGTATCGTTGCCCACGTCGACGCCGGCAAGACCACCACTACCGAGCGTGTCCTGTTCTACACCGGTCTGTCCCACAAGGTGGGTGAGGTTCATGAGGGCGCCGCCGTCATGGACTGGATGGAGCAGGAGCAGGAGCGTGGCATCACGATCACCTCCGCTGCGACCACCTGCTTCTGGCAGGGGATGAACAAGCAGTTCGACGAGCACCGCATCAACATCATCGACACCCCGGGACACGTTGACTTCACCATCGAAGTCGAGCGTTCCCTGCGTGTTCTCGATGGCGCGGTCGTCGTGCTGTGCGGCTCCTCCGGCGTGCAGCCGCAGACCGAGACCGTCTGGCGCCAGGCCAACAAGTACGAAGTGCCGCGCATGGTGTTCGTCAACAAGATGGACCGCGCCGGCGCCGACTTCTTCATGGTCGTCGATCAGCTCAAGAATCGTCTGGGCGCCAACGTCGTGCCGATCCAGATCAACTGGGGTGCCGAGGAAGAGTTCAAGGGCGTCATCGATCTGCTGCAGATGAAGGCGATCCTGTGGGACGAAGACAACTTCGGCATGAACTACGAGTTGGTCGACATCCCGGCCGATCTGCAGGAGACCGCCGAGACCTACCGTGAGCAGATGGTCGAAGCCGCCGCAGAAGCCAACGAAGAGCTGATGGACAAGTACCTCGAAGAGGGTGATCTGTCCATCGAAGAGATCAAGGCTGGTCTGCGCGCGCGCACGCTCTCCAACGAGATCGTCCTCGTGACCTGTGGCTCCGCGTTCAAGAACAAGGGCGTTCAGGCCGTGCTCGACGGCGTCATCGAATACCTGCCGTCGCCGACCGAGGTCAAGGCGATCGAAGGTGAGCTCGACGACAAGGACGGCACCGTCGCCACGCGTGAGGCCGACGACAACGCCCCGTTCGCGGCGCTGGCGTTCAAGATCGCCACCGACCCGTTCGTCGGCACCCTGACCTTCATGCGCGTCTACTCGGGCGTTCTGAAGTCGGGCGACAGCGTCTTCAACTCGGTCAAGTCGAAGAAAGAGCGTGTCGGCCGTATCGTTCAGATGCACGCCAACTCGCGCGAAGAGATCAAAGAGGTCTACGCCGGCGACATCGCCGCCTGTATCGGCCTCAAGGACGTGACCACCGGTGACACCCTGTGCGACCTGGATGCCAAGATCATCCTCGAGCGCATGGAGTTCCCGGAGCCGGTCATCTCGGTCGCCGTGGAACCGAAGTCCAAGGCCGACCAGGAGAAGATGGGCGTCGCCCTCGGCAAGCTGGCGCAGGAGGATCCCTCCTTCCGCGTGCAGACTGACGAAGAGACCGGCCAGACCATCATCTCCGGGATGGGCGAGCTGCACCTCGACATCATCGTTGACCGCATGCGTCGCGAGTTCAAGGTCGAGGCCAACATCGGCAAGCCGCAGGTCGCTTACCGCGAGACCATTCGTCAGTCGGTCGAGCAGGAAGGCAAGTTCGTGCGGCAGTCGGGTGGTCGCGGTCAGTACGGTCACGTTTGGCTGCGCATCGAGCCGCTGACCGACGCTGACAAGGGCGAGGACGAAGAAGAAGTCCACTTCAAGTTCGCGTCCGAGATCGTCGGCGGTGTCGTACCCAAAGAGTACGTGCCGGCCGTCGAGAAAGGGGCCTACGAGCAGCTCAAGAACGGTGTCATCGCGGGCTACCCGATGATCGACGTCAAGGTGACGCTGTTCGACGGCTCCTACCACGACGTGGACTCTAACGAGACCGCGTTCAAGGTCGCCTCATCCATGGCGATCAAGGAAGGTGCTCGCAAGGCTAAGGCCGTGCTGCTCGAGCCGGTGATGAAGGTCGAGGTCGTGACCCCGGAGGACTTCATGGGTGACGTCATGGGCGACCTTAACCGCCGCCGTGGCCTTGTCCAGGGCATGGATGACTCCTCCTCCGGCAAAGTCATTCGCGCCACGGTTCCGTTGGCTGAGATGTTCGGTTACGCGACCGATCTGCGTTCTCAGACCCAGGGACGCGCAAGCTACACCATGGAGTTTGCGAATTACGAAGAGGCGCCCTCCAGCGTCGTTGATGCCGTCATCAATCAGAACGGTTAACCGTTAGCTAACGTAAAGAGGTTATAGCAGTGGCTAAGGAAAAATTTGAACGCTCCAAACCGCACGTCAACGTCGGCACCATCGGTCACGTCGACCACGGCAAGACGACTCTGACGGCGGCTCTGACCCGTGTTTCCGCTGAAGTCTTCGGCGGCGAATGGCGTCAGTTCGACACCATCGACAACGCACCGGAAGAGCGCGAGCGCGGTATCACCATCGCGACCGCTCACGTCGAGTACCAGTCCGAAGTGCGTCACTACGCGCACGTCGACTGCCCGGGACACGCTGACTACGTCAAGAACATGATCACCGGTGCTGCCCAGATGGACGGCGCTATCCTGGTCTGTTCCGCTGCTGACGGCCCGATGCCGCAGACCCGCGAGCACATCCTGCTGTCGCGTCAGGTCGGCGTTCCGTACATCGTCGTGTTCCTGAACAAGGCCGACATGGTCGACGACGAAGAGCTGCTCGAGCTGGTCGAGATGGAAGTGCGTGAACTCCTCAACGAGTACGACTTCCCGGGCGACGACACCCCGATCATCATCGGCTCCGCGCTGATGGCGCTGGAAGGCAAGGATGACAACGGCATGGGTACCACCGCCGTTGCCAACCTGATCAAGTCGCTCGACGACTACATCCCGGAGCCGGAGCGTGCCATCGACCAGCCGTTCCTGATGCCGATCGAAGACGTCTTCTCGATCTCCGGCCGCGGCACCGTCGTGACCGGTCGTGTCGAGCGTGGTCTGGTCAAGTCCGGCGAAGAAGTCGAAATCGTCGGTATCCACGACACCACCAAGACCACCGTTACCGGTGTCGAAATGTTCCGCAAGCTGCTCGACGAAGGTCGTGCTGGCGAGAACATCGGTGCGCTGCTGCGTGGTACCAAGCGTGACGACGTCGAGCGTGGTCAGGTCCTGGCCAAGCCGGGCACCATCACCCCCCGCACACCAAGTTCGAAGCCGAAGTCTACGTGCTGTCCAAAGAAGAAGGTGGTCGTCACACCCCGTTCTTCAAGGGCTACCGTCCGCAGTTCTACTTCCGTACCACTGACGTGACCGGTACCTGTGAACTGCCGGAAGGTGTTGAGATGGTCATGCCGGGCGACAACGTCCAGATGGTCGTGACCCTGATCGCTCCGATCGCCATGGAAGACGGCCTGCGCTTCGCCATCCGCGAAGGCGGTCGTACCGTCGGCGCCGGCGTGGTCGCCAAGATCATCGAGTAAGTCTCGCTGATCGGATAGAAAAGGGGCGCTCCGGCGCCCCTTTTTCTGTCGCTGTCGGGAGGGGCGTGTTTGACACCCAAATTGGCCTCCCCTATAATGCGCGTCCTTTGAACGCGTGGGTCGACGGCTCGCGCCGTCAGTATCCATTGGAGCAGAACGTCAATGCAGAACCAAAAGATTCGCATCCGGCTGAAAGCGTTTGACCATCGCCTGATCGATCAGTCGGCTCAGGAGATCGTGGACACTGCCAAGCGCACTGGCGCTCAGGTGCGTGGTCCGATCCCGCTGCCGACCAATCGCGAGCGTTACACCATCCTGATCTCGCCGCACGTCAACAAGGACGCGCGCGACCAGTATGAGATTCGCACGCACAAGCGCGTTCTCGACATCGTCGAGCCGACGGAGAAGACCGTTGACGCGCTGATGAAGCTCGACCTCGCCGCCGGCGTGGACGTGCAGATCAAACTCGACTAACCAACACTAGACACTAGCGGGAGCTGAGTTCGCAGCGACCGCCGCGTCGTGAGACGCCACACAATGTGCTAGTGGAATGCTCTGGAAAGGGCAGCCATAGCGGGTGATAGCCCCGTACACTATAGGAGACTGAACATGACTATCGGTTTGGTCGGTAAAAAGGCGGGCATGACCCGTGTTTTCACCGAAGATGGCGCATCCGTGCCCGTAACCGTGATCGAGGTTGAGCCCAACCGCATCTCTGCTGTCAAGACCATCGAGTCCGACGGCTACCGTGCGGTGCAGGTCACAACCGGCTCCCGCAAAGCCAAACACCTCACCAAGGCGATTGCTGGTCAATACGCCAAGGCGGGGATCGAGGCTGGCCGTTCCCTGATGGAGTTTCGTCTCGCCGAGAGCGACGAAGCGCCGGAAGTGGGCGGTTCCTTCACCGTATCCCTCTTCGAAGCTGGTCAGAAAGTCGATGTGACCGGTACCTCCAAGGGCAAGGGCTTCCAGGGCGCTGTCAAGCGCTGGAACTTCCGTACCCAGGACAACAGCCACGGTAACTCGCTGTCTCACCGTGCGCCGGGTTCCATCGGTCAGTGCCAGACCCCGGGTCGCGTCTTCAAAGGCAAGAAGATGGCCGGCCAGATGGGCAATGAGCGCGTCACCGTCCAGAGCCTGGAAGTGGTGCGTGTCGATGCCGAGCGCAATCTGCTGTTGATCAAAGGCGCCGTGCCTGGTGCTCCGGGCTGCGATGTCGTCGTGCGCAGCGCCGTGAAAGCTCGCTGAGGGGACTGAGACCGATGAATCTGAATCTCGCAGGTGCCGCTGGCACCGTCGAAGTGTCCGCAGAGACCTTTGGCAAAGAATTCAACGAAGCGTTGGTGCACCAGGTCGTCAACCGCCTATCTGGCGGCGGGCCGTCAGGGCACCCGTGCCCAGAAGAAACCGCTCCGACGTGCGTGCGGCGGCAAGAAGCCGTGGCGCCAGAAGGGTACGGCCGCGCTCGTGCCGGCACCATCCGCTCGCCGCTGTGGCGTAGCGGGCGGTGTGACCTTCGCTGCCCGCCGCAGGACTACACGCAAAGGTCAACCGCAAGATGTACCGTGCGGCGATGCGTTCGATCCTGTCCGAGCTGGTGCGTCAGGAGCGTCTGGTGCTGGTCAACGAGTCGCCGTCGACGCGCCGAAGACCAAGCAGCTGGCCAGCAAGCTCAAGGAGCTGGATCTGGAGAAAGCGCTGATCGTCACCGAAGAACTCGACGAGAAGCTCTACCTGGCCGCGCGCAACATCCCCAACGTCGATGTCGTCGATGCTGCGGCCGCCGATCCGGTCAGCCTGATCGCCTTCGACAAGGTGCTGATGACCGTCTCCGCTCTGCGTAAATTCGAGGAGAAGCTGGGATGAACCAGGAACGCGTATACAAGGTTCTGCTCGGACCTCACATGACCGAGAAGGCCGCGCGCGCCGCCGAGAACAATCAGTACGTGTTCAAAGTGGCCCAGGACGCGACCAAGCCTGAGATCAAGAAGGCCGTCGAAGCGCTGTTCGGCAAGAAAGTCGCCGGTGTTTCCGTGCTCAACGTCAAGGGCAAGACCAAACGCACGCGCTTCGGCACGGGTCTGCGCAAGGGTTACCGCAAGGCGTACGTGACTCTGGCTGCGGGCGAAACGCTCGAAGACTTCTCTGGCGCCGAGTAAGGCAGGAGTACGGATCATGGCAGTAGTCAAGACAAAACCCACGTCCGCCGGTCGTCGTCACGTCGTCAAAGTCGTCAATGGCGAGCTCTACAAGGGCCGTCCGTTCGCGGCGCTGACCGAGAAGCAGTCGAAGTCCGGTGGTCGTAACAACAATGGCCGCATCACCACGCGCCACGTCGGTGGTGGCCATCGTCAGCATTATCGTCTGGTCGACTTCAAGCGCACCAAGGATGGCATCAATGCCGTCGTCGAGCGCATCGAGTACGACCCGAACCGTAGCGCCAACATTGCGCTGCTGAAGTACATGGACGGCGAGCGTCGTTACATCATCGCACCCAAGGGCCTGGTGGCCGGGGATGTGGTGGAGTCCGGCGTCAACGCATCCATCAAGCGTGGCAACGCGTTGCCGCTGCGCAACATCCCGGTCGGTTCTACGGTGCACTGCATCGAGCTGAAGCCGGGCAAGGGTGCGCAGATTGCACGCAGCGCCGGCGCCAGCGCTCAGCTGGTCGCCCGTGAAGGCAACTACGCGACCCTGCGTCTGCGCTCCGGCGAGATGCGTCGTGTACTGTCCGAGTGCCGCGCCACGCTGGGTGAAGTCGGTAACTCTGAGCACAGCCTGCGTCAACTGGGCAAGGCCGGTGCGAAACGGTGGAGAGGGGTGCGCCCGACCGTTCGCGGTGTCGCGATGAACCCGGTGGATCACCCGCACGGTGGTGGTGAAGGCCGCACCAGCGGTGGTCGTCATCCGGTCAGCCCGTGGGGTATTCCCACCAAGGGCCACAAGACCCGCAAGAACAAGCGTACCGACAAGCTCATCGTTCGTCGCCGCAAGTCCAAGTAACAGACATTAAGAGGTAACGGCTGTGCCACGTTCACTGAAGAAAGGTCCCTTCATCGACCTTCATCTGTTGAAGAAGGTCGAAGTCGCCGCGGAAAAGAACGATCGCAAACCGATCAAGACCTGGTCGCGTCGTTCGATGATCCTGCCGAACATGGTCGGGCTCACCATCGCGGTACATAACGGTCGCCAGCACGTCCCGGTGCACGTCTCCGAGGAAATGGTCGGCCACAAGTTGGGCGAGTTCGCTGCTACCCGCACTTATCGCGGTCATGCGGCGGACAAGAAAGCCAAACGCTGAGCCAAGAGGATTAAGAGATGGAAGTCGCTGCTAAGTTGCGTGGCGCTAGCTTGTCCGCCCAGAAGGCCCGTTTGGTGGCTGACCAGGTGCGCGGTAAGCCGGTCGCCGAAGCGCTCGACGTGCTGACCTTCTCCCCCAAGAAGGCCGCCAAGCTGGTCAAGAAGGTGCTGCAGTCCGCGATTGCCAATGCGGAAGAAAACAACGGCATGGACATCGACGAGCTGCGTGTCTCGACCATCTGTGTCGATGAGGGCATGACGCTCAAGCGCATTCAGCCGCGCGCAAAAGGCCGGGCGGATCGCATTCTGAAGCGCACCTGCCACATCACCGTCAAGGTAGCCGAGAAGTAGGAGTCGACCAGATGGGTCAGAAAGTCAATCCAGTCGGGATTCGTCTCGGCATCGTGAAAGATCACTCGTCGGTCTGGTACGCAGAGCGCGGTGCCTATGCCGACAAGCTGAACAACGATCTGGAAGTGCGTCGCTTCCTCGAAGAGCGTCTGAAGAACGCCTCCGTGAGCCGCATTACCATCGAACGTCCGGCCAACAACGCCCGTATCACCATTCACACTGCCCGTCCGGGCATCGTGATCGGCAAGAAGGGTGAGGACGTCGATCGTCTGCGCCAGGATGTCACCCGCATGATGGGTGTGCCGGTGCACGTCAACATCGAAGAAGTCCGCAAGCCGGAACTCGACGCCGCCCTGGTCGCGCAGAACATCGCCGGTCAGCTCGAACGTCGCGTGATGTTCCGCCGTGCCATGAAGCGCTCCGTCCAGAACGCCATGCGTCTGGGTGCCGGCGGTATCAAGGTGCAGCTCTCCGGTCGTCTCGGTGGTGCCGAGATCGCGCGTACCGAATGGTACCGCGAAGGTCGCGTGCCGCTTCACACCCTGCGTGCCGACATCGATTACGCCACTTATGAAGCACACACCACCTACGGCGTCATCGGCGTCAAGGTATGGGTCTTCAAGGGCGAGATCCTCGGGGGCATCGAAGAGGTGCGTGCCAAGCAGAAGCAACAGGCTCAGGCACCTGCACCGAAGAAGAAAGGTTCCAGGTAAGGGGAGACTGATCGATGTTGCAACCCAAGCGTACAAAGTTCCGCAAGGTGCAGAAAGGTCGTAACCGTGGCCTGGCGCATCGCGGCAGCAAGGTGAGCTTTGGAGACTTCGGTCTCAAGGCCACCGATCGCGGTCGTATCACCGCGCGTCAGATCGAAGCCGGTCGTCGTGCAATCACCCGTCACGTCAAGCGTGGTGGCAAGATCTGGATCCGCGTATTCCCGGACAAGCCGATTACCAACAAGCCCCTCGAGGTTCGTATGGGTAAAGGTAAGGGTTCCGTCGAGTACTGGGTGGCCCAGATCCAGCCGGGCAAGGTGCTCTACGAAATCGAAGGTGTCTCCGAGGAGCTGGCGCGTGAAGCGTTCTCCCTGGCGGCTCAGAAGATGCCCATCTCCACCACCTTTGTGAAACGGACGGTGATGTGATGAAAGCCAACGAAATGCGTGAAAAATCAGTCGATGCGCTGCAGGAGCAGCTCTTCGAACTGCTCAAGGAGCAGTTCAACCTGCGCATGCAGAAGGCCACCGGCCAGCTGAGCCAGACGCACCTGCTCAAGCAGGTTCGTCGCGACATCGCTCGCGTCAAGACTGTGCTCAACCAGAAGGCAGGTGACCAATAATGGCTGAAGCGAATAAAGCCCGTACGCTCACCGGCAAGGTCGTGAGCGACAAGATGGAAAAATCGATTGTCGTATTGATCGAGCGCCGCGAGCGTCATCCGATCTACGGCAAGTACATGAAGCGCTCCACCAAGCTGCACGCCCATGACGAGGCGAATCAGGCACGGACTGGCGACACGGTTTCCATTCAGGAATGCCGTCCGCTGTCCAAGAAGAAAGCCTGGACGTTGGTCGAGGTGGTCGAGCAGGCCAAGGGCTGAGCCCGACAGCGCCTTCTGAACCAGTGCAGTCAGATTAGGTTTGGAGAAAACCAATGATTCAGACTCAGACAATGCTGGATGTTGCCGACAACAGCGGCGCGCGCCGGGTGCAGTGCATCAAGGTGCTTGGCGGTTCACACCGCCGTTACGCTCGCGTGGGTGATGTCATCAAAGTGACGGTCAAGGAAGCGATTCCGCGGGGCAAGGTCAAGAAAGGCCAGGTCCTCAAGGCCGTCGTGGTGCGTACGCGCAGCGGTGTTCGTCGTAACGACGGCTCGCTGATTCGCTTCGATGGAAATGCGGCGGTTCTGTTGAACAACACCAACGAACAGCCGATCGGTACCCGTATCTTCGGGCCGGTTACTCGTGAACTTCGTAACGAGAAGTTCATGAAGATCATTTCCTTGGCGCCCGAAGTGCTGTAAGGAGCGAGGCGGATATGCACAAGATCAAACGTGACGACGAAGTCATCGTCATCGCCGGCAAGGACAAGGGCAAGCGTGGCACGATCAAGCGCGTCCTCGAGAACGACCGTTATGTCGTCTCGGGCGTCAACATGATCAAGCGCCACACCAAGCCCAATCCGATGGCTGGCAACCCGGGGGGTATCGTCGAGCGTGAGGCTCCGATCCATGCGTCCAACGTGGCCATCTTCAACGCGGAGACCGGCAAGGCGGATCGCGTCGGCTTCCAAGTGCAGGAAGACGGTACCAAGGTACGTATCTACAAGTCGACGCAGAAGCAGATCGACGCCTAACGCGAGTCGGGTAGCAAAATGGCGAACTTGAAAGAACGTTATCAAAGCGAGGTCATGGCTAAACTGCAGGAGCAGTTCAGCTATGCCAACGTGATGCAGGTGCCCCGGATCACCAAAGTGACCCTGAACATGGGCATCGGCGAAGCGACCAGCGATAAAAAGCTGATCGAAAACGCCATCGGCGACCTGGAGAAGCTCTCCGGTCAGAAGCCGATGGTGACCAAAGCGCGCAAGTCCATCGCTGGCTTCAAGGTCCGCGAAGGCTGGCCGATCGGCGTCAAGGTGACCCTGCGCCGCGAGCGGATGTGGGATTTCCTGGATCGCCTGGTCAACATCGCGATCCCCCGCGTGCGTGACTTCCGTGGTCTCAACCCGAAGTCCTTCGACGGCCGCGGCAACTACTCGATGGGCGTCCGTGAGCAGATCATCTTCCCGGAGATCGAATATGATAAGATCGACCGGATCCGTGGTCTGGACGTAACCATCACGACCAGCGCCAACACCGACGAAGAAGGTCGTGCGCTGCTCAGCGCGCTGAACTTCCCGTTCAAGCAATAAGGGTGGATTCATGGCAAAGAAAAGCATGATTGAGCGTGAGCTCAAGCGCGCGAAGCTGGTCGACAAATACGCCGCCAAGCGTGCCGCGCTCAAGAGCGTGATCTACGACGTCAACGCTTCTGAAGAAGAGCGCTTCGACGCTCAGCTGAAGCTGCAGCAGCTGCCGCGCGACTCCAGCAAGGTTCGTGCCCGCAACCGCTGCCGCATTACCGGTCGTCCGCACGGTTACTACAACAAGTTCGGTCTGGCCCGTAACAAGCTGCGCGAAGCGGCCATGCGTGGCGATGTCCCTGGACTGAAGAAGTCCAGCTGGTAAGCCACGTCGAGGAATTCAGGAGCGCAATGTAAATGAGCATGCAAGATACTCTGGCGGATATGTGTACCCGTATCCGCAATGCGCAGATGGCCACCAAGGAGACGGTCACCATGCCGTCTTCCAAGCTCAAGACGGAAGTGGCCCGCGTACTCAAGCAGGAAGGCTACATTACCGACTTCGCGGTCTCCGAGGGCGCCAAGCCCGAGCTGACCGTGACCCTCAAGTACTTCGAGGGCAAGCCGGTCATCGAGCACCTCCAGCGTGTATCCAAACCGTCGCTGCGGATCTACAAGGGCAAGAGTGCCATGCCCAAGGTCGCAGACGGTCTGGGTATCGCGATCGTCACCACCTCTCAGGGTGTCATGACCGATCGCGCCGCGCGCCAGGCGGGTGTCGGTGGTGAAGTCATCTGCACCGTATTCTAGGAGTGAGAAATGTCTCGCGTAGCCAAGTATCCGGTTAAACTGCCCAGCGGCGTCGAGGTCAAGTTCGACGGCGACCAGCTGTCCGTCAAGGGCGGCCAGGGCACGCTAGAACTGACCGTCCATCCCGACGTGAAAGTCGCTCAGGAAGACGGTCAACTGACCTTTGCTCCCAGTGAGCAGGCCAAGAGCTGGGCCATGGTCGGCACGACTCGTGCCCTGGTCCAGAACATGGTCACCGGCGCCTCCGAGGGTTTCACTCGGTCGCTGGAAATCAATGGCGTCGGCTATCGTGCCCAGGCAAGTGGCAAGACGCTGAATCTGACACTCGGTTTCTCCCACCCGATCGACTACACGCTGCCTGAAGGTGTCACGGCCGAAACGCCGAAGAGAACACCGTCATCGTGCTGAAAAGCGCGGACAAGCAGAAGCTCGGCCAGGTGGCTGCGGAAATTCGCGCCTTCCGTCCGCCGGAGCCCTACAAGGGCAAAGGGGTTCGGTACAGCGACGAACAAGTCCGCCGCAAAGAAGCCAAGAAGAAGTAAGGCAGGGTTATGAACGCGAAGAAAGAATCTCGTCTCCGTCGTGCCCGCCGCGCGCGCGCCAAGATCCGCGATCTGGGTGTGAACCGTCTGTGCGTCAACCGCACCCCGCGTCACATCTATGCGCAGATTATCTCGCCGGACGGCGGCAAAGTGCTGGCCAGCGCGTCCACGCTCGACAAGAGCCTGCGCGAGGGTACGACCGGTAACGCCGATGCGGCTGCCAAAGTGGGTGCACTCATCGCTGAGCGCGCCAAGGATGCCGGCATCTCTCAGGTTGCCTTCGACCGCGCTGGTTTCAAATACCACGGGCGTGTCAAGGCGTTGGCGGATGCCGCACGCGAAGGCGGTCTGCAATTCTAAAGGGTTTTACGATGGCGAATAACGAACAGAAGGGCGGTGATCTGCAAGAGAAGTTGGTGCAGGTCAACCGCGTCGCCAAGGTGGTCAAAGGTGGTCGTATCTTCGGCTTCACCGCGCTGACCGTCGTTGGCGATGGCAACGGCCGGGTCGGTTTCGGTCGTGGCAAGGCGCGTGAAGTGCCGGTCGCGATCCAGAAAGCCATGGACCAGGCACGTCGCAACATGGTCAAAGTCAGCCTCAGCGGCAGCACGCTGCAGTACCCGGTTCGCGCCCGTCACGGTGCGTCCAAGGTGTTCATGCAGCCGGCTTCCGAAGGTACCGGCATCATCGCCGGCGGCGCCATGCGCTCCGTCCTCGAGCTGGCCGGTGTTCATGACGTTCTGGCCAAGTGCTACGGCTCCACCAACCCGGTGAACGTCGTGCGTGCCACCATCAAGGGGCTCGCATCCATGCAGTCTCCGGAAGACATCGCCGCCAAGCGTGGCCTGTCTGTCGAAGAACTGGCGGGGTAAGCGACCATGGCAGAGACGATCAAAATCACTCAGACCCGCAGCACTATCGGTGTCCTGAAGAAGCACAAAGCGACCATGACGGGCCTTGGCCTGCGTCGCATCGGGCACTCGGTCGAGCTGGAAGACACCCCCGCCGTTCGCGGCATGATCAACAAGGTTCGTTACCTTGTTCGAATCGAGGGAGAGTAATCCATGAAACTCAACAGCTTAAGCCCGGCTCCGGGTTCCAAGCACGCTGAGAAACGCGTTGGGCGCGGCATCGGCTCCGGTCTCGGCAAGACCGGTGGCCGTGGCCACAAAGGTCTGAAGTCGCGTTCCGGCGGCTCGGTCAAGCCCGGTTTCGAAGGCGGCCAGATGCCGCTGCAGCGCCGTCTGCCGAAGTTCGGCTTCACCTCGGCCAAGTCGCTGGTGTCCGAAGAAGTTCGCCTCGGCGAACTGGCCAAGGTCGAGGGCGACGTCGCCGATCTCGCCAGCCTGAAGAAGGCCAACGTGCTCAAGAACGCAACCGAGTACGCCAAGGTCATCCTCTCCGGCGAGCTGACCAAGGCGATTACCGTGCGTGGCCTCAAGGTCACCAAAGGTGCACGCGCTGCGATCGAAGCGGCCGGTGGCAAGGTAGAGGACTAAATGGCTAAGTCAGGAAACGTGCCGGCGAACATGGGTAGTGGCCTCAGCGAGCTGGGGCGCGCCTGCGTTTCGTCTTCATCGCGATCGTGGTGTACCGCATCGGTGCCCACATTCCCGTACCCGGCATCGATCCTGACCAGCTGGCTGCCCTGTTTCGGGAGAACCAGGGCACCATCCTCGGCATGTTCAACATGTTCTCGGGTGGTGCGCTGCAGCGCATGAGTATCTTCGCGCTGGGGATCATGCCGTACATCTCCGCGTCGATCATCATGCAGCTTCTGACCGCGGTATCGCCTCAGCTCGAAGCGCTGAAGAAGGAAGGCGAGGCCGGGCGCCGGAAGATCAAACCAGTACACCCGCTACGGCACGGTGCTACTGGCGTTGATCCAGGCGAGCGGCATGTCAGTTGGTCTGGTCAGTCAGGGCGTCGCCTATACCGGCGGCATCAGTTTCTACTTCACCGCCGTCGTCACCTTCGTGGCCGGGGCCGTGTTCCTGATGTGGCTGGGCGAGCAGATCACCGAAAAGGGGATCGGCAACGGTATCTCGCTGATCATCTTCGCCGGGATCGTGGCTGGGCTGCCCAGTGCGATCGGTCAGTCGTTCGAGCTGGCGCGCAACGATGGCGCCTGGAACGTACTACCCCTGCTCGCACTGTCGCTGCTGGCCATCGCGACCGTGGCCTTCGTGGTGTTCATCGAACGCGGCCAGCGCCGTATTACGGTGAACTATCCGCGGCGTCAGGTCGGTAACAAGATGTACGCCGGTCAGAGCAGCTATCTGCCGCTGAAGGTCAACATGGCGGGTGTGATTCCGCCGATCTTCGCGTCCAGCATCCTGCTGTTCCCGGGGTCCATCGGTCAGTGGCTGGGCCAGAGCGACGGCTTCGAGTGGCTGCAGGTCGCATCACAGCAGCTCTCCCCTGGGGCGCCTCTGTACATCATCCTGTTTGCGGCGGCAGTGCTGTTCTTCTGCTTCTTCTATACGGCGTTGGTGTTCAACCCCAAGGATGTCGCCGACAACCTCAAGAAGTCGGGCGCCTTCCTGCCGGGGATCCGCCCGGGTGAGCAGACCGCGCGCTACGTCGACAAGGTGATGACACGGCTGACCCTGTTCGGGGCGCTCTACATCACGCTGGTGTCGCTGATGCCGCAGTTCCTGGTGGTGGCCTGGCAGGTGCCGTTCTACTTCGGCGGCACGTCGTTGCTGATCGTGGTCGTGGTGATCATGGACTTCATGGCCCAGGTTCAATCGCACCTGATGTCGCACCAGTACGAGTCGGTGATGAAGAAATCGAACCTGAAGGGCTACGGTAGCGGCGGCGTGATGCGCTGAGCCTCCGCGAGAGAGCATTTGGAGAGAACGATGAAAGTTCGAGCTTCTGTAAAGAAAATGTGCCGTAACTGCAAGATCATTCGGCGCAACGGCGCGGTCCGTGTCATCTGCACGGAACCACGTCACAAGCAGCGCCAGGGTTGATTCCCTAGCTGCACGAAAGCGGGCCATGGCATGCCCCTTGCCTCGAGAGAGGCAAAGGGGTATGCTATTGCGCCCTTTGTGGACGACTAAACGAGCAAGCCGCTCAACATTCGGAGTAAGCTGATGGCCCGTATTGCAGGCGTCAATATCCCGGACAACAAGCATGCGGCGATCTCGCTGACCTACATCTTCGGGATTGGCCGCACTCGCGCACAGGCGATCTGTGCCGCGGCCGGTATTGCACCGACGACCAAGATTCAGGAACTGTCTGGCGAAGAGCTCGACATCCTGCGTACCGAAGTCGGTAAGTACACCGTAGAAGGCGACCTTCGCCGTGACGTGACGCTGAACATCAAGCGTCTCATGGATCTGGGTTGCTATCGTGGTCTGCGCCATCGTCGTGGTCTTCCGCTGCGTGGTCAGCGTACCAAGACCAATGCGCGTACCCGTAAGGGACCGCGTAAACCGATTCGTAAATAATTAACGTTTCGACGTTAACTATCAGGAAACATCAACATGGCTAACCCGCGTAGTAACCGTAAAAAGGTTAAAAAGCAGGTCGTGGACGCCGTCGCGCACATCCACGCCTCTTTTAACAATACGATCGTGACGATCACAGACCGCCAGGGCAACGCGCTTTCTTGGGCGACTGCCGGTGGTTCGGGTTTTCGTGGTTCTCGCAAGAGCACCCCGTTCGCAGCTCAAGTAGCGAGTGAACGTGCAGCGACCGCTGCAGCCGAGTATGGTGTGAAAAACGTCGACGTGCTGGTCAAGGGCCCCGGCCCGGGCCGTGAGTCTGCCGTGCGTGCACTCAACGCCGCCGGCTTCCGTGTGCAGAGCATTACTGACGCGACGCCCATCCCGCATAACGGGTGCCGTCCGCCGAAGAAACGCCGCGTTTAAGGAGAACGACTCATGGCTCGTTATCTAGGACCCAAGTGCAAACTGTCTCGTCGTGAGGGTACCGACCTCTTCCTCAAGAGCGGTGTCACCCCCTTCGAGAAGAAGTGCAAATCCGAGCAGATCCCGGGTGTGCACGGCCAGCGCCGTCAGCGTCTTTCCGACTACGGCTTGCAGCTTCGCGAGAAGCAGAAAGTGCGTCGTATCTACGGCGTGCTCGAAAACCAGTTCCGCAACTACTACAAAGAAGCCGCGCGCCAGAAAGGGGCGACCGGTGAAGTGTTGTTGCAGCTGCTGGAATCCCGGCTGGACAACGTGGTTTACCGCATGGGCTTCGGCTCCACGCGCAGTGAATCGCGTCAGCTGGTGAGCCACAAGGCGATCTCGGTCAACGGCCGTACCGTCAACGTGGCTTCCTATCAGGTGCGTCCTGGCGACGTCGTGTCGTGCGTGAGAAGGCAAGAACCAGGCCCGTATCCAGCCGAGCGCTTCCATCGCCGCCAACCGTGCGACGTGACTGGATCGACGTCGACGCGAAGAAGATGGAAGGCACTTCAAGGCTGTCCCGGAACGCGGCGACCTGTCTGCCGACATCAACGAAAACCTGATCGTCGAGCTGTACTCCAAGTGAGGCCTGAGTTCGGACCGCCACGGCGGTCCGAACCGGCTGGAGTACCGATATTCGTTAGGCAGCCTGAGAAGGTGTTCATATGCAGCGTTCAGTGACAGAGTTTCTCCGTCCCCGCGACATCAAGGTCGAAGAAGTCAGTGCGAATCACGCCAAGATCGTGCTGGAACCCTTCGAGCGTGGTTTCGGCCATACCCTGGGGAATGCGCTGCGTCGCATCCTGCTCTCTTCGATGCCCGGCTGTGCCGTGGTCGAAGCGGAAATCGACGGCGTGCTGCATGAATACAGCGCCATCGAAGGTGTTCAGGAAGACGTCATCGAGATTCTACTGAATCTCAAGGACGTGGCCATCAAGATGCACGGCCGCGACGAGGCGCTCCTCACCCTGAACAAGCAGGGCCCGGGCATCATGACCGCAGGCGATATCGCCGTCGACCACGACGTCGAGATCGTCAATCCGGATCATGTGATCGCGCACCTCAACGACGGCAGCGATCTCAAGATGCAGCTGAAAGTCGTACGGGGCCGCGGTTACGAGCCCGCCGACGTGCGGCTCTCCGACGAGGACGAATCCCGTGCCATCGGTCGTCTGCAGCTGGATGCGACCTTCAGCCCGGTTCGTCGCGTGTCCTACGCGGTCGAAGCGGCGCGTGTCGAACAGCGCACCGACCTCGATAAGCTGGTCATCGATCTCGAAACTGACGGCACCTTGGACCCCGAAGAAGCGATTCGTCGTAGTGCGACCATCCTTCAGGAACAGCTGGCCGCCTTCGTCGATCTCGAAGCTGACCGAGAGCAGGAAGTCGAAGAGGAAGAGGATCAGATCGATCCGATCCTGCTGCGCCCCGTGGACGATCTCGAACTCACGGTTCGTAGCGCCAACTGCTTGAAGGCCGAGAATATTTACTACATTGGCGATTTGATTCAGCGCACGGAAGTCGAGCTGCTCAAGACGCCGAACCTTGGCAAGAAGTCCTTGAACGAAATCAAGGACGTGTTGGCTTCGCGCGGTCTTTCCCTCGGCATGCGGCTGGAAAACTGGCCGCCGGCGAGTCTGAAGGACGACAAGGCCTCCGCCTGAGGCGAGCCCTCGGCGGTGCCGGAGTGCCGACTCGAATCACCAGTTTGGTAAGAATAGCAATCATGCGTCATCGTAAGAGTGGTCGTCATCTGAATCGGACCAGCTCGCATCGGCACGCCATGTTCAAGAACATGTGCATCTCGCTGGTCGAGCATGAAGTGATCAAGACTACCCTGCCCAAGGCCAAGGAGCTGCGTCGTCATATCGAGCCGCTGATCACCCTGGCCAAGCAGGACAGCGTGGCGAATCGCCGTCTGGCGTTCAGCCGCACTCGCTCCAAGGAAGCCGTCGGCAAGCTCTTCAACGAGCTTGGCCCGCGTTACGCCACTCGCCCGGGCGGTTACGTCCGTGTGCTCAAGTGCGGTTTCCGCGCTGGCGACAACGCGCCGATGGCCTACGTCGAGCTGGTCGATCGTCCGGCCGTTCAGGAAGCTGCTGGCGACGAGTAAGTCGCCCCGCGTTTCCGCCGAACGGCACCAAAGCCGGCTGTCCGAGTGATCGGGCAGCCGGCTTTCTTTTTGTCCCTTCTTTTTGACCAGAGGCCGGTGTCGGCAGATCGTGTATCGATGGGGCGCGTGTCTCGCGGACTGAGGCCAGACCGCCTGGTGCATAGCGGCTCCCGAGGCGGCCGATATATGAGTGCCAGGGGCACGGAAGCGCCCGCAGGCGCTTCCAGTGAGCGGCGCTCAGGCGCGCTTGGCCTTGCCCTTGCTCGCCTTGGGTGAGGGCAGCGGCGCCAGGAAGCGCCCGGTGTGGGAATGTTCCTGGGCCGCCACCTGCTCCGGGGTGCCTTCTGCGATGATCCGTCCGCCGCCGGAGCCGCCCTCGGGACCGAGGTCGATCAGCCAGTCGGCGGTCTTGATCACATCCAGGTTGTGCTCGATCACCACCACGGTGTTGCCGTGGTCGCGCAGGCGGTGGAGCACGCCGAGCAGCTGGCGAATATCTTCGAAGTGCAGCCCGGTGGTGGGCTCGTCGAGGATATAGAGCGTCTGCCCGGTATCGCGCTTAGCCAGCTCGCGAGCCAGCTTGACGCGCTGCGCCTCGCCGCCGGAGAGGGTGGTCGCGCTCTGCCCCAGCCGCACGTAGGAGAGCCCCACGTCCATCAGCGTCTGTAGCCGGCGGGCAATCGCCGGCACCGGGCTGAAGAACTCGAGTGCCTCCTCGATCGTCATCTCCAGCACTTCGTGGATGTTCTTGCCCTTGTACTGGATCTCCAGCGTCTCGCGGTTGTAGCGCTTGCCCTGCACACGTCGCAGGGCACGTAGATGTCCGGCAGAAAGTGCATCTCCACCTTGATCATGCCCTCGCCCTGGCACGCCTCGCAGCGCCCGCCCTTGACGTTGAAGCTGAAGCGTCCCGGCTTGTAGCCCCGGGCGCGCGCCTCCTGCGTGCCCGAGAAGAGCTCGCGGATGGGGGTGAGATCCCGGTGTAGGTGGCCGGGTTGGAGCGCGGCGTGCGCCCGATCGGCTTTGATCGATATCGATGATCTTGTCGAGCTGGTCGAGCCCCTCGATGCTGCGGTAGGGGGCCGGTGGACAGCGTGGTGGCGCGATTGAGCTCGCGCGCCGCGATCGGCATCAGGGTCGAGTTGATCAGCGTCGACTTGCCCGCGGAGACCCCGGTGACGCAGACGAACAGCCCCAGCGGCAGCGTCAGGTCGACATTGTGCAGGTTGTTGCCACTGGCCCCGGTGAGCCGCAGCTGCTTTTCCGGATTGCCCGGAATCCGGTGGCGGCACCCCCTCGATCCGGCGCTTGCCCGAAGATACTGCCCGGTCAGCGAGTGCGAGGCGGCCTCGATCTGCTTGGGCGTGCCCTGGGCGACGATAGTACCGCCATGCACGCCGGCGCCAGGGCCGATGTCGAGCACGTGGTCGGCGGCGCGGATGGCATCCTCGTCGTGCTCGACCACGATCACCGTATTGCCCAGGTCGCGTAGCCGGTGAGGGTGCGCAGCAGACGGTCGTTGTCGCGCTGGTGCAGGCCGATCGAGGGCTCGTCGAGGATGTACATCACCCCTACAAGGCCGGCGCCGATCTGGCTCGCCAAGCGGATACGCTGGGCCTCGCCGCCGGAGAGGGTGTCGGCGCTGCGCTCCAGGGTCAGGTAGTCGAGGCCGACGTTGACCAGAAACTCCAGGCGGGCGTGGATCTCGTGGACGATCTTGGTCGCGATCTCACCCTTGCGGCCCGGCAGGCTCAGCTCGCGGAAGTAGTTCCAGGCCTCGCCCACCGGTAGCTGGGTGATCTGTGGCAGGTTGTGGTCGTCGACGAAGACATGACGCGCCTCGCGCTTGAGGCGGCTGCCGTCGCAGCTGGGGCAGGGGCGCACCGCCAGGTACTTGGCCAGATCGCGGACCATCGACGACTCGGTCTCACGGTAGCGCCGCTCCAGGTTGGGCAGTACGCCCTCGAAGGGGGCTCGCGGGTGACCTTGCGTCCGCGGTCATTGACGTAGCTGAAGGCGATGTCGTCGTTGCCACTGCCGTGGAGCACGATCTCGCGCTCGTGGCGGGCCAGTGCCTCCCACGGGGTCGAGGGTGAAGCGGTAGTGTTCGGCGACCGCCTGCAGCTGGCTGAAATAGTAGATGCTGCGCCGGTCCCAGCCCTTGATCGCGCCCTCGGCCAGCGACAGCTCCGGGTGGCTGATCAGCTTGTCCGGATCGAAGTACTGGCGCACGCCGAGACCATCACAGGTGGGGCAAGCACCGGCCGGGTTGTTGAACGAGAACAGCCGCGGTTCCAGCTCGGCCAGCGAGTAGCCGCAGATGGGGCAGGCGAAGCGTGAAGAGAACGCCAGATCCGCCTGCTCGCCATCCATGAAGTGGATGATCGCGGTACCGTCGGCCAGGTTGAGGGCGGTCTCGACGACGGGCCAGGCGCTGCTGCAGATCCGCGCGCACCTTGATACGGTCGACCACCACGCTGATATCGTGCTTGCGCTTCTTGTCCAGGGTCGGCAGGTCGTCGAGCTCGACGGTCTCGCCGTCGACCACCGCGCGCACGAAGCCCTGGGCGCGCAGCTCGCCGAGCAACTGCTGATGCTCACCCTTGCGCCCCTTGATCACCGGCGCCAGCAGCATCAGGCGGCTGCCCTCGGGCAGTGCCAGCACCTGGTCGACCATCTGCGATACCGTCTGCGCCTCCAGCTCCTCGCCGTGGGTCAGGGCAGCGCGGGGTGCCGGCGCGGGCGAACAGCAGGCGCAGGTAGTCGTAGATCTCGGTGATGGTGCCGACGGTGGAGCGTGGGTTGTGCGAAGTCGACTTCTGCTCGATCGAGATCGCCGGCGACAGCCCCTCGATATGGTCGACGTCGGGTTTCTCCATCATCGACAGGAATTGCCGCGCATAGGTGGAGAGCGACTCCACGTAGCGGCGCTGGCCCTCGGCATAGAGGGTATCGAAAGCTAGCGAGGACTTGCCCGACCCGGACAGGCCGGTGACCACGATCAGTTTGTCACGTGGCAGTTCGACATCGATATCCTTCAGGTTATGGGTACGCGCACCCCTGACCAGAATGCTGTCCATGACTACCTCGTGCAGCGAAGCGGGAAACGACCAGTATAGCAGTCTGTCGGCCTCGACCGGTCGCGGCGATAACGACGAAGACGATGGGCTGACGCTGACGCCGCGTCTGGCGCCGCCTGGCGCTTTCACTCGACCCGGGCGAGGCGTAAAATGGGGGGTTCCCTCATTCCCTCGCTTCTGCCGAGTTCACCAGCCGTGACTTCCATGACATCTCGTTTTCTCGTTACCGAACGGCGCGCCATCGTGGGTCTGGCCAGCCTCTATGCCTCGCGCATGCTGGGGCTGTTCATGGTCCTGCCGATCCTGGCGCTCTACGCCGACCATCTCGACGGCGCTACCCCCTTTCTCGTCGGCCTGGCCCTGGGCGGCTACGGCCTGACCCAGGCGATCCTGCAGATTCCCTTCGGCCTGCTCTCCGACCGGCTCGGACGCAAGGTGGTGATCGCCGGCGGCCTGCTGCTGTTCATTCTCGGCAGTGTCGTGGCGGCCAGCGCCACCTCGATCTACGTCGTCATCATCGGCCGCTGCCTGCAGGGCAGTGGCGCGGTCGCCGGCGCCATCATGGCGCTGCTCGCCGACCAGACCCGCGAGGAGATCCGCACCGCGGCGATGGCCACTATCGGTCTGTCGATCGGTGTCGCCTTCGGCGTGGCCATGGTGGTGGGGCCGCTGGTCGCCGATGTCGGCGGGCTGGCCGGGGTGTTCTGGTTCACCGCGGCGCTCTCCGCCGCCGGCCTGCTGATCCTGTGGAAGCTGGTGCCCAAGGCGCCACGCCGCATGGCCCACCGCGATGTCGGGCTCGACCGCCGCCAGCTGCGTGCCACCCTGATGCAGGGCGATCTGCTGCGGCTCGATTTCTCGATCTTTGCCCTGCATCTGATTCTGACCGCCTGTTTCGTCGCGCTGCCGTTTCAGCTCGAGGCCCTGGGCTTCGCCCCGGCACACCACGGCTGGGTCTATCTGCCGGTGATGGCGCTGGCCTTCCTGGCCATGGTGCCGTTGGTGATCGTGGCCGAGAAGTATCGCAAGATGAAGCCGGTGTTCGTCGGCGCCGTGGCGGCCATGACCCTCATCCTGCTCGGTTTCAGTGAGCTGGGGGACGACCGCGTCGCACTGCTGGCGCTGCTGTGGGGCTTCTTCGTGGTCTTCAATCTGCTCGAGGCAACCCTGCCCTCGATGATCAGCAAGCTGGCGCCGGCCGGGGCAAGGGCAACCGCCATGGGGGGTCTACTCACCAGTCAGTTCCTCGGCGCCTTTTTGGGCGGCACCCTGGGCGGGGCGCTGTCCCAGGGGCTGGGGATCCACAGTGTGTTCCTCGGCGCTGCAGTGATCGGGGCGATCTGGCTGGCGGTGGTGTGGAGAATGCCCGCGCCGCGCCACCTGTCGAGCGAAATCGTACCGCTGGACGCGCAATCCATGGGCATGCTCGATACACTGCTCGAGCGTTTCGCCTCGGTCGCCGGGGTCGAGGACGTAATGGTCGTGCCCGAAGAGCGCGTCGCTTATCTCAAGGTCGACCGCCAGCGCCTGGACGCCGAAGCGCTGGCCCGTATCACCGGCAATCAATGGCAACGAACCGACGCCTGAGGGCGTCGTAAACGCAGGTAAGGCAAGGAGACAACGATGGCCCGAGGTGTGAACAAAGTCATCCTGATCGGCAACCTGGGACAGGATCCGGAAGTCCGCTTCCTGCCGTCGGGCAATCCGGTGTGCAACCTGCGCATCGCGACCACCGATACCTGGACCGACCGTCAGAGCGGCCAGCGTCAGGAGCGTACCGAGTGGCACAGCGTGGTGCTGTTCAACAAGCTGGCGGAAATCGCCCAGCAGTACGTCAAGAAGGGTTCGCGGATCTATATCGAAGGGCGCCTGCAGACTCGCAAGTGGCAGGGGCAGGATGGCCAGGATCGCTACTCCACCGAGATCGTCGGCAACGACATGCAGATGCTCGACTCGCGCAGCGGTCAGGGCGGTGGTGACTACAACCAGAACCAGTATGGCGGCGCGCCGCAGCAGCCCCAGGGTGGCTATGGCCAGCAGCAGCCCGCCCCGGCCCAGCAGGGCGGCTATGGTCAGCAGCAGCCGGCGCCGGCAGCAGGGCAGCTACGGCAACCAGCCCCAGCGTCCGCCGCAGAACCAGCCGGCGCCGCAGCCCAACCAGCAGAACGCCAACTACGGCGCGCCGAATCCGGGCAGCTTCGACGATTTCGACGACGAAATCCCGTTCTGATTCGCCCGCGCGGCAGGTGATGACCCCGCCTCGGCGGGGTTTTTTTGTGGGCGCCTTCCCTGGCGCCCACCCTGCGGGTCGTCGCTGCGCGACGTGCAAAACCGCTCCCGGCGGTTTTTGCGATGGGCGCCTTCCCTGGCCGACATCCCGTGACATCGCCTTACCGGCGGTGTGACTCGACGCCTTTCGGGCGGCGGATTAGAATGGCGGGTTCGATAGCCTTCTAATGATCACCCCGGTGCCGACGTCCGCGTCGCCGCCAGGCTGGGGCCCGGCGGGCCCTGTCTTCCAGCTCGAGAGTCTCTTGTCATGTCACACCGGATACCCGACGCCGTCAGGCTGCCTGAACTGACGCTGCGAGGTGTTTTGCTGGGTGCCGCCATCACCCTGCTGTTCACCGCCTCCAACGTCTATCTGGGGCTCAAGGTGGGCCTTACCTTCGCCTCGGCGATCCCGGCTGCGGTGATCTCGATGGCGGTGCTCTGCCGTCTGCCAGGCGCCAACAAGCTCGAGAACAACATGGTGCAGACCCAGGCCTCGGCGGCGGGCACCCTCTCGGCGATCATCTTCGTGCTGCCGGGACTACTGATGATCGGCTACTGGCAGGGCTTTCCGTTCTGGCAGACCTCGGCGATCTGCGCCATCGGCGGCATTCTGGGCGTGCTCTACACCATTCCGCTGCGCCGGGTGATGGTGGTGCAGAGTGATCTGCCCTATCCGGAGGGGATCGCCGCGGCCGAGATCCTCGAGGTCGGCAGCCAGGCGACGCAGCGCGCCGAGTCGACGCCGGAGAGCGCCCGGCGCGAGCAGACGGGGGCCGGCGAGATCGCCCTCGGCGCCGGCGTGGCGGCGGCGTTCGCCTTCGCCAGCGGCGGGCTGCGGTTGCTGGCGGAGAGCATCAGTGTGTGGTTCGCGGTGGGGCGCAGCGCCGTCCAGCTCGCCACCGGCTTTTCGCTGGCGCTGGTCTGGGCCGGCTACCTGGTGGGGATCGTCGGCGGCATCGCGATGCTGATCGGCACATTGATCGCCTGGGGCGTCGCCGTCCCCTGGCTCACCGCGATCACCCCGGCGGCGGGGCAGGGCCTGGCCGCGGCGGGGATGGCGCTATGGTCGGAGAAGGTGCGCTTCATCGGTGCCGGGACCATCGGCATCGCCGCGCTGTGGACCCTGGCGACGCTGTTCAAGCCGATGCTCCAGGGCATCCGCGCCTCCTTCGGGGCAATGCGTGGTGGCAGCGAGGCGCGTCCGCTGCGCACCGAACGCGACCTGCCCGCCGGCCTGCTGCTGGGGCTGACCGCCCTGCTGCTGGTGCTGTTGACGCTGGTATTCGCGCACTTTCTGCATCAGGCGGCGCCGACGCTGGCGGCGGCACCACTCTGGACACTGACACTGGGCTGCGTGCTGTTCGCCGGCGTGTTCGGTTTTCTGATCGCCGCCGCCTGCGGCTACATGGCGGGTCTGGTGGGGTCGTCGAGCAGCCCGATCTCGGGCATCGGCATCGTCGCGGTGATCCTGGTCTCGCTGATGCTGCTGGGCTTCGACGCCGTCAGCGATGCCCTGGCCAGCCTAGACCCGGCGGTCGCCCAGCGCCTGCCGACGGCGTTGGCGCTGTTCGTCACCTCGGTGATCCTGGCGGTGGCGGCGATCGCCAACGACAATCTGCAGGATCTCAAGACCGGCTACCTGGTCGGGGCCACGCCGTGGCGCCAGCAGGTGGCGCTGATCATCGGCTGCGTGGTGGGTGCGCTGGTGATCCCGCCGGTGCTTTCGCTGCTCTACCACGCCTACGGCTTCGCCGGTGCCATGCCGCGGCCGGGCATGGACCCGGCCCAGGCGCTGGGGCGCCGCAGGCCTCCTTGATGACCGCGATCGTGCGCGGTGTCTTCGACCACGATCTCGAGTGGGGCATGCTCGGCATCGGCCTGGCCCTGGGGGCGGCGCTGATCGGCATCGACGAGCTGCTGCGCCGGCGCGGCGGCAGTGCACGGCTGCCGGTGCTGGCGGTAGGGATCGGCATCTATCTGCCGCCGAGCATCATCATGCCGCTGGTGATCGGTGCCGTGATCGGCTGGCTGATCGAGCGGCGTCTGCGTGCCCGCGCCCGGGCCAAGGGTGTCGAGCTGGCGGTCCATGCCGAGCGCCCACGCCGGCGCGCGGTACTGCTCGCTTCAGGGCTGATCGTCGGCGAGAGTCTGGTCGGTGTGCTGCTGGCCGGTGTGATCGGACTGAGCGGCTCGCCGGCACCGCTGGCACTGGTTGGCGCCGGCTTCGCCGGCACCGCCCAGTGGCTGGGTTTGGCGGTCTTCGTCGTGGTCTGCCTCGGCTTCTATCGCCGCGTGCTGCGCCCGCAGGGCGCCTGAAGATGGTGCCCGGGGCGGGTCACACCGGCAGTGAGAGCGGCGTCGGGGTGCTGCCGCCGATCTCGACCGGGATCTCGAACAGCGCCCCGGCGAGCGGCTCGTCGGCGCAGCCCACCGCCGCCGAGGTGACGAACAAGCGGTCGAACGCCTCGCCGCCGAAGGCGCAGGAGGTGGGCCGCGATACCGGCAGCGCGACCTCACGGTCGAGGCTGCCGTCGGGGTGATAGCGGGCCACGCGCCGACCATCCCAGAGTGCCAGCCACAGGCCGCCCTCGCGGTCGCAGGTCATACCGTCGGGATAGCCGGCGCCGGGGGCGAGACGAATGTGCTCACGCTTGCGCGAGAGCTCGCCCGAGTCGCTCAGATCGAAGGCGAAGACGGTCTGGCGGGCGCTGTCGTTGTGATAAAGTGTGGCCCCGTCGGGTGAGATAGCCGGGCCGTTGGTGATGTGGTAGTCGCGGTCCATCTCGATCAGGCCGCGGCCATCGAGGCGATAGAGATAGCCGCCGGCGTGGACTTCGGCCGCGTCCATCGAGCCGAACCAGAGCCGGCCGTGGCCATCGCTCTTGGCGTCGTTGAGGCGATCCCCCTCCGGCAGCCACTCGATCGGCGTCAGTCGCTTGCCCGGGCGCGGCCCCTGCTCGAGATCGAAGTCGAGCTCGACCACGCCGGAGCGCAGCCCGGCGACGAAACCGCCGGTATCGCGCGGCAGCAGCCAGCAGCACGCCTCGCTGAGCGTCCAGCTGCGTCGGGTATCGTCCGCCGGGCGCCAGGCGTGAAGGCGGGCGCCGAGAATATCGACGAACAGCAGCGCGCCGTGGGCCGGCGACCAGACGGGACCTTCGCCCAGCCGGGCGTTGACTTCCCACAGCGCAGTGGCGTCTCGGGACATGGGATTCTCCTGTCGAGGGGCGGTGGCCTCCAGCATAGCCCGAGTCGGCCCTGGGGGTGTCCCGGATTTCCGCGCGGCGAGCCGACACAGATCAAGGAGAGAACAGCGTGGAAGCTATCCAGATGGGCGCCATCGGGCCGCACGTCATCGCGTCACCAGCCATCGATTCGTCGGTCATCGCGTCACCAGTCATCGAGGTGGCCGCGTGAAGTGCCTGATCGCCCACCCCCGCCACTGTCTCGGCGTGGCGCTGACGCGTCTCGCCGAGAGCCGCAGCGACATCACCTTCGCCCCGCTCGAGCAGTTGCCGGATGCGGCCACGCTGGCGGCACTGGGTGCGGATGCGGTGATCGTGCCGCCGCTGTCGAACCCGGGGCAGGCCGAGCCGGCCGAGGTCTACGCCCACTGCGATCACCTCGAGGCGCTGATCGATTTGTGCCGGCAGCAGCAGATCGCACTGATCTGGTGCGTCTCGGACACCCTGTTCGAGGATGGCGCCGACACCCCGATCGACGAGACCACGATGCCCGCGCCACGGGACGAGACCCTGCGCCGGCTGGTCACCACCGGCGAGCGCTTGCGTGCGCATCCGCGCCACCTGGTATTGCGTCTGGGACCGCTGTTCGGGCTCGACGGCGAGGATAGCTGGCTCGGCCCGCTGATCGCGGCACTGCGCGGCGGCGAGACGATCCGCTCGGCCCAGGATCTGATCGTCTGTCCGACTTCGGTCAGTGCGGTGGCGCGGGCGCTATGCGGCATCCTGCTGCAGCTCGACAGCGGCGCCAGCGCCTGGGGTACCTACCACCTCTGCGGGGTCGAGCCGATCAGCCGCTACACCTTCGTCTCGGTGGTCAAGATGCAGCTGGCGACCCGCTTGGAAGGGGTCGGCCAGACCGCCGCGCTGGGCGAACTCCAGGCGCTCAATCAGCACCACGATACGCCGCTGCGGCGGGTTCGACTGCCGTCGGCTGCTCGATGTCTTCGGCATTCATCAGAAGGCGTGGCGGGTGGAACTCGGACTGATGCTGGATAGCTGGTGTCAGCAGCACTATGGAAGCCAGGAAGCGGTGGCAGAAACATGAACGTGATTCGCAGTCTGATCTTCTATGCCGGCTATTTTCTGGCGATTCTGGTCTCGGGGCTGCTGATGCTGCCGCTGGGACTGATGCTGCCGCTGCGCGGCCGCTTCCGCCTGTTCAACTGCCACAACCGCTTCATCATGCGCTGGTTGTCATTGACCTGCGGCGTGCGCTATCGCATCGAGGGGCGCGAGCGCGTGCCCGAGGGCCCTGCGTGGTGCTGGCCAACCACCAGAGCGAGTGGGAAACGGTCTATCTGCAGCTGCTGAAGACGCCGATCTGCACGGTGCTCAAGCAGGAGCTGCTGAGCATCCCGCTGTTCGGCTGGGGGTACGCCTGCTCAAGCCGATCCCGCTGGATCGTTCCAAACCGTCTACCGCCATGCGCCAGGTGCTCTCCCACGGCAAGCAGCGGCTGGACGAGGGCCTCTCGGTGCTGATCTTTCCCGAGGGTACGCGGGTGGCGCCGGGGCAGCGGCGGCGCTTCAACAAGAGTGGCGCGGTGATCGCCTGCCGTGCCGGGGTGCCGGTGCTGCCGGTGGCGCACAATGCCGGCGAGCGCTGGGGACGCCACTGGGTCAAGCAGCCCGGCGAGCTCCGGGTGGTGGTGGGCGAGCCGATCGCCACCGAAGGTCGCACGCCGGATGCCGTAATGGCGGATGTTGAGCAGTGGATCGAAGCGCGGTTGGGAGAGATATCCGAGGTACCGCGGCCGCCGCAGGGGGTGCAAGAGGCACCGACCAAGCTGCCCTCTGAGCGGGTATCCCACGCCAGCCCGAGTGACGTGACTGCGCGGTGGGGGGAGGGCAGAGGACCGGCCACGAGAGAAGGCCGGCTACAAGAGATTACCGGCTACGAGAGAGTACCGGCTACGAGAGAGTACCGGCCACGAAAAAGGCGCCCCGCGAGGCGCCTTTTTTGCGATCGAGCCCTATCCGGGTTCAGTCGTCGTAGCGGTCGAACACCAGGCAAGCGTTGGTGCCGCCAAAGCCGAAGCTGTTGGAGAGCACGCGCTTGATCTCGACGTCGTCACGGCGCGTTCGCACTATATCGAAACCGCTGGCCTGTTCATCGAGATTGTCGATGTTGGCCGAAGCGCACAGGAAGCGGTTTCCATCATCAGCAGCGAATAGATCGCTTCCTGGACCCCGGTGGCCCAGCGAGTGGCCGGTGAGCGACTTGGTCGAACTCATCGCCGGCGTGCTGTCACCGAAGACCTCGCGGATCGCCTTGAGCTCGGCGACATCGCCCACCGGCGTCGAGGTGCCGTGGGTATTGATGTAGTCGACGCTGCCGTCGAGGCCGGCGAGTGCCTGGCGCATGCAGCGCGCCGCGCCTTCACCCGAGGGGGCGACCATGTCGTGGCCGTCGGAGGTGGCACCGTAGCCGGTGATCTCGGCATAGATCTTGGCCCCGCGCGCCTTGGCGTGCTCCAGCTCTTCGATCACCAGCATGCCGCCACCGCCGGCGATGATGAAGCCATCGCGATCGGTGTCGTAGGGGCGCGAGGCTTTCTCCGGCGTGTCGTTGTAGCCGGTGCTCAGCGCGCCCATGGCGTCGAACAGGCACGACAGCGTCCAGTGCTCCTCCTCGCCGCCACCGGCGAAGACCACATCCTGCTTGCCCAGCTGGATCTGCTCGACCGCGCTGCCGATGCAGTGCGCGGAGGTGGCGCAGGCCGAGGAGATCGAGTAGTTGATCCCCTTGATCTGGAACGGTGTCGCCAGGCACGCCGAGACGGTGCTGCCCATGGTCCGAGTGACGCGATAGGGGCCGACACGGCGCAGGCCTTTCTGGCGCATGATGTCCGCCGCCTCGACCTGGTTGGCGCTGGAGGCGCCGCCGGAGCCCGCGATCAGGCCGGTACGCGGATTCGAGATGGCGTCGGCCGCCAGGCCCGAGTCGTCGATCGCCTGCTGCATGGCGATATAGGCATAGGCCGCGGCGTCGCCCATGAAGCGCAGCTGCTTGCGGTCGACGAGCGCGTCGATGTCGATCTCCACGCTCCCCGCCACCTGACTGCGGAAACCGAGCTCGGCGTATTCCGGCTTGTAGCGAATGCCGGAGCGTCCCTGGCGCAGGGCGTCCAGTACCTGCTGGGCGTCATTGCCCAGACAGGACACGATACCCAGTCCGGTGACTACCACTCGTTTCATGGAAGCCTCCCGCTCAGAAAGTCTCAGTGTTGGTGAAAAGGCCGACGCGTAGATCCTTGGCCTGATAGATGTCCTTGCCGTCCACCGCCAGGGTGCCGTCGGCAATCCCCAGAACCAGGCGCCGCGTGATCACGCGCTTGATCTCGATGTGGTAGGAGACTTGGCCGGCGTCGGGCAGGATCTGGCCCGAGAACTTGACCTCGCCGCAACCCAGTGCCCGACCGCGCCCCGGGTTGCCCAGCCAGCCGAGATGAAAGCCGACCAGCTGCCACATGGCGTCGAGGCCGAGGCAGCCCGGCATCACCGGATCACCGGGAAAATGGCACTGGAAGAACCACAGGTCGGGGTGGATATCCAACTCGGCGATGATCTCGCCCTTGTGGTACTTGCCGCCATCCTCGTTGATCTGCGTGATGCGATCGAGCATCAGCATGTTGGGCGCGGGGAGCTGGGCGTTGCCGGGGCCGAACAGTTCCCCCCGGCTGCATTTCAGCAGATCGTCGTGGCTGAAAGAGTGCTGTCTGGTCACTAGATCGTTCCGAGAATCGAAAAAGAGTGTGCCCCCATGGGTTGCGAGGCGGGGCCAGTCTAATGGCTGTGGGCAGCGAATGCACGTGGCCCAAAGGCTAGTCTTGTGCGCTTTTACGTGCAATTGCGGCCAGCCTGGCGCCGCGCCTGGAGGGTGTCGCCGGCTGCGCTTGCCCTGGCGCGCGCCGAGGGGGCATGATGCGAGGCGGGAGCGAGTGGGTGAGTATCGACCTGAGTCGATTCGTATAACGACCATAACCGAAGATCTATGTGGCCTTCTTTTTCGCTGAATCGACCGCTGGTCTGGGGGACTCGCGGCGCTGGCCGCCGCCAGCCTGTTGCCCTTTCTGATGCTTCGCCTCGCGGCGCTAGCGTTGGTCGTGGTCGGTCTGGCCGATGGCTGGCGCCAGATCCGTCTCGAGCACCAACGCCGCCGGCTCAGCGAGCAGGCGCTCGAACTCTCCCGGACGGCATCATGATCACCATGCCGCCAATCGTCTGATCACCATCAACCCCGCCTTCACCCAGATCACCGGCTATACCCTCGACGAGATCGAGGGACTCGACCCTCCGCACTCTCCTCCGGGCGCCACGACAAGGCCTTCTATGAGCGCTATTGGCAGGCGCTCGCCGCCACCGGGCGCTGGGAAGGCGAGATCTGGAACCAGCGCAAGCACGGCGACCAGTACCCGGAGTGGCTGCGTGTGCGCGCCTGCACGACAGCAAGGGCGGGTGTCGCACTATGTCGGCCTGTTCACCGATATCAGCCGCCACAAGGCGCGCGAACAGGATCTGCCGGATTGGCTTCGAGGATCCGCTGACCGGACTGCCCAACCGGCGGCGGCTGCACGATCTGCTCGCCTCCCGGCTGCGCCACCTGCGCGCCGGCGAGGGGCTGGACCTGGCGCTGATCGATATCGATGGCTTCAAGGCGATCAATGACGGCCTCGGGGTGGATAGTGGCGACCGCCTGCTGGCGCGTTTCGGCCAGCGGCTGGCGGCGCAGGTCGCCGGAGGCATCGTGGGGCGGCTCGGCGGTGACGAGTTCATGGTGATCCGGACCACCACTTTCGATGATCATGAAAAGTGGGTGGCGGGGTTGCGCCAGCACCTCAGCGAGCCGTTCGAGATCGACGACAACACCCTTCGCCTGGGACTGACCATCGGCAGCTGCCGCGCGCCGGAGGATGGCAAGGAGGCGGGCGTGCTGTTCCAGCGCCTGGAATCGGCGCTCTATAGCGCCAAACGCCATGGCCGCAACCACGATCGCCGCTTTCGCCCATCGCTCGAGGTCGAGGGCGACCGCCAGTTGGCGATCATCAACGAGCTGCGTCAGGCGCTGGCGCAGAACGAGCAGCTCGAGGTCTATTACCAGACCCAGCACCGTCTCGACGATGGTGAGCTGATCGGCATGGAGGCGCTGCTGCGCTGGCACCATCCCCAGGAGGGCATGATTCCCCCCGGCGACTTCATTCCGCTGGCGGAGCGCCATGGGCTGATGCCGGCGCTGGGCGCCTGGGTCATCGATCAGGCAGTGGCGCAGCTCGCCAACTGGCGCGACCAGGGGCTGACGGTGGTGCCGGTATGGGTCAACATCTCCGCCCTGCAGCTGATCCAGGGCGATCTCGAGTCGCGTCTGATCTCGACCCTGAGCCAGTACCGGGTGGCGCCGAGTTATCTCGGCCTCGAACTCACCGAGTCGGTGCTGCTCGACGAGCGCGCCGGCGATATCTCGCCGCGGCTCGAAGCGCTGCGCCGCGAAGGGCTGCAGATCGCGATCGACGATTTCGGCACCGGCTACTCCTCGATGGCCTATCTCAAGCGGCTACCGATCGACAAGCTCAAACTCGACCGCGAGTTCATCCGCGCGCTGCCGCATGACCACGCCGATGCGGCGATCACCTCGGCGGTGCTGGCGATGGCTCAGGGACTTAACCTCGACGTGATCGCCGGGGGGGGAGACCGAAGCCCAGCGCAGTTTCCTGATGGCGCGTGGTTGCCGCCACGTCCAGGGCTTCCTCTATGCCCGCCCGCAGCCCGCCAGCGCCGTGGCCCAGCGCTTGAAACCGGCCAGTACGACCTACGCCTGAGCCGGGCCGGCGCCTCCCAATCGCCTGCTGACCGCGGCGCATAGCCCCGCCCAGACCAGCGCTTCCACCGCCAGTGCCCAAGTGGCGATCTCTGCTCCGGCCAGCGCCGCCCCCGAGAGATAGCTCAGCGGGCCCCCCACGGCGCCGCACAGCAGCGCCAGCCAGCGATGCGGCCACAGCCACGCCAGACAGTGGTGCAGGGTGGTGGCGAACAGCGGCCACAGCGCCCACAGCCACAGCGGCCAGCCCGCGGCCAGACGGATGCCGCCGAGGGCGACCAGGCTGCCGTCCACGACCACCCCGAGCAGCGCGAAGCCCAGCCACCAGCGCCATTCGCCGGGTCGCGCCAGCCAGCGCCAGTGAGCGGCCAGAATCACCCCCAGGGCGAGCAGCCGGTAGCGAGCCGCCCAGCACGCAGACGAACCAGCCGACCTGGAAGGCCAGGGCGTTGAGCACCAGGGCGAGTGGGCGGCGCTGGCTCATGGCCGAGCTACCGGTGGGCGCCTCACGGCTGCCCGCTGAGTGGCGCCCGGCGTGCGCCGGGCTTGGCCAGCAGTAGATGGCAGGTGCCGATGGCGCGTTCGACGAAGCCGCCCTCGCAGTAGCACAGGTAGTAGCGCCACATGCGGATGAAGCGTTCGTCGTAGCCCAGCTCGCGTACTCGCTCGAGGTTCGCCTCGAAGCGCTGGCGCCACTCGCGCAGGGTACGGGCGTAGTGCAGGCCGATCTCGTCCAGGTCGAGCAGGTTGAGCTGGGTGTGCCGGCTCAGTGCGCTGAGGATGGCGGTATGCGAGGGCAGAAAGCCGCCGGGGAAGATATAGCGTTTGATGAAGTCCATCTCGCGCTTGGCTGCCTCGAAGCGCTGATCGCGGATGGTGATGCACTGCAGCAGGGCCAGGCCATCATCAGTGAGCAGGCGGTCGACGCAGCCGAGATAGGTATCGAGATACTGATGCCCCACCGCCTCGACCATCTCCACCGAAACCAGGCGGTCGTAGCGTCCGGTGAGTGCGCGGTAATCCTCGCGCAGCAGGGTGATCTGCGCCTCCAGCCCGGCCTCGCGCACGCGCTCGGCGGTGTAGGCGTACTGGGCTTCGGAGATGGTGGTGGTGGTCACCCGGCAGCCGCGGGTGCGCGCGGCATGGATCGCCAGGCCGCCCCAGCCGGTGCCGATCTCGAGCAGGTGATGGTGGGATTCGACCGCAAGCTTGTCGAGAATGAGATCGAGCTTATGGGTCGAGGCCTCCTCCAGAGTTGCGCTCGGATGCGGAAAGACGGCGCTGGAGTACATCCAGTGGTCGCGGTCGAGGAAGGTCGCGAACAACTCGTTGCCGAGATCGTAATGCGCGGCGATATGCCGCCGCGCGCGGGGTGGTGTTGCGCTGCAGGGGTAGAGCGCGGCCAGCGCCCAGCGGCTGAGACGCGCCGTGCCGTTCTCCATGCCGGCGTTGACGCGTTCGACGTTGCGTGCGAACAGGCGCACCAGCCCCACCAGGTCGTCGACCTCCCATTCGCCATCCATGTAGGACTCGGCCACGCCGACGGTGCCACCGAGGGCAAAGCGCCGCCACACCGCGGCGCTGTGCACGCGCACGCAGAGCACCAGAGTATCGGTCGCGGCGGGATCACCGCGGCCCAGGCGGTGCCGCTGGCCGCCTTCGTGCAGCGTGATCACGCCGCCATCGAGCGCGTCCAGCGCCTTCAGGATGCGCGGCCGCAGCCAGCGCGACAGACGCGGCGCATCGCGGCGCCGGTCGACGGTCGAGGAGGGGGCGGTGGTCATGGCGTATTCTGCTCTCGTCCTGGGTGATCGTGGATGGGGGTGCGCTTGAGCCACAGTCTTAGCGCCTGCCAGTGGATCGCGGCGATCGTCTTCAGCGTCATCAGCGGATGGCGCAGCAGCTCGCCGACCAGCGCACGCCGGGTCGCCGGCGCCAGGCTCAGGGTCAGGGTGGCGTCGAAATGCCGGGCCGCTTCGGCCCAGGTCTCCATGTGCATCAGCAGGCGCTCATCGGGGCGGTTGAAGCGCCAGCGGTAGATCATCGCCATCGGGTTGAACGGCGACACGTGCAGGCGCTTGTCGAACTGCGCCTGGCACAGGTGGCGCGTGTCGTCGACCCGGCAGGCGTAGACCTGGCGCTCGCCCCAGGGCGTGTTGGTGACCTCGCCGAGCACGGCGCGCAGGCGCTCGTGGCGATCGTAGACGTAATAGAGTGTGAGCGGATTGGACAGCACCCCGAACAGACGCAGCTGGGTCAGCATGCGAATCGGGCCGTCCGTGACCTCACTCAGTTCTTCGCCCAGCTCTTCGCCCAGTTCTTCACTTAGCCGCTGGCGCACGGCGTCCGCCAGCGGCAGTGCGTGCGGCGCCAGGTAGTCCTCACGGCGAAAGCGTGCCGGGGCGTAGCGCCGGGTGCCGAAGCCGGGGGTGCGGGCCAGCAGCGCCGGGAGTTCGTCGAGATCGAGCCACAGCATCCACACCCGGTAGTCGAAACGGTGCTGGGTGGGGATGAAGCGGCGGTGTCGAAGCTGCCCGGTGGCGAGCCGGCTGTGCCAAGGGCGCGGGGCGGGCGCCATCAGGCCACCTCGCTACCGGCAGGGCGGGCTGCGTTCGGTGCCGGTGCGGCGGCGGCACCGTCGATCGCCTGGGCCACGCGCCAGGCGCTCCACACCCCATCCTCGTGGAAGCCGTTGCGCCAGTAGGCGCCGCAGAAGTGGGTGCGGCGCGCCGGCTGGGAAATCTCGGCGAAGCGTGTCTGGGCGTACTGGGCGGCCAGCGTGAACTGCGGGTGGGCGTAGTCGAAGCGTGCGAGTATCTGCGCTGGATCGATCTGCGCCTCGTCGTTGAGGGTGACGCAGAAGGTGGTATCGCTCTCCAGCCGCTGGAGGATGTTCATGTTGTAGGTCACTGGCACGCAGGCCTCGGCATCGCGGCCGTCGAGGCGGTAGTTCCAGCTTGCCCAGGCACGGCGCCGGCGTGGCAGCAGACGGGTGTCGGTGTGCAGCACCACGCGGTTGCTGGCGTAGCCGATGGCGCCGAGGATCTCGCGTTCGGCGGCGGTGGCCGTCTCGCCCAGCATCGCCAGCGCTTGATCGCTGTGGCAGGCGAGCACCACCTGATCGAAGCGTGCCTCGCCCCGGGGAGTGGTCAATGTCACGCCGTCGGCATCGCGGTGCAGCGCGGTCACCGGGCTGTGCAGGTGTACCCGCTCGCGGTAGGGCGCGATCAGCGGCTCGATATAGCGTCGCGAGCCGCCGCTGACGGTGTACCACTGGGGGCGGTCGCTGACCGACAGCAGGCCGTGGTGGTGGAAGAAACGAATGAAGAAGCGCGCAGGGAAGGCACGCATGCCGGCCTCGCTGGCGGACCAGATCGCTCCGCCCATGGGCAGCAGATAGCGGCGGCGGAAGTCCTCACCATAGCCGCCGGCCGTGAGGTACTCGTCCAGGCTCAGCGCCGGAGGCAGGCGGTCCTGTTCGAAGTCGCGGATGGCGCGGCGATTGAAGCGCAGGATATCCGCCAGCATGCGGTAAAAGCGCGGACGCAGCAGATTGCGCCGCTGGGCGAACAGAGTGGCCAGGGTGTGGCCGTTGTACTCGAAGTCGCGCCCGCGCTCGTGCACCGAAAAGCTCATCTCGGTGGGCTGGGTGGCCACGCCTAGCGATGCCAGCAGCGCCTGGAAATGGGGATAGGTGCGATCGTTGAAGACGATGAATCCGGTGTCGATGGCGTATTCGCGCCCGGCGTGCTCGACGTCGATGGTGGCGGTGTGCCCGCCCAGGCGCGCACCGGCCTCGTAGAGCGTCACCCGGTGGTGCTGCGACAGATAGTGGGCCGCGGCCATGCCGGCGATGCCGCCGCCGATCACCGCGATGCGCTGCCCTGTCGGGCCAGGCGACGCGGTGTGGGTATCCTGCTCGCTCATGCCTCGCCTCCGCCACGCCCGCGGCCGGCGATACGCAGGCCGAAGCGACGTCGCAGGGCCGGCGGCAGCACGCCCAGCGCCTTGACCAGATAGGTGAAGCGGCGCGGGAAGTGAATGTCCAGCCGCCGTTTGGCCAGCCCCTCGACGATGTACTCGGCGGCGCGCTCGGCGCTGATCTGCATCGGCATCGAGAAGTCATTGCGTGCGGTCAGCGGCGTCTCGACGAAGCCCGGGTGGATCACGCTGACGTCGATCCTTTCGGCGGCCAAATCGAGGCGCAGCGACTCCAGGAAGTGCGAGATCGCCGCCTTGGAGGCGCCATAGGCCTCGGCGCGCGGCAGCGGCAGATAGGCGGACGCGCTGGAGACCGCGGCGAGCAGCGGCGCCTGGGTGCGCCCTTCGGCACGTCGCAGCAGCGGCAGGGCGGCGTCGATGGCGTAGAGGGTGCCCTGGAAGTTGGTGGCGAACGCGCTCGACCAGCTCGACGTCGAACTCGCGCACATCGACATATTCGCAGGTGCCGGCGTTGAGCAGGGCGATGTCGAGACCACCGAAGGCCTCCTCGATCGCCGCGCCGGCGCGCCGGGTCGCGGCGCGATCGGTGAGATCGGCGGGCACCACCAGGGCGTTGGGATAACCCGCGGCCAGCGTCTGGAGCGCTTCCTCCCGGCGCGCGGTGAGTGCCACCCGATGGCCGTCGGCGAGCAGGCGCTTGGCCAGCGCCTCACCAATGCCGGAGGTGGCGCCGGTCAACCAGATGCGTCGAGTTCCGGATAGGCTGGCCATAATCTCTCCCTGCTCTCTTCAATCATCGATATAGCATGGGTGTGACGTTCTCACCCACGGCCTAGGCTGTGCACGAGAAGTCGGCGAGTGCAGTCAGCTCTCGTACGCAGCCTTAGAGGCGCTGCTTGATCCGGCGCACGACCCAGCCGATCAGTGGCAGCTGCTCGTAGAGCATCTCGCCGACGTCATAGTAGTCACGGTGACGGCACACCCGCTGATCGCGCCAGGTGAGGTGCGAACAGCCGGCCACGCTCAAGGTACGTCCGCCGCGCACGCTTGGATGCGCATAGTGCATCGTCCACTCGAGAAAGCAGCGTTGATCCAGAACGTGCTGCTGGTGAAAGTCGAAGTGGCAGTGGCTGACCTCGGTCATCAGCTCGCGGTAGTAGGCCATGACTGCGCGTCGGCCGACGTGGTGGTGCAGGGGGTCGGTAAAGTCCACGTCGTCGCTGTAGCACTCGGCGAGTGGCGTCAGGCCCTCATGAGTCAGCGGCTGAAACAGACTGCGAAAGTGAGCGATCGCTTCGGCGCTGGCGCCGGCGGAGGTTACGGTCATGACACGCTCCCGGTGGGTGGCCGCGCCGGCCACAGACGCCCCGGGTGCCGCCGAGGGGCGCTCAGTCGAGCTCCTTGAACGCGTCCAGGGCGCGCTGGCGGGCACGCTTGTGATCGACGATGGCCTGGGGATACCCGGTATCGCGGCGCTCGTTGGCGCTGGGCTGATGGCGCGACTTGGCCGGCAGGTCGGCCAGCTCCGGCACCCAGTGGGCGATGAACTCGGCCTGCGGATCGAAACGCTGGGACTGGGTGATCGGATTGAAGATACGGAAATAGGGCGCAGCGTCGGTGCCGGTGGAGGCCGCCCACTGCCAGCCGCCGTTGTTGGAGGCGAAGTCGCCGTCGACCAGATGCGCCATGAAGAACGCCTCGCCGCGGCGCCAGTCGAGCAGCAGATGCTTGCTCAGGAACATCGCCGTGAGCATGCGCAGACGGTTATGCATCCAGCCGGTAGCCAGAAGCTGACGCATCGCGGCGTCGACCAGCGGAAAACCGGTCTTGCCCTTGCACCAGGCCTCGAAGTCGGCGTCGCTATGGCGCCACTTGAGCTTGGCGGTATGGCTCTGGAACGGCTGATGCCGGCAGATATCGGGGAAGCCCACCGCGACATGCTGTAGAACTCGCGCCAGATCAGTTCGCTGGCCCAGCTCTTGAGGCCAGCGTCACCCGGCCAGATGGCCGCCGTTGTTGGCCATTACGCCTGCAGGCACTGGCGATGCGAGATCATGCCGGTGGCGAGGTAGGCCGAGAGTTCACTGGTGCCAGCAAGGGCGGGAAAGTCGCGGTCGGTGGCGTAGCGGTGGGCGCGCGCGTCGAGAAATCGCTCCAGCTTGTCCGCTGCGGCGTCCTGCCCGGCAACCCAGGTATGTGCATCGACCACCGCGGAGCGATCCGCGTCGGGTAGTGCCGGGATAGCATTGCGGGTCAGCGTGAGCGCGCTCTGACGCCTCGGTGTATCACGCAGGGCCAGCTGCTCGGCGGTGACCCGCTGATGCCAGGCCTTGGCGAACGGTGTGAACACCTTGTAGTAGTCACCCTGGCCGGTCAGCAGCTCACCCGGCTCGAAGGCGACATGATCGGTGTAGTCGTGGACGACGATACCGGCCTGATGTAAGCGCTCGCTTACTGCGGCGTCGCGCTGACGCTCGTCGAGGGGATACTCGCGATTGAAGTGCAGGGTGGCAATGTCATGTTCGCGCACGATCGCGTCGAGCGCCTCGGGCGCCTGGGAAAAATCGCCGATGTCACGATAGAGCAGCGGGATATTGAGCGCATCCAGGGCGTCGCTGAGGGCGCGTACGCCGCGATGAACGAATTCGATCTTGTTGGGGCCGTGCTGGTGGCGGCGCCACTGCTCGCGGCTGGCGAGAAAGACGCCAATCACTGGACCGCGCTGAGCGGCGGCGCTCAGCGCGGTGTTGTCCAAGGTGCGCAGATCATTACGGAACCACACCAGTTGCAGATCGGACATGGGCACTTCCTTGTGGCCATCTCGAGGGGCGGTCGTCGGGAAGACCGCACTCAGTCTTCGTTGTCGACGATCGAGCGCAGCCGGCTGAGCGCCTGGGTGGTGTCCTCGCCCAGCACCGCGACCTCGGTGTTCTCGAAGTCGCTGACGCGAATGCGCGCCACCGGCCCCACCAGACACACTGGCACCTCACTCTGCTCTGCCAGCCGTGGCAGCTGGCGGCGCACCAGATCGCTGCGCTCGGCCTGGCCGCTGGCAAGCAGTACCGCCTTGATGCCGAGACGGTCGACGGCCATTGGCAGCTCGCTCAGGGCCACTTCGCCGTCGATCAGTTGAATGCGGTAACCCGCCGCCGAGGCCGCCAGCGCCATCAGCATGGCCCAGAAGCCGCTAGTGTCGTCGGGCAACCGCGCGATCAGCAGTTCGCCGCCACTATTGGTCTGATTGGCATGGTAGAGGCGGGTACCGATGCGCGTGCGCAAGAAGGTCTCGAGCAGGCGCCTTTGCAGGGTGGCACCAAACTGGTCGCCCCAGCGCTCTTCCAACTGCTGGATGGTGGGCTGCCATAGTTCGGCGATGCACAGCCCCACCGGGTAGAGTGCCAGGCTCTGATTGAATAGCGTCTCCAGGCGTGCCATGTCGAGGGCGTCGACCGCGTGGATCACGTGCTGACGCTGGCTCGACCAGTCCCCCATCTGCGGTGCCGGGGTCTCGACCGTCTCGGGCTGGTCGAGCAGCTCGCGCACCTGACTGACGGGAACACCGCGATTGAGCCACTGCAGAATACGCTCGACGCGCTCGATATCGTCGCGGGCATAGAGACGGTGGCCCTTGGGCGTGCGCTGTGGCCGAATCAGGCCGTAGCGACGCTCCCAGGCGCGCAGCGTCACGGAGTTGACGCCGGTGAGGCGCGACACTTCGCGAATGGGGTAGAGCGGCGCGGCGTTGGATTCCATAGCCTTGTAACTCATGCAAGTCCTCCTGCGAGGTCTCTGCGTGCGCCATCTCGTCGAATCGAACGCTTATCGATACTGCAGGTCGTCACCACGGAGCTTCGGGTCCACTTACGCTAATTGATTGCTTGAATACAGTTTACCAATTCTGCCCTGCTGCTCCGGCGACGTCACCTGGGTTCGCCGATGAATCGGTCATGGCCTCTTGTCATGATCGATTGGTGATACCCGGACGTGAGCTGTCGAGATCCATCGGCTCCGGCGAGACGACATTGATGTCCATGGGTCAAGCATGGGTGAATGCGTTGTACACTTCAAGCGATTTGTACAATTTTAATGTAATACGAAAGCGTTGTGCACCCCTCGGTGCGGGCGGATGTCCGGCGCTGTGCTGATGCTGACTCGGCACGTCGGTGTGCGCTATTCGATGTCCACAGGGTAAGACGCCCACAGGACGCGATACGCACGGGGTATCGTGGGGTGGATCGCTGTCACTCCGGCTCGAATAGGTATCGAGACGGCCGCTGGATGACGCAGTGTGCCACTGACACTGCTATGCTGAGCACATTGTACAACACTCGTATAACTGAGGTCTGTGCCATGCGACTTCTGATCACCGGTGGTACCGGTTTCGTCGGCCAGCGTCTGGTCGAGCGCGCCCTGGCGGCTGGCCACCAGGTCATGGTGGTATCGCGCCAGCCGCAACGTGCGCGGCGAAAGCTTCCTGCAGCCGTCTCGGTGGGCGACTCGGTGGCGGTGTTCGCCGACCAGCGCCCTCAAGGCATCGTCAATCTGGCCGGGGAGCCGATCGCCGACAAGCGCTGGAGTGACTCCCAGAAGACGCGACTGATCGAGTCGCGCCGGCATATCACCCGCGAGATCGTGGAGCTGTGCGAGCAGCTGGCGCAGAGCGGCGACGCCCCCGAGGTCCTGGTATCGGGGTCGGCAATGGGATTCTACGGCGATCAGGGTGAGCGTGATGTCACCGAGTCGACGCCGCCACACGACGAGTTCGCCCATCGGCTGTGCGAAGAGTGGGAGCGCGAGGCCAACAAGGCCACCGAGGTCGGCACCCGGGTCGCCTGCGTGCGCATCGGGCTGGTCCTCGATGCGGATGGCGGCACCCTGGCGCGGCTGCTGCCGGTGTTCAAGCTGGGGCTCGGTGGCCGTCTGGGTGACGGCCGCCAGTATATGCCGTGGATCCACCGTGAGGATCTGGTCGCGGCGATCGAGTTCCTGCTCGCCGAGCCGTCGCTCGCGGGGCCCTTCAACGCCTCGGCGCCGGCGCCGGTGACCAATGCCGAGTTTACCCGCGCGCTGGGCCGCCAGCTCAATCGGCCGACCCCTTTCCGGGTGCCGGCCACGCTGCTCAAGCTGGGGCTGGGGGAGATGTCGCGGCTGCTGCTGACCGGCGCCTGCATGCGCCCGGCGCGGCTCGAGGAGGCGGGGTTCCGCTTTACCTATCCCACGCTCGACGCGGCGCTGGCGGCGATCCTGCCGCGCTGAGGCCTAGCGGCGCCTAGCGCTGCTCGTTGTCCACGGTCACGATCACCCGCACCGCGTCGAGGCGCAGCGCGGCGCCTTCGATCGCCGCATCCAAGTCCGCGCGCTCCTGACTCAAGGCGGCCTGCTCGTCGGCACGGATCGCGCCACTGCGCTGGGCCAGCGCCTTGAGGCGCGCCAGCTCACCGTCGAGGGTGTCGCGCATCTCGGTCTGGGCGCGCTCGACCAGTGTCGGCAGCTCGCGCAGGGCTTCCTGCTCGCCGCTTTTCAGCAGCGCGCGCAGCTGCTCGTGGCGAGACTTCAGAAGCTCCCGCGCAACTCCTTTCTTGACCCGCTGCAGATTGCGCGACAGGCCGCTGAAGCTGACCTTGTCCGATAGGTTGGCGCCACTCTCGTCGAGCAGCACGCGAATGCCGGTGTCGGGCAGGAAGCGGCCAGTTGGAGCTGCTTGGGCGCGGGGCAGTGGGTGCGGTAGACCAGTTCCAGCATCAGCCGGCCACCGGGGATGCTGGGGTGCTTGAGCAGCGCCAGGGCGGTGTTGCCGAGGCTCGAGTCGAGCACGCGCTCGAGCATCGCGGTAACCAGCGGATGCTCCCATGACAGCCGCTGGACGTCGTCCCGTGCCAGCGCCTGGGTGCGCGAATAGGTGACGGTGAAGCCCTCGTCGCCCTGGGTGAGTCCGGGCAGGCTATCGAGCATGTGCGAGCCGGGCGCCAGATGGGTCAGGGCGTTGCCCAGTTCGCGGCTGTCGACGCCGAAGATATCCAGCGCCTGATCGACATAACGCGGCAGGGCGGGATCGTTGTCCTGCTCGAGCACCGCGGCGATCACCGCATCGGCGCGCTCGGGGCGGCAGGCATTCCACTCCAGCAGGCGATTGCGCCCGGCCTCGCGCTGGGCCAGGCGGTCGGCGTTGAAGGTGCGGGTCTCGTCGATCAGCGTGTCCACTCCGCTCTCGTCGTCGAGGCTCTCGCGCAGCGCTTCGCCGAAGGCGTCGAGCACATCGCCGCCGGCGGCGTGCGGCGCGGTGAAGGCGTCGAGCCCGTCGCGATACCAGCGCAGCAGGGTGGCGGTGGGGCTGTGGGCGATCACCGGCACGTGGATATCGATGGGGTGAAGCTGGCCGATACGGTCGAGGCGGCCGATGCGCTGCTCGAGCAGATCGGGGTGCCACGGCAGGTCGAACATCACCAGATGGTGGCAGAACTGGAAGTTGCGCCCCTCGGAGCCGATCTCCGAGCAGATCAGCAACTGGCAGCCGGCCTCGTCGTCGGCGAAGGCGGCGGCGGCGCGGTCACGCTCGACCAGGCTCATCTCCTCGTGGAACACCGGCGCCTGCACGCCGGCGCGCACGCGCAGGGCCTCGGCCAGATCGATGGCGCTCTGGCGATAGTGGACGATCAGCAGCACCTTGGTCTGGCGGCCGAGTGATTCCAGCAGGCCAAGCAGCCAGGTGACCCTGGGGTCCTGCTCCCACCAGGGCGTGTCGGCCTGGTGGGCGGCCTCCTGTACGGCGCGGTAGGTCGCCTCGGGGTAGAGGCGCGCCTCCCGCTGGCCGAGTTCGGCGGCGTTCAGCTGCGCGGCGATATGGTCGTTGCCGGCGACGAGCTCGTCGAGCTGGGCCTGGTAGGCTGCCGGCATATCGAGCTCGGCGCTGTGCAGGTGGCGCTCGGGGAAGCCGCCCACATGACGCCGGCTATTGCGGAACATCACCCGCCCGGTGCCGTGGCGGTCGAGCAGCTGCTCGCGCAGCTGGCGGCGGGCACTGGCGCGCTGGGTGTCGTCGCTTTCGGCATTGGCGAGGGTGGCGAGCAGCGCCTGGCTGTCGCCGTCGCCCGCGCCGATCACTGCGCTGACTGCGTCCAGCGCTGCAGCCTCGCCTGGCAGCCGGTCGAGGGCGTCGATGGCGTCAGCCACCGCGGCATAGCCGGCCTCTTCGGCGCTGAAACGGTCGAGATCCTGGTAGCGATCCGGGTCGAGCAGGCGCAGCCGCGCGAAGTGGCTCTCCAGGCCCATCTGCTCCGGTGTCGCGGTGAGCAGCAGCAGTCCCGGAATGCGCGCGGCGAGGCGTGCCACGCAGGCGTATCCCGGCCCCTCGGCCTGGGGCGTCCAGTCCAGGTGGTGCGCCTCGTCGACGATCATCAGATCCCACTGGCTCGCTTCGGCCTGGCGCTGACGCTGCGGATTGGCGAACAGCCACGCCTGGCTGGCGAGAATGCACTGGCCGCTGTCGAACGGGTTGTCGTCGCCCCACGCCTCGCTCTGCGCCTCGTCGAGCAGGGTCACCGAGATCGAGAAGCGGCGCAGCAGCTCGATCAGCCACTGGTGGGTAAGGCTCGGCGGCACCAGGATCAGGGCACGGCTGGCGCGTCCGGTGAGCAGCAGCCGGTGCAGGATCAGGCCGGCCTCGATGGTCTTGCCCAGGCCCACTTCGTCGGCCAGCAGCACGCGCGGCGCGTGGCGCCGGGAGACCTCGTCGGCGATATAGAGCTGGTGCGCGATCAGGTCGATGCGGGGCCGGCGAGACCCGTGCCGGGCTGCGCGAGAGGCGCTGATGGGTGCAGCGAGCGTAGCGCAGCTCGACCAGTCGTTGCGTCGACCTGGCCGGTGAGCAGGCGATCCTGGGCCTGATGAAAGCGCATGCTGTCGGGAGAGACGCGCCTCGGGCAGCGTCGCCGGGGCGCCCTGCTCGTCGTGGCCGTGGTAGCGATACAGCCGGCGTCGATCTCGACGTCGCTGACCGTGAGGGTGTGGCCCTCGGCATCGACGTACGATCCCCGCGGCGAAGATGACCCGGGTCAGCGGCGCCTGGCGCGCGCTATAGGTGCGCGTCTCCTGGCTGGCGGTGAAGAGCACGGTCACGCTGCGGGCGTCGACGTGAGAATGGTGCCTAGTCCCAGCTCGGTTTCGCCGTCGCTGATCCAGCGCTGGCCGGGGGTGAAGTCGCTCATGATGCCTCGGTATGCTCAGCTGGGGGGAGTGGGCGACGCATTCTAGCGTAAAGCGAGGCAGTCTTAAGCGCTGCGCATCTCGACGGGTGGCGATGCTACACTGCCGCGGCGTTCGGCAGTCGTCCGAGGCCGGCGGTGCGGGTGCAATGATCGATTCAGAGGCAGCGGGAGGCAGGATGGCGACGACGACACAGCGCGACGGTCTGCGACGCATGGCGATCGCCTCACAGGCGATAGGCTTCGTCGCGATCATCGCCCTCGAGACCTGGCTCGGCGACGCGGCGCGCCCGTGGCAGGGTGTGACCCTGGCACTAATGCTGGTCGCCGCCGGCTGGCTGGCGCTGGTTCGACGCTATCGGCGCAACCGCGAGCGGCGCCAGCGCGACGCCGCCCGCGAGGAGGGCTGATGCCGCCAGGGGGGCGCGTCTGGTAGGGCTGGTTTTCATCGGCAGCCAAAGCGCCTGACGACAGCGGGCGCCGAGGCGCCCGCTATCATCCCTTCCCGCCCTGAGTTCGGGCGCGCGGGCGGCCTCACATCGGCGGTACGGTGCCGTCGATACCGACGATCACCACCTTGGCCGGGATCGGATCCTGGCCCATGTCACCGGCGACGAACACCGCGGCGCCGCTTTTCAGATCGTCCATCTGCCCTTTGCGCACCTTGACCACCGGCACGTCGCTGGGCACCTGGATCTGCTTGCTACCGCTGCCGTAGTCCACCGTCAGGGTCAGGGTGCCATCCTGGGCTTGGGAGCTGTCGACCGTGCCGTTGGTCATGGTCGAGCCGCTGGCCGCGCCGCCAAGCTTCTCGCCGGCGTCCATCGCCTGGCCGCTGGTGCTGGAGACGGTGCCATTGGTCATGCTCGAGCCGCTGCCGGCGCCGCCCAGTTTTTCACCGCCCGCCTTGGCGCCGGCCGAGCTCTCTGACATGGCGCCGCGCGGCGTATCCCAGGGATAGTCGCCCTCGCCGGTGCCGCGCATCGAGTCGGGGAAGACCACCACTTCCTGGGCCTGTGACGGCTTGCCGTCGGCGCCGGGCACGTTGGCGGTGCCGATGAAGGTACCCTTTTCGATCTGGTCGAGGCTGCTGCGGGTGACGCCGGCGAGACGCGTGGCGTCGTCGAAGGTGACCTTGTGGACCTTGCCGTCCGGGTGCGACTCGACGCTGAAGGCGTGATCGCCGACCTCGGTGATGGTGCCGCGCAGATGCTGGGGCGCATCGCCGTTCTGGGCCGCCAGGGCGGTGGCGGCGACGCAGCCGAGCGCCAGCCCGGCCAGGGCGTGGCGCAGGGCAGTGGCGGTGGAGCGGGGGATAGCCATGAACGAATCCTTCCGTATCGAGGTTGAGTGTGCTCGCGCCATGCCCAGGATCGATGCGTCATGGCGTGGCTTTGAGTGCAGACCATGGCGCGAGAATGTCAAGCCGGTGGCCTCTGACTCGCCCGTGCTGCGCAGCCCCTGGGGCATCTGCTGAGCGTCATCCGGGCTCAGATACCGGCGTACCAGGTGTAGCCGCGGTCCTCCCAGTAGCCACCCTTGCCACCGCCGAGGTCGTCGAAGTCGGTGACCAGCGTGATGCCCGAGAGATATTTGGCCATCTTGTAACCCAGCTGACGCTCGGCGCGCAGGCGTAGCGGCGCGCCATTGGCGGTAGGCAGGGGCGCCGTTGAGCGAGTGGGCAAGAATCGTCTGCGGGTGGCGCGCCTCCACCAGGTCGAGGCTCTCGTAGTAGAAGTCCTTGCCATTCAACTGGTCCATGCAGTGGAACACCACGTAGCGCGCCTGTGACTTGACCCCGGCGCGCGCCAGCAGATCGCCGAGCACCGGGCCCGTCCACTGGCCGATCGCACTCCAGCCCTCGACGCAGTCGTGGCGTGTGATCTGGGTCCGCGCCGGGAGCGCGCGGATCTCGTCGAGCGACAGTGACAGCGGTGTCTCCACCAGGCCATCCAGGGTCAGTCGCCAGTCGGCGAAGCCGTTGGCCGCCAGTTCCCGGTAGCGTGCTGCCTGCGGGTCGGTGGAGCCGTTGGGGCGGAACACCGGGTCGATCATCGATGCCGGATACTCCGGCGCCAGCCCGCGCTCGCCAGCGAGGAAGCGCTGCACGCGCAGGTTGAGGCGCTGGGCCAGATTCAGCGTGCCGGCAACCTGCTCGCTCTGCGACAGGCGATCGCAGCCGGTGAGACCGAGCGCGGCGGCACCCAACGCCGAGCGCTGGAGGAAGCGCCGCCGCGAGGCGTCGCGGCGGCCGGAATCACGACGCATCATGCTGGTCTCTCCCGCTGCGGGTGGTTGGCGTGGTCGCTGTCGTGGACGTAGCAGCGGGCTCATCGATGACCCGCGGCCCGCCGGTGAGCATGCCCTTGAGCTGACGCCACGGGCCGCTCAGCAGCACCATGGCGATATGCACCAGGAAGAACAGCACCAGCGCGGCGGCGACGATGAAGTGGATCGAGCGCGCGCTCTGGCGCCCGCCGAACAGCTCCAGCAGCCAAGGTGCGGCGGCGTTGAAGGTGGGTGACATGCACAGGCCGGTGACGATCATCAGCGGCAGGGCCACCAGCAGTACGCCCAGGTAGCTGAGCTTCTGTAGACCGTTGTAGCCGCCGTGGGGGCCGTGGAAGCGCAGCCGCAGGTGATCCAGCAGATCCCGACCCAGCCCGCGCCACTGGGTGCCGGAGAGCCATAGATCGTGGCGTAGATGGCCGCTGAGCAGGGCGTAGAGCACGAACAGCGCCCCCGCCCCTGCGAACAGCCAGGCGAAGAAGAAGTGCCACAGCCGACCCATGCTGAGGTACTGATAGCTGGGCAGGGTGCTCCAGGCGGGGAAGCCGCGCACCTGTTCCTGGCCGTTGGCCGTGGAGTAGCCGAGTACCCCGGTGGTATCGAAGACCCAGGGACCGATTGCGGTCTGGCCGCGAATGTCGCCGTCAGGAGCGCGGATGGCGTAGAGCTCCAGCCAGGGATCGTCGAAGTGGGAGGCGCTGCCCCAGTAGAGCGCGGGATGGGCGTTGAAGATCTGCAGGCCACTCATCAGCATCACCACCAGGCACCATAGATTGACCCAGTGCCAGAGCCTGGCCGGTAACGGATGGCGCCGGCGGCCGCGGGGCGTCGATGCCGTGGTCGGGAGCGTATCGGGCATGCGCGATCTCCTTAGAAGGCTCGCCTTGGGGCGTGCTGGCCCTGGCCCATGCCTTGGGCTGGGGCGATTCTCCTCAGCATGGCACAGGATGCGCGTTCTGCCCGTGGCGGCGCGAGCGCGCGCCCGCGGCGTGCAGTGGGGGCTCAGGGGGACTCGAGGACCGGCGAGCACTGCTCCAACGTCTTGGCCAACGCCGGTGGGCGGTTGTCGCTATCGGCGCCGGGATCATGGGCGCGTTTCATGCGGCGCACCTCGGCGGCGCTGAAGCGCGCCTGCAGAGCGGTGGTCACGCACTCGCAGTAGCGCGCCACCTTGGGACCATCGATGCCGGTGGCGGTGAGGTTGGCGCGACACTGGGCCTGGGCGCTGGTGACCTCTTGCGTCGACCACGGTGGCGGTGCGGGGGGCTCATTGGCGAGGGCGCCGCCGGCCAACATCAGCAGACCGAGGCCGAGCGCAGCGAGACAGGTGGAACGAGGCATGGCGGGTCTCCTGGCGAGGACGAGGCGGGCAGCGCGACATGCGCGGTGTTTTGTCACTGTAGCGTTACCTGACAGCCCTGCCCATTGGCCTTTTGCCTGGCGTCAGCCCGACAAGCAAAATGCCCGCTTCGGCAGGGCCGAAGCGGGCATTTTTCAATACGATGGTCGGAGTGACAGGATTCGAACCTACGACCTCTGCCTCCCGAAGGCAGCGCTCTACCAAGCTGAGCTACACTCCGACTTTTTGCCGAGCCAAACTCGACGGAGCTGAATTATACGCATCCCTGACGCGTGCGCAACCCCTTCTTTTGCAACTCTCTCTGGCACGACCGCGGCGTTCAGCGCTGTCTTTTCAGACGCCCGCCGCGGAGTGTCAGGTAGGCGCTCGCGGCAAGTACGAACGATAGCCTAGTTGACTGGTCACGCCCCTCGGCTTGGGCGCGTCACACCTGGCGTTCGACGGCGATGCGGGTCAACGTCTCCATGCTCTCGCGGTAGGCGCTGGGCGCGAGCAGCGCGAGCTGATCGCGCGCCTTGGCGGCCATCTCTTCGGCACGACGCTGGGTGTATTCGAGGGCGCCGGTCTCGCGCACGATCGCCAGCACCTCGTCGAGCCGCTCGAGGCCGCCATCGGTGATCGCCTGACGAATCAGTGCCGCCTGCGCCGGGGTACCCTGGCGCATGGCGTGGATCAGCGGCAGCGTCGGCTTGCCCTCGGCGAGATCGTCGCCGACGTTCTTGCCCATGGTCTCGGCATCGCCCTGGTAGTCGAGCAGATCGTCGATCAGCTGGAAGGCCAGCCCCAGATAGCGGCCGTAGAGCTTGAGTGCGCGCTCGGCGTCGGGGTCCGCCTCGGCCAGGATCGCGCCGCTGTGGGAGGCCGCCTCGAACAGCATCGCGGTCTTGCCCTGGATGGTGTCGAAGTAGTCCGACTCCTCGATATCGGCATTGCCGATATTGGTGAGCTGCTGGACTTCGCCCTCGGCGATCACGCAGGTCGCCCCGGAGAGCACCTGCATGATGCGCATCGAGCCGACTTCCACCATCATCTGGAACGAGCGCGAATAGAGGAAGTCGCCGACCAGCACCGAAGGCGCGTTGCCCCAGGTCTCGTTGGCGGTGGCCTTGCCACGCCGCCGGCTCGACTCATCGACCACGTCGTCGTGCAGCAGGGTCGAGGTGTGCATGAACTCGATCAGCGTGGCCAGGGTGATGTGGCGGTCGCCGCGGTAGTCGAGGGCGCGAGCCGCGAGCAGCACCAGCAGCGGGCGCAGGCGCTTGCCACCGCTTTCGATGATGTACTGGCCGATGGTTTCGACCAGCGGGATGCGCGATGCCAGTTGACTGAGGATCGTGCGATTGACGGCGGCGAAGTCCTCAGCCACCGCCGCATGGATGGATGCAGCGTTGGATTGCATGATCGGCTTGTCACAGGGGGATTCGGGTGGGCCGCTCGAAGCCCCGGGGCCGAGAGGCGACGTGAGCGGCTATGCTAGGTGGCGCCCCGAAGTGCGTCAAGCCGCGCCCGGGCGGGTGCTTGCTCCGGGCAGGCGCAATCGCTATAATCCGCGACCCGACTCGTCACGCTCCCTGTTAGATGGTTGCCGGAAGGGGCACCACTCGACGCAGGTCTCGAAGAGCACCGGTCACGCTATGACCCGCTGGTGAGGTACGGCTTCACGGCTGTCCTCGACGAGTCGACGCACTTGGCCCAACGGTTGGGGCCGGACTGAAGTTTGTTGCCCGACTGCGCTGATAGCCCGACGCGGGCCCGGAGAGATTCCATGTACGCTGTAATCAAGAGTGGCGGTAAGCAATACCGCGTCCAGGAAGGCCAGACGCTGAAGCTCGAGAAGCTCGAGATCGCGACTGGCGAGACCCTGGAATTCGACCAGGTTCTGCTGGTTGCCGACGGCGACGACGTCAAGGTCGGCGCGCCGCTGGTCGAGGGTGCCAAGGTGGCCGCGGAGATCGTCTCCCACGGCCGCGGCGAGAAGGTTCACATCATCAAGTTCCGTCGCCGCAAGCACCACATGAAGCGTCAGGGCCACCGTCAGTGGTTCACTGAAGTCAAGATCACCGGAATCTCCGCCTAAGCGGATCGTTCCCCCAGAGAGAGGTATTCACCATGGCACATAAAAAGGCCGCTGGTAGTACGCGTAACGGTCGCGATTCAGAATCGAAACGCCTGGGCGTCAAGCTGTTCGGCGGGCAGAAAGCCGCCCCTGGCAATCATCGTGCGCCAGCGCGGCACCAAGTTCCAGCCGGCCGCACCGGTGTGGGCATCGGTAAGGACCACACGCTGTTCGCGCTCACCGATGGTGTGATCAAGTTCGAACAGAAAGGCCCGAAGAACCGCAAGTTCGTGAGCGTAGTCTCCGCCTGAGACCTCACGAACGCTGCTGAAGAAGCCCCGCTCAGGCGGGGCTTTTTGTACCCTGCCGGTACTGGCGACATCCGTCGTGGCGTCGGGCCGTTGAGCGCGCCGAGGTCTCTCGGTGGTTGCAGCGGTAACGGGGCTTGAGATGGCAAGGCGGCGCAGTAGCAAGTGTGTTCGCAGTGGCAAGGGCGTTCGTTCGGGACATAAGAGGCGGCAGGTCGTCGCCGGGAGAGAATCATGCAATTCGTCGACGAGACATCGATCACCGTCGAGGCTGGCAAGGGGGGCAATGGCTGCCTCAGTTTCCGGCGTGAGAAGTTCGTGCCCAAGGGTGGCCCCGACGGCGGCGATGGCGGTCACGGTGGCAGCGTCTACCTGATCGGCGACGAGTCGCTCAACACCCTGATCGATTTCAAGTTCCAGCGCTTCTACAAGGCGCAGAACGGCCAGCCCGGTCAGGGCCGCCAGATGAGCGGCAAGGCGGGGGAGGACCTGCACGTCAAGGTGCCGGTGGGGACCACGGTGATCGACGAGGACACCCTCGAGGTGATCGCCGACGTGACCGCCGAGGGGCAGGTGGTACTGGTCGCCCAGGGCGGCCGGCGCGGGCTCGGTAATATCCACTTCAAGTCCTCCACCAACCGCGCTCCGCGGCGCACCACCTCGGGGACCGAGGGCGAGCGGCGCAAGCTGCGCCTGGAGATGAAGGTGATGGCCGACGTCGGTCTGCTGGGCATGCCCAACGCCGGCAAGTCGACGCTGATCCGTTCGGTCTCGGCGGCCAAGCCCAAGGTCGCCGACTACCCCTTCACCACGCTGGTGCCCAACCTGGGCGTGGTCAAGCTGGGGACCCACGAGCACTTCGTGATGGCCGACGTGCCCGGGTTGATCGAGGGCGCCTCGGACGGTGCCGGGCTGGGGCTGCGTTTCCTCAAGCACCTCACCCGCACGCGGTTGCTGCTGCACGTGGTGGATGCGGCCCCGTTCGACGAGTCCGATCCGGTGGCGGCGGTGACGGCGATCGCCGAGGAGCTCGAGCGTTTCTCGCCGGCGCTGTCGGAACTGCCGCGCTGGCTGGTGATCAACAAGCTCGATCTGCTGCCCGAGGCTGAGCGTGAGGCGCGCGTCGAAGATATTCTCGCGCGGCTGGCTTGGCAGGGGCCGGTCTACCGCATTGCGGCGATCGCCGGTGAAGGTACCGATGCGCTGGTGCAGGCGGCCCACCGCTGGCTCACCGAGCAGCGCCAGCTGGAGCACGAGGATGAAGCGGTCGCCGAGCGCGAGCGTGAGATGCGCGCACGCATGGAGGCGGAGTCGGTGGCGCGGGTCGAGGCGCACCAGGCGCGGCTGCGGGTCAAGCGTGGCGAAGTCGCGGCCGAGGATGACGACTTCGACGATGACGATTATGACGTCGAGGTCGAATATACCCGTTGATCCCTGGCGGGGCCGGCGCGGTGCCAATGAGAGGCGGAGGGCGAAGTGATGACGGCGGAGCGGGAACTGGGGCGAGCATCGCTGGCGGCGGCGCGGCGGGTCGTGGTCAAGATCGGCAGCGCGCTGCTGACCAACGATGGGCGTGGCCTCGACGATGCCGCCATCGGCGGCTGGGTCGACCAGATGGCCGCGCTGCACCAGCGCGGGGTCGAGGTAGTGCTGGTCTCCTCGGGCTCGATCGCCGAGGGTATGGTGCGGCTCGGCTGGCATGCCCGGCCGAGCGCGGTGCACGAGCTGCAGGCCGCCGCCGCGGTGGGGCAGAGTGGGCTGTCGCAGTGCTACGAGAACCACTTCGCCCGCCACGGCCTGCGCAGCGCTCAGGTGCTGTTGACCCATGACGACCTCTCCAACCGCAAGCGCTATCTCAATGCGCGCTCGGCGCTGCGCACCTTGGTGGCGCTCGGCGTGGTCCCGGTGATCAACGAGAACGACACCGTCGTCACCGATGAGATCCGTTTCGGTGACAACGACACGCTGGGGGCGCTGGTCGCCAACCTGCTCGAGGCCGATGCGCTCTTGATCCTGACCGACCAGGAGGGGCTCTATGATGCCGATCCGCGTCACGAGCCGTCAGCCCGATTGATCGCCGAGGCCGAGGCCGACGATGCCGCGCTCGACGCGGTGGCCGGTGGTGGCGGCGTGCTGGGGCGCGGGGGCATGGCGACCAAGCTGCGCGCGGCGCGGCTGGCGGCGCGCTCTGGCGCCGTAACCGCGATCGCCAGCGGGCGTCAGCCGCAGGTGCTGACCCGACTGCTCGAGGGCGAGGCGCTGGGCACGCTGCTCAAGCCGCTGCATGCGCCGCTGGCGGCGCGCAAGCGCTGGCTCGCCGGGCAGCTGCAGGTGCGCGGCACGCTGACCCTCGATGCCGGTGCGGTCAAGGTGCTGCGCAGCCACGGCTCGAGCTTGTTGCCGGTGGGGGTGAAGCGAGTCGAGGGCCAGTTCCGGCGTGGTGACATGGTGGTCTGCGTCGACGAGCAGGGTGCGCGGGTGGCCAAGGGCTTGGTCAACTATGCAAGCGGTGATGCCCAGCGTCTGGTGGGCCAACCGAGCCAGCGCATCGGTGAGATTCTGGGCTATGTCGAGGCCCCGGAGCTGATTCACCGCGACAATCTCGTGGTGCTGTGAGGCTGGTGTCGCGCAAAGTCGTTGTGATAGAATCCCGCATCCTCTCAGACATGGCCCGTGAAAGACTGTCGGAAACGACGGTCGGCTTCGCTTCTCACGAAGCGCAGCAGCAAGATCGGCCGACTCATTCAGGATTGCCTGAAGCGGTTTCGGGGCTGTCCTGGGTGATCTACTTACAGAATTGACTGTCAACATCTCCAAGGAGTCGACGGTGGCGAATACTAAGCAAGCGCGCAAGCGCGCACGTCAGGCGGAAGACCGCCGCAAGCACAACGCCAGTCAGCGTTCCATGGTCCGCACTTATATCAAGCGCGTGATCAAGGCGATCCAGGCCGGCGACCAGGCCCAGGCCAACAGCGAGTTCCAGGCCGCGCAGCCGGTCATCGACCGCATCGCCGACAAGGACGCCTTCTCCAAGAAGAAGGCTGCGCGCATCAAGAGCCGCTTGAACAAGCGAATTAAGGCGCTGGCTGCCTGAGCCGGACGCGCTTGATGAAAAAAACCGGCTTCGGCCGGTTTTTTGTGACCGGCCATCCTTGGCGGTCACCCTCCGGGCCGTCGCGGAGCGACGTCGCAACCGGCTCCCGGCAGGTTGCAGTGACCGGCCATCCCTGGCGGTCACCCTCCGGCCGTCGAGGTGGCTGGATAGGGTGCATATCACGGGCGCGAGCGCATGACGAGGCGGCATGAGTAGACAGACGCGCAAGCGCGAATCCGAGGCGCTGGCGGAAGCGGCCACCGCTGGCACGGCGACGCCGGTCACCCGCGGTGGCCTGCTGCGCTCGGGGATGGTGGTGAGCGTAATGACGCTGCTCTCCCGGGTGCTGGGGCTGGTGCGCGACGTGGTGATCGCCACTCTGCTGGGGGGTAGCGGCGCGGATGCGTTCTTCGTCGCCTTCAAGATTCCCAACTTCATGCGCCGGCTGTTCGCCGAGGGTGCCTTCAACCAGGCCTTCGTGCCGGTGCTCTCAGAGTATGCCACCCAGCGTACCCGGGCCGAGGTGCGCGAACTGCTGGATGCGGTCTCCGGCAGCCTGAGCGTGGTGCTGGCGCTGATCACCGCCCTGGCGATCGCCGCCGCGCCCTGGCTGGTGTGGCTATTCGCACCGGGCTTCAAGGCCGACCCGGGCAAGCTCGCGCTCACCGCCGAGATGCTGCGGCTGACCTTTCCCTATCTGCTGCTGATCTCGCTGACCGCCTTCGCCGGCAGCGTGCTCAACACTTGGGAGCGCTTCGCGATCCCGCCTTCACCCCGGTGCTGCTCAACCTGTGCCTGATCGGCGCCGCGCTATGGCTGACGCCCTGGGTGAGCGACCCGGCGCTGGGTTGGCCTGGGGGGTACTGATCGCTGGTGCGGCGCAACTGCTGTTCCAGCTGCCGTTCCTGTTCCGGCTGGGGCTGATGCCACGGCCGCGGCTCGGTTTTCGTCATCCCGGGGTCCGACGCATCCTCAGGTTGATGACACCGGCGCTGTTCGGGGTCTCGGTGTCGCAGATCAATTTGCTGCTGGATACCGTGCTTGCCTCTTTCCTGGTCTCCGGCAGCGTCTCCTGGCTCTACTACTCCGACCGTCTGGTGGAGCTGCCGCTGGGGGTGTTCGGCATCGCCATCGCCACGGTGATCCTGCCGGCGCTCTCCAAGCGCCACGCCGAGCAGTCGCGCGAGCACTTCGCGCGATGCTCGACTGGGCGCTGCGCATGGTGCTGCTGATCGGGCTGCCGGCGGCGCTGGCGCTGGTGCTGCTGGCCGAGCCGCTGGTGAGCCTGTTCCACTACGGGGCAATGACCGACCACGACGTGGTGATGGCGGCGCGCAGCCTGCGCGCCTATGCGCTGGGGCTGCTCGCGTTCATGCTGATCAAGGTGCTCGCCCCGGGCTACTTTGCCCGCCAGGACACCAAGACCCCGGTCAAGATCGGGATCGTGGCGATGGTCGCCAACATGGTGATGAACCTGGCCCTGATCGTGCCGCTGGCGCATGCCGGGCTGGCGCTGGCGACGGCGCTGTCGGCGTTTCTCAACGCCGGGCTGCTCGGGCGTGGGCTGCATCGCCAGGGCGTGCTGCGCTTCCAGCCGGGCTGGGGGCGCTACGCGTTCCAGGTGGTCGGCGGCTGCACGCTGATGGCACTCGGGCTGTGGTGGCTGACTCCCGACTGGCACCAGTGGACCGCCTGGCATGCGCCGCGTCGCGTGGGCTGCCTGCTGGCGCTGGTGGCCGGTGGCGCGACGCTCTACTTCGTGTGGCTGGCGCTGACCGGTGTGCGCCTGAGACACTTCCGGCTGCACGGCTGATGGGCTGGCACGGGGCGGGTATAATGAAGCACCTGGCGTCGGCGGCTGGCGCTTTCGTCTATCGCCGCCGCGCGGCCCGCGTTGACACGGGAACGGACTCTATGGAACTGATTCGAGGCTTGCACAATCTGCCCGCCGGTGGCGCCACCCGTAGCGGTGCGCCGCGCGAGTGTGTCGCCACCATCGGCAACTTCGATGGCGTGCACCGCGGCCACCAGGCGATTCTCGAGCAGTTGAAGTCGCTGTCGCGCAGTGCCGGGCTGCCGGTCACGGTGGTGATCTTCGAGCCCCAGCCGCGGGAATACTTCGCCGGTGACCAGGCCCCGCCACGGCTGACCCGACTGCGCGACAAGGTCGAGCTGTTGGCCGCCCACGGCGCCGATCGCATCCTCTGCCTGCCGTTCAACGACGCCCTGCGCAGCCTCACCGCGCGCCAGTTCATCGAGCGCGTGTTGATCGACGGGCTGCGCGTACGCCATCTGGGTGTGGGGACGACTTCCGCTTCGGCTGCGATCGGGCTGGCGATTTCGCCCTGCTCGAAGCGGTCGGCGCGAGCGCGGCTTTGCCGTCGAGCATACCCGCACCTTCACCCTCGACGACGAGCGCGTCTCGAGCACCCGCGTGCGCACCCTGCTGGCCAGCGGCAACTTCTGTCAGGCGGCGCGCATGCTGGGACGCCCCTTTGCCTTCCAGGGGCGGGTGGTGCGTGACCGGCAGCTCGGCCGCACCATCGGCGTGCCCACCGCCAACATTCCGCTGACCCGGCGTCCGCTGGCGCTGCGCGGGGTGTTTGCCTGCGCCACTCGGCTGCCCGACGGCAGCTGGACGCCGAGTGTGGCCAATATCGGCTGGCGGCCGACCGTCGGCGCGCATCAGCCGATGCTCGAGGTCCACGTGCTCGATCGCCAGCTCGATCTCTACGGCGAATCGCTCAGCGTGGTGCCCTGCGCGCGGCTGCGCGGCGAGACCAAGTTCGCCGATTTCGACACCCTGGTGACGCAGATCCATCACGACCTGGATCAGGCGCGGCGCTATTTTCAGGCACCCGAGGCCGCGCCAACTAGTGATCAGGCGCCCGAAGCCGCGCCAGCTAGCGATCAGGCGCCCGAAGCCGCGCCAACTAGCGATCAGGCGCCCGAAGCCGCGCCAACTAGCGATCAGGCGCCTGCCGCCACGCCGGATGCGCCGACCACGGATACCGCCGGCCTGGCCAGTCTAGCGCCGCCAGCGGCACGCTTCCCGTTGGCCTCGGCGCCGCTGCCGCACGAGGCCGCGGTGGCCGACTCGCCCCCGGGCCCGGCGCGCGATCCGCGCACGGATGAGTGAACGGCCCGGCACTCCAGCGGTATGACCACAGCCTTGAGCGGTATGACCACAGCCTTGAGCGGTATGACAACAGCCCGAGCGACACGCACACAGCCCTGAGCGAACCGAAAACACCATGAGCGACTACAAGCACACGCTGAATCTGCCCTCGACCGATTTCCCCATGCGCGGCAACCCGCCGGCGCGAGCCGGGCCGCATCGCGCAGTGGAACGATCTGCGCCTCTACGCCAAGCTGCGTGAGACGCGCCGTGGACGCGAGCGCTTCGTGCTCCACGATGGCCCTCCCTACGCCAACGGCAGCATTCACATCGGTCATGCGGTCAACAAGCTGCTCAAGGACTTCATCGTCAGGTCGAAGAACCTGGCCGGTTTCGAGCCCCTTACGTGCCCGGCTGGGACTGCCACGGCCTGCCCATCGAGCACAAGGTAGAGACCACCCACGGCAAGCATCTACCCGCCGACCAGGCGCGCGCGCTGTGCCGCGAGTATGCCGCCGCTCAAGTGGAGGTGCAGAAAGAGGGCTTCGTGCGCCTCGGCGTCCAGGGCGACTGGGAACACCCCTACCTGACCATGAACTTCGCCAACGAGGCGGGCGAGATCCGGGCCCTGGCCGAGATGGTCAAGGGGGGCTATGTGTTCAAGGGGCTCAAGCCGGTCAACTGGTGCTTCGACTGCGGCTCGGCGCTGGCCGAGGCGGAGGTCGAGTATCAGGACAAGCAGTCCGATGCGATCGACGTCGCCTTCCCCTGTGCCCAACCCGAGGCGCTGGCCGCGGCCTTCGGCCTCGACGCGCTGCCCAAGCCGGCCAGCGCGGTGATCTGGACCACCACGCCGTGGACCATCCGGCCAACCAGGCGTTGAACGTACACCCGGAGTTCACCTACGCCTTGGTCGATACTGGCGAGCGCCTGCTGCTGCTGGCCGAGGAGCTGGTGGAGAGCTGTCTTGCGCGCTATGCGCTCGCAGGCGAGACGCTCCCACCGCGCCCGGGGCGAGCCTGGAACACATCGCCTTCGAGCATCCGCTGGCCGCGGTCGACGCCGGCTACGCGCGGCGTTCGCCGCTCTACCTGGCCGACTACGTCGAGCTGGGCGCGGGCACCGGCATCGTGCACTCGGCGCCGGCCTACGGGGAGGATGACTTCGTTACCTGCCGCGCTTACGGCATGGACTTCGACGAGATCCTCAATCCGGTGCAGAGCAACGGCGTCTATGTCGATGATCTGGCGCTGTTCGGCGGCCAGATGATCTGGAAGGCCAACCCGCAGATCGTCACCGCCCTCGATGAGGCGGGCGTGCTATTGGCCCACGAGAAGATCACCCACAGCTACATGCACTGCTGGCGCCACAAGACGCCGGTGATCTACCGCGCCACGGCGCAGTGGTTCGTCGGCATGGATCGCCAGGGGCCTGACGGCCGAACGCTGCGTGAAACGGCGCTGGCGGGCGTCGAGGCGACCGACTTCATTCCCGCCTGGGGTAAGGCGCGGCTGCACAGCATGATCGCCAACCGCCCCGACTGGTGCATCTCGCGCCAGCGCAACTGGGGTGTGCCGATCCCGTTCTTCCTGCACAAGGCCAGCGGTGAGCTGCATCCGCGCACCGTCGAGCTGATGGAGGCGGTGGCAAGCCGCGTCGAGGTCGAGGGGATCGATGCCTGGTTCAAGCTCGACCCCAGTGAGTTGCTGGGTGACGAGGCCGCCGACTACGACAAGGTCACCGATACGCTCGACGTGTGGTTCGACTCTGGTACCACCCACTGGCACGTGCTGCGCGGCTCGCACCCGCTCGGTCACGACTCACTTGGTCACGACATCGGGCCGCGGGCCGATCTCTATCTCGAAGGCTCGGATCAGCACCGCGGCTGGTTCCACTCGTCGCTGCTCACTGGCAGCGCCATCGACGGCCACGCTCCCTACAAGGCGCTGCTGACCCACGGCTTCACCGTCGACGAGAAGGGCCGGAAGATGTCCAAGTCGCTGGGCAACGTGGTCGCACCGCAGCAGGTGATGGACAAGCTGGGCGCCGACATCCTGCGCCTGTGGGTCGCCTCCACCGACTACTCCGGCGAGAGGCGGTCTCTGACGAGATCCTCAAGCGCACCGCCGACGTCTACCGGCGTATCCGCAACACCTCGCGCTTTTTGCTCGCCAACTTGAATGGCTTCGACCCGGCCGCGCATGCGGTCTCAAGCGACGCCATGCTGGCGCTCGACCGCTGGGCGGTGGACCGCGCCGCGTGCTGCAGGCACGCATCGAGCGCGCCTATGCCGAGTACCGTTTCCGCGACGTCTACCAGCAGGTGCACGACTTCTGTGCCCGCGACATGGGCGGTTTCTATCTGGATATCATCAAGGATCGCCAGTACACCACCCAGCCCGACTCGCTGGCACGCCGCAGCTGCCAGACCGCGCTCTACCATATCGTCGAGGCGCTGGCGCGCTGGATCGCGCCGATCCTCGCCTTCACCGCCGAGGAGATCTACGAGAACATCCCCGGCGTGCGCGGTGAGAGCGTGCACCTGGAGACCTACTACGACGGCCTGTTCACGCTGCCGGCGGATGCCACTAACTGCCGCCGGAACAGGCCGGCGATGGACCGTGACTTCTGGGAGCGGGTGATCCAGGTCAAGCAGGCGGTCAACAAGCAGCTCGAAGCGGCGCGCAACGAGGGCGTGATCAAGGGTGCTCTGGACAGCGAGGTGACGCTCTACGTCGATGACGCGCTGCATGCGCTGCTGTCGCGCTTCGAGGACGAGCTGCGTTTCGTGCTGATCACCTCCGAGGCGACCCTGGCGCCGCTGGCCGAAGGTGGCGATGCCCAGCCGACCGAGCTCGAGGGGCTCAAGCTGGCGGTGCGTCTGAGCCCTTACGATAAGGACGAGCGCAGTTGGGAGCGCGTCCCGACGTGGGGCCGACCCTGCGCATCCGACGCTCTCGGCTCGCTCCATCGCCAACCTGCCGGGTGGCCCGGGTGAGGTACGCCGTTTTGCCTGACGTCAACGCAGCTCTCGTTCCAGCCGCAGCACCGATGCCGCGCGCATGCGGCGTCCGCTGCGCTGGCTGTGGCTGTCGCTGCTGGTCATCGTGCTCGATCTGGGCATCAAGGCGCTGGCCACGTCGCACCTCGACTACGGCCGGCCGCTCGAGGTGCTGCCGGTATTCAACCTGACGCTTTTGCACAACACCGGCGCCGCCTTCAGCTTTCTCGCCGAGCACGCCGGCTGGCAGCGCTGGTTGTTTGCGCTGATCGCGATCGGCGCCAGCGTCGGGCTGACGCTATGGCTTTACCGGCTCAAGCGTGACGAGACGCTCACCGCGATCTCGCTGGCGCTGTGATCGGCGGTGCCATTGGCAACCTCTACGACCGCCTGGTCCACGGCTATGTGGTCGACTACCTGTCGTTCCACTGGGGCGGCTACTATTTTCCGGCTTTCAATCTCGCCGACAGTGCCATCACCCTCGGCGCCATCGGCCTGATTCTGCAGTCGCTGTTCGAATCCCGCCGCGGGGCCAAGACGAGCGCGGCAGGGACCGACGAGGAGAACACCCCATGACGCATGATGAACAGCCTGCCGACGGCCGTTACCGGGTCGGCGAGGGCATGGAAGTGACCCTGCACTTCACGGTGAAGCTCGAGGATGGCCAGGTGGTCGACTCCACCCGTGACAAGCAGCCGGCGACCTTTCAGGTCGGCGACGGCAACCTGCCGCCGGGCTTCGAGGCGCCGATGAGCGGACTGGCGGCGGGCGAGAGCGGCAGCTATACGGTGTCGCCGGAGCACGCCTTCGGCCAGCACAACCCGCAGAACGTCCAGCGTCTGGCCCGCGACAGCTTCGAGGAGGCGGTCGAGCCGGGCATGGTGATGTCCTTCGCCGATCCCGCCGGCGGCGAGCTGCCGGGAGTGATCGCCAGCGTCGACGAGCGCCATGTCGAGGTGGACTTCAATCATCCGCTGGCGGGGCGTACCCTGACCTTCGACGTCGAGATTCTCGACGTGCGTCCGGCCACCACCCATTGAGGCAGCCCGGCACGCCCGACCGCGGGTGGCCGGCGTCAGCCCGAGTCAGCGCTCCGGCGCGAGGTTTCCATGACACAGGATCAGCCCACTACCCAGCCATCGGCGCGGCCCCCGCTGCAGATCAAGCTGGCCAATCCCCGAGGATTCTGCGCCGGGGTCGACCGTGCCATCGATATCGTCAATCGCGCGCTCGACGTGTTCGGGCCGCCGATCTACGTGCGCCACGAGGTGGTTCACAACCGTTTCGTGGTCGACAGCCTGCGCGAGCGCGGGGCGGTCTTCGTCGAGGAGCTCCATGAGGTGCCCGACGACGTGATCGTGATCTTCTCCGCCCACGGGGTGTCACAGGCGGTGCAGCAGGAGGCCGAGGCGCGCGGGCTCAAGGTGTTCGATGCCACCTGCCGCGCTGGTGACCAAGGTGCACATGGAAGTGCTGCGCTACGCCAAGCGTGGCCAGGAGTGCGTTCTGATCGGCCACGCCGGCCACCCGAGGTCGAGGGCACCATGGGTCGCTATGACACCCGGTACGGCGGTGCCATCTATCTGGTCGAGGACGAGCAGGACGTGCGCGAGCTGCCGGTGCGCGACCCCTCGCGGCTGGCCTTCGTCACCCAGACCACGCTGTCGATGGACGACACCGCCAAGGTGATCGATGCCCTGCGCGAGCGCTTCCCCGAGATCCAGGGGCCGCGCAAGGACGACATCTGCTACGCCACCCAGAACCGTCAGGACGCGGTGCGCGAACTGGCCCAGGGCAGCGAACTGGTGCTGGTGGTGGGCAGCGTCAACAGCTCCAACTCCAATCGCCTGCGCGAACTGTCCGAGCGCATGGGAACGCCAGCCTATCTGATCGACGATGCCAGCCAGATCGATGCCGCCTGGCTCGAGGGCGTGGCCAGCATCGGCATCACCGCCGGCGCCAGCGCCCCCGAGGTGCTGGTGAAAGGCGTGATCGAACGCCTTACCGAGCTCGGTGCCGCCGCGCCCGAGGAGCTCGACGGGCGCGCCGAGACCATCACCTTCTCCATGCCGCGCGAGCTGCGTGAGCAGGTCATCGTCAGCGAAGCGTGATCCCACCCTAAACTCTCTCTCTTTCTGGCCGATACAGGGTAAACAATTGTAACCGCCGGCGGCGCCGGTGGTCGTTACCCTCTCGGCCGTCGGTTGTCCGACGGCTCCCTGCGGAGCCGGGGTGCCCCAGTGTCCTCACGGCTTGCGCCAACAGCGCGGCCTCTCGCTCATCGAAGTCCTCGTCGCCATGCTGGTCTTCAGCATCGGCCTGCTGGGGACCGCGCAGCTGTTGGCACAGCAGCAGCGGTTGGGGCAGGAGGCCAGCCACCGCGCCATGGCGACGATCATGGCGGAGGACCTGCTCGAGCGCGCCAAGCTCGCCCCCGATCGCAGCCAGCGCTTCGCCGGCAACTATGAGCCGAGCCAAGCCAGCGATAGCACCCAGCAGAACGCGATTCCCGCCGGTCTCAAGTCCTGGATGGCGGCGTGGACGCCGCGCGCCGCGCTGCCCGACCCGCGAGTGTGTGTCAGTGCGCCGGCGACGGGTGCCGCCGGCAACCTCGCCGTCACCCTGGTGTGGTACTCGCGTATCGCGCTGACCGCGCCGGCACAGTTGCCGGCGTGCGTCAGCGCCCGGGGAGCGCCAATCATCAGCGCTGGGTAACGCTCGCGGCCTGGGTGGGGGCCTGATGGTGGGGGCGGGCGGTGGACGCGGCCCGGGCCGGGCCGATGTCCCCCGTGGCCAGGCCGGGGCGACGCTGATCGAGCTGATGATCGCGATGGCGATCGGCCTGGTGATGATCCTGGCGCTGACGCGGGTCTATCTCGCCAGCGCCGAAAGTGCCGCTGATGCCGCTGCGCAGGCGCGCCTGATGGACAAGGCGCGCCTGCTCCAGGAGCGCTTCAACAGCGAGTTCCGCCGTGCCGACTTCTGGGGGCGCGTGCCTGCCGACGCCGAGCGGGGCGCACCCTCACCCTGAAAGGCGACTGCGGCGGCGACTTCGCCTTCGGACGCGGCGCTCAGGCGGCGTCCGACCTGCCGCTGGGGGTGTGGGCGTCGACCACGCAGCCCGAGGACTGCAAATTGCAGAGCCCGCTGGCCAGTCAGACGTATGTGGTCATCCGTTACGCCGCCGAGCCGTGCGCGGCGGCGGGCTGCGGTGGCCCGGCGCTCAAGAGCTTCTATCCTTTCGCGAGCTTCTTCGATGGTACCCCGCCCGCTGAGCCACAGCGCGCGGATGCCACTGACTTCTGGCGCTATGGCGGCAGCCTCTACTACCTCAGCCAGCAAAATGGGACACCGCGCTGCGGCGATTGAGACTCTCTGGCTCACGCTTACGTAACCAGGAGGTGCTGGAGGGGGTCGAGGCGCTGGCCTACCGCTGGTACGTGGCCAACGCCGGCGGTGGCGGCGGCAGTTGGCAGACCAGCGCCAATCTGAGCGCGGCGATGGCGCCACGCATCCAGGCGGCACAGATCGAAGCGGTGATCTCGGTGGCGACGCGTGCCACCTATCAGGATCCGCGTCAGTATGCGCTGAGCGACGGGACTCAGGTCGCGCCGGCGGCCGGCCGGCGCTATCGGGAACTCGCCTTCGTGGTGCCGCTGGAGATGCATCGGCCGGGGGGCGGCAATGGTTGAGTGGCGCGGCCCCCACCAGCAGCGCGGCGTGGCGCTGCTCATGAGTCTGATTTTTCTGCTGCTGCTGGCGATCGTGGCCGCGGCGCTGGCCGAGACCCTGGCGACCCAGAACCGTCTCGGCGTGGCGCATCAGCAGGCGCGCACGTTGTTCCAGTCGCTGCACGGTGTGCTCGATGCGGCCAGCCATGAGCTGGATGCCATACGCGCACAGTCGCAGAGCGCCCAGCCCGGCACGCCACAGGTGTGGCAGGGCAGTCCTCCGGTGCTGCCCGCGGGAAGCCAGCTCAGCATCGAACTGCTGCGCGCGGCCCATACCTGCCTGGTGCCCGGCTACTCCAGCGGTAGCTGCCTGCCGCTGGAGCTCGACGCCAGCGGTACCCGCGGCGCCTCAGCGGTCAACGCCCGCCAGGTGCTGGGGCTGCGGATCGAGACGGTGGATGTGACATCGGGAGGGGATGGCCGTGCTGGTATCTTCTGAGCGTACCGCCTGCGGCGGGCACGGTGTGGCGGCGCTGGCGCGACAGGTGCTGTGCTGGATGCTGCTGGCCATGCTGTGTCTGGCGCTGCCGGCGGGTGCCGACGATACCGATATCTATCGCAGTCTCTACGATATCGAGTCGCGCGGGGCTAAGCCGCAGGTGATGATCCTGTTCGATACCTCCGGCAGCATGCGCGACGTGGTCGCCGGCAGCGGCGGCAACGACAGCAAGATCAAAATCGCCAAGACGGTGATCGACGCGCTGGTGGACAACAACCCCCAGGTCGACTTCGGGCTGACGATCTTCAACTACAACGGCTACCTGCCGGACGGTGGACGGGTCATCTATCCGCTACCCGGCAGCGGGAAGAGCGGGGGCGATGAGCAGCGCGCGGCGCTGCAGCAGACGCTGGATGATCTCGACCCGGTGACCTCGACGCCGCTGTGCGAGACCTACTACGAGATATTCCGCTACCTGAAGGGCGAGCGGCCGCTCTACGGCACTCAGCCCCGTGTCTACCCTGATCTCAACCCGCCCTATAGTCGCGATGCGCTCGACGGCGACGGCCGCAATTCGCCCTATCGCTCGCCGCTGCGCCCGTGCGAGCCGCTCTATCTGATCTACATGACCGACGGCGTGCCGCAGAACGATACCGCCGCCAATGCCGCCATCGCTCGGCTGGTGACCGGTAGCGGCTTCTATCATGGCTGCGAGGCGTACGCGGCGATCGACGGTTTCTCGCGGCCAACGCGCGAACTCAACTGCATGCCGGAGCTGGCCTACTATATGCAGCAGTTGGAGACCTTCTCTCAGGGGAATATCCCGCGCGGGCCGGTGACCACCTATACCATCGGCTTCGATACCGATCAGCGGCTGCTGATCGACAGCGCTAGCCCGCTCAACCTGGCGCCGGGCAAGACCTGCCCCACACCGCGCCGGGACACCCGTTACCATGGCCGCGACGCCTGCGTGGGCTATTTCACCGCGGCCAACTCGGCCCAGCTACGCCGCCTTCCAGGGCGCCATCGACGACGTGCTCTCGCGCAGCACCACCTTCTCTGCGCCAGCGGTCTCCGCCGCCTTTACCAATAACACCCAGAGCCTGGACCGGCTCTACCTGCCGCGCTTTCTGCCGCGCAACACGCCGCGCTGGAGCGGCAACGTCAAGCGGCTCCGCTTCGTCTCGCAGCAATCCTGGCAAGATGTACGCGGCAAACAGGCGTTCGATGCCCAGACCGGCGATATTCTCAAGAGCGCCTACACCTGGTGGTCCGGCAGTGACGCGCTCGGCCTCGATGCGCCGGACGGCAACACGGTCGAGGCCGGCGGCGTGGGGGCACTGCTGAACCAGGCCGTGGGCCGTGCGCTCGCCAAGGAGACCGGTGCCGACGGGCGTCAGGTCTTTACCCAGGCGCAGGGGGCGTTGCGTCCGCTGGCGCTGTCATCCCAATCCAGTTGGCTGGATGATCCGGCCAGCTGGGGGTTGCCGCAGTGGACCTCGAAAACCGAGATCGCCCGGTTGATCGCCTGGGCGCGCGGGGTGGACGTCGATGACGAGAATGGCGACGGCGTGCAGAACCAGGCCCGCCCGTGGATTCTCGGCGATATCCTGCACAGCGACCCCATTGCGCTGAACTACGGCCGCCTCGACGGTGACGACCGTGGTGACACCCGGGAGAAGCTCTATCTCGCCTTCGGCACCAACGCCGGCTTCCTGCATTTCGTCGACGGTGACAGTGGCCAGGAGCAGTGGGCCTTCATGCCGCGGCGCTGGCGCCGCTACAGCCGACGCTGCGTGACAACCGGGAGGCGGCAGATGACGAACCGCGCCACCCCTACGGTGTCGATGGTCCAGCCGCCTTCGTGCGCATCGATGCCGATCGTGACGGGCGTATCACTTTTAAAGGCGATGACCGCATGCTGCTGGCCTTCGGGCTGCGCCGCGGCGGGCGCCACTACTACGCACTCGATGTCACCGACCCGACGAAGCCGACGCTGGCCTGGCAGCTGAGCGCCAGCGGCGACTTCGCCGAACTCGGCCAGAGCTGGGCGGCACCGACCCCGGCGCGGGTGCCCGGCCATGCCAACCCGGTGTTCGTGATCAGCGGTGGCTACGACCCCGGGCGTGACGACCCCGAACGCAATGCTACCCAGGCGGATGGCCAGGGGCGCGCGCTGTATATCGTCGACGCCGTGACCGGCGGGCTCATCTACCGCGCCGACCCGAGTACGCCCGGGCGCTTCGTCGGCAATGAGACGTTTCGCCAGGCGTTGCCCGCCGCACCGCGTGTGGTCGACAGCGACAACGACGGCGTCGCCGATCGTATCTATCTGGCCGACGTGGGCGGCAATCTGTGGCGGCTCGATCTCGCGGGTGGCGACCCCGACGACTGGCGAGTGCGCAAGATCGCGGCGCTCGGTGGCACGGGCCAGGACAATCGGCGTTTCTTCACCAGCGTGGATTTCGTCGGAATCGACGTCGACGGTCGCCGCCAGGACCTGCTGCTGCTGGGTAGCGGCGATCGCGCCAACCCCAAGGCGGGCGGCGAGGGCAGCCAGGCGCCGGCGGTGCATGATGCCTTCTTCGCCGTGCGTGACCCGGTCAGCGTGGCGGCGGCGGAGGGGGGCAAGATCGAACCGGTCAGCCTCGATCGGTTGACCGATATCAGTGACCAGCGTTTCTGCGACCCTCAGGCCGATAGTGGTGCTGAGAAGAGCGATGCCGACGCGCGGGCCTGCCTGCCGGCGTGGCAGTCGGGGGCGGGCTGGGTGCTCTACCTCGACCGCGGCTATAGCCTGCCACTGACCGGGGCCAAGGTGCTCTCGCCGAGCGTGACCCTCGATGGTGGCGTCTACTTTTCCGCCTACGTGCCCGACAAGCCCGACTCGATCTGTGTACCCGTGGTGGGGCGCAGCTATCTGTTCGGTATCGACCTGCTCACCGGTCTGGGTATCGGTGGCGCCAGTGGAGACGACGCCGAGCTGAAGAAGGGCGCGCGTGCGGTCGCGGCGGGGGAATATCTGCTGGGGCGGCCGGCGGTGCTGGTGCGTGGCGATGCGCTCTACCTGCAGGGGATCGGTGCCGCCTCCCTGAAAGGGTTGATGAAGGCGGGTGCCGAAGCGGCCGGCGGAGGCATGCAACTGCCTTACCGCGTGCGCCGCACCTACTGGTATGAGCCGGTCCCGTGATACCGCTGGCTTTAGTTCCGACTCGCCGTCGATCGCGACGGTACTCTCTTTTTTCTACCTATTTTCCTACCTCTTTTTCCTATCAGTCCGCGAACGGAGCCTTCATGACCCAGCGCCAGCGTGGTTTCACCCTGATCGAGCTGATGATCGTGGTGGCGATCGTCGGGATTCTCGCCGCGATCGCCATTCCCAGCTATCAGCAGTATGTCGAGCGCTCGCGGCGCAGCGACGGTCAAGCGCTACTGCAAAGCGCGATGGCGCGCCAGGAGAGCTACTACGGCCAGTTTCTGCAATACGCTCCCAGCGTGGCCACTCTCACCGGCGGCGGTACCCTGGGCAACAGCGACTATCGACTGGCGGTCTGCGGCAATCAGGCGGGTTGCACCGGCGGCGGCTCCGGCCAGGCGCCGCCGGCAGGCCAGTATGTGCGGATGACCGCGACGCCCCAGGCGGGCAGTCCGCAGCAGGGCGATGGCGTGCTATGGATCGATTCCCAAGGCAATACCGGGCGGCGGCTGAACAAAACGGAGCAGGGAGCATGGTGAGGCGATCCAGAGGGCGGGCGCGAAGGAAACCCGGCGCGCGACTGGCAGCGCTCTGCCTCTGTGTGCTCGGGCTCTGTCTACTCGGCCTGCTATCACCCACGCGGGCAGATGAGCGCGAGATGGCCAAGTGTGCGGTGCGTCAGGCCGACGGCAGCCTGCGCATTCGCTGGATCGAGATCGACGAAGTGCGTAAGGCTCAGCGGGCGCTGCAGCGCTTCCTCGACCAGGAGGCACCCGGCGAAGGACTTCAGGTCGAGCGCTGTATCGGCGCCCGCGAGATTTTCTCCAGCGCCCAAGCGCGTGCCGTGGAGCGCAGTACGCCGCGTTGAACCACGTCCGGAAGCCCTCAGGGAGGGCATCCGCTGCGATCACCCTGGGTCAGCGTCACCCGGCCGGCATCGTTGAGGGTTAGCTTGTTGCCGTCACTGGCCGTGCAGACCCAGAAGCTGCCGAGGGACGTATTGAAGTGCCAGGGTGTGCTGTTGAAAGTGAGTTGGTTGCCGCCATTCCAGACCAGACCGACACCCGTCAGCGGATGCTCCCCCGCCAGGCGCCCTCCGCCACCGTCGGCCTGAGTCCACTGATAACCCCGGTTCCAATTCTTGCCGCACTGGCCGTTGGCGCCGAGGGCGCAGAGCCGCCACGGCTGGCGCGTGGCGACGGCGAGCTGCAGCGCTTCCAGGCGCTGGTGCAGCGCCCGGTCTCGCTGGCCAGGCGGCGGCGCTCCAGCCAGCCGCTTGTGGAGATCGCGATGCCGGCGAGTATGCCGATGATCACCAGGGTGACCAGCCAGCTCGATCAGGGTGAAGCCCCGTGGTGCGATCTGAGCTGAGACGATGGCGCGCACGCGACTGGCGGTGAGCGGTAGGCGGGGCGATGGAGGTATCTCCTCGGGCGAGGGCGGGCACGCGCGGCAGTGGGGGTGGTAACATCGGGCTTTTGTCGGGATATCGACATGCAGCAGGATTTCTTGATCGTGGGGGGAGGCGTCATCGGCATGCTGACGGCGCTGCAGCTGGCCGATGCCGGGCACTCGGTGGCGCTGGTGGCGCGCGGGCGCTGCGGCCGCGAGGCCTCCTGGGCCGGCGGTGGCATTGTTTCGCCGCTCTACCCCTGGCGCTATTCGCGGCCGATCTCGGCGTTGTCGAGCTGGTCCGAGGGCGCTACCCGGAGCTCGCCGGGCGGCTGCTCGAAGAGACCGGCATCGACCCCGAGTTCCGCCAGAAGGGGCTGCTCTATCTGCGCGTCGAGGATGTCGCCGCCGCCCTCGACTGGGCGCGCGAGGTGGCCAAGCGCTGTCGCGCATCGATGCCGCGACCCTGTATGCGAAGGAGCCGCAGGCGGCACCCGGATTCGACGGCGCGCTGTGGATGCCGACTGGGCAGCATCCGCAACCCGCGCCTGGGTCAGGCGCTGCGCGCGCGCCTCGCCGCCAGCCCCGGGGTGACGCTGCACGAGGGGCGCGAGGTGCGCGCACTGATTCGCCAGGGCGCGGCCATCCGCGGGGTCGAGACCGATAGCGGGGCGCTGCACGCCGGACACACCGTGGTCTGCGCCGGGGCCTGGTCGAGCGCGCTGCTGGCGGGTATCGGGGTCGAGTTGGCCGTGCGTCCTGTCAAGGGGCAGATGATTCTGTTCAAGGCGCCAACCGGGCTGGTCGAGCGGGTGGTGCTCAAGGATGGCCGCTACGTCATTCCGCGCGCCGATGGCCGCGTGCTGGCCGGTTCGACCCTCGAGGAGGTCGGCTTCGACAAGCAGACCACCGCCGCGGCGCTCGGCTCGCTGCACGCCAGCGCCTGCAGCATCGTGCCGGCGCTGGCCGAGTGCGAAGTCGAGCACCACTGGGCCGGGCTGCGCCCCGGCTCGCCCGAGGGTATCCCGACCATTGGTGCGGTACCGGGGTTCGACGGGCTGCACATCAATGCCGGACACTACCGCAACGGCCTGGTGCTGGCGCCGGCCTCGACCCGGCTGCTGGTGGATCAACTGATCGGCTGCGCGCCGATCGTCGACCCGACCCCTTACCTGCCGCGCTGAGTATGGATTTTGCCTGGCCGCGGCCATGGGCGAAAATGAGCGTGACGCCGCCGAGGCCGGTTGCGCGGCGCCAGCCAACCCTGTCGTAGCTGTCTGGAGAGAGTGGACCCATGCAAGACCTGACCCTGGTAATGGCACAGCTCGACCCGCTGGTCGGCGATATCGCCGGCAATACCGCAGCGGCGATCGAGGCCGTGCGCGAGGCGAAGCTCGAGCACGACGCCGACGTGGTGGTATTCAGCGAGCTCTATCTCACCGGCTATCCGCCTGAAGACCTGCTGCTGCGCGAGGCGATGGAGCCGCGCCTGGCTGAGGCGCTGGCGGAGATGGCGCAGAAGATCGCCAAGTTTGCGCCGCAGACCCTGGTCGTGGTGGGGTATCCCGGCCTGCGCGACGGCAAGCGCTACAACCTCGCCGGCGTGCTGCTGGGAGGAGAATGGCGGGGTGAGTACGCCAAGCAGGCGCTGCCCAACTATCAGGTGTTCGACGAGGATCGTTACTTCGAGCCCGGCACCCAGCCGTTGGTGATCGAGCACGCCGGCGCGCGGCTCGGCATCCTGATCTGCGAGGATCTGTGGGATGGCGCCCCGGTCCGGCAGTCGGCGCAGGCCGGCGCCGATATCCTGGTCACGCTCAACGCCTCGCCGTTCCATCTCGACAAGCCCGCCGAGCGCGAGCGGCTGTTCGCCACCCGTGCCCGCGAGGCGGGCCGGCCGGTGGTCTACGTCAACGCCATCGGCGGCCAGGACGAGCTGGTGTTCGACGGCGGTTCGCTGGTGCTGGATGCCCAGGGCGAGGTCGCGGTACGCGCGCCGTTCTGGCAGGCCGGGCTGATGCCGGTGCGCTTCGTCGCCGCGGACGCCGGCTGGCATCCCGAGTCGGGCGAGCGCGAGGCGCTGCCGGAGAGCGAGGAGAATCTCTACTGCGCGCTGGTCACCGGGCTGCGCGACTACGTCAACAAGAGCGGTTTTCAGGGCGTGGTCATGGGGCTCCGGGGGCATCGACTCGGCGCTGTCGCTGGCTATCGCCGTCGATGCCCTCGGCCCCGAGCGGGTCCATGCGGTGATGATGCCGTATCACTACACCGCCGAGATCTCGCGTGCCGACGCCGCCGAACAGGCCCGACTGCTCGGCGTCGGCTACGAGGTGATGCCGATCGCGCCGATGGTCGAGGCGTTCACCGCCACCCTCGCCGAGAGCTTCAGCGGCCTGAAGGCGGATACCACCGAGGAGAACCTGCAGTCGCGGGTGCGCGGTGTGCTGCTGATGGCGATCTCCAACAAGAAGGGGCTGATGGTCCAGACCACCGGCAACAAGAGCGAGATGGCGGTGGGCTACGCCACCCTCTACGGCGACATGGTCGGCGGCTACAACGCGCTCAAGGATGTCTACAAGACCTGGGTCTACCGGCTGGCCAGGTGGCGTAATGCTCAGTCCGCGGCGATCCCGGAGCGGGTGATCACCCGGCCGCCCTCCGCCGAGTTGGCCCCCGATCAGCAGGACAGCGACTCGCTGCCGGGCTACGACGTGCTCGATGCCATTCTCGAGCGCTATATCGAAGGCGACATGAGCGCCGAGGCGATCATCGCTGCCGGCTATGATCGCGACGACGTCTACAAGGTGGTCAAGCTGGTCGACCGCAACGAGTACAAGCGGCGTCAGGCGCCGGTGGGTGTACGGGTGACGCTGCGTGGCTTCGGCCGCGATCGGCGCTATCCGATCGTCAATGGGTGGCAGCCTGGCGCCTAGTCAGGCCCCGGTCAGGCCTCTGATCAAGCCAATTCGGCGCATCAAAAACCGCGACTGGGTCGCGGTTTTTTGGGCTCCGGCTGCTCAGCCGTTGGCGGTGAGCGGCGGGTTCACCTTGACATGCTTGGGCTCGAAAGTGTTGCCATCGAGCTGGGCGTTGTCGGGATCGTTGGCGATCAGCGTCTTGAGCACGCTCTGTGCGCGACCGCGCATGTCCAGACCCAGATAGCCCTCGACCATTACCGCCAGGGCATCGCGGGTCGCAGTGGACTTGGGGTAGTGCTCGATCACCCAGCGCCCGCGCTCGATCGCGGCGACATAGGCGCCCTTGCGCAGGTAAAGTCGGCCACCTGCAGCTCGTGGCGCGCCATCACGTTGCGCAGATAGATGATGCGCTGGCGCGCGTCCGGAGCGTAGGCGCTGTCGGGGAAGCGCCGCACCAGCTCGCCGAAGTCGACGTAGGCGTCACGCGAGGCCCCTAGATCGCGCTTGGAGATGTCGATCAGCTCCAGGCCTCGAGGCTGAAGCGTCCTGCCTGATAGGCGGCCAGGCCACGCATGTAGTAAGCGTAGTCGACCTGCGGATGATCCGGATGCAGACGGATGAAGCGGCTGGCGGCGGCGCGCGCCTGCTCCCAGTTCTCCCACCTTGTAGTAGGCGTAGATCTGCTCCAGCTGGGCTTGCTCGGCGTAGCGACCGAAGGGGAAACGGGTATCGAGCGCTTCCAGCTGGGTCACCGCGGTGGAGAAACGGCCGGCATCGAGCGAGCTCTGGGCCTGCTGGTAGAGCTCCTGCTCCTGCAGATCGGGGGCGGGCTCGTTACTGGCGCACCCGGCGAGCAGCGCGCCCGACATCAGCAGGGCGCCCAGTGCGGGAAATCGCGCTGAAAATCGCATCGTCATCCTCGTATCAACCAATCCCTGGCGGCCGTGATAGAATCCGCCGAATCCGCTCACTATAAAGCAAACCCCGGTAGCGGCGAAATGTACCGGCGAAACGGAATCCTTCCCGACGTATGGCCGACATCCTCAAGCGTGACGAGCGCATACCCGAGCATTTGGCCGGACGACGTCTGGACCAGGCGGCGGCCGAAATGTTCCCCGAGTTCTCCCGCGAGCGGCTCAAGAGCTGGATCCAGCAGGGCGAGCTCAGTCTCGACGGGCGCACGGCACGGCCCAAGGACAAGGTGTTCGGCGGTGAACGGCTGGCGCTCGACGCGCAACTGGAAGCCGAGACCCGCTGGGAGGCACAGGATATTCCACTGACCATCGTCCACGAAGACGACGCGGTGGTGGTGATCGACAAGCCTGCCGGGCTGGTGGTGCATCCCGCCGCCGGCAACCCCGACGGCACCCTGCTCAACGCCCTGTTGCACCATTTTCCGGCGCTGGCCGGTATCCCCCGTGCCGGCATCGTGCATCGTCTCGACAAGGACACCACCGGGCTGATGATGGTGGCCAAGACGCTGGAGGCCCAGACCGCACTGGTCGAGCAGCTGCAGGCGCGTAGCGTGTCGCGGGAGTACGATGCCATCGTGGTCGGCACCATGACCGCCGGCGGTACCGTGGATGCGCCGATCGGGCGCCATCCCAAGGATCGTCAGCGTCAGTCGGTCACCAATGGTGGCAAGCCGGCGGTGACCCACTACCGGGTCCAGGAGCGCTTCCGTGGGCACACCCACGTGCGCTGTCGTCTGGAGACCGGGCGCACCCATCAGATCCGCGTGCATCTGGCCCATGTGCGCTATCCGCTGGTCGGGGATCCGGTCTACGGCGGGCGGCTCAAGCTACCCGCCGGCGCCGGCGAGTCGCTCAAGACGCTGCTGCGCGATTTCCCGCGCCAGGCGCTGCATGCGCACAAGCTGCGCTTCACGCATCCCGTCAGCGGCGAGCCGGTGGAGTGCCGCGCGCCGCTGCCCGATGACATTTTCCTGCTGCTGGATGCGCTGCGTCAGGACCGGGAGGGCGAGGCATGAGCCTGAGTGACGCTTCCGGATTGCCCGGCATGACCGCGCCGGCCAGCGATGCGCCGACGCTGATCCTGCCTGACTGGGCCGCGCCGAGTACCGTCGGTGCCTTCGTCACCACGCGCCAGACCGGCCCCAGCCGCGGCCACTTCGCCGCTTTCAATCCCCAGGGCTTCAAGGGCGACGACCCGCAGACGGTGGCGCGCTGCCGTGAGCTGCTGTCGCTGGAGGTGGGCGATGGGCGTCCGCTGTTCTGGCTCAAGCAGGTCCACGGGGCGCGGGTGATGCAGAGCTATCAGCCCGAGTACCGCGAGACGCCGCCCGAGGCCGATGCGGCGGTCACCAGCGGGCGTGATTACGCCTGCGTGGTGCTCACCGCCGACTGCCTGCCGGTGTTCTTCTGCGATCGGGCGGGGACCCGCGTGGGCGTGGCCCACGCCGGCTGGCGCGGGCTCGCCGGTGGCGTGCTGGAGGCCAGCGTGGCCGCGCTGGGGGTCGATCCGAGCGAGATTCTGGTGTGGTTCGGGCCGGCGATCTCGAATGCCCAGTTCGAGGTCGGTCCGGAGGTGTTCGAAGCCTTCGTCGCGGTCCAGCCGGAGGCGGAGAGCGCCTTCGACCGCAGCCCCTACCGGCTCGGCCACCATATGGCCGATCTCTACAAGCTGGCGCGCCTGCGCCTCGAGCGCCTGGGGATCCAGTCGATCAGCGGCGGCCACTTCTGCACCGCCTGCGACGAGGAGCGCTTTTACTCCTACCGTCGTGACCAGGGCCGCACCGGGCATATGGCCAGCGTGATCTGGCTGCGCTGAGTCGCGCTATCCGGCTTCCCTTCTGTTTCAGATTCCACATGAATGAGATTCGTCTGCGTCCATTTGGCGCAGGCGAATTTTTCATGCGTGACGCTTGAATTGTATAAACATACCTCCATCTAGCTGTCAACTGATAAACTGATTCGCCGCCGACTCGGTCGGCCGGCTCTGGAGGGAATCCGATGCGTATGGATCGCATGACCACGAAGTTGCAGAACGCCCTGGCCGAGGCGCAATCGCTGGCGGTCGGCCGCGGCCATAATCAGCTCGACCCGGGGCATCTGCTGATGGCGCTGCTGGAGATGCGCGACAGCGGCGTCAAGGGCCTGGTGCAGAAGGCGGGCGGCGACGTCAGCCGTCTGCGCGAGGGGCTGACGAGCTATCTCGACAAGCTGCCCGAAGTCGGCCAGTTCGACGGCAACGTCAGCATGAGCCAGGACCTGGGGCGGTTGTTCAATCTGGCCGACCGCGAGGCCCAGAGCCGCGGCGACCACTACATCGCGATCGAACTGGTGCTGCTCGCCGCGCTCGATCTCAAGGGCGGCGTGGCCAAGGTGTTGACCCAGGCCGGGCTGGAGCGCAAGCGTCTGGCCACGGCGATCAGCGAGGTGCGCGGCGGCGCCCAGGTCGACGATGCCAACGTCGAAGAGAAGCGCGAGGCGCTGGAAAAGTACACCCTCGATCTGACCGCCCGCGCCAGCGACGGCAAGCTCGACCCGGTGATCGGGCGCGACGACGAGATTCGCCGCACCATCCAGGTACTGCAGCGGCGGACCAAGAACAACCCGGTGCTGATCGGCGAGCCGGGGTGGGCAAGACCGCGATCGTCGAAGGGCTGGCCCAGCGCATCGTCAACGGCGAGGTGCCGGAGGGGCTCAAGGAGAAGCGCGTGCTGTCGCTGGACATGGGCGCGCTGCTGGCCGGGGCCAAGTTCCGCGGCGACTTCGAGGAGCGGCTCAAGGCGGTGCTCAACGAGCTGGCCAAGGAAGAGGGGCGGGTGATCCTGTTCATCGACGAGCTGCACACCATGGTCGGCGCGGGCAAGGCCGAGGGCTCGATGGATGCCGGCAACATGCTCAAGCCGGCGCTGGCCCGCGGTGAGCTGCACTGCGTGGGGGCGACCACTCTCGACGAGTACCGCCAGTACATCGAGAAGGATGCGGCGCTGGAGCGGCGCTTCCAGAAGGTGCTGGTGGACGAGCCCAGCGAAGAGGACACCGTCGCCATCCTGCGCGGGCTCAAGGAGCGCTACGAGGTCCACCACGGGGTCGACATCACCGACGGCGCGATCATCGCCGCGGCCAAACTCTCGACCCGCTACATCACCGACCGCCAGCTCCCAGACAAGGCGATCGACCTGATCGACGAGGCGGCCTCGCGCATCCGCATGGAGCTCGACTCCAAGCCGGAGGAGATGGATCGTCTCGAACGGCGTCTGATCCAGCTCAAGATGGAGCGTGAGGCGCTGAAGAAGGAGACCGACGAGGCTTCGCGCAAGCGCCTGGAGAATCTCGAAAGCCTGATCGATGAACTCGAACGCGAATACGCCGATCTCGAGCAGGTGTGGAAGGCCGAGAAGGCCAGCATCCAGGGCGCGGCCCAGTACAAGGCCGAACTCGAACAGGCGCGTATCGACCTCGAAGCGGCGCGGCGCCAGGGCGATCTCGGGCGCATGTCCGAACTGCAGTACGGGGTCATCCCCAAGCTCGAGCAGCAGATCGCCGAGAGCAGCGAGAGCGAGGCCAGCGGCGCGGCGGAGCATCAGCTCCTGCGCTCCAACGTGACCGAGGAGGAGATTGCCGAGGTGGTGTCGCGCTGGACCGGGATTCCGGTGGCCAAGATGCTCGAGGGTGAGCGTGACAAGCTGCTGCGCATGGAAGAGGCGCTGCACGAGCGGGTGATCGGCCAGGACGAAGCGGTCACCGCGGTGGCCAACGCCGTGCGTCGTTCGCGGGCCGGGCTCTCCGATCCCAACCGGCCCAACGGCTCGTTCCTGTTCCTCGGCCCCACCGGGGTAGGCAAGACCGAGCTGTGCAAGTCGCTGGCCAGTTTCCTCTTCGACACCGAGGAAGCGATGGTGCGCATCGACATGTCCGAGTTCATGGAGAAGCACTCGGTGGCGCGTCTGATCGGGGCGCCGCCGGGCTACGTCGGTTACGAGGAGGGCGGCTACCTGACCGAGGCCGTTCGCCGCAAGCCCTACTCGGTGCTGCTGCTCGACGAGGTCGAGAAGGCGCACCCGGATGTTTTCAACATCCTGCTGCAGGTACTCGAGGATGGGCGCCTAACCGATGGCCAGGGGCGCACGGTGGATTTCCGCAACACGGTGATCGTGATGACCTCCAACCTGGGCTCCGACGTGATCCAGCGCATGGGCGGCGAGGAGTCCGACTACGCGGCGATGCGTGATGCGGTGATGGCCGTGGTGGGTAACCACTTCCGCCCCGAGCTGATCAACCGTATCGACGAGGTGGTGGTGTTCCACGCCCTCGGCCAGGAGCAGATCCAGGCGATTGCCTCGATCCAGCTCGAGCGTCTGCGTCAGCGGCTCGCCGAGCGCGATCTCGGGCTCGAGGTCAGCAGCGACGCCATGGCTCAGCTGGCGGTGGTGGGCTTCGATCCGGTCTATGGGGCGCGTCCGCTCAAGCGTGCGATCCAGAACCGGATCGAGAACCCGCTGGCCCAGGATCTGCTGGCGGGGCGCTTCGCCCCGGGCGATATTATCCGGGTGCGCGCCGAGGGCGACCATCTGGTGTTCGCGACCTGACGTCGGCGGATACTCGCTGTACGGCTAGTGACCACGATAGAGCCCCGCCGAAAGGCGGGGCTCTTGTCTTGTCTGGGCCGCAGTTCTCACGCCCCCGAGACCTTCCGAGGCCAGAGATCGCGCCTGGGGCGTCTGTTCAGGCGCGGGCGGGCTGGCGCCGCTGCGCTGCCGGGTCGCTGCCGCCGCGTACCAGGCGGCGCTGTAGCTCCTCCAGCGAGACGCCCTTGGTCTCGGGCATCAGGAACATCACGAACAGCACCTGCAATACCATCATCACGGCGAAGAAGGCGAACACCGGCCCGCCGTTGAAGTGCCCCAGCACCGTGGGCATCAGCAGTGCGATACAGGCAGCGCAGATCCAGTGCACCGAACTGCCGAAGGACTGGCCGCGGGCGCGCACCTGGTTGGGGAAGATCTCGGCGATGAAGACCCAGATGATCGCCCCCTGGCTGATGGCGTGGGCGGCGATGAACAGGCACAGCAGCAAGGGCACGTCGAGACCACCCAGATCGCCGGAGAAGAAGGCGCGCGAGATCAGCACCAGCGAGGCGATATAGCCCACCGAGCCGATGTAGAGCAGGGTGCGCCGCCCCAGACGGTCGATCAGCGCCATGCCGAGCATGGTGAACAGCAGGTTGATCACGCCGATGCCCACGGTCGAGAGCAGGGCAGCGCTGCTGCCGAGCTGGGCCGCTTCGAGCACTCGGGGGGCGTAGTAGATGATGAAATTGATACCGGAGAGCTGATTGAAGAAGGCGATCAGGAACGCCAGCAGGATGGGCAGGCGATAGCGGCCGGAGAAGAACGCCGGTCGCGCCTGCTGCTCGTCACTGTCGTCGGCGGCGCGGATCGCGGCGACCTGGGCGTCGACGTCGGCTTGCGGGTCGAGCTGCCGCAGTACCGCGGCGGCGCCTTGGGTGTCGTTGCGGTGCAGGATCAGCCAGCGCGGGCTGCGTGGAATGCGCAGCACCATCAGGGTGTAGATCAGCGCCGGCACCGCCTCGACGCCGAGCATCCAGCGCCACGCCTGGCCGTCGATCAGCGCGCCGATCACATAGTTGGAGACGAACGCCATCAGGATGCCGAACACCACGTTGAACTGATACAGGCCCACCAGCAGGCCGCGACGCTCGCTTGGCGCGATCTCCGAAATATAGGTGGGGGCCGCCACCGAGGAGACGCCCACGCCGATACCGCCGATCAGACGGAAGAACGAGAACCAGTAGGGGTCGCTGGCCAGCGCCGAGCCCATCGCCGAGATCAGATAGAGCCCGCCGATCAGCAGCAGGGTGGCGCGCCGGCCCAGGCGGTCGGTGGGGTAGTTGCCCCAGATGGCGCCGATCACCGTGCCCCACAGCGCCATCGACATCACCAGCAGGCCGTGCTGCAGGTCGCTCAGCCCCCACAGCGCCTGGATGGGTTTGTCGGCGCCGGAGATGACCGCGGTATCGAAGCCGAATAGAAACCCGGCCAGGGCTACCGTGATCGACCACTGGACGATACGCGACATGGAACTCCTCCTTCTTCCGGGTCGGGCGACGCGGTATACATGAGATGAATCGATTCAGCTTGCGCATTACAGCAAGGGATCGACGCAGATGCGAGCGTTCGTCGGTAGACTTTCGTCGCGCTTCGGTAAACGGAGGGGCGCGTGTCGGGCGCCGATGGCCGGTGCTGACGCCGGGTGCCCGCCAAGGTTGACACTCCGGGAGCGCTGGGAGAATCTAGGCGACTCCTGATTGCGGGCGCAGCCATTGCCGGGCGACCCCTGGCCGCTGCGTGAAGGGTAGGTTCTGCGTGACCTCTACCCGCCTGTCGAAGGAACTCTTTCTCAGGAAAGAGGGGAACGGGCCACCCGCTCGTCCCCGCCAACCCCACACGGCGATCTGCCGTGCCGGGAGCCGCGTCGACCTGCCGGTCACGAGGTTTCCATGAGTGCGGGTCCCCACCCAGGGCCCATAGCCAGGATTATGGCATCAGGCGCCGACGGCATGTCGGTAGCGGCGTACCGCCGCATTAACGCTACGCGATCGCGGAAATCGCGCAGTGTGGCACTCGAACCTCCAGGGGAGACTCACCAGTGGAATTACTTTCCGGCGCCGATATGATCGCCCGCTTCCTGAAAGACGAAGGGGTGGAGCATATCTACGGCTACCCGGGCGGTGCGGCATTGCACATCTACGATGCCCTCTTTCGCCAGGATAGCGTCAAGCACATTCTCGTTCGCCACGAGCAGGCCGCGACCCACGCCGCCGACGGCTATGCCCGCGCCACCGGCAAGCCCGGCGTGGTGCTCGTCACCTCCGGCCCCGGCGCCACCAATGCCGTCACCGGCATCGCCACCGCCTACATGGATTCGATTCCCATGGTGGTGCTGTGCGGCCAGGTGATGAGCCACCTGATCGGCGAGGACGCCTTCCAGGAGACCGATATCGTCGGCGTGACTCGCCCGGTGGTGAAGCACAGCTTCTCGATCAAGCACCCGAGCGAGATCCCCGAGGTGCTGAAGAAGGCGTTCTATTTGGCCGCCACCGGACGTCCCGGCCCGGTGCTGGTGGACATTCCGAAGGACATGACGTCGCCCACCGAGCGTTACGAATACGTCTATCCGAAGAAGGTCAAGATTCGCTCCTACAACCCGGTCACGCGCGGACATACCGGCCAGATCAAGAAAGCTGTCGACATGATGCTCAAGGCGCGGCGCCCGGTGTTCTATACCGGCGGCGGCATCATCACCGGGCGCGCCTCCGAAGCGCTGACCGATCTGGTGCAGCGTCTGGGCTTTCCGATCACCACCACGCTGATGGGGATCGGCGGCTTCCCCCAGGGCGACCGCTGCTCCCTCGGCTGGCTCGGCATGCACGGCAGCTATGAAGCCAACATGGCGATGCACCACGCCGATCTGATCATCGCCATCGGCGCGCGCTTCGATGACCGCGTCACCAACAACACCTCGAAGTTCTGCCCCACGGCCAAGATCGTGCACGTCGATATCGACCCCAGCTCGATCTCCAAGACGGTGCGCGCGGACGTGCCCATCGTCGGTGCCGCAGGCAGCGTGATCGACGAGATGATCAGCCTGCTGCAGGACCGCGAGCCGGCCAGCCCCGATGCGCTCGCCGAGTGGTGGAAAACCATCGACGGCTGGCGCGCCGAGCGCGAAGGCAAGCTCTACGAGCCGTCGAAGCCGGGCGAGGCACTCAAGCCGCAGGAGGTGATCGAGGCGGTCTACCGCGCTACCCGCGGCGAAGCCTTCGTCACCACCGACGTGGGCCAGCATCAGATGTTCGCGGCCCAGTATTACAAGTTTGCCAAGCCCAACCGGTTCATCACCTCCGGTGGCCTCGGCACCATGGGCTTCGGCTTCCCGGCGGCGATGGGCGTCAAGCTCAACTTCCCGCAGGACGACGTGGTCTGCTTCACCGGTGAAGGCAGCTTCCAGATGATGATGCAGGAGCTGTCGACGTGTAAGCAGTTCGATGTCGGGGTCAAGATCGTCAACCTCAACAACCAGTCGCTGGGCATGGTGCGCCAGTGGCAGGATCTCAACTACAAGTCCCGCCACGCCCACTCCTACATGGAGTCGCTGCCGGACTTCGCCAAGTTGATCGAGGCCTATGGCTTCACCGCGATCAAGGTGACGACCTTCGATGAGCTGGAGCCGGCGCTGGAGCGTGCCTTCGCCGATACCCATGAGCTCGTGTTCCTCGATATCTACGTCGATCCTTTCGAACACGTCTACCCGATGCAGGTGCCGCCTGGGCTCCATGCGTGACATGTTGCTGTCGAAGACGGAGCGGACCTGATGCGTCATATCATCTCGATTCTGCTGGAAAACGAACCCGGCGCCCTGTCCCGCGTGGTGGGGCTGTTCTCCCAGCGCAACTTCAACATCGAAACGCTGAACGTGGCGCCGACGGAAGACCCCTCGCTCTCGCGGCTGACCGTCACCACGGTGGGCGACGACCGCGTGATCGAGCAGATCACCAAGCATCTCAACAAGCTGATCGACGTGGTCAAGCTGGTCGACCTGACCGAGGGCAACCATATCGAGCGCGAGCTGATGCTGGTCAAGGTCAAGGCGCTGGGCGCCAGCCGTGACGAGGTCAAGCGCACCGCGGACATCTTCCGGGCCCAGGTCGTGGACGTGACGCCGAGCGTTTACACCGTGCAGATCACCGGCGATGCCGGCAAGCTCGACGCTTTCGTCCAGGCGATGGCGCCGATCGGCATTCTCGAAGTGGCGCGGACCGGGGTGTCCGGTATTGCCCGCGGCGACAAGCTGCTGTCGCTGTAGCCGATTCGACGGCAGCGCTACGACGCCCGGCGGAAGCGATTCCGCCGGGCGTTTTTCATGGTATCTCGCTGGAGACGCTGGCGGGCATTAGAGCGCGGCTCAGCTAGGCAGCTGTGCCCACAGTGCTTCGATCAGGGCGCTCTTGAGACGGCGCTTGAGTACGCACAGGCCGACGTCGTAGTGGGGCAGCTCGGGCTTGACCGGCAGGATGGTGATCCGTTCGAGCAGCGGGCTATTGTCGAGCACGATCCGCGGCACGATGCCCACGCCGAAGCCGAGTCCGACCATGCTGACGATCGCCTCGTTGCCGGCGACCTGGGCGTAGATGCGCGGGCGTACGCCGAGCGCTCGGAACCAGGTGTCGGCATGATCGCGGGAGAGCCCGGACTCGGACAGGATCATCGGCACCTCGCGCCACTGGGCCGGCGTCGGAATCTCCGGTGTGGCCGGCAGCCAGGCGGCGCCGTCACGCGGGGCGATGAACACCAGTGGCGAGGTCGCCAGCGGCTTGAACGCCACCGCCTCCGGCAGGCTGCGTGGGCGCGCGGTGATCGCCACCTCCTCCTGTTCGGACTGGACCCGGGCAATGGCATCCGCCGGATCGCCGGTGTGCAGCTTGATCTCGATACGCGGATGGCGCTGGCGGAATTCGCTCAGCAGGCGGTAGAGGAAGCTATAGCTGGCGGTGACCGAACAGTAGATGCTGAGCTCGCCGGCCAGCTCCTGGGTCTCCGCCATCAGCTCGCGCTGCAGGGTCTGCCACTGCTCCAGCGTCTCCCGCGCATAGGTGTGGAACAGCTGGCCTTCCCGGGTCAGCTCGACGTGACGATTGTCACGCTCGAACAGGGTCACCCCCAGGTTTTCCTCGAGCTGGCGCAGCGAGCGGCTCAGGGTCGAGGGGCTGATATGGCAGGCGTCGCTGGCACGGCCGAAATGGAGATGGTCGGCCAGGGCCAGGAAGTGGGTGAGCGGGCGGTAATCCATAGCGTGTGCATGTTGCCATATGTGAAATGTCGCATTGCAAATATAGCGTTTTACGCAACGCAGCGCTTGTCTTATCGTGGCGTCACGGTTCGACGATCACCGCCCGCTGCGCGGCCGACGCGATCGCTATACCGACCTGACACATTTCAGACTGTTCGTATCGATATCGGAGTTTGCCATGCACGTGTATTACGACAAGGACTGCGACCTGTCGCTGATCCAATCCAAGCAGGTCACCATCGTGGGTTATGGCTCCCAGGGCCATGCCCACGCCAATAACCTGAAGGAGTCCGGTGTCGACGTGACCGTGGCACTGCGCAAGGGTTCCTCTTCTGCGGCCAAGGCCGAAGGTGCCGGCCTCAAGGTGGCCAGTGTGGCCGAGGCGTGCAAGAGCGCCGACGTGGTCATGATCCTGGCGCCGGACGAGAACCAGAAGGTGATCTACGAGCAGGAGATCGAGCCGAACCTGAAAGAGGGCGCTACCGTCGCCTTCGCCCACGGCTTCAACATTCACTACAGCCAGGTCCAGCCGCGCGCCGATCTCGACGTGATCATGGTCGCGCCCAAGGCGCCGGGCCACACCGTGCGCTCCGAGTTCGTGCGTGGCGGTGGTATCCCCGACCTGATCGCGATTCATCAGAACGCCTCCGGCCAGGCCAAGGAGATCGCGCTCTCCTACGCCGCGGCGATCGGCGGTGGCCGTAGCGGGATCATCGAGACCACCTTCAAGGACGAGACCGAAACCGATCTGTTCGGTGAGCAGGCGGTTCTCTGTGGCGGCGCGGTCGAGCTGGTCAAGGCGGGCTTCGAGACCTTGACCGAAGCGGGCTACGCCCCCGAGATGGCCTACTTCGAGTGTCTCCACGAGCTCAAGCTGATCGTCGACCTGATGTACGAAGGCGGCATCGCCAACATGAACTACTCGATCTCCAACAATGCCGAGTACGGTGAGTATGTGACCGGTCGCGAGATCATCAACGAGAGTTCGAAAGAGGCAATGCGCAAGGCACTCAAGCGTATCCAGGATGGCGAATACGCCAAGATGTTCATCGCCGAAGGCGCCTGCAACTACGCCTCGCTCAACGCCCGCCGGCGCCAGACCGCCGAGCACCCGATCGAGCAGGTGGGTGAGAAGCTGCGCGGCATGATGCCGTGGATCACCGCCAACCAGCTGGTCGACAAGAGCAAGAACTGAGCCGCTTAAGCTGTGGCACGCAACGAGGGGCGCGACCGAGGTCGCGCCCCTTTTGTTTGGCTGCCAGGGCGATAGTTTGATCGTTCGGGTAGGGCATGTGTCGCGATTCCCGCTAGGCTGTGGGTAGAATTGTCCGGCTTCCATACCGGAACGCTCTCGATATCAAAGGACTCGCCGCCATGACGCAGGAAGAACGCCACCACGAGCAGGAGCCCGAAACCATCACCATCGGCGCGACCTCGCCGCTGTTCGACGACGAGGACGAGGTGATCGAGGAGACGGTGGAGAACGGCAAGCGTATCCGCCGTCGCGGCATCTATCTGCTGCCCAATCTGTTCACCCTCTCGGCGCTGTTCGCCGGCTTCTACTCGATCGTTGCGGCGATCAACGGTGACTACGCTAAGGCCGCGATCGCGATCTTCATCGCCATGGTGCTCGACGGGCTGGATGGCCGAGTGGCTCGCCTGACCAATACCCAGAGCGCCTTCGGTGCCGAATTCGACAGCCTGGCCGATATGGTCTCGTTCGGTATGGCGCCGGCGCTGGTCGCCTTCACCTGGATTCTTCAGGATATCGGCAAGATCGGCTGGATCGCCGCCTTCATCTTCGTCTCCGGGGCGGCGCTGCGGCTGGCACGCTTTAACGTGCAGATCGGCAGTACCGACAAGAAGTGGTTCGTCGGCTTGCCCAGCCCTTCGGCTGCCGCAGTGGTCGCCGGCTGTGTCTGGGTCTTCCACACCTTCGATGCCGAGTCCATTGGCTTCAAGGTGTTGATGACGATCGTCGTCGCCGCCGCTGGCGTGTTGATGGTGAGCAATGTGCGCTACCACAGCTTCAAGGAGATCGACTTCAAGGGGCCCGTTCCCTTCGTCTTCCTGCTGGTGATCGTGCTGCTGTTCGTACTGATCTCGATCGAACCCTCGGTGATGCTGCTGGCTCTCTTCGGTTGTTACGTGGTATCGGGACCGTTGTTTGCGCTGGGTAGGCTCAACAAGGCGCGCCGGGACAAGCGCCGCAATGCTTCCGGTGACCAGCAGGCCCAGGACGACTGACGCCGGCCCGACTTCGATGTCTACCGACGCCCGCCTTGCGCGGGCGTCGGTGTATCTGGCCTGATGCCTCCCGTCAGAAGCCGCGCCATACGTGGCCTGTAGCGGCAGTACCGAAGCGCGGCGCAACTTTTTCGACATTTCCCCTTGCCAAGGCCGAGGGAGATCCGTAAAGTACGCATCCGCTGACGCCGAGACAGGTTCTCGGGTTGGTGGAGAAGCTAGCTAAGCTGTTGAAAAGATTGAAAAAATCGATTGACAGCTAGCGATGAGGAAAGCAGAATACGCCCCTCGCTTTTTCAGGATCGGTTCTCCAGCAGCAACGGAAGCCGGGCAAGCGTCGACAAGAAAGACGTTGACATCTTCCCCAAGATCCTTAAAATACGCCTCTCCTTACGGCGACCCAGAAAGCAAGCGCTGACAAGCACTTGGGTCACGGCAGAAGGCTCGGTGCTCTGCGTGAGACGAGACTTCAAGTAAGGACGCTCTTTAACAATCGATCAGGTAATTGATGTGGGCGCTTGTCTTGCGTGACGCCAGTCACAGCATATCAAGGCAAGCGACTCGTCTAAGATTCGTTTGACCTTGAACCAAGTTTGGTCCGCTTCGCTTCTGATGCTTTCGGGCAGAGAAGAGGTAAGGACTATCAGACTTTTAACTGAAGAGTTTGATCATGGCTCAGATTGAACGCTGGCGGCAGGCCTAACACATGCAAGTCGAGCGGCAGCACGGGGAGCTTGCTCCCTGGTGGCGAGCGGCGGACGGGTGAGTAATGCATAGGAATCTGCCCGGTAGTGGGGGATAACCTGGGGAAACCCAGGCTAATACCGCATACGTCCTACGGGAGAAAGCAGGGGCTCTTCGGACCTTGCGCTATCGGATGAGCCTATGTCGGATTAGCTGGTTGGTGAGGTAATGGCTCACCAAGGCGACGATCCGTAGCTGGTCTGAGAGGATGATCAGCCACACTGGGACTGAGACACGGCCCAGACTCCTACGGGAGGCAGCAGTGGGGAATATTGGACAATGGGCGCAAGCCTGATCCAGCCATGCCGCGTGTGTGAAGAAGGCCCTCGGGTTGTAAAGCACTTTCAGCGAGGAAGAAGGCTTGGCGGCTAATATCCGTCAAGAAGGACATCACTCGCAGAAGAAGCACCGGCTAACTCCGTGCCAGCAGCCGCGGTAATACGGAGGGTGCGAGCGTTAATCGGAATTACTGGGCGTAAAGCGCGCGTAGGTGGTTTGGCACGCCGGTTGTGAAAGCCCCGGGCTCAACCTGGGAACGGCATCCGGAACGGCCAGACTAGAGTGCAGGAGAGGAAGGTAGAATTCCCGGTGTAGCGGTGAAATGCGTAGAGATCGGGAGGAATACCAGTGGCGAAGGCGGCCTTCTGGCCTGACACTGACACTGAGGTGCGAAAGCGTGGGTAGCAAACAGGATTAGATACCCTGGTAGTCCACGCCGTAAACGATGTCGACTAGCCGTTGGGACCTTTAAGGACTTAGTGGCGCAGTTAACGCGATAAGTCGACCGCCTGGGGAGTACGGCCGCAAGGTTAAAACTCAAATGAATTGACGGGGGCCCGCACAAGCGGTGGAGCATGTGGTTTAATTCGATGCAACGCGAAGAACCTTACCTACCCTTGACATCCAGAGAACTTGGCAGAGATGCCTTGGTGCCTTCGGGAACTCTGAGACAGGTGCTGCATGGCTGTCGTCAGCTCGTGTTGTGAAATGTTGGGTTAAGTCCCGTAACGAGCGCAACCCTTGTCCTTATTTGCCAGCACGTAATGGTGGGAACTCTAAGGAGACTGCCGGTGACAAACCGGAGGAAGGTGGGGACGACGTCAAGTCATCATGGCCCTTACGGGTAGGGCTACACACGTGCTACAATGGCCGGTACAAAGGGTTGCGAGACCGCGAGGTGGAGCGAATCCCAGAAAGCCGGCCTCAGTCCGGATCGGAGTCTGCAACTCGACTCCGTGAAGTCGGAATCGCTAGTAATCGTGAATCAGAATGTCACGGTGAATACGTTCCCGGGCCTTGTACACACCGCCCGTCACACCATGGGAGTGGACTGCACCAGAAGTGGTTAGCTTAACCTTCGGGGGAGCGATCACCACGGTGTGGTTCATGACTGGGGTGAAGTCGTAACAAGGTAGCCGTAGGGGAACCTGCGGCTGGATCACCTCCTTAAACGATTAGCGGATCGCGAGATAAGCGCTCACAATCAATTACCTGATCGACCAAGAGCAATGACTGTTTGGGTCACGGACCCAGTGGTAAAGCCGGGTCTGTAGCTCAGTTGGTTAGAGCGCACCCCTGATAAGGGTGAGGTCGGCCGTTCAAATCGGCCCAGACCCACCATCTCACGCTCAGTTGGTAAGAGCGCACCCCCGGGGTGTAAAAAGAGAGGGTGAGGTCGCGGGGTTTTTCGAATCGGCCCAGACCCACCAATTTCGCCAGATACGGCGTTGCTTTTCACCTCGTGTAGCAGGCTACACGTCGGCAAAAAGCGCCTTGTCTCTGACGAAATGTCTAGCCGGGGCCATAGCTCAGCTGGGAGAGCGCCTGCCTTGCACGCAGGAGGTCAGCGGTTCGATCCCGCTTGGCTCCACCAAATCTTTCCCCGTTGGCCCACGCCACACAGTCATCGAGTTCTAAGCCATCCGCTTCGTCGCGACAACCGCGACCGAGTCGATCGCTTAGAGCTTCTGCTCTAAACGCTCTTTAACAATATGGATCATGCTGACAGTTCTTCACCATTTGTAGTTGGAATGGCGAAGAGCGAAAAGTGATACGTCTCAAGCGTATCCGGCAATTGTCGTTGTGATCGCGCGACCAGACTCCTTCGGGTTATATGGTCAAGCGATTAAGCGCACACGGTGGATGCCTAGGCAGCCAGAGGCGATGAAGGACGTTGTAGCCTGCGAAAAGGCTCGGTGAGGTGGCAAACAACCTGTGACCCGGGCATGTCCGAATGGGGAAACCCACCCAGCATAAGCTGGGTATCCCACACTGAATCCATAGGTGTTGGGAAGCGAACCGGGGGAACTGAAACATCTAAGTACCCCGAGGAAAAGAAATCAACCGAGATTCCCCCAGTAGCGGCGAGCGAACGGGGAGTAGCCCTTAAGCATGTGACTGGTTAGACAAACGGTCTGGAAAGGCCGGCCATAGTGGGTGATAGCCCCGTCGTCGAAAACCTGAACATGTGAAATCGAGTAGGTCGGGGCACGTGAAACCTTGACTGAACATGGGGGGACCATCCTCCAAGGCTAAATACTCCTGGCTGACCGATAGTGAACCAGTACCGTGAGGGAAAGGCGAAAAGAACCCCGGAGAGGGGAGTGAAATAGATCCTGAAACCGTGTGCGTACAAGCAGTGGGAGCCGACTTGTTCGGTGACCGCGTACCTTTTGTATAATGGGTCAGCGACTTATATTCAGTGGCGAGCTTAACCGTATAGGGGAGGCGTAGAGAAATCGAGTCTTAACTGGGCGACCAGTCGCTGGATATAGACCCGAAACCGGGCGATCTATCCATGGCCAGGGTGAAGGTCAGGTAACACTGACTGGAGGCCCGAACCGGGATCTGTTGAAAAAGATTCGGATGAGCTGTGGATCGGAGTGAAAGGCTAATCAAGCTCGGAGATAGCTGGTTCTCCTCGAAAGCTATTTAGGTAGCGCCTCACGTATTACCGCCGGGGGTAGAGCACTGTTTCGGCTAGGGGCCCATCCCGGGTTACCAACCCGAGGCAAACTCCGAATACCGGTGAGTAGAGCGTGGGAGACACACGGCGGGTGCTAACGTCCGTCGTGAAAAGGGAAACAACCCAGACCGTCAGCTAAGGCCCCCAAATTCTGGTTAAGTGGGAAACGATGTGGGAAGGCATAGACAGCTAGGAGGTTGGCTTAGAAGCAGCCATCCTTTAAAGAAAGCGTAATAGCTCACTAGTCGAGTCGGCCTGCGCGGAAGATGTAACGGGGCTCAAACCAGATGCCGAAGCTACGGGTTCATCCTCAGGATGAGCGGTAGAGGAGCGTCGTGTAAGCCTGCGAAGGTGTGTTGAGAAGCATGCTGGAGGTATCACGAGTGCGAATGCTGACATGAGTAACGACAAGGGGAGTGAAAACCTCCCCCGCCGGAAGACCAAGGGTTTCTGTTCTACGTCAATCGGAGCAGAGTGAGTCGGCCCCTAAGGCGAGGCTGAAAAGCGTAGTCGATGGGAAACGGGTCAATATTCCCGTACCGGATGTGATTGCGATGGGGGGACGAAGAAGGCTAGGTGAGCCAGGCGTTGGTTGTCCTGGTGAAAGTCAGTAGGCTGAGAGCTTAGGCAAATCCGGGCTCTCAAGGCCGAGAGACGAGACGAACGGACTACGGTCCGGAAGTCATCGATGCCACGCTTCCAGGAAAAGCCTCTAAGCTTCAGATCACATGCGACCGTACCCCAAACCGACACAGGTGGTCAGGGTGAGAATCCCAAGGCGCTTGAGAGAACTCGGGTGAAGGAACTAGGCAAAATGGCACCGTAACTTCGGGAGAAGGTGCGCCGGCGTAGCGTGAAGAGACTCGCTCTCCTAGCGTGAACCGGTCGAAGATACCAGGTGGCTGCAACTGTTTATTAAAAACACAGCACTCTGCTAACGCGTAAGCGGACGTATAGGGTGTGACGCCTGCCCGGTGCCGGAAGGTTAATTGATGGTGTTAGCGCAAGCGAAGCTCCTGATCGAAGCCCCGGTAAACGGCGGCCGTAACTATAACGGTCCTAAGGTAGCGAAATTCCTTGTCGGGTAAGTTCCGACCTGCACGAATGGCGTAATGATGGCCACGCTGTCTCCACCCGAGACTCAGTGAAATTGAAATCGCAGTGAAGATGCTGTGTACCCGCGGCTAGACGGAAAGACCCCGTGAACCTTTACTATAGCTTCACACTGGACGCTGATGTTGCTTGTGTAGGATAGCTGGGAGGCTTGGAAACCGTGACGCCAGTTGCGGTGGAGCCAACCTTGAAATACCAGCCTGGCATCATTGGCGTTCTAACTTCGCACCGTGATCCGGTGTAAGGACAGTGTGTGGTGGGTAGTTTGACTGGGGCGGTCTCCTCCGAAAGCGTAACGGAGGAGCACGAAGGTACCCTCAGCACGGTTGGAAATCGTGCATTGAGTGCAGAGCATAAGGGTGCTTAACTGCGAGACAGACACGTCGAGCAGGTACGAAAGTAGGTTCTAGTGATCCGGTGGTTCTGTATGGAAGGGCCATCGCTCAACGGATAAAAGGTACTCCGGGGATAACAGGCTGATACCGCCCAAGAGTTCACATCGACGGCGGTGTTTGGCACCTCGATGTCGGCTCATCACATCCTGGGGCTGAAGTCGGTCCCAAGGGTATGGCTGTTCGCCATTTAAAGTGGTACGCGAGCTGGGTTTAGAACGTCGTGAGACAGTTCGGTCCCTATCTGCCGTGGGCGTTGGAGATTTGAGAAGTGCTGCTCCTAGTACGAGAGGACCGGAGTGGACGCACCTCTGGTGTTCCGGTTGTCACGCCAGTGGCACTGCCGGGTAGCTATGTGCGGACGGGATAACCGCTGAAGGCATCTAAGCGGGAAGCCCCCTTCAAGATGAGATCTCCCTGAGACTTCGAGTCTCCTAAAGGGTCCAGCAAGACGAGCTGGTTGATAGGCACGGTGTGGAAGCGCTGCAAGGCGTTGAGCTAACGTGTACTAATGCCCCGTGAGGCTTGACCATATAACCCCAAGGGGTCTGGGTACTCCAGACCGGGGTCGCGCGATCGCATCGCGACAATGGCCGGATAGGCAAGAGACGTATCATCAGCATGATCCAGATTGGTCGATGTGAAGCTGGCGCGTGAAAGCGTGTCACAGGTTCATGTCGACGTCAGTTTTGCCTGACGACCATAGCGAGTGGGAACCACCTGATTCCATGCCGAACTCAGAAGTGAAACCGCTTAGCGCCGATGGTAGTGTGGGGTCTCCCCATGTGAGAGTAGGTCATCGTCAGGCACCTATACCGAACCCCCGGCCCATGCCGGGGGTTCATTCGTTTGGGGGGCTCCCCTGGACCTGTTCGTTGGGAACGAACGGGAACCGCTTTAGCGGGCCCGAAGGGCGAGTCTCAGGATGAGACGAGTTATACCGAACCCCAGTCTCGAGAGAGACTGGGGTTCACTCGTTTCTGGGCTTAGGCCCTGCACCATCTCCTCCGCAACGCGGCCCAGGCCCTCCTGGTGTCGCTGACGCTCTAGGCTTCGACTTATCCCCACCCTCTTTATCGAGAGCCCGCGGTGACCGCCTGTGGATAGTTGGCCGAAGTCCTATCTGTGCTCTGTCTCTGCCTCATCTGGGATACCGCATCGATACATCGATGCGCATGATAGTCGCCTTCGGTGTATTCGATTAGCCCGCTAACAGTAGCGCCCCCATACTGTCACCAACGGTTGAGGCCAAGGCCCAACGCACTCATCGACCTGTAAGACAGTCACTGGAGGTTCCCCATGAAAACCCGTCTCCTTACCGCTATCGCCCTGATCGTGGCACTGCCGGCCGTGGCCCAGGCCAACAGCTTCGCCGAGAAGCAGGCCTTCGCTGCGCTGCACCAGCCGCTGAATACCCAGGTGGTGAGCGACTACCAGACGCTGCCGACCCGCTACAGCGTCGATACGGTCAGCGGTGGCCACAGCACCGCGGCCAACCAGGCGCTGGTGCAGGTCGCCGAGCAGACCCAGCGTGGCACCCATCTGCGCGCCGGTGCCGCCGACCTGGTCGGCCAGGGTCAGAGCGTCGCTGCCGCCCAGGCGCTGCAGAACGTCAACGCCAGCGGCCAGGGCAATGTCGACGTGAGCTTCGCCAGTCTCGACTGAGGCGTGCTCACACCCAGAACGAACAGCGCTCGCCCCTGATGCCTCTCTGAGACCCGCGAGCGCCAGACTCCACACCTCCACTTCCCCGGCCCGCCCCCGCGCCGGGGCTTTTTGTGTGTATGGGATCGGTGGGGCGGCGTAGAGAGCGCCAAGCCTGTTGCTGGACTAGTCTGTCGAGACTGAAGTGCTCGAGTGCCGAGCCAGCGATCATGACGGGAGAGGGCGGTATGCTGGAGCGATTACCCGACGATTTTACTGCTGTGGTGACCGGGGCTGGTGGCGGGATCGGCCAGGCCGTCGTGCGCTGTCTGTTGGACACATCGCGGGTGGGGCGCATCTTGGCAGTGTCGCGTCAGTCGCTGGCCTTCGACGATGACCGGGTCGAAACGTTGACAGCCGATCTCACCGAAGCAGAGGGCTTGGCGCGTCTGGGCGAGCGGCTCGCCGGGGCGCCACTGCATCTGCTGTTCAATACCCTGGGCATGCTGCACGACGCGACGCGTGACATTGCGCCGGAGAAGCGTCTCGAGGAGCTCGATGCTGACAGCCTGGCGACGCTGTTCCATGTCAATGCGATCACCCCGGCGCTGCTGCTCAAGGCTGTGCTGGGGTCACTGAAGGGGCAACATCCGACGCTGGTGGCGAGTCTGTCGGCGCGGGTAGGTTCGATCGAGGACAACGGCTTCGGCGGCTGGTATGGCTATCGGGCGAGCAAGGCGGCACACAACATGCTGCTGCGGACGGCGGCCATCGAGCTGGCGCGCTACAACAAGCAGGCAATCGTGCTCTGCCTGCATCCGGGCACGACGGATACCGAGCTCTCCAAGCCGTTCCAGCGGCGTGTACCCGACGGCAAGCTGTTCAGCCCCGAGTACGTCGCCGAGCGCCTGCTGACGGTGATCAGTGAGCGCCGCCCCGAGGAGAGCGGCAGCTTCTGGGATTGGGCGGGCAAGCCTGTTCCGTGGTGAGCGCGTGCCTAGATCATCGCTTCGAGGGCGGTGATCAGTCCCTGCATCTCTTCATCGGTACCGATGGAGATACGCAGGAAATCGCTCAGACCATCGCGATTGAAGTGACGCACCAGAATCCCGCGCTCGCGCAGTCCGGCAAACAGTGTCTCGCCGGCGAATTGCGGGTGCCGGGTGAACAGGAAGTTGGTCTGCGATGGCAGCACCTCGAAACCGAGTTCGACCAGCGAGCGACGTGTCTCTTCGCGTGTGGCCATCACCTGCTGGCAGCAACGCTTAAAGTGCTCACGGTCGTTCAGCGCCGCGATCGCCACTGCGCTGGCGAGCATATCGACCGGGTAGGAGTTGAACGAGTTCTTCACCCGCTCCAGCCCCTCGATCAGTTCCCGCGAGCCGATCGCATAGCCCAGCCGCAACCCTGCCAGGCTGCGTGACTTGGAGAGCGTGCCAGTGACCAGCAGGTTGGGTTGGTCCGCGACCAGCGGCACCGCGCTCTCGCCGCCGAAGTCGACGTAGGCTTCATCGACCAGCACCACGCTGTCCTGAATGCGCGACAGTAGACGTGCGATCTCGGCACGTGGATGGCCGTGCCCCGTGGGGGCATTAGGGTTGGCGAAGACCACGCCGCCGTTGTCGCCGTCGAAGGCGTCGAGGGCGATCTCCCAGCGGTCATCCAGCGCCACGGTGCGATAGGCGATGTCGTAGAGCTTGCAGTAGACCGGATAGAAGCTGTAGCTGATCGCCGGCATCAGCAGCGGCCGGGGTTGGCAGAAGAAAGCCTGGAAGGCGAACGCGAGTACTTCGTCCGAACCATTGCCGACGAACACCTGCTCCGGCGCCACACCGTGGGTCTCGGCCAGCGTCTCGCGCAGCGCGCGGGAGTCAGGGTCGGGATAGCGGCGCAGCTGCTCGGTGTCGATATCGCGTAGCACCTGGGCGACCGCGGGTGACGGCGGATAGGGATTCTCGTTGGTATTGAGCTTGACCAGTCTCTCACGCGGCTGCTCGCCGGGTACGTAGGGCGTCAGGGCGCGGACGGCAGGACTCCAGAGTTGGCTCATGATCTCTCGCGATGGGGCTGGGCAGTGTCGGGAAACGGTTGGCGATAAAGGATTGGGGACGGTTCCGGGGCCGGGACGCTCGGCGTGTGCACGCTCGGCGCGGTGGTGCCTGTCATAGTGACCGCTGTCGCAGGACGGCGCAAGTCTGGGGCGGCGGCGTCACGAGGGGTTGATTAGTCCTCTAATGACCTCATCTCCTCAGAGAACTCGCATCGAGTGATAAGGATCATCATGCCCTACGAAAAACTGCTCTCTCCGCTCCAGATCGGAGACATCGAACTCGCCAACCGGGTGCTGATGGCGCCGCTGACGCGCGCTCGCACCCCGGATAGCGTTCCCGGCCGCCTGCAGGCGGAGTACTACGCCCAGCGCGCCGGTGCCGGGCTGATCATCAGCGAGGCGACCAATATCTCGCCCACGGCGCGCGGCTATGTCTATACCCCGGGCATCTGGACCGATGCCCAGGAGGCGGGCTGGCGCCAGGTGGTCGATGCCGTGCACGGTGCGGGCGGCAAGATGGCGCTGCAGCTGTGGCACGTCGGTCGCGTCTCCCACGAGATGGTGCAGCCGGACGGCCAGCAGCCGGTGGCACCGAGTGCGCTGCGCGCCGAGGGGGCCAACTGCTTCGTCGAGTTCGCAGATGGCAGCTCCGGCCAGCATCCGACCAGTACCCCTCGCGCCCTGGACACCGACGAGATCCCCGGGCTCATCGAGGATTATCGGCAAGCCGCCAAGCGCGCCAAGCGTGCTGGTTTCGACATGGTCGAAGTGCATGCCGCCAACGCCTACCTGTTGCAGCAGTTCCTCGCCACCGGCAGCAACCAGCGCACCGACCGCTACGGTGGCAACGTGGTCAACCGCGCGCGGCTGCTGCTCGAGGTGGTCGATGCGGTGAGCGCAGAGCTGGGCGCCGGACGTGTCGGCGTGCGGCTGTCGCCCTTCATCGAGATATTCGGACTCTCCGACGACGAGCCGGAGGCGATGATGCGCTACCTTGCCGAAGAGCTGGGCCGGCGGCGTATTGCCTACCTGCATATCAACGAGCCGGACTGGACCGGCGAAGGCCCTCAGTTGAGTAACGCTTTCCGTCGCGATCTGCGCGAGCGCTTCAGCGGCACCCTGATCTACTGCGGTCACTATACCGCCGAGCGTGCCGAGGCGCTGATCGAGGCGGGCTTGGGCGATGCCGCGGCCTATGGGCGGCCCTATATCGCCAACCCGGATCTGGTCGAGCGCTTCCGGCGCGATGCCACGCTCAACGAGCCCGACCCGAATACCTTCTACGGGGGCGGCGCCGAGGGCTATACCGATTACCCCACGCTCGACTGATGCGGGGCTGTGTGGTGCCGATGGGGTGCCACACGGCGCGCTTGCCGCTATTCTTAGGCGACACGCCGATAGCGGCGATGCGGTGGCCGCTACGCTTTAGTGATCGCCGTCTAGCCGCTATGGTGTAGCGACGATGTTAGAGCAACCACGCTGTAGTGACGCGGCCGCCCCTGCGGTCCGCTTGGCCCAGAAGTGTAAGGAGAACCCCAATGCAGATCAGGACGTTGCTGGCCAGCGCCGCCACGGTAGCCTTGCTGGCAGGTTGCGCCAGCGGTGGCTCGCAGACCCAGTCTGGCACGGCCGACACCGGCGCCTCCGCCACCACCACGACCTACGAGGGCACGCTGCCCTGCCGTAGCTGCGACGGTATCGACCTGACCGTCAACCTCAGCGGCAGTGAGTCGTCGCCGGCGCCGGAGCGCACCTTCACGCTCGAGGCCGACTACATCAATCATCCGCAGAACCCGGGGCCGGAGCAGTATCAGGGCCAGTGGGACGTGATGACCGGGACCGCCACCGATCCCAAGGCCACGGTCTACGAGCTGACGCCGAACGGTGAGGGCCAGATCTACTACTTCCAGAAGATCGATCCCAACACCCTCGAGCTGATCGACCCGCAGCGCCGTCAGTTCGAAAACGGCCAGATGCTGCGCCTGACCAAGCAGTAAGCGCTTCGCGCCGATCGCCAAGGCGGCCTGCGGGCCGCCTTTTTTGTGTCCGCTCGCTCCCTCAGTGGCTGACACCGTGCCTGTGATTGTTTTGAGCAAAGCAGGGCAGAGCACCTCGGCTCTGCGATCCAGGACCGCTGTGGCACCATGGGTGCGACGATTTTCATCGCGATGACGGAGATTCCCGCACGTGGCCAAAGCGAAAAGTGCCTTTGTCTGTACCGAGTGCGGTGCGGAGTACAGCAAGTGGCAGGGGCAGTGCAGCAACTGCCGCGAATGGAACACCTTGAGCGAAATCCGGCTGACCAGCGCACGCCCCGGCGCCGCGGCGGCTTCGGGTAGCGCCGGGCGCGGCGGCTATGCCGGCGCGTTGACCAAGGAGGTGGTCGATCTCTCCGGCGTCGATCTCACCGAGGTGCCGCGTTTCAGCTCCACCTTCGAAGAGTTCGACCGCGTGCTCGGCGGTGGCCTGGTGCCCGGCTCGGCGGTGCTGCTCGGGGGGCATCCCGGCGCCGGCAAGTCGACGCTGCTGCTGCAGACCGCCTGCCGCCTGGCTCAGAGCAAGCGAGTGCTCTATGTGACCGGCGAAGAGTCGCTGTCGCAGGTGGCGATGCGTGCCCATCGGCTGCAGCTACCCACCCACGGGCTCAAGATGCTCGCCGAGACCAGCGTCGAAACGCTGCTGGCGGTGGTCGAGCGCGAACGCCCCGAAGTGCTGATCATCGACTCCATCCAGACCATGCACCTGGAGGATATCGGCTCGGCGCCGGGCGGGGTGGCGCAGGTGCGCGAATCCGCGGCGGCGCTGACGCGCTTTGCCAAGCAGAGCAATACCGTGCTGCTGCTGGTGGGCCATGTGACCAAGGATGGCACCCTGGCCGGGCCCAAGGTGCTCGAGCACATGATCGACGCCTCGCTGCTGCTCGAGGGCGGGAGCGACTCGCGTTTTCGTACCCTGCGCGGGCAGAAGAACCGCTTCGGCGCGGTCAACGAGCTGGGCGTGTTCGCGATGGTCGAGCTGGGCCTCAAGGAGGTCAAGAATCTCAGCGCGATCTTTCTCTCGCGCAGTGAAGAGCAGGCCTCCGGCAGTCTGGTGATGGTGGTGTGGGAGGGCACTCGGCCGATCCTGGTCGAGGTGCAGGCGCTGCTCGACGAGTCGGCGCTGGGCAACCCACGCCGGGTGGCGGTGGGGCTCGATCACAACCGTCTGGCGATGCTGCTCGCCGTGCTGCACAAGCATGGCGGTTTGTTCACCGGCGATCAGGATGTCTTTCTCAACGTCGTCGGCGGGGTCAAGGTGCTGGAGACCAGCGCCGATCTGGCGGTGCTGCTGGCAGTGGTCTCCAGCCTGCAGAACCGGCCGCTGCCGCGCGAGCTGGTGGTATTCGGCGAAGTGGGGCTCTCCGGTGAGATCCGCCCGGTGCCGAGCGGCCAGGAGCGGATCGTCGAGGCCGCCAAGCATGGCTTCACCCGCGCCATCGTGCCGCGTGGCAATGCCCCGCGGCAGGCGCCTGCCGGCATGCAGGTAGTGGCGGTGGACAAGCTCTCGGAGGCGCTGGAAGCGCTCTGATCCCGCGCCGGCGGCGCTGCCCACGGGCGCGGCGAGGGCATCGTTCACCGCCGCCGTCGGTTACACTGCACCTTGAACAACCATCGGGACCGCGTGAGGAGTGCGACCATGAGTGCCATCCGTCTGACCCAGTACAGCCACGGCGCCGGCTGCGGCTGCAAGATCGCCCCCGACGTGCTCGATCGGATTCTCGCCAAGGCGGGGCCCGGGGCCAGCAGTGACAAGCTGATCGTGGGCAACCAGGGGCGCGAGGACGCGGCGGTCTACGATCTTGGCGATGGCCGCGGGCTGATCTCCACCACCGATTTCTTCATGCCGATCGTCGACGATCCGTTCGACTTCGGGCGTATCGCCGCGACCAATGCCATCAGCGATGTCTTCGCCATGGGCGGCTCGCCGATCATGGCGCTGGGCATTCTCGGCTGGCCGCTGGACAAGCTGCCCGGCGAGGTGGCCGGCGATGTCGTGGCCGGTGCCCAGGCCGTCTGCCGCGAGCTGGGTATGGCGCTGGCCGGTGGCCACTCGATCGACGCCCCCGAGCCGATCTTCGGGCTGGCGGTCAACGGTCTGGTCGATCTCGCCCACCTCAAGCTCAACAGCGGTGCCAAGCCCGGTGACCTGCTCTATCTGACCAAGCCGCTCGGGGTGGGCATGCTGACAACGGCCGAGAAGCAGGGTCTGCTGAAGCCGGGGCATCAGGGCCTGGCGCGCGAGACGATGCTCGCCGCCAACGCCATAGGCACGGCGCTGGCCCGTATCGAAGGGGTTCACGCCATGACCGACGTCACTGGCTTCGGCCTGGCCGGGCATCTGAGTGAAGTGTGCGCGGCAAGCGGCGTCGAGGCGCGCATCGATTTCGCCAAGCTGCCGCGCCTGGCCGAGGCCGAGGCGTATCGGCGCCAGGGCGCGGTGCCCGGCGGTACGCGGCGCAACCGCGAGGCGATCGGCACGGCCCTGGGCGAGATGGACGAGGCGCACTGGCAGTGGCTGTGCGATCCGCAGACCTCGGGCGGCCTGCTGCTGGCGGTCGACCCGGCCTGGGCCGACGACGTCGAGCGCATTGGGCGTGAGCATCGGCTGGCGCTGGAGGCCTTCGGCGAGTGCGTCAGCCCCACCGGCGGTGCCCGGCTGATCGAGGTGCGGGGTTGAGCGGCAGCGAATTCGTCGAGGCCGATCTGGCCTTGCTCAAGTGGCCGCTGATCGATGTCCGCGCGCCGATCGAGTTCGCCGCCGGTGCCCTGCCCGGCGCCATCAACCTGCCGCTGATGGACGACGACGAGCGCCGCGAGGTCGGCATTCGTTACAAGCTCTCCGGCCAGGAAGCCGCGGTGGCGCTGGGCAACGAACTGGTGACCGGCGATCTGCGCGAGCGGCGGCTGGACGCCTGGGAGGCGGCCCTCGACGCGGCGCCCGAGAGCATCATCTACTGCTTTCGGGGCGGCATGCGCTCCAAGATCAGCCAGCAGTGGTTGCGCCAGCGGGGTCGACCCGTACCGCGCATTCGCGGGGGCTGGAAGGCGATGCGTAACGCGCTGCTCGGCCTGCTGGAGCAGCAGAGCAGCGGCCCGCTGCTGCTGGTGGCCGGGCTCACCGGATGCGCCAAGACCGCGCTGGTGGGGCGCTCGACAGTGGGATCGACCTCGAAGGGTTGGCGCGCCACAAGGGCTCCGCCTTCGGCCAGCATCCGCGGGTCGGCCCCTCGCAGATCGATTTCGAACATGGCCTGGCGCTCGACCTGTGGCGCCGGCCGCAGGCGCGGGTGGTGGAGGACGAATCCCAGCGGATCGGACGGCTGGCGATTCCGGCGACCTTCTGGCAGACGATGAAGGATGCTCCCTGTGTGCGCGTGGAAATGCCCCTCGACTGGCGCCTGGAGCAGATTCGCAAGGACTATATCGAGGACTTGAGTGCGCTCTACCACCGTGACTACGGGCCGCTGTTGGGCGAGGTGCTGTTTCGCAAGCAGCTCTCCGGCGCGCTCAAGCGGCTCGGCAAGCGACTCGGCAGCGAGCGCCTGGGGCGCCTGCTCGAGGCCCAGCAGCGCGCCTTCGGTGCCGTCGGCGAGCCCCAGGCCCACGACGCCTGGCTGGCCCCGCTGCTGCAGGAGTACTACGACCCCATGTATCGCCAGCAGCTCGAGAGCCAGCAGCGCCGGACCCTGTTCGTCGGCAGTTGGGACGAGTGTCTGCAAGCGGCTCGCGCCTGGAGCGCAGGGCACCGGGGCTGAGGCGCGGCGCCGGGGTTAGTCGAGCCATTGGCTCATGAGGCGATCCAAAAGCGCTGCCTGACGGTCGAAGCGCCTGGGGTCGGCGAGTAGATCGCCGCCGTCTGCCATCGTTCCTTCCTGCGCGCAGAGCGCCTGGGCATCGTTGGCGGTCAGCTCCAGGTGGCACTGCATGGCGATCACGCGGCCGCGATCCCAGACGAAGCCCTGTACCGGCCCGGCAGAGGTGCGGCCCAGCGGCAGGGCATCGTCGGGCAGGCCGAAGATGTCGCCATGCCACAGCAGCGCCTCAAAGGTCTCGGGAAGATCGAGCGGGCTGGCCGGGTCCAGGGTCAGGGTGCGCCAGCCGCGCTCGGGCTCGACCGCCGGCGAGACGATCGAGCCCAGCGCCTCGGCGATCAGGGCGGCGCCGAAGCCGATACCCAGCACCGGCTTGCCGCTCTTCAGCGCGCGATCCAGCAGCTTGCGCTCGCGCTTGACCAACTGAGGATCGAGCGGGCCGAGTGCATCCAGCAGGATCAGGCCGTCGAAGTGGTCCCAGGGCGGGGGCAATTCGCCTTCGTCGAGCCGGCAGCGATTGTGGCTGTGGCCCATGCCTTGCAGCCAGTCGGCCAAGCGGCCGGGGGCGAAAAGCGAGCTGTGCTGGAGAAAGTAGATATGCATGATAAGGTCATGATGCGGGCGCGTGGCGCCCTTCACAAGCGGAAAAAGATCGATCGATCATGGCGATACGCGCTTCGCTGCTAGAGCAGATCTACACCGTGGTGGCGCAGGTTCCGGCCGGCCGCGTGACCACCTATGGACGCATTGCCGGAATGACCGAGGGCGCTACCGCACGTCTGGTGGGCACCGCCATGCGCAAGCTCCCCGCCGGCCACGCGCTGCCCTGGCACCGGGTGATCAACGCCACCCGGCGGGTCGCCGATCATGGCGGTGCCAGTGAGCAGCAGCGCCTGTTGCGTGAAGAGGGTGTGGTGTTCGATGGCGCCGGTCGCGTGCCGGCGCGGCTGCTGTGGCCGGACTAGCCGCGGCCGACAAGCGCGCGGCCGGGTTTCGCGGTCACTCGGCGACGCCTCTTCGTCGGCCTTCACTCGCCCAGGTTCCTGTCTCTCATTTCTCATACTTGGCGCACGTAGCGTCGCCGCTGTCATTCTGGAGTTCCGATGTCCCAACCCGCCGCCAGTTTCAACCAGCGCCTGCGCGCGCTCAACCCGCGCCAACGTATCGCCTTCATGGCGGCGCTGTGCGAGCGCCTCACGCCCAACTACACCCTCTATGCCGGGATGAGTCGCATGGGCGATCCCAACGTGCTCTACAACGTGCTCGATCTGGTATGGGAGCGGCTGCAGGTCAAGAGTGCCAAGATCGACTTCGACAAGCAGGCCGAGAAGCTGGCGGCGGTAGAGCCGCCGGAAGCGGACGACAGCTTCGGTGCGCGGCGCGCCACCGAGAGCATCATGGCCTTGACCACACTGCTGGACGCGCTGCGCAGCGAGGCGCCGGAGGCGGTGCTGGAGGTGAGCCAAGTGTCGCGCAACGGTGTGCGCGCCTATATCGAGATGGTCGATGGCAGCGAGGATTCGGAGCGGCTCAACGCGCTGTTCCGCGAACACGAGTTGATGCAGGACGAGCGCGACTACCAGGATGCGGTGCTGGAAGCGGTGGAAGCCGATCCGAATATCGAGGCACTTCGCGAGTTGCGCACTCTGGGGCGTAACCAGGGGATCAGCAACCTGGGACTGAGCCTGGACTGACGCCGGGCAGGCATTGGCGCGAAACGCGCTTGAAAAGCGCTACATTAGGTTTATACGAAATAGGCTTCATACGAAAAATGCCTGCGCTCGCCGACTTTTCGTACCAATCTCAGGAGCTACCCAGCCAACTCGGGCGCGGAGCGTGCCCGTGACAAGCGACAACGACGGCCGTGCACGGCCAGACGTTCAAGGAGGAACTGCATGTCTCATCGTGTGGCGCTCGGCGCCCTCATGCTAGCTACCCTGGTGCTGAGCGGCTGTCAGAGCCTCTCCGGCTGGCACCAGGACCCGCTGCGTACCGAAGCGGTGACGAAGACGGCCCATGAGCCGGGGTGCGATGGCGACGCCTGTGCCGTGGTCGAGGCCGACTATCTGCGCTTCCCGGAATCGCCCGAGCTGTCGGCGCTGCTGCAGAAGCGGCTCTTTGCGCTGGCCAGCGGCCTCAGCGACGATCCCAACGGTAGCGCGATCGGCCGGGCCAAGTCGTTCGATGACTTCGCCGATCAGGTCTTCGCCGCCGCCAAGGAGGCGCGCCGCGAGGTGCCGGAGCTGCCAGGATATGCCGCCGATCTCGACGCCAAGGTGATCGCTGACCACGACGACCTGTTGGTCATCGAGCTGGACGGCTATCTGTTCAGTGGCGGCGCCCACGGTCTGCCGCTGACCCAGTATCTGGTCATCGACCGCGATATCCGCGAGCCGGTCTCGCTGGCCGAGATGCTGAAGCCCGGCCAACGCGCAGCCTATGACGCGGCGCTGGCGCGCGCCCATCAGCGCTGGCTGCACACGGATCAGGCTCAGGGGCTCTCCGCCGAGCAGTGGCCGTTCGTCATCTCCGAGAATGTGGCGCCGCTGAAGGACGCCCTGGCGGTCAAGTATCAGGTCTACGACCTGGCGCCCTACGCCGTGGGCCAGCCAGTGCTGACCATCCCCTATGCCGATCTCGAGGGCATCTTCCGCCCGCGCTATCTGCCCTGAGCTTTGCGCCCGCACTGAAGCACACCGCGCTCGAGCACACCCCAACAACGCAAGCGCCGCGACCCGATCGGGTCGCGGCGCTGTGCTTCACTTCGCTGTTCATCACTCCGCGCTTGCGGCTGCGGCGCAGATCTTGGCGCGCTCAGAGGCGCATTTCGATCCCGTGCTCGGCCATGTAGCGTTTGGCGTCGGGGATGGTGTACTCACCGAAGTGGAAGATACTGGCGGCCAGCACCGCATCGGCACCGCCTTCCTTCACCCCGGCCACCAGATGGTCGAGGTTGCCGACACCGCCGGAGGCGATCACCGGCACCTCCACCGCGTCGCTGATCGCCCGGGTCACGCCGAGATCGAAGCCGACCTTGGTGCCATCGCGATCCATGCTGGTCAGCAGTAGTTCACCGGCGCCGTAGTCGACCATCTTGCGCGCCCACTCGACGGCATCCAGCCCGGTGGGTCGACGGCCGCCGTGGGTGAAGATCTCCCAGCGCGGCGGTTCGCCCTCGGCGCTGACCCGCTTGGCGTCGATCGCCACCACGATGCACTGGCTGCCGAAGCGCTCGGCGGCCTCACGCACGAAGTCCGGGTGGGTCACCGCAGCGGTATTGATCGAGATCTTGTCGGCGCCTGCGTTGAGCATGGTGCGAATGTCTTCGCAGCGGCGGATGCCGCCACCCACGGTGAGCGGGATGAACACCTCGCCGGCGATGCGTTCGACCATCTCCACCGTGGTGCCGCGGTCCTCGTGGCTGGCGGTAATGTCGAGGAAAGTGATCTCGTCCGCGCCCTGCTGGTTGTAGCGCTTGGCGATCTCCACCGGATCACCGGCGTCGCGGATGCCGACGAAGTTGACGCCCTTGACCACGCGGCCGGCATCGACGTCGAGACACGGGATGATGCGCTTGGCGAGGGTCATGCGCGGCCTCCCCGGGTAGTGCCGCGGATCTCGTCGCTCAGCGCCTGGGCCTGAGCCACGTCGAGTGAGCCTTCATAGATGGCGCGGCCAGTGATGGCGCCGATGATGCCCTCGTCGGCGACCTCGGCCAGGGCGCGGATGTCGTCCAGGTTGGTGACGCCGCCGGAGGCGATCACCGGCAGGCCGCCATCGCGGGCCAGCGCGGCGGTTGCCTCGACGTTGACGCCCTGCATCATGCCGTCGCGGGCGATATCGGTGTAGACGATCGAGGTCACGCCGTCGTCGGCGAAGCGCTTGGCCAGATCGACCGCCTTGAGCGTGGAGACTTCGGCCCAGCCGTCGGTGGCGACGAAACCGTCGTTGGCATCGAGCCCGACGATCACGTGGCCGGGGAACTGTCGGCACATCTCGCCGACGAAGGCCGGCTCCTTCACCGCCTTGGTGCCGATGATCACATAGCTGACCCCGGCGGCGAGGTAGTGCTCGATGGTCTCGGCATTGCGGATGCCGCCGCCGATCTGGATCGGCAGATCGGGGTAGGCGCGGGCGAGGCGGTGACCGCTTCACCGTTGACCGGTTTGCCTTCGAAGGCGCCGTTGAGATCGACCAGGTCAGGCGCGGGCGCCGGCTTCCACCCAACGTGCGGCCATGGCCACCGGATCGTCACCGTAGGCGGTGGCGTCGTCCATGCGGCCCTGCTTGAGACGCACGCATTGGCCGTCCTTGAGATCGATGGCGGGAATCACCAGCATGTCGTCGAATCCTCTGCGTGTCGGCCAGCGCGAGCGCGGCTGGCACATGATCGGTGGGGGGGGACGGCGCGCGCTGGCGGCGTCCCGGGCGCTGCGCGCTCAGGGCGCCCAGTTGACGAAGTTTTCCAGCAGCTGCAGGCCGTCGCGGGCGCTCTTTTCGGGGTGGAACTGCACCGCGAAGACGCAGCCACGGCCGGTGGCCACGTGGGCCTCGACGCCGGCGTAGTGGGTCGCGCCGAAGACGTCGTCCGGGCTGGCGGCATCGACATAGTAGCTGTGCACGAAGTAGAAGCGCGCGCCATCGTCGATGCCCTGCCACAGCGGGTGAGCGTGGTGCTGAGCGACCCGGTTCCAGCCCATGTGCGGCACCTTCAAGCGCTCGCCGTCCGGCCCCACCAGCTGCTGGCCGAAGTGGCGCACGCGCCCGGGCAGGAAACCAAGACAGTCGATGCCGCCATTCTCGTCGCTGTGTTCGAACAGCATCTGCTGGCCGACGCAGATCCCCAGGAGCGGCTTCTGCTGAGCGTCGAGCAGCTCGCTGACCAGCCCACGCAGCTCGCTGCGTTCGAGCTCGCCCATGCAATCGCGGATCGCGCCCTGGCCCGGCAGCACCAGCCGCGAGGCGCCGCGAATCGCGCGCGGGTCGCTGGTCACCACCACGTTCTCGTGGGTGACGTGCTCGAGCGCCTTGGCCACGGAGGCAGGTTGCCCATGCCGTAGTCGATTACCGCAATCGTCATCGTGCGCTCCTCTTGGAATCGTTGGCAGCCGCCGGGCGGGCGGCAGGCGCCCTCACAGGCTGCCCTTGGTCGACGGCAGCTGGCCGGCCATACGCGGGTCTTCTTCCACCGCGGCACGTACCGCGCGGCCGAAGGCCTTGAAGATGGTCTCCGCCTGGTGGTGGGCATTGAAACCCTTGAGGTTGTCGATGTGCAGGGTCACCTGGGCATGGTTGACGAAGCCCTGGAAGAACTCCAGCACAGCTGGGTATCGAAGCGGCCGATGCTGGCGCGCGTGAACTCGACGTCCATGAACAGCCCCGAGCGACCGGAGAAGTCGATCACCACCCGTGACAGCGCTTCATCCAGCGGGACATAGGCGTGGCCGTAGCGACGAATCCCGCGCTTGTCGCCGATCGCCCGGGCGAATGCCTGACCCAAGGTGATGCCCAGGTCCTCGACGGTATGGTGATCGTCGATTTCGAGATCGCCGTCGGCCTCGATGGTGAGATCGAGCATGCCGTGGCGAGCGACCTGGTCGAGCATATGGTCGAGGAAGGGGACCCCGGTCCGGCTCTCGAGACGGCCACTGCCGTCGAGATTCACGGTGACCGTGATCTGGGTCTCTTGAGTCTGGCGTGACACCGTGGCTATGCGCTGGGACATGCGTGGGGAGTCTCCCGGTAGGTGTGGCGAGAATCGGCCATTATAGAGAATCGCCCCGGGCATCCGCTACAATGCGGGGATCACAGAGCGGCCTCGGCCGAGCCGCCGCGTTGACAGGGAGAGACAGGAGGCATGCCGGAAGCCGCGCGAACCAGCGATACCCTAGTGGGGTGTCGTCGAGATACCCGCCAATCATTCCTGGCCCCGCCAGCGGGCCACGCTGTCAAGGAGGTCCGGCGCGCATGAAAGGATTGATCAGAGCGCTGCTCGCGGCCGTCGGCGTGCTGGGCATCGTGGTCGTGGCAGCGGTGGTCTATATCACCACCTTCTTCGATCCCAATGATCTCAAACCGCGGCTGATCGAGGCGGTGCGCGATCAGAGCGGGCTCGAGCTGCGCCTGGATGGGCCGCTGTCATGGAGCTTCTACCCGCGCATCGGGGTCAGCGTGGCCGACGCCGAGGCCTGGCTTCCGCGTCAGTCCCACGACGACGAGCCCTTCGTCGCTTTCGACCAGGCCGAGGTGAGTGTCGCCTTTGCCCCGCTGTTGAGCGGCGATGTGTCGGTGGATGGCCTGATCCTCGATGGCATGCGTCTCAACCTGGTGCGCGACGCCCAGGGCCGGGGTAACTGGCAGACGCTACTCGACCGTCTCGCTCAGCGTGACGCTGCCGCCGACGCCACGGGCAAAAATGCCGGCGGCGCCCAGTCCGCGAACGGTGGTCAGGCTGAGAGCAGTGCTAAGAGTGATAGCGGTGGTCAGGCCGGGAGCGACAGCCAGCCGGTGGCGTTCGATATCGCTAATGTCCAGGTCGCCAACAGCCGTGTCCACTACGTCGATCCGCGGCGTCCGTTGGACGTCACGCTCTCCAACCTGTCGCTGACCAGCAGCAATGTCAGTCCGCAATCCTCGTTCCCGTTGCAGCTCTCTTTCGATCTCTCGGGGGAGCAGCCCAAGATGAGCGGCAACGTGCAGTTGAAGAGCCAGATGCGCATGGACCTGAGCGCCGGGCGCTACACCTTCGACAAGGTCACGCTCAACGGCAAAGCGCAGCTGCCGGACATCGCCGAACAGGCTCAGAGCGGTAATCTGAAGATCGCCAGCTTGGTGGCCGATACGCGTCAGCGCCAGTACCGCGCCGAAGGCGTTCAACTGGGGGCCTCACTCTACTCGCCGACACTGCGTGAGCCGCCGCTGTCGCTCGATCTCAAGCTCGATGCCAGCGCCGATCTCGATGCCGCTACTGCCGAGCTGAGCAATGTGGCATTGACCGGAGACGACAACCTCGACCTCAGCGGCAACGCCAAGGTTACCGCGCTGGATAGCGACCCGCGCTATCAAGGGCGGCTTAACCTGGCCGCGCTCTCGCTGCGCGACTGGCTAACCCGCTTCGGTGTCGACGTGCGCAGCGCCGATGACAAGGCGATGACCTCGTTCTCGCTGAGCGGCCCCTTCTCCGGTGATGCCCGGCGCGTGGACTTCTCCGATCTTCAGCTCACGCTCGATCAGACCCAACTGCGCGGCTCGCTCGGCGCGGCCTATGACGGCAGCGCGCTGAACTTCGATCTCGAGGGCGACAAGCTCGATCTCGATGCTTACCTGCCGCCGGCGGCGGCGAGCAGCGGCACACCGGCGCAGAATGACGCGAAGGCGTCCGACAAGGCCACCGCCTGGCTCGGTAGCCTCGGCATCGCCCCGGCGCTGGCGGCCGGCGAAGAGGCTGGGCTGCTGCCCGTCGACTGGCTCGCCCGGCTGAAGCAGGAGGGGCATCTGACGCTCGACTCGCTCACGCTCAAGGGTGCCAAGCTCAGTGACGTGGCGCTGGCCACCAGTGGTAGCGGTGGGCGCCAGCGGATCGATTCGCTGAGTGCCAACCTCTACGACGGCAGCGTCAAGGCCTCCAGCGCCCTCGATCTGCGCCAGTCACCCATTCAGCTCTCCTTCACCGAGCGACTGCAGGGGGTCCAACTGGCGCCACTGTACCAGGATGTGAGTGGCAAGCCCTCGCCGCTGCGCGGCACGCTCAGCCTGCAGGGCGACTTCGACTCGCGCACCAACACCCTCGCCGGCATCCAGCAGAACCTCAACGGCCAGGCGGCGCTGCGCATCGATGATGGCGCCATGCTCGATGTCAACGTACCGAAGCAGCTGTGCACGGCCGTTGCCACACTGGAGGGCAAGCAGTCCGATCGCGAGTGGAGCCCCGATACCGCCTTCGATCGGCTGCAGGCCACCGTGGTGGTGAAGGATGGCGTGGCGCACAACGACGATCTCGATATCGCTATCCCGGGGGTGAACCTGAGCGGCAAAGGGGAGGTCAATCTGGTCACCGACCGGCTCGACTACCGTGCCGCCGCGCGCCTGCAGAATACCGCCGACCAGGCCGCCTGCAGCGTCAACCCGCGCCTGGCCCGAATCGACTTCCCGATCCGCTGCCAGGGCAGCCTGACAGACGCGCCGGCCAGTTGGTGCAGCTTCGATCGCGAGGCGTTCCAGCGTTCGCTGGGGGCACTCGCCGAGGACGAAGCCAAGCACAAGGCCGGCAAACGAGTCGATGAAGTGCTCGATGACAAGCTCGATGAAAAGACCCGGCGCAAGATCGACGATGCCCTGGGCGATGGCGCCTCCCAGGAACTCGGCGACAAGATCCGAGATCTGTTCAAGTGACCGCCACTGCTAACCAATTCCTGCGCCGACGTCCCGTCGGCGCTTTGCGATCACCCCCTGTCGCCATCCGCTGATCCGAGGTGCCGTTTGGCTGAGTTTGCGTTATCGACTGAGGCGTTTCAGCGCCGCGTGTTCGACTGGTTCGATCTGCATGGGCGCAAGACGCTGCCGTGGCAGCAGAACAAGACCGCGTATCGCGTCTGGGTCTCCGAGATCATGCTGCAGCAGACCCAGGTCGCCACCGTAGTGCCCTACTTTGAGCGCTTCATGGCGCGCTTCCCCAACGTTCAGACGCTCGCCGAGGCGCCACAGGACGACGTACTGCACCTGTGGACAGGGCTTGGCTACTACGCCCGTGCGCGTAACCTGCACAAGGCTGCGCGGCAGGTGGTCGAAGACTACGGCGGCGAGTTCCCGACCCATGACATTGATGCGATGACCGCGCTGCCCGGGATCGGCCGCTCCACCGCCGGTGCGATCATCAGTATTACCAGCGGTCGGCGCGCGGCGATTCTCGACGGTAACGTCAAGCGTGTCCTCGCGCGGCTGCATGCGGTGGCGGGCTGGCCCGGGCGTAGCGACGTGCTGGCACGGCTGTGGACGCTGGCCGAGCGCTATACGCCCCACGAGCGCCTGCCTGACTACACCCAGGCGATGATGGACCTGGGAGCGATGATCTGTACCCGGGGGAAACCCAGCTGCCTGCTGTGCCCGTTCGAGGATGTCTGCGTGGCACATGCGCAGGGGCGTGAGCGTGACTATCCCGGCTCCAAGCCCAAGCGCGAGATCCCCACGCGCAGCACCCAGATGCTCATGCTGCAGGATGGCAGCGGCCGGGTTCTGCTGCGTCAGCGTCCGCCGACGGGGCTATGGGGCGGGCTCTGGTGCTTTCCCCAGTTCGACGACGGTGAGGCGCTGCGCGACTGGCTGGCGCGCTATCCCGGCGTGCACCTGGCCCACGCCTGGCAACCGTTCACGCATGTGTTTACCCACTTCCGTCTCGATATCACGCCTTGCCCAGCCACGGCCAGCGATGCCACGCTGGCGACCCGTATCGCCGAAGCTGCCGATGAGCGCTGGGTGGACCCTGCGGACCCCGGCGATATCGGTCTGGCCGCGCCGGTGAAGACTCTGCTCGACAAGCTGGCCCAGACACCCACGACCACCGACTGACACAGGAGTGACCTATGGCTCGTACCGTATTCTGCCGCAAGTACCAGCAGGAGCTCGAAGCCCTGCCATTTCCGCCGCTGCCCGGCGCCAAGGGCCAGGAGATCCAACAGAACGTCTCCAAGCGCGCCTGGGAAGAGTGGCAGGCCCAGCAGACCCGCCTGATCAACGAAAAGCATCTCAACATGCTCGACCCCGACGCGCGTGCCTACCTGATGGAGCAGATGGAGCGCTTCTTCGACAACCAGGAGACCGACCACGCCGAGGGCTACGTGCCGCCGAGCCAGTGATTTCGGTGGAGGCGGAAAAGACCCCATCTTTTTGAAATAAAAGGCTTGACCCGTGAAAGGCTTACTGGTTTAATTCGTCCCCGTTGGCAAGGGCCAGATAGCTCAGTTGGTAGAGCAGGGGATTGAAAATCCCCGTGTCGGCGGTTCGATTCCGTCTCTGGCCACCACGCTGCTGGGGTATCGCCAAGTGGTAAGGCACCGGTTTTTGGTATCGGCATTCCCAGGTTCGAATCCTGGTACCCCAGCCATTTGCCAACGTCTCTATGCTCGCCGACATAGCTCAGTTGGTAGAGCAACTGACTTGTAATCAGTAGGTCCCGGGTTCGACTCCTGGTGTCGGCACCAGAGCTTAGAGATTGATTGACAAGGCTTTTTTAGCCTTGAAGATAACCGCCCTCAAGGCGGTTTTTTTGTGTCTGCGTATCAGCCCCACGTAGCAGGCGTTCCACCGTATTGCCGACCCGACCCGACCCGACCCGACCCGACCCGACCCGACCCATGAGAGAGGCCGAGCCGATCGGGCGAGCGTGCGCGTCTGCTTGGGATCTGAGCCGCCGGCGGGGCGGCCGTGCGGTCACAGGTTCTGGTAGAACATCCTCGCCGTCATGATGCCGGTGACGACGATGAACAGCGGTCTGACCACGGCCGAGCCGTTGCGCATGACCAGGTGGCTGCCGAGGTAGGCGCCGAGGATCTGGCCGGCGCCCATGGCCAGTCCGATGGCGTAGTTGACGCTGCCCGCGGCCATGAAGAAGGCCAGCGAGATGACATTGCCGGTCAGGTTCAGGGGCTTCGAGGTCATCGAGGCGTGCTTGATGCTCATGCCCTGCAGGATCAGCAGCGAGAAGACCCACAGGGCGCCGGTGCCGGGGCCGAAGAAGCCGTTGTAGAAGCCGATGAGCAGGCCGAAAGCGACCAGGTAGACCGGGGTCGGCATGACCTTCCGGGCCGGCAGGTCCCGGCGCAGCTGCTTCGAGAACAGGGTGTAGAGCAGGATCGCCAGCATCAGGAACGGGATCAGGGTGTCGAGCAGCGCGTGGGAGGCGATCAGCGCAACGCCGGTGCCGGCCAGGGCGCCGAGCGCGGTGAACAGCATGCCGCCGATCACCAGCTCCCGGTCGAGCTGGCCATGGCGCAGGTAGGTGGCGAAGGAGGTTGCTTCGCCGATGCTGGCCTGCAGCCGGTTGGTGCCCAGCGCGATCGAGGGCGGTATGCCCAGCAGCAGCATGGCGGGCAGGGAGATGAGCCCGCCGCCGCCACTGATGGCGTCGATGAAGCCGGCGAAGATGGCGACGACGAACAGCGTGAGTAGTAAGTGTTCGCTCAGGAAGGCGAAGACGGTCATGCCTCGAGCCCCCGGTCATTGACGGTGATCCGGTCCATGACCCGTAGCGCGCCGTGGTAGTCGTTGACCGCATGGTGGTGGACGAGGCGGTTGTCCCACAGCGCCACCATATCTTTTTCCCAGGTGAGCCGGAAGGTGAACTCCGATTGGGCGATACGCTCGGTGAGATAGCGGTTGAGGGCTGGCTCTCTTCCCGAGTCATGCCCTTGAAGGCCAGGGCGTGCTCCTCGTTGATATAGAGCGCGCGCTTGCCGCCTCGCGGGTGTCGCATGACCGCAGGGTGCACGGCGCGGTAGGTATCCGCCTCGCTGCCGCTGAAGTTGGTCAGGTGCTGGCCCCGTTGGGTGGCATGGACATCGGAGGCGAACTCGACCTCCTGGCTTTCCAGCAGCGCCTGCAGCCCCTCGGAGAGCGAGTGAAAGACCGCCTCGGCGTTGCTGAAGACGGTATCTCCTCCGAGGGGCGGCGTTTCTCGCGCGGTCAGGAAGGTATAGTCCGGCGGTGTCTCCAGATAGGTGGAGTCCACGTGCCACTTACCGCTGAAGTTTTGCCGCTGCGTCGGGGTTTTGACGATCTGCACGATCTCGGGGTAATCCTCGATCCCCGAGGCGAAGGGGTATTTGACAATCTCGCCGAACTGGCGTGCCAGGGTGAGATAATCATCGTGGGAAAAGCGCTGGTTTCTGAGAATCAACACCTTGTAATGCAGCAGCTCATTTTGCAATTGCGCTGCCAAGGGGGCATCGATGTCGCGCACTTGAATGCCGCGCACTTCTCCCCCCATATGGGAGCCGGTCGGTAGGATCTCATAACCCCACTGCGTAATCGTATCCATGGTTTTCCTGTGGCGTTTTGCTGGGCGCGAGTCGTCGCGACGGCGCACGGATGCCGGCGGTCGCGCGAAGCGGACCGGTGCGTGGCACGGGGTCGACATCGGGAAAACCGGGGTCTTGTTGATGGCGCTTGGGCTATCCCTGATATCCATGGTCTAGGCTTTGTACGAAAACTACCTGCGCTCGGCAATACGGCGTTAAAAATCAGCTCAAAATGCTCATTTACACCCGTAAACTCCGCGTTTTCGCCGATTTTTGCCTTGTCTTGTCTTCGCCCGCTGCCTTTTCGTAAACCCTAGCGCCGTCGGTGGGCGCAGATGACACAGGCGTCACATGAGCTCAATGAGCGCCGATTATCGGTTCTGGTGTGTCGAGTATTATCGTTGGTGTTGAATAACGCGGCGCTAGTCTAGAGTTGGCACTCAGGCTTTTCAATCATACATCAGAGACAGTTTTGTAAGATAAATCCTACAATGTCGCCGAATCATCGAAGTGTTCAACGATGAGTGATAGATATCGTCTGATAATAACGATAGAGCGATATTCTGGCGTGTCGCGGCGCTGGCAGGTAGCGATGAGGGCGTCGCGCTGCTGGTCTTTCTGGCGCTGCTGGTCTTTCTGGAGCAGGGGGCCAGCAGCGTTGGTTGGCGCCGTTCCCGCACCGGCGCCGCTCAGGGCGCCGTGGCGTCGTAGCCGGGCCAGGGCACCAGGGGGACGCTCAGGTCGTAGACATCCATCATCGCCGCCGAGCGGTGGCCGCTGGCTTCGAGCTTGTCGTGGCGGGTGCCGGCGGTGTCGGTGATGCCGCGGCGCTTGAGGTCGTGCAGGCCGAAGCGCTGCTCGGGGCGGATCACGCGTTCGGCGATGGCGAGCCGGATGAAGCGCTGCCAGGCGCTGTCGAGGCTCGATTTCTGCAGGGCGGCGCCGTCGGCGGCGACGATCAGCGGCCGGGCGGCGGCGTCTTGGGGCACCGGCAGGGCGCGGGCGCGCCACAGGGCGTCCCGGTGGCGGGTGGCGGCGTCCCAGGCGTGGCGCAGGCGCGGGTACCAGCGGATCACGCTGTCGCGGCTGCCCTTGCGGCGGTTGGTGTGCACGCCCGCCGGGGTGTGGTGGGCGTCGGTGAGGGTGACCACTTCGATACCGCGCAGGCGGCAGATATAGGCCAGCTCCATCACGATCCACAGATAGGGGGCGCAGGCGCCGGCTTCGCCCCGGCGGCGCTGGCCGCGTTCGCGGGCGAACTCGGTCAGCGCGGCCACGGTCTCCAGCTCGGGCAGCCGGCGGCGGCGGCGTTCGCGGGCGGCTTCGACGCCGCGGGCCGGGTTGGTGTCGCAGTAGCCACGGTTGATACCCCAGCGGAACAGCCGGCGCAGGTAGCGCAGCAGGTGGTTGGCCTTGGCCGGGGTGCCGTCGCTGGCGATGCGGTCGACCAGACGCTGGACCAGCGCCGGCTGGAACTGGCGCGTGGGCAGCTCGCCCAGGGGCTTGCCCAGCTTGGTCGGCATCTCGATCAGCAGTTTGCGGCACCAGGCGTAGTCCTGCTGGGTGCGCGGGGCGAGCTGCTGGAACTGCTCGGCGGCGTGGAAGGCGGCGGCGAGATAGGCCAGCGAGTCGCGGTCGAGCCCGTCGCGATCGGCGGCGATCTGGCGCAGCTCGTCCAGGGTCGCCTGGGCGTCGGCGACGTTGCGCCGGCGCAGGCGGTTGGCCTCGTCGCGGTACTGCCGATACCAGCGCCCGCGGCCGCGGGCATCGAAGTAGATCCCCGGCGGCAGCTGCGACTGGTCGATATGCGCGGGGATCGCCGGGTGATGGCGCCGGCGGCCGCTCTCGCCAGCGTGATCGGCCTTGCCGCGGCTTCCGGCGGTATGGCGCGCTTCGCCGCGGGGTTGGGCGGCAGTATCGGCAGCGGGCATGGTGGCGTCCTTGTTCTGGTTCGAGTCTGGTTCGGGTCCGACTCGGGTCTGGTTCGAGTCTGGTTCGGGTCTGGTTCGGGTCTGGTTCGGGTCCGACTCGGGTCTGGTTCAATTCCGGTTCAGATCGGGGTCAAGTCCGGTTCGAGGCGCATGACGCGCCAGGTCACAGCACCTGGCGCGGGTCGAGGGTGTCGTTGGCGGCGGGGTCGCCGAGCCCACCGGCCTGGTTGATCAGGTCGAGGGTGGTCCAGGGGCCGCGGCGGCCGTGGAACACCCGCACGCCCTGTTCACGCAGGCAGCGGGCAATATCCGCCGGACGCTGGTAGCCGGTGATCTGGCGCAGCGCCTCGCAGCCGAGCACGCCGGAATGCGGGCCGGTGTCGGCATCCCTCAAGGCTCGATCAGCGCACATGGCGTTGCCTCCGTTCGCGCAGCGACTGGCAGTCGATGCAGGTCTCGCTCCAGGGCGCGGCAGCGCGCCGGGCGGCGGGAATCTCTTCGCCGCAGTCGGCGCACTCGTCGGCGCTGGTCTGGGCCTCGGGCAGCCGGTGGCGGGCCAGCGACTGGGCGAGATGGCGCTCGATCACAGCAAGGGCGTTGTCGGCAAGATCAGCCATGGGTCAGCTCCTGGACATGCTGGCCATCGCGGTAGGCGCAGCGGTGGTGGGTGACGGCCTGGCGCAGGGCTTCTTCGCTGTCGAAGGCGATCACCAGGGCGTAGCGGTGGCGGGTGGCGCCGCTGGCATCGCTGAGCACGGCCAGCTCGCCGGCCTCCTGCAGGGTGCCGCGGGCGATCTTCTCGGCGCCGCTCCTGGCGTGGGCCGGGTGCTGGCTCGGGGTCAAGGTCGTGGTCGTGGTCATGGTCATGGTCTGGCTCCTGTTCGTGTTCGGGTGAATTGTTTGAGTCATGGGTCGCTCCGGGTCAGTGGGGCGCGGGCAAGCCGTCACCGGCGCCTGGCCTCGCGGGCGGGGCGGCGGTGGCGGGCCTGGGGATGTGTGGCGGTTGGCCGGGCGAGGGCGCGGATCAGGCGCTGCTCGACATCGGCGTTCTCCACCTCGGCGCGGGCGGCTTCGCTCGCGCGCCATTCGCGGTAACGGGCGAGCTGGGCCTCCAGCTCGTCTGGGGTCGGCGCCCGCGGGGTGAGCAGATGGCGCGGCAGCGTCGTCAGGGGTTGAGACGCGGGGTCCGTACAGCCTGGACCGGCTTCGGGGTCCGTACAGTTAGTGACACAAGTCCAAGGGTCGGCGGCTGCGCCGCCTCCCGAAAACTCGCCAGACACCCCGCCCACGGCCAGGCGGCGCCTGGGGCGCACCTCCCAGCGGTAGAGGCGGGTGAGGTACTCGGCGGCATGGCCGCGGCGGTCGCTGACCACCAGCCCCTTGGGCACGCGAATCTCGTCGCCGTAGCGGCCGCGTTCGACCAGCCCCGGATTGACCTCGCCGCTGGCGTGGCTGACGTCGTCGCCGGCCTGGGCGCGGCGGAAGGCGGGGATCGACCACGGCTTGATCGGCTGCAACTTGCGCGGCGCATTGGGCCCGCCCATCAGGCGCAGGTAGCGGTCCCACTGGCCGGCCAGGGCGGCGGCGCGCACCCGGTGCAGCACCCGGGCGATGCTGGGGCGCGGGCGGGTGGCGGCTTCCCACTGCTGCAGGGTGTCCGCCTGGCGTTCGGTCAGCCGGCGCACCTCGCGCCAGACGGTGACGCTGGGCAGGCCGAGGAACTGGAACTGGCGGATGCCCCAGGTCGCCGCCCACGCCTCGATGCGCGGGGCGGCGTCGGTCAGCGCCTGGCCGTAGCGGTCGAGGTGGTCGCCCTCGACCCCGGCGCGGGCGAACTGCTCGCCGTTGAGGTTCTTGGAGATGTACTTGGCCACGTAGCCGGCGGCGGTGCCGCGGGCGGGGTCGATGGTCTCGGCCTTGAAGCGCGCGTGGGTCTTCTGCCCGCCGCGGTCGTAGAGCTCTTCCGGCGACTCCGCCTCGGCGTAGCCGCGCAGGGTCTCGGTCACCGCCGCGGCGTGTTCGGGCTTCGCCCACACCAGCAGGTGCCAGTGGGGGGTGCCGTCGTGGTGTGGCTCGACCACGCGGATGCCGTAGAGGCCGCGGCCCTCCCGGGCCAGGGCGGCGCGGGCCCGGGCCCACAGCGCCTGCAGATGCTGCTGGGCGTCGCGCGGGGTGCTGCCGTCGTACTTCGGGTTGCGCTGGGCGCTGGCGGCGAGCACCGGGTGGAAGCGGCTCGGCGCGGTCAGGGTGAAGAAGAGGCCGACATGGCCCAGACGCCGCGCTTCGACCTCGGTATCGCGGATGCGCAGCATCAGCTCGGCGCGGCGGTGGTCCGGGTTGGCCAGCCCCAATTCAGCCAGCTCGGCCAGGGTGTAGGTCTGTCCCGCCTGGTTGATCGCCTCCAGCGTCTCCAGCAGGGCACGATTGCGCACCTTCTGCGCCCGGCGACGGGTGAGGGTGAGCTCGCTGCAGTAGATGCCTGCACGTTTGTGCACCCGGCGCGCTTCGCGCAGCACCTGCTCCAGGCGCCGCCCGGCGAGACGCCGCAACTGGCGCCGCCACCAGCGCTCGCAGCTCAGTCGGGCGAGCTGGGACGCCGGCTTCAAGCGCAGGCTGGGCGGGGCGATGCCGTGACGGCGAGCGCGGGCCCGGGCGCGTTCCAGCGCCAGGGTATCGGCCACCGCCAGGGTCATCAGCGGGGCGCGCTGCCAGGTGAAGAGAGACAGCGCCGGCACGCCGGGGCGCGGCGGGGTCAGCGGGTTGGGGCCGCGGGCGATGCGGGCGGCGCGGGCCCGGGCCTGGGCGGAGAGGGTCGCCCCCGGCAGCGGCGAGAGGCGGCGCGGCGGCGGCAGCAGCCCCAGACGCTGGCGGCGGTTGTGGTTGGCGATATTGCCGACGAGCTGGTGGCGCACGTCCTCCACGCCCCGGGCCTGGGCGCGGGCGTAGTCGATCAGGGCATCATCGTCGTGGCTGGCGTTGAAGGTGCCCAGGGTCAGGCGTGTCTCGACCGTCTCCAGCCAGGCAGCCGGCGGCGATGCCGTCCAGCGGCGTCTCCCCCTGGCGGCGCAGCTCCGCGAAGGCGCGGCGCAGGTCGGCGGCTAGGGTCGGAAAGCGCCGGCACACCCGCTCCGGCTCGATCAGCCCAGCGGCCCGGCGTGCCAGCCAGCGGTTACCGGCGGCGTTGCCGTGGCGAGTGGCCACGGCGACGAAACCGGCGGCCAGCGCCTCGGCCAGGGTCGGCAGGCGCTCGAAGAAGCCCTGGCGCCACTGCCGGCACTCGGGGGTGCCGAAGGCGCGGGCAGTCTCGAATATGCAAGAAGACTCGATAGCGCTCACGGCTCACCTCGTTCGATCAGCCCCAGCCAGTGGCGGGCCCCGGGGATATCGCCGCGATCCAGCGCGCGGCGGGCATTGGTGGCCAGCGCCCGGCTGGGGTGCGGCGCCGAGCGCTGGCCCCGCAGGCTGGCGTGGAGCGCCTGGGCATAGCGGCTCATGCGGCCGATGGCGGCACGAATCGCCCGGCGTTCAAAGCGGTCGAGGGCGGCGATGGCAGCCTCGGCATCCCGCGGGTGCAGCCCGGCGCTGGCGACGATCGCCTTGCGCTCGCCCAGCTTCAGCCCGGCCCACAGCGCCGCCAGATCCTCATCGGCACAGCGCGCGTGCAGCTCGGCGCGCAGGGCACCGAAGCCGGCGCGGCCGTCCGACGGGAGCTCGGTGGCGGGCGGCTGAGCGGAAAGCGAGGTGGATTCGGGAGCGCGCATGGCGGACCTCACGGATGCCGGGGCGTGGCGGGCGTGGGCGTGGCGGATGCCGCGGCGTCGGCAGCGGCGTCTGTGTCGTCGCGCTCAGCGTCCCGTGACGGCAGCGGCGCCATCGCCGGGGCCGCGCGGTAGGGCAGATGCGCCGCCAGACGGCGGGCATAGCCCGGATTGGGGATGCCGCTGGGGCTCACCGTTTCCAGCACCACGTAGTCGCCCTGGCCGGTCCAGCCGCAGGGGCCGAAGGTGCAGTGCAGATAGGCCATCCGGTAGTCCGGCAGCAGCTGCTTGGAGGAGCGCACCCGGCAGCGGGAGTGGCACGCCGGGCAGCGCCACTGGGGGCGCGTCTCGTCGGTCTCCGTCTCTGCCACCGCCTGCTGGCGGGCGAGCTGGGCCGCCGGGGCGAGGGCCGAGGGCGTGGTGGTCTTGCGCACGCTGTGCTGCGCCTGACCGCACCAGCCGCAGGCGGGCTCGGTGCACTGCTGGTAGCTCAGATCAGGCCCGCCCGGCAGATGCCGGGAGTGGCGCAGCCGGCTCGGCGCGCCGCATTCAGGGCAGGTCCAGAGATTGCGCATCGGCGCTCACCTCATGAAAAAAGACAGATGGAGATCGACAGGGCGAGGGCGGCGGGCAATATCGCAATCCCGCGCCGGGAGAACGCCCTAGCGCGCGTCGTCGGGGTTTGTGATCGAGGTGATCGAGGTGATCGAGGTGTTCGGTGTGGCCGATGTGATCGATGTGGCCGATGTGTTCGGCGTGGACGTCATGATCGGGGCGAGCGGAGAGACCGGCGCCTCGGACGCCACCTGCTGGGCCAGGCCGCGCAGGGCGAGCAGGCGCACGGTGGCCGAGAGCGAACGCCCCTCTGCCGTGGCCAGCGCCTTGAAGCGGTCGCGCTCCGCCGGGGTGAGCTGGGTCATCACCTGGCAGCGGCAGCCGTTGGGCGAGCGGTTAACGGGCGACTGAGACGTCATGTGATATTCTCCCTTGTGGAATCTTGAGCACGTCGGCGCCGGGAGGTCCGGGGCGGTGCTGAGTGCACGTTTGTGCATCTAATGGGAGAGGCTATTGCGCGAACGTGCAATTGTCAAAGGGTGAGAGGGAGAAAAGTGCACGTTTCTGACCGCCTCAAGCAGGAGAGACACCGGCTTTCCCTATCGCAGGAAGAGCTGGCGCGGCTGTGCGGCGTCTCCAAGCGCGCCCAGGCGAGCTACGAGAGTGGCGAGCGCAGCCCGCGAGCGGAGTACCTCGAAGCCGCCGCCGGCGCCGGCGTGGATGTGCACTTTGTCTTGACGGGTATCGTCTTGGCGGGCCAGAGCCAGGGCCAGAGCGCGGCGGGGGATGCCGCCTGGGCGGCTAATCCCCCGCGGCACCCGAGGGCGTGCGCGAGGCGGGGATTCATTATCTGAGCGGTGACCGCGCTTCGAGCGGCGCTGACCTTCACCCCAACGGCACGCTGCCGGTGCCGATGTACGACATCGAAGCCGCCGCCGGGGCAGGGCGAATCTTCGACGCCGAGCGCATCGAAGCGACCTTCTACCTGCCCGCCGCGCTGTTCGAGGCCGACGGTGTCGACCCCGCCCAGGTGGTCGGCGTCACCGCCCGCGGCGACTCCATGGGCGACACCATCCGCGACCGCGAGCAGGTGCTGGTCAACCGCGCCCAGCGCACGCCGGATGGCGTCTTCCTGCTGCGCATGGATGACGAGCTACGTCTCAAGCGAGTGCAGCGCGTCGCCGGCGGCGCCTGGATACTGATCAGCGACAACCCGGCCTACGAGCGCGAACTGATCAAGCCCGACGACCTCGCCTCGGTGGAGATCATCGGCCAGTGCTGGCGCAAGGTGGGCAGGGTTTTTTGAGGTTGTAAGACCCAGGATCTACCGAACATGACGGGCGACCACGCCCGCAAACCGGAACGAGCAGCCGCCAGAGCTGCCGAGACACATGCAAGGGAACACACAATGTCGATACGTTCACGCTGGCTGGCGGGCCTGGGTTGCCTGCTCGCCTCTCGCCTCCGGCTGCAAGACCGAGTTCGGGGTCGAAGTGCCGCTCTCGCAACTGCTCGACCCGGCGGTCACCCAGATCCCCGGCACGGTGCGCTTCGAAATCCCCGGCTGCGACAGCTACGAAGATTCGCGTAACCCCTCGAGTTCGCTGGTGAAAGCCCAGGAGCAGGTGCCGACGATCTTCCCCCAGGCCGAGTTCAAGAGCTGCTACCAGCAGAAACTCACCAGCTGGGCCGAATTCTCGCTGCCGGTCGCCATCGACCGTGACGGTGGACGCCGCGGCCTTCGTCTCCCCCGACACCCTCAGCCTCACCAGCGACCCGCGTCGGCTGCTGGGGCTGGCCATCCCCCCGGCGGTCCTCGAGCGCATCGACAAGGTGCAGCGCGAGAACCTGGGGCCCACGCCCGAATACGAGGTTCGCCTGCAGGTGATCAACGACCTCGGGCGTGATGTCGACACCGCCGTGCTCGCGTCCTGGCTCGACGACGATCCGGTCACCTTCGGCTCGGTGAACTTTGCCCAGGGCGAGACCCGCTCGCTGCGGCTCTCCAACGTGCTGATCGACCGTGCCATGCAGAAAGGGAAGCCACCATCCTGGTCGACATGGGCCAGGAGGGGTAAGCCACAACGGCCCGGGTCGGCGACCGACGCCGGCCCGGGTGCAGCAGGGCAGTACCAAGGATCTACCGGAAGCGACGGGCGACCACGCCCGCACACCGGCAACAAGCGGCCGCCAGAGCTGCGCCATACCGCAAGGGAATCGACAACATGACCGACACCACCACCCCCGCTGCCGCTGGCAGCAAATCCGCGCCTGTCAAAGCCGTCTGGGCGCTGCTGATCGTCGCCTGGCTCTGCTTTCTGCTGCCGCTCCCCGGCCTCGGCGTCTTCGTCGGCTGGCCGCTCAACCTCGTCGCCTTCATCGTCGCCATCGTGGTGATCACCCGCGGGCGCACCGGCATGGGCATCACCCAGCTCATCGTCAGCCTGATCGTCTCCCCGGTGATCTACTTCATCGGCCTGGGCATCCTCGGCGCCGCCTTCCAGGACGACAGCGCCAAGGCCTCGTTCGAGTACGGCCAGCTCACCCCGAGCTACGTCCAGAACGTTGTGCAGACCCTGAGCTGAGGAAGGACGCGCCATGAAACGCCTGTTCCTGGGCGCGCTGCTGCTCGCCTCGCTGGCGGCCGGCGCCGCCCATGCCGACAAGCTGCCGCGCTATGACGTCGAAGGCTACTGCAACCAGGTGGCGCAAGTCGGCGGCAGCTTCAGCAACCTGACGTATAACGGCTGCATTCAGATGGAGCAGTCCGCTTATAACAACCTCAAGCCCGTGTGGACGCAGCTCCCGGCCAGCATGCGCCAGGGTTGCGACGACATCGCCAATGTCGGCACCCCGGGTGGCAGCTACAGCACCCTTTACGGCTGTGTGCAGATGGAGACGAACGCGGCGAACAACCGCCAGTCGTTCAACTTCGAGTGATGCCCCACGCCCCGGCGGCTGCCCGGCCGCTGGGGTGATCGCCTACGACCAAAGCGGGCGGGGGATGGGTGTGGTGGCGTTAGCAGTTGCTGTATAAGGGAATGGTGGTTAGGGGGATAGGTCCCTGCTGTGTATGATCGATGTCGCGACAACCCGGCGTACTAGCGTAAGCGGATCAAACCTGATCACCCTGGTTTGATGGAAATCATTGGGCAGTGTTGATGAAAGACTAGGTACGCGAGGGGAATATGTTAAACAAAATAATTGTGCACGAGTTGGTAAAAGAAAAATCACAGCCAATCCAAGAAAAGTGATTGCAAAAGAGTTGTTGGATTCCGCCGACGAGGTTGTGCAGAAGCTTTTTTCTGAAATCCACGATGTCTATGGAAAGAAATATAATAATACTCAGTACGGTGTTTTTTTTGAAGATGAACGTCGCGGTGATGTGCCGGATATGATCGAGGCTTATTTGGGGGGTGGCGATAGGAGTGATGAAGCATTTATCGAGCTGACAAAGGGAGTGATGGGCGCTCTTTATAACACTGCGGCTGGGCAGGGAGCTTCAAGTGGTGGGTATGTTGTGTTTACAGATTATACTGTAGATGCTCATTCTTATTTTTTTGTTACTATGATAAAGAAGACGCCGGGAATCACGATTAACTCTGGGTTGCGAGCGGAAGAGTTGATGCATCTCGACCTTAAGAAGCTTCATCAGGGGGCACGCATAAGCGCCTCCCGTATCGCTGATTATAAAGATGCTGGTGAAGAAGTCAAACAAGAGCTTAATTATCTTAATTTTATCGCTTCAGGCGGCAGGTCTGGTGCTTCGGGATATTTCATCAGCGCTCTAGGATGTTCCAGTGGCTCTGCTTCCTTGAAGGCTACGCGCTCCGTTATTAACGAAACAAGACGATTTTTTCAGCAAGAGCCACAGCTTAATCGATACAAGAATATAGTAAAGAACGAGCTTGTTGAATTTCTGGCTAGAAAGGTAGAGGACCAAGAATCTGTCAGCTTGACCGAAATTCGACATATTATAATTTCTAACGTGCCTGCTGACTTTGTTGCTCCAGAAGAATGCACTCTTGAAGAATATGTTGATGGCTTTATCGAGAGGCTCAATAGCGAGGAATTCTCGATTCCTTATGAGTTTTCAGCAAACGCTTCAGCAGTTAAGTCTTTTACCCACTTGAAAGCAGAGGCTGATGGGTGGAAGCTTACTTTGATAAGGCTCTTCTAGGCGTCGTGCAAGATGCTGCTGTATATTACAATCCTGATACTGGAGTATTATCCTTGACTGATGTTCCACAGCCCGTTAAGGATAAGCTTGAAGAGGCAATTAGGGAAAACCAATCTTCAGATAAAGAGTCTGATCAGGAAGAAGTTCCAGGGGGTACGGTGAGCTAATGAGTTTGAAGCCATTCGTTGATATCTATCGCCAATTGAACTCTCCTGCCATTAATGGCGGAGAGTTTTCTGGTTATTTGGCGCTTGATACTTGTCGAAACTTATTGGTCGCTTTGCAACCGGTCAACGGTTTTCGTGTTAACCATATTGAAGTTGACGGGCAAGATTTTTCATCAGACTCTCTGGGTGAATTACCTGAGCAGGGTCAGGTTTATCTGGAGGTTGTATGTGGCAAATCATCGGCGTGCAGGTTCTATACAGACGCAGCCGAGTTTCTATCTAACTCTAGTGATTTAGCGTCTGGCAACCCACCAACGGATTACTACCTAGTTAAAGAAAATTGCTATTCAGGTGATAATCCCAAAGAAGACATTGTGGTCCAAGTCGGGAAGATATCTGAACTGATAAGGTCTCTTAGAAAGTTGGCTTATTACCATGACACAAAGGAGGTTAGACAGTCTCCAAGACTGGTTTTTATCACTGGGGTGTCTGGTTCCACGTCAGGTGTTGCTGTGCTCGATATAAACATATCTTCGGATGTGTTGGATGCTGTAAAAGCACAAGACTTTAGTTATTTAAATGCTTTGGCTTCAGAGGAGATAAATACCGACCCTCATTTGATGGAACGTATTTGCGTATTCGGGAACACTCTCGCTGAATTCATCTCATCCACGAGCCCTGAGAATGCCTTTATGTTCTTCATAAAGGAGCATGATAAGTTCCTTTCTCTTTATAAGGATAATGTTGCTGCTTTTTTAAGTGGTCATTCTTTTCATGCTAAAAGACAGGAGGTGGCAGAAGCCAAGTTGAAGCTAGCTGCCGACCTTTCCAAGGTGATGTCCGACATAACCAACAAGCTTCTTGGTATACCTGTCTCACTAGGAGCGATAATTGCCATGGTGAAGGTAGACTCTTTATACTCTTCGTTTTTGATAACCGTTGGGGTCTTGGTGTCTTCTTGGATTTTGTATCAAATTATTTTAAATCAGTTGAGATATTTTAAATCTATAGTTCAGTCTAGAGAGTTTGTTTTTGGTGGGTATGCCGAGTCTAAGTCTTCGCTGCCAGATGATTTGGGGGTGTTTATAGATGAAGCAGAGGCTCAGATGAAGATTTCTGAAGCCAAAGTTGCAGAGCTTTTATGGAATCTAGAGTGGATGGTATGGGTGCCTTCTGTGCTGGCCTCGATTACTTTCTATGTTTCCTTTGTCGCTCCGCTAATGCGCTAACTATATTCTTTGATATTTAGTGCTTTCTCCTCTTGTAGCAACTGCCCGCGCTTCATTCACCGCCCTCATGAGCGAACCGCGGATGGCCAACTCGCCACCCAAGCGCGCCTTCCACCCTCGACCTAACCCCTCGGCAGCTGCTTAGCCAGTATCACCGCCCCCAGGGCGTTGCTGACGTTGGATTCCCCTCTGGCTTCGTCGGGGAAGGTCCAGCTCATCAGGTCGCATTCCAGGGTTTGCATATGCCCCTTCATCTTCTCGATAAAGTCCAGAATCTGCGCTGACGTCACCGCCTGCGGGTTGGGGCAACAGATATTGAAGAAGGCGAGGCCGACGCTGTTGACGTCGGTGCGGTCGCCCCGAGTCAGTTTCACAGCCGAGAGGGCGCTTTCCAGAGTGCGTGTCGCGAAGGCCTCGGTATTCTTGCCGCCAAGGTGGATTTTCTTCTGCTTGGCTTCGATATAGTCCTGACGCCGCAGGTTGTCCGTGGCGAGCCAGAGGTCGCAGCGGCCGTACCGATATTTGCCGTCGTCAGAGTGCTTCTCGTAGCGGAACTCTTCGATGGCGATAAAGCCGGCGCGCCAGGCGGCGGCGCTGAACACGCCCAGGTGGGGGCGTTCGGTGAAGTTGAAGATATGCTCTTCGCCGCCCAGCACGCGGGAGTAGCGGTCGACCAGGGCGCGCCACTCCTCGCAGACCACGACCCAGTGGGTGAGGGGCGATTTTTTCGACGATAGCGCGATGCCGTTGATGCTGCTCATCGTTTTTCCTGTGGATCATGAACCTTGTCATCATCGGCAGCAGGGGCGGTGGCTTGATCCCGCTATCGAGCGTGGGGGCTGGGGTGCCGCCGCTACGCTGGCCCCCCAGCCGGGCCTTGGCAGACGGGCTTTAAGAAATTTGAAAAAATCCGCTACGAGGTGTGGCGTTATGCCGAGGGGCGAATTATAGTTTGAGACAGTCTTCAAGCACGTTCTGCTGGCTTGGTGGCGTCCTGCGATTGGATTCTCGCCCGCGTGTCCCCCGCGGGCTTTTTTTTGTCTGGCCGCGGGGTGCCGCGCCGCTAGCATAGGCGACATGTTACCGATGGTTACGCGCCGGGGCGGTTTTTGACCCGCTGTATTGAATTTCCTAATAAGCTTTTTTAATGCTGGAAAATGTCGGCGGAGACCCTAAAATCGCCACCGCTTCAGGGAGGTGGCGTTGTCCACAGGTGGTGAGCAGTCGGGACGATAAGTAGGGATACTTATGACGCTCGCCGTGGATGTGCCGGCTGGCAACAGTCGGCCGTTACTATTTGTTACAAATCCATTTTATGGATCTCCATACATCAGTATCGCTAATCATGATTAGGGTCTATGCTGCAGGCATCCACGGATTGGATGTGAACAGGAGCCCGGATATGGAGTGTCCGATGCCACGGATGCGCGGAACGTAAGGGCCGCGGAAGCCAGTACCTTTAGGCAGTGCTGACTGGGGGCCCTTGCGCTTGCGTGGCGGCCCTCTTTTTATGCTCGCTTGTCATGCCCGCTCATGACGGCGATCGCCCCCCTCGCGTTTCTTTGTTTTCTCCCTGCTGCTTTTCTCTCTTCTGCCTGCTTCGTTGTCCTGCGGCGCGCTTGCACCTCTCTGCGTTGCCGCGCGCCTTTACCTCTCTCCTCTGCCGCACTTCTCTGCCGCGCTTCTCTGCCGCGCTTCTCTGCCGCGCTTCTCTGCCGCGTTCATTGGCCACTGGCGTCGGGTCGCCACGCGTGTCGTTCGCGCCGGGGCGCTGGGCGGTGCGTGCCTGCCATGGCGTTTCGCCGGTTGGCCGCGGGCGGCGCGCCGGCTCAGGTGGCCGGCGGCAGTTCGTAGATCCACACGCTGAAGCCGCCCAGGGCGTTGGGGCCGAAGGTGTGGGTGAGCGGGACGTCGGTGGCGTCGCGGCCCTGGGCGATCAGCACGCGGCCGAGGCAGGGGGCGTTGTTGCGCGGGTCGAAGGTCCACCAGCGGCCGCTGAGGTAGACCTCCATCCAGGCGGCGAAGTCCATGTTGGCGTAGGGCGGCGGCTTGCCGATGTCGCTGACATAGCCGGTGCAGTAGCGCGCGGGGATGTTCATGCAGCGGCATAGGGTGATCGCCAGGTGGGTGTAGTCGCGGCAGACGCCGAGCTGCTCGCGGTAGGCGTCGGCGGCGGTGCGGGTGGGCCGGGAGTGTTCGTAGCCGAAGGTGAGATGCTGGTGGACGAAGTCGCAGATCGCTTGCACCCGCTGCCAGCCGGTGGGGGTGTGCTGGAAGCGCTCCCAGGCGATATTGCTTAGCAGGTCGGTCTCGCAGTAGCGGCTGCCGAGCAGGTAGGGCAGCACGTCCGCCGGTAGCGCTTCCACCGGGTGCTGGGTGGCGCTGGTGTCGATCGGGTCGGGCTGGCCGTCGTCGTGGAGCACGGCGTTGGTGCCGAGGGTGAAGGTGCCGGCGGGGGCGACCAGGCGGTTGCACCAGTTGCCGAAGCCGTCGCGGTAGCTGGCGATGGGCACGCTGGGGGAGGTGGTCAGGTGGTCGGGCCCTTCGAGATGCGAAAAGCGCGAGTGGTGGACATTGAGCAGCGCAATCATCGGCGTGGGGCCGTTGAATTGGAAGATCATTTCACAGCCGAGCTGGATTCTCACGGTAGGGCCTCCGAACGAACGGGTCGATCAGACAGGGAGGCGGCCGGGGTGGTGCGTCGGTCGCCACGGGGGCGTTGCGGTCTGGCGTCGCTGACGGTCTGCCGGCCGTGCGCGTGGCGGGAGGGGGGGTGCGTGTCGTCTTGGGGGAACCGTTGCAGTATGGCTGACCGGGGGGATTCCCGCGAATGGGTGAGGGGCGGCTGGCCCGGCAAGGGGCGTGGTAGTGGCGTACCTGCTGCCTGGGCTTTGGCCTCTCTTTTCGCGCCGTTGCGTCGCGGGCGCTTTTCTTGTTGTGCTGTATGCGTATACAGTATCTGGAAGAACAAGCGGTCGGCCGCCGGGCGGTGCGTGGCGAGCGCGATGGCACAACGATGACTGGGTCGAGGTGGATGACGCGATGCAGGTGCAATATCTGGGGCCGCTGATGCTGGGGCTGGGCCACCCGGCGCTGACAGGGTATGACCTCAATAGCTTTTCGCCGAGCTGCTATGCGGTGGAGCTGGGTCCGGCGGCGGGGTGCGAGGGGCCGCTGATCGAGGGGGATGTGTTGATCGTCGATGAGGATCGCTTGCCGACCCATGAGGATCTGATCGTGGCCAAGCTGGAGGGGGAGCATCTGCTGGGACGGGTGTGGCGGATCGGTGGCCGGGTGCGGCTGATCCCGCTGCAGGGGCATGAGTCGCTGTTCGTGAGCGGTGAGGTGCTGCGCGGGGTGGTGATCAGTCAGGCGCGGCGCTATGTGTGTTGATCCGTGTGGGGCCGGCTGCGCGTTGCCTGTCGCGCGGTGCGTCGCCGCCAACGCGGGCGCCCTGGATGGCGGGCGGGGCGCCGCCGGCCGGCGGCGCCACTCTCTCGTCTAGCCATCCCGTCTAGCCATCCAGGAACGCTTTCAGATCGTCGAGATCGTTGTAGTCGTCGGAGTTGCCCTGCAGCTCGTCGATCTTGGCCGCGCGGCGCTTGTCGAGCACGCCGTCGGCGTCATGGGTCAGGTCGTAGAGCCCTCGCAGGTAGTCGACCAGGTTGTCGTAGTCTTTCTCACTGAGCTTGGCGTGGGCGTTGGGGGAGAGGGTGTACCACTTGCCCGAGCGCTTGAAGTAGATGTTGCCGTCGTCCTGCAGCCGCAGCGAGGCGACGTCGACGGTGTCGATATCGTGTTTGAAATCCCCGAAGGTGCCGGGGCTGCCGCGTTCGCCGAACAGGGTGACCCGGTCGGGGTTTTCGTCCCAGGCCGCCGGGGCGTCGGCGTCGAGGTACTGTTCGATCATCTCTAGCTTGTTATAGCGGTCGGTCTGGGCGAAGACGCTGTTCATTTCGTCGGCGCGCTGGGCGTCGTAGACGCCGTCGGGCCGGGCCAGGTCGTGGAGCCCCTTGAGGTAGTCGATGATCTCTTCGCGTGTCTCGCGGCCGGTCTTGTTGTCGCCGGCCAGCGGGTCGATCACCTGTTTCACGCCATCCTTTTCGAAGATGACGCGGCCGCCGTCGGCGAGTTCGATGGAGCCGACATCGACCCGGTCGATGTCTTCGCGGAAGTCCTTGAAGCTGCCGGGGCGGCCGTCATCGCCGAAGCGTGGCAGCCCCGAGGGGTCTGCGGCCTTGGTGGCGTCCAGGTCGGTGTCGCCCCAGGGGCGCCAGTTGTCGAGTTTGATGACGCCGTCCCGGCGCGGCATGGTGGTCTTGCCGGCCTGGTTCTGCTCCCACAGGCTTTCGCTGTCGGGGTCGCCATCCACGTGCAGGTAGGGGGCGAGCCGGTTGAGCGAGCTGCCGTGTTCGTCCGGTGTCTCCTTGAAGTGTTCCCACTCTTCGGCCTGGAAGTCGAACAGCGATTCGTCGTCCGGGGCGTCGCGGCCGCCGTACATGAAGGTGGCGTAGCGGGCGTATTCGACCTTGTCGCCCCAGTCTTCCTGGGTGACGCCGTAGCCGGCTAGGTCCTGGAAGAATTCGCCCTGTTTGTCGGTGAGTTTTGCATCTTCTTGTGGTTGATGGCTTCGGCGATCAGGGTGGCCGGCGAGCCCCAGCACGGCGCCGGCGACGCCGAGCACCGGGCCGCCACGCGGGTGCCCATGAATACGCCTGCATGACCTTGGTGCCGACGTTGCCGATGGTAGCGGCGAGGTTGCTGCCGGCGGAGGAGAACATCGAGATGGTGTTGGCCAGCGCCATGGCGCTGGCCGCCGAGCCGGCGCCGATCTGTAGCCCGGCGCCGGCCCGCTCCAGGGCGTTGTCGGCGCTCTTGAGCTTGTTGACCCCGCTGACGATATCGATCACGCCGCCGGTGACATCCAGCCCGGCGCCGCAATGAGCGAAGAAACGATTTGCCAGGTTCTTGCTGAAGTCGGCGTCGGTGTAGCGCCCGCCGATCTGCGCTTTGCCGATCGATTCGGCGACCTTGTCGATCTCGCGCTTCTGCGCATCGCTCAGGCCGTCGGTGGGGATACGGTGTTGCCGAGGGTGTTCGAGGCGTCGTGACGGCTTTGGAGATCGCCTTGCCGAGGGCGTCGGTCTTGCCCGAGCTTTGCCAGATGTCGGGGAAGTTCTCGCCCAGCAGCCCGAGCCAGTCGGTGGCGTTGATCTTGTGCAGCGGCTTGCCCTTTTCCGCGGTCTTGTTGCCGTCGCTGTCGAGGACATAGCCGTCACGGCTGAGCGGCTGACCCTCCTTGTCGATCTTCTGGCCCTGTTCGTTGTAGCGGTAGCCGGAGAGGCCTTCGGCCAGGTTCGAGCCGAAGCGCAGGAAGTCGTTGGAGAAGCTGAGCCCGGAGACCAGGTCGCACCGCGGCGAGTTTCTGATCGGAATTCATCTCGTCCCAGCCGCCGTTGGCGAGCTGGCTGCCACCGCTGATCAGGCTCATGGTGCCGGTGAGGGCGCTCAAGGTGCCGGTCGAGCTGGCACTGTGGAGGAAGGTCTTGTAGCTGCTGGCGAGTTTCTTGCTGCCGTCCGGGTTCTTGCTGGCGACATCCTGAGGTTGTCGTTGATGATGGCGTTGAAGACTTTCTCTTCTCTGCCTGGCTGACGTTGCCGCGCTGGTCGAGCGCTTCGAGCTTGTCGGTGGCCAGGTTGAACGCCTTGCAGGGCCTTGTCGCCCTCCTTGCCCAGGCCGCCGAGGGTGGCCTTGAAGTTCTTGAGGTCGTCGCCGAGCTTCTTGTAGGCGTCGTAGGATTTGTCGCCCTTGTCGAGCTGCTGCAGCACCGCGTTGATGCCGTGCTGGAAGATGTCGAGGGTGCTGCGCAGGCCGCTGCTGGCGTTCTCGGGGTCGACCGACTCGGGTTTGTCAGGTAACTGTCGAGCTGCGACGTCATCAGGTTCTGGTCGAAGGCCTGCTTGCGCTTGGCGTAGGCGTCCGGGTCCAGCGCGTTGAGCGCTTCGAAGTAGTTGTCGACCTCTGTTGCAGGCGTTCGCCGAGCTTGTCGTCGCCGCTCTCGGCGGCCTTGTGCTGGGTGGCGATGACGTAGGCTTCGAAGTCCAGGTTGGGCGTCTTCGAGTCGGGTTCGAACAGCGCCTTTTCCATCTTCTCGGTCAGCGCGCGGCGCTTGTCGTCGGGGAGCTTGTCGAGGGCGCCATCGAGGGCGTCGTCGTAGCGCTTGGCGATGCTCTCTTCTGCATCAGCCCGCTGATCTGCTCGGCCAGCTTTTCGTCGTCGACGATATCCTTGACGTCGTCGCTGTTCAGGTGGGTGGGTTTCTCCTGGGCGTCGCGGTAGGTCGATTTGCTGGATTCGATCAGCTCCACGTAGCCGAAGAGGTCGTAGCCATGATCCACGGCGCCCTGGGCGTCCATGAGGTCGACGAGCTTGGCTTCGTCCGAGTCTTCGGCGAGCTTGCCCGATTTGACGTCGTCGCGGATGCCCTGGATGAAGTCTTCGGCGGCCTTCTCGCCGACCGTCTGGTCCTTGTCGATCTTCGTCTGCATCACGCCATCGCCGGTGAAATCGGGGATGTCGTAGGTGTCGCGGATCTCCTCGGCGCTCATCCCTTCGGTCTCGGGCTTGGCGTCGATATTGGCCTTGGCGTCGCTGGCGGCATCCTGCGTGGCGTCGCTGGCCTTGCGTTCGAGGGCGTCGTGAATGGCCTCCAACCAGCGGGCGCTGCCTGGCGCAAAGGGGGTGTCGGCGGGGTCGATCGAGGACTTGTCTGAGACGGGCGTGGGCATGGCGGGGTTCCGGCTGTTGCGGTGACTATTGCTGTTGTCACTCCAGTGTCATTTTCTTCTGTCTCGATCAACTGATAACCGGTAACGAATTGCAGCGTTTTGAGGGGAAAGGGTGTCGTCGGTGCGCTTGTGGTGCGACCTCGCCGCCGCGGGGGCGGCGGGGTCGGTGACGTCGCTCTCAGCCGCAGAGCGCTTCGCAGGGGGTGCCGTCGCCGTCGCCATCCAGGCGCGCGTTGCCGCACTGGGTCAGGTGGTAGCGGGCTTCTTCGCAGGAGCGCATCTTGCTGCAGGTCTTGCGCGGGGTGCAGCTAAAGGCGGCCGCCGCTGCGCGATCGGGGTCGAGCGGGCTCGAATCCCGGCCCTTCGTCCAGGCCGGCGCCTCGGCGCTGCTGCGATCTGCTGTCTTCTCTTCGTTCTTCCCTTCGCCCTTCTCTACGGCCTTCTCTACGGTCTTCTCTTCAGTCTTTCCCTCGCGCTGGCCGTTTGAAGTATCGCCTTCGACATAGGGGTTGCCGCTGCCCTGAATCCTGGCGATGCGGCGGTTGCGTTCGCGCTCCCAGGCGCTCACCGGGTCGGCCTTGGCCCAGGCCTGGAAGAGCTGCTGCTGTTGCCGCCCGATCTGGATGCCGTAGGTGTCGCGCATGTACCAGTAGGTGCGGGCGATATCGCCGCGCACCGCCGCGCACCGCCGCCGGCGGTTCGAAGGTGCGCTCGGGGAAGTCGACCTTGGCCGGGCACTGGCCGTACTGGTAGGCGTCGGCGCTGGTGGCCATGCCGTAGCGCATGTTGGAGCGGTCGCCGTTCACTTCGCCCACCGAAGGCACCAGGTTGACCAGGTCGGCCTCGGCCTGACGAAACACCGGGTCGTTGGCGCGGCAGTGGCGGCGCCCGCCTTCTTGCCAGCACTGGCGCTGCCGGCCGAAGTCGTAGGCGGGCATGACGTGCTCCCACTCGATGCGCGCGGCGCGCTTGGGTTGCTTGCGAATCCGGTAGCCGCAGCTGGCGAGGTCCGGGCCTTTGTCGAAACGAGGTGCAGCCGCAGTAGAAGGTGCGGTCCTGGTCGACGACGTAGATCTCGTTTTCCGCCAGGCGCTTGGCGGCGGAGAGAAGGAGCTGGGCGGCGCGGCCAGCGCCGGCGGGGTGGCCAGGGTGGCCAGGTGGTCAGGATCGTCAGTAGGCAGAGCGCGACCAGGGCATGGGAGAGGCGGACAACGAGAGGGGGTAGAGCGAAAACAGCGCGCATGCTTGATTAGAACCAATTGATTTAGCGAGCGCGCATTGTAGAGGTCTGGCCGCGGTGGTGCATGCCGGGGTGGGGCGGGGGATGCGATAACGCGGGCGGCGGTGGGTCAAAGCGCCCGCGGTGTCGTGTCGGGGTGTCACGTAGCGGCCTGTGTCCGAGGGGCAACAAAAACGGTCAGGGATGGCCGCCTGGCGCGCCTATGCTAAGAGACGTCGCCGATCATCCTTCGGCAGCCAGGGGCCTTCGCCATGAAAATACCGTTAGGTGAGTTTATCGGCAGTGTGAAAGAGGAGCTGCGACACGCGCAATCGGATGACGATCCCTTCTATGAGCTGACGGATGTCGAGCTGGAGGTCGCCTTTGCGATGACCAGTGAGGCAGGGGGCGGGTTCAAGGCGGTGGTGTTCGATGTCAGCGGGAAGGCGTCGGAGACCGCGACCCACCGCGTCCGACTGAGGCTGTCGCCGTTGCCCGTGGGGCCCTCGGGGGGGCCAAGAGAGGGGGCGGCGTGGGGCTCGGAGCTGCAAGGCGCCAGAGAGCGACTGGTGGGCGCCTTGAAGCAGACGGAGGCGATGACAGCCTACGGCGGCAACGCGCCCCTGGAGGAGTACCAGGAGGATCTGCGCAAAGTGCTGGAGACCGTGGATGAGGAGCTGAAAAGACGTACGACCGGGCCCAAATATCGGGCAAGGGGCAAGTGATCGCTGTCGGGGCCGGCCGAGAGAGAAGGCGTCTGGCTGGTCGTGTCACCCCCCGCGCAGCTCGCAACTGAGCTGGGTGAGGTAGCCGTTGTCGTTGAGGCTTTCGGTGGTCTGGGTGACCAGCCAGGCGCGTTCGTCGATCCCGGCCTTGAAGCCGCGCAGGGTGAGCGGGGTCTCGGGGCTGAGGTCGGCGCGGCCGTGGGCCAGGGTGAGGTCGAGACTGGCCTGGCCGCGCTGCAGACGGCGCCATTCGGCCTCGGCGGCGTGGCGGGCGTCGGCGGCGCTGGCGTAGGTGTCGCGCAGGGTCTTGGGCTTGGCCTCACTGCCGACCTGAACCGCCTGACGCTCGGCCCCGGCGGTGTCGTTCCAGTGCGCGATCACCCCGGTGTGGTCGTCGCGGTCGCTCTGGGTGAAGCGGTGGCGGTCGCCGTCGCGGCGGGTGAGGACGACGCCGGGCAGGGCCAGGCCGCTGGCGCTGAGCCCTTCGCCGGCGCGGGTGAAGAGCAGGTGGCCGGCCTTGATCGTGGCGATGGCGTCGAAGCGCTGGCCGAGCCGGGTGAGGAAGTTGAGGTCGGATTCGTCGGTCTGGTCGATATGTTCCAGGCGGATGCCGGCGAGGGTGTCGCCGACCACCGGGGTGAGGTCGTGGCGCGCGGCGAGGGTCTCGATCAGCTGGGCGAGGGTGAGATCGTGCCAGGATTGCGAGCGCTTGCCGGGGAGCTGCTGGCGCAGGTTGGCGGCGCGGGCGCGCAGCTGGAGACGGTCCGGGGCGCCGCTGTGTTCGACTTCGTCGACGATGAAGGTGCCGCGGCTGGCCAGGCCGCTGGCGTGCCAGCCGAGGGCGAGTTCGAGGGTGGCGCCGTGGGGCGGCAGCGCCAGGCGGCCGTCGTGGTCGGCGAGGGTGAGGGTGAGCTGGTCGGCGTCGCCGCCACGCTGGCGGGTGAGGCTAAGGGCGATCAGCCGGCCATTGACCCGCGGGGTGATGTCTTCGCCGCCCAGGCTGAGGCGGTAGTCGGGGCGCGCGGTGCCGAGGCCGGGCGGGCCGAGGCGCGGGTCGCCGCTGCGTGGGGCGCTCATGCGTAGGCTCCGCTGAAGCGCGAGAGGCTCTCGGCGGTGAGGCTGCCGAGCAGGTCGAGGCGGGTGTCGTCGACCCGTTCCAGGCTGAGGCTGAAGTCGAGCTTGCCGGCGGCGCCGTCGCGGTGGAACTGGCTGGCGGTCTCGTCCACCTGGGTGATCACCCACAGGCCGTACTGGCGCCCGGTGCCTTCGATCAGCGGCCAGGCGTCGCCTTGGCTTGCCATCTGGCGCAGGGCGTCGAGCTCGAGACGCCCACCGGTGAACGCCGGCAGCAGGGTGCCGCTGAGGGTCAAGGTGTCGCTGCCCGGGCCGAGATATTGATAGGCCGGGCGGGCGCCGACCCGGGATTGGGCGGCGTGGCGCCAGGCGCTATTGCGCTGCAACTGCTGGTAGGGCACCGAGCGCGTTTCAAAGACGAACATACCGAGGGCCATGAGCATGGTGCTCTCCTGTGATCTGGTGGGGCCGCTTAATCCCGATCCCACATCGATGAACGTTGATACGCGGCCCGCTCTCGCTGCGCCTGCTCGAGGGCGCGCTGCACCTCTTGGGCGACCTGGCGTGCCAGGGCGTTTTCGTCCATGCCGGGGGCGGCGTGGATATGGATGTCGCCGATCTGGACGCGGTTGTCGCTGGCCGGGGGCGGGCCGCCGGCGGTGAGCGGGGCGCGGGTATCCAGGGTGATCGGGGTCGGCCCCAGCAGCGCGAGTTCGGGCGCGAACGGTGGCTGCGCGCTGGCGGGGACGGCGGCGGCGGCCAGGGTGAGCCCGGCGCCGGCGCGGACGACGTCGCGGGCGATGGCGACCATGCGCTGGATGGGCTCGTCGCGCTGGCGCTCGATCCCCAGCGTCAGGCCGTCCACGGTATACCCGCCGAGCTTGGCGAACTCGCGGGAGGGCGACTGGATACCGAGGCGTTCTTTGAAGCTCTGGAGGGCGCTCTGGGCCAGGCTGCTGGCGCCTTCGACCACGTAGTTCTTGCCCGCTGCCAGCCGATCGCCGACGGCGCGGGCGCCTTCGCTCGCTTTCTCCTTGAGCGATTTCAGGCCGTCGCCGGCGTCGCTGGCCAGCGAGGTGACGCGATCGGCGGCCTTGCCCGCCATCTCTTTGCCGCTGCCCCAGAGGTTGCCGGGCAGCGACTTCAGATAGTCGATGGCGGCGTCCCACTTCTCCTTGAGCTGCCCCATCAGGTCCCAGTCGGTGACCAGTTTGACGACCGCGTCGATGGCGCGGCCGGGGGCCGTCTCGAACCAGTTCCAGAGCTCGGTGATGCCTTTCCAGGCGCTCTTGAGGCCGTTGACGATGGCGTCCGAGAGGGTGCTCATGCTGGCCGGCACCTCGATACCGAGCTTGTCGAGGGTGGCAACGATGCCCTGATAGATCAGCCCCAGCGGCGACCAGTTGGCGAGCAGCTGCATGACGCTGCCGATGCCGCCGGCGAAGGCGTCCTTGACCTGCTGCCAGCGCTGGCTGAACCACTCGCTGATCGCGCCCCAGTGGCGGTAGATCTGGTAGGCGGCGACGCCGAGGGCGGCGACCGCGGCGACGATGGCGAGGATCGTCAGGCTGGCGGGGTTGAGCCCGAGCAGGGTGAGCACGCCGCTGAGCGCGGTGAGCGGGGCGAGCACGGCGCCGATGCCGCTGGCGAGCAGGCCAAGGGTGGCGAGCATGCCGCCGAGCACGCCGAGGAACTGGGTCAGCAGGGTGGTCAGTTCGGGGTTGTCGTCGATCCAGCCGGCGATGCCGCGGGTGATCGCGGTGATGGCCTTGACCAGGTCGCGCAGGGCGCCGTCGTTGGCGGTGGCGAAGGCGATGCTGGTCTCTTCCCAGGTCGCATGCAGGTGGTCGAGGTCGCCGCTCAGGTCGTCCACCTCGCGGCGGGCGGCGCGCAGGTTTGTGCCGCTGAGATCGGGTACGCGGGCAGCGGCCGGCGTGACGATGTTCGGTGCGGCGTTGGCCACCGCGGGCACGCCGGCGGCCCGTGCCGGGGCGCTGACCTGGCGCGCGGCGCTGAGGCGTTCGGCATGGGGGCCACCGATCTGGGCGCCACCCGTCACGGCTACGCCGGTATCGGGGCCACCGGTATTGGCGCCGCTGGCGCGGCGTCTGCTGGCACTGAGCACATCGGCGAAGCGGGCCATGGCGCCCTGTTCGGCGAGGTCGACCCCGGCCTGGCGGGCCAGCGCGCTGGTGCGGATCACGCTCGCGACCAGCTCACGGCCGTTGGCCTGGGCGAGCCGCACCATCTCGCCGAGGGAGGCCTGGATCGCCGCCGGGCTGACCTGGCGCTCGAGCAGCGCGGCCTGGGCCGCGGCGATCTGGGTAGCGCCGAAGCCGGATTGGGTGCCGAGCTCGCGGGCCTGCTGGGCCAGTGCCTGGGCGCGCGGGTCGTCCCGGGTGAAGCCGCCGGCGCGGCGCACGTGGCGCTGCTCGCGCTGGAAGGCCAGGGCGGGGCCGAGCAGGGTCTTGGCGCCCTGGATCAGGCTGTCGAACCCGAGCCCGCCGCTGGGCAGCTCGGCGGGCTGCGGTCTCGGGCGAGCACGCGCCGCGGTCGTCGCCGCAGTTGTCGTAGTCGTCGTAGTCGCCTCGAGAGACGGCGCGGAGCTTGCCGTGGGCGCCGGCGGCGGTAGCGCGCGTCTGGCCTGGGCGACCCGGGCCGCCGCCGGCGGCAGTACCGGGGCGGCGGCGGGGGCTGGCAGCAGGCGCTGCTGGCGCACCATCGTCTGGCGCAGCTGATCGAGGGCGTCGCGCAGGCGGGCGCTATCCCGCCAGGTGTGGTCAGCGACGGCGGTATCGGCGCCGACGGTACGGGCCGCCGGGCGGGTGAGCCGGGGCTGCTCGCGGCGCAGGCGCGTCAGCGGGGCGGTGAGCTTAGCGACGCTGGTGAGCAGCGCCGGGAGGGGGAGGTTGCGCGCCATGGGGGGCCTCGTTCATTGAGCGTTGGCGGGCGCGCTCGCGCCATTCCATCAGTTCGCGCAGGCTGAAGTCTGCGCAGTCCGTGGGGGTCCAGTGGAAGACGATGGCCAGGTCGGCCATCGCATCCTCCACCTGGGCCGGCAGCGCGATCTCGGCGGCGCCGCGGGGTGTCAGGCGGTTTCGCCCCGCGCCCGCTTCGAGAGCAAAAAACCGGCGATGTCGCTGCCGCACTGGACCAGGTCGGCCGGGTCCATCTGGCGCGCTTCGTGCTCGGTCAGGCTGGGCTGGGAGAGCCGCGGGATCAGCTTGATCAGGGCGTCGGTCTGCATCTGCAGCACGTCGGCCAGGTTGACCCCGCGCAGCTCGCCGGCGCTCGGCTTGCGCAGCACGATCTCGTCGATGCGCTGCTCGCCGCGCACGATCGGCGTGTCCAGGGCGATGGTGACGCGGGTGCCGTCGGCGGCAGTCTTGTCAGCGGCCGTCTTGGCGGCGGTATCAGCGTTCTGGGCTTGGCTCATGGGTGTCTCTCGGTGGTGATCGTGGGTGACCGTGGGTGATCGGGGTGACGCGGCGCGCGGGCGACGTCAGCGGCGGGGAGGCCACCGCTGACGGGGGCGCGGCTTAGATACCCAGCGCCTGGCGGCGGCGGGCCAGGCGGTCGTCGCCGTTGACCTTGAACACGTAGTTGGGCAGGTCGATCTCGATCTTGGTCACCCCGCCGATCACCAGCTTGTAGTAGCTCAGGGTGCTGGTGATCTTGTGCTCGGTGTTCTCGCCATCCTGGGCGTCGCCGAAATCGATCTCGGTATGGCGGCCGCGCATCACCACCTCCACCGCGACCACTTCGTCGGTGTCGTCACGCTCGTAGCTGCCGGTCATGCGCAGCAGGTCGGCGTCGAGGCGCGAGGCGCCGAAGTTGTCGAAGATCGACTCGACCAGGCCGCCCACCGTCCACTGGCAGGTCATCAGGCCATCCATGCCCATGTCGATGCCGACGCTGCCGTCCATGCCGCCGCCGCGCCACTCTTCGATCTTGCGCGTGAGCGTGGGCAGGGTGACGGACTGGATCTGGCCCTGGTAGTTGTCGCCGTTGCCGAACAGGTTCAGCGCTTTGAGTTTCTTGGGAAGTGCCATCGATCAATGCTCCTCAGGGGTCTCGGGGCCGAACCGGCGCTCAGGCGCTGGCCGCGACGCGGCTGGCGAAATCGGCGAGATAGGTGTCGGTGATGCGCTGCTGGAAGCCGAGATCCTCGAGCGGCGGCACCGGGGTGTCGTAATCGATGCGCAGCTTGCCGGCCTTGAGGCTCTCGCGGGTGTTGAGCGATTCGTTGAGCCAGGCGCGGCCATCGATGATCAGCCCCAGCGCCTTGAGCTCGGCGAACTTGGCGTTGATGCCTTCGATGATGTCGCGGGCCAGCGAGGCGTGCAGCGGCTTGTCCACCGCCCACAGATGCGCCTCGGCGATGTGTCGGCGAGGATCTGGGCGGTGCGGGTGTAGTTCTCGAACGGGAACAGCGACTGCGGACCGGCGCAGGTGCGTGAGCCCCAGAAGCGGAAGCCGCCCTGGTTGACCAGGGTGGTGACATCGGCGGCGTTGAGCAGGCCGGCATCGGTGGCGGCGGACTGCAGATCCCAGAAGACGTCGCGGTCGATCCCGGTGACGCCGTTGACGACCACGTTGGAGAGCGTCTTGTGCCAGCCGATCTCCTGGTCGAGCTTGGCGCGCAGGCCCAGCGCCACGGCCACCGGGCTGCGCGGAGCAGTGGCGGCGGTATCGGCATCGAACGCCTCGAAGCGCGGCCAGATCAGCATCAGCTCGCGGGCGCCGAACTGGTCGCGGTAGGCGGTGGCGTCGGTCAGCGTCTCGCAGTCGTGGGCGTAGGCGTAGCCGAAGGCGCGCAGCGCCTGCAGCACCGGCACCAGGGCGGTGGTCACTTCCGGGGTATCGAGTTCCGGGCAGCCGATCAGGCGCGGGGTCACGCCGAGCTTCTGCTTGGCGGTCATCAGCGCCTGCAGGCCGGTGCGCTGGCCGCTGTCGGTGGTGGTGCCGATCACGTTGGCGCTGGTTTCGGTGGCATCTGCGCCTTCGGCAACGCGCACCACGACCACGATCGGCCGCGCCTGTTCGGCGATGGCGCTGAGGGCACCTTTCAAGGTACCGCTGCTGCCGGCCTGGCCGATGGCGGTGGCGATATCGGTGACCAGCGCCGGGCGGTCGAGGGGGAAGGCGGTCGCATCGGCGTCGGCGGCGGTGGCGACGATGCCGATCACCGCGGTGGAGATCGTGCGCAGGGTGCGGGTGCCGTCGTTGACTTCCGAGACGCGCACGCCGTGATGGTATTGGTCGAGTGCCATGAGGGGGTCCTGATCAGGGTAACGGGGCTGTCAGGGGCTCATGGTGTGGGGGATGGTCGTCTGGGGCGAGCGGGTGGCGGTGTAGAATCTATAAGGACAGCTATTATTTGGCGCTGCCCGTGGTGTCTCCCAATTCAAGAGGGAACGAGGAATGGGTCAGGTGGTTATCATCAAGTTTTTTGATCCTGGGCATGGTCCAGGGGCCATGATCAATTTAATCGTCAGTGAGTCTGATGCCGAAGCCATTCGTAATTTCGATGAGTTTGATGCTCAGCTGCCGTTGCCGAGTTTGCCCGGTGTGGCAGTGAGATTCCGAGATGGTCGAGTGGACTTCACTGTCTTCAAAGAGAGGGGTCAAGCAAGAAGCTATACATGTAGTGACGCGGAGTTGTCTGAAAGTCTAAGCAATCCAGAAAATCGCATACCAGATGAGTGAGTTTTGAACTTAAAGTGCTCCATCTCTCACATGGGCAGAGGCTATCCATGGCGCTCCGATCGAGACTCGTCTATACCAGCGGGGCGCGGGATCTCCCCGCCTTCCTGATGACCCAATCTAGCCGAGGTGCGATATGTGGCGCAGCATGATGATGGCCGGGGTGCTGGCGCTGGGCGCGTTGCCGATGGCAGCCCTGGCGAACAGTGAGATGCCGGCGGCGGTGAAGGCCGAGGTGAGCGATGCCTGCGTGATCAGCGATGCAACCACCGGCCTCGCGCCTCGCCACGCCAGCGTGAAGGGGTGGTTACCGGGAGAGGTGTGGCTGGTGCCCTGCACCATCGGCGCCTATCAGACGGGTTACGAGGCGGTGTTCGCCCCGGACGGTGGGACGCCCCGTGCGCTGCTGTTCGCGCTGTGGCGGGACGGGAGCTGGACCGGCACGCGGACGCTGTTCGACCCCGAGTTCGATGCGCAGCGCGGCACCCTGCACGACCGCTACAAGGATCGCGGCGCCGGTGGCTGCGGCGGCGAGCGCACCTGGGTGTGGCAGGGCAGCGACTTCCAGTTGACCGAGTACCGCGCCCAGCCGAACTGCGAGAGCGGGCAGACGCGGTATCCGGTGGTCTTCGAGGCGAAGTGACGCCGAGCTAATCTCTGTACGAAAACTACCTGCGCTCGGCAATACGGCGTTAAAAATCGGCTCACTGAACAACGTTCAGAACGTCCGTAGGACGGCCCGGAGGGTGAGCGGAGCGAGTCACATGCTCATTTACACCCCGTAAACTCCGCGTTTTCGCCGATTTTTGCCTTGTCTTGCCTTCGCTCGCTGAATTTTCGTAAAGAACCTAGGTCGCGGCCTCCCCCCACCCCACCGCCTCGATCGCCTCGCGGTCGCCGGCGGCCTCGGCGTCGGCGATGGCGTCCTTCAACTGCCAGGAGTGGGCCAGCAACCCCTGCTTGAACGCCTTAGCGGCGTCGGTGAGCGCGATCATCTGCGCCGGGGTGAGCGAATAGACGGTGTTCGACTGCGCCCGCAGCGCCATGCTGGCGTCGGTGTCGCCGCGGCGGCGCGGCGGTCGCGGGCCTCGATCGCCAGCCCCAGCAGGTTGGCTTCGTCCTCCTCCGGGCGGGTCTGGATCACATCCTCGCTGCCATCGGGCAGGGTGTAGGGCATGCCCGCGCGCAGGGCGGCGGCCAGGGCCGATTCGATCATCGCGCGCTGGCGGTTGGCGAGCGTGGAGATGGGCTCGATCCGGTCGGGAATCTCTTCTCCGCTGGCGAGGATCGCGGCGTGGATTTCGCGGCCCAGGGGTTCGGCATCGTCCGGTGAGGCGGTGAACGGGATCCAGCCCAGCTCGGGGTGCTCGATCTCGCAGTCGAAGGTGCCGTCTTGATTTTTCAGAACATTCCGATATTTGTAGGTCATTCAAGCAATCCTCAAGAAAAGCGAGGCACCTCTCGCAGAGCCGGAAAGAGTCGCACCACCACCACATGACAACCAGGTGCCGGAAACCTGTTGTCCCTCGGTGATAGCAGGGCGCCCATCACTCAAGATGACGACTGCGGCGGTGATTAGGTTGGAGCCGCTATAAGTCTGGCCGGTATGTATGCCTTCGCCTTTACGCATCAAAAAGGCATAGGTACCGATCGCCAGCTTGGGGGCACTTGCCATTCTTTGCAGTGCCCAGTTTGTATCGCTGCTACCGGTGCCCAGCCGCGCTGTCGGCAGCGTGCCCGCGTTGAGGTTGGAGGCGTTGCGATAGTAGCTGCCATGCTGTCCATCGAGCTTGTCGGCATTGGCGGCACTGCCTGAGATATCAATCGCTGCCTTGCCATCCAGCAGTGAGGCGTCGATACCGCCTTTAGCAATGTCCAAGCGGCCGCTCGAGAGAACGCGAAATACCGTATCATCACCGACTTGGAAATAAAGGTGATGTCCGCTCGAAATCAGCAGCTTGTCACCATCGTTCTTTCCTAATGCGATTTCATTTGAGCTGGTTCTTATATGCCCGCTAGTCCTATTAAACTCGTAGCTTGTCGAACTGCCATCCCCGGCGCTGACTACCAGCCTGAGGTTCTTGGGGTTATTCTCGGCGCATTCGCTGTGAATGATGTTGCCGACAGCATCGCCGGTGAATCCAACGAACTGAGCGCTGCTGCGCCCAAATTTCACCTTTGAGTCGCCTGCAGTAACGCCCTGGCTGTAGGCCGTCAGTTGCCCCTTGACGTCCAACGTTGCCGTCATCGTGTCGTTGGCATCGCTGCGCAGCCATGATGCCGGCGCTAAGCTCCCCAGGCGGGCTGCGTTGACCGAATCCAGTTGGCTGCCATCGCCATACAGCCGACCATTGAAATGCACGTCCTTGGAGCGGTAGTAAAGGCGCATCGCGGCGTTGGCGGGAATGCCGTCATCCCCCACGGCACCCATGCCGATATAGCCATTGCCATTACCGACGTAGGTGAGATGGAGTGCCGCGTCGCCGCGCTGGCCGCTTTCGCCAATCGATAGCCCCGCACCTTGGGAGAGCGCGTTGTCGCCACTATTCGGCGAGTCGAGCGTCAGCCAAGGTCGGCTCTTGTTGAGCGTGACATCGACGTCAGAGGTGGAGTGGGTGTTGGTGGAGGTCCACACTTTTCGGTCGTTCGCCCACACCTCAATGGTGCCATCACCGCCACTGCGAATACCCGAGTCGTCGTCCCCGATCGCAATGGCTTTACCGTTATTGAATGACTTGCTGCCACTCGGCGCTGAACCGCCGACGCCGATGGATTGGCTGAAAGTTTCAGTCTGGTCTCTACGGGCTAGTCCTAGTGACGCCATGACATTGCGTACTTCGCCCGCCTCGGTCGGGCGCAAGAAGTTGTCGGCCCCCTCGGCGCTATTCCCGATACCTCTCGACGTCCGAAATAGCGCAAATTACCCGAGCCGGTATTCAGTGATGTGTACTCGGAACGCAACAGCGAGTTCTCACGTCCCGCTATTGTCTCGCTGAACGACGGAATACGGCGTCGAATTCAGCTCTAGATTCCGACCGTCCAGCTTGTCTGCGTCGACAGCCTTTTCGTTTCGGCCCAGCTTGCTCGAAGGGTCGAAATTGCCGTCATCCCAGACGGTACGGACACTCGACCAGGTATCTCCGGTCGCGCCCATGTAGGTCAGACTGATATCAGTGGGCTGAATGATTGCGCGGCGATCTGATCCGTATCGCCTTAGCAATACGGCCGGCCAATACCCGTTCATCGGCCCGATGTGTTTGGAGCCCAGGCCTTCGATAAACCCGCTGAACCGCGGCGCCTCGCGAAAATCAGTGAGCGCGATGGCTTGATTGCTGCCAACGCCATATGCTGAATCGCTGCGATGACCCCCGCCGCATCGGGATAGACGCCGGCCGCACCGGCCTTGGCCTCGGCGTCGGTCGCTTTCTCCACCAGGCCGGCGGTGGTCGTCGTCGCGGTGCGCGCGTTGAGGCCCGCCGGCGTCACCGCGCGGGCGTTGTCGCTGCCCTCCTTGGTTTCGGCGTAGGTGGCGAGCTCGACCATGCCCTGGGCGTTGGTGGTGGCCGCCGGGTGGTTGCGGCTGGCGGCATGGTCGTTGAGTTGCTTCAGCGTGGCGTAGGCGGCGAGCACCTTGTCGATGAACGCCTTGAGGGTGCGCGGGACGACGCCGCGGCGGGCGTCGCTGCCGGCGTCGACCTCGGCCTGGGTGGCGAGCTCGAGCACCCCGGCGACCTCGGTGGTGGCCGGCGGGTTGAGAAAGGCGGCGTCACCGAAGGTGATCGCGGAGACGTCGAGGGCTTCGACCACCAGGTCGGTGGCCAGCAGCAGGGTCGAGGGGGCGGCCTTCTCGATGATCCACTCGCTTTGCGAATAGACCGCGAAGAGCACGCCGGTGTCGGTGAACAGGCCGATCTCGCCGACGGCGTAGGTGTCGCTGCTCTCGTCCTGCACGCTGACGTGCAGGGTGTCGGCGGCGACCGCCTGGCCGGCCATGCTGGCCAGGCGCTTGATCGGTTCGCGCAGGGCGGTCTGGTCGGCGCTGGGGGTATAGCGGCCGCGGCCGAAGCCGATTTCGCTGAGGGTCAGGGCCGTGGTGCCGTCGTGGTCGGCGTCGACCAGCGCGGCGCGGCCGGCATCGGTGATGGTGAAGACGATGGCCATCGGGGGTCCTCTAGTGGGCGGTGGCCGCCAGGCGGCGGTAGACGAAGGCGCGGGCGCCGCCGGCGACGCCGACACCGCCTGTGGCGCTGAGCCCGGCGGTGAAGGTGAAGTGCGCGCGGACCGGCTTGGTGCGGGTGATCTCGTCGACGATGTCCTGCTGGAACGCGGCGCTGCGGGGCACCTCGGCGCCCAGGGTCATCACCACGTCGAAGGTGTGCGGCGGGCCCGGCTCGGCCTTCTGCCACCACTCGCGCAGGGCGAGGCTGGCGCCGAAGGAGCGGACCACGTCGCGCACGCTCTTGGCGGTGCCCTTGCGGCGCTGGATCTCGATCGCGTCGCGGATGCGCTGGCGCTTGATGCGTTCCGGCCAGTAGGGCTGCCAGGCATCCAGCGAGAGCGCCCAGGCGAGCCACGGCAGCAGCTCGGCGGGGCAGGTGTCCGGGTTCCACAGCGCGCGCAGCGGCACCGGCAGCTCGCTGGCGCCGGCGGCGGTGGTCTCCAGGGCGTGCTCCAGGGGGCTTGAGTTGGGCGGCAGCAGGCTGGCGCGGGGGCGCGGCTCACTCATCGAGACCTCCGTCACGCAGCGCGATCTCGGTGCAGTGGGTCGCCTGGGTGCGGTCGATCACCAGGCTCGCCGCGGGCTCGGCCAGCTCGACCCGCTGCACCCCGGGCTGATGCAGCGCGGCGTAGAGCCCGGAGAGGGTGACATCGAGCCCCAGGCGGTGCTGCTGCTCGGCATAGATGGCGGCGGCGGCGCGCGCTTCGCGCATCACCACTTCGCGGTCGGGGCCGGCGTAGAAGTAGAGGGTGGCGTCGATGCGGTAGTCGACGATCTCGGCGCTGCGCACGCTGACATGGTCGGTGAGCGGGCGAACGTCCTCCGCCGAGAGGGTGGCATCGACGTGGGCGAGCAGGGCTGCCGGGGCGCTGCCGTCGCCGTCGCGGGCGAGCACGGTGACCACTACCTCCCCCGGCGCCGGGCTGGTGGCGCTGGCATCCAGCACCTGGCCGTCGGCGGAGAGCGCATGGAAGACGTAGGCGCCCTCGGGCCGGCGGTGGAGAAGCCCTCCAGCGAGAGCTGGATGCGCCTGCGCAGGTCGGCATCCGTCTCCAGGGTCGCCGGCACCGGCGGCACGGCCGCGGGGTCGCCGGCGTCCAGGGTCTGGCGGGCGACGCCGAAGAGCGCGCCGAGGTGGTCGAGATCGGCGCCGCGGGCGTAGGCGAGCATCACCCCCTGGGCGGCTTCGTTGATCCGCTGACGCAGCAGCAGCTCGCGATAGGCGGCGGCCTGCAGGATCTTGTAGGCGGGGTCGGACTCGACGCTGACATCGAATGCCGGGGCCCGCGCGCGCAGATCGGCGAGCAGGGCGGCGAAGATCGTCTCGAAGTCGAGTGGCTCGACGATATCCGGCGCGGGCAGCCGCGAGAGATCGACGGCGGTGAAGCCTCCGGCCATGGTTTAGGTCTCCTGTCCCAGGGGGATGTCGAAGGTGAGGTCGGCGCCGTCGTCGATCCGCTCGGCCTGCACGCTGAGCGTCAGCCGCCCCGGCCGCTCAGCGGAGACGTGGCGCTGGATCTGGGTCACCCGAATGCGCGGCTCCCAGCGCATCAGCGCCACCACGCAGGCGGCATAGGCGCGCAGGGCGGTGGCGCCATCCAGTGGCTGGTCGATCAGCTCCGGCAGCAGCGAGCCGTAGTCCCGGCGCATGACGCGCGAGCCGAGGGGCGTGGTGAGGATGTCGGTGACGGATTGGCGGATATGCGCGACGCCCTCCAGCGCCGTGCCGCTGGTGCGATCCATGCCGGCCATCAGTTCACCCCATCCGTCTGGTCGCCGCCGCGCTTCACGCCGCCGTGGGTGTGGCTCGCGCTGATGTCGCGGCCGTTGCTGGTCACCGCGCCGGTGAAGCGGACGTCGCCAGCCATCGTCGCGGTCTGGCCGCTGGGCTGGCTGAAGTTACCGTTCAAGGTCAGATTGCCGTTGATCACGGTGTCGGCATTGAGCGTCGCGCCGGCGGCGGCGGTGGCGGTGAGGGCGGCAGCGGTGGTGACACTCACCGCGCCCTGGGCATCGAGACTGGCGGAGCCGGGCAGGGTGGCGCTCAGATGGCTGGCGGCGTGGTCGTAGGCGATCACCGCGCCATCGGGCATCTCGAGCTGGGTCAGATTGGCGTCGTGGCTCGGCGCCGGCACGGCATCCGAGTTCAGCGCCGGCAGCACCAGGGCGCCGCGCAGCTCGCCGCCGGGGGCGAGCAGCAGCACCTGCTCGCCCAGGGTGGGCGGATTCCAGCTGCGGGTGTGGCCGGCGCGGGCGGTCAGCCACGGCAGCCAGTCGGTGAGCAGCGCACCGCTCTGGATGCGCACACGCACCGCGGCGTGGTCGATCGCGGCGACACGGCCGACGCGGATCAGATTGTGGAGCAGACGGGCAAGTTCAACGGGATTCATGGCGCACCGGTGGCGGGAGACGGCATGCGCTCATGGTCCGTGGCGCGGGGCGGGCTGGCGAGCCGCGGGCGTTGTCGGCGGGGGTTCGACTGTTATCGCCCCCGAAGCCGGGCGTGTGCTTTTTATCGCCCCCGGGGACGGGCGTGTGCCGTTTATCGCCCCCGAAGCCGGGCGTTAGGCTTTTTATCGCTCCCGAAGCCGAGCGTGTGCCGTTTATCGCCCCCAGAGCCGGGCGTTAGGCTTTTTATCGCCCCCGAAGCCGGGCGTCAGGCAATGTCTGAAAAGTCGACGAGCGAAGGTCAGACCGGGGCGCGTAGCTAAGGCGAAAATTGGCGAGGGAGCGGAGTTTACAGGGTGTAAATGAGCATCCTGACCGGGCTGGCGCTCCAGCCAATTTTTAACGCCGTATGGGCGAGCGCAGTACTTTTCAGACATTGCCTAGGCCAGCGGGCCATCCCACTCGGCCACTAACCGATACCCCTCCTCACCCGCGCTCTCGTCGCGCACCAGCAGCTGCCAGTGCTCGGCGGGGCAGGTCTCATGCGCGAAGGCGGGCTGGCGGTGGTCGAGGGTGATCTCGCCGCTGTCGCAGTCATGGGTCGCCACCACGCGCTCCTCGAGCGGCACCCACAGGCGCAGATCGGCGGGCATCTCCCCGGCGAAGAGCCAGGAGAAGCGCAGCCCCGGTTCCGGCCCCAGCTCCGGCTGATAGCGCGCCAGCCACGCCAGCAGCGGCAGCATCACCGCATCCAGGGTGTCGTCGTAGGCGTGCAGCGTTAGCTGCGCGGTCACCGCGTAGCCGTGGGAGAGCGACGCCCCCGCGGCGAACCGGAGCCGCCCCTCATCCACCTGGGCCGAAAGCCGGTTCGGCATCCCCTGCAGCGCCGGTACGGTGCGCCGCAGGTGTTCAATCAGGGCGTTCAGCAGGTGCATGTCGGGTCTCCTTCAGAGTGGTCACCAGACCGTTATGTCGAATCGCGCAGGCGTGGTACTGCGCCGCCCAGTCGCGCAGCGTCAACACCACGCTGGCCCCGCTGCCGTCACTCAGCGGCGGCAGCGTCGTCGGGCAGCGGCTCAGCAGTGTCTGTTGGATCGGGGGCGCGGCCGGCGGCGGCAGCGTTGAGCAGGCGCACAGCGTCAGGCTCAAGGCAGACGCGGCGATAGATCGGCTTCTGAATCTCACGAATCACTCCCCGGTCGATGACCCGTTGATGGGCGTCGAGGGTGGCAAGCCGCGCCTCGACCACCCCGGCGATGACGGACTCCCGCGCCAGCGCTTGGCTGGTTGCCGCCCGGGCGGCTTCGAGCGCGGTGAGACGCTGGGCATCCTCGAACCAGCCGCGGCTGAACCAGCCACCGCCGGCGGCGATCGCCAGCACGGCGAGCATGGCGATCGTGCGCACCGTCACTCCAGCCCCGCCAGGCACAGCTCGCGCTCCGCTGCGCGGCGCTTGACCAGCCCCGGCAGCCTGCGGCCACCGGCATAGACCCAGCGCGCAAGCTCGTCGCAGGCGGCGCGCGTGTCGCCGGCGTTCAGCCTGGCCAGCAGGGTCGAGTCGCGAAACGCCCCCTCGCCGACGTTGAAGATGAACGAGGCCAGCGCCGCCCGGCGGGTCGGCGGCAGGGTGGCGTTGATCTCGGGTGCGACATAGCGGTCGATGGCGTCGAACGCCGCGCCCAGGTCGCCGGCCAGCAGCGCCTCGCAATCCGCCGGGGTCAGCGTCTGCCCCAGCGCCACCTCGGCTCCGGTATGCCCGGTGCAGATCGTCGGAATGCCGACAGGGTCGGGATATGCCTGCAGCTCGGTGCCCTCGTAGTGCTTCACCACGTTGATCGAGAGCGACAGCGCCAGGCCGCAGGCGCCGCCGATACCGGCGCCGCCGAGCCAGCGTTTCCAGTGGTTCATGGACGCCTCCGCCGGATACGCGCCCACCACTCGCGCAGGTTGCCGAGATACTTGGGCACGATCAGCCCGATCTGCAGCGCCAGATACGCGAGGGTCAGGACGGTGACCCAATCCGACGGCGTCATGCCGCCGGCATGCAGCAGCGAGACCAGCGCAGGTGGCGTGGTCTTGATCGCCTCGGTGGTGATATTCGACTGATGGGCCATGCCGATTCCTGCGTCGACGCGGGCCGGTGTGACGCTCACACCGGCCCGCGACGGGATGAAAGAAGCGTTGATCGGGCCGGGCTCAGCGCCACAGCTCAATCACCCGCGGCGTGGGTGACGGCGAGGCGATATCCGGCAGCACCACCGGCGTGGCGCTCGGCAGCCGCGGGCCCAGGGCGCACAGCCCGGGATTGTGCGCCAGCACCTGCACCACCAGATCGGTACGCCCGTAGTGGCGCTGGCACAGGCGATCGACGGTATCGCCCTGAAGACTCGACACGGTTCGCGGCACGCGCACACCCCCGGATTGGCACTCGACTCGCCCGGGCCCCGCGCCGATGAGCGGCGCGGGCACCCCGGCACCTCACGATCCCCCGAGAGTGCGACGCCCGCCCGCCGGCCTCAATCCAGCGCGAACGTCCACCGCCCGGCGACAACCCAGGCAAGCAGAAGCGGCGTGCCACGCGGATGGCAGAGCGCGCGCCAGAGCGTGAACTCGGAAGGCGGAACAGCGCGCCAGGCGGGCCGGAAAGATGACGAACACTTCCCCCTCACTCCTCGCGCCAGCGCGCGACAGCGACGGGGTATGCGTAGTCCAGCAGAGGCCAACTCGTTGTTTTATAACGATAGTGGCGTTGTCTTGTAATCAGTAGGTCTCGCCGCATCTACGCGAGACATCGGTCCGTGGCGGGGCGGTGTGGGAGGGAGATCGGTCGCCGAGTCGCAGGTTTATCGTCCTTCGTGAGAGGGCTGACGCGCTTATACTCGCTCGCGTCTAGGTGGGCGATGAGCGTGAATCAGGAGGTGGGATGAAGACGTTTGCCGTGCTCTTGGTACTTGGCTGTTTGGGGCAGAGTGCAGTCGCGCTGGCCGCCGACTGTGCCGCGTTCCGCTGCCGCTATGGGGACGTGCCACGTCCGCCCGAGCCGCTGATCGCGGAGCCCTTTCATGTCTTCTATGACCAGCCTACGACGCGGCCGATGCGACCCTATCGCGCTCTCGGGGCTGAAGAGATGTCGAAAGATAGCGCTTCCGAGCACAGCAATCCCGGTGGGGAGGAGGTGACGTCACCCAGACGCGAAGCGGCGGCGCCGTCGAGTGATTCGGTGCCGTAGCAGCTCGCTGTCGCCGCAGGCTGTCAGGTCATGAGTCTTGCCGGAGACGTGCGGTGATAGCCGGCCCCTTGGCACGCTGAAAGATTTGTCATGCTGCGCGATGACGCGGCGGCGTCTGCTCGCGGCGAGACGCCATCAAGGTCGACTCCAGCGCCAGCGTCTGGCACTTCACGGCGGTACAGTTGGCGCAGCGCACATGGGGGCTCTCCCCGGGCTGCGTCGGCAGGTGGAATCGGTCGCTGCCGCACAGCGAGCACTGCATATCGAGTGTGACGCAGATCATGGCTTACCTTCCCCGGAAAACGGCAGGGCGGAGTGTGTCTGCCCCGGATGAAAGCTTGATGACGCCTGGCACGACCCCGCCCCTATCTATTGATTCCTGCGTCAGATCGCGGGGCACGATGCTGTCATTTTCTTGCTTTACGTTATCGCGGGCCTAGGGTGGGCCTGCCACGGTGGCCTGGCCGAAACGGTCGCAGAAGCGCAGTGCTGCCAGCGGCTCGGGGCTGACCCGGGCAGGCAGTTGCAATTCTGGCCGACTTTTCTAGGCTAGAGACCCTTTTGATGTCAGATGAGGAAACTCCACTCGACCCACCTATCGGCACTACTGCCGAGGACTGGATCTGAAACCTGATCACAAACTTGGAGGTGATTGGATGTCAGTACAGACCGCATCCCCCCGTAAGCAGGACACGTGGACGAAGCAGGATCGCTATCCGACACGTTTGCGCCGGTCGCAGGAAGCGCTCTGGCGCGAGCGTCAGGAGGCAGTCGTCAAGGGCCGCCATCTGGACGGGCCACTCGACGCCACCCAGTTGGACGCCTTCGAGCGCGATGGCTTCCTGTTCGAGCCCAACTTCCTGGGACACAATGAAGTCTCGGCGCTGTGCGAGGAGCTTGCCGGGCTGCTGGCGCGGGATGATTTTCGCGACCGCGATTTTGCCATCACCGAGCCGGACAGCCAGGAGATCCGTTCACTGTTCGCGGTGCATTTCCTGTCGCAGCGCTTCGCGCAGCTGGCGGCGGACCCGCGCCTGACCGGGCGGGCACGCCAGATCGTGGGCGGCGACGTCTACGTGCATCAGTCGCGGATCAACTACAAGCCTGGTTTCCACGGCAAGGGCTTCAACTGGCACTCGGACTTCGAGACCTGGCACGCCGAGGACGGCATGCCCGAGATGCACGCCGTCAGCGCCTCGATCGTGCTCACCGACAATCATCACTTCAATGGCCCGTTGATGCTGGTGCCGGGCTCGCACAAGGTCTTTGTGCACTGCCTGGGTGAGACGCCGGACGAGAACCATAAGCGCTCGCTCAAGCAGCAGGAGTTCGGGGTCCCGAGTCAGGACGCCCTGCGCGAGCTGATCGAAGCCAACGGCATTCAGGCGCCGACCGGCGCTGCCGGCGGGCTGCTGCTGTTCGACTGCAACACCCTGCACGGCTCCAACGCCAATATGTCGCCGGACCCGCGCAGCAACGCCTTCTTTGTCTTCAACCGCCGTGACAATGCCTGCGTGCGCCCGTTCGGGGCCAAGCAGCCACGTCCGGCCTTTCTGGCCCATGCGCCGGATGAGGTGTGGACGCCCCAGGGCGCGACCCACTGACGATGCGCCGCGGCCTGGCTCTGCTCTTTAGAGAGTATCTGGCTCTGCTCTTTAGAGAGTATAGAGAGCCAGGCTCGCCGGCAGGCGTGATGCCATTGGCCGCCGTTGGCGCTAGACTCGTCGAGTCTGCGTTGACGGCGGCTTTTCGTGTTGCCTTCGGCGCATTTCTTGCGGTTCCACCACTGGCAGGGGAGTAGAGCATGGCTTTCACCACGCGCTTCGTCGACGGCAGCGAGACCGGGTATCCACTGGGCAAGATTCTGTGCGTGGGGCGCAATTACGCCGAGCACGCCGCCGAGCTCAATAATCCGGTTCCCAGTTCACCCCTGCTGTTCATGAAGCCGGCGACCAGCGCGGTGGAACTCGAATCGCCTATCTCCCAGCAGTTCACCCATGGCGAGGTGCACTTCGAAACCGAACTGGCGCTGCTGATCGGTGAGCGCTTGAGCGAAGCGAGTGCGGCGGAAGCGCTCGCCGGGATCGCCGGAGCCGGCCTGGCGCTGGACCTCACCCTGCGCGACGTGCAGTCGGCGCTCAAGGAAAAAGGCCACCCGTGGGAGCGCGCCAAAGCATTCGACGGCGCTTGCCCGCTGTCGCGCTTTGTGCCGGTGGATACCGATACCGACTGGGCCAGCGTCTATTTCCATCTGGATATCAACGGCCAGCGCAGCAGCAGAGCGGCAAGCTTAGCGACATGCTGTTCTCGGTGCCCGCGCTGCTCGAAGAGATGACCCGCACCTTCACCCTCGAGCCCGGTGACGTGGTGCTGACCGGGACCCCCGCTGGCGTCGGCAAGCTGCCGCGGGAAGCGGTTCTCGGTCTGTCGCTGTCGCTGGGGTTGGATGTCGGCACGCGCACCCGCTGAGGCGCATGACGGTGCCGGCGCACTGACAACAGATGCAAGAGCCGCCGGGCCCGACAAACTGCCGGGCATAAAAAAACCGCGACGGGGTCGCGGTTTTTTGCATCTGGGATAAGGCTGGCGGCGGTGACTCATTCCAGATAGGTGTAGCCGCTCAGGCCGGCGGAGAGTTCTTCGACGAACTGCTCGCGCTCTTCGACACTCAGCGGGCTGGCGATCAACTGCTCGGTGAGCTGCTGCTTGAGCGCCTCGGCGTCGAAGTTGACGTAGCCCAGCACCGCGGCCACGGTATCGCCCTGCTGCACGTGGGAGAGGCGCCACTCCCCGTTGTCGTCCAGCGCCACATCGACCGAGTCGGTATCGCCGAACAGGTTGTGCAGATCGCCCAGGATCTCCTGGTAGGCGCCGACCAGGAATAGCCCCAGCAGCTTGTCGTCGTCATCGTCCCACTCGGGCAGCGGCAGGGTGCTCTCGAGCCCCTGGCCGTCGACGTAGAGATCGATCCGCCCGTCGGAGTCGCAGGTGATGTCCTGGATCACGCCGCGCCGGGTCGGCGTATGGTCGAGCCCGGTCAGCGGCAGCACCGGGAAGACCTGGTCGATCCCCCAGACGTCCGGCAGCGACTGGAACAGCGAGAAGTTGACGAACAGCTTGTCGGCGAGCTTCTCGGCCAGCTCGTCGGCGATATCGCGATGGGCGCGGTTGCGGCCGTCGAGACGGTCGCGCAGGCGCTGGCAGGCCGCGAAGTAGACCGACTCGCCCTCGGCGCGGGCCTGGATATCGGCCAGCCCCATGACGAAGCGATCCTGCAGCTCGCCCACTGCCTGCACCACGTCGTGGTACGCCTCGACCAGATCGCGCGGCTCGCGCATGCCCTCGAGCCGGTCATAGACCCGCCACAGCTCGTCGACGTGCGGGTCCTCTCCGACCCGGCGCTCCGGTTCGATGTGGCCCATGCGCTCCTCGCCGATGACGTTGGTCACCAGCACCGCATGGTGGGCGGTCAGGGCGCGGCCGGACTCGGAAATGATCTGCGGGTGCGGCAGCTCATGTGTGTTGCAGATCTGGCTGAAGGCCCACACCACGTTGCTGGCGTACTCGCGCATGGAGTAGTTGATCGAACAGAAACTGCGCGAGCGAGTACCTTCGTAATCTACGCCCAGACCGCCGCCGACGTCGACGGTATCGATCGGCGCACCGAGTTCGCGCAGGCTGTGGTAGAAGCGCGCGCACTCGCGCAGGCCGCGCTGGATGTCGCGGATATTGGCGATCTGCGAGCCCAGGTGGAAGTGCACCAGCTGCAGGCTGTCGAGGGCACCGGCGTCGCGCAGGCGCTCGGTGATGGTCAGGATCTGGGTCGCGGTGAGACCGAACTTCGACTTCTCGCCGCCGGTATCCTGCCACTTGCCCTTGCCCACCGAGGAGAGGCGCGCACGCACGCCGATCCGCGGACGCACCTGGAGCTTCTCCGCCTCCTCCAGGATCAGGCTCAGCTCGGAGTACTTCTCTACCACCAGGTAGACCTTATGGCCGAGCTTCTCGCCCATCAGCGCGAGGCGGATGTACTCGCGATCCTTGTAGCCGTTGCAGATGATCACCGAAGGGCCGTCACCGGAGAGTGCCAGCACCGCCATCAGCTCCGGCTTGCTGCCGGCTTCCAGACCGACGCGGCCGTGACCGCGCTCCTGGGTGGCCAGGATCTCCTCGACCACGCGGCGCTGCTGGTTGACCTTGATCGGATAGACCGCGGTATAGCCGCCCTGGTAGCGCTCTTCCTGCATCGCCTGATCGAAGGCCATGCACAGCTGCTCGACCCGGTCGTGCAGGATGTCGGATGAAACGCACCAGCACCGGCAGGCGCAGGCCGGCATCGCGCAGCTTGTCGACCAGGGTATCGAGCACCATGCTGGGGCCGGGCACTTCGCTGCCCAGCGGCCTGACCAGCGTACGGCCCTGATCGTCGACGTCGAAGTAGCCGCTGCCCCACTGATCGATATTGTAGGTGCGGCGGGCCTGTGCGGCGGGAGAAGGATTCGGCATGACGCTCTCCGGTGGACCGGCGGTGAAATCCCGGCGCAAGACAGCTAGCGCGCCGGGCGGCGATGGCGCGCATTATGCCGTTGCACTGTGTCGGGAACCATGAATTTCAGGAAAAAAGCCACGGCGCGGCCGCGCGGATTCGGCGCCGCGTCACAGCCGGGGCCGCGGGTACTGCGCCACACTAGCCTAGTCGAAAAGCGCCCGGCGCTCACGCCGGCAACGGCGGGACCTCACCCTCGAGCCGTCGCGTCAGCAGGGTGCGGAAGCGGGCCGGGTCGTGGGGGGTGATGTCGTGCGCGGGCGGGTCGACGTGGATCACCAGCAGGCGCGACAGCCAGTAGCGCAGTGCGGTCATGCGCAGCATCAGCGGCCACAGCGCGCGCTCGGCATCGCTCAGCGGGCGGTGAGCCAGATAGGCGCTGAGAATGGCGTCGTAACGCGCGTGGTCGATCTCGCCCGTGGCGTCGCTGGTCCAGTCGTTGATCACGATCGCCAGATCGAACAGCAGCTCGCCGGTGCAGCCGTTGTAGAAATCGATGATGCCGCCGAGGCGGTCACCGTCGTAGAGGGTGTTGTCGCGGAACAGATCGCCATGGATGGCGCCGCGCGGCAGGTCGGCGTCAGCGAAGGCCGCAGCGTAGGCGGCGATCTCCTCGCGCATCAGCGCCTGATCGCGGCTATCGAGGTGAGGTAGCACTTCGCGATGGCGGCGTTCCAGCCAGGCCAGATTGCGTGGATTGTCGCGCTGGCCGGTGAAGCGCTGTGACACCTGATGCATGCGCCCCAGGGCATCGCCGAGCGCGGCACACTGGGCCAGGTTGGGCGCGCTGGGGTGGCTGCCGGGCATGCGCGGAAACAGCAGCGCTGGACGGCCGGCGAGGCGCTGCAGAGCGACCCCTTGCCGGTCGTGGACCGGCCCCGGTACTGGCAGGCCCTGGGCATCCAGATAGTCGAGCAGATCGACGAAGAACGGTAGATCCTCGAACTCCCCCTGCTCGAACAGTGTCAGCACCCACTCGCCCTGGTCGGTGGTCACGAAGAAGGTGCTGTTCTCGGTGCCCTGGGGGACGCCTTTCAGCGCGACAAAGTCGCCGACGGTGTAGCGCTTGAGAAAGTCAGCGACCTGAGCATCGTCGAGGGGAGTGAATACGGCCATGGCAATATCGGATCTGGGAGCGGAAACCGCGCATTGTAGCGGTTGCGCCGGCGCGCTCCTACCTCGTGTGCGTCGCTGCCTTGGTTTACGTCGACGCCTTCATTCCTGTCGCCGCCTTATTTACGTCGCCGCGACGCGGCTGCGCCTTGCACGTGTCACTCGCGCTGCACCCACTCGGGCACCGGCACGCTATCGGCATCGCGGCGCTGGTAGTTGCCGTCGCCGTCGGCGTCGTAGAGGAAATAGGCCTGTCCCGACTTGGGCACCACGCGAATGGCGTAGAGCTTGCCGTTGAGCCGATACTCCGAGACCGTCTGCTGGGCGTCACTGTGGGTGGTGATCTGGGGCGTCGGCGTGTTCTGCGCCAGCGCCGTGGATGTCAGCGCGGTCGTGGCCAGCGCGGTCGCGACCAGCATGGCGGCCAGCAGCGTGCCCGGCAGCGGGTGGCGCAGCGCCTGAAGCAGCGTGTGCAATGTCGTCTTGGGCATGGCAATAACCTCCGATAGCGCGGCTGCCCCGGGTGGCGAAAGTCTCACTAGAGGCAGCAGGTGCCTGCGCGGCCCAGTCTAGCGCTGGATCGCGGCTCTTCGCATCTGCTTCGACCACCGGCACGGGTGGGGATTCCCGATTGCCGGCGGCGCGCCCTGACGCCGAGCGGCGCCTTGCGTATCATGAGGCCATCGAAAGCCAGTCACGGATGCCCCAGCTCATGGCAGATGCTCCCATCGCTCTCTACGTGGTGCATTATTGGTACAGTCGGTGCGCCAAAAAGTGACCATCATCGACTTGTCGGGTTGGCGCTATAAGCCCGCCGTTGCTGGGCTTTATGGCTGTAGGTTGCATGGTATGGGGAGCTTCGCTTGCATTCGTAATGCGTAGGTCGGTGGTTCGAGTCCACTTGCCGGCACCAAAAAACTATTGGTTTCATTGGTTTAGGTATCGCTAAAAAATCACCTTAGGGTGGCTTTTTTCGTTGGCGTCAACAAAGTAACGATACATGTCTTTTTGATCCAGTTTAAAATTCTTCATGTATAAGTGGATACGGGACCGCCATGCAATTCAGGGCGATCGACGGTGCAGCAGTGGGTGGGCGAAGTGACGCATCGTGTGTAGTTGCACGCGTGCTCGCTGAAACAACCGGTCGCAATCGCCATCCAGGCGGAGGCCATCCCTCGGGGGGCACGTAGGCACTAGGTAAGCGAACGCGACCTCGGTCAAGCCCGTGCCATGCGATAAGGTTGGACCCAAAAAAAGCGGCCCGATAAGCGTCATTCTGGTGATGACTTGCTTACTGGCCTGAAGACGCTGCTCTCTGCGAACTATGATCATGAACCCAGTTGCAACTGGACGGGATGTTTTCCATCCGAGCAGTGTATGGGCGACGTTGATCGATCTTGCGGAACGGCGGATATCCACGGCGGGGTGGCTCCAATGGTGCCGAGGGAAGAGCCAGAGAGCTCGAATGCTGGCACTGTCAATGAGATTCGACGTCGATGGACTGGATATCGTCGACAGTTTACACTTCGGCGTGCCACGCCACAGATGAGGGAATAGCCTTGGATACCACCATGGATCAGATTGGTCAGCGCCGATCGAGCACGCTGACATCGATCGTCCGTGAGGCGATCGAGAACATGATCATCTCCGGCGAGCTATCTTCGGGTGACCGCATCAACGAGAGTGCACTCGCGGCACGCTTCAATATTAGTCGGGGCCCGATTCGAGAGGCCTGTCGTGGGCTCGAAAGCGCCGGTTTGATTCGTAACGTGGCCAATCAAGGGGCCTATGTTCGTGAGATGAGTCTTGAAGAGGCTCGTGCTCTCTACGAGGTGAGGCGGGCATTGACGGCATTAGTAGGTGAGCTGCTTGTCGAACGGGCGAGCGATGAGATGCTCGACGAGTTGCAGCGCCTGGTCGAACGTATGGCGAGGGCCGTCGAGGAAGACGACCTGAGCACGTACTACAACCTCAATCTGGAATTCCATAACACGATGGTGGCCAACGCCGATAATCCGGCGCTGGAACGTTATTACGGTGATATCGTCAAGCAGTTGCATCTCTTCCGGCGTCGCGGGCTCTTGCAGCATGGCAACCTCAGGGCCTCGAACGAGGAACATGTGAAAATCGTCGAAGCTTTACGCCGACGCAATGCCTCCGAGGCGGCCGAAGCCTTGCGCCAGCATGTCATTTGCGGCTGGCAGCGAATGGTTGGCACCCTCGAGGAGTCATAAGCTGCTATCCCCTTGGTTCCTGTCGCCGCCGCGTCTTCAATTGGCTTTTCGCGCTAACCGCTTTTCCTGCAGGCCGCTTGGCTAGCTTACCGCCATTCAATCCGAACGTTCCCTGGTGGCGATCGTCGATGTCGCCTCCGCGTTGCCACAGGTCCATATCTGCGCGACTGCCTCATGTCTCGAGTTTCGGCGTGCTTGGCGCTGTCGCTGACACGGCGAATGCTCCCAGCCCGACTCCCTCCTCTCGACTACGACCCTAATCCCCCTGGCTAGACCATTGTCTAGTACAGAAGGGCCGAACGGTCGAATAGTCTGTCTATCGTAAACTGTTAACAGTTTACAGTAGTTCGATGAGCGATGCCTAACAAGTACATAACGGGAGAATAACGATGCGCCACTGGATGAAGTCAGGCTTGTTAATGACAAGTCTGGCCACAGCCGCTCTCGCGTTTAGCGCTACGTCGGGAGCCGACGACTTCCCTTCCGAGCCGATCGAGATCGTCGTTCACACCTCTCCGGGGGGCGGAACCGACACCACGGCGAGAATCGTGGCATTGGCGACCCAAGCGCAACTGGGTACCAACGTCTACGTCCAGAACAAGAAAGGCGGTGGCGGCTCGGTTGCCATGAGTTACGTCAAGAGCAAGCCCGCCGATGGCTATACGGTCATGGCGATCACGCCCACGCACCTCTTCACCATGCTGCGCGGGAATTCGCAACTCGATATCGACGATATCCAGGGCCTGGCGCGCGCTACCGATGATCCGATCATCGTCATGGTTCGCGGAGACAGCCGGTACAAGTCCATTCACGATCTCATCGAGGCGGGGAGGGCCGGCGTGATCAAGTGGGGTGGTACCCAGATCGGAGGAGTCGATCACATTGCCGCCATGAGCTTCGCCAAGGCGGCAGGGATGAAGGTCTCTTTCGTGCCCTTCGATAGTGGCGCCGAATTCGCCGCCGCTCTATCCCGGGGCGACATCGACGCAGCGGGGCTCAATATTTCCGAAACTCGGGATCAGATCGCCGCCGGCGATTTCCGTCCTCTTGCCGTCATGGCCGACGATCGTATGAAGGCGCTACCGGACGTACCAACGCTTAGCGAAAAAGGTCTGGATATCTCGTTCTCCACCGTCCGTGGCTACGTGGTGCTGAAGAGTACGCCCAAGGCTCGCCAGGAAATTCTGGAAAAGGCGATGCTCAAGGGAATGGAGAGCGACCGCTACCAGAACTACCTGAAAGGCATCGGACTCGACGAAACCAGTATCGAGGGACGCCGCTGACGGGACACAGCCAGATCCGCCGGATGTACAAGGCTGGCCAGGAGACGATGCAGGACCTGGGCCTGACTCAGTGATCCACCGGCCTCGGCCAATCCCTCTGTTCCAACTCGGAGTTTTCCACCAGTTAGCCGCTGGAGAATCTCCTGCCGGGAGTCGTACTCCTGGTGATTGTCGTCGCGCTTTACTGGATAACCACGACCTTCTCGACGGTGCCGGCCCTGTTTGCCCAGGGCATGCAGGCCACCGCCATGCCACGTCTGATTCTGGGGGTGATGGCGGTGCTGACCCTGGTGATGCTCTATCAGGGATATGGCCACGTCGAGGAGGACAAGCCGGTCATTTCCTGGCGCATGTGGGTAACGGCCGGGCTGCTGCTGGCTGCATTTCTGCTGTTCGAGATTCTCGGTCTGACATTGACCATGGCGTTGACCTGCCTGCTGATCCCACTGCTATGGGGTGAGCGCCATCTGGGACGGATCATGATTCTACGCCGTCTGCACACCGGTAATGATCTATCTGCTTTTCACTTATGCGCTGCAGCTTCGGCTGCCGCAGGGATCCTCTCACCCTGGCTGTCCTGAGTAACGGGAACGTTTATGGAACACATACTGACGGGATTTAGCATTCTTATCGATCCGATGTCGCTGGCGGTCATTCTGTTGGGGACTATCGTCGGGGTACTGGTGGGTGCTTTGCCGGGCCTCAGCTCCTCCATGGCGGTGGCGCTGCTGCGCCATTCACGATCTATCTCGATCCGGTTCCCGCCATCTCGATGCTCGCTGCGTTGTATTGCGCAGGGACTTTCGGCGGCTCGATCACGGCCATTCTCATCAACGCGCCGGGCGCGCCACCGGCGGCGGCGACGGCATTCGACGGCTATCCCATGGCCCAGCGAGGAGAGGCGGGCCGTGCGCTCGGCATGGCCGCCGTCGCCAGCGTCATCGGTGGCATGTTGTCGCTGATCGTAATGGTGCTGGCGGCGCCGGCGCTGGCCCGGATTTCCCACTCTTTCGGGCCGCCGGAATATTTCGCGCTAGCGGTGTTCGGCCTCTCGATGTTGGCATCCATCAGCGGCAAGTCTCCGGTCAAGAACCTGATCGGTGGGGCGTTCGGGCTGCTGATCGCGACCGTGGGGGTCGATCTGACCACCGGGGTGGAGCGCTTCACCTTCGGCGTCCCCGAACTCTACGAAGGCATCAGCTTCATTCCGATCCTGATCGGCCTATTCGCGATTGCCGAACTGCTATCCCAGGCCAATGTCCGCGACAAGGTACTGGAGCGTATCTCGCTCAATGCCATCAAGTTGCCATCCGCTACCGATTTCAAGCGGGTCTGGCCGACGATTCTTCGCTCATCGGGTATCGGTACCTTCATCGGTATCCTGCCCGCCGAAGGCAGCACCATGGCCGCGATGATCGGCTATAACGAGGCGCGCCGGTGGTCCAAGAACGGCGACAAGTTCGGCACTGGAGAGATAGAAGGGATCGCGGGCCCGGAAGCTGCCAACAACGCTGCCACGGGTGGTTCGATGGTACCGACACTGGCGCTTGGCATTCCCGGCTCGGCCACGGCGGCCGTTATCCTCGGCGGGCTTCAGATTCATGGCATCCGCCCGGGGGCCTATCTGTTCGAGAATCAGCCGGATCTGCTGTACTCGATCTTTGCCGCCATGTTCTTGGCCAACGTCGTGTTTCTGGTATTCGGATTGGTGGGCGCCAGGCTGTTCTCGCGTATTTCCCTGATCCCACGGACTTTTCTGTGGCCGACGGTGTTCGCGCTGTGCGTGGTTGGAGCGTATGGCGTCAACCAAAGCATGGTCGACGTCATGATCATGCTGATCGCAGGCTTCGCTGGCTTCTGGCTCAAGCGCTACGGCTTCGGTGCCGCGCCAATCATCATGGGGGTCGTGCTCGGTTCGCTGGTCGAGAACTCGCTGGCTCAGTCCATGATCATCTTCGATCACGATGCCTGGCGTTTCCTGGATCGTCCGATCGCTATCGGTTTCTTCCTGCTGGCCGCCTTCAGCCTCTTCTATCAGCCTGTTTTCGGTTGGCTGCGACGCTTTCGTCGCCCTCGTTCTGCTGCCAGCAAGGGGGCCAAGTGATGTCTGCGGACAGAGCATTGGCGGGCAAGGTCGCCTTGGTGACGGGAGGTAGCCGTAACATCGGCCGAGCGGTGGCGATCGAACTGGCCCGCCAGGGTGCCGATGTCGCGATCGTAGCCAGGGCAGATGGCGAGTCCATGCAGTCGACCTTGGCCGCCATCGAGGCGGCGGGCCAGCAAGCGTTGGTGTCGCTGCCGATGTGGCAAATCTCGGCTCGATCAGGGCCGCCGTGGCGCAGCTCGATCATCGCTTCGGCAGGCTGGATTGCTTGGTCTGCTGCGCGGCGGTTCGCCCGCACAAGCCTCTCGAACGAATTACGCCGCAAGACTGGCGCGAGGTGATGGGCGTCAATCTTGACGGCGCCTTCTATACCGTTCATGCGGTTTTATCGCTGCTGGGCGAATCCCGCGAGGCTTCGATCATCACCTTTGGTGGACTAGTGCGCATGTCGGCGCGGCGGAGCGGGCTAACGTCATCGCCTCGAAGATGGGCGTCATCGGGCTGACGCGGGCGCTGGCGGTGGAACTGGCGGGACGCGGTATCACCGCGAACTGTGTCGTGCCGGGCCAGATCGAGACGCAGCGAGCAGCCGGCTCGCCGCCACCGCACCTCCAGGGGGCGAGCGTATCCGCCGCTCGCCTGGGGCGACCTGACGAAGTTGCCTCGACCGTCGGCTTTCTGGCCGGGCCGCAGGCGCGCTACATCACCGGGCAGACCTTCCATCTCAACGGCGGCCGTTACTTCGGCTAGCCCTCTCATGCACCGATTCGCTCGGTCCCTCCCTACGGGGGCCTTCGCGTCTTCATCATTCGAAGAAAGGAGTCATCCATGTCAGTTGCCAATAACGTATTCGCTAAAATGCCTGAACAAACGCACATCACGGCAGAAGCCGTGGCCTTCATCGAAGGTGTCCGATTCAGTGATATACCCGAGGAGGCGGTGCGCATCGGGACGCGTTGTCTGCTCGACGGGCTGGGGCTCTTCGTGGCGGGTTCCGAAGAGCAGACGGTGCGCCTGCTCGCTGACGAAGCGGAAGATACCCTGGGGCGTGCCGATGCCTACCTGCTCAGCAAGGGCGAGGTCAAGGTGCCAGCGGCAATGGCAGCGCGCGTGATCGGTACGGCCGGACATGCCCATGACTGGGACGACAGCCAGGTTAGCAAGGATCCGGACCATATTTACGGTCTGCTCACTCACCCGACCATTCCATCGCTGACCGCGACCCTGGTAATGAGCCAGAAGCTGGGTGGCGTGACAGGAACTCGCTTCATGGAAGCGTTCCTCACCGGTTTCGAGGTCGAGTGCAAGATTTCCGAATGGATGTTGCCGCAGCACTATATGCGGGGCATGCACTCCAGCGGTACCGTTGGAACCTTCGGCGCTTTCGCCAGTGCTGCCAAGTTGATAGGACTGAGCGGCGACAAGCTACGCCATGGCTTCGGCATCGCCGCCAGCCTGGCCGCCGGTATCCGTTGCAACTTCGGCACCATGACCAAACCGCTGCACGTCGGGCGCGCGTCGGAAAACGGAGTGACCGCGGCGCTGTTGGCGGAGCGGGGCTTCACGGCCGATCCTGATGCGCTCGATGGCCCTTGGGGATTCATGGCCGTACAGGGTGGGGGTGTGAGCGCCGAAAAACTGCAACAGGGTTTCGGCAGGGGCTGGACCATCATCGAACCGGGCGTCTCGATCAAGCCTTATCCTTGCTTGCGGTGTGCTGACTCACCCGACCATCGACCTGATGTTGCGGCTTGTCACCGAAGGCGATGTCGCCCCGGACAATATCGAACAGGTCACCGTCCATGCGGGAAGCAACATTCTCAACCCGATCCGTTATCCGGTCGCGGCCAACCACTTGCAGGCCAAGTTCTCGTTGCCGGCCGCTCTGGCCATGATCGCCTTGGACCGTCAGGCCGGTAAGCGTGAGTTCTCGGATGCGTTCGTGGCTTCCCAGGCCATGCAGGATATGCAACGGCGCATTCGTACCGAGTTTGACGCAGAAATCGAGGGCCAGGGCTTCGACAAGATGCGCTCGCGCATCACGATCCAACTGAAGAACGGCCACGAGATCTCGGGCTGGGCCGATGAGCGCTATCGGGGTGGGCCAGAAAATCCCCTGACCGATGCGGAACTGGAGGGCAAAGTCCGCTCCTGCTGCAATGGCGTACTCTCCCCGGAAGCGCAGGATAATTTGATCCGTACCGCCTGGTCGGTCACCGACTTGCCGGATGCCAGCGCCATTGCCGAGCTGATTCGCGTCTGAGCGACACGCTGAAGTAAGCGGCTTGATGTTCATCCCGTGTGGGGGCGTCAAGCCGTGCTTCGCGTTCGCGCCCTACATCCGCCGGATGGCACCACCGCTCTCATAGCGATGATCGGGCCACGCCGAACGCCATAAGACGGGTCGGTCGCAAGCCTGCTCCCGATCGCGACCGGCTGCCTACTGATGCTGTTGATAGCGGTGTTGATCAACCGCCTGGCGAGGCTCTCTCTACAATCGGGTGTTCGTCGCGATTCCAGCTCGAAGCGAGAATGCCATGAGAACGCCTGGATGCTGACTGACCGTCATCTGTGTGACGGGCGCGGGGCTGGGCTTGAGTCCTGGCGCCATGGCCAGCGATAGTGCGGCTGCCCCGGGTGGCGAAAGTCTTACTAGAGGCAGCGAGTGCCTGCGCGGCCCAGTCTAGCGCTGGATCGCGGCTCTTCGCATCTGCTTCGACCACCGGCACGGGTGGGGATTCCCGATTGCCGGCGGCGCGCCCTGACGCCGAGCGGCGCCTTGCGTATCATGAAGCGATCGAAAGCCAGTCACGGATGCCCCAGCTCATGGCAGATGCTCCCATCGTCCTCGTCGACGGATCCTCCTATCTCTATCGCGCCTTTCACGCCCTGCCGCCGCTGTCGACCGCCGACGGTCAGCCGACCGGCGCGGTGCGGGGAGTACTGGCGATGCTCAAGAGCCTGATCAAACAGTATCCGCAGAGCCCCATGGCGGTGGTGTTCGACGCCAAGGGCAAGACCTTTCGCGACGAGATCTACGCCGAGTACAAGGCCCACCGGCCGCCGATGCCGGACGATCTACGGCCCCAGGTCGAGCCGCTGCACGACTGTGTCAGAGCCCTCGGCCTGCCGCTTTTGTGCATCGAGGGGGTCGAGGCGGACGACGTTATCGGCACACTGGCCCGGCTTGCTACCGAATCCGGGCGCGATGCGGTGATCTCCACCGGTGACAAGGACATGGCTCAGTTGGTCAATGCCCATATCACCCTAGTCAACACGATGAAGGACGAAACCCTCGACGTGGCCGGGGTGGAGGCGAAGTTCGGCATACCGCCCGAGCTGATCATCGACTATCTGGCGCTGATGGGTGACAAGGTCGACAACATCCCGGGTGTACCCGGGGTCGGCGAGAAGACCGCGCTCGGCCTGCTCCAGGGCATGGGCGGCGGCCTCGACACCATCTACGCCGACCTCGAACGCGTCACCACGCTGGATTTCCGCGGTGCCAAGACGCTGCCCAAGAAGCTCGAAGCCAACCGCGAGCAGGCCTTTCTCTCCTATCGCCTGGCCACGATCAAGACCGACTGCGATCTGCCGGTGGGGCTCGACGAGCTGCACCTGGCCGAGCCGGACCGCGACGCCTTGAAGGCGCTGTACACCCGGCTCGAATTCAAGAACTGGCTGGGTGAGCTGCTCGACGGCAAGGACGAGGGTGTGGACGACGTCGCCTCGGGCAGTGCGGTGGCGGGCGACGCTGTTGACGAGGATCCGGCGCTGGCCAGCCCCTCGCGCGAAGACCATACCCTGCTCACCCAGGCGGAGTTCGACGCCTGGGTCGAGCGCCTGGCGGCGAGCGAGGCGTTCTGCTTCGATCTCGAGACCACCAGCCTCAACTATATGGAGGCCGATATCGTCGGCATCGGGCTGGCGCTCGAACCCCATGAGGCCGCCTACATTCCGGTGGCCCACGCCTATCTGGATGCCCCCGACCAGCTCGACCGCGACGCGGTGCTGGCGGCGCTCAAGCCGCTGCTCGAAAACCCCGACATCGCCAAGATCGGGCAGAACCTCAAGTACGACATCTCGGTACTGGCGCGCTACGACATCCAGGTCGCCGGCGAGCTGATCGACACCATGCTCGAGTCCTACGTGCTCAACTCCACGGCGACGCGCCACGACATGGATTCGCTGGCGCTCAAGTACCTCGGGGAGAAGACGATCAGCTTCGAGGAGATCGCCGGCAAGGGCGCCAAGCAGCTCACCTTCGATCAGATCGGGCTCGAGGAAGCCGTGCCCTACGCCTGCGAGGACGTCGACATCACCCTGCGGCTGCATCGCGAACTGCGGCCCAAGCTCGAGGCGGAAGGGCGTCTGGCCGAGGTGCTCGACCGTATCGAGCGGCCGCTGATTCCGGTGCTGTCGCACATGGAACGCGGCGGCGTGGCCCTCGACCCGGCGCGCCTGCACGCCCAGAGTCAGGCGCTGGAAACCCGCATTCGCGAGCTCGAGAGCGAAGCCTTCGAACTGGCGGGCCGGGAGTTCAACCTCGGCTCGCCCAAGCAGCTTGCCGAGATTCTGTTCGAGGAGCAGAAGATCCCGGTGATCAAGACGCCCAAGGGCGCGCCGAGTACCGCCGAGGCGGTGCTCGAAGAGCTGGCGCTGGACTATCCGCTGCCCAAGCTGATCATGGCCCACCGCGGCATGACCAAGCTCAAGTCAACCTACACCGACAAGCTGCCGCGGCTGGTCAATCCCGTCACCGGGCGGCTGCACACCAGCTACCACCAGGCGGTCACCGCCACCGGACGGCTCTCCTCCGACCCCAATCTGCAGAACATCCCCATTCGCACCGAAGAGGGGCGCAAGATCCGTCAGGCGTTCGTCGCCCGCGACGGCTACCGTATCGTCGCCGCCGACTACTCGCAGATCGAGCTGCGCATCATGGCGCACCTCTCCGACGACAAGGGGCTGCTCGACGCCTTCGCCAACGACCAGGACATCCACGCCGCCACTGCCGCCGAAGTCTTCGGTGTTGCGCTGGAGAAGGTCACCGTGGATCAGCGGCGCAGTGCCAAGGCGATCAACTTCGGCCTCATCTACGGCATGAGCGCCTGGGGCCTGGGCAAGCAGCTGCACATCGAGCGCGGTCAGGCGCAGACCTATATCGATCGCTACTTCGACCGCTACCCCAACGTCGCCACCTTCATGGACAGGATTCGCGCCCAGGCGGCGGAGGACGGTTTCGTGGAGACGGTGTTCGGACGCCGGCTCTACCTGCCGGAGATCAAGGCGCAGAACCACGCCCGGCGCCAGGCTGCCGAACGTACCGCGATCAACGCGCCGATGCAGGGCACTGCGGCGGATATCATCAAGCTTGCCATGATCGACGTACACCACTGGCTCAACCCGGCCCAGGGCCAGGCCGAGTTCGATGCCTGGATGGTGATGCAGGTGCACGACGAACTGGTGTTCGAGGTCGCCGAGGCGCAGAGCGACGACTTCATCGCTGCGGTGCGACAGCGCATGCAGCGCGCCGCTGAACTCAAGGTACCGCTGATCGTCGACGCCAATAGCGGCGCCAACTGGGACGAGGCGCACTGAGCCCTGGCGGGATAGTCTCCAGCCGGTGGTGCCGGGCGGGGCAGCGGACGATTCGGCGGAACGCCCGCTCTGCCTTACAATAGGGAGCATCCGTCAGCGGGTGACGTTCATCGCCGCGTGGCGGCTTCATTTTTGCAAGGAGCATCAATTCCATGGCCAAACAGCAAATCGGCGTGGTCGGCATGGCCGTCATGGGGCGCAATCTGGCGCTCAACATCGAGAGTCGCGGCTATACGGTGTCGATCTACAACCGCTCGGCGGAGAAGACCGACGAGGTGATGGCCGAGAACGGTGACAGCAAGCTCAAACCGTTCTACAGCGTCGAGGAGTTCGTGGCGTCGCTGGAGACGCCGCGACGCATTCTGCTGATGGTCAAGGCCGGCGATGCCACCGACAAGACGATCGCGTCGCTCAAGCCGCATCTCGACCAGGGCGACATCCTGATCGACGGCGGCAACACCCCGTTCGAGGACACCATTCGCCGCAACAAGGAGCTCTCCGAGGCGGGCTTCAACTTCATCGGCACCGGCGTCTCCGGTGGCGAGGAGGGGGCGCTGAAAGGGCCGTCGATCATGCCGGGCGGGCAGAAGGAAGCCTACGACATGGTGGCGCCGATCCTCGAGAAGATCGCTGCCCGCGCCGACGACGGCGAGCCCTGCGTGGCCTATGTCGGCCCGGATGGCGCCGGCCACTACGTCAAGATGGTTCACAACGGCATCGAATATGGCGACATGCAGCTGATCGCCGAGGCCTACGCGATCCTCAAGGGCTCGCTGGGGCTCTCCAACGCCGAGCTGGCCGAGGTGTTCAGTGAGTGGAACGAGGGCGAACTCGACAGCTACCTGATCGATATCACCGCCAAGATCTTCACCAAGCAGGATGACCAGAGCGATCACGATGTGGTCGATATCATCCTCGACTCGGCGGGGCAGAAGGGTACCGGCAAGTGGACCAGCAAGAGCGCGCTGGATCTCGGCGTGCCGCTGCCGCTGATCACCGAATCGGTCTTCGCGCGCTTCATCTCGGCGCTGAAAGAGGAGCGTGTGGCAGCGTCCAAGGTGCTCAAGGGCCCGGCGCATAAGACCTTCGAGGGTGACAAGGCCGAGTTCATCGAGAAGGTGCGCAAGGCGCTCTTCTTCAGCAAGATCGCCTCTTACGCCCAGGGGTTCGCCCAGATGCGCGCCGCCTCCGAGGATCATGGCTGGGACCTGAACTACGGCGAAGTGGCCAAGCTGTTCCGCGCCGGCTGCATCATCCGCGCGCGCTTCCTGCAGAAGATCACCGACGCCTACCAGGAAAACCCCGAGCTCAAGAACCTGCTGATGGCGCCGTACTTCGGCGATATCGCCGGCAACTATCAGTCGGCGCTGCGGGACGTGATCGCTCATGCCGTACAGAACGGCATCCCGGTGCCGACCTTCTCCTCGGCGATCGCCTACTACGACAGCTATCGCAGCGAGAAACTGCCGGCCAACCTGATCCGGCCCAGCGCGACTTTTTCGGCGCTCACACCTACAAGCGTGTCGATCGCGAAGGGACCTTCCATACCGAGTGGTTGCAGGACTGACGGAGACGAAGCGATGGCGGAGCGGGAGCGGGAACGCGTTCGCGAGCATCTGGCGGGCCAGGCGCAGCCGACGCTCGACGAGGGCGCCAAGGCGCACTATCGGGCGCGTATCGCGGCGCAGTTGAAGGCGCGTAACGCGGTGCTGGTCGCGCACTACTACACCGATCCCGAGATCCAGGCGCTGGCGGAAGCGACCGGTGGCTGCGTCGCCGACTCGCTGGAGATGGCCCGCTTCGGCAAGGATCACCCGGCGACCACGCTGATCGTCGCCGGGGTGCGCTTCATGGGCGAGACCGCCAAGATCCTGAGCCCCGAGAAGCGGGTGTTCATGCCTACGCTGGAGGCGACCTGTTCGCTGGACATCGGCTGTCCGGCGGACACCTTCTCCGCCTTCTGCGACCAGCATCCGGAGCGCACCGTGGTGGTTTACGCCAACACCTCGGCGGCGGTGAAGGCGCGTGCCGACTGGGTGGTGACCTCGTCGATCGCGGTGGAACTGATCGATCACCTCGACCGGCAGGGCGAAAAGATCCTGTGGGCGCCGGATCGCCATCTGGGCAACTATGTGCGCGAGCGAACCGGGGCCGACGTGCTCTGCTGGGAGGGCGAGTGCATCGTCCACGATGAGTTCAAAGCCAAGGGGATTCTCGATCTCAAGGCGCTGCATCCGCAGGCCGCAGTGCTCGTGCACCCGGAGTCACCGGCCTCGGTGGTGGAGATCGCCGATGTGGTCGGCTCCACCTCGCAGCTGATCAGCGCGGCCCAGAAGCTCGACAACCCCAGCTTCATCGTCGCCACCGATCGCGGCATCTTCTACAAGATGCAGCAGCTGATGCCGGACAGAACCTTCATGGCTGCGCCCACGGCGGGCAATGGCGCGACCTGCAGAAGCTGCGCCAACTGTCCGTGGATGGCGATGAACGGCCTCGAGAACACCCTGGCGGTGCTGGAAGACGCCAACGGCTGCGGCCAGGAGATTCATGTCGATCCCGAGATCGCGCGCCAGGCGCTGGTACCGCTGAATCGCATGCTGGAGTTCGGTGCCGAGTTGAAGCGTCGTTAGGCTGGGTACGACAACGGACGTCGCTCGCCGACTTTTGGCATCACCCCCAGCGCTGTCCGTGGCAAGACGAAAACGCCCGCTCCGGCCGATGCCGGGGCGGGCGTTTTTGCCGATGGGGCGGCGTGGCACGCCCCTGTCGATGTCACGGTGGCCGGTATCAGAAGTGGTAGTTGATGAAGGCCCCCGCGCGCCACTGGGTGGCATCGCCGAGATCGTCGACGATCGGGCTATCCTCGGCGTCGCCGGTGAGACGCGCCACGCCGACCAGGCCGGTGACCGACCACTGCCGGGTGAGGTAGTAGCTCAGAGTGGCATCGGCGCCGACGGTGAAGTAGCCATCGTTCGGATCGTAGGCACGAATCCCCGAGCGCGCACTCTCTCCGGCGGAGACCCCGAACAGATCGTCGGTCCAGGCCGCGCTGGTGTAGCTGAAGCGCGGGCCGACGGTAAAGGCGGCGCGCTCGCCCAGGCGGGCGACGTGGGTCGCCGCGAACTTGACCCGATAGCCGTCGAGGTCACCAGTGAACGGCGTTTCGGCGGCGGCGCTGTAGCGCCAGGTGTCGTCGAGATAGCTGGCGCGCAGACCGGCGGTGGCGCCGCCGTCAACCTGGTCCAGAGCGCGGATGTCGCCGGTGTCGTCGCGGCCGAAGGTGAGCCGATAAAGGGGGCGACCCGCCACTGCCCTCGCGCACCAGGTTCCAGCCGATGCCATCGGTCACGCTGACGAAGAAGGTGTTGCCGTAGGTCGCATCCAGCGACGGCCAGGCGTTCCACTCGTAGTCGTCGCTACCCAGATAGTCCGGGGCATAGATCGCCCCGGCGCCGACGCTGCCTTCCCAAGTCGGCTGGGCCGCACTGACCGCGGCGGCGGTGGAGAGGCCGGCGGCGAGCGCCAGCAGACGGACGCCATGACGTGAAGCACTCATCTCTCTGATCCCTGTGACGATGCAGTTGGGCGAAAACATACGGCAGGCCCGAGCAAAAGGCCAGCCGCGTCGCGGGCCCGCGGAAGATGCCCATTTCTGCGTGAATCGCGCGTATTACGCCAATGATTTGGCATTGATGCCGCACTTTTCCTAAGTTCAGTGAAGCACTACGCCTCTTTTCCCTGCCGCGCCCCGATAAACCAGCACGCCACGCTGGAAAGACAAAGATGCCGGCAGCGGCACAGCCTTGATGAGGATCTCAGACATGGATGACAACGAGCGCGCGACGCCGGGCGTCGATCACTTCGACCCCCGCGGCGACACCCAGCCCCACTCTCCCGGCCGCCGGCGGTTCCTGCAGTCCGCTGGCGCCTCCGGCCTCGCCATTGCCGCGGCGCCGGCGCTGTCCCAGGTCAGCTATGCCGGCTCGCCGGACCAGCCGCAGACCCAGGCCGATGCCCCGCCGGCCGAAGGCCAGCAGCGCATCACGCTGACCGTCAACGGCCAACCGCATCGGCTCGATGTGACGCCCAACGTCATCCTGCTCGACGCGCTGCGCCATGGGCTGGGGCTCACCGGCACCAAGAAGGGCTGCGATCATGGCCAGTGCGGTGCCTGCACGCTGCTGGTCAACGGTACCGCGATCAACGCCTGCCTGAGCCTGGCGGTCAGTCACGACGGCGACGAGATCACCACGGTCGAAGGGCTGGAGCAGAATGGTCAGCGCCACCCGATCCAACAGGCCTTTCTCGAGCACGATGCCTACCAGTGTGGCTACTGCACCGCGGGTCAGATGATGAGCGCGGTGGCGATTATCAACGATGACGCGATCGGCACCAGCGATGCCGAGGTGCGCGAGGCGATGAGCGGCAACATCTGCCGCTGTGGCGCCTACAAGAACATCGTCGCGGCGATCCAGTCGGCGCGCGGCAAACTTGCAGGAGATCCGGCATGAGAGCCTTCGATTATGCCCGGGCGGAGAGCCCGGCGGCGGCGATCGCGGCCCACGGCAGCGATGGCCAGGCGGCCTTTCTGGCCGGCGGCACCACGCTGCTCGATCTGGTCAAGCTGGATGTCATGCAGCCGCGCAAGGTGGTCGATATCAATGGCGTGGCGCTGGACCGCATCGAGCGCCTGGACGACGGCCGCCTGCGCATCGGCGCCATGGTGACCAACACCGCGCTGGCCCGCGACAAGCGTGTCGTCGAGGATTACGCCGTGCTCTCCCAGGCACTGCTGGCGGGCGCCTCGACCCAGCTGCGCAACAAGGCCACCACCGGCGGCAATCTGATGCAGCGGGTGCGCTGTCCCTATTTCCGCGATGGCGTCTCGGCCTGCAACAAGCGCGAGCCGGGTAGCGGCTGCGCCGCGATCGGCGGCGTCAACCGCTCGGTGCATGCGGTGCTCGGCACCAGCGACAGCTGCATCGCCGCGCACCCGTCGGATATGTGCGTGGCGATGGCGGCGATCGGCGCCAAGGTGCAGGTCGAAGGCCCCGAGGGACGACGCGAGATCGACTTCGCCGACTTCCATCTGCTGCCCGGTGACACGCCCCAGCGCGAGCATGCGCTGGCGCCCGGCGAGCTGATCACCCACGTGGTGCTCGACGCGCCGCTCGCCGGCAGCCGCTCGGCCTATCTCAAGCTGCGCGACCGCCAGTCGTATCAGTTCGCGCTCGCGTCCAGCGCGGTGATCGTGACGCTCGACGGCGACACCATTCGTGAAGCGCGGGTGGCGCTGGGGGGCGTCGGCACCAAGCCGTGGCGGGCACCGGAGGTCGAGGCGGCGCTCAAGGGCCAGCCGGTGAGCGAGGAGCGCTTTGCCGATGCCGCCAAGCGCGCGTTCGCGCATGCCACCGCCTACGCCCACAACGCCTACAAGATTCCCCTCGGCCAGCAGGCGATCGTGCGCAACCTGACCGACCTGACCACTGCCTGAGCCGCGGCGAGGAGAGACCCAGATGAGTGACGACAAGCCCAGCGACCCGCACTTCGGTGAGATCATCGGCGCCGGCGTGCCGCGGATCGATGGCCCCGACAAGCTCTCGGGCCGTGCCCACTACGCCGCCGACCAGCAGCCCGCCGGTCTCACCTACGGCTACGGTGTGTTCAGCACCATCGCCAGCGGCAAGGTGAGTCAACTGAGCGTGGCTCGGGCACGCCGGATGCCCGGTGTGATCGAGATATTCCACCACGGGCACTTCCCCAAGCTCTACCGCTCGCCGTCGAGCTTCGCTCAGGGCAACAAGGTCGAGGAGACGCGTCTGCCGTTCGAGGACGAGCGCATCTACTACGCCGGTCAGTTCGTGGCGCTGGTGGTGGCGGATACCTTCGAGAACGCCCGCGCGGCGGCGCGAGAGGTCGACGTCAGCTATGCCGAAGACACGGCACTTGCCAATCTCGAACAGGGCGTCGCCGCCCACGGCACCCAACGCGGCAGCGGCAATCATTCGCGCGGCGATGCCGCGGCGGCCTTCGACAGTGCCACCCGACGTATCGACGTGACTTACCGCACCCCGGTAGAGACCCACAACCCGATGGAGATGCACGCCTCCACGGCGTGGTGGGAGCGCGATCATCTCACGATCTTCGATGCCTCCCAGGGCGTGGTGATGGCGCGTAACGCGCTCTCCAAGATCTTCGCCATCCCGCCGGAGCGGGTCACCGTGCATGCGCCCTATATCGGCTCCGGCTTCGGCAGCAAGCTGTGGACCTGGCCCCATGCCGTGGCCACTGCCGCCGCCGCGCGCGAGCTGGGGCGCCCGGTACAGCTGGTGGTGCCGCGGGCGCAGATGTTCACCACCACCGGCCACCGGCCGGAGACGCGCCAGCGGCTGCGCCTGGCCACCGATGGCAACGGCAAGCTGGTCTCCCTGCGCCACGAGTCGATCAACACCACCTCGTTCACCGACCAGTACGTCGAGACCTGCGGCAGCGTGACCAAGAGTCTCTACAGCTGCCCCCATCTCACCGTCAGCCACGCAACGACCCAGGTGAATCGCGGTACGCCCACCTCGATGCGCGCCCCCGGTGCGGCACCGGGGCTGTTCGCGCTGGAGTCGGCTGTGGACGAAATGGCCGCCGAGGCCGGCGTCGACCCGCTCGATTTTCGCCTCGACAACTACGCCGAGCGCGACGAGAGCAAAGACCTCGACTTCTCCAGCAACCATATCGTCGAGGCGACCCAGCGTGCCGCCGAGCGCTTCGGCTGGGCCGCGCGCAATCCCGAGATCGGCAGCATGCGTCAGGGGCGCGATCGTCGGCTACGGCATGGCGGCGTGCAACTGGGAGGCGCTCAAGCGCCCGTGCGATGCGCGGGTCTCGCTGCGTGCCGACGGGACGGCGTTTGCCTCCTGCGCCACCCAGGACATTGGCACCGGCACCTACACCATCGTCGCCCAGGCGGTGAGCGATCTCACCGGCCTGCCGCTGGAGCGGATCACGGTCGAACTGGGGGACTCCTCCTATCCGGATGGCCCGGTCTCCGGTGGCTCCTGGGCCACGGCGACCACGCTGCCGGCGATCGCCAAGGCGGCGCGGGTGGCACTGGACGAGATGAAGCGCTACGCCACCGGCGCCAATGGTGCCTTCGCCGGGGTCGCCAGCGACGAGCTCGAGGTCGCGGAGGGCGGTTTGCGCAACGCCGCTGGCAAACAGGTGAGCTTTGCCGACATCCTCGGCGCCGCGCTACGGCAGCGCCGATGGCGAAGCCCACACCGAGGGGGCTGATGCACAGTACTCCTACCGCTCCTTCGGCGCGCACTTCGTCGAGGTGCGCTGGGACCCGGGCATCTCGCATCTACGCGTCGCCCGCGTGGTCAGCGCCATCGATGTCGGCCGGGTGATCAACGAGACCACCGCGCGCAACCAGGTCGAGGGCGCAATCGTCATGGGCGTCGGCATGGGGCTGTTCGAGGCGACCGAGTACGACGCCCGCAACGGTCGTCCGGTCAACAACGACTATGCCGAATACGTGGTGCCGGTCCACGCCGACCAGCCCGAGGTCGATGTCATCCTGCTCGACTACCCCGATACCCGCTTCAACGAGTACGGGGCCCGCGGTATCGGCGAGATCGGCATCACCGGGCTTGCCGCCGCCGTGGCCAACGCGGTGTACCACGCCACTGGCAAGCGTATCCGCGAGCTGCCGATCACCCTCGATAAGCTGATGGATGATGTGCCTGAGGCCCGCACGGCCTGAGCCAGATCCAGAGCGCATCGACGCCGGCCCCAGGGCCGGCGTCTTTGTCTGGGTCTTCGTCTTGGTCTGGGTATTTGTCGTCGTCGGTCTCGGTGCCGTCGCGCTAGGTGCGGCGGGGCTAAAGCGCGATGAGCGAGATCGCCGGCACATAGGCCACGATCAGCAGTCCGATCAGCGACACGATCAGGAAAGGAATCACCCCACGCGCGATCTGGCCCAGCGGCAGCCCGGTGATATTGGCGGCGACGAACAGATTGATGCCCACCGGCGGGGTGATCAGGCCGATGGAGAGCGCCGTCATCAAGGCCACCCCAAACCAGGTCGGGTCGAGGCCCAGTTGCTGCACCACAGGCATGAAGATCGGCAGGGTGATGAACATGATGGTGATGGCATCCATGAACATCCCTGCCAGCAGCAGGATGACCAGCATCATCAGCACGATCACCCAGGGGCTCTGGCTGATGCCGAGCAGCGCATCCGAGTAGTCGCCGACCAGCCCGTCGACCACCACCACCCAGCCGAACAGGCTGGCGAACGCCACCACCAGCATGACCACCGCGGAGGACCCCGCCGAGGCTGCCACGCAGGCGAACAGCGCGCGCGGGCTGAGCGTGCGGTAGATGAAGAAGCCCACGAACATGGCGAAGACGGTGGCCACGATCGCCGCTTCGGTGGGGGTGAACAGGCCGCCATAGATGCCGCCCAGGATGACCACCGGCGTCAGCAGGCCCCAGAACGCCTCGCGGAAGGCGCGCAGCAGGCGCGTGGCGTAGGGCAGATCGCTGCCTTCGCCCACCGCGCGCAGAAAGGCGGCATCCGCGCTGGCGCTCTCGCTCGCCGAGGGCGGCGTGGCGCTCAGCCGCGCGAACGGCAGCGCGCACAGCATCAGCAGGCCGAGCATCAGGCCCGGCAGGATGGCGGCCAGGAACAGATCCGAAATCGAGGTGCCGGCGAGGATGCCGTAGATCACCAGGCCGATGGAGGGCGGAATGATCAGCGACAGCGCCGCCCCGGTACAGACCAGGCCCGCGGCGAAGGCACGCGAGTAGCCGTCGGCGACCATGCCGCGGATGATCAGCGGCCCGATCGCCGCCACCGACGCCGGCCCCGAGCCGCTCACCGCGCCCCAGAACAGGCACACCACGGTACCGACCAGGCCCATGCCACCGGGTAGCCCGCGACCAGGGTGCGGAAGAAGTTGATCATCTTCTCGGCAATGCCGGTGATCCCCATGATATTGCCGGCGAGGATGAAGAACGGGATCGCCAGCAGCGAATACTTGGCGATGCCCGAGACGATCAGGTCGCCCACCATGTCGAGCCCGAAGCCCATGACGTACATCGCCGCCATGGCCGACAGTGCCAGGCTGAATGCCACCGGCACACGGATCAGGACCAGCACGAAGAACAGGATGATCATCTGGGTACCGGCGGAGAGGTCTAGCATGCGACACCTCCCGGACGGCGCAGCTCGGCGATCGCCAGCTCCAGCTGGCGGATCATCAGCATGACGAAGCCGAGCGGCACGATCAGCGTGTAGTACCACTGCGGCACCTGCAGGGCGCTGGAGACCACCCCGCTGGCGTACTGGTGACCGAGCAGGGTCACGGTAAAGAGCGTGCACAGCACCAGAGTCACCAGCACCAGCAGGGTCGAGACCACCACCAGCACGCGCTTGAAGCGGGCGGGGGCGATATCGTAGAGCACCGTCACCGCCAGATGCTGGCCGCGCTTGGCTGCGATCGCCGCACCGAACACCGTCAGCAGCACCATCCCGTTGATGATCAGCTCCTGGGTCGACGCCAGCGAGTAGTTGGTGAGGTTGCGTACCACGACATTGATGAAGCCCAGCAGCGTCATGCCGAGAAACACGCAGCCGCAGATCACTTCCTCGAAATGGTGCCAGGCCGATCGCTCAGCGTCTTGCTCCCGTGTTGATCGCCAAGTTACTGGCTGGGGGTGTCGTTGACTGCCTGCTCGAACTGCGTGACCAGATCCTCGCCCACGCGGGCCGCCCACTGGTCGTAGACCTTGCTGGTGGCCTGCTTGAACGCCTCTAGCTGGGTTGCGTCCAGGGTGGTGACGGTCATGCCGTGCTGCTTGAGCGTCTCGACGCCGCTGCGGGTCTGGTCGCGCGCCAGGTCACGCTGATAGGCCATGGCCTCCTGCGCCGCCTTGGTCACCAACGCCTGGGTCTTGGCATCCCAGCCGTTCCAGCGCTTCTCGCTGACCCCGATGAAGATCGGATCGTAGGAGTAGTGCCACTCGGTCAGATACTTCTGCACCTCATAGAGCCGCTGCGGCACGATGATCGAGCCCACCGGATTCTCCTGACCATCGACCACGCCCTGCTGCAGCGCCGAGAAGGTCTCGGTCCACTGGATCTGCTGCGGGTTGGCGCCCAGGGCATCGAACACATCGATGTACATCGGGCCGGCCACGCGGATCTTCATGCCGCGCAGGTCCGCAGGCGAGGAGACCGGCTTGACGCTGTTGGTCAGCTCGCGAAAGCCGTTCTCGCCCCAGGCGAGGATCTCGATGCCATTGTCTCGGGCGATCTCCTTCACTGCGTCCCCCGGGGCGCCCTGAATGGCGTTATCCACCTGGGCGTAGTTGGAGAACAGATAGGGCAGCGAGAACACCGCCATCTCGGGAATCAGCGGGGTGACGTTGATCGCCGAGGTGATGACGAAGTCGATATCGCCCCGGCCCACCATCTCCGCCTGCTTCATCTGGTCGCCGCCGGAGAGCACGGCATTGGGGAAGATGCGCACGCCGATATCGCCGTCGGACGCCTCCTTGAGCAGCTCGTTGAACTTTTCGGCGCCCTTCTGCCAGGAGGTGGCGTCGGAGGTGTTATGGGTCAGGCGATAGGTATCGGCATGCGCCGAGAGCGACAGCAAGGTGGTACATGCCGCGACGGCCAGCGGAATCAGCGTGCGCTTGATCATGGGGTGTCTCGCGTTCCGTAGAGTGGAATTATTATGGCTTGTCGCTGGCAGATTGGACGAGCGGATCGTGTCGGGGAATTGGACGATGGTTGTAAAGGTTTTTTCCGCTGTTTTGAATATTAAAAAGTCCGTTGTTTTTGAAAGATAATAGCTGCTTTTTCGACCAACGTTTGAAATCGCTTGTGCCAGCATTCGAGTCTGACTGTTTTCTCTTGCGTTCTATATTGTGGAATTTTTACGGTTGCTGATGTCGGTAAAAGCGCGCTGAATGTGTCGCCTCGGATCGCACGGAGGGCTGCTCTCGGCGGGCGAGGCCTGCGCTCAGCGCATGCGCTGAGCGCGATGGATCTTGGTTTCCAGGGTTCTGGCGGCCTCGACCAGGCGCGGGCCGAGCTCGCGCTGGCGCTGGGGCTGCAGGCGGCTCTCGATCGCCGCCACCGAGAGCGCACCGAGCACTCGCCCGTGGCGGTCGCGCACGGCGGCGCCGATGCCCCAGGAGCCCGCCACCACCGAGCCACGATTGATGCCGTAGCCCAGGGCGCGGCACTCGGCGATACGCGGCAGGTGATCCGCGCGCTGGTCGTTGGGGAAGTGTGCTGCGCACTCCTCGGCATTGGCGGCCAGACACTGCTCCACCTCGTCGTCGCTCATCGCGGCCAGCATCGCGATGCCGGCACCACCCACGCCCAGCGGCAGGCGCGTGCCGGGCTGCAGTACGTGGGTCTTGATCGGGTAGCTGCCATCTTCCCGGATGAGGCAGAGCGAGTGCCACTCGCTGCGCAGGCAGAAGAAGGCGCTGTCGCCGGTGTCGGCGGCAATGCGCGCGACCGGCGTCGCAGCGATCTCCCTCAGGCCATAGCGCTGGTTGGCGATCACCCCCAGGGCGTAACACTCCGGCCCCAGGAAATAACCCTCTTCATCGCTCTTCTCGACCATGCCCTCCGCCATGAGCGCCTGCAGCAATCGGTGAACCGTGGGCTTGGAGAGTCCCGTGCGCTGGGTGATGTAGGCCAGTGACACGCCGCTGCCCAGTTCTCCGGCAATGGCACGCAGGACCTGCAGGGTGCGATAGGTGGACTGCGCGCCCTGGATATGGCCTGAACTCATGGCTGGCTCCTGTCGTTCCATAATGTGGCCTAATTATTTGGTATATAACGGCCATCTTTCGATTGAAGGCGCTCTAATCGGCGAATAGCGTAATTGATATCATATTTTTTAATTCCATTTTATGGAATACGGAGAAAACATGTCAACGCGAGCCACGATCGTCGGCTGGGCGCATCTGCCGTTCGGCAAGCGCCCCGAGGCCGATACCGAAGCCATGATGGCGCAGGTCACGCCCCAGGCCCTGGCGCACGCCGGGATCACCCCGGAGGCCGTCGATGCCATCTTCGTCGGCGTCATGAACAACGGCTTCTCGCCGCAGGATTTCCAGGCAGCACTGGTCGGCATGGGGGAACCGGCACTGGCCTCGACCCCGGCCACGCGGCTGGAGAACGCCTGCGCCACCGGCTCCGCGGCGATTCATGCGGGTATGGACTTCATCGAGTCCGGCCGTGGCAGGATCGCGCTGGTGATCGGTGCGGAAAAGATGACGGCGCTGCCCTCGTCCGCGGTCGGCGAGATCCTGCTGGGGGCCAGCTACCGCCGTGAGGAGCAGGCACCGGGGGGCTTTCCCGGCGTCTTCGCGCGCATCGCCAGCGACTACTTCGCGCGCTACGGCGACCGCCGCGAGGAGATGGCCATGATCGCGGCCAAGAATCACGCCAACGGCGTCGCCAATCCGCTGGCCCATGTGCGCCGCGATCTCGGCTTCGAACGCTGCAACCGGGCCGACGAGGGCAATCCGCTGGTGGCCGATCCGCTGCGGCGTACCGACTGCTCGATGATCTCCGATGGCGCCGCCGCGCTGGTGCTGGCGGATGCACAGACCGCGCAGTCGCTGCACCGGGCGATCGGCTTTCGCGCCCGGGTGCAGGCCAACGACGTGCTGGCGCTGAGCCGTCGCGATCCGACCGCCTTCGAGGGGCGGCCAGGGCCTGGGGGGGGCGCTGGATCAGGCCGGGCTCGGCCTGAATGATCTCGATCTGGTCGAGACCCACGACTGCTTCACCATCGCCGAGCTGATCGAGTACGAAACCATGGGCCTGACGCCGCGGGGCGAGGGGCATCGCGCGATTCGCGAGGGTTGGACCCACAAGGGCGGGTGCCTGCCGGTCAATCCTTCCGGCGGGCTCAAGGCCAAGGGGCATCCGGTGGGGGCGACCGGCGTGTCGATGCACGTGCTGGCCTGCATGCAGCTGATGCACGAGGCCGGTGACATGCAGATTCCCGGGGCCGGTCTTGCCGGCGTGTTCAACATGGGTGGCGCCGCGGTGGCCAACTACGTCAGCATTCTGGAGCGCGTGCGATGAGCGATACCCGGCAGCATCCCGTGGGCGGTCTCGCGCCGGTGAGCCGGCGGGTGATGAATCTGGCCCACTTTCTCACCCAGGCGGCGCGGCGCTACCCCGAGGCACCGGCGCTGGTGATGGGCGACAGGACGCTTCCTGGCGCACGCTGGATCAGCGTGTCAGTGCACTGGCGCTGGGGCTGCGGGCGCATGGGCTGGAAAAGGGTGACCGCCTGCTGGTGCAGAGCCGTAACGGCTTCGAGATGATCGAGACGCAGCTCGCCGCGTTTCGGCTGGGGGCGATCTGGGCGCCGGCCAACTTCCGTATCGCGCCGGAAGAGGCGGCCTGGCTCGCCGAGTTGACCCAGGCGAAAATGCTGGTGGTGGGTCCGGAGTTCGAGCACCATCGGCGCGCCATGGCGGCGGCCGACCCGGCGCTGCGTCTGACCCTCTGCCTCGGCGAAACGCACGAGGGCGGCGATCTCGGCTACGAGGCCTTGGTGGCGGCGTATCTGGGGCAGACCTGCGCCAATGTGGACGTCGAGCACGACGATCCGTGCTGGTTCTTCTTTACCTCCGGCACCACCGGCAAGTCCAAGGCGGCGGTGCTCACCCACGGCCAGATGGGCTTCATCGTCACCAACCATCTCTGTGATCTGATGCCGGGCACCGATCAGACGAGTGACGCCAGCCTGGTGGTGGCGCCGCTCTCCCACGGCTCGGGGATCCACTATCTGACTCAGCTGGCGCGCGGGGTGAAGACCGTGCTGCCGAGCGCGCCGGGGTTCGATGCCGAGGAGATCTTCGCGCTGATCGACGCCCACCGCATCACCAACCTGTTCACCGTGCCCACCATCGTCAAGCTGCTGGTGGAGGACCCCGCGGCCGAACGCTACTCGGCGGCCTCCCTGCGCTACGTGATCTATGCCGGTGCGCCGATGTACCGCGCCGATCAGCAGCGTGCGCTGGCACGCCTGGGGCCGGTGCTGGTGCAGTACTACGGGCTGGGCGAAGTGACCGGCAATATCACCGTGCTGCCACCGCAGCTGCACAGCGCCGATGACGCGCGCTTCAAGGTGGGCACCTGTGGCTATGACCGTACCGCGATGCAGGTCTCGATCCAGGACGAGGCCGGCCGTGAGCTGCCTCCGCAGGAGAGCGGCGAGATCTGTGTCTGCGGCCTCGGCGTCTTCGCCGGCTACTATGCCAACCCGGAGGCCAACGCCAAGTCGTTCCGCAACGGCTGGTTCCGTACCGGGGACCTGGGTCATCTCGACGACGAAGGCTTTCTCTACATCACCGGGCGGGCGTCGGACATGTACATCTCCGGCGGCTCCAATATCTACCCGCGCGAGATCGAGGAGAAAATGCTCACCCATCCGGATATCCGCGAGGTCGCAGTGGTGGGCATGCCGGACCCGCGCTGGGGCGAGATCGGTGTGGCGGCGGTGGTCCCGCGGGAGGGGGCCGAGCTCGATCTCGCGGCGCTCGAAGGCTGGGTCAAGGCGCACGTGGCGAGTTACAAGGTGCCGCGTCGCTATCACCTGTTCGACAGTCTACCCAAGTCCAGTTACGGCAAGATCACCAAGCAGCTCGTGCGGCAGGCGGTCGAGCGCCGGGAGGCAACGTCATGACGCGCACGCGCGAAGCGGTAAACATCCCGACGCCGACCGGCGGGGCGGCAGTGATCACCGGTGGCGCATCGGGCATCGGCCTGGCAATCGCGTCGATGCTCAAGGCGCGCGGGTGGGAGGTCTGCCTGCTGGATCGCTCGGCCGAGGGGCTGGCCAGGGCGTGCGCTGAGCTCGACCTGCCCAGCCACGCCGCCTGCGCCTGTGATGTGGCCGACGAAGAGGCGGTGTCGGCGGCGGTCGATGCCCTGGCCGCGCATTATCGGCTGACCGCGCTGGTCAACAGCGCCGGGATCGGCATCGACAAGGCCACCCTCGACACCGAAGTGGCGGAGTTTCGCCGCATCCTCGACGTCAATCTGGTCGGCTCCTTCGTGGTCTCGCGGACACTGGCGCGCTACTGGGTCGAGCGCGGGTTGCCGGGGTGTGTGGTCAATATCTCATCGATCTCCGGCAGCTGCGGCAACAAGGGGCGTAGCGCCTACGGCGCCTCCAAGGCGGGGCAGGATGCGCTGACGCGGGTCATGGCCTGTGAGCTGGGCGCCCAGGGGATTCGGGTCAACGCGGTAGCGCCGGGGCCGATCGATACGCCGCTGGCGCGTGCCATTCATACCGATGCGGTACGCGCGCAGTGGCACGAGCGGGTATCGCTGGGGCGCTACGGCCAGCCCGCGGAGGTCGCCAGCGTGGTTGCCTTCCTGCTCTCCGGCGAGGCCTCCTACGTGACCGGCCAGATTCTCGCGGTGGACGGTGGCTTCAGCAGCGCCGGGCTGCGCGCCTGACGCCCGCCGCCATCACGACTTGGTCGCCTCGACCAGCGCCTGCATCTCGCGGCTGAGCGGGGCGACCGCGGGGCAGTCGCCGACGCCGTGGCGCGTGGCGATCCACTGCGGGTCGTCGTAGCCGAGCCAAGTCTGGCCGTCGCTGTCCTGCCAGATCAGCGCCTTCATCGGCAGATCGATGCCGGCGGTGGCGGCGCACTGCATCAGGGGCGTCGAGGTCTTGGGGTTGCCGAATACGATCACTTCGTTGGGCAGCATGGCCATATCGCGGGACATCGCGCCCTGGCGGTGGTCGATGCGCGCGAAGATGGTCATGCCGCTGGTGCGCACGTTGTCGGCGAAGCGGCCGGCCACCTGGTGAACGCTGCCTTCGACCGGGGTGGCGATCAGGCCCGGCACCGTCGCGGTGGCCTGCGTCTCCTGGGCGCTGGCGGCGGTGACGGTAGCGAAGCTCATCAGGGCCAGGCTCGCGGCGGTGATCCAGCGTGACATCGGTCGTCTCATCCCTCTCTCCTGTCGGTATCGAACACTCTGTCTTCATGCGCGTGGAGGACAGGTGTTCATGGTTGCCGTCTATCTGGGGCCGGCCGACCTGGCGTGCAAGGCGGGTGCGGCCCCATGCCGCGGTTCAGTGAGCCGGCTGGCCCTCGTCGCTGGTCAGCGCGGCTTCGGCGAGATCGACCTCGCGCACCAGCTTTCTGAGCACATTGTCGTTGATTCGGTGGCGCTGGCGAAGCTTGTAGTACTCACGGCGTTCGGCACGCAGCGCTTCCAGCCGCGTCTCGCGCTCCAGCTCACGGCTGGTGGCGAGCTGTGGGGTAGCGGTCTCGGTGGAGTGCAGCGCCATACGCTCGCGGTAATAGGCCATCAACTGAGCGCTGATGTCGTTGAACGCGATGATCGTCTCGTCGTTGGTCTGGGCCCGGGCGAACTCACCGGTGCGGTCGTGGTGGAAACGCTCGATACGGTAGATCGCCGCCTCGGCGCCGGCGATGCGCGCGCGCCGCTCCTCGTCGAACTCGCGGGTGTCGCGGGGCAGCTTCAGATTGCGCAGCACCAGCGGCAGGCCGATGCTGCCGGTGATCAGGGTGAACAGGATCACCCCGGTGGCGAGGAAGATCAGCAGCTCGCGGTTGGGGAAGGGGGTGCCGTTCTCCATCAGATGCGGCAGCGACAGCGCCGCCGCCAGCGTGATGGTGCCGCGGATACCCGCCAGGGTCGCTGCCAGCATCAGGCGCAGGGACAAACGGCCGTTGTCGTCGGGGGACGGCAGCCGCGGGCGGCCATGTATCAGGCCGCGCAGTCGCGTCAGCGCCAGCCCGACCTCGCTGGCCAGCCAGATCCACAGGAAGCGCGACAGCAGCAGCGCCAGCGAGATGATCGCCACGTAGCCGAGCAGACGCAGGAACTCGTAGTCGCCGATGTCGTGCAGCGAGTGGTCGAGGGCGCCATTGATGATTGCCGGCAGTTGGAAGCCGAGCAGCAGGAATACCAGCGCGTTGAGCACGAACTCCAGCATCTCCCACACGCTCTGGGTCTGCATGCGCGCATTCAGCTGGCCGACCCGCTTGAGGTCGGCGCGGTTCATCACCATGCCGGCGGCCACCGCGGAGAGAATGCCGGAGAGCCCCAGGTGCTCGGCGAGCAGATAGGCGGCGAACGGCAGCAGCAGCACCAGCAGGATCACCTGGACCGTAGTCGCCTCGCCCAGATGGCGCTCGATCAGGCGGGTGCGCAGCAGGTTGAAGCCCATGGCCAGCAGCGCCCCCACCACCAGCCCACCCACCGCGATGATGAAGAAGCTGAAGGTGGCATCGACCAGCGAGAAGGTGCCGGTGAGCGCGGCGGCGACGGCGAACTTGAACGCCACCAGGCCGGAGGCATCGTTCATCAGCGATTCGCCCTCGAGCACGCGCATCAGTCTTGGCGGCACCCGCAGCCGGCCGGAGATCGAGGACACCGCCACCGCGTCGGTGGGCGAGAGGATCGCCGCCAGGGCGAAGCTCACCGCCAGCGGCAGCGCCGGGAACAGCAGATGGATGAAGTAGCCCACGCCGACCACGGTGAACAGCACCAGCCCCAGTGCCAGCGCCAGGATGGGCCCGCGCAGGCTCATGAACTCACGCTGCGGGAAGCGTCGGGCATCGGCGAACAGCAAGGGGGCGATGAACAGCAGCAGGAAGATCTCCGGCTCCAGCTCGACGTGCAGACCGGACGCCGGCCAGGCCAGCAGGGCGCCCAGGATGATCTGCACCAGCGGCGTCGGCAGCGCCGGCATGAAGCGGGTGATGACGCCGGTGGCCGAAGCCACCAGCAGCAGAATCAGGACCAGGATCAGCGTATTCATGGCGGTCGTGAGTCGTCCTTGCTGGGTGGGTCGGGTGTCGGGCGCGGCCAAGCTTAACCGAAGTCGACGCGTGGGGGAGGCCGGCGGCGACTTTTCCGGACATCTCCGGGCGGGGTGGCGCTCGGGTGTCTATGCTGATCAGTCGACACGGCGACGGCGTCCTGACAGCGCCCCGCCCTGCATGGATTCCCGTGACACCCATTGGTTCCCGGCCGCAGTGTGCCCGGCGCCCGCCAGCGCGGCGTCGGTGCCGCCTGCCCCGAACCGTGGCGTTCACGCGAGTCGCCCCAGACTGCGGGGCGTGGCCGAGCGCAGTGACGCGCACAGGGGCCGCGCCTCGATCACCGATGAGGAGCCGGCATGATGGACGATTCCGTGCATTCCCCGACACGGCGTGGGATCCCTGCGCCCACCCTGAACGTCAACTTCACCCTCAACCAGCAGCCGGTCTCGCTGGACGTGGCCCCCAACGCGGTGCTGCTCGACGTGTTGCGCGAGCAGCTCGGCCTTGGCGGCACCAAGAAGGGCTGCGACCACGGTCAGTGCGGTGCCTGCACCGTGCACGTCGACGGTCAGGCGATGAACGCCTGCCTGCGGCTGGCGGCCATGTGCGAAGGCCAGCACGTCACCACGGTGGAAGGGCTGGCGCGGGAGGGCGAGCTGCACCCGGTGCAGCAGAGCTTCCTCGCCTGCGATGCCTTCCAGTGCGGCTACTGCACCCCGGGGCAGATGATGTCGGCGACGGCGCTGCTCAATGATCCACGCATCGGCAGCGACGATGCCGCGGTGAAAGAGGCGATGAGCGGCAATATCTGCCGCTGCGGCGCCTACAAGAACATCCTGACGGCGATCCAGCAGGCGCGCGCGACCCTGGCCGACGACGCCGCGGGCCAGGCCGCGGAGGAGACCCCATGAGAGCCTTCGACTTCTCCCGCGCCGAGAGCGTCGGCAACGCCGCGCAGCACGGCAACGCCGAGACGACTTTTGTCGCCGGCGGCACCACCCTGCTCGATCTGGTCAAGCTCGATGTCATGCGTCCTGCAGCGGTGGTGGATATCAACGCGCTGCCGTTGAAGTCGGTCGAGCGGCTGGCGGATGGCCGACTCAAGATCGGCGCGCTGGTGACCAACACTGATCTCGCCCATCACCCTGAGGTGAAGCGCGACTACCCGCTGCTCTCCCAGGCGCTGCTGGCGGGCGCCTCGACCCAGCTGCGCAATATGGCGACCACCGCCGGCAACCTCATGCAGCGTACCCGCTGCCCCTACTTCCGCGATGTCGGCAGCGCCTGCAACAAGCGCCAGCCGGGCAGCGGCTGCGATGCCCGCGACGGCATCAATCGCATGCACGCGCTGCTCGGTGGCAGCGCCGACTGTATCGCCGTGCACCCCTCGGACATGTGCGTGGCGCTGGCCGCCATCGGCGCCACCCTGACCCTCGAGGGGCCGTCGGGCGAGCGCGAGGTGGCGTTCGCCGATTTCCACCGGCTGCCCGGCGACACCCCGCATCTCGAGCACGACCTGGCCGCGGACGAGCTGATCACCGCGCTGACCCTCGACGCGCCGCTGGCGTTCGGCTGGGTCACACTATCTCAAGCTGCGTGATCGCGCTTCCTACGAGTTCGCGCTGGCCTCGGCGGCGGCGCAGCTCACGCTGGATGGCGAGCGGATCAGCGAGGCACGGCTCGCCCTTGGCGGTGTCGCCACCAAACCGTGGCGAGCCCCGAGGCCGAGGCGGCCCTGGCTGGCCAGCCGGCCGAATTGGCGAGCTTCGAACGTGCCGCAGAGGTCGCCCTGCGCGATGCCCGGCCACTCGCCCATAACGCCTTCAAGGTCGACCTGGCCAAGCAGGCGATCGTCCGCGCCCTGCGCGACGCCAGCCGCGCCGCACGGCATGGTACCGACCAGAACGACACCGGCCAGGGCGGCACCGATACCCAGGAGAGCCAGGCATGAACGATCTGAACCAGTCGACACTCGACCATCCCCAGGTCGTCGGCCAGCGCACGCCGCGTATCGACGGCGAGTTCAAGCTCACCGGACGCGCCGGCTATACCGGTGAACTCAGCGTCGAGGGCATGCTCTACGGCTATCCGGTCGCGGCGACCATCGCCCACGGCACGCTGGAACGGCTCGACCTCGACGAGGCGCTGGCGATGCCCGGCGTGGTCGATATCTTCCACCACGCCAACTTCCCGCGCCTGCACCGCTCGCCCAACAGCATGGGGCACGGCGATCAGGTGAGCGAGGTGCGCCTGCCGTTCGAGGACGAGCGCATCTACTACCACGGTCAGTACGTCGCACTGGTGGTGGCGGAGAGCTTTGCCCAGGCCCGCGCCGCCGCCCAGCGCGTGGTGGCCCGCTACCGCCAGGAGACCGGCGCGATCTCCAGCCTGCTCGACGGTGCCCACGACAGCCACACCGAAGGCGAGCTGTTGGAAGACGCCGGGACCACCCGCGGCGATCCGGAAGCCGCGTTTGACAGGGCCGCGGTGAAGGTCGATGCGGTCTATCACATTGCCGCCGAGAGCCACCTGCAGATGGAGATGCACGCCACTCTGGCCGAGTGGCGCGATGGCGGCAGCCGGCTGGTGGTGCACGAGTCGAGCCAGGGGGTGTTCTACCAGCGCAACGCCATGGCCCGGATCTTCGATCTGGCGCAGGAGAACATCGAGGTCATCTCCCACTACATCGGCTCCGGGTTCGGCAACAAGCTGTTCATGTGGCCCCACGCGGTGGCTGCCGCCGGTGCCGCCCGTGAACTCGGTCGGCCGCTCAAGCTGGTGCTGCCGCGGGCCCAGGACATGACCGGTGGCGGCAATCGCCCCGCCTCACGCCAGCGCCTGCGGTTGGGGGCGGATCGCGATGGTCGCCTGAGCGCGGTGATCCATGACTCCACCACCGAGACCTCGCTGGTGGACCGCTACGTCGACGCCTGCGGCAGCGCCACGCCGAGCTTCTACGCCTGCGACAACCTGGCGGTGAGCCAGCGCATCCTGGCGCTCAACCACGGCACGCCCTGTCCGATGCGCGCGCCCGGCGAGGTCTCCGGCATCTTCGCGCTGGAGACCGCGATGGACGAGCTGGCGGTGGCACTGCAGATGGACCCGGTGGAGCTGCGCCTGCGCAACTACGCCCATGAGGACCCGGAGAGCGGCCTGCCGTGGTCGAGCAAGCAGCTCGACAAGTGCCTGCACAGCGCCGCCGAACGCTTCGGCTGGGCCCAGCGCGATCCGGGCATCGGGGCGATGCGCGACGGTGACGAGATCATCGGCTACGGCATGGCCGCCTGCACCTGGTTCGCCGGGCGCCAGCCGTGTCAGGCGCGGGTCGAGCTGCGCGCCGACGGCACCCTGTTCGCGGCCTGCGGTACCCAGGACATCGGCACCGGCACCTACACCATCGTGGCCCAGACGGTGGCCGAGCTGACCGGTGTCGCCGTGGCTGATATCGAGGTCAAGCTGGGCGAGACCAGCCTGCCGACGGGGCCGCTTTCCGGGGGCTCGATGGCCACTGCGACCACGCTGCCCGCCGTGGCGGCGGCGGTCCGCGATGCCTTGAGCGCGCTCAAGGAGGTGGCGACCGGCCACGGTGGGGTGTTCGCCGGGGTCGATGCCGACAGCCTGACGGTGGCCGAAGGCGCGCTCAGCGATGGTGAACGCAGCTACCGCTTTGCCGAGGTACTCGAAGCCATGCGCCTGTCCAGTGTCAACGGTCAGGGCAGTAGCGCCCCGGGCGAGGAGAAGAAGCAGTACAGCTTCCGCTCCTTCGGCGCCCACTTCGTCGAGATGCGCGTCGACCCGGGCATCTCACGGGTGCGGGTATCGCGGGTGGTGTCGAGCATGGACATCGGCCGCGCGATCAATCCGCCGACGGCGCGCAATCAGGTCGAGGGTGGCATCGTCATGGGGATCGGCATGGGGCTGTTCGAGAAGCTCGACTACGACCCCCGTGACGCCCGGCTGATCAATGCCAACGTGGCCGACTACATCGTGCCGGTGCACGCCGACATCCCCGAGATCGACGTCGAGCTGCTCGACTACCCGGACTTCAAGTTCAACGAGTTCGGCGCCCGCGGGGTGGGGGAGATCGGTCTCACCGGCATTGCGCCGGCGATCTCCAACGCGCTCTACCACGCCACCGGCAAGCGCTACCGCGACCTGCCGGTGACCATCGAGGCGCTGCTCGCCGATCACGCCTCGGCGTAGCGCAAGCCGCCGACGAAGAGGGAGACGCAGCACGCCACGCGCTGCTCGATCGCCGCCTGTGAAGGCGGCGATTCCAGTTGCAGCAGCTGGGTCAGGTGCAACTCGCCGAGCACCGAGCCGAGGAAGATACCGGCGAGCTCGACCGCGTCGCCCTGTGGCAGTCGCCCGGCGCGCATCTGGCGCTCGAGATAGGTGGCCAGCGCCTGGCGCACACGGCCCGGGCCGGCGGCATAGAACAGCTGGCCGAGCTCGGGCTGGCGCGGGCTCTCGGCCACCACTTCACGGTAGATACCGAGCGTCTCGCAGTCGGTGACCTTGATCAGCAGGGTGACCCCCAGGCGTTGCAGCGCCTCCTCGATCGAGAGCCCGTCGACGCCCTCGGCGGAGAGCGCCTCATAGAGGTAGTGGGAGCGGCGCTCGATCATCGCCTGGAACAACCCCTCCTTGTTGCCGAAGTGACGGTAGAGGGTGGAGAGCGAGCCGCCCGCCTCGGCGACGATGTCGTTGACGCTGACCTGGCCGTAGCCGCGCTCGAGGAACAGCTTTTGGGCCGCGTCCATCAGCGCGTCGCGGCGCTTGAGTCCGCGCTCGGTGGTGGGTGTCAGCGGGCGGTGGGCATCGGTTGAGGGCATGGGGCTGGCGGTGGCCTCGGTGAAGGTGTGGCGCGACGGGCGCGTTGCCAACCGCAACACGATGACGGTGGCGTTTTACAAAAGATAGTGTAGCATACACTACACTTTAGTCGCGCCTGTGTCTCCGGCAAACAGCCGTGTCTCCGGCTCCCAGTCAAAGGCATGAAGATCAACGCATGAAGATCAAGAAAAAGCTCTATACGGCGGCGGCGGTCGTGGTGCTGGCGGTCGTCGCGCTGGTGTTCGCGTGGCACTGGTGGCAGACCGGACGCTTCTTCGTCGGCACCGACAACGCCTACGTGCACACCGACAGTGTGGCGGTGCGTGCCGAACTCACGGCCAAGGTGGCGCGGGTGGCGGTGGCCGACAACCAGCGCGTCGAGGCGGGCCAGTTGCTGGTCCAGCTCGACGACCGCGACACCCGCAGCCAGCTGGCCCAGGCTCAGGCCCAGCTCGCGGTCAACGCCGCCGGTGTGACCCAGGCCCAGCGCCAGATCGAACTCGACCGCGCCAGCATCGACGAAGCCCAGGCACAGGTGAGTGCGGCGGAGTCCGATGTCGCTCAGGCGCGCCAGCATCTCGAACGCTCGCAGTCGCTGGCGTCGAAGAACTACGCCTCGCGCCAGCAGCTGGACGACGACCGCGCCTCGCTGCGCGTGGCCCAGGCCACGCTGGCGGCGCGCCGGGCCAGCGTCGAGTCGGCCAAGCGCCGACTGAGTGCCGATCAGGCTGCGGTGGAGAGTGCCGAGGCCCAGCGCGATGCCGCCAAGGCCGATATCGACTACTACCAGAACCAGCTCGCCAAGACCCGGATCGTCGCCCCGCGCACCGGCGTGGTCGGCAACCGCACGGTGGAGGCCGGCGATCTGGCTCAGCCATCGCTGACGCTGATGCAGCTGGTGCCGACCTCCAGTGCCTATGTCGTGGCCAACTTCAAGGAGACCGACATCGAGCGCATGCGCGTGGGCCAGCCGGTCTCCCTCGAGGTCGACGCCTACCCGGATATCGCCTACACCGGCAAGGTCGACAGCGTGGCGCCGGCCACCGGCACCCAGTTCAGCCTGCTGCCGCAGGACAACGCCACCGGCAACTTCAACAAGATCGTGCAGCGGGTGCCGGTCAAGATCCGTATCACCGGGCCCAAGGATCAGCTATGGCGGCTGCAGGCAGGGCTCTCGGTGGAGCCCTCGGTGGACACGCGTCAGGTCGATGGCCAGGCGATCTACTTCGATCCGGGTCCCGCGCTCGAAGACAGCGCCCCGTGAGGAGTGACGCGGCATGAGTGAGGTCGCGCCGCCCGCCAACGGCGGCCCTCAGGAGATGCCCTCCTGGCACCACCGCTTCGGCTTCATTGCGGCGGTGTTCGGGATGTTCATGGCGATCCTCGACATCCAGATCGTGGCCAGCTCGCTCAACGAGATCCAGGCCGGCGTCTCCGCCTCCAGCGATGAAATCTCGTGGATCCAGACCTCCTATCTGATCGCCGAGATCTCATGATCCCGCTCTCCGGGGTATTGATGCGCTGGCTCTCGACCCGGGTCGCCTTCGTCATCTCGTGTGCCGGCTTCACCCTGGCCAGCCTGGGCTGTGCGCTGGCCACCAGCATCGATCAGTTGATCGTGCTGCGTGCGATCCAGGGCTTCATGGGCGGGGCCATGATCCCGTTGACCCAGGCGGTCAGCTTCTCGCTGTTCCCGCGCCGCGCGATGGGCACGGTGCAGGGCATCATCGGCATGGTGGTGACCCTGGCGCCGTCGATCGGTCCCACCGTGGGCGGCTATCTCACCGAGATCTTCAGCTGGCACTGGCTGTTCCTGGTCAATGTGATTCCCGGCATCTTCGTCACCCTGGCGGTGTGGCGTTTTCTCGACGTCGACAAGGGTGACGCCAGCGTCGCCAAGCGGCTCGACTTCAGCGGGCTGATTCTGATCGCACTGTTCCTCGGCAGTCTCGAGTTCGTGCTCGAGGAGGGGCCCGGCGACGACTGGTTCTCGAGCGAGCTGATCGTGTGGATGACACTGCTCTGTGTCTCCTCCTGCATCGGCTTCTTCTGGCGGGTGCTCACCTGTGAGCATCCGATCGTCGATCTGCGCGCGTTCAAGAACCTCAACTTCTCGATCGGCACCGGGCTGGTGTTCGTGGTCGGCATCGCCATGTACGGGCTGGTCTATCTGATGCCGCTGTTTCTGGGCGGCGTGCGCGGCTACTCGAGCCTGCAGATCGGTGAGGTTGTTCACCACCGGGGTGGCGATGTTCTTCACCGCGCCGGTGGTGGGGCGGTTGACCAACTCGGTCGACCTGCGCGTGCTGCTCTTCTTCGGCCTGCTGCTGGTAGGGATCGGCACCGCGATGAACTCGAACCTCACCAGCGAATCGGGTTTCTGGCAGTTCTTCTGGCCGCAGATCGTGCGTGGCACCGGCATGATCATGTGCATCATCCCCGCCTCGCGTATCGCCCTGGGCACCCTGGGGCCGGCGGAGCTGGGCAACGCCGCGGGGCTGTTCAGCGTGATGCGTAACCTGGGCGGCGCGGTCGGGCTGGCCATGCTCGATACCGTGCGCGACTGGCGTGAGGACTACCACTGGAACCAGCTGATTCCGGCCCTCGATCAGGGGCGGGTGGTGGTCCAGCAGGAGATTGCCAACTACCAGGCGCTGCTGATGGGCCATGTCGCCGACCCCTACCATAGCGCCGTGGCGATGCTCGGCCAGCGGATCGGCGTGCAGACCCAGGTGCTCGCCTACAACGACATCTTCCTGTGGATGGGCTGTCTCTATCTGCTCAGCGTGCCGCTGGTGCTGCTGCTCAAGCGCATCGAGCACTGAGGCGGGGCGGGGGAGGTGCAGGCGCGCGGCGCGGATGATTCAATAGCGCCAGACGCCGGTGGCGTGGCCACGACTGCCGCGCCGCCTTTGCCAACCCGTTTCGGAAATCCATGATGCAGACCCCGCAGCCGCCCAAGCCGGGCGCCGATGAGCCCGTTCGTACCGTATCGCGCCTGATCGGCGCCTTCGCCGCCCCGGTATTGATCTATCTGGTGGTGTGGGAGCTGGCGGCGCGCCTGCTGTTGCCCGGCGTCGCCGCGTCCGGGCGCGAGTTCGTGATCAACCTGTGCAGCGTGTTGATCCCCTGCCTCGGCGTGCTGGTCAGCGTCTACCTGGCCGGCGTGCGCGCCGGGCGCCTGCTCGGTGGCGGCGTGATGTCGCTGTTCTTTCTCTATCTCTATGTCTCCTCCGGCGTGGCTTTCAGCTGGCTGCCGGTGCTGCTGACCCTTGGCGGCGTGGCCCTGGCGCTGGTGCTGGCGCGCTTCTGCCCGACGCTCAAACCCGATCTCGGCGATCTCTTTGGATAGGCGATCTCTTTGGAGAAAGACGTGAGCCCGCTGGCCGCGTGGCTACGTGAGCAGTGTGACGGGCTGCGTGAGCGCCGGGTGCGCGGGGTCCTGTGGATCGCTGCCGACCCCGAGACGGCGCTGACACGCGCTGCCGCGTGGGTCGCCGCCGGTGACTGGCGCACGCCGCTGTGGGTCGGCCCGGCCAGCGAGCGCGTGTCGCCCGATATACCCCGGATCGCTGCATCCAAGGCGCGCTCGCGGCTCGGCCAGGAGCACGATCTGGTGGTCGTCGATGCCGCCTCGCCCCAGGGGGGCTTCGACCCCGACGCCTTCGGTGCGCTCAGCGGCACCGTCCTCGCTGGCGGCTGGCTGGTGCTGCTGACCCCGGCGCACTGGCTCACCCCCGAGGCGGGCCCGTGGCGGGGCGACGCCGACTACCGCCGCCTGACCCAGTGGCCCCACGCGGCGGACACACTGAAGGCGCGCTATCTGCGCCGGGTGGCGCGAGGGCTGACGGCCGCAGACGCGGTGGCCGTTTGGGCGCCCGAGGCGGCACTACCGCGGGCAGGCGCGCCGACGCTATCGTCGGGTGGCTCGGCTCAGGCGCAGACACCGACATCGACATCGACGAGCAGGGACGCCGACTGTCTCACCGCCGATCAGGCCGAGGCGGTGGCGCGGCTGACCCGGCTGCGTCGGCGCCGGCCACTGGTGCTGGTCGCCGACCGCGGGCGCGGCAAGAGCGCCGCCCTGGGGATCGCCGCGGCGCGCCGGCTGCAGCAGGGCGAGCGGCAGCTCTGGGTGACCGCGCCCTCCCGCGAGGCGGTGGCGCCGCTGTTTGCGCGCCTCGTGGCGCTGCTGCCGGAAGGCCGCGTGGATGAGGCGGGTTTCACCCTGGCCCTGGCGGGGCAGACGGCGCAGGTCACCTGGCTGCCGCCGGAGCGGGTGCTGCCCGCGCTCGAGGGTGCAGACATCGACCCGCACTCGCCGCCGACCCTGCTGGTGGACGAGGCAGCGGCGATCCCTGCCCCCCGGCTGATCCGCTGGCTCGAACGCTTTCCGCGGCTCGCCTTTGCCACCACGGTGCACGGCTACGAGGGTACCGGGCGCGGCTTCGAGGTGCGCCTGCGTGAACGTCTCGACCGGCTGACGCCCGGCTGGCGGTGGCTGCGTCTGAGCGCGCCGGTGCGCTGGGCCGAGGGCGACCCATTGGAGGCGCTGACCCGCGATCTGCTGTGCCTCGATGCCGAGGCGGCGAGCGCCGAGGCGGTGGCGGCCAGCGCCGTCAGCCATGCGCCGCACGTGGTCTGGCTCGACCGCGAGGCACTGGCGGCGGACCCCGAGCGGCTGGCCCAGGTCTTCGGACTGCTGGTTCAGGCCCACTACCGCACCGCGCCCAGCGATCTGCGTCATCTGCTCGACGGCCCCGAGGTCATGCTGCCGGCGGTGATGCTCGGCGAGACGCTGGTGGCGATCGCCGTGGTCCAGCCGGAGGGGGGCTTCGACGCCGCCCTGGCCGAGGAGATCCACTACGGCAGACGCCGCCCACGGGGACACCTGATGGCGCAGTCGCTGGCCTTTCATGGCGGTCACCTCGACGCGGCCCGCGTGCGCTGGTGGCGACTCATGCGGATCGCCGTGCATCCGGCCTGGCGCCGCCGTGGCGTGGGCAGCCAGCTGCTCGCTGCGGTGGCCGAGGAAGCCGGTGCCGCAGGGGTCGGTCGGCTCGGCGTCAGCTTTGGCGCCGAACCGGGGCTGATCGCCTTCTGGCGCCGCGCCGGGTTCGTGACTCTGCGCCTGGGGTTGACCCGCGAAGCGGCCAGCGGCGAGCCGGCACTGATGCTGGGGCGGGGGCTGACGCCTGTGGCACGGGATGCGCTGGCCGCCATGGCAATGGATTTCCGTCTGCTGCTGCCGGATCTGCTCAGCCAGGCGGCGCGGGATCTCGACCCCGAGGTGGCGGCGGCACTGTTGTGGGAAGGGGAGCCCGGCCCGGCCTCTTCGGCGGTCGAGGCGCGACTGGCCTGGTTTGCCGCCGGTGGTGGCGAGCTGGCCCTGGTGCGGCCCTGGCTGCGCCAGGCGTGGCTCGACTGGTGGCGACGCCAGCCTGTGCCCGGTGTAGAGGTGGCGTCTGTCAAGGCGGACAACGCGCCGGGCGGCGATGTCGCCTCAGCGCTGGGCACGCCGGCAGTTATTGCAACGGCGGTGGCGGCCCTGTTCCAGGGCCATGACGAACGCCTCTCGGACGACGGCCGGCGGGGGCGTCAGGAGAGCGCTCGGGCGCTCGCCCGTGGCCTGCTCGCAGCGGCCGGTGAAGGCGGCGATATGGTCAAGCCGGCGCCGGGCGAGTAAGGTGTTGGCACGCAGAAACAGGCCGCCCGCCGCGCTGCGGGCCGGGCCCTTCTCTTCCTTCACCGTTGGAAGCCTGCCGCCGCCTGCCGGTGTCGGCGAGGCCGGAATCGACATGAACGATCATCTGTTAACGCTCTCCCCCGAACCCGTCTGGCGTCATTTCCGTACCCTGTGCAACACGCCGCGCGCCTCGGGGCACGAAGCCCGACTGGTGGAAACGCTGGAGCAGTGGGCCGAGGCCCAGGGGCTCGCCCACGATCGCGACAGCAGCGGTAACCTGCGTATCCGCAAGCCGGCCACGCCCGGCTGCGAGTCGGTGCCGGGGATCATTCTCCAGGGCCATCTGGACATGGTTACCCAGGCCAACGCCGACCGCCCCCACGACTTTCTCAACGACCCGCTCGACACCTACGTCGAAGATGGCTGGCTGCACGCCCGCGGCACCACCCTGGGCGCCGACAATGGCCTCGGCGTGGCCGCTGCGCTGGCGATCCTGGAAACCGACGACATCGCCCACGGGCCGATCGAGGCGCTGTTCACGCTGGAAGAAGAGACCTCGATGAAGGGCGCGCTGGGTCTGGCCGAGGGCTGGCTCGAAGGGCGCTATCTGCTCAACCTCGACTCCGAGGATCGCGGCGAGGTCTACATCGGCTGCGCCGGCGGTGCCGACGTGGTGATCGATGCTGACCTGCCGATGCGCGGCTGTGACGAGGAAGAGGTGATGCGGCGTCTCGCGCTCACCGGTCTGGTCGGCGGTCACTCCGGGGTCGATATCCACAAGGAGCGGGGCAACGCCAACCGGCTGCTGGTACGCGCGCTGCGGGCGCTGGAGGAGTACGACATCCGTCTGGTCGACTACTACGGCGGCACCCTGCGCAACGCCCTGCCGCGGGAAGCCTTCGCCACCATCGTGGTCAACGAGAGCCATCTGCCGGCGCTGGAAGCGACCCTGGCCGAGCTGCAGGCGCTCTACCGCGACGAGCTGGCCGGTGTCGACGACGGCGTCACTCTGACGCTCTCGCCGGGCGAGCTCTCCTGCGATGACGCCGAGGCGCTGACCGATACCGCCACCGACCTGCTGGTGGCGGCGCTGCACGCCGCGCCCTACGGCATCGAGCGCATGAGCGTGGAAGTGCCGGGCGTGGTCGAGACCTCCAACAACCTCGGCGTGGTGACGCTGGAGAACGGGCGATTCCACCTCTGCGCGCTGGTGCGCTCGCTGCGCGACAGCGCCACGCGCAACCTGGCCGACCGCTTCACCGCGCTGTTCGGACTGATCGGCGCGCGCACCCGGGTCGAGAACGGCTACCCGGGCTGGACACCGAGCGCCGACAGCGCGCTGCTGGCCCGTTTCAAGCGCCTCCACCAGGAGACCCTGGGCCAGGAGCCGGCGGTCAAGGTGATCCACGCCGGGCTCGAGTGCGGCATCATCGGCAGCAAGTACCCGCAGCTGGAGATGATCTCCTTCGGCCCGGTGATCCGCGGCGCCCACTCGCCCACCGAGCGCACCGAGATCGCCTCGGTCGAGGAGTTCTGGCAGGTGCTCAAGGCGTTGGTGGCGGATATCGGCTCGGGCCGCGCGGCCTGACAGGTCCCTGCCGGATAGGCATCTTCAGGCCGGTGACGTCATGACGCCGGCCTGACAACGACAGCGCGCTTCGACACCCCGCGGCGGAGTGCGACTGCTCCCCTGGGGTTAAAGAAACGCGTTGGAGAAACGCGCTGGAAAAGCCGTTGGAGAAACGCCGTGCACGGTCCGAACCCAGACACCAAGCACCCCATGAAGGGGTTCCCGCAGGTATGTTTCATCAAGAATACGGTGCGGAATCCGAATATCGTCGTCGGCGACTATACCTACTACGACGACCCGGAAGGGGCGGAGAATTTCGAACGCAACGTCCTTTACCACTTCCCATTCATTGGCGACAAGCTGGTCATCGGCAAGTTCTGCGCCATCGGGCGTGGCGCGACATTCATCATGAATGGGGCCAATCACAAGCTCTCAGGCATCTCCACGTATCCTTTCCAGATCTTTGGCAACGGCTGGGAAAAGGTCATGCCGGAAGCGGGTGACTTGCCGTTCAAGGGTGACACCGTCATCGGTCATGATGTCTGGATTGGCTACGACGCGCTGATCATGCCCGGCGTCACCATCGGCAATGGCGCCATTGTCTCTTCACGCGCCGTGGTGGTCTCCGATGTGCCGGCCTATACCATCGTGGGTGGCAATCCGGCCAAACCCATCAAACAGCGCTTCGCGGCGGAAGACGTGGCCAGGCTCAACGAACTTGCCTGGTGGGACTGGCCCATCGAGACCATTACGCAACACCTGGCACACATCGTCGCGGGTGACATCGACGCGCTGATGGCGTGCTCACCCCACGCCTGACGAGCCAGCTCAGCGGCGGTCTCTGAGCGCCAGCACAAGGTATCACTCACGCTGCTGCTGGGCGCGGGTATCGGCGCGCACGGCGTCCAGCCCTTCCTCCGAGATCAGCCCCTTGGCGTGGGCGTGTTCGGCCATGCTCACGCTGTCGCGGGCGAGCACCAGCTCACAGCCGGCGTGGCGCAGCTCTTCGGCCAGCGCTTCGATCGCAGCGTCGCGCGCGGGGTCGTCGTCCACCTTGCGGATGTAGATCGCGCGGACTCGCTCCGGGTGCGCCTTGACGATCTCGGTGTAGACCTCCGGGTCGTGCTGACCGCTGTCGCCGATCAGCACGAAGGGCAGGTCGTCGTAGAGTGCCAGCATGTTGCGGATCACATTCGACTTGTGCTCCTCGGCCTTGCGCGGCCACGGGCGCTTGAGCGTCATGCCCCACTCGCGCAGGAACAGGATCGGGCCGACCGGGATGCGGTTCATGTTGAAGAACGCTTCGAGCATCTCGTAGATGCTCCAGGGTCCGCGCGACACGTAGAGCATGGGGCGCTTGCGGTTGCCCTCGATACCGCCGTAGAGCGCGCGGTAGAGCGCGGCGACGCCGGGGAAAGCGGTACGCTGGTCGGCTGTCTCGACGAACAGCCGATAGAGCATCTTGAGCTTGTTGGCGACCCCGGTATACATCACGGTGTCATCGATATCGCTGATCACGATTAGGTCAGTGCTGGTCGGCGGAATATAGACCTCGGTCTCGGTGCTGATCGCATCCGCCTCGGAGAGCACCTGCAGCTTGGCGGTGTGCCAGATCGCGTCGCCGGGCAGGCTGTGGGTGATCTCGATATGTGCGTAGAAGTAGCCGTCACGGTCGGTGGTCACCGAGGCGTGAGTGGCGCCGAGCCGGATGTCGACCTGCGCCTCGGCGACGCCGCGGCGCACCACGCGGCGGGCGATATCGACCAGATCCTGCATCATGCCGCCCTCCTGCCATGCCAGCAGGCGCCCCGGCTGGCGGAACACGCGCCCCATGATGAAGGCTTCGCGCTGCGAGCCGTAGCCGCGGAACGGGTGCACCACGACCCCGCCGCGGCCGCTGTCGCGGCGTACCGGGCGCGTGAACAGGCGCACCAGTTTCTTGGCGAAGTGGGCCAGCTTGCCGATGAACAGGCGCGGCAGGCGGCGCGATGAAGAGGGGGAGTGGGTCACGGGCTGGCGGTTCCTCGGTCGAGTGCCTTGAGTATGGGAAGCCTCAGGCGATCCCGCAAAGCACACGAAAACGCCCGCCTGGCGGCGGGCGTTCGGTCTCGTGCGGGATGACGCTCAGGCGTGCTGCTGGCTATGCCGTCCTTCGGCCAGCTCTTCGAGCAGCTTGGCGTTGAAGGCATCGAGATCCTTCGGCGTGCGGCTGGTGACGAAGCCGCTGTCGACCACCACCGATTCGTCCACCCAATGGGCACCGGCGTTCTTGAGATCCTGGGCGACCGAGGGCACCGAGGTGAGCTTGCGCCCCTCGACCACGCCGGCATTGATCAGGATCCAGGGCGCATGGCAGATCGCCGCGACCGGCTTGCCGGCCTCGAAGAACGCCTTGACGAAGGCCAGCGCCTTGTCGTTGATGCGCAGGGTGTCCGGGTTGAACAGGCCGCCCGGCAGTACCAGCGCGTGATAGTCGCTGGGGTTGGCGGCATCGAGTGCCTTGTCGGCCTCGTAGGTGTCACCCCACTCGGTCTCGGCCCACGCGCGAATGCCCTTGCCGTCCGGGGTGATGACATGCGTTTCCACGCCCTGGCCTTGCAGTGCGGCGCGGGGCGAGGCAAGTTCGGACTCCTCGAAGCCGTCGGCGGCGAGAATGGCGACGCGTTTACCGTTGAGTTGCTGAGCCATCGTGACCTCCTGGTCGTGATGTGTCATGGAGTGTGCGGGTCCGTGGACCATCCCGGTCCACGTGTTGCCCGTCCCTCAGTGTGGAACATGAGGGCGAGAGTGCAAGCCGGCCCTGGCGGGCGGCGGTAAAGTCATGGAACGCATGAGCGGAGGGAGAGCGCGATGAATATGGATACGCTGGCGCTCGCCTGGGGGCTGGCCGGTGTGCTGGCGCTGGCTGGCGGGGTGGCGCTGTGGCAGTGGCGTCAGGCAAGCGTGAGGGGGGCAGGGCTCGGCGCGCGGCTGCGCGAGTTAGAGAGCCAGCGCCAGCGCCTGGAGCAGGAGCTGGCCCAGAGCGATGCCCAGCAGGACGAGCTGCGCGAGCGCGAAGCCGAGCTCAAGCGCCAGCTGGCCCAGCGCGATCAGCAGGTGGAAAGCCTCAACGCGCGCCTGGCGGATCTGCGCGAGCGCTACGGCCGGCTCGAGACCTTGAACGAGCAGCAGCGCCAGCATGCCGAGCGCCTGGAGCTTCTGGAGCAGACCAAGGCGCGCCTGGCGCAGGAGTTCGAGGCGCTGGCGGGGCGGATCTTCGACGAGCGCCAGCGTGCCTACAGCGCCCAGAGCCGAGACAGCCTCGAAGCGCTGCTCAAGCCCTTCCGTGAGCAGGTCAGCGGCTTTCGCCAGCGGCTCGAGGAGATCCATGGCCAGGAGGTGCGCGAGCGCACCACGCTCAAGGTGCAGATCGACCAGCTCGCCGCCCTCAACCGCCAGATCACCGAAGAGGCCGCCAACCTGACTCGGGCGCTCAAGGGCGACAAGAAGATGCAGGGCAACTGGGGCGAGGTGATGCTGGAGTCGGTGCTCGAACGCTCCGGATTGCGCCGGGACATCGAGTACCGCCGCGAAGTCTCGATCGAGGGCGAGCAGGGGCGTCAGCGCCCCGACGCGGTGATCTACCTGCCCGACGACAAGCATCTGATCGTCGATGCCAAGGTGTCGCTCAACGCCTACGTGCGCTACGTCAACGCTGAGGAGGACGCCGAGCGCGAGCAGGCGCTGCGCGCCCACGTGCAGGCGATCCGTGCGCATATCGACGGCCTGGCGGGACGCGACTATCCGCGTCTGCCGGGGCTGCGCTCGCCGGATTTCGTGTTTCTGTTCATGCCCATCGAGCCGGCCTTCGCGGTTGCCTTCCAGTTCGACGATACCCTGTTCCAGGACGCCTTCTCGCGCGACATCGTGGTGGTCACGCCGACCACGCTGCTGGCCAGCCTGCGCACCGTGGCGAGCCTGTGGAATCTGGAACGCCAGAACGAGAACGCGCGCCATATCGCCGAGCGTGCCGGCAAGCTGCTCGACAAGTTCCAGGGCTTCGTCTCGAGTCTCGAGGATGTCGGGCGCCACCTGGGCCGTGCCCGGGGCAGCTACGACCAGGCCATGGGGCGACTCGCTACCGGCCAGGGCAGTCTGGTCGGCCAGGCGCTGGCGCTGGAAAAGCTCGGTGTGCGCATGAAGCGCGCGCTACCCGAACATCTGACCCGAGAGGCGGGGGCGGACGCAGACGAGGCAGCACTCGACCGAACGTCGCGCGGCGCCGACGCGAGTCGCGTGGGTGATGACGGTGAGAGTGAGAGGGGCGAGATCGAGAGGGGCGAAAGCGCCGAGGGTAGACTCGCCGAGAGTGGCCATACCGAGAGTGGCCCTGCAGGGAGCGAGCGCAATGACAATGGCGCTTCCACCGAGAATGTCGAGAGCGATACGGCGCCCGCCACGCGAGGCCGCCCACACCAGGGCAGACCGAGTTAGGCGGTGTCGTCGGCGTTCGGCAGCGCCACGCCGCTCGCCGCCAGTTCGATGGCCAGGGTCTGCAGGCAGAGCATCGCCATGACCTGATGGTGGGCGCCGACGCCGAGAGCGATCAGCCGCTTGGCACGCTCGACTGCCGGGGCGTCGGGATCGATGTCGCCGCGCCAGCGCACTACCAGGCTCTCTTCGGCCGCTTCGACGTAGTCGATGCGCTGCACTGCGTCGACGAGAAAGCCGATCAACCCCTGGCCGCTGTCGGCGATCAGTACGTGCTGGGGTGGTCGCGACGCGTCGCGACCCAGCAGGTGGCGCAGATCGACCAGGGCCACACTGTGACCGTGACGGCGCCAGACGCCGACGAAGCGCGGGTCGCCGCCGCTGGTGAGATAGTCGGTGGGGGCGGCATCGACCGCGTCGAGCTGATCGAGCAACGTGGTGTAGTCGCCGGCACAGGTGAAACGCACCAGCGCGAAGCGTCGCCGGGGTTGGTGCTCGGCGGCCGAGCTGCCTGCCTGGGCGCCATCGAGCCGCGCATGCAGGCGCGCCAGCGCACTCAGATTGAGCGTCGTCATCAGCACCCGGTGATCGAGCGCCAGCGCATCGCGCCCAGAGGGGCCGGCGACCAGCCCGGCCACGGCCGCCGACTGCCCTGGGCCGGCCGGCGACAGAGTGCCGTCGGCGCTGAGCGCGGTGACGTGTTCCAGGGCCAGTGCCAGACGCCCCTCGGGGCCAGCGAGCACCACCATGTAGCTGGGCCGCATGCGCTGCTGAGCACGCCCGATCAACTCGCCGGGGTCGAATAGCGGCAGCCGTGCACCGCGCAGCCTGACGTTGCCGAGATAGGCGTCGAGCTCGATCGGCGGCGGTTCGATCTCGGGGCAGTTGGCGACCTCGCTGACGATCGCGGTATCCAGTGCCAACGCCTGGCCGCCGCTCTCCACGATCAGCCAGCGCTGGGCGGTGATCCGCGTCGGCGTGGTGTCATTGGTGACTGTCGGCGGCGTCGAGATCTCGGGCGACTGGCGCTCTGCCAGCGCTGGCGGCGGTGTCACCGTGACCATCTCTTCCAGCGCGAACAGCGCATCCAGGTCGAGCCGATAAGCCGGGTGCGCCAGGCTCGGGTGATCGATCAGCGAAGGCGTCAGCGCCAACGTGCTGCCGTCGCCGTGGCTTACCGCATGCTGCTGGTGCGACTGCACCTCGATCACGTCGACGATCTGGCTTACACACAGCCCGAAGCGCGCACCCCGATGCGCCACCACGGCGACGAAGCTGGCCCGAGACTTGCCCTGGCGGTGAGGCTGGCTCTGGGCTTCGTCGATAGGGACCTCGTCCACATGGCGCTCATCATGGGTATCGACAATGGGCGCTGCCGGGATGTCAGGATCGAGCTGCAGCAGCCCCGCCAGGTCGACCAGCGGTAGCGGCTGGCCGCGCAGCGACAGTGTACCCCGCGACCAGGCCGGCGCCCGCGGCCGCGGTGGCGGCAGGTTATCCAGGCGTACCACCTCTTGCAGATCGTGGGCATCGAGGGCGACATCAGCGGCCCCGACGCGCAGGATGCCGAAGACGCGCGCGCTCATGATCTGGCCCGCTCCTCGCCGCGGGTCGCCCGGGCCAGTTCACGGATCGCGCCGTCGACCCGGTTGGCGGTCTCGAGCTGGGCGTTGACGGTGGTGGCGATCTCCTCGATCGAGTCGGTGGTCTGGGCCACACCCTCGACGATACGTGCAAAGGAGTCGGTGGCACGTTGGGTCACGGCATTACCGCTGTCGATGCGCTTGAGCGACTCGCCCAGCAGACGGTTGATCTGGCGTGTGGCATCAGCGGACTTCTCGGCCAGCTTGCGCACCTCGTCGGCGACCACCGAGAAGCCCAGGCCGTGCTCACCGGCGCGGGCGGCCTCGATCGCGGCGTTGAACGCCAGCAGGTTGGTCTGCGAGGCGATCTCGCCGATCACCTTGACGATCGCATCGATATCCTCGGAAGACTTCTGGATCGCTGCCATCGCCTCGCGCGAGTCGCTCAGCGACTGGGTGCCGCGGCCGGCCTCCTGCTGGGTCTCGCGGGCCAGCGAGCGGGTCAACTGGGTGTTCTCGGCGATCGAGGCAATGGAGGCGTTGAGCGCATGGATCGACTGGCTCATGGCCTCGGTCTGGGCCTGGATGTATTCTTCCAGCTCGACCTCGGCGGTGATATCGGTGGCGAACTTGATCACCTTGTAGGGCTTGCCGTCGGCATCGAAGATCGGATTGTAGGTGGCCTGGATCCAGACCCGGCGGCCATGCTTGCCCAGGCGCATGAAGCGGCCGTCGAACAGCTCGCCACGGCTCAGCGCCAGCCAGAAGTCGCGATACTCGCGGCTGACCACATGCTCGGATTCGCAGAACATGCGGTGATGCTGGCCCTCGATCTCGTCGGCGTGATAGCCCAGCGTGTCGAGGAAGTTCTGGTTGGCGGCGAGAATATTGCCCTTGAGATCGAACTCGATCACCGCCTGGGCGCGGTCGATGGCGTTGATCCGACCTTTGAACTCGGCGTTGCGCTGGCGCTCGGCGGTGACGTCGTGGGCGAACTTGACCACCTTGTAGGGGCGCCCGCTGGCGTCGAGGATCGGGTTGTAGGTGGCCTGCAACCAGATGTCACGGCCGTGCTTGTCGAGGCGTCGGAACTCGCCGCTGTAGAATTCGCCCTGGCGCAGGCGCGCCCAGAACTGGCGGTAGTCGTCGCTCTTGGCGTAGTCCGGCTGACAGAACAGCGCATGGTGGCGGCCCTCGATCTCCTCCAGGGTGTAGCCCACGGTATTGAGGAAGTGCTGGTTGGCGGTGAGCACATGGCCGTCGAGATCGAACTCGATCACTGCCTGGGCGCGATCGATGGCCTTGACCTTGCCCTCGTACTCGGCGACCGCACGCTTCTGCAGGGTAATGTCCGTGGCCAGCTTGATCACCTTGTGCGGCTTGCCCTCGTCATCGAGCACCGGGTTGTAGGTCGCCTGCAGCCAGATCTCTTCGCCCTGGCGGGTGACGCGCTTGAACTCGCCGCTGACGAATTCGCCACGTCCCAGGCGCCCCCAGAACTCCTGGTAGGCGCGGCTCTGGGCATGGCGCTCGTCGCAGAACAGGCGGTGATGCTGGCCGATGATCTCGTCGCGGCGATAACCCATGGCCTCGAGAAAGCGCGCATTGGCGTCGAGCACGTGGCCATCGAGATCGAACTCGATCACGGCCTGGGAGCGGTTGACCGCCTGCCACAGCGCCTCCAGCGGCGGGGCGGCGAGTGAGTCGGAGCTGTCGGCGGGAGTATCGAGGGACATGGTTTGCCTCCGCGGTGCGGGAAGTAAGCCGCGAGCCTGTCGGGTCGCCAGGCTCATGGTGGGTAACGCACAACATCGGCTGGGTCGGGGCGAAGTTTAATGAAACGCGACTATCGGCGAGATAAACCGTGGCCTAAAAAGACGATGCCGCCCCGGAGGGCGGCATCGATGGCATCAGCGAGGCTGAGCGCGAACGGGGCGGCCGAGGGGCTCAGCCCAGATAGGCGTTGAGCATCCAGACCGTTTTCTCCTGCTCGCGGATATAGTCGCTCGCCAGCGAGGCGGTGCCCTCGTCGTCGGCGTCGCTGGCCTGCGAGAGCAGATCGCGCTGCAGCTCGATCAGCACCTGGAGACCCGTCACCAAACCACGTACGCACTGCTTGCCGTCGGAAACCTTGGTGTCTTCCTGGATCTTCGATACCGCGAAGTAGTCGCTGTAGGCGTGCAGCGGCTGATAGCCCAGGGTCAGGATGCGCTCGGCGACCTCGTCGACCTTGGTCAGCAGGTCGGTGTAGATCTCCTCGAACTTGGCATGGAGTTCGAAGAACTGCTCACCCTTGACGTTCCAGTGGTAGCCGCGAACGTTCATATAGAAGATCTGATAGTTGGCCAGCAGCGCGTTGAGCTTCTCGGCGAGCTGCTCGGCTGCAGATGCGTGCAGACCGATGGCATTGGTATCCGACATGACATTCCTCCTTAAAAAGCGATGGGCGCGACCAAAGTGTATGCCGCCATGCCGCCGCTGCCCAGCCAAGCCTGGATATGGCCGGCATAGGCGGCGACTATCCTAGCCGTCCCGGGGAAAGGGATATCCTCTCAGGCCCGCTCGCGCCCTGCGCGCCACACCCGTGCCAGGCTGCGGGCGTTGTCCTCCAGCAGGGCGGCGCAGCGGTTGAGCGCGGCGTCGAGGCTGAGCGGACCGTCGGCGAGGGCGAAGGCGGCGGTGACGCCGTGGTCGAAGGCTGCCTGCCAGCCGTCGCCCAGGCGACCGGCCAGCACTACGCTGGGTACGCCATGCTGCTGCGCGCGCCGGGCGATGCCGATCGGCGTCTTGCCGGAGAGGCTCTGACCGTCGAGCTGGCCCTCGCCGGTGATCACCCAGTCGGCGTCGGCGAGTAGCGCGTCGAACCCCACCTGCGCCATGACCAGCTCGATCCCGGGGCGCAGCTCGGCAGCGAGAAAGGCGCGGGCGGCAAAGCCCATGCCGCCGGCGGCGCCGGCGCCGGGCAGCTCGCGGTGGTCCTCGCCGAGGACCTGGGCGGCGTGGTCGGCGAAGTGCGCCAACGCCGCGTCCAAACGCTCGACATCGGCGTCGCTGGCGCCTTTCTGCGGGCCGAAGATGGCGCTGGCGCCGCGCGGGCCCAGCAGCGGGTTATCGACATCGACGGCGGTCTGAACCGTCAATTGGGCGAGCCGCGGGTCGAGGCCATCGAGATCGAGTATCGCCAGCTCGGCCAGCGCCGCGCCGCCCGCGGGCAGCGGCTGGCCGTCGCCATCCAGCAGCCGGGCGCCGAGGGCTGCCAGCATGCCGGCACCGGCGTCGTTGGTGGCGCTGCCGCCCAGTGTCAGCACGAGGTGGCGTGCGCCGGCGTTCAGTGCGGCCAGAATCAGCTCGCCGACCCCGTGGGTGGTGCTGTGCAGGGCGGTGCGTTCATCCCGGGTCAGGGCCTGCAGCCCGCTCGCTTCTGCCAGTTCGATGAAGGCGGTGCGCGACTCGGCGAGCCAGCCCCAGCTCGCCTCTGCCGGGCGCCCCAGCGCATCCTGCACCCGCGCGTGGCGGCGCTCGGCGCCGGTGGCCGCGAGCAGCGCATCCAGCGTGCCTTCGCCGCCATCGCCCATGGGGCACTCATGCAGGCTCGCGTCGGACCACTCGTGGGCAATGCCGCGGGCTACGGCGGCAGCGGCCTCGCGGGCGCTGAGTGCGTCCTTATAACTGTCGGGAGCAATGACGATCTTCATCGAATCCTCGGCTATGGCTGATGGCGTGGGGGCAGTGGCGTCACCAGCATAGCGTCGTTCGACGGCCGCGGCGACGGCCCTGCCCGCGGCATGCGCTGGAGCGCAGACAGTTTTCGGACAAAGCCTAATGGACATGGACCGGCGAAGGACCAACTGGCATGCTCACGCTGTTCGCCGTTGCCTCTCGAGGAGAGTGCCATGAAACCGTCATTCTGGTGTCGCCGCTGGCCCCGCGCGATGCGCTCCAGCCCTTCGGGCTGGTTCGTGGTCGGTGCGGTGGTGGCGCTGACCAGCGGCTGTCAGTCGCTGGCCACGCCGGAGCCGCTCGCCGCCACTCGTTCGGATTCACTGCCCGCCGCCTGCCAGTGGCCGGCCACCGGGGAGACCCTGGCGCGTCTGCGCGCCACCCGCCAGGCGCTGGAGCAGCAGGGCTACCGGGTGCTCGACACTGACGCCAAGCTGGGCCTGGTCAGCGCCGAGCGGCGTACCGCCCAGCCCGGGCTGGGGGCGGTCGACAGCCCCTTCGGGCGTACCGGCTTCTGGGGCGGCTTCGGCCTCGGTGGTAGCCACGGCTACTCGCTGGGGGTGTTCCAGGGCTTCGGCGGTGGCTACAACACCGACCCGGTACAGATCGAGCGGGTCTCGGTGGTCACGCCTGAGACGACCACCTACGTCGACCGCGACTCGGTGGTCGTCGACCATAACGGCTATCTGATCGATGCCCGCAGCTACAATCAGCCCGGCTTCTGCGCCCAGCTGCGCCAGTCGATCGCGTCCCAGCTGGCGGCGCCGGCCGCGCCAGGAGCCAGCCCATGAGTCCCCGTTTACCCCGTATCCCGCGCCGTGGGCTTTCGTTGACGCTGATTCTGCTGCTGGGGCTCGCCGGCTGCGCTGTGAACCCGCCGGCACAGCCGCGCAGTATCGCTGTCAGCGCCAGCGAGGATGCCACCCTGCGCGCGACGCTGGCGATGCTCGCCGAGCGCGGCTTCGTGATTCGTCAGGCCGACGGTGACCTGCGCCAGATCGATGCGGTGCTCGCTTCGCGCAGCGGCTACGAGATACACGCCGAGGTGACCGGCGGCAGCCAGCGCCCGCCTGGGCTGGTACTGCAGAACGGGGATACCTATCTCACCCTGAGCGGGCGTCGCGGCGGCCAGCCGCTGGATGCCGTGTCGCTGGATCCGCTGTTCATCGACGTGCAGCGTCGCCTGGGCTTGCTGCCGTGAACCACAAGTTGCACGCATGTCGGCGCCGCTTGGCTCGGCTGGGGCTGAATCTGTCCAGGCAGGCGGGGCTGAGTATAGGGTTGGGGTTGTGCATGCTGGGCTGGTCGCCGCTGGCTTCGGCCCACCCCCACGGCTGGGTCGATATCAGCGTGCGCGGTGAGTTCGATGCCCAGGGGAGGCTCGAGGCGCTGCGTCAGCAGTGGCGCATGGACCCCTTCTATAGTCAGGTGGTGATGGAGGAGCTGGCCAGCGTCGATGACGACAGCAGCATGGCGGAGCGGCTGGATGCCCTGGGCGGCGAGATCCGCAACAACCTCGCCACCCAGCACAACCTGACCTGGATCGATCTCGACGGGCGCGAGCTGGCCCAGGCCGAGGTGGTCGACACCAATACCGAGATCGACGGCGAGCGGCTGGTTTTCGAGTTCGTGCTGCCGCTGGCACAGCCGGTGGCGCTGGGCGGGCATCTGCTGCGCTACCGCGTCTTCGATCCCACCTATTACATCGAGATGGTCCACGAGGCCAACGCCGACGGCTCCCAGCCGCTGCCCGAGGCGCTCACCCTGGATCGTGCACCGCCCGGTTGCACCACGCGTATCGTCAAGGCCAAGCCCGATCCGCAGAAGGTGATGGAGGCGGCGATGCTCGACAAGACCGAGACCGGCGAGCCCAATCTGGGGCGCTTCTTCGCCGAAACCGGAGAGATTCGATGTTCCGGTTGAGCCCCTGGCGCAGCGTGACACTCGCGCTGGGCGGCGTGCTGTTCGCTGCCGCGCTGATCTACTGGCTCGGCTGGTGGCAGCAGGCGGCGGTGCAGGTGGTGCTGTGGCAGCGCGATCTCTACCACGCCCTGACCTCGGCAATCACCGCCATCGACCGCGCTCCGGGGCTCACCACCTGGAGCGTGCTGCTCGGCGTCAGCTTCGGCTACGGCGTCTTTCACGCCGCGGGGCCGGGCCATGGCAAGGTGGTATTGAGCACCTATCTCGCCTCCCAGGGTGGGGCCTGGCAGCGCGCCATCGTGCTCTCCGCGCTCGCTTCGCTGCTGCAGGGGCTGGTGGCGATCGGACTGGTCGCGGTACTGGTGTTCGGGTTCGGCTGGCTGACCCGCGAGGCGATGGCCAGCGTCGATCAGGCGGAACTGGCGAGCTTCGTGATGGTGGCGCTGGTCGGGCTGTGGCTGTGCTGGCGCTCGCTGCGTCGGCTGTGGCGCTGGCACGCCGCGCCTCGGGCGGCGACTGGTCACGCTCACGGCCATGATCACGCTCATGATCGTATCCATGAACATATCCATGATCACGGCGCCGGTTGCGGCTGTGGCCATGACCATCACGTCTCGCCCCAGAGTGCCCAGGCCTGGGGCTCGGCGGCGCTGACGGTGCTCTCCATCGGCGTTCGCCCCTTGCAGCGGTGCGGTTGCTGCTGGGGGCCTCGGCGCTGCTGGATCAGTTCGGCAAGGGTGTGGTGGCAGTGCTGGCGATGTCGCTGGGCACGGCGCTGACGGTGTCGTCGCTGGCCCTGGCGAGCGTGCTGGCGCGGGAGTGGACCCAGCGGCGGCTGGCCCCGCTCTCCGGGGGGCGGCCCTGGGGCGCCTGGGTCGGCTTTGCCGGCGGCGCGGTGATCCTGGCGCTGGGCCTCTCGCTCACGCTAGCCCAGTGGCAGCAGGGCCCGGCACCCGGCGCGCCCTTTCTGGGCACGCCGGGGCGGCCGCGGGCTCGCCGCTGTTGCCGGGGGCACATAGCGCTTCCTGAGAGGGTGTTTACAAATTCGGCGAGCGAAGGCCAGACCGGGGCGCGTAGCTAAGGCAAAATCGGTCGAAAAAGCGGAGTTTACATGGGGTAAATGAGCATTTTGAGGCCGGTTTTAACGCCGTATTGCCGAGCGCAGGCATTTTGTAAACACCCTCTGAGTTCAGTCGACGAGGCCGGCCTCGCGCGCCAACTGTTCGAGTTCGCCGCGGCGGCTCTCCAGGGCGGCTTCGGTATAGGCGCGCGGCTCGCCCTGGCCCCACACCGGCCCCGGCCAAGCCTCGTCTCCGCGGGTGCGCACGATCACGTGCAGATGCAGCTGCGGCACCATGTTCCCCAGCGTCGCCACATTGAGCTTGTCGCCCGCGTAGTGGTGCATCATCGCTTCGCCCAGGCGCGTGCCCTCGCGCCATAGCAGAGCCTGCGCCTCGCTATCGAGATGGTAGAGCTCGACCACCTCGGGGCGGCGCGGAATCAGGATCGCCCAGGGGTAGCGGGCGTCGCGGCTCAGTCGCAGCTGGCACAGCGTCAGGTCGATGACGTGCAGACTGTCCTGTTCGAGGCGAGGGTCGAGGGTGAAGGTCGGCATGACGGCTCCGGCAGATCGGCGGCAGAAAGCGCCTACTCTACGGGCGGCTACGCCGCGACGTCGAGTGCCGTGACGCCGAGCGTCGGGGCCACGGCGGGGCGGCGAGGCGTTGGTGGGTAGACAGCGCGCAGCGGGGTCGCCTCTGCTATGTTGACAGTGGGTCGGCCAGAATCCGGCCTCGGTGGCACCTCGGGCCACTCGCCAAGAAACGTTATGGAGGACGACAACGATGAAACGACTGATTGCGCTGTCTCTGCTCGCCCTGCTGGGTGCCGGCATCCTCTCCGGATGCAACACCGTCAGCGGTGCGGGCCAGGACATCGAAGAGGGTGGCGAAGCGGTACAGGATGCCGCCAACTGAGGTGAGAGGCATCCGGCGGCGAGCCGCCGGATGCTTCGGGCACGACCTTGAATACCGCCTTGCTGCTATCCCTTCGCGCATTCTCTCCGCTACGCTCGATCTTTCCGTACACCGAACTCCGCTCGGTTCGATTTCCGCTCCCCGTGAATAGCTGCGATAGCCGATGACGCCAGATTCTCCTCATGCCATGCCCCAGGCCGTCTCTCAGCCAGGGGGCGACGGCGCTACCGACGCCTACCACGACAGCAGCGAGACCGATCTCGGCGCGCTGCCGGGGCCGCAGGAGCGGCCGGTTTCGATTCTCTTCAACGACACCGCCTACGCCACCGTGCTGGCGACGCCGGATCAGCTCGAAGCGCTGGCCGTGGGATTCGCCTTCAGCGAAGGGGTGATCGACCGCTATGCCGATATCGAGTCGCTCGCCTGCGAGAGCAGCCGCCATGGCCATCGCGTGCGCCTGAACGTGGCGGCGCGGATCGAACGTCGCGCGGCGGGGCAGGCGCGGGCCACTACCACTACCAGCGGTTGCGGCGCCTGCGGCGTGCAGGAAGAGTCGCAGCTGCTGTTCGGGCTGACGCGACTGGCGCCGGCCAGCCCCCCGGCACCGGCGGTGCTGCGCAGCGGGCTGGCGGCGCTGGAGGCCCGCGCTGAAAGCGGCATGCATCTGGCCCTGAGCTTCGCCGCCGACGGTGAATTGATCGCCGCAGGGCGCGATATCGGCCGTCACAATGCCCTAGACAAGGTGATCGGCGAGGGGCTGCGCCAGGGCCGTCAGGCCGCCTGGGCAATGACCTCGAGCCGCTGCAGCCTGGAACTGGTTCAGAAGAGCGTCCGCGCGGGCATTGCGACCCTGGCGACGCTCTCCTACCCCTCGCGCCTGGCGGTAGAAGTGGCGCGGGCCTGCAATCTCACCCTGATCAACTGCCACCGCGGCCGGCGGCTCGAACTGCTGAGCCGCGGCGATCGCTGAACCCTTCGATCCGCTATGCCGATCCACCAGTCTCGGACCGACGCGCTCAAGCTCAGCGCGGCGGGGCCGATAAGCCATGCCTTGACGCCCTCAGTGGTGGCTGTATCGACAGCCACTAGTTAGCGAGCGTACTATACCTGCACATTATACTTTGGTATTAAACTTAGGCTTTGGTATGAGTCGGTGCCTGGGCGCCGAGTGCGATCCCGCGCCGAACGCCCACTTGCCCCGATCTCCAGCCGGTCTCGCCCCTGCCACCGAGGCGATCTCCTGTCAGCGCGCCGCGCGGCCGCTGGCGAGGTGGCCGAGCGCATGCCTTCACGCAGCAAGGAACCCCATGTCCCAGACTCGCCAAGCCCCTGACGCCCCCTCCGTAGCCGCCCAAGAGCCGCCGCTGGCGGGCCTGGCCCGATCCCAAGGTCTTCTCTTATCGCAACCCGGCCGGCGGCTGGGGCGCGCTCAAGTCGGTGGGCAAGCATCTGTGGCACAGCCGTTCGCCGCTGCTCAACGCGCGCTCGCTGTTCAAGCTCAACCAGCCCGACGGCTTCGACTGCCCCGGCTGCGCCTGGGGCGACCCGGAACACGGCTCGTCGTTCGAGTTCTGTGAGAACGGGGTCAAGGCGGTGACCTGGGAAGCCACCGCCAAGCGCGTCACGCGCGAGTTCTTCGCGCGCCACAGCGTCAGCGAACTCAAGACCTGGGACGACTACCAGCTCGAGGATCAGGGGCGGCTGGTGGAGCCGATGCGCTACAACGCCGAGACCGATCACTACGAGCCGATCGCGTGGGAGGACGCACTCGCACTGGTAGCACAGGAACTCAAGGCGCTGCCGACCCCCGACGACGCTATCTTCTATACCTCGGGCAAGGCCGCTAACGAGTCGGCCTACGTGTTCCAGCTGCTGGCGCGCGCGCTTCGGTACCAACAACCTGCCGGACTGCTCCAACATGTGTCACGAGGCCAGCGGTGTGGCGCTCACCGCGGCCCTGGGAACCGGCAAGGGCAGCGTGCGGCTGGAGGATTTCGAGCGCGCCGAGGCGATCTTCGTGTTCGGCCAGAACCCTGGCACCAACCATCCGCGCATGCTCGGCGTGCTGCGCGAAGCGGCCGAGCGCGGCGCCACCATCGTCTCCTTCAACCCGCTCAAGGAGCGCGGTCTGGAGAAGTTCGCCGACCCGCAGAAGCCGATGGAGATGCTGCACAACGGCAGCCATCGCATCAGCACCTTCTACTTCCGCCCCAAGCTGGGCGGTGACATGGCCGCCGTGCGCGGCATGGCCAAGGCGCTGTTCGAGCGCGATGCCGCCGGTGAAGCCGTGCTCGACCACGCCTTCCTGGCCGCGCACACTGCGCATCTGGAGGCTTACCGGGTCCGGGTCGAGGCCACCGAATGGGCCGAACTCGAGGCTCAGTCGGGGCTGTCTCAGCGTGAAATGCGCGAGGCCGCGGATCTCTATGCCCGCTCGCGTGCCACCATCGCCTGCTGGGCCATGGGCATCACCCAGCACGTGCACTCGGTGGCCACCGTGCGCGAGATCGTCAATCTGCTGATGCTGGGCGGCAACCTGGGCAAGCCCGGCGCCGGCACCTCGCCGGTGCGTGGCCACTCCAACGTCCAGGGTGACCGCACCATGGGGATCTTCGAGAAACCCGCTGATGAGTTGCTCGATGCACTGGAGACCTACTATCAGCGCCCCATGCCGCGCCATCACGGGGTCGACTCAGTGGCCGCGGTCAAGGCGATGCGCGACCAGCCGGGCAAGGTCTTCATTGGCCTGGCCGGCAACTTCACCCGCGCCATCTCCGACAGCGGTGTCACCGAGCAGGCGATGGCCAACTGCGCGCTGACTGCTTTCATCAGTACCAAGCTCAACCGTAGCCATCTGATCACCGGGCGCGAGGCGCTGATCCTGCCGTGCCTGGGGCGCAGCGAGATCGATCGCAACGCGGCGGGTCAGGCGCAACTGATCACGGTCGAGGATTCGATGAGCATGGTGCACGGCTCGGCGGGCATCAATCGCCCGGCGGACAAGGCGTTGCGCTCCGAGGTGGCGATCCTAACCGGTATCGCCGAGCGCCTGTTCGGAGACAAGGACAGCGTGGCGTGGGCAACGCTGCGCGAGGATTACGACCGCATTCGCGAGCACATCGCCGCGGTGATCCCCGGCTTCGACGACTTCAATACCCGGGTGCGTGCGCCGCGCGGCTTCTGGTTGGCCAATCCTGTGGCGCGGCGCAGTTCGACACCGCCAGCGGTCAGGCGGAGTTCTCCGACGACGCGCTGCCGGGCGAGGTGATGCACCAACGCCTCGCCGCCCGGGAGGGCTGGATCACGCTGCAGACGATGCGCTCCCACGACCAGTACAACACCACGGTCTATGGCTACGATGACCGTTACCGCGGCATCGAGAACGGCCGCCGGGTGATCTTCCTCAATCAGGAGGATATCGCGCGGCTGGGCTTCGCCGCCGGGCAGTGGGTCGATCTGATCGGCGAGTCCGAGGATGGCGTGATACGGCGTGCCGACGGCTTCAAGATCGTCGCCTATGACACGCCCGCCGGCTGCGCCGCTGCCTACTATCCGGAGACCAATCCGCTGATCCCGCTCGATCACAAGGGCGAGCAGAGCCACACGCCGGCATCGAAGTCGGTCGCCGTGCGTCTGGCAGCGAGCGCGCGCCTTGCCTGAGCGCGGGCAACCCGAGCTCGATGTCGCCGCCCTCGAGCGTCGCTTCACGGCGCTCCAGGCGGCACACCCCGAGCTCGACCCGCTGGCGGTACTGCTGCTGGCGTCGCTGCGCGGCGCCGGCCCGGGGAAGAGGGCGGAGCTGGCCAGTCCTGACAGTGCCCATTCAGCGCAGCCCAGTTCAGAGCTGTCTCGTGCAGGGTTATCCAGCGCCCAGCTGTCGCGTCATCTGGGCATCGAGCACGCGCTGGTCAGGCGCGCCGCCGCCGAGCTCGAAGCCGCCGGCTGGATCGACACCCAGGCGCGCGGTGGCGCCAGCCCGGCACTGTGGCTGCGCCTGATCACTGACGCCTAGGTCGTACACGACAACGGCCGACATCGCTTATCCCATCTGGCGCTATCCTGACTCCTGTTGCAGACGCGTGACGTTCGCCTCCCGGGCGTGCCATCGCTGTCATACCACTGTCTCTTCCAGGAGGAACCCGATGTCTGAATCGCAGCTGCAGGGCCGTATCGCCGTGGTCAGTGGTGGCGGTGTGGGAATCGGCTATGCCATCGCCCGCGCGCTGGCGGCGGCCGGGGCCCGCGTGGTGATCACCTATCGTACGCATCAGCCCGATGCCGCGGCGCTTGAGGGGCTCACCGCCAGCGGTGGCGAACCGGCCCTGGCACGGGCGCTCGACGTCACCGACGAGGCGGCGGTGGCCGACTTCGCCGGCTGGCTGCTGGACGAGTGCGGCCGGGTCGATATTCTGATCAATAACGCCGGTGGTCTGGTGCAGCGCGCTGGCATCGAGGAGATGCCCTATACCCTGTGGCGTCAGGTGCAGACACTCAACGTCGACTCGGTGTTTCTGATGACCCACTACCTGCTGCCACTATTCGGCGCCGAGGGCGGGCGCATCATCACGCTGTCGTCGCTGGCCGGGCGCAACGGTGGCCACCCCGGTGCCACCGCCTACGCTACCGCCAAGGCCGCGCTGTTCGGCTTCACCCGCGGGCTGGCCAAGGAGGTCGCCGGGCGTGGCATCACCGTCAACGCCCTGGCGCCGGGCTTTATCGAAGCCACTCCGTTCCACGCGACCTTCACCAGTGAGGCCTCCAAGCGCGATACCATCGCCGGGATTCCCGCCGGGCGAGCCGGGGTGCCCGAAGACGTCGCCTCGGCTGCCCTGTGGCTGGCCAGTGACGGCGCCGCCTTTGTCTCGGGGAGCATTGTCGATATCAATGGCGCCCAGTATTTCGGCTAGTCAGGAAGTCGCCCAGCGCCTGCGACAGCGGTCCCGCACAGTCGAGCATCGGGGTATGGCCGGCGTCGAGCCGCACCAGGCAGGCGTCGGCGATGCCCTCGGCCAGTGCCATGGCGTGCTGCCAGGTACGTGCCGGGTCGCGGTCGCCATGCACCACCAGGGTGGGGCAGCGGATCTCACTCAGCCGCGCGGTGAGATCGAGCCGGCGCAGGCTGCACATGGCACGGTAGGCGCGCTCGGGGTTGCAGGTACGGGCGTAGTGGCGCAGCCGTTCGCCATGCCTCTCCAGCGCCGCCTCGCCCACGCAGCGGCGCAGGAAGGCCTCGATGAATGCCTCGCCCCACTGCTCACGCAGCCGCTGGGGCAACTGCGGGTCGCCGTGGTTGATCGCGCTGGCGCCGGTGTCGATCAGTACCAGCCCGGCCAGACGCGCGCCCAGGGCGGCGGCCAGCTGCAGCGCGATGACGCCGCCGGCGGAGTGGCCCACCAGCAGCGCCGGCGCGGTGTCGCTTGGTGGCCAGTGGCGGCAGAGCTCGGCGGCGGCGGGGTCAGCTCGCCGTCACCGGGGCCGCCGAGCCAGTCGACGCCGTGCCAGCGCCAGCCGTCGGGCAGCGCCACCCCCTCGAAGATCGTCGGTGGCAGCAGCGTGCCGGGCAGCGCCACCAGGACGCCGCCCGGGGGCGTGGCCTTAGCCACCGATGGCCCCGATCGCCCAGGCGAAGGCGAGCAGCACGATGCCGATGCCCCAGGCCCACAGGAAGGTGAACTTGAGGTGCTCGCGCAGCTCGACCTGGGCCAGCCCGATCGCCAGATAGACACTGGGGACCACCGGGCTGATGCTGAAGCCGGTGTTCTCGCCGATCAGCATGGCGCGGGCCACCGCGTCCACCGGCACGCCGGCGGCGGTGGCGATGTCGCGCACGATCGGCATCAGCGCGAAGTAGTAGGCGTCGGGCGAGAACAGCATCCCCAGCGGTACGCCGAAGAACCCCACGATCAGATGCAGCACCCCGGCGGAGCCCGCCGGCAGCAGCGCGATCAGCGCCCCCGCCATGCCCTCGGACATGCCGGCGCCGGCCAGAATCCCGAGCAGAATCCCCGCCGCCAGCATCACCAGCGCCATCTGCAGCGCATCGTTGGCGTGACGCGCCAGTTGGCGCCCCTGTTCGTCCGGGCGCGGATAGTTGAGCAGCAGGGCGATGCCGAGCCCGACCATGAAGCTGGCGTAGAGCGGGAAGGCGCCGGTGAACAGGATCAGCAGAATGATCAGGGTCAGCCCCACGTTGGCCCAGTAGCGCCAGTCGTCGAGCGCCAGCGCGGTGTCGCGCGGTGGCAGCAGGTACGCCGACATGTCGCCGCCGGCGGTGTGGCCCTCGGCGCGTAGCCGGCGCTGGGCGCGCACGCCGAACAGGCAGGCCAGGCCCAGCAGCAGCACGATCCCCAGCGCCTGCACCGGCACCAGCGGCAGCCATAGGGCGGAAGCGTCTACCCCCGAGGTGGCCGCGGCACGCGCGGTGGGCCCGCCCCAGGGCACCATGTTGACTACCCCGGCGGTCAGCCCGACCAGGCACAGCAGGATCAGCGGGCTCATGCGCAGACGCTGATAGAGCGGCAGGAAGGCGGGAATGGTGAGCAGGAAGGTGGCTGCGCCGACGCCGTCGAGATGCGCGATGCCGGCCACCAGCACGGTGACGATGGCAACCCGCAGCGGCTCGCCCCGGGTGCGCCGGATCAGGAAATTGACCAGCGGATCGAACAGGCCGCGCTCGCGCATGATGCCGAAGTAGAGAATGGCGAAGATGAACAGCGTCGCCGTGGGGGCGACCGCGGTGAGGCCGGACTTGATGAAGCCGCCGATCTCGGCCGGCGAGAAACCGGCCAGCAGACAGGCGGCGACCGGCACCAGGGCGAAGGCGACCACGGGGGTCAGCCGCTTGAGCAGTATCAGCGCGATGATGCCCAGCATCATCACGAATCCGAGCGTTGTTATCATAGTGGCTCCGTGAGTTGGCGTGTATCGGGGTGCCCGTTCAGGTCGCGGGCGATGGCAAGCGCAGCCCCAGCAGCAGATAGCTGAGGCTCTTGCCGTGGCGGTCGAGGGTGGCGCTCTGGTTGACCCCGCCTTCCAGGGCGCCGTCGATGACGAAGTTCATGCCGTGCAGGTTGGGCAGACAGTGGCGGGTCACCTGCTGCGGGCGGCGATGGGCGAAGCGTTCAGCCACCACCGCTTCGGTCAGGTTGCGCGCCAGCCAGGCGTAGTGCGCCGGGTCGAACACGAACACCGCCACGTTGAGGGTGTTGCCCTTGTCGCCGGCGCGGGCGTGGGCGACATCGGCAAGTAGAATCTCCGGATGCATGCGGGGGCTCCTCAGTGCCATGTCAGATAGGGGGTGACCCGCGCGCGGGATCAGAAAGGCGCGCGTGCGCAGCGACTCGCCGAGCTGGCGGCGGACCCCTCGCCGCCGGCCGGGCCGTTGAGATAGAGCGCCTCGACTTCCTGCAGGGCGCGCTCGATCGCCTCCCGGTCGCGTGTCGACGATCCCCAGGCGCAGGCGTACGTCAGCGACCTCCGGGGCCGCCGCCAATGCCTGCTCGAGCCAGGTACCGTCGCCGTCGTTGAACAGGCTGGCGACGCCGATCACATCGAAATGTGGCGTCAGCGCCGGGGTCTCCTCGGCCAGCCGCTGGCGCAGAATCTCCAGCGCCAGCGCACCCGGCCCCCGCCCCGGGGCCGGCATAGGAGATACCCGCCTCGCCGAACCACAGCCCGCGCAGACCGAGATTGCCCTTGAGCGTGGCCGGCGCCGGATGGCCGATGATGCCGCGCACCGCCACCCGGTCGGGGCCCAGGGTCTCCAGGCGGACGCCGGAGAGATCGAGGGTGACGTCAGGGGTCAGGTAGGCCGCCGGATCGTGGACCTCATAGAGCAGCTGCTCCTTGACCGTGCGCTCGCTGACGCCACCGCCGCTGCCAGGCACCTTGGTGATCACCAGGCTGCCATCGCCATCTACCTCGGCGATCGGGCAGCCGAGATGGGCGAGGTCGGGCACCGACTTGTGGGCGGAGTCGGCGAAGTAGCCGCCGCTGACCTGGGTGCCGCATTCGAGCAGATGGCCGGCGGCGGTGGCCACCGCCAGTTTGTTCCAGTCATCACCGGCCCAGCCGTGGGCATGGCGCATGCCCCCACCACCGAAGGGTCGGCGAGGCGCCCGCCGATCACGATGTCAGCCCCCTCGGCCAGCGCCTGGGCCACCCGCCTCGGCGCCGATATAGACATTGCACGAGACGATCTCGTCGCGCGGGCAGTCGGTGGGCAGCCAATCGGCGTCGGCGGCCTCGCCGACCCGGTCGTCGCCGAGCACGCAGGCGATGCGTGCCGTCAGCCCCTGGGCCTGCAACTGATCGCGCAGCCGCCGCGCCGCCGCTGTCGGGTTGGCCGCGCCGCCGTTGGTGATGATCGGGATGCCCAGGGTCAGGCAGCGCGCCACCACCGGCTCGAGAAGGCGAACAGTTGGCTGGCGTAGCCGCGCTCGGGGTCGCTCAGTCGGCGTAGCTGCGCCTCGGCCAGGGTGCGTTCGGCGAGCAGCTCGAAGAACAGTAGCGCGGGCCGTCGCAGGCGGCCAGCGCCTCGACCAGCGCCACCGCGGCGCGGGGGCGGTCACCGGCAAAACCGGCGCCGCAGCCGACGTAGGCAGGGCCTGTACCTGTAGGCGGCGAGGGAGAGTCGAGCATGGGAGCTTCCTGCTGATAGCGTTTTGCCGACCATGGCCCGACGTGTCCTCATCAGGCAAAACCATATATCTTATGAATTGATAAAAATCCTTGAGTGAGTGCGCCATGTTCCACCAGCGACAGCTGCGGGCTTTCGTGCTGACCGCCGAGCTGGCGAGCTTCACCCGGGCGGCGCGGGAGATCCACCTGACCCAGCCGGCGCTGAGCTACCTGATACGAAAGTTGGAAGGGGAACTGGGGGTCGAGCTGTTCGCCCGCAACACCCGCAAGGTGCTGCTGACCGAAGCCGGCGAGCTCTTTCTGGGGCACGCCCGGCGGATTCTCGCCGACATGGCGCTGGCGCTGCAGGATACCCAGAACGTGCGCCAGCTGGCCCAGGGGCACCTGGCGCTGGCGGGGCTACCTTCGGTGGCTTCGTCGCTGCTGCCGCGGACCATCGCCGCCTTCCGCAAGCGCCACCCAGGGTCACCCTGAGCCTGCGCGACGGCCTTGCCGGTGAGGTCGATGACTGGGTGCGCCGCGGCGAGGTGGAGATGGGGCTGGCCTCGCCGCTGGGCGACGATCATGAACTCGACTTCGAGCCGCTGTTCCACGACGACCTGATCCTGATCACCCGCCGCGGGTGGTGCGGGCCAGCGAGTCGCCCTGGTACGGCCTGGCGCAGATGCCCGACATCGCCATGGCGCCGGGGTCGAGCGCGCCCATTTCGCCGAGCTGGCGCTGCGCGACGCCGGCATGACCCGGGCGCCGAGCTGGGAGTTGAGCTTCATGAGCTCGGCGATCGCCATGGTGCGTGCCGGGCTGGGCTTTGCGCTGCTGCCGGCCTCGAGCGTGGCGGTGTTCGACCTGAGCGACATGACACGGCTGCCGGTGGCGCTGCGCGAGCCGCGCCAGATCGGCGTTCTGCGGCGCAAGCCGCTGCACGACTCCCCGGCGCTGGCGGCCTTCCTGCGCCAGCTGCGCAAGCAGGTCGCCGCCGAGCTCGACTCCGCTGCGGCCCTGCCTCAGCCGAAGGTGTAGCGCCGCTCCAGGCGCTCGAACGCCAGATCGGTGACGATCGCCAGCAGGCCCACCAGCAGCGCACCCTGGATCACGTAGGCCAGGTTATTACCCACCAGGCCGGCGATCAGCGGCGTGCCCAGACTCTTGGCGCCGACGGTGGAGCCGATGGTGGCGGTGCCGATGTTGATGATCACCGACACTCGAATCCCGGCGATGATCACCCGCATCGCCAGCGGCAGTTCCACCCGCCACAGGATCTGCCACGCGCTCATGCCGTTGCCGCGCGCCGCCTCGCGAGTGCTCGCGGGGACCGTGCCGAGCCCGGCGATGGTGTTCTGGATCACCGGCAGCAGGCCGTAGAGCGACAGCGCGATGATCGTGGGGGTGAAGCCGAACCCGGCCAGCGGAACGGCGATGGCGAGCACCGCCGCGGGCGGGAAGGTCTGCCCGATCGCGGCCAGCGACGACACCATGGGCTCGAACTCGCGCCCGGCGGGGCGGGTGACGAAGAGCCCGGCGGCCACGCCGACGCTCACCGAGATCAGCGACGACACCAGCACCAGGCCGATATGCGCCAGCATCAGATTGAGAAAGCTGTCGCGGCTGTAGAGCGGCTGGCTGAGATCGGGAAACAGCGCCCGGAACAGCGGTTCCAACTGGCCCATACCCAGCGTCAGCCCCACCAGCAGCAGCGCGAGCAGCGCCAGCGTGAGGTTGCCGGCGGCAACGCGACGCAGCCGCCCCGAGCGCGTGGCGGCAACGCTCATGACGCCGCCTCGCTGGCGACGCCGTCGCCTTCGATGCCCATTACCCCGGGCATGCCCACTTCGGCGATCAGACGCCCGTCGCGGTCCACTACCGGCAGCGCGGTCACCCGGTACCACACCATCCGCGACAGCGCTTCCTTCATGCTCATCTCCGGGGTGGCGATCCACTCGGGCTTGACCCGGGTGATGGCGTCGGCGTCATCCAGCCGCGCCCCGGCCAGAGCGCTGGGGCGGCCCTCGGCGTCGACCAGCCAGGCGTGCTCGTCGAGACGCTCCAGCCCGGTCTCCGGCGCCAGTCGGGCGCGGCGCTGGTACTGGTGCACAAAGCGTCGCGACAGCAACTTGAGACCCAGATCGGCCTGGCCGATGAACTCGCGCACGAAGTCGTCGGCGGGATCGACCAGCATCTCGATGGGGCGCTCGTACTGCACCAGACGGCCGCCGTTGAGCAGGGCGATACGCGTGGCCAGGGCCAGCGCCTCGTCCATGTCGTGGGTGACGAAGACGATGGTCTTGCCGGTCTGGACGTGGACGCGCCTCATCTCCGCCTGCAGCGTCTCGCGGGTGAGCGGGTCGACCGCGCCGAAGGGCTCGTCCATCAGCAGGACTTCGGGGTCGGCGGCGAGCGCCCGGGCCACCCCGACCCGCTGCGCCTGGCCGCCGGAGAGCTGGTGGGGGTACTTGTCGCGGAATTCGGCCGGGTCGAGTTGAAACAGCGTCATCAGCTCATCGACCCGATCGTCGATACGCGCCTTGGGCCACTTCAGCAGCTGCGGCACGGTGGCCACGTTGCGTGCCACGCTCCAGTGGGGGAACAGCCCGGTGGATTGGATGGCGTAGCCGATCCGCCGCCGCAGCTGCTCCACGGGCAGCTGGGTGACGTCGTCGCCGTTGATCAGAATGCGCCCCTCGCTCAGCGGGATCAGGCGGTTGATCATCTTCAGCGTGGTCGACTTGCCGCAGCCCGAAGGCCCGATCAGCACGCCGAATTCGCCGCTCTGAAGCGTCAGCGAGACGTCGTCGACCACCCGCTTGCCGGCGTAGGTCTTGGTCAGCCCTTGCAGTTCGATCATGGGGTTCCCCCGGGTCAACGGGTGCCGGGCGGGCGGCTCGCGGCCACCAGCAGTTGCAGAAGGAAGTCGGCGATCACCGCCAGCACGATGGTGGGGATGGCGCCGAGCAGGACCAGGTCGATGGCGTACTGCCCCAGGCCCTGAAAGATGAAGGCGCCGAAGCCGCCGGCGCCGATCAGCGCCGCCACCACGGTGAGACCGATCGCCTGCACGGTAACGATACGCAGCCCCGACAGGATCACCGGCAGCGCCAGTGGCAGCTCCACCCGCCACAGGATCTGGCGCGAGGTCATGCCCATGCCGCGGGCTGCCTCCAGCGTCGTCGCCGGCACCCCGGCAAGGCCGGCGTAGGTATTGCGCACCACCGGCAGCAGCGAGTAGAGCACCAGGGCGATGATCGCCGGCGCTACCCCGATGCCGCTGACACCCAGCTCGCCCAGCCACGGCACCGCGTGGGCGAGTGCCGCCAGCGGTGCGATCAGCAGCCCGAACACGGCGATCGAAGGCAGTGTCTGGAACACGTTGAGCACGCTGAACAGGCCGTCGCGCCAGCGCCGGCTGCGGGTCGCCACGAGGCCCAGCGGCAACCCCAGGGCCAGCGCCGGCAGCAGCGCGCCGCCGACCAGGGCCAGGTGACGCAGGCCCTGGGCGACGAAGATGTCACGCTGGTTGGCGAACTCACGCATCAGCGACAGCGGGGCGAGCAGGTCGCTCGCCAGGCAGGCGCCGATCAGACCCAGCGCCAGCAGCGCGAACAGCGCCCGCGACAACATGCCTAGACGCAGACGCTGCAGTGCATCCACGGCGATCAGCGCCGCCGCCAGCAGCAGCAGCCAGAAAGCGCCGCCCTGGGAAACCCGGGCGCGGGGGAAGCCTCGGCCAAGGCGCGCTGGGCATAGTCGCCGAGAGCGAACAGGGCTAGCCCCAGCAATGGCAGCGTCAGCGCCAGCCCCAGCCAGCAGGCGACGCGCGGCGTCATTCCGCGCGCCAGCGCGGCCAGTAGCAGCCCCGCCGCGATCAGCCCCAGCCCGCCGAGCTGCCAGCCGGGCAGCGCCTGCCATAACATCACCGGCTGGCCCGAGACCAGCCGGTTGGGCGAGAGCGTGGCGAACGGCAGCAGCGCCACGCCAATGGCCGCGGCCAGCCACAGGGTCAGCAGTACCCGATTGCCGATCACACGCGGGGTGTGTTCCCGAGGCATGCCGGACTCAGTCCAGTAGGCCCTGCTGACTCAGATAGTCATGCGCCACCTGCTTGGCCGGCAGCCCGTCGACCTGGATCTTGCCGTTGAGGCGCTGCAGGGTCTCGCGATCGAGGGACTCGAACACCGGCTCGAGCAGCTCGGCGATCTGCGGGTGCGCTTCGAGCACAGACTCGCGTACCACCGGCGCCGGCGCGTAGACCATCTGCACCCCTTTGGGATCGTCCATCACCTTGAGCTGCGCGGCGGCGATGGCGCCATCGGTGCCGTAGACCATGGCGGCGTTGGTGCCGCTGGTGCCCTCGGCGGCGGCGCGGATGGTCGCCGCGGTATTGCCGCCGGAGAGTACCAGCAGCTGATCTTCGTCGAGGGTGAAGTCATAGGCGCGCTGGAAGCTGGGCAGCGCCGCGTCGCTCTCGACGAACTCCGCCGAGGCGGCCAGCTTGACCTCGCCGCCGTTGTCCACCCAGCGCCCGAAGTCGGCCATGCTGGAGAGGTCGTTGGCATCGGCGACGTTCTGGCGTACCGCGATCGCCCAGGTGTTGTTGGCGGGGGCCGGGGTCAGCCATGCCAGCTGATGCTCTTTGAGATCCATCTCACGGATCTTGGCGTAGCCCTCGGCGGCGTTCTTCCACGCCGGATCGTCGGTGGTATCGGTGAAGAAGGCGCCGTTGCCGGTGTACTCGGGGTAGAGGTCGATATCGCCGGAGATCAGCGCCTGGCGCACGATATTGGTCGGCCCCAGCTGCAGGCGGCTCTCCACCGGCAGCTTGGCGTTCTCGAGTACCTCGACGATCATATTGCCGAGCAGCGATCCTTCGGTATCGATCTTGGAGGCGACGCGGATCGGCGCGTCGGCGGCCTGGGCCGCGCCGGTAGCGGCCGTGAGGGTGGCGGCGGCGAGGCCGATGGCGAGTAACTTGCGCATGATGTCGTCCCTGGCTGGGCGGCCGTGGCGGCGCGCCGATGTTGTCGTCATTGTCGATGTCGCCGATATCGTGGTCGTCATCGATATCATTGTCGATGGGCGCGGGGCACACCGCGCCACGCCTCAGCAGAGTCTAGCGGGCCGACCGCCGAGCGACCAACCGCTGTTCTCCCGCGTCGCAGGTGCTAATCTGGAGCCAATCAAGGACGCTTTTCCCCTGTACAAAGGAGATGTCGATGAAGATTCCCGCCACGACCCTACTGATCGGCAGCCTGCTTCTGGGCGGTTGCAGCACCGCGCCGGCGCTGACGAGGCACCGCCCCCGCCACCGATGATGGAGCCGCTGCCCGCGGATAGCTGCGGAGCGCAGGCGGTCGGCAGCATGAACGGCCAGATTCTCGACGAGACCACCCGGCGCTGGATCGAGGATCGCTCGCGTGCCGACGAGATCCGCGTGATCCAGCCGGACGAGCAGGTCACCATGGATCATCGCCCCGGGCGGCTGGATATCCGGGTCGACGACCAGCGCCGGATTCTCTCGCTCGCCTGCGGTTGAGGCCGCGCCGAGATGACTCTCCGACACCGACAGGAGCGTGCAATGTTACGCACCGAGATCGTCGCCTCCGGCACCCTCGACTGCTTTCCGCCGGGGCTGCGCGACGCCGACGGCGACTTGGTCAACGTCGAGGTGTCGGCGGCGGTGTTCGATGGCCGCCGCTTGATCCTGGCCAGCGACAAGCCGATCCCCGGCGAGACGCGCTCGGCAGCCTTTGCCGTGACGCTCGATGATGACGCCTGCCCGCAGCCCGACTCGCTCGTCTATCTGAACGCCGCGGCGATCAAGAACGCGATCAAGTACGAGGACTTCGCGCTCACCGTCGACGGCCGCCACGTGCTGGCGACCACCGGCTTCGACCGGATTGCCGTCGACAGCCATGCGCTCAATCCCTATAACCATCTGCTGATCTGGCCGGTGGGCGAGCCCGAGCGGGTGCGGGTGGTCGACCCCGACCCGCGGGACGGCGTCGAGGGCTCGCTGGAGCTGCGGCGCAAGCTCGATGCGGCGATCGGCCTGCCCTACTACAAGATCGAGGGGCTGGCCGCGGTGCCACCGGCGCAGGCCTCACCCGACAGCGACGGCCTGCTGCTGTTCGGGGTGCGCGAGCAGGGCCAGGCCCATGACGATTTCGACTACGTCTGCCGCGTGGTGGGCGCTCACTACCGCATCGGCGCCGATGACAATCTCGAGTTCGTTGACGAGCTGTGCGAGCGCTATCGCTTCGAGCCCGGCGACTACGCCGGGGTGCGGCATGTCTGCGGGCTCTCCAGCCTGGAGTACGACCCCTACCATGCGCGGCTCTATCTGATGGCGAGCTTCGAGATCGAAGAGGCTACGGCTGCCACGATCGGTGGCTACCTGTGGGCGCTGTCGCTCGACGACTTCGTCGCGGGCGCGGCGCCGGCCATCGTCGAAGATGTCCACGGCGAGGTCTTGACGTTCGAGCACAAGGCGGAGGGGCTGGCGGTGATCGATCGCGAGCGGCTTTTCGTAGCCTACGACAACGACCGTGACATGGCCCTGGGCTCGATCGATGCGCGTGACGAGCGACACGCCTGCGAGGCCCCCTATACGGTGCTGCGGGTCAGCGAGCGCGCGTGACCCGCACGCCGCCGCGATCAGACGACACACTACCCCACAGAGGATACCCACCATGCTGCAGGACTCCCCTCAGGTGTACGGCTCTGCGACCCGCTTTCTGCACTGGGTCGTGGCCGCGCTGGTGATCGTCCAGCTCTCCAGCGTGTTCCTGCACGAAGTGTGGGATGGCAATGCCTTCAGTCAGATGATTCTGCCGTGGCACACCAGTATTGGGGTCAGCGTGCTCGCGCTGATGGCGATCCGCACGCTGTGGGCGCTGTCGCAGCTCGGGCACCGTCCGGTTCACGATGGCAGCCTTCAGCGGCTGGCGGTATGGGCGCACGTGCTGATGTATGCGCTGCTGATCATGATGCCACTCTCCGGCGTGCTCATGACCTGGGGCTCCGGTTACGGCGTACACGCTTTCGGCAGCGTGCTGGTGCCGGGCGCCGACGTACCCTGGGCAGCAGCGCTGGGGGTGGTCCACGAGCCGATCGCCTGGCTGATCACGCTGATGATCCTGGGGCATGTGGCGATGGCGATGCATCACCACTTCGGACGTCGTGACGATACCCTGAGGCGCATGGTCGGGCGTCCCGGCGATCCGCAGTAGGTCGCTCTCCCGACTCTCTGATTCCTCCATCCCCAGTCGAGGGCGACGCGTGCGCCCTGGACAGCGGCCCTTTGCCCCCCGCGTTGCCAGATCTCGCCCACGTTGGCTGGCGGCGTGCCTAGCGCTGCTCGCCGGCAGCTTGGCGTGCGGCGTCGCGCTCGCGCATGGTGCGCTCCGGGTCCATCTCGAGTTTCCAGCGCTGCACCGCGACCTGCTGCTTGAGCAGTTCGAGCACGTCGATCAGCACCTGCTGGGTGACCTGATCGGTGGTCTTGTCGACACGCAGCCAGGCGTCGATACCGCTGCCGACCAGATCCGCCAGCAGCGAGTGGAAGTGCGGCGAGCGCAGGCCGTCGATCGCCTCGTGCACCACTCGATTGGCGATATCGTCGAGGCTGCGCTCGAGCCCCTCGGCCACGGCATCGCCCATGGGCAGCCGCTTGAGCCGGCGCAGCTCGGCGTTCTCTTCCAAGGTGCGCGCGACCAGCGCCGAGACGTAGCGGTGAACCTGACGATGGTTCTCGGCGTAGCTCTTGTCGATGGTGCGCTCCAGGCGTGCCGCGATCTCGCTCACCAGGGCCGCCTTGCGTGGCTGGATCACCTCCTCGGAGACGCGCCGGGTGAGGTGTTCGCTCTGGGCGATCTCGTGCTGGATATCCCCCAGCAGCTTGATCGCCACGCGGTCGGAGAGCTCCTCCATCACCACCCCATAGTAGGTGCGATAGAAGCGGTAGAGCGGCCAGCGGGTCACGTCGACCACGCCCAGCCGCTGTAGCCGGATCAGCAGCGACACCACGCGCAGTACGCGCAGCAGGCGGAACCCGGCGAGCGGGATACAGCCGAGCACGTCGTACCAGTGCACGAAGGGGTAGAAGAACCAGCGTGCGTAGCGCCGCTGGGCGATGGCGATGATCCAGCCCAGCAGCACATCGAGAATGAAGATCGCCACGAAGCACAGATCGATACGGAAGAAGTGCTCGCGCACATTGACCTGATAGGCGTGGTGGAGCCCCGGCGCCAGCGCCTCGAAGGCTTCATTGAGCGGCGGGATCAGATAGAGACTGTCGAACAGCAGCAGGGCCAGGTTGATGGCCACCAGCACCACCACGGCGATGTCCCAGACCAGCAGCAGGCGTTCGCTGACGCGGCTGATCGGACGCTTGGTGGGTGCGGCGTGGGGCGCGCTTGCGGGCATCGGACTTCCTTGTCGGTGCCGCCGCCGGGCTCACACGTCGTGATGGCCCTGGCGGTAGGCGGTCATGGCGTTGCGCTCTTCTTCGGCTTCCTGCTTGCGCAGCTTCTTGCGCATCGCGGCCTTCTCGAAGCGTAGCTTCTGCAACGGGGTCTTCAACGCCAGCGGCGGCACCTCGACCGGGTGCCCGGCGCTGTCCACCGCCACCATGGTCAGGTAGCAGCTATTGGTGTGACGAATCACATGTTCCTGGATCGATTCGGCCAGCACCTTGATGCCGATCTCCATCGACGAGCGACCGACATGATTGACCATGGCGAGGAAGGTGACCAGCTCGCCGACATGGATCGGCTGCTTGAACAGCACCTGATCCACCGACAGTGTCACCACATAGCTGCCGGAGTAGCGGCTGGCGCAGGCGTAGGCGACTTCGTCGAGCTTCTTGAGGATCGCCCCGCCATGTACCTTGCCACTGAAGTTGGCCATGTCGGGGGTCATCAGCACGGTCATCGACAGCTCGTGCTGTCGCGGAAAATCGTCGGGCGTCACGGTGTCCTCGGCGTTGTCTGACCCAGCATTGTCGTGGGCCAGATGTACCACAGATCAGGCGTGACTGCCCGTATTGCGGTGCGTTCAGACACGATACCTATGGGCATGAGCTTTATTTGAAAAGCTGACGAGCGAAGGCAAGACAAGGCAAAAATCGGCGAAAGAGCGGAGTTTACAGGGTGTAAATGAGCATCTTGAGCCGATTTTTAACGCCGTATTGCCGAGCGTAGTCCTTTTCGAACGGGGCCTAAAAGAAGGTCAGACCCAACCCGATGATAACCCCGGTCACCACCAGCTGGATCAGACAGAAGCCCATGATGTCCTTGGCGTTGAGCCCGGCGATGGCGAGCACCGGCAGAGCCCAGAACGGCTGCAGCAGATTGGTCCAGGCGTCACCCCAAGCCACGCCCATCGCCACCCGCGCGACGTCGGCGCCCAGCGCCTGGGCCGCGGGCAGCATCACCGGCGCCTGCACCGCCCACTGGCCGCCACCGGAGGGCACGAAGAGGTTGACCACGCCGGCGCTGATGAACGACCAGAAGGGCAGGGTATCGGCGCTGGCGATGGCGACGAACATCTCGGAGAGCGACTGCGCCAGCCCTGAGCCCATCATGATGCCCATGATGCCGGCGTAGAAGGGGAACTGGATGACGATGCCGGCACCGCCCTTGATCGCCTCTTGAAGACTCGTCAGCAGGCTGCGCGGGGTGCGGTGCAGCACGATCGCCAGCGACAGGAACAGGAAGTTGACGCTGTTGAGGTTGAGCCCGCCGCCGGCGAAGACGAAGTAGTGGAAGAGGTAGACGAGCCCCGGGATGCCCACCAGCCACGACAGCAGGGTGCTGTTCTCGAGCCGGTCGGCGGGGCGCGTATTGTCCGTCGGCCGCGCGCTGTCGGGCTCGGCGAGCTGGGACGGCTCGACGTAGACGCTCTCTTGCTCGTCCGGCAGCATCCAGCGGTTGATCAACGGCATGACCACGAACAGGATCCCGACGATCAGCAGGTTGTAGAGCGAGAAGATCGTCTGTGAGGTGGGGATGATACCGATCTGGGCCTCGCTGAAGTGGCCCGGGGTGGCGATGGTGAGCGGAATCGAGCCCGCCAGGCCGCCGTGCCAGACGACGAAGCCGGAGTAGGCGCTGGCGATCAGCAGGCGGTAGTCGACCCTTACCCGGCGCGCCAGCGCCTTGGCGAACAGCGCCCCGATCACCAGCCCGAAGCCCCAGTTGATCCAGCTCGCGGCGAGCGACACCAGGGTCACCAGCACGATCGCGCTGCCGGGGGAGCGGGCCAGGCCGGCGAGGGCGTCGAGCAGGCGCTTGACCGGTGGCGAACTGGCCAGCATGAAGCCGGTGACCAGCACCAGCAGCATCTGCATCGAGAACGCCAGCAGCCCCCAGAAGCCGTCGCCCCAGTAGCGCATCACCGCCAGCGGTGACTGCTGCTCGAACAGCATCGCCGCCAGCGCGGCGACCAGCGTCAGCAGCAGCACGAAGATATAGGGATCGGGCAGGTAGCGCTCGACCAGTTTGACCGCGGGGCGGGAGAGTTTCTGCAGCATGGTGGCGGGGCTCGCTGTTGTTTTAAGCGCAGCTTAGCGCATTCTCCGAGCCCCGATTAGTCAACCTTGGTCGACGACTAGCTGACTGATTTCTCGGCACTTTCGATGCCTTCAGGCGTTTTGGCGGCGGTAGCGCACCAGCGCGTGCGCCGGTAGTGCACATAGCAGGCGCCGAGGGTGGCCGAGCGCACCAGCGTGAAGACAAGGAACGCGAACCACAGCCCATGGTTGCCGAAACCCCGGGTCAGCCACCACACCGGCAGATAGACGGCCAGGCCCAGCCACACCGAGTTGCGCATGGCACGGCTCTCGGTGGCGCCGATGAAGACCCCGTCGAGCAGATAGCTCCACACCGCCAGCAGCGGCATGGCGATCATCCACGGCAGGTAGTCGCTGGCGGTGGCGCGTACCGCCGGCAGGTCGGTGAGCTGTGCGACCAGCCAGTCGCCGCCGATGGCGAACAGCGCCATCGCTGCCCCCGCCACCAGCAGCGAGAGCTTGCCTGCCGCGCGCACCGCGTCGCCGAAGTCGTCCCAGGCGCGCCGGCCCACCGAGCGCCCGGTGAGCGCCTCGGCAGCGTTGGCGAAGCCGTCCAGGGCGAAGGAGGTGAGCATGATGAACTGCAACAGCACCGCGTTCGCGGCCAGGGTGGTGTCGCCGAAGTTGGCCCCCTGGGCGGTGAAGAACGCCTGCGCGAACAGCAGCCCCAGGGTGCGCACGAAGAGGTGCTGGTTGACCCGAATCAGCGCGGCGTAGTGTGCCCACACCCGCAGCGCCTGGCGCGACAGCGAGCCGCCGAGCTGGCGGCAGTGCACCGCGACCCGCCACAGGCCGAAGGCCAGGGCGGTGTAGTCGGCGAGCAGCGAGGCCCAGGCGACGCCATCGCTGGCCAGCCCGAAGCCGACCACGAACAGCAGGTCGAGGACGATATTGACGCCGTTGGTCAACAGCAGGATCGCCAGGGTGATACGCGTCTTCTGCTGGCCGATGAACCAGCCCAGGATGGCGTAGTTGGCGAGCACCGCCGGGGCCGAGAAGATGCGGATATGGGCGTAGTCGGCGGCCAGCTGCATGGCTGCCTCGCTGCCGTCGAGCAGCCACAGCCCGCCGGCGATCAGCGGGCGCGAGAAGAGAATCAGCGCCACCCCGATCACCGTCGCCATCACCAGCGATTGGGCAGCAGCAGACGCACGTCGCTGTCGTCCTCGCGGCCCACCGCCTGCGAGGTCAGGCCGGTGGTGCCCATGCGCAGGAAGCCGAAGCCCCAATAGAGAAAACTGAACAGCGTGGCGCCGAGGGTCACCGCGGCGAGATAGCGCGAATCCGGCAGATGGCCGACCACCGCAGTATCCACCAGCCCCAGCAGGGGCACGGTGATATTGGAGAGAATGATCGGCCACGCCAGCGTCCAGACGTGGCGGGTGGAGTAGCGGGGGGTGTCCTGGCTGGCCACGGGCATCCTTGCAGGCGGGGAAGCGGGTAGGCGTTAACCACCCCGCTCAGAGGGTGTTTACAAATTCGACGAGCGAAGGCAAGACAAGGCGAAATCGGCCGAAAAAACGGAGTTTACATTGGAGTAAATGAGTACTTTGAGGCTGATTTCAACGCCGTATTGCCGAGCGCAGGCATTTTGTAAACGCCCTCTCAGGCGGCGGTGATGATCTCATACTTCTCCATCAACTGCTCACGCGTCTCCGGGCGCTCGGGATCGAGCGGAATGCAGTCGACCGGGCACACCTGCTGGCACTGGGGCTCGTCGAAGTGGCCGACGCACTCGGTGCAGCGCGCGGGGTCGATGACGTAGATCTCCTCGCCGGGCGAGATGGCGTCGTTGGGACACTCAGGCTCGCAGACGTCACAGTTGATGCATTCGTCGGTGATCATCAGGGCCATGTGGCTCTCCTCGCGGCGCTCAGGCGCCGTCAGTCGCGAAGCGCCGGCGGAGTGCGTCGACCACGCACGGCGATACGTGTTGGGAAACGTCCCCGCCGAGGCGCGCGATCTCGCGCACCAGGGTCGAGGAGAGATAGGAGTTCTGGATCTCCGGGGTCAGAAACAGCGTCTCCACGTCCGGCGACTGGGCACGGTTCATGTTGGCCAGCTGTAGCTCGTACTCGAAGTCGGTGGCGCCGCGCACGCCGCGCAGCAGAATGCGCGCGTCGAGCCGGGCCAGCAGCTCGGTGAGCAGGCCGTCGAAACCCACTACCTCGACATTGGGCCAGTCCGCGGCCACCTCGCGCGCCAGTGCCTCGCGTTCGGCCAGCGCCAGCGCCGGCTGCTTGCGCGGGCTGGCGGCGACCGCGATCACCACCTTGTCGAAGATCCGCGCGGCGCGCTGGATCAGATCACGATGGCCGTTGGTGATGGGGTCGAAGGTGCCGGGATAGACCACGGTATTCATGCGCTCACTCTCCTGCCGGTTGCCGCCGCATCGCTCGGTTGCGCCACTCGATAACGTCACTCGATAGCGTCATTCGAGCGAGCCGAAGGGGTTGTCGGCCTTGAGCGATACCGGCTGAGCATAGCCGGGGATGAGGATGGCCTCGGCACCCACTTCCAGCTCGGGGCCTTCGAGCACGCCTTCGCCAAAGCGATAGATCACCTCGAAGTGGCCGCTGTCGGCGGCTTCTCGGTACTGCTCCGAAGCGGCCAGCGCCTGCTCGCGGCGCCCGCGCCAGGCGTCCACCGCGCGCTGGCCGTGACGCTTGACCAGCAGACGCTCGGTCACTGCCGGCGAGAGTAGCAGTCCGGTGGCATTGTTGCCGCCGAAACCCTTGGCGTTGATGAAGCTGGCGTCGGCTTCGAACGCCAGCGGCTCGCGGAAGAAGCGCAGGCGCTCGGCGAAGACGTCGTCGGCCACCGCATCCAGTGTCGGGATGCCCGGGATGTAGCCGTGGGCGAACGTCCCCAGGGCACTAGCGATCTGGTCCCCCGCGGCGCTGCCCTGGGAGTGACCGATGAACGCCTTGATCGCCGCCACCGGCCAGTTCTCGATACCGTTGGCGCGCGCCACCTGGTCGAAGATGTGCGACTCGGTGGTGCGGTTCTTGGGCGTGCTGGTGCCGTGGGCGTGCAGATAGGTGCGCTGGCGCACGCTGTCGTCGCCGAGGATCGAACGCGCCAGCGCGACCGACTTGCCCAGGGTGATGTAGTTGCCGATGCCTGGGGCCGAGATCGAGCGCTTCCAGCCGTCGGCGTTGACGTGCACTTCTGGCACCGCGCCGAGGATCTGGGCGCCGGTCTCCAGCGCCAGCGAGTCGTCCATCAGCAGCACGAACTGCGAGGCCTCGGCGATGGTGAAGCCGCAGTTGCGCGCGAACGGCCGGCAGGCGCGCTGGTAGTCGGCGTCGGTGAGCAGCTCCAGCGCATCCAGCGCCATCAGGCTCTGATCGTCGGCCAGCGCGCTCATGGCGCGGAAGCCCTCGATGATCTCGGGAGTCACCGGGGCGTCGCTGGTGCCCACCATCACCATGCGGCGGCGGCCCTGGCGAATATCCTCGACCCCGAGGCGCAGGTTATAGAGGAAGGTCGCGCAGGCGCCCTGGATTGCCCCAGTGGCGCCCACGCTGCCGAGCACGTAAGCGTTGAGGAAATCGGCCGGCATCTGGCCGTAGCCCAGCGGCATCTGCTTCGAGGTGGTGCGGCTGCCGGTGACGAAGCTCTTGAGCATGCCGCCCCAGCCGGCGTCGTCGAGCTGGCCGATGGAGTTGCCGGCGTAGACCGCGATGGCGTCGGGGTCGAGCTGGCCGCGCACGCGCTCCCAGTCGAGCCCGCTCTGGCCGAGACAGTCGCTGACGCCGAAGATCGCCATCGACAGCCCGCGTGGATGGTGCACGCTACGATAGAAGGTGTCCGGGGCAAAACCCAGCGGCAACTGGCCGGCGGCGCGCACGGCGGCCTGGCGGCGCTCCGGCAGCAGCGCCTGCAGCGCCCCCGCGGGCACCGCGACCTCGACCGTGTGACGGTCGATCTCGCGCACTTCCCAGCCCGCCGGCAGCGGCTGCGGTAGCTGCCGGCGCGAGGTGGTGAAACGCACCGGCTCGGCGAAGGTCATCGCCAGTTCGCGGTTGCCGGGGATGCCCGCGGCGCCGTAGGCGTCGTCCTCGATGCGCCGGATCAGGGTGTGGGCGAGAATGTGCTCGCGATAACGGGCGACGATCTGGGAGGCGTCGAGGGATTCACCCTCTTCGCTCTCCCAGCCGCCGTCCGCGCTGCGGGTGACCAGGCGCATGAGTGCGGCCAGAGCCACCAGGGTCTGGGTCTGTGCCGTCTCCGGCAGGGCTTCGAGAATCGTGCGGCGGTAGGCGTGGTGCCCGGAGGTTCTTCCCGCGGCATTGATGCCGCCCATGCCGACGATCACCGGTAAATGTGACAAGCCACGTCCCTCGTGAGCGTTGGGGGCAATCGGGCTCTTCGAGACAGGGAGTGACGCAGCGACAAGAAAGGGCGTCTCCCGACAGGGCGCGTGCCGATCGCGGGAATCGACGAAACGTGGTGAACCGCGCCTGCCTTCGAAGGGCGTATTGCCAAGATTGGCTGAATGTGGGCTGGGATGATACACCCGCGCGTGCGTGGCGTCATGCCGCTGCCACGGTGAGTGGTGAGTTGGCGTGGCGAGATCGCAGGCTGCAGGGCTGGTAGACTGGCGGGTCTTTCCGTTTGTCAGTGTTTCCGCCATGCAATCGTCTTCGCGCGCCATCGTCAGTAACCAGAGTGGCCCCCATCGCGACCTCGCGCGGCGCGTTGCCCGCGCGCGCGCCAGCGTCTGGCAGCGCCCGCCGGCCCAGCACACCCGCGACGCCTTCGAGCACGCCGCGGCCTGGCTCGCTGCCAGTGACAAGCCGCTGATCCTCGATGCCGGCTGCGGGGTGGGGCTCTCCACCCGGCGCTTGGCGCTGGCCCACCCCGACCACGCGGTGATCGGCGTCGACCGCAGCGAGCAGCGGCTCTCCCGCGATCACGGCGAGCTGCCGGGCAATGCGCTGCTGGTACGCGCCGACCTGGTCGACTTCTGGCGCCTGGCCCACGAGGCCGGCTGGCGCCCGGCGCGCCACTATCTGCTCTACCCGAACCCCTATCCCAAGAGCGCCCAGCTCAAGAAGCGCTGGCACGGCCACCCGGTCTTTCCCACACTGATCGCGCTGGGCGGGCGGCTGGAGCTGCGCTCTAACTGGGCGATCTATGTCGAGGAGTTTGCGCTGGCGGTAGAGACGCTGTGCGACCGGTGCGGTGAGTGGAGCGCGTTCACCCCCGAGGAGACGTTCCTGACCCCGTTCGAGCGCAAGTATGCCGAGAGTGGCCAGACGCTGTGGCGCTACGCGGTCGATCTCGACTAGTCTCGGTGCATCGGTTTTGGCTGATGCACTACCTCCTTTCTCTTTCACTCAGTGCGGACGTTCTCATCATGCGGCAAGCGTTGTATCGCGGTTTTCTGGCGTCATGTCTGGTGTCGCTCTCCACGCTCTCCATGGCCGCGCAGGCGGCGGGTTTCGATCACGTCGCCCAGCTCGCCGACAAGGGCTTTGCCATCAGCGCCCAGGCGCGTCTGCTGGGCAGCGGCGAGGTACTCGGGCGCTCGACCCCGACCGCGCGCTGTCGCCGGCGTCGGTGACCAAACTCTATACGGCGGCGGCGGCGCTCGACCGCTGGGGTCCGCAGCACCGTTTCACCACGCGTTTCGTCTCGGTCGGCAGCGTCGACCCCAGCGGCACCCTGCACGGTGATCTGGTGCTCGAGGGCGGCGGCGATCCGGCGCTCACGTCCGAGGAGCTGTGGCGGTTGATCCAGAAGTTGCGCGAGAGCGGCGTCAAGCGTGTCGATGGCCAGCTGGTGATCAGCCAGTGGCGCTTCGGGCCGGTGCGCTGCACTACCACCGACCGCTGCGAGACACAGACCCGCGGCACCAACGCCTACAGCGCGCTGCTGTCGTCGGCGGCGATCAACTACGGTAGCTGGTGCGCCACGGTAGCGCCGGGCGCGGTGGGTCAGCCGGCGCGGATCACCAGCTGCGATACCGTGACGCCGACCCTACGCGTCGACAATCAGGTGCGCACGGTCGCCGCCAACGGCTCGCTCAGCCTCTCCGCTGCGCGAGTCACCGACAGCCAGGGCGATACGCTCAAAGTCAGTGGCCAGATTCCGGCCGACAGCTTTCCCCAGGCGATCTACAAGGCCAGCTCGGACCCCGCCGACCAGACCGGCCAGACGCTGCTGGCGCTGCTGCAGCAGTCCGGGGTGGCGGTGAGCCGCGGCTATGCGGTGAGCCAACAGCCGCCGCCGGTGACCGCCGCGCAGCTCGCCGCGGTCGAGGGCAAGCCGCTGCAGGAGCTGTTGCTGCGCACCCTCAACTACTCCAACAACTTCATGGCCGACACCCTGGCGATGGATCTCACCGTCGGTTCCCAGCAGCAGCTGGCTGACGCCGGGGCGATGCTCCAGCGCTTTGCCACCGGCCTGCCCGGGCACGGCGCGGCGACGTTGAAGAGCGGTAGCGGCCTGACCCCGGAGAATCGCGTCTCGGCGCGCAGCGTGGATGCGCTGCTGGCGGCGATGTACGCCAATGCCTCGCTGTTCCCCACCTTCGTCGCCGGCATGCAAGTGCCCACCAACGGGCCGATGCACTTCATCCGCCGCGGCAGCGAGGTGTTCCAGGACCACGTGATGCTCAAAACCGGCACTCTCAACGAACCGGTCACGGTGCGCGCTGTCGCTGGCTACTTCCGTACCCGTGAGGGGCGCTGGGGCAGTTTCGCGGTGCTGATCAACGGCACTGCCTCGACTCCCTATCTCTCCTGGCGCGAGAGTCTGCCGCTGATCGCCGAGGACCTGACGGCGATGATCGAGCGTCACTGACACGCTCCCCGGGGCGGGGACGCGAGTTGTCGACAGTGGCCGAATCGGGCGAAGATGACACTTTGATTGGCGCGTCGCCGAGGCGGCGCGCCGTTCTGTCCGTCGCCGGAGGTCTCTCGCCATGTTCACGCTGCCCCAGTCCCTGCGTCTCGCCCTGGCGGTATTCGCCATCGTCGGGCTCACCAGCCTGCTCACCGCTTGCGCCGGGCATACCGCGCCGGCGCCCAGCGAGCCGCTGGTGGGTACTTATTGGCGCCTGGATAGTCTGGGCGGCGAGGCGGCGGTGGTGGGCGACCAGCAGCGCGAGGCGCATCTGGTGTTCAACGCCGCCGGCCACGTGCGCGGCTCGACCGGCTGCAATCGGTTGATGGGGCGTTATCAGCACACCGACGATGCGCTGAGCTTCTCGGCCCTGGGTACCACCCGGCGCGCCTGTAGCGGCCCGCTGCAGGCGCAGGAGCAGGACTGGCTCGATGTGCTCTCGCGCACCCGGCATCTGGCGCGCAGTGGTGACCGGCTGGTGCTGGAAGATAGCCGCGAACGCCCGCTGGCCACGCTGCAGGCGACGGCACTCTACTGACCTGACCCCGGTGGCGCGTCTATCCAATAACGATGATGGGAACGAGTGTCCGCATGACCCCGATCGAGTGCCAGTTCGACGTTCACGGCGGCGCCATGATGTCGATCTTCAACGATGCCATTCTCAATACCACCGCGCTCTACGAGTATCAGCCGCGCACACTGGATTTCATCGAGCAGTGGTTCCGCACCAAGCATGAAGGTGACTTGCCGATCCTCGGCGTGCTCGACGAGGCTAGCGGCCGGCTAATGGGCTTTGCCACCTACGGCCCATTCCGGCCCCACGCCGCTTTTCGCTACTGCGTCGAGCACTCGGTCTACGTCGATCGCGACTATCGCGGGCGTGGCGTGGCCCGCTGCCTGATGGAGGCGCTGATCAGGCGCGCCGAGGCGCAGGGCTACCACAGCATGATCGGCGGCATCGACGCCACCAATGCCGCCAGCATCGCGCTGCACGAACGTCTCGGCTTCAGCCACGCCGGCACCGTGCGCGAGGTCGGCTACAAGTTCGAGCGCTGGCTCGATCTGGCGTTCTACCAGCGCCTGCTGGGCACGCGCTAGGCGGTGTATAGCACCTGCCTGCGCGCGAGGACTCTAGGTGCAGAGCCTGGCTACGCTTCAGGGCGCGGTGTCACCCGTGCCGGCCGGCGTGCTGGCCTGGCTGGCGTTGTCACTGGTATCGCTGTTGGCATCGTCAGCGGTGTCCGCCGGTGCGTCGGGCAGAGCATCCGCGCCCGCGGTGAGCTTGTCGGCAGGAGCGATAAAGACCTCCTGGCTGGCGCGCAGGTAGAGGCAGAGCTCCTGTCCCTCACGTCCGTTCATGTGCTGCTGCGGGTAGTGGCCCTTCAGCAGCAGGGCGGTGGTGCCGGCCTCGTCGTCGAACAGCACCGGCGCGCCCGCCGGCTCGGCGTCCGGGAACTGGCTGGCGTCCGTGCACTGGGCGATCACGTCGCGGGTCTGATCTTCCCAGGCCGCGGGGCTCGATGCCCGGGCGGGCAGTGCGGTCAGGGCCAGCGAGGTCGTCACGGCGACGGCCAGGAACGCCAGCGAGAATCGGCAAAGCGGGTGCTGCGAGCGGGTGGGGCAGGGCATGCGGATCATCCTTCAGTGAACAACTGTCGGGGCAAGGGCCTGTCGGCGCGCGAGGCCGGGCCGGGGCAGGACTATTTTTGGAGTATAGACCCTTCATGACCCTACCCATTTCACTGCTGTTTCTGGGCGTGGTCTTCGCCACCTCGGTGCTCTCCGGCGTGTTCGGTATGGCCGGCGGGCTGGTCCTGCTCGGCTTTCTGCTCGCCTGGCTGCCGGCGGCCACGGCCATCGCCGTGCACGGGGTGATCCAGCTCTCTGCCAACGCCTCGCGAGCGTGGCTGTCGCGCCACTTCATCGACTGGCGCATCGTCGGCGGCATCGCCGTCGGGGTGGTGATCGCCGCACTGGCACTGGCGCTGGTGCGCTATCACCCCAGCGAGACGGTGGTGCTGATCGTGCTCGGACTGATGCCGGTGCTGGTGTGGATCCCCAAGCGCTGGTTCCATCTGGATGTCTCGCGCCCCGGGCACGCGGTGCTCTGCGGCGTGGTCTCCGGTGGCTTGACCATCGCCGTGGGGGTGTCGGGGCCGACCATCGATATCGGCTTCATCCGTACCCACCTCGACCGCCGTACGGTGGTCGCGAGCAAGGCGTCGATCCAGGTGATCGCGCACTCGCTGAAGATCGTCTTCTACTGGCAGGCCGCTGCCGCCATGGGCGCACAAGAGTGGGGCTGGGTGCTACTGGGGCTGCCGCTCGCCTTTCTCGGCACGCGCAGCGGCAATCTGATCCTCAACCGCCTGAGTGACGGCGGCTTTCGCACCTGGACGCGCTGGATCGTCACCGTGGTCGGCGGCTACTACCTGGTGCGCGGCCTGGCCGGCCTCTGACCTTGGCCCGCAGGCGCGGCCTTGCCTGCTGCGCCCCGAACATGGACCCGCGGCTCACCCCCGGGAGGGGCTGACGCCGAAGTAGCGCTTGTATTCGCGGCTGAACTGGGAGGTGCTGCGATAGCCCACCTCGCTGGCGGCGCGGGCCACGTTCATGCGCTGCTGGCCGAGCAGCGCTCGCGCCTTGAGCAGGCGCAGGCGCTTGAGATACTGCAGCGGCGACTGCTGCGTGGTGCGCTTGAAGTGGTGGTGGAAGTGCGAGGCACTCATGTTGGCCTGGGCGGCCAGGGCCTCCACCGTCAGCGGGCTGGCGAAGTGGCGGTGTAGATAGGTCAGGGCATCGATGATCCGCGCGTACTGGCCCTGGCGCTGCACCAACTGACGCAGCGAGGCGCCCTGGGGCCCGCGAAGCGCGGCGAACAGTACCTCCCTGACACGCCCCGGGCCGAGCACCCGGCTCTCGGTGGCGTCGCCGAGGCAGTCGACCAGGCGCAGCACGCACGCCTCCATGGTCGCATCCAGCGCCACCGCTGCCATCGGCGCCGGGTCGCCGAGTTCGCGCCCCGGGGCGGGAAGCTGCTGAACCAGCTCGCTGAGGGTGAGCGGATCGAAGGCGATATTGATCCCCAGCATCGGCGCGTTCTCCGGGGTGCGCGTCTCGCACTCGAACGGCATCGGCAGCGCCTGGACCAGATAGTTGCCCGGCCCGTAGTGGATCACGCGCTCGCCCAGATAGCCGATCTTGTCGCCCTGGGCGATGACGAAGATGCCCGGTTCATAGATCAGCGGCGTGCGCGGATAGCTGCAGTGCGAGGCGATCAGGCGTACCCCCTCTACTGCGGTATCGAGAAAACCTTCGCCGTCGACCAAGGGGGTGATCGCCTCGGCCAGCCGGCGCGCGGAGACCGCCTCGCTTGGCGTGGCGCCGGCCGGTGCGGTGGGCGCGCGGTCGAGCAGTGGTGAGCGTGTGTCGAGCATCGGCGAGTCCCCTGCGCTGCGGTATCTGCTGACCCGGCGGACCGGGTGTCATGATCGTCTGAAGGGTTAAGTGTAGTTAGCTTTCAGGGTATTGTGCACGATTGTTACGAATGGTGTGCCAATATCAGCTTTCGCTAAGCAGAATCTGGCAGGCCTTCGGCAGGATCGAGCATGGCGACGCGGCCCGCGATGGACCACACTTCTCGCCGTTATTCACGGGTCGAGAGCGACCCCGGAAAAGGAGCTTTCCCATGAGCGAGAAGACCCCAGCCAAAGGCTATGCCGCCCACTCCGACAGCACCCCGCTGGCGCTTTGGAACTTCGAACGCCGTGCCCCGCGCCCCGATGATGTTTCCATCGAGATCCTCTACTGCGGCGTCTGCCACAGTGATCTGCACTTCGCCCGCGATGATTGGGGCATGGCCTCCTATCCGGTCGTCCGGCCGGCACGAGATCGTGGGTCGCGTCACTGCTGTGGGTGACGATGTCAGCCAGTATCAGGTCGGCGATCTGGTCGGCGTTGGCTGCATGGTCGACTCCTGCCGTGAGTGCAAGGCGTGCCAGGACGGTCTGGAGAACTACTGCGCCGACGGTTTCGTGATGACCTACGGTAGCCCCGACAAGCATGACGGCACCCTGACCCAGGGCGGCTATTCGGACAAGGTCGTGGTCAGCGAGCGCTTCGTGGTGCGCATGCCCGACGGCCTCGACCTGAAGTCCGCGGCACCGATCCTGTGCGCCGGCATCACCACCTATTCGCCGCTCAAGCACTATGGCGTCAAGCCGGGTCACAAGGTCGGCGTGATCGGCATGGGTGGCCTGGGCCATATGGGCGTCAAGCTGGCCAAGGCGCTGGGCGCCGAGGTGACCCTGTTCACCCGCTCCGAGTCGAAGAAGGCCGAGGCCAAGAAGCAGGGCGCCGACCACGTGGTCATCTCCACCAGCGACGAGGAGATGCAAGCGGTCGCCGAGACCTTCGACTTCATGCTCGACACGGTGCCGGTGCAGCACGACATCAACCCTTATCTGGAAGCGCTCAAGCCCGACGGCACGCATATCCTGGTGGGCCTGCTGGAGCCGATCGACCCGGCCATCTCCGGCGCCAACCTGGTATTCCGTCGCCGTGTGCTCGCCGGTTCGCTGATCGGTGGCATGCCGGAAACCCAGGAAGTGCTCGATTTCTGTGCCGAGCACGGCATCACCTGCGACGTCGAGATGATCAACATCGATCAGATCAACGAAGCGTGGGAGCGCATGCAGAAAGGTGACGTCAAGTACCGCTTCGTCATCGACATGGCATCGCTCAAGGACGCCCAGGCAGCCTGAGGCAGCCCCTACGGGGGTGGCCCGGCGGCGGCCGGGCCAGTCAGGTCATCCAGGTACGTCCGTCGGCGTGCGGTGCGCTGCCTGACAAGCCCCCAGGGTAATGATGCCAGCGCGCGGCCTCCGGGCCGCGCGCTTTTTTTTGCGTCGGCTCAGTGCTCGCCGACCCGCACCATGCCCTCCTGCGCGGTGGAGGCGATCAGGCGACCCTGGGTGTCATAGAAGCTGCCGCGGGCAAAACCGCGGGCGCCACCCGCCCACGGGCTCTCCATGACGTAGAGCAGCCAGTCATCGAGCTGGGGGTCCTCGTGGATCCACAGCGCGTGATCGAGACTGGCGATGCGTAGCCGTGGGTCGCCCAGGGTCACGTCGTGGGGCAGCAGGCTGGTCAGCAGTAGATTGAAGTCCGAACCGTAGGCGAGCAGGTAACGGTGCAGGGCCGGGTCGGCAGGCAGCTGCCCGCCGGCGAGACGGAACCAGATCATCCGTGACGGCGGGCAATCATGGCGCTCCTCGACGGTGATGAACTCCACCGGATGGTTGCGAAAGCGCTGATGCACCGCTTCGCCACGTGCCAGCAGCGCCTCGGGATGATCGATCTCGGGGGCGCTCGGCTGATGGTGGAGACCCTCTTCACGGCCCTGGAACGAGGCGCTACAGAAGAAGATCGGCTGGCCTTTCTGGATCGCGGTGACGCGGCGGGTGGTGAAACTGCCGCCGTCACGCACGCGGTCGACCGAGTAGACCACCGGCAGCGCGGCGTCGCCGCGGCGCAGGAAGTAGCCGTGCAGCGAGTGCAGATAGCGGTCCTCGGGCACGGTGCGGGTGGCGGCGGCGGCCGACTGCCCCAGCGCCTGGCCACCGAACAGCTGGGGCAGGCCCAGATCCTGGCTCTGGCCGCGGAACAGGTTCTCTTCGAGAGCCTCGAGACCCAGCAGGGCGACGAGATCATCCAACGCTTGGCTCATTCGCGTATCCTTGCGTGCAGTAAATGACGGCTGACGTGCCCGCCCGGGCGCGTGGCGAGGGCGATCCAACGAGCGGGCAGCGCATGACCCAGAGTGACGAATTCTACATGCATCGGGCGCTGGAGCAGGCGCAACTGGCACTGGCGGCGGGCGAGGTGCCGATCGGCGCGGTGGTGGTCGATGCCGCCGGTGAGGTGATCGGGCGTGGCTACAATCGCCCCATCGTCAGCCACGACCCCACTGCTCACGCCGAAGTGCAGGCGCTGCGTGACGCCAGTCTCGCTCAGGGCAATTATCGTCTCGACGGCTGCAGCCTGTACGTCACCCTGGAGCCATGCCTGATGTGCACCGGGGCGATGATCCATGCGCGTCTGGCGCGTCTGGTCTATGCCGCCGCCGAGCCCAAGGGCGGCATGGCCGAGTCCCGCGCCAACCTGTTCGCCCAGCCCTGGTTCAATCATCGTATCGAGGTGCGTGGTGGCGTGCTGGCGGCGCCGTCGCGGCGTCTGCTCAAGGGCTTCTTCCAGGCTCGTCGGGCGGGCGACTCATAGCGTCAGGCTGTCCATCTCCACCCGGTCGCGGCCATTCTGCTTGGCCCGATAGAGCGACTCGTCGGCGGCCTGGAACAGCGCCTCGCGCTGCAGCGGGCCGCCGCCCGTCACGCTGACGCCGATGCTCAGGGTCACCGGTTGGCCGTCGGGCTGCACCAGTTCGCTCGCGGCCAGCGCCTGACGTAAAGACTCGGCCAGGCGCTTGGCCTGCTGGCGGTCGCAGCGGGGTACGCAGGCGACGAACTCCTCGCCGCCGTAGCGCGCGAAGATGCCGCCGGCGGCCTCGATCTTATCGCGGCAGCACGCCGCTACGGTGGCCAGGTAGCGGTCGCCGGTCAAATGGCCGAAATGGTCGTTGATACGTTTGAAGTGATCCAGGTCGCAGATCATCAGCGCCAGCGGCAGTGCCTGTTGGTGCTCGTCCACCAGTTCATCAACTGGCGGCGGTTGGGTAACTGGGTCAGTTCGTCGTGGCGGGCCAGCCACTCGATCTCGCCCTGCAGCCGCTCGCGCTGGGTGATCTCGTGGCGCAGCGAATCGTTGGTCTGGCTGACGAGGCGGTGCTGTTGGGCCAGTCGGCGATAGACGTAGAGCACCATGTGGACCAGGTAAGCGAGCACCAGGCCGAACACCAGGGTGATTTCAGGCACCCGATCGCGCTGGCGCAGCAGTAGATCGAGATCGGGCTGCACGCTGAGCGTCAGGGTGTCGGCGCCGATCCGCACCGGGCGCTGGTAGCGCCATTCCGAGAGGTTGGCCAACGGGCCGCCGTGAAAATAGACCTGCTGGTGGTCGAGCACCATGATCGCGCGGTCGCGGCTGTGGGTCTGGCGCAGCAGCGATCTGAGCAGGTTGTCGACGCTGACCACCATGCCCACCGCTCCCAGCAATTCGCCATCGACGATATCGCGCACCGGCAGATAGCTGATCACACCGCGCCCGCCCTGAAGGAAATCGATGATCCCGGTCTGCCCTTCGATGCCATAGACCAGCGGTCGGTCGAGCACCGCGTTGGCTTCGAGCTGGCTACGATAGAGATTGATACCGAGCAGGGCCTGATTGCCGCGCAGCGGATAGACACGGATTACCTTACCGTCGCGATCGATGAAAGCGATATCGCGGAAGTAGCCGAAATCCTCGTAGTAGCGCTTGGCCTGGCGCTCCCACTCGGAGCGCGTGGGAATCTGCCCGAGCATGTCCCAGAAGCTGGCGAAGCGGCGCATCGCCTTGAGGTGGGCATCGGTCTCCGTGGCGAGCAGGGTGGCGATGCGGTCACCGTCGTTGGCGATCTGGGCGAACAACCGGTCATTGTCGTTCTGGCGCTGTTGCTGCCAGCCGAACAGCACGACCAGCATGATCGTGAAGGCGATCGCCAGCGGCGGCAGGATACGCTGCCAGTAACGCAGCAACGGTACCACCAGGCGGGCCAGCTGGCCCCCCCAGAGCAGCCAGAGCGCCGTCAGCAGCGCCGGCGGTGCACCGATCAGCGCGCTGGCATGGGGCGGGTCGTGCAGCAGTGTGCGTGCGCTCAACAGCGCGGTGCAGCCGGCGACGATCAGCAGCAGTGCCGGCGAACCCAGCCCCAGCCGGCTGAGCAGCAGCAGGTTGAGCATCAGCGTGAACAGCGCGGCCAGCGCCAGCGGCGAGGGGCGCACCTGGTAGAGGGTCAAGCCACCCGGCAGCTGGTCGAGCCAGCCCTGCCAGACGCTGGTGGAGACCCAGTTCTCGCTGAGCATGAAGCTGGCGAGAGCGCCGAGTGTCACCAGCGCGGTGGGGATCAACAGCCAGCGGCTGAGCGTGATCCAGCGCTGCCAGGTGAACCACTGGCCCAGCGCCAGCAGGCCCAGCAGCGGCGCCAACACCCAGCGCTGAGCGGGGTCTTCGCCCGACCAGAGTGTCCAGACGATGAGCGGCAGGCTCAGGTAGAGCATGAGACTGGACACCAAGCGCATAGGCGATCGACGGCTCCTCGAGGTGCAGCCACAGCGTGCGTGGCTGCACCGGCCACGGCTTACATCAGGGGCGCGACGATTTCCAGCGGGGTCATGGTATCGCTGTCCAAGGTGCGCTGGCCCAACTGATCGAACTGCTGCTGGCTGCGATTGACGTACTTCAATATTTCGTAATAGCGGCGCACGTTACGCACGTAGATTACCGGTTCCCCGCCCCGAGCATACCCATGGTTGGCTTGCGAATACCACTCGCGCTGTTGCAGCAGCGGCAGCGCCTCGCGCACGTCGAGCCAGCGGTCGGGGTCGCCGCCGCGCTGGGCGGCGATGGCGCGGGCGTCGAAGAGGTGGCCGAGCCCCACATTGTAGGCCGCCAGCGCCATCCAGGTGCGATCGGGCTCGGGAATAGAGGCGTCCAGACGATCGTGCACGTGGCGCAGGTAGCGCGCGCCACCGTCGACGCTCTGGCGCGGGTCGAGACGATTGTCGATGCCGATCTCGTCGGCGGTGGGCCGGGTCAGCATCATCAGGCCGCGCACGCCGGTGGGCGAGGTGGCGTCGGGCCTCCAGTGCGACTCCTGATAACCCAGCGCGGCGAGCAGGCGCCAGTCGAAGCCGGTATCCCGAGCGGCCTCCTTGAAGTAGGGCACGAAGCGCGGCAGGCGGTTACGCACATGGTGGATGAACAGGCGTGCGCCGACGTACTCGAGATAGTCGTCGTGGCCGAAGTAGCGCCCGATCAGCTCGTCGAGATCGCCGCTACGGCGCTGTGCCGCGATGAAGCGGTTGGCCGCTTGCTGCAGCGCCAGCGGTTGGCTGGCGGAGAACGCCCAGACCAACGTCAGTGGCTTGCCCAGGGCGAAGCCACGCTCGACGTTGGGGAAGAACAGCCGGTTGAGCTTGAACTGATGGGTATAGACCACGGCGGCATCGAGATCGTCGCGCTCGACCATCTCCAGTAGATCTGCGATGGCCAGATCGTCGGCGCGCCAGCCCAGGCCGGGCAGGTTCTGCTGCTGGGCGCGCAGCGCCGCGGCGTTGCCGGAACCGGCGATCACCCCGATGCGCAGATCGAGCAGATCGTCGAGGGTGCGCACCGGCGGCAGTCCGCGGCGATAGACCACCAGCGGTGCAGGGTCAGGATCGGCTGGCTGTAGCGCAGCCCGCTGCGGCTCTGATCCAGGGTGAGCGCGGCCGCGCCGAGGTCGGCCGGCCCCGGCGGACGTCATCGAGCACATCGTTGATGCGGTTGTCGTTCTTGACCGCCAGGCTGACGCCCAGCGAATGGGCAAAGCGCCGTACCAGTTCGTACTCGAAGCCGGTCGGTCCATGGCCGCCCTGATAGAAGGTGATCGGGCCATTGCGGGTGGCGACCTGCAGGAAATCGCGCTGACGGATCGAATCGAGTCCGTCGCCCAGGCGTGGCAGCAGCTCGGCGGGACACAGCAGGGTGGCCAGGGCCAGCAGTACCGTCAACGCTTTACGCAGGCGCTTTGAAGATGGAGCATGCGGAGGGATCGGTCACGGCGTGACGCCACACCATAGCCGGCCGCGGCGTCGCTGTCATCTTCTGGCGGAGACTTCGGCGGACGCTAATCAAGAGGCTTGCCACGGTGTGCGCGCTTTCGGCGCCGCCCGCTGTGTGGGCTTAGCGAGCGGCGCCGCTTTCCAGTATCATGGCGCCCTGATTCGGCGCGCTGCCCCGATTCGCCCGATCGATCCGCGCTCAGACAGCCACGCGATCCCTGACCGTCCTGGAGGCTTTCCTCGCCATGCTCGAATTGCAAGGCGCTCCCGCGCTATCTGCATTCCGCCACGCCAAGCTGCTCGCCGACCTGCGCGACGCAGTGCCCGAAGTCGAGACCCTCGAAGCCCACTACGTCCATTTTGTCGACCATCGTGACGATCTCGACGCTGCGGCCCGCGAGACCCTCGAGCGGCTGCCGACTACGGTCACGACACGCTGGCGGATCGCGACGCGCCGGCTGGCAACGACGCCGCGGCGCAGGGCCATCGCTTCCTGGTGGTGCCGCGGATCGGCACCATCTCGCCGTGGTCGTCCAAGGCCACCGATATCGCCCACAACTGCGGCCTGACCCAGGTCGCCCGGCTCGAGCGCGGTATCGACTACCGCGTGACCTTCCGCCAGGCGCCCCAGGCCGAGGCCTTCGCCGCGCTGGTGGCGTGTCTGCACGATCGCATGACCGAGAGCGTGCTGCAGGATGCCAGCGACGCCGCCAAGCTGTTCTCGCAGCAAGCGCCGGTGCCGCTGGCCACGGTCGACGTGATCGGCGGCGGGCGCGCGGCGCTGGCCGCCGCCAACGGCGAGCTGGGGCTGGCCCTGGCCGACGACGAGATCGACTATCTGGTCGCGGCGTTCGGCGAGCTCGGGCGCAACCCGACCGACGTCGAACTGATGATGTTCGCCCAGGCCAACTCCGAGCACTGCCGCCACAAGATCTTCAACGCCGACTGGGTGATCGACGGCGAGGCGCAGAGTCACTCGCTGTTCAAGATGATCAAGAACACCTTCGAGCAGTCCAGCGACAAGGTGCTCTCGGCCTACAGCGACAACGCCGCGATCATCGAGGGCAGCCACGCCGGACGCTTCTTCCCCGCGCCCGAGACCCAGGTCTACGCCGCGACCCAGGAGCCGATCCACATTCTGATGAAGGTGGAGACCCACAATCACCCCACCGCGATCGCCCCGCACCCGGGCGCGGCCACCGGCGCCGGCGGCGAGATCCGTGACGAGGGCGCCACCGGCCGCGGCGGCAAGCCCAAGGCGGGGTTGACCGGCTTCACCGTCCCAACCTGCGCATCCCCGAGTTCGTGCAGCCGTGGGAAGCCTTCGACTATGGCAAGCCCGAGCGTATCCAGTCGGCCCTCGACATCATGCTCGAAGGGCCGATCGGCGGCGCGGCGTTCAACAACGAGTTCGGCCGCCCCAACCTCAATGGCTTCTTCCGCACCTTCGAGCTCGACGCCGTGGGCGCGGCGGGTATCGAACGCCGCGGTTACCACAAGCCGGTGATGCTGGCCGGCGGCTACGGTAACGTGCGTGACGCCCACGTGCTCAAGGGCGAGATCCCTGTCGGTGCCAAGCTGATCGTGATGGGCGGGCCGGCGATGCTGATCGGCCTCGGCGGCGGTGCCGCGTCGTCGATGGCCTCGGGCGCTTCCAGCGAGGATCTCGACTTCGCCTCGGTGCAGCGCGACAACCCCGAGATCGAGCGCCGCGCCCAGGAGGTGATCGACCGCTGCTGGGCGCTGAACGAGGCCAACCCCATCGCCTTCATCCACGACGTCGGCGCCGGCGGGCTCTCCAATGCGCTGCCGGAGCTGGTCAAGGATGGCGGCCGCGGCGGGCTGTTCGATCTGCGCGCGGTGCCCAACGCCGAGCCCGGCATGAGCCCGCTGGAGATCTGGTGCAACGAAGCCCAGGAGCGCTATGTGCTGGCGGTGTCGCCGGAGCAGCTCGAGCGTTTCGATGCCATCTGCCAGCGCGAGCGCTGCCCCTACGCGGTGGTCGGCGAGGCCACCGAGGCGCACCATTTGAGCGTGCGCGATGGCCAGTTCGAGGCCGATCCGGTGGATCTGCCGATGAGCGTGCTGTTCGGCAAGCCGCCCAAGATGCAGCGCAGCTTCGAGCGTCACACCCTCAACCTGCCCGGCCTGGGGCTCGACAATCTCGACCTGCGCGAGGCGCTGGACCGGGTGCTGCGGCTGCCCACGGTGGCCTCGAAGAGCTTTCTGATCACCATCGGCGACCGTTCGATCACCGGCCTGGTGGCGCGCGACCAGATGGTCGGGCCGTGGCAGGTGCCGGTGGCCGACTGCGCGGTCACCACCGCCAGCTTCGACACCCATGCCGGTGAGGCGATGGCCACCGGTGAACGCCCGCCGGTGGCGCTGATCGACCCGGCGGCGAGCGCCCGCCTGGCGGTGGCCGAGACCATCACCAACCTGGCGGCGGCGCCGATCGCCGCGCTCTCCGACGTCAAGCTCTCCGCCAACTGGATGAGCGCCGCCGACCATGCCGGCGAGAACCAGGCGCTTTACGATGCCGTGCACGCCGTGGGCATGGAGCTGTGCCCTCAGCTCGGTATCGCCGTGCCGGTGGGCAAGGACTCGATGTCGATGCGCACCGCCTGGCAATCCGACGATGAAGAGAAGAGCGTCACCGCGCCGCTGACGCTGGATATCACCGGCTTCGCCCCGGTCACCGATGCGCTGGCGACGCTGACCCCGCAGCTGCGTCTCGACCAGGACGAGAGCGACCTGATCCTGATCGATCTGGGTCGCGGCCAGAACCGACTCGGCGGCTCGGCGCTGGCCCAGGTCTACGGCCAGGTCGGCAATGTCTGCCCGGATCTCGACGAAGCCGAGGATCTGGTGGCGTTCTTCAATGTCATCCAGGGCCTCAACGCCGACGGCAAGCTGCTGGCCTACCATGACCGCAGCGACGGCGGGCTGATCGTGACCCTGCTGGAGATGGCCTTCGCCGGTCACGGCGGGCTGGAGATCAAGCTCGACTGGCTGACCGACGACGCGGTGGGTGCGGTGGATGCGCTGTTCGCCGAGGAGCTGGGCGCGGTGATCCAGGTCAATCGTCGCGATACCGAGTTCGTGCTGGCGCAGTTCGCTGCCGCCGGGATCGACACCTGCGGCGTGATCGCGCGCCCGCGCTACGACGATCAGGTGCGCGTCACGCTGTTCGAGGAGCCGCTGCTCGAGACCACCCGAGCCATGGCCCAGCGCACCTGGTCGGAGACCAGCTACCGCCTGCAGGCACTGCGCGACAACCCGGAGAGCGCCAAGAGCGAGTTCGATGGCCTGCTCAACCTGCGCGATCCGGGGCTCTCCGCCAACCCCACCTTCGACGTCGACGACGATGTCGCCGCGCCCTTCATCAACCAGGGCGTGCGCCCGCGGGTCGCCATCCTGCGCGAGCAGGGGGTCAATGGCCACGTCGAGATGGCAGCGGCCTTCGATCGTGCCGGCTTCGAGGCGGTCGACGTGCACATGAGCGACATCCTCGCCGGGCGCATCACCCTGGACGAGATGAAAGGGCTGGTCGGCTGCGGTGGTTTCTCCTACGGCGACGTGCTCGGCGCCGGCGGCGGCTGGGCCAAGTCGGCGCTCTACAACCCGCGGGCGCGTGACCAGTTCGCCGCCTTCTTCGCCCGCGAGGACACCTTCGGGCTGGGTGTGTGCAACGGCTGCCAGATGTTCTCGCAGCTCAAGGAGCTGATCCCCGGGGCCGAGCGCTGGCCGCGTTTCGTGCGCAACCACTCCGAGCAGTTCGAAGCGCGGGTATCGATGGTCAAGGTCGAACAGACTCCCTCGATCCTGTTCGCCGGCATGGCCGGCTCGACCCTGCCGGTGGCGGTGGCCCACGGCGAGGGGCGTGCGCTGTTCGCCGACAGCAGCCATCTGCGCGGCATGCAGGGCAGCGGTCAGATCGCGCTGCGCTATGTCGACAACGATGGCCAGGTGACCACGCGCTACCCGGCCAACCCCAACGGCTCGCCCTCCGGGGTGACCGGGCTGACCACGCCGGACGGGCGTGTCACTATCATGATGCCTCACCCGGAGCGGGTCGCCCGCGCGGTCACCAACTCCTGGCGGCCCGCCGAGTGGACCCGGGACGGCGCCTGGATGCGGCTGTTCCGCAATGCGCGGGTGTGGGTGGGCTAACCCACACGCCCGCGTAGCGCTCGACGCGAAAAAGCCGGCTTGCCCTCAGGGCAGGCCGGCTTTTTTGTGCGCTTCATTCGGAAACCGACGCTCGCCAGTGCGAGAGCGGCACGCTTAGAGCGGTACGATTAGAGCGGCACGATGGCGGTGAAACGCCCACCTCCATCGAAATACAGCCGAAAGTGGCCGTGCACGCCGTCGTGGCTCACCAGGCGGTGCAGGGCGCGGGCGGGAAAGCGCACCCGCCGCCCGTCGAGGGTATAGGTCTGGATGCTCTCCACCGCGCCGGCGTAGTAGCTTCGGCACTGGTCGAGGCTGAGAGAGAGCGTGATATCGACGCTGGGCATGGGGAGTCCGGGGATCTGACGAGCGGCCAGGACGCAGCGTGCCTCAAGCGCGGCCGGCGGGCAATGCCAGGCGGGCGATGGCTCAGCCAGGCTGGCGGTGCTCGCGCTTGATCTGCTGGCGCAGCTTGGGCAGCTGGCGTGCTACCGGCGGCAGACGCAGCAGCATCAGGCCGGCGCCGATCGCGGCGTACAGGCTCCACTCGCCGAGGTCGGCACGCACCACCCAGAAGAAGTGCAGCAAGCCGAGTGCCAGCACCAGGTAGACCACCTTGTGCAGTGTCTTCCAGCGCTTGCCGAGCTTGCGCATCGAGGCGCGGTTGGAGGTCACCCCCATCGCCACAAGGCCCAGCAGCGCCAGCATACCGACGATGATATAGGGGCGGCGAACGATCTCGCTGCCCAGCCGGCTGAGGTCGAGGCCGAGAATGAACAGCGCATAGCAGAGCAGGTGGGCCACCGCGTAGGCCAGGGTCCACAGCCCCAACTGGCGCCGGATCAGGGTGAAGCCCTTCCAGCGGGTGAGCTTTCCGAGCGGGGTCAGGCTCAGGGTGGCGAACAGCATCCACAGCGTGCCCTGGCCGATATTGAGCAGCAGGTAGCGCCCGGGCTCGGGGCCGGCGGCATTGAGCGCGACCTGATAGCTCCAGTAGAGCAGCGGTGCCAGGGCGATGCAGAAGACCGCGATGCGCCACAGCGTCAACGTAGAGCGCGGGGTGGCCATCAGAACTGCTTCCTCAGGTCCATGCCGCTATACAAACTCGCCACCTGATCGGCGTAGCCGTTGAACATCCGGGTATCGATGATGTTCGGGTTGAACAGGCTATTGGGCAGGCGCCGTTCGGTGGCCTGGCTCCAGCGCGGATGGTCGACCTGGGGATTGACGTTGGCATAGAAGCCGTACTCGTCGGGGGCGATCGACTGCCACGAGTTGACCGGCTGCTCGCTCACCAGCGAGATGCGCACGATCGACTTGATGCTCTTGAAGCCGTATTTCCAGGGCACCACCAGGCGCAGCGGGGCGCCGTTCTGATTGGGCAGCTCGCGCCCGTACATGCCCACCCCGAGCAGCGTCAGCGGATGCATCGCCTCGTCCAGACGCAGTCCCTCGGTGTAGGGCCATCGATCAGCGCGAAGGCGGAGTCCTGCCCGGCATCCTGGGGCCGCACCAGGGTCTCGAAGCGCACGTACTTGGCCTTGGCGGTGGGCTTGGCACGGGCGATCACGTCGCCCAGCGGAATCCCCAGCCACGGGATCACCATCGACCACGCCTCGACGCAGCGCAGGCGATAGATGCGCTCCTCGAGCCGCGACGGGGTGATCAGATCCTCCAGCGCCACGCGCCCGCCGTTGTCGACCTCGCCGTCGATCACCACGCTCCACGGCTGGGTGGTGAGCGAGCCGGCGCGCTTCGATGGGTCGCCCTTGCCGGTGCCGAACTCGTAGAAGTTGTTGTAGGTCGAGGCGTCCTGGTAGGGGGTGAGCTTGTCCAGCTTGGGGTCCTGGGGCACCACTGCATCCCATTTGGCGCGCTCGATCTCGCCGGCGAGCCAGGCGGGTGGGTCACCGGCGGGCACGTCGGCATAGTCCGCGGGCGCCGCCCGCGCGCGCCCGGAGAGCGCCAGGCCTGCGCCGACGCCGGCCAGGCCGCCAAGAAAGCGCCTGCGCGACAGGTAGACCGACTCGGGGGTAACGTCCGACTCGCGCAGGTCGCCGGGTCGGGTGATCTTGATCAGCATCGCGGGTTCTCCCTGTTCTAGCGCATGACTCGCGCTGGCCGGCCGTTCGCCGAGCCTCGAAAGCGCTTACGCAGGCTGGCGGCGCCTGGATGCAGCCGCGTGCAGTTGGGCCAGTGCCGTCAGAAAGTGCCCAGCCACCGCCACCAAAGATAGTCCAGCGGCCACAGCAGCACGACGGTGATCAGCGCCAGCGGCAGGGTGACGCGGATGGCGTGGCGCAGATCCACCCGGGCGGCGAGCAGGCCGACGATCAGCGGTGGCGACTGATACGGCAGTACGATGGTCGAGAAGCCGAGTACCTGGATCATCACCGCTGCCTGGGGTGACCAGCCGGTGACCTCGGCCAGCTGCGGCGTCAGCGGGGTCATCACCGCGGGAATGCCCGGCAGCGTCGCCAGCATCCCCAAAAGGGTGGCGAGACCGGCGAGCCAGCCGAAGTTGCCGGCATCCGCGCCGGGGGCCAGCGGCAGCACGTCCAGCAGGTAGCCGGCGAGCGCGGCGCCGACGCCGCTGGCGTGGGCCAGGGCACCGAGGCTGACGATCCCGGCGACATACAGAAACGGTTCCAGGTTCATCTGTGCCAGCGGCTTGGACGGCAGCAGGCCGCTACCGGGGTAGAGACACACCAAGGCCACCAGCATGCCGATCCAGGCCGGCGAGATACCGTGCCAGGCGTCGGTCATCCACATCACCACGGCGAACGCCAGCAGCCCCATCATGATCAGATTGGGGCGCCCCTCGGGAGCTGTCGGTGGTACCGATGACGCCTGATGCGGACCCGGTGCCGCGGCGGGGAACAGGCGCAGGATCAACCCCATCAGCAGCAGCCACTTGAGCAGGCCCAGCACCGGGAAGTGGAGCAAGAAGTAGTGGCCGTAGCTGGGCGAGAAGCCGAGTACCGCCTCGCTGGTGCCCATCAGCACGTTGTTGGGCACGTTGGCCGGGAGGATGGCGAAGGCTGGCAGAAAGCTCGACATGATGCCGCTGAGCAGAAAGCCGCTGCGTGCCGGATCACCGGGGGCATAGCCCAGGCGCTCTACCAGGGTCAGCATGATCGGCGTCAGCAGCAGAATGCGCCCCATCGAGGAGGGCATCACGAACGACGCCAGCAGCGCGGCGAGGCCGATACCGAACACCGCCTGCGGATAGCCCGAGGCCAGATAGGGGCCGAGCCGGGTGGCCGCGCGCTCGCCCAGCCCGGTGTGATTGATCGCCGCACCGATCACCATGCCCGAAAACACCAGCCAGGTCGCCGCCGACTCGAAACCCGAGAAGGTCACCGCGGCGGGGGCGACCTTGGCCGCCATGCACAGGGTGAAGAACACCAGCGCGGTGAGCCACTGCGGCAGCCACCCGGTGGCCCACAGCCCGATCCCCAAGCCCACCACCATGGCCGCCCGGGTCAGCGGCGCCAGCCCCGCGCCCAGCAGCAGCGCGACCCCCGCGCCCAGCAGCAGCGCGAAGATGACGACAACGGCGAGCGCGGCGACGGCGTGACGCCACGCCAGCGACGGACGAGCTGGGGACATGCGGGTCTCCTGGGCAATACGGACACGAGGCGGCGGGCAGTATATCAGCCCACCGCTTATGAACCGCGCCCACCTCCACGCCAACTTCCGCGCTAGCGGCTACGCTGATAGCCGGGGCGCCGGCAGTATCACTGCCGGCTGCCCGTCGCCATACCGGAAATACCTGTCATGGGAGGAGAGTGCATGCGTGCCATGGCCACGCTGTGCCTGAGCGGCGAACTGATGAACCGGCTGGAAGCGATCGCTCGGGCCGGTTTCGGCGGCGTCGAGATCTTTGTCGACGATCTGCAGCGCGATACGCACAGCGCGCGGCGCATCGGCGAACACTGCCGCGATCTCGGGCTCGCGGTGGTCGCCCTGCAGCCGTTCCGCGACGCCGAAGGGCTCAGCGGAGAGGCCCACCGGCGCATGCTCGACCGCGCCGCACGCCACTTCGACACCCTCGCCGACCTGGGCGGCACGCAGCTGCTGGCGACCAGTACCACCCTGGCCGAGGCGCGCCCCGAGCTGACGGCAGCGGCCGATAGCCTGGGCGAGCTGGCCGAACGGGCCGCTACGCGCGGCATGACCATCGCCTATGAAGCGCTGTGCTGGGGCCGGCATGTCAACGATTACCGCCAGGCGTGGGAGGTGGTGACGCTGGCCGATCATCCGGCGTTGTCGCTGGTGCTCGACAGCTACCATGTGCTCGCCCCGGGGCTGGGGCTGGAGACCCTGGCTGGGCTGCCGGCATCTCGGATCGGGCTGGTGCAGCTGGCCGATGCGCCGGCGCCGCTGCGCGAAGACCTGCAGACCGTCAGCCGCCACCGGCGTGCCTTCCCCGGGGAGGGCGAGCTCGAGGTCGAGCGTTTCATCGCAGCGCTGGCGCGCACCGGCTATGCCGGGCCGATCTCGCTGGAGGTGTTCAGCGACGTGCTCGGCGTGATGCCGACCGGGATGACCGCGCTGGCCGGCTGGGAGCAGCTCGACCGGGCGCTGCGGGCGGCCGGGTGAGCGCAGTACGTTTCAAACCGTGGAGCGCCGTACTGTTCAGGCCGTGCCGAGTAGCCATTGGTGCGACAGCCAGATGCCCAGCGCCAGCGTCAGGGCCGAGAGCAGCGTGGCCATCACCATCGCCGCGGTGCCCATCTCGGCAAAACCGTAGCGCTGCCCCAGCAATGGATACATCGACAGCATCGGCGCGCAGGCGAAGACGATCGCGGCGGTGGCCAGCAGCGGATCGAGGCCCGGTATCAGCAGCACCATCAGCACCACGCACAGCGGATGCAGGGTCAGCTTGGCCAGGGCGAGACGTGTCACCCGCTTGACCATGCCGCGCACGCGCAGCCCGCACAGGGTGCCGCCGATCACGAATAGCGCCACCGGCGACGATGACGCCGCAAGCATCTCCAGCACCCGCGCCAGCGGCGCCGGCGGATGTAGATCGAGCGCCGCGAGCAGGCTACCGGCGGCGATGGCCAGAATCAGCGGATGGCGCAGAACGCGCAAGGCTACCGGGCGGATGGTCGCCCACAGGCCGCCCCGGGCCTGGCTCGCCAGCTCCGCCAGCACCAGCGCGGTGGGAATCACCAGCAGGTTCTCGATCAGCATGTTCAGCGCCAGGGCGATGCCCGCGCTGGGGCCGACCACCAGTACCGCTACCGGATAGCCGATGAAGCCGCTGTTGGAGGCCGAGGTGCCAAGTGCGTACATCGCCCGGCGCGCCAGCGGCGCGTTGCCGCGCAGTGTCACCAGGGCGAAGGTGAGGGCGAAGGCGAGCCCCGAGCCCAGCCCGTAGACGAGCAGATAGGGGACGTTGAAGACCTCGCCCAGCGGGCGCTGCAGCAGTGCCTGGATCACCAGCGCGGGCAGCGCGATGTTGATCACGTAGCGGCCCATGCCCTGGATGTGCGCCTTGTCGACGACCCGCTTGAGCACGGCCAGATAGCCGATCGCGAGCAGAATGAAGATGGGTACGATGGCGCCGAAGATGGTGCTCAAGGCGAGGTCTCGGTCATGGAGAGTGGATCACGTTTTAGACTTAGGTCTAATAGCATGATCCGGCGCGACGTCGGGGGCAAGCCTGATCGGCGTCCGGGTCAGTTGACCTGAGAGGCGATCTGCGCCGCCTTCTCGCGCAGCAGTGGCAGAAAGCGCTCAGTGAGCGTGGATAGCTCGACGCGTGCCGCGTTGGTGCTGACGTTGAGCGCGCCGATCAGCTCGCCGTGGGCGCCGAAGGCGGGGATCGCCAGCGAGCGCAGGCCGGAGTCTAGCTCCTGGTCGACCACGCAGTAGCCCTGCTCGCGGACCTGGATCAGGCAGTCGCGCAGCGCGGCGCTATCGGTCAGGCTGTGCTCGGTATGGCGCTGGAGATCGACCCGCGCCAGGAAGGCGTCGCGCTCTGCCGCCGGTAGCTGGGCCAGCAGCACCCGCCCCATCGAGGTGTAGGCTGCCGGCAGCCGCGTACCCACCGCCAGCGAGATCGACATCAGCCGGTGTGGTGCCGCCGAGCGCGCCACGTAGGTCACCTCGTCGCCGTCGAGCACGCCCATCGACGACGACTCGCCGGTGGCCTCGGTGATCGCCTCCAGATGCTGCTGGATCACCGTGCGATAGCCGTTGGAGGAGAGAAAGGCATAACCCAGCTGCAGCGCCTTGGGCGCCAGCTCGAAGGTACGCTGCTGCTTGCGCACATAGCCCAGCGCATGCAGCGTGAGCAGAAAGCGCCGCGCGCGGGCGCGGTTCATGCCAGTCTTGGCGGCGACCTCGCTCAGCGTCATGCGCGGCGTGCGCTGGTCGAAGGCGAGAATCACCTCGAGCCCGCTGGCCAGGGCGGTCACGAAGTCGCGATCCTCGGGGGTGAGCGTCTCATCCTTGGGTTCCATGCCGATCTCTTCCTTCATGCGTGAGGCGGTGTCCACGCCCCCATCTTACGCAAGGTTCGCTTGGCGAACATCCGTTCAACTCGCGCTGGCGCCCAGGGACGCTATTGGCCGGCGTCATGTGGTCGCCATGCTGGCGTCATGTGTTGGTCATGCTGGCGTCATGATGACGGCGCAGGATTCCGAGCCTGTCAAAGCAGGCCTTACCGGCTGCCTCGACTTCCCCGACCCGCCTGGAGCCTGCCGATGAATGCCTTGCCTCGCCGCCGTCCCAACCCGCTTTCCTGCCTGGCAGGATCACTGCTGTTGACCGCCATGGTCTCCAGTGCCGCCCAGGCGGCACCCTCTCAGCAGTTGATCGACGCGGCCAAGCAGGAGGGCATGTTGACCACCATCGCTCTGCCGCATAGCTGGTGCGGCTATGGCGATGTGATCGCCGGCTTCGAGAAGAAGTACGGCATCAAGGTCAACGAACTCAATCCCAATGCTGGATCGGGCGACGAACTTCAGGCGATCAAGGCCAACAAGGGCAATACCGGCCCACAGGCGCCGGACGTGATCGACGTGGGCCTCTCTTTCGGGCCGGTGGCCAAGCAGGATGGCCTGCTGCAGCCCTACAAGGTCTCGACCTGGGGCTCGATCCCCGATGACGCCAAGGATGCCGAGGGCTACTGGTACGGTGACTACTACGGCGTGCTCGCCATGGGTGTGAACCGCGACATTTACCCCGAGTCGCCGCAGAGCTTCGCCGATCTGAACGCCAGCGAGTACACCAACGGCGTGGCCCTGGCCGGTGATCCGCGTACCGGCAACAGCGTGATGATGACCGTCTACGCTGCCGGGATCGCCAACGGTGGCAAGGCGGGCGCCGATGCGCTCAACGCCGGTATCGCCTATTTCAAGCAGCTCAAGGACAAGGGCATTCTGGTGCCGGTCAACGGCACGGCGCAGAACATCGCCCAGGGCACCACGCCGATCTACTTCGACTGGGATTACAACCTGCTGGCGATGCGCGACAAGCTCGACGGCAACCCGCCGATCGATGTCGTCGTGCCCAGCGATGCGGTGGTGGCGGGGGTCTACGTGCAGGGTATCTCCGCCTATGCGCCGCACCCCAATGCGGCCAAGCTGTGGATGGAGTATCTCTACTCCGATGAGGGTCAGCTCGGCTGGCTCAAGGGGTACTGCCACCCGATCCGCTTCAACGATATGGTCGAGCGCGGTGTCGTGCCGCAAACGCTGCTCGATCGCCTGCCGCCGGCGGAGAACTATCGCAAGGCGATCTTCCCCACCCTGAAGGCGCAGTCCGAAGCCAAGACGGCCGTGGCCGATAACTGGGCGCGGGAGATGGGAGTCCAGTAATGGCGCACCGCCTTCTCCAGGTGCGGGCAGACGGGGCGAACCTGATGGGGTCGCCGCTGTGGCGCTGGCTGGGCCTGCTGCCGTTCGCGCTGTTCGTGCTGCTGTTTCTGGTGCTGCCGGTGCTCTATCTGGTGCAGGGGGCTTTTCAGACCCCGCAGGGGCAGTTCACCTTCGACAACCTGCGCGCGCTGGCGTCGCCGACGATCGCCAGCGCCTACTCGCTGTCGATCCGCCTCAGCCTGGTCTCCGCCGGGCTGGGTGCGCTCGGTGGGCTGCTGGTCTGCTATGCGCTGGTGCATGGCGGCCTGCCGTCCTGGCTGCGGCATGCCTTCACTACCTTCTCCGGCGTGGCCTCCAACTTCGCCGGCGTGCCGCTGCATTCGCGTTCATTGCCACACTCGGGCGGCTGGGGCTGGTCACCGTACTGCTGCGTGATCTGTTCGGGATCAACCTCTACGCCAGCGGCTTCAGCCTTTCTCCTTCTGGGGGCTGGCGCTGACCTATCTCTATTTTCAGCTGCCATTGATGCTGCTGATCATCACTCCGGCGATGCAGGGGCTCAAGCGCGAGTGGCAGGAGGCGGCCGAGAGCCTCGGCGCCAGCCGCCCCAGTATTGGCGCCGGGTCGCGCTGCCGGTGCTGACGCCGTCGGTGCTGAGCTGTTTCATGCTGTGTTCGCCAACGCCTTCGGGACCCTGGCGACGGTGGTGGCGTTGACTGGTGCCAACTTCCCGGTGGTGCCGATCCTGCTGTTCCAGCAGATCGCGGCAACGTGCTCTACAACAATCTCGGTTTCGCCCTGGCACTGGGGATGGTGGCGATCATGGTGGTGACCAATCTGCTCTACTTCGTGCTGCGCGCCCGCGCCGAGCGGTGGCAGCGATGAGGCTCGGCAAGGGGGCGCCCGTGACACGCTGGCCACTGCTGTCGTGGAGCATGTGCTGCTGGCGGCGGGCTACTTCCTGCTGCCGCTGTATGCCACCTTCCAGTTCTCGCTGGGCATGCAGCGCGGCGAGCTCAGCTTCGCCGCCTATCACTGGCTGTCGGCAGCGATCGCTTCCTCGATAGCCTCTCCTATTCGGCGGTGGCTTCGCTGCTGGCCATTCTGGCGGGGACGCTGCTGGTGGTGCCGACGGTCTACTGGGTGCGGCTGAAACTGCCGCAGGCGCGTGGCGTCGTCGAGTTCGCCAGCCTGCTGCCGCTGATCATTCCGCCGATCGTGGTGGTGTTCGGCTATATGCGTCTTTACGGCGATGGCTCGTGGCTACCGCTGACCACCAGCGATGGGCGCCTCGATCTGCTGCTGGTGATCGGCTATGTGGTGCTCGCGCTGCCCTACATGTTCCGTGCCGTCGATACCGGGATGGCGGCCATCGATATCGTCACCCTGACCGAGGCGGCGGAGAGTCTCGGCGCCTCACGCTGGCGTATCGTCGTCAGCGTGATCTTTCCCAACGTGCGTTCGGCGATCGTGGCCGGCGCCTTCCTGACGCTGTCGATCTCGCTGGGCGAGTTCGTCATGGCGAGTCTATTGAGCCGCCCCGCCTTCGGCCCCTATCTGGTGCAGATGGGGCAGGACTACGCCTACCAGCCGGCGGCGCTGGCGATCCTGGCCTTCGTCATCACCTGGGTGTGCATGGCACTGATGCAGTTCTTTGCGCTGCGCAAGCCGGGGCAGCGTGTGCTGCCGCGGCTATGGGCAGGGCGCGCGACCAAGAAGGAACGGGAAGTCTCATGAGTTTTTTGCAATTGCAGGCCTGGGCAAGCGCTTTGGCGAGCATACCGCCGTCGCCGGGTTCGATCTCGAGGTGGAGCAGGGGGAGTTCATCGCCTTCCTCGGCCCCTCCGGCTGCGGCAAGACCACGGTCCTGCGCATGATTGCCGGCTTCGAGACGCCCTCCGCCGGCGTGATCCGTATCGGTGACGAGGAGGTGACCCGGCTGCCGGCCAATCGCCGGCATATCGGCATGGTCTTCCAGAGCTATGCGCTGTTTCCCAACATGAGCGTCTACGACAACGTCGCCTTCGGGTTGAAGATCGCCGGCATGGCCAAGCGCGAGATCGACGCCCGGGTGCGCGAGATGCTGGCGCTGATCGATCTCGAGCCGCTGGCGGGGCGCTATGCGTATCAGATGTCGGGCGGCCAGCAGCAGCGTGTCGCCCTGGCCCGCGCGCTCGCACCGCGCCCCGGGTGCTGCTGCTGGACGAGCCGCTGTCGGCGCTGGATGCCCGTATCCGCGTGGCGCTGCGCGACGACATTCGCCGCATCCAGCGCGAGCTGGGCATCACCACGGTCTTCGTCACCCACGACCAGGAGGAGGCGCTGTCGATCTCCGATCGCGTGGTGGTGATGCATCAGGGGCGCGCCGACCAGATCGGCTCGCCGGCGCAGATCTACAACCGCCCGGCGACACGCTTCGTGGCCAATTTCGTCGGCACCCTCAACACCTTCGAGGCGCGCGTGGTGGCCCCGAGCGAGGCGCTCGTCGAGATGGCCGGTCAGCGCTTCTGCGTGCCGGCCCTTGGGCAGCGTGCGGCGATTGCGGCGGGTGACACCATCACCCTGGCCCTGCGTCCGGAAACGCTGGGCATCCACGCGCACGGCGCCGACGACGTCACCCTCGATGGCGAGGTGCTCGACTGCCGCTTTCTGGGCTCGGTGATCCGCGTCCAGGCCGAGGTGGCGGGCCAGCGGGTCGCCTGCGACATCTTCAATCAGGCCGGGACGCTCGAGCCGCGCCCGGGAGAACGCATCGCGGTGCATTTTTCCGCCGGCGACGTCCTGCTGCTCGACGACTGATCCCATACGCCCGTGCGCGCCCACGCGTCGATGACTAGAGAGAGTTCCCGTGAGACCGACTGCCTTCTCCCGCCCTGGCCGCTTCTATCGCGGCAACCTGCATACCCACTCGACGTTCTCTGACGGTGCCCTGGACGCCGCCGAGGTCTGCCGACGCTATCGCGCCGAGGGGTACGATTTCATCGCCCTGACCGATCACTTCATCGGCATGTACGACTATCCCGTCACGGATACGCGCGCCATGCGTGACGAGGGCTTCACCACGCTGCTCGGTGCCGAGCTGCACAGCGGGGCGATGGGCAATGGCGAACTCTGGCATCTGCTGGCAGTGGGGCTGCCCGCTGGATTTCGCGCCTTCCCACACGCCGAGCTTTCAGCCGGTCGATGGCCAGGAGAGTGGCCCCGAACTCGCCGCCAGGGCACGTCAGGCCGGTGCCTTCGTGGCCATCGCGCATCCCCAGTGGTCGGGGCTGACGCTGGACGACGCGCGCACCATCGAGGCGGCGCATGCGGTGGAGATCTACAACCATGGCTGTGCCAGGGGCTGCGATCGCGGCGACGGCATGGCGATCGCCGATCTGCTGTTGACCGAAGGGCGACGGCTCAGCCTGATCGCCACCGACGATGCGCACTTCACCGAACCGGATCACTTCGGCGGCTGGGTGGAGGTGAAGGCCGAGGCGAATACGCCGGAGTTGCTGCTGGAAGCGCTCAAGCGCGGTGACTTCTACGCGACCCAGGGCCCACGTTTCGAGGACATCGTCGTCGAGGACGAGGCGGTCGAGGTCGCCTCCTCGGCGGTGTGCACGGTCATCGTCCAGGCCTCGGGCACGGCGGCCAGTGCGATGCACGGCCACTCGATGACACGGACCCGCCTACCGCTGGCGCGCTTTGCCCGGCGAGACTGGATCCGCGTGACGCTGATCGATGCCGCCGGCCGTCGCGCCTGGAGCAATCCCATCTGGCGTGAGTGAGCACCGCGGCCGCCGCTGACGCAGCGCGCGTCGTCAGGCGGCCGTCTCCCGGCGCAGCAGACGCTCGAGCGGTGGCTGGATAAGCAGCAGGTAGTGCCTCGATTAATACTTTAGTATTAGTCCGGTGTCATGCTGCCCCTGCAGCGGCACCGCAAGGGAACATACTGAGCTAATAAGAGAGACTACCTAAAATGAGTACTGCCGTTATTCCGTCGACCGGCGTCGATGCCCATCCCGTGTCACCAGATTCACGTACCGCTGCGCGAACGGGGCTCTCTGCTATGACGCTGCGTCGCCAACGCCTGCTGGGGGTGGCCATTCTATGGCTGATTCTGGCCGTCATGATTGGCATCAATGCGTTGCAAAGCCGTGCTCAGCTTTACGCCGAACGCGAACAGCGCATGATCACCGCCGTGGATATCGGGTTGTCCACGCTGGCGCACTACCACAAGCTTGCCGAAGAGGGGCGGCTCTCCGAGCAGGAAGCGAAGCGGCAAGCCTTCGACACGCTGCGCGATGTGCACTTTGGAAAGAACAATAACTACCTATTCGCCTTCAGCGGCGACCTGCACATGCTGGCTCACCCCAAGCGGGAGACGGGCCAGGATCTCTCCCAGGTCAAAGACCCCAATGGCATGCCGATCTATAGAACCATCCTGGACAACACCCGGCCAACAGGGAGCAGCTTTACCGAATACGTCTCCAATTTCGCCCGCGGCGGCGATGCCAAGCCGAAGGTGCGTGCCTATGCCGCCGCTTTCACCCCTTGGGATGCCTACGTGGCGAGCGGGGTTTTCGTCGGCGACGTGAACGGCACCATCATGCGCGAGATTGTGAAGACCATTCTGGTGGGCATCGTCGCGGGCGCCCTGGCGACCCTGGCATTCTGGGGCATGATCTCGCTCATTCTGCGTCGGCTGGGCGGAGAACCCCAGTACGCAGCGGGGCTGGTAGCGCGCATTGCCAGAGGGGATTTGACTGCGCCCATCACACTTCGCCCTAACGACCAGAGCAGCCTGCTGTATGACATTCGCCAGATGCGCGACAAGCTCCACGAGGCCATGCAGGAGATCCACGCCACCAGCTCGGCGGTCGACCATAGCGCAGGCGACATCGCGACCAGCAACCAGGAGCTCTCGTCGCGCACCGAAGAGCAGGCCGCCGCGCTTCAGCAGACGTCTTCCAGCATGGAGGAGGTGACCGCCACGGTGCGCCAGACCGCCGATAGCGTCGAGCAGGCCAAGGGGCTGGTGAGTGGTGCCAGCGACACCTCCCAATCAGGCCAGAAGACCATTGGCGATGCGGTGGTGTCCATGCAGGCGATCAGCGCGGAAGCGGACAAGATCAGCGATATCGTCACGCTGATCGATAGCATCGCGTTCCAGACCAACATTCTCGCGCTCAACGCCTCCGTCGAGGCCGCCCGGGCAGGGGAGCATGGACGTGGCTTTGCGGTGGTGGCAGCAGAAGTGCGCCAGCTCGCCAACCGTTCGGCCACCGCCGCGCAAGAGATCAAGGGGCTGATCGAGGCCTCGAATGCCCAGGTGAGTAACGGGGCTGCGTTGGTGGATGCCGCCAAACAGCGCATGCAGGATATCGATCAGAGCATTCAGCGGGAACGACCTGTTTGCCGAGATCACCGCCGCCACCCATGAACAGACGCGCGGCATCGAGCAGATCAATGTCGCCATTGCCCAGCTCGACCAGGCCACCCAAGACAACGCCTCCATGGTGCAGCAGACTGCCAACTCAGCCCACGACCTGAAGCAGCGCTCCCTGTCGCTCAGTCGCGTCGTTGGCCACTTCACGCTGAAGGCATAAGCACCGCGGCCGCCGCCGACGCTGACACAGCGTGCGTCGTCAGGCGGCCTTCTCCCGGCGCAGCAGACGCTTGAGCGGCGAGTGGCCGAGCAGCAGAAAGAGCACCGCCAGGGTCAGCACCAGCGACAGCGGGTGGGGAACAGCTCGCTGACGAAGGCGGCGCTGTCGTTGCCCACCGAGGCCATTGCCTGGCGGTAGGACTTGTCCATCAGCGGGCCCAGGATCACGCCCAGGATCACCGGTCCCATCTGGAAGCGGTACACCTTCATGAAGTAGCCAAGCAGGCCGAAGCCGAGCATCCAGTAGACTTCGGTCATGCTGCCGTTTAGCGAGTAGGTGCCGACCACGCAGAGCACCAGGATCAGCGGAATCAGTATCGCCTTGGGTAGTTCCACCACCTTGGCGAAGAGCTTGATGCCGGTGAGCCCGAACAGCAGCAGGAACAGATTGGCCAGCGCCAGATTGCCCACGGTGAACCAGAAGATGTAGGGCGTCTCGATCATCAGCATCGGGCCGGGGTTGAGGCCGTGAATGGTCAGCGCACCGATGATGATCGCGGTCACCGCGTCGCCCGGCATGCCCAGCGTCAGCATCGGCACATAGGCCCCGCCCACGGCGGCGTTGTTGGCGGTCTCCGGGGCCACCAGGCCTTCGTAGGCACCCTCGCCGAACGGCTTGCTCGGCTTCTTCACCGTGCGCTTGGCATGGTCGTAGGCGAACAGCGAGGCGATATCGCCGCCGGTGCCGGGCAGGGCGCCGACGATCACCCCGATCAACGAGGTGCGAATCGACAGCGGCAGAAACCTCAGCACCAGACTCAGCGACGGCAGGATCTTGTCCACCTTCTGGCGCACCGGCGTGGCGTCGAGCTGGTGCAGCTGGAAGAACGCCTCGGCGACCCCGTACATGCCGATCATCACCACCACGTAGTGGATGCCGCCCATCAGCTGCATGCTGCCCAGGGTGAAGCGCGTGTCGGCGGTCACTGGGTCGAGGCCGACCAGGCCGATCACCGCGCCCAGGGCGGCGGCGAAGATCCCGCGGGAGAGTGATTCGGCGGCCAGGCTGCCGACCAGTAGCAGGCCCAGCGCGGCGATCAGGAAGTAGTCGCGCGGGGCGAACTCGAGGGCCATGTCGGCCAGATAAGGGGCGACGCTGGCCAGCACCAGGGTGCCGAGCAGGCCGCCGATCACCGACATCACCGTGCTCAGGCCGATGGCGCGCCCGGCTTCTCCCTGCTGGGCCAGCGGGTAGCCGTCGAAGGCGGTGGCCACCGACGACGGCGCGCCGGGGATGTTGAGCAGGATCGCGGTCCGCGAGCCGCCGTAGACGCCGCCGGTATAGATGCCGACGATCAGCCAGGGCGTCGTTGACGTCCCAGGAGAAGGTGAAGGAGATCAGAATCGACGTCGCCATGGTGACCGAGAGACCGGGAATGGCGCCGACATAGATGCCGGCCAGGGTGCCCACCGCGGTCAGGATCAGCAGCGAGGGATCGAGCCAGGACATCAGAAAGAAAGAAAGGGTATCACCCATGGAAAACCTCGTTGGCGAGACGCTGGCGGTTCAGGGGAGATAGACCTGGAACAGCAGTGTGAACAGCGCATAGATCACCGCGGTGATCAGCACGGTGACGAGCACGGCGCTGAGCCAGTGGCCGCGCCGCAGACAGAGCTGGGCGATGAGCAGGAACAGTGCCGTGGCAGCGATGAAGCCGAGTGCCGGCAGGGGCCAGCAGATAGCCCACGGCGAGCAGCGAGAACAGCACCACCGGCAGCGGGAAGTGGGTGGCGAGGAACTGGCGCAGTTCACCGAGGGCACCGCCGGCCGCGGGGCGCGGATGGTGGCGCTGGCCGAGCAGGATCGAGAGCATGGTGACGATCATGATCGCCCCCAGCAGCAGCGGAAAGGCGCCCGCCGAGTTGGGTAGATCGAAGCCGGAGATGCGGTAGGCCTCGTAGAACACGCCGGCGCTGAACAGCAGCAGCAGCAGATTGAAGGCGCGCTCGCCGGCCTTCAGGGGAGGAGGGTGAGACATGCGACACTCCAGATCGGCGGCGTTCGGTGCCGTCGAGGGTGGGCAGAATGGCGCGCCGCTCCGCGGTCATTGACAGCGGTGCGGCGCGCGCGGATCGCGCGGATCGCGCGGCGTATCAGGGCTTGGGAATGCCCACGCTCTCCGGCGAGACCTTGGCCGAGCCGGCCTTCTGCAGGGCCCAGGCGGTCACCGACTGCCAGCGTTTCAGGAACTTCTCCGCCTCTTCACCGCGCAGGTTGAGCGACTTGGCGCTGTTGTCGAACAGGAAGCGCTGGAACTGCTCGTTGGCCACACCCTTGGCATAGGCGTCGCTCAGGGTATCGACGATCGCGTCGGGCGTATCCTTGCGCACCGCCACGGCCCAGAACGGCCCCCATGGCAGATAGGCGGCGATCTTCGGCAGCGCCTGGGTGATCGGTGGGGTATTCGGCAGGCCGTCGATCGGCTCGCGAGTGAACACCGCCAGACCCTTGAGCCGGCCGGCCTTGATCTGCTCCTTGGCCGCAGCCAGGCTCAGCGGCATGAAGTCGATATGATCGCCGAGCATGGCGGTGATGCCGGGGCCGTCGCCGCCGAAGGTGACGCTGCGCACCTTGAGACTATCGACTGCGTTGATCATCGCCAGCAGGGTGCTGGGCAGGCCGCCGGCACCGGTGTCGCCCATGCGCAGCTCGTCCGGATGCTGATGAGCGTAGTCGAGCAGATCCTGGAAACTGTCGAACGGGCTGTCGGCGGGGGCAGCAATCACCACCAGGCCCTGGGCGATGACGTTGATCGGCTGCATGTCGGCGTAGGTGAAATCGGCCAGGCCCATGATCGGATAGAGCTGCGGGTTCTCGGCGCCGTAGAGCACGGTGTAGCCGTCGGGGCGTTTGTGCATCACCGCGTTCATGCCGATTACGCCGGTACCGCCTGGGCGGTTGTTGAGGATGATCTTGGTGCCCAGCGCTTCCTCCACGTGCGGGGTCAGGCTGCGTGCCACGTTGTCCGTGGCGCCACCGGCGCCCCACTGGATGATGCCCTGGATGTTGTGCTCGGGGTAGTCCGCCGCGGCCAGCGAGGTCGCCGTCAGTCCAGTGGCCAGCGCCAGCGCCGTGAGGGTGTGCTTGAGCATGGGAGAAGCCTTTTGGAGATTGTCTCGGGTGTGTCAGCGTACTGTTGTTCGTTCTGCGAGTGGCGGTGCTCGGGGGGCGAGCACGCCTTGATGGCCGGCCAGCGCCGGGGCGCCCACCCACCGGGTGCCGATTATGCCTGAAAGCCGCGGCTTCCGGGTGGCCGGGTTATCATGACCCTGCGTTTATCTATCATCTTTTAGTCACGGGAACTCTCACATGCAGTTGGGCTTGATCGGCCAGGCGATTCAACACTCCAGCGCGCCCGACCTGCACCGGCGTCTCGGCCGGCTGCTCGGCCTGCCGGTAAGCTACACGCTGTTCGATGCGCTGATCGCACCACCCTCTTCGGTGAAAGCGCAGGTGGACGAGCTGCGGGCCCAGGGCTTCCGCGGGGTCAATGTCACCTATCCCTATAAGGAGCAGGCGCTGGCCCTGGCCGACAGCGCCGGTGAAGGCGCCCGGTTGGTGGGGGCCGCCAACACCCTGATCTTCGGCGCCGCCGGGGTGCACGCCGAGAACACCGACTTCACCGGCTTCGTGGCCGGCTACCGCGCCACCCTGGACGCGAGGCCCCCGGGCCGGGTGCTGATGCTCGGCAGCGGCGGGGTGGGCAAGGCGGTGGCCTTCGGGCTGGGCCAGCTCGGCGCCGAGGAGATTCTGCTGCTGGACCTCGACCGCGCCAAGGCCGACTCCCTGGCGGACCAGCTCGCGGCGGCTGGATTCGCCGCGCGGGCGGTGGCGCCCGAGGCTCTCGCTGCGCTGGCCGGCGAGTGTGACGGGCTGGTCAACTGCACCCCGATCGGTCATGAGAAGAGCCCCGGCTGCCCCCTGCCCGGGTCGCTGATCCGCGCTGACCAGTGGATCTTCGATGCCGTCTACGTGCCCGCGCGCACCGAGTTCATCGCCCTGGCCGAGGCCGCCGGCGCCGCGGTGATCAGCGGGGTCAGCCTGTTCGTGTTCCAGGGCGTCGACGCCTTCAAGCTATTCTGGGGCGAACCGGCACGGGCGGCCGAGGTCGACGCTCAGACCCCGGCGCTCTATCGCCACTATCACCAGCAGTTGCTGGGCGGCGCCGGCGGGTGACTGCGGCACCGCGCTTGCCCTCGTGTCGTGCGCCGACCTAGCATGAGTGCGTATCACGAACATTCGTTCGCCACGCGATGCGCGCCGGGAGATCCCTCCATGTACGACACCCTGTTCCGCCACCCCTTCATGAGTGCCGCCGGCCTCGCCACCCTCGAGGCCAGTGAGGTCGTCGCGGCGATGCGCGAGGTGGAGCTGGCGCTGGCCGCGGAGCAGGAGGCGTGCGGCGTGCTGCCGGCGGGCACGGCGGCGGCGCTCACTGCGGCACTGCCGCTGGAGGCGTTCGATCTGACGGCGCTGGCCGCCGAGGTCGAGAACGGCGGCAATGCCGCCATCCCCTTCGTCAAACAGGCCAAGGCGCGACTGCCGGAGTCGCTGCGGCGGCATTTCCACCGCGGCGCCACCAGCCAGGATATCGTCGACTCGGCACTGATGCTGCTACTGCGCCCGCGGCTGGTGGCCATACGTGAGCATCTGGCACGCACGCGACGTGCCGCCTGCGCGCTGATGCGCGACCACCGCGCGACGCCGATGATCGGGCGCACGCTGATGCAGCAGGCGCTGCCGATCACTTTCGGTGCCAAGGTGGCGCAGTGGGCCTGGGGGCTCGAGGGCGCCGACGCGCGCCTGGCGGGGTGATAGATGGCGGGCTCTATGTGCAGTTCGGCGGCGCGGTGGGGGTGCACTCTGGGCTCGACGACCGGGGGCTCGAGATCATGGCTGGGCTCGCTGCGCGGCTCGGGCTGGCGGCCGCCGCTGCTGCCGTGGCATACCGACCGCCAGCCGCTGCTGGCGCTGATGGGGGCGCTCGACGCCGCCGCGGTGGCGGCGGAGAAGGTGGCGCTGGATATCGCCCTGCTGTGCCAGAGCGAGGTGGCCGAACTCAGTGAGCCCGCCGCCGAGGGGGTGGGCGGCTCGTCATCGATGCCGCACAAACGCAATCCGGTCGCCTGCGCGCGCATTCGCGCCGCCGCGCGTCAGGTACACGCGGCCCATGCCACCGTGGTCAACGCCGGGGCCCAGCCGCTGGAGCGCGGTCTCGGCGAGTGGCATGCGGAGTGGGCGCCGCTGCTGGATGGGGTGCTGCTGGTGGGGGGCGCTGGGGTCACTGGCGCCGCTGCTGGAGGGGCTGGAGGTCCACGTCGAGGCGATGGCGCGCAACCTGCGCCTGAGCGGCGGGGCGGTGCTGGCGGAGCCGGCGGCGGCGCGTCTGCTGGGGGAAGCGCTGCCCAGCGCGACGGCGCAGCGGATCGCCCGCGAGGCCGGCGAGACGGCGCGCCGCGAGCAGCGCGACTACGCCGAGGTGGTGCTGACCCAGCCCGAGGTGGCGGCGGCGGTGGAGGACGCAGCTCTCGATGCCGCGGCGTTGCGTACCGCGCTGACGATCGACTTATACATTGGTAGTAGCGAGGCCCAGGTCACGCGCGTGCTGATGCGCCTCGATCCCTCCTAACTTACTGTTCTAAAAGACATCGTCGACGCACTTTAGCGAGTCGGCAACGATCTCGGCGAGGCCTCCACGGAGGCCTCTTCGCGTTGTGCGATTGACCGCGGGTCACGGTGGGGATAGCGTGTTCGTATAACAAACCCTTGTTCGTAATGCGAACATTTGCCAGTGTCACTGGGGATATCGATACCCACCAGGGGCCGCGCTGGCGGTCGCTGGTTTCCCGTCACCTGACAGCCCATCACCTAACAGGGAGTCGCGCACGATGGCCGAATTCCTCTCGCTCCACGACGCCGTGGCGCGTTACGTCGAGGATGGGGCAACCCTCGCCATGGAAGGGTTCACCCATCTCATTCCGTTTGCCGCAGGGCACGAGATCATCCGCCAGGGGCGGCGCGAGCTGACCCTGATCCGCATGACCCCGGATCTGATCTTCGACCAGATGATCGGCGCCGGCTGTGCCCGTCGCCTGATCTTCTCCTGGGGCGGCAACCCCGGCGTGGGCTCGCTGCACCGCCTGCGCGACGCGGTGGAGAAGGGGTATCCGCAGCCGCTGGAGATCTTCGAGCACAGCCACGCCGCCATGGCCTGCGCCTTCGAGGCCGGCGCCGCCGGTCTGCCGCTGGCGTGCTGCTGCGCGGCTACGTGGGCAGCGACCTGCCCAAGGTCAATTCGCAGATCAAGTTCATCGAGTGCCCGTTCACTGGTGAGCGCCTGGCCGCGGTGCCGGCGGTGCGCCCTGACGTGGGTATCGTCCACGCGCAGAAGGCGGACCGCGCCGGCAACGTGCTGGTAGAGGGGATCATCGGCGTGCAGAAGGAGGTGGTGCTGGCGGCGCGCCACAGCATTGTCACCATCGAGGAGGTGGTCGATGAGCTGCAGGCGGGGCCCAACGCCTGCGTCATTCCTGGCTGGGCGATCGATGCCATCGCCGTGGCCGAGCAGGGCGCCTACCCCTCCTACGCCCATGGTTACTACCCGCGGGACAACGCCTTCTACAAGGCCTGGGATGAGATCGCCCGCGACCGCGAGGCCTTCGCCGCCTGGCTCGAGGAACATGTCTACCACGCTGGAGGAGCTGCCTGATGAGCCTCGACTACACCGCTGCGGAAATGATGACCGTCACCGCCGCCCGGGCGCTGGCCAACGGCACCACCTGTTTCGTCGGTATCGGCCTGCCCTCCGAGGCGGCCAACCTGGCGCGCCTGACCCATGCCCCGGAGGTGGTGCTGATCTACGAGTCCGGCACCCTGCAGACCAAGCCCAATGTGCTGCCGCTGTCGATCGGCGATGGCGAGCTGTGCGAGACCGCGCTGACCACCGTCTCGGTGCCGGAGATGTTCCGCTACTGGCTGCAGGGCGGGCATGTCGACGTCGGCTTCCTGGGGACCGCGCAGATCGACCGCTACTGCAATCTCAATACCACTCTGATCGGTGACTACCGCGAGCCCAAGGTGCGGCTGCCGGGTGGCGGCGGAGCCCCTGAGATCGCCACCAATGCGGGTGAAGTGTTCATCACCGTCAAGCACTCCCGGCGCACCTTCGTCGAGGCGGTGGACTTCGTCACCACGGTCGGCTTCGGACGCGACGGCCGCGCGCGTGACGGCGTGCCCAATATCGGCCGCGGCCCGACCCGGGTGATCACCGATCTGTGCGTGATGAAGCCCGATCCCGAGACCAAGGAGCTGGTGGTGGTCTCGCTGCACCCTGGCGTGACCGCCGAGCAGGTGCAGGAGGCCACCGGTTGGGAGATCCGATTCGCCGAGCGGCTCGAGACCACCCCCGAGCCCGGTGCCGAGGAGCTCAACGTGCTGCGCGAACTCAAGGCTCGCACCGCACGCCACCACGCCGGCAATGAGACGGGAGCGCAGGCATGAACGAAGTGTTTCTGTGTCGCCCGCTGCGCTCCGCGGTGGGCCGCTTCGGTGGCGCCCTGGCGAGCGTGCGCCCCGACGATCTGGCGGCGCGGCTGTTCGAGGCGGTGCTGGCGCAGCATCCGCAGCTCGATCCGGCGGCGATCGATGACGTCATCCTCGGCTGTGCCAACCAGGCCGGTGAGGACAACCGCAGCGTGGCGCGCATGGCGGCGCTGCTGGCGGGGCTGCCCACCAGCGTGCCGGGTTCCACCATCAACCGTCTGTGCGGGTCGAGCATGGACGCCATCGGCACCGCGGCGCGGGCGATCCGTGCCGGCGAGGCCGAGCTGATCCTCACCGGCGGCGTCGAGTCGATGTCGCGTGCGCCCTATGTGATCGGCAAGGCCGGCTCGCCCTATGCGCGCAATCAGCAGATGGAGGACACCACCATCGGCTGGCGCTTCGTCAATCCTCTTATGGAGAAGCGCTACGGGGTCGACTCGATGCCCGAGACCGCCGAGAACGTGGCCGAGCAGTTCCGTATTTCGCGCGAGGACCAGGACCGCTACGCCTACCGCTCGCAGCAGCTGACCGAGGCGGCGCAGGTGGCCGGCCGGCTGGGCGAGGGGATCGTGCCGATCGAGATTCCGCGGCGCAAGCAGGCGCCGCTGATCTTCGACCGCGACGAGCATCCTCGCCCCGAGACCACGCTGGAGGCGCTGGCCAAGTTGCCGACGCCGTTCCGCGAGAACGGTAGCGTCACCGCCGGCAACGCCTCCGGGGTCAACGACGGCGCGGCGGCGATGCTGGTGGCGAGCGAAGCGGCGCTCACTCGCTTCGGCTCGAACCCATCGCGCGCATTCACGGCATGGCCACCGCCGGGGTAGAGCCGCGCATCATGGGCATCGGCCCGGTGCCGGCGACGCGCAAGCTGCTCGCGCGACTCGGCCTGAGCCTCGATCGGATGGATGTGCTCGAACTCAACGAAGCCTTCGCGGCCCAGGTGCTGGCGTGTGCCCGCGAGCTCGGCGTGGCCGACGACGACCCGCGGCTCAACCCCAACGGCGGCGCCATTGCGCTGGGCCATCCGCTGGGCATGTCGGGGGCGCGCATCATCAGTTCGGCGGCCTACGAGCTGGCGCGCAGCCGCCAGCGCTTCGCGCTGTGCACCATGTGCATCGGCGTGGGGCAGGGCATCGCCACGGTGATCGAGCGGGTGTGACGCCCGCCAGCAACTACCCATAACGACAACTCGATAACAGAGGGAACCTCGATGCAAGCGGTGACGCAGTTTTCCGTGCGTCTGGTGCAGCGCTATCTGCCCAGCGCCTTCGTGCTGGCGGTGATTCTCACCGCCATCGTCTTCGTGCTCGGCATCGTGCTCGGTGAGCGTACGCCGCTCGACATGGCGCAGTACTGGGGCGAGGGCTTCTCCTCGCTGTTCAAGTTCGGCATGCAGATGGTGCTGGTGCTGCTGACCGGCTACGTGCTGGCGCTGACGCCGGTGATGCAGCGCCTGCTTGGCGCGCTCACCCGGCAGGCCTCGACGCCGCGCCAGGCGCTGGCGATCACCATCGTGGTCAGCTTCGTCTGCTACTACCTCAACTGGGGCTTCGGCATGGTTGCCGGGGCGATCCTGGCCCGCGAGATGGGGCGCCGGGTGGCGGTGCACTTCCCGCTGATCGTGGCCGCCGCCTATGGTGGCGAACTGGTACGCGGGCCCTCGACCTCGATCCCGTTGGTGATCGCCACGCCGGGCCACTTCATGGAGGATGCGATCGGCATCGTGCCGGTCTCCGAAACCCTCTACGCCAGCTGGAACATCGCCCTGACGCTGGCGCTGCTGGCCCTGCTGGTGGGCTTCTTCATGCTGCAGAAGCAGCCGGAGCAGATCGTGCGCCTGGAGGCGGCGGACCCCGCCGAGGAGGCGCCGGCCCAGCGCGGCGACGGCAGTTTCTCCGACTGGCTCGAACACAGCCGGCTGCCGACGCTGTTCCTGGGTCTGCTCGCCGCGGTCTATCTGCTCGGTGAGGTGGTCAAGGGTGACTTCAGCATCAATCTCAATACGGTCATCCTGATCTTCTTCACCCTGGGGCTGCTGCTGCACCGCAGTGCGGCGGCCTACCTGGGCGCGGTGGAGAAGGCGGTGGGCGCCGCCCGCGGGATCATCGTGCAGTTCCCGCTCTACGCCGGGATCGCCGGCATGATGACCCACGCCGATCTGGTCACCCAGTTCTCCCAGGCGATCATCTCGGTGGCCTCGCGGGAGACCTTCCCGCTGTGGACCTTCCTCTCCGCCGGGGCGGTCAACTTCTTCATCCCCTCCGGGGGTGGCCAGTGGGCAATCCAGGGGCCGATCATGATGAAGGCGGCCTACGCCCTCGGCGCCGACCCCGCGCGCACCATTATGGCGTTCACCTGGGGCGACGGCTGGACCAACCAGATTCAGCCGTTCTGGGCGCTGCCGCTGCTCGGGGTGGCCGGACTCTCGGCCCGCGACATCATGGGCTATCTGTTGATCTGGCTGGTGATCTCGGGCGTTGCCATTGCGGGGACTTTCGTCGCCCTGGCGGCTTTCGCCTAGGCACTGTCTGAAAAGGACTGCGCTCGGCAATACGGCGTTAAAAATCGGCTCACTGAACAACGTTCAGAACGTCCGTAGGACGGCCCGAAGGGCGAGCGGAGCGAGTCACATGCTCATTTACACTGCGTAAACTCCGCTCTTTCGCCTATTTTCGCCTTGTCTTGCCCACGCTCGTCGACTTTTCATACAGCGCCTATGTTCTTTACGCCAACTGCCTGCGCGCACTCGAACCAAGGAGCCTCGTCATGCCTTTCGTCACGCTCGATGACCGCACCGTCGCCTATCGTCTGCTCGGTGGCGACACCCAGCCGCTGCTGCTGCTGGCCCACCCGCTGGGGATGAGCCAGGCGGTGTGGGACAGCGTCATCACCCCGCTGACTCGACGCTTCCGCGTGCTCACCTGGGATCTGCCGGGACACGGCGCCAGCGCCGGCTGGCCCGCAGCGCGGGGCGAGATCACCCCGGCGCGCGCTGGCCGCCGAGGCCCTGGCCCTGGCCGATCTCGCCGGGGCCGAGCGTTTCCATTTCGCCGGCACCTCGATCGGCGGCGTGATCGGCCAGCAGCTGCTGAGCGCGCATCCCGAGCGGCTCTACTCGGCGACCCTGACCAACACCGGCGCGGTGATCGGCAGTGCCGAGATGTGGCAGACCCGCGCCGACCGGGTACGCAGCGAGGGGCTGGCTGCGATGAGCGCGGAGATCGTGCCGCGCTGGTTCGCGCCGGCGAGCGTCGAGGTCGACCCCGCCCTGGACGCCGGCTGGCGGGTGGCGATGTCGCGCAACGAGGCCGAGTCCTACGCGCTGATGTGCGAGATGCTCGGCCGCCACAGCTTCGTCGGGCGTCTGGGCGCCAACGCCGGTGAGGCGACGCAAGCGGTGCCGCTCACGCTGGTCGGCGGTAGCGAAGACGGCGCCACGCCACCGGCGACCCTCGCCGCGCTGGCCGAGGAGTGTGGGGCCGAGGCCCCGACGATTTTCGAGGGCGTGGGCCACGTGCCCTCGCTGGAGGCGCCGGCGCGCCTGGTGGAGTTGCTGCTGACACGGCTGTCACCGGCCGCATCCAAGGCGCAGGGCGTCGATCTCGCCACCGGCATGGAGACCCGTCAGGCGGTGCTCGGCGCGGACCACGTCGCCCGTGCCGCGCAGCAGGCGACCTCGCTGGACCGGCCGTTCCAGCAGATGATCACCCGGCTGGCCTGGGGGGAGCTGTGGAGCGATCCCGATCTCGACCATCGCGAGCGCAGCATGATCACCACCGCGATTCTCGCCGCGCTGGGGCGCGAGGAGCTGGTGCTGCATCTCAAGACCGCCAAGCGGATCGGCCTGAGCGAAGCCGAGCTGCGCCAGGTACTGATGCACGTGGCGGTCTATGCCGGGGTGCCGGCCGCCAACCACGCCTTCGGCCTGGCCAAGCAGCACGGCTGGGGCGGTTGACGCCCCCACGCGGCTGGGCTCTCATCGTGGCTGATCGCCATCCGGGCCCGCCGCGGCCCGCGTGAACCCCGCTTCAGGAGTGCCGTGATGCTCAATGCCCGGGTCAAGCTGCGTCACCTGATGGCGTTCCAGGAGGTGGCCCGGCTCAACAGCATGGCGCGGGCGGCGCAGACCCTCTCGATCACCCAGCCGGCGATGTCGAAAACCATCCGCGAGCTCGAGGAGATCGTCGGAGCGGCGCTCTTCGCCCGCAGCCCCTCGGGGGTCACGCTGACCGCGGCGGGCTCGATGCTGCTGCGCCATGCCGGCCCGGCGCTGCGCAGCCTGGATGCCGGCTTCCGCGCGGTGCACCAGACCAGCGCCCAGGCGGTGGTGCGTCTCGGCGCGCTCTCCAGCGTCGAGCAGGGGCTGCTGCCCCGGGCGCTGGTGCGGCTTGCCCAGACGCTGCCCGGGGTGCGGGTGCAGGTGACCACCGGCTCTAGCGCCTACCTGCTCTCGCGGCTGGGGCTCGGCGAGCTGGAGATGGTGGTGGGGCGGATGAGTGAGGCACGCGAGATTCGCGGGCTGCATTTCGAGCCGCTCTACCACGAGCCGCTGGTCCTGGTCGCGCGCGCCGGTCATGCGCTGGTGGCGGCGGAGGTCGATATCGATGCCGCGGCGCTGGCCGAGGCCGCCTGGGTGATTCCACCTGAGGCCACCACGCTGCGCGAGCAGGTCGAGCGCTTCTGGGTCGAGCAGGGCGGCTGGTGCCCGCCAATCGCGCTGGAGACGCTCTCGCTGTCTCTCAGCCGGCGCTACGTGCTGGCCACCGAAGCGGTGTGGGTGGCGCCACTGGATGCGGTGCGCGAGGACCTCGCCGCCGGCGTGCTGGTGCGTCTGCCGGTGGCGCTGGAGGCCCATGGCGGGGCGCTCGGCCTGTGCACCAATCTATCGCTGCCGCTGAGCGCCGGGGCCGAACAGCTGCAGGCGTGCCTGAGAGAGATTGCCGCTGAGGTGAGTGACGCTGACGTTGACGACGCCGAGGTGAACGCCGACGGTCAGACGCCTTTCGATCTTTGAGCGAACCTTGAGCGTTGACCGATCTTCGACCTTTGCCCGATATAGCCCCCCGGTTATGCCCGGGCGCGAGGCTTTCACTTGGCAGGCGGTGGTGGTGGGGGAGAATGGAGCCATCGACGAGCTGGAGAGGCCCATGCCCCACAACGACGACACGCGCTTCGTGCCCCGCGACCGCAACTGGCACCCCCCGGCCCACGCCCCCGGCTACAAGACCAGCGTGGCGCGCTCGCCGCGCCAGGCGCTGGTCAGCCTGGTCGCGCCGACGCGCTCCGAACTCGCCGGCCCCGACTTTACCCGCCTGCGCCTGGGGCCCCACGACAACGACCTGCTGCTCAACTTCCGTGAAGACCCCGCCCTGGCGGGCACGGCCGGCCTGCCCATCGGCGAGCGTATCCTGCTGTTCGGCCGCGTGGTGGATCAATTCGGCAAGCCGGTGCCGCAGACCCTGGTGGAGATGTGGCAGGCCAATGCCGGCGGCCGTTATCGGCATAAGAAGGATCGCTATCTCGCCCCGCTCGACCCCAACTTCGGCGGCGTCGGGCGCTGCCTGAGCGACGCCGACGGCTGGTACCGCTTCCGCACCATCAAGCCCGGCCCCTATCCCTGGCCCAACGACGTCAACAGCTGGCGCCCGGCGCATATCCACGTCTCGGTGATGGGGCCCTCGATCTCCACCCGGTTGATCACCCAGATGTACTTCGAGGGCGATCCGCTGATCCCGCTGTGTCCGATCGTCAACACCCTGCGCGACCCGGAGGCGGTCGCCACCATGACCGGGCGCCTCGACATGGCGCGCAGCCGCAGCATGGACTGCCTCGCCTACCGCTTCGATCTGGTGGTGCGCGGTGCGGTGCAGACCTATTTCGAGAATCAGGGGGTAAGGAGTCCGTCATGCATCAGCCCAATTCGCGCCCGCTCGCCGACACCCTGCTCAAGGAGACGGCCTCGCAGACCGCCGGGCCCTATGTGCATATCGGCCTGGCGCTGGAACTCGCCGGCCTGCCACCGCGCGATGAAGAGATCGGCCCGCGGCTCGCCGGCGACGGCGCCAAGGGCGAGCCCATCGACCTCGTCGGCCGGGTCATCGATGGCAATGGCGACACCGTACGCGATGCGCTGCTCGAGGCCTGGCAGGCCGACGCCAATGGCGAATACCAGTGCCAGTTCGATCTCGCCGCGCCCTTCAACAGCTTCGGGCGCAGCGCCGCCACCGCGGAGAACGACGGCGAGTGGCGCTTCACGACCCTCAAGCCCGGGGCGGTGGCACTGGCGGATGGCCGGCGCATGGCGCCCCACGTCAACCTGGCGATCTTCGCCCGGGGCATCAATATCCAGCTCCAGACCCGGCTCTACTTCGACGACGAGACGGACGCCAACGCCGCTTGCCCGATCCTCAACGCGATCGAATCACCGACCCGGCGCCAGACCCTGATCGCGACCCGGGAGACGCGCGAGGGACGTGCCTGCTACCGCTTCGATATCCGCCTGCAGGGCGAGGGCGAGACGGTGTTCTTCGATTTCTGACACCTGACGGTGGCATGGTCGCTCTGACATGCCGTGCCCCGGGGCCAGCCCGCTATCCCGGCACGGGGGAGTGCCATGTCATCTTGGCCGGGCTCGGCAGCGTGGCGTTGAGGGGCAGCTTCAGCAGCACGGCGTAGCTCGGGCCGCCACGATGACACCCACCAGCGGCGGGAGTAGCGGCGAGAAGTAAGCCGCCGCGGAGGCGATCGCATAGGCGGCCAGCCCGGTCCCGTTGAAGGCGGGCAGGCGGACCTCGGCCAGCGCCGGGTAGCGGCCTTTGTGGTTGAGCCAGAAGTCCGCCATGATCCGCGCGATCGGCGGGATGAAGGTGCCGAGCAGCACCAGGAACGGAATCAGCAGGTTGTACATGCCGCCCACGGCCAGCACGGTACCGATGGCGGCGCCGGTCACGGTGACCACCCGGCGCTTGTCGGTACGCAGCAGGTTGCAGCGGCCACGGCGAAGTTATAGATGGTGTTGTCCTGAGTGGTCCAGATTGAGGAACAGCATCAGTACGGCCAGCGTCACGAAGCCTTGGGCCAGCATCACATCGACGATATCCGCCTGCTGGTAGATCATCGCGCCCAGTGCCCCGGTCAGCACCATCAGGCCATTGCCGACGAAGAAGGCACCGATCGTTGCGATTACTGCAATTCTGGGGGTACGCGCGAAACGGCTCCAGTTGGTGGCCTGGGTGCCGCCGCTGATGAAGGTGCCGATCACCACGGTGATGGCGGCGGCGACGCTCATGTGCTCGCTGGGTGTCTGGCCCGCCAGGCCGGAGAGCCCGCCCACGTCCACCATACCGGTGTATAGGCTGATCAGGATGAACAGCAGCATCGCCGGCACGGCGACCCGGGACAGCAGGTCGAGCCCGCGAAAGCCGATCATCGCGGTGATGCAGAAGGCCAGGCCGAACAGCACCATCAGCGGCGTCTCCAGCGCTGCCGATAGGCCCAGTGTCTTGACCAGCACCACGGCGATGGTGGCGGTGCCCCAGGCATACCAGCCGATCTGGGTGAAGCCGAGGAGGGCGTCGGAGAGCTTGCTGCCCACCTCGCCGAAGCAGAAGCGCCCCATCAGCACCGAGTTGAGACCGCTCTTGCAAGCGATGTAGGCCAGGGCCGCGGTAGGCGCCCAGCAGCAGGTTGCCGATGAGGATCACCCACAGCAGCTGGCCGAACGAGAAGGCGCTGCCGCGGGAGCCGCCTGCCCACATGGTGGCGGTGAAGAAGGTGAAGCCGAGTAGCACGGCCGAGGTGGAGAGCAGCCCCTTGCGTTCGCTGGCGGGCACTTCGCTCAGTGGGTAATCCGAGTTTTCCATGACGTTCTCCGCATGACGTTGGCCTGAACCGGGGGATTTCCCCTCTACCTCTACCCTGTAGCAAGGCGCGTTCCACTCTCCGCCGAACGACAAAAGACGCTGCGCGATTGTCGGTCTTCGAGCGCTGGCGGATCGAAAAAGCGAGCCGTCTGCACGAGCGGCCCGCGGCGGGGCGAGTCGGGTTGGGTGTCACATGCGGTTAATGCACCATCCTGGTTCGCGAAATGCACCACTCAGGGGCGTGGGTCTACGCGTGCGGCGACAAGGAGGGTTGGCCAAGGGGATGTTCGAGCCCGGGCACTCATCTCTCAACGTGGCCGCGCTGACGAAAGGCGCGCGGTGTCATGCCGGTGCCGCGCTTGAAGAAACGGGTGAAATAGGTCGGTTCGGCGAAGCCCAGCCGCTCGCCGACCTGGGCGATGCTCTGCTGGGTATAGGTGAGTTGACGCTTGGCCTCCAGCAGCAGCCGCGCGTGCAGCAGCTGCAGGGCGCTGTGACCGGTGAGCCGCCGGCACAGCGCGTTGAGATGGGCGTCGCCGATACCCAGTTCGGCCGCCAGGTCGGGGATCGAGGGCTGTTCGGCGAAACGGGTCTCGATCAGTTGCCGATAGCGCTCGAGGTGGCGTTCGCCGCGCGCCTGACCCGATCTGGGCAGGCGCTGTCGGCGTCTGGCGCGGCGCCATAGCTGCAGCGTCACCGCGTCGAGCAGCGTCGTCAGCATCGCCTCTCGATTCTCCTGGGCGCCCCCCGGTGCGCGCCGATACTCGCTGTCCAGCAGCGCGATCAGCTGTGCCAGCGGCGTAGCCTCCGGCTGCGCCGCCAGCGGATAGTGCATGGCGGCCTCGAGCACCTCGGCCTGGGGCAGGCGCGCGTGGAGACTCGCCACCAGCGGCTGCGCCAGGGTGACGATATGCCCCTGGGTCTGGGGCGAGAAGCGAAAGCCGTGAATCACGGTGGCCGGCACGCAGATCATGGCCGGCGTGTCGGTGGCGGCCTCCAGATCGCCCAGCTGCAGCTCGACCTGGCCCTCGCGCAGCAGCAGCAGGTGCATCAGGTCGGCGTGGCGGTGCGGGCGGATATGCCAGGCATAGAGCCGGCTGCGCTCGGCGATGGTCTCGCAGTGGAGCAGGTCCGGGGTGGGCCAGTGGCGGGTCTCGCCATAGAGCTGATAGGTGGGAACGGGCGGTGAAGTCACCATGCTGATAGCCCTCGGGTCGTGGCGTGCTGGGGTCTCTCCCGGGATCAGACTAAAGTCAGGTGTCTATCCGTGGAAATGATCATTTTGGCTAGGAATCTTGCCTTATTCGAGGCTCTCCGATAGCGAACAATGGTGGTGAAAAGTGCCATTTCGGGCTGTGGCCCGCCATTGGAGGAGAGGCATCATGCGCACGCAAGTCGCGATCGTCGGCGCCGGCCCCGCCGGCCTGCTGCTGGGGCAGCTGCTGCATCGCCACGGCATCGACAACGTCATCGTCGAGCGGCGCTCGGCGGATTACGTCCTGGGGCGCATCCGTGCCGGAGTCCTCGAACAGGGTATGGTCGATCTACTGCACGAGGCCGGGGTCGGGGCACGGGTGGACGCCGAGGGCATTCCCCACGACGGTTTCGAGATGGCGCTGGGCGAGCGCCGTGTGCGCATCGATCTGGCCGCGCTGACCGGCGGCAAGCGAGTCACCGTCTACGGCCAGACCGAGGTCACCCGCGATCTGATGGCGGCCCGGCGCGAGGCCGGGCTGACCACCCTCTACGACGCCGAGGAGGTGGCGCTGCACGGCATCGAGAGCGAGTCGCCCCATCTCGAATGCCGCTACAACGGCGAGTGGATGCGCCTCGAGTGCGACTACATCGCCGGCTGCGACGGCTTCCATGGCGTCTCGCGTCAGTCGATCCCCGCGACGAGGCTCACCACCTTCGAGCGTGACTATCCGTTCGGCTGGCTGGGGCTACTCGCGCGATACCCCGCCGGTACACCATGAGCTGATCTACGCTCGCCATGAACGTGGCTTTGCGCTGTGCAGCATGCGCTCCGCCGAGCGCAGCCGCTACTACCTGCAGGTGCCCGCCGGCGAGCGGGTCGAGGCGTGGTCGGACGACCGTTTCTGGGACGAGCTGTCGCGCCGGATACCGCGGGAAGTGGCAGCGCAGCTGGTCACCGGGCCGTCGCTGGAGAAGAGCATCGCGCCGCTGCACAGTTTCGTCGCCGAGCCGATGCAGCACGGGCGGCTGTTCCTGGCCGGCGACGCCGCGCACATCGTTCCCCCCACCGGCGCCAAGGGGCTCAATCTGGCCGCCAGCGACGTGAGCGTGCTGCATCGACTGTTCGCTGCCATCTACCACCAGGGGCGCACCGATCTGATCCCGCGCTACTCGCCCACCTGCCTGCGCCGGGTATGGAAGGCCGAGCGCTTCTCCTGGTGGATGACCCGCCATCTGCACGACTTCGGCCAGACGCTCGACTTCGACGAGCGCGTGCGCCAGGCCGAGTTCGACTACAGTCTCGGCTCACGGGCCGGCCTGACCACGATCGCCGAGAACTACGTCGGCCTGCCCTACGAGACCCTGGAGTAAGGCACTGCCGTCCCGAGGAGAGCGGAGCGGGAGGGAAAGCTTGGGGCGAGGAGAGGCTGGGGGAAAGGAGAGAGAAACGAGAAGGCGTTGAGACGAACACGCCTTCGCCAGTGGCGAAGGCGTGTCCGGTAGGCGACGCGGAGGGGCGTTGGTGGGACGCGATCTGGGCACTCAGACCGCGCGGGCCGCTGTCGCCGACGGTGGGAAGGCGATGATCTCTTCGGCGCGCTCGCGCTGGGCCGGGAGGCGCCGAACAGCAGCGAGCCCGCGACGCACAGCAGCAGATTGAGCGACAGCCCCCAGAGCCCGCTGAACACCCCCAGCGGGCGGTAGCCGGCGAAGGTGAAGGCGGCCGCCAGGATAGTGCCGGCAAGCATGCCGACGAACACCGCCTGGGTGTTCAGACGCCGCCAGTAGAGGCCCAGGATCAGCGCCGGGGCGGTCTGGATCAGCACCTCGAACTTGAGCACGAAGATCTGATAGAGCGTGCCCGGCGGATACCAGGCGATCAGCACCAGCACCACCACCGCGGCGACACCGACCAGCTTGCCCACCAGGATCTTGCGGTACTCGCTGGCGTCGGGGGCGACGTAGCGGCCGTAGAGGTCGTGGGAGATGATCGAGGAGAAGGTCAAGAGCACCGAATCCGCGGTGGAGACGATCGCCGCGATCACCCCGCCGAACAGCAGCACCATGGCCCAGTAGAAGAAGGCGTTCTGGTTGGCCAGGGCGTTGGCGAGCATGCCCACCAGCTGCTCCGACTGCGCCGTGGTGAGATCGGGAAAGGCGCTGATGCCGATGATGCCGACCATGAACACCACGCCCGCGGTCAGAAACGGCATGTAGGCCATGCGGATGAACGAGCGCTTGAGAGTGCGTTCGCTACGTGCGGAGAAGATACGCTGGAAGGCGTGCGGGTAGATCGCCGCGCCGATTCCCACCAGCACCAGAAGACAGAACCAGGTGGTCAACGCCTTGCCCGTGGGGGCTCCCAACTTCTGTGGCGCGTTGGCGGCCATGGTTGCGGCGGCGCTGGGCAGCCCACCGATGTAGATCAGCGAGCCGATCAGCAGCGTGAACACCCCGAACAGCAGCGCCAGCCCCTGGATGGTGTCGGTATAGGCCACCGAGCGCATGCCACCGAGCCAGCTATAGGCGACCATGATCACGATGAAGAAGATCACCCCGATCTGATACGGAATGGTGCCGCCGGTGAGCCCCGACACCCCCTGGCCGATGGCCACGAACTGCTCCAGCAGATAGTTGCCGAGGCCGTAGAGCATGAGGATGGCGGCGAGCACGCTGACCCGCTTGGAGCGGAAGCGCAGATCGATCCAGTCCACCGGCGTGAGCAGACTGAAGCGCCGGCCCAGCGAGTAGAGCCGGGGGGCGAAGAACAGATACACCATGATGATCATGATGAAGAACGGCACCGATACCAGGTACTGATAGCCCAGGCGGTAGGCCGTCGGCGGATAGCCGACCACGGTGTTGCCGCTGTACTGAGTGGCGAAGAAGGTGAAGAACAGCACCATGGCGCCGAGGCCGCGCCCGCCCCAGATAGTACTCGTCGAGGCTTTCGCGCACGCCGCGGTGGCGTAGGAAGGCGAACAGCCCCACCGCCAGCATCAGGCCGCCGTAGAGCCCCAGCACCAGAATCCCTGACCAGCCGCCGAACGCGAGATCCATGCTCATCGTTCATCCTCCGTCTCGTCGGCGCCGGTATCCCACTGATAGAGCACGACCCAGGTGATGAACAGCGACAGTGCCAGCGACACCGCGATGATGATCAGCGCCCAGTAAGGGATGCCCCAGAACAGGGGTGACCAGGACCCGGCCGGGAAGTACCAGGGCGTGACCAGGGTGAAGAGCACGCCGAAGCCGATCCAGACGGCGGGCTTTTTGACCGGTTCGGTAATCCGTTTTTTCATGTGTTCCCCCGATGGCGCGTGCGTCGGCGCACGACGAATTCGACCGTGGACTATAGCCAGCGCGTTCGCACCCTGGCTATTGACGTTCGGCAAAGCGAGACTTCGCGACGGGCGAACGCATACGACCTTGGTGGAGGGTTGCGGCGGTGGGAGGCGGGTCAGGCCGCGCTGCTTCCGCTACGCTGATCGGCATCGAGAACGTTTCGACAAGGAGAGCCCCATGGCCGAGCTGACGCTGTTCTATGATGGCGCCTGCCCCCTGTGTGTCCACGAGATCAGCCATCTGCGGCGGCTGGACCGCCACCGTCGCATTCGCTTCGAGGATATCCACGCCGCCGACTTCAGCCAGCGCTGGCCCGACGTCGACCCGGCGGACGCAAGCGCGATCCTGCTCGGGTACTACCGCGGCGAGCGCCTGCGCGGGCTCGATGTCACCCATCGTGCCTGGTCGCTGGTGGGACGCGGCTGGCTTACCGCCCCGCTGCGCTGGCCGCTGATCAAGCCGCTGGCGGACCGCGTCTACCGCTGGTTTGCGCCACGCCGCTATCTACTTTCCGGCTGGCTGACCGGGCGCCAGCGCTGTGCGCCCTGCGCCAGCGGCCAGTGTCGGGCCGACGATGACGCGCCGCCGCGCGCCTGAGCTTGTCCTAAGCACTGTCTGAAAAGTACTGTGCTCGCCCATGCGGCGTTAAAAATTGGCTGGATCGCCAGCCCGGTCAAAAATGCTCATTTACAACCCGTAAACTCCGCGTTTTCGACGATTTTTGCCTTGCCTGGCCTTCGCTCGTCGACTTTTCAGACAGCACCTAGGGCGCGGCTCACTCGCTGAGGATATTGAGCTCGCGATCCCAGCGGCGCAGGAAGGCCTGGCGCCGCAGCGGATCGACGAAGGCGAGCAGGGTGGCGTTGATCGGAATCGGATAGAGGTGGTCGCCGACCTGATCGCGCAGGCGCTGGGCGGTGTAGGGGCCGATGACGTCGTCGCGCACGCTGAACAGCGGTGTGCGCCCGGCGAGGATGCGCTGGCCGCGCTGGCTGAGCAGGAAGTCGACGAAGCGCCGCGCGGCTTGCGGATGCGGTGCGTCGCGGTGGACGAAGGCCATACGCATCAGCACCAGCGAGTAGTCGTTGGGCACCTGCACGATGATGTCGGGGTGGCTCTGTGCCCAGACCATGGCGTAGGAGCCGAGCAGGTTGTAGCCGAGCCAGTAGCGGCCGTCGCTCAGGCCCTCGAGCATCGCTTGGGTATCCTGGGCCAGGTCGACGTTGGCGGCGCCCATCGCCGCGACCAGGTCCCAGATGCGCGGCGTGTAGCGGGCATCCTGCTGCAGCAGGGTGTAGCCGACGCCGCTGTCGCGGGGCGAGTAGGTGACCACACGCCCGCGCAGCCAGTCGCGATAGTCGGTCAGCAGGTCGAGCAGGTCGCGATGGGTGGTCGGCGGCGGCATGTGCGAGGCGAGCTCCAGGCGGTAGGCCATCACCACCGGTTCGAAGGTGAAGCCGAACACTTCATTGCGCCATTTGGCCCAGGCCGGCCATTGCTGGGCCTCGACGCTGTCGAGCGCCTGCGCCCGGCCTTCGTTGCTCAGCGCCAGTTGCCACGGCATTGCCGAGCTGATCACCACGTCCGGCGGGTTCTCGGCGTCGCGTGCGCGGCGGTCGGCTTCGAGGGTGGAACGCTCGCGGTAGTCCAGGGTGATCTGCGGGTACTCGGCGCTGAAGGCGTCGAGCACCGGCTGGAACACCGGGCGATCCAGTGCGGCTTCGACGATCAGCGGCTCGGCTACGGCGGGGGAGACGCCCAGACCCATCCCGAATCCTATTCCCAGGCAGAGACAGACTCGCGCAAGCGCGGTCGAGAGCGTGCGATATCGGCGGCTCATGCGCGTTCTCCAGGATCTGGGGTGTGCCTATCGGAATCCGCTTCGGGTGGGGCCAGACGCACCAGCGTCAGCGACAGGCGCAGCCCGTGCGGGCTCACCGCACTCAGTTCCAGCGGGCTGCCGTGACGCCGGGCGATGGAGTCGACGATCGCCAGCCCCAGCCCCGAGCCCTCGGTGTCCTGGCGCTGGCCGCGCTCGAAGGGGCGCGTCAGGCGCTCGCGCGCCGCCGCCTCGACCCCGGGGCCGTCATCCTCGATCGAGAGTTCCAGCCGGTCGGGGGTCAGGTCGCGCAGCGCCACCGTGATCTGGCTGCCGTGCGGGGTATAGCGGCAGGCGTTGTCGATCAGGTTGTTGAGCAGCTCGTGTAGCGCCCAAGCCTCGCCGGCGACCCAAGCCGGCTGAGCGCACGTCAGCGCCAGGCCGAGATCGTGATCGCGGCTCTCCTGGCGGTCGGCCCACTCCATCACCACCGCGCGCAGTAGCGCATCCAGCGCCAGCGGCTGGCGCTCCTGGTCGGGGCCCAGATGGCGTAGCCGGGTCAGGCTGAGCATCTGGCCAGCCAGCCGGCTGGTGCGGCTGGCGCTGTCGTGGACCTCGTTCAGGGCGCGCCGCCAGGCCGCTGGATCGGGGCTGGCCAGGGCCAGCTCCGAGGTGCTCTGCAGCCCCGCCAGCGGGGTCTTCAACTGGTGCGAGGCGTCGGCGATGAAGCGCAGCAGGGTGGCGCGGCGGTCACGCTGGTCGGCGAGCAGACGGTTCAGGGTGTCCACCCATTCGCGCATCTCCCGCGGCACCTCCAGGGTGAGCGGCTCGACGTCGTCCGGATGGCGGTCGCGCAGCGCCCGGCGCAGGCGTTCCAGCGGCGCCAGCAGGGCGCGCACGGCGATCATCAGCAGCGCCGCGGTGATCAGCACCATGGCGGCGAAGCGCGAGGCGCTCTTCTCGAACAGCTCGCCGGCGAGCAGGTCGCGCCCGCGCCGGGTATGGCCGACCCACAGCTGCACCGGCTCCTGGGTATCCCAGCCGGCGGAGTCGATCTCACGGCCATGAAGGCGGATCGGCACGCCGTCCAGGTCGGCGTCGTAGAACACCGGGTGGTGGCTGGCGGCGTCGCGCATGGCGGCGCTGATCGGCAGTTCGGCGTTGCGCGTGATGGTGCGGCCGTTATCGGCCTGGAGCCAGTAGAACACCCGCTCCTGCCATTGGGTGGCGAGAATCTGCAGCGCCGAGGCGGGCATCTCCAGGGTGGGCTGGCCATCGGGCCACTGCAGCGATTCGGCCATGGTCAGGCTGGCGGCGGCGAGCTGGCCGTCGAGGGCGCGGTCGGCGGCCTTGTGGGCGCTGGTGTAGGCCTCGATCAGCAGTAGCGTGCCGAGCCCGGCGACGATCGCGGTCAGCCACAGCGCCAGACGGCGCTTGAGCGATACCGGGCGGGCGTTCACGCGCGGCGCTCTTCCAGCCGGTAGCCCAGCCCGCGCAGGGTGCGGATCGCCAGCGGCGCGTCCTGGAGCCGCTTGCGCAGCCGGCTGACGTAGACCTCGAGGGCGTTGGCGCCCACCGCTTCGAAGCCGAACAGGCGATCCTCCAGCGTCTCCCGGGGCACGATGCGCCCGGCGTTGAGCATCAGCGCTTCGAGCAGGCGGAATTCACGCCGCGGCAGATCCAGCGGCTCGCCCGCCAGCCACACGCTGGCGGCGTGGGTGTCCAGCGTCAGCCCGGCGAAATGCAGGCGGTCGTCGAGACGCTGCTGGCTGCGTCGCAGTAGGGCGCGCACGCGCGCCTCCAGCTCGCTGATCGAAAAGGGTTTGGCCAGGTAGTCGTCGGCGCCCAGGTCGAGCCCGCGCACGCGATCCTCGAGCCCGTCACGAGCGGTGAGGATCATCACCGGGGTGGCGTCGCCGGCATCGCGCAGGCGCGCCAACAGCTCGAGCCCACTGGCATCGGGCAGGCCAAGATCGAGCAGGATCAGATCGAAACGGCGCTGGCGCAGCGCCTGCCAGGCATCTTCGACCCGGCTCAGCGCGTCGATGCGATAGCCGGCGCGGGCCATCGCCTCGCCCAGCGAGCGCGACAGCAGAGGATCGTCTTCGATGACCAGCAGATGCATGACGGGGGCTCCGCGCCAGTGTGTCGTCAGGGTGAGGTCGCCAGGATGAGACCGGCCGCATGAGACCGACCGTTCGCACTCGGAGCGCGCTGGCTCGGCGGGGCGATCAGTCCGTATGCGACTAATGTCTCAATTAGACCAAAGCTCTAGATGACAGGTTGATGAAAGGTTGGCGGCCTAGCATCGCTCAGGTGCTGTATGAACCGTCGCTTGCGGGCCGGTCCCGATCAGAGCCCGAGCGGATAGCGAGCATAACAATCCAGGAGACGCTGAGCATGCCGAAATCATCCTCCCTTCGTCGTTGGCTGGCCGCCGCCGTGGCCGGTGGCGCGCTGCTGGCCGGTGCCGTTCAGGCCCAGGCCAAGCCCCCCGAGTGTATCGCCCCGGCCAAGCCCGGCGGCGGCTACGATCTCACCTGCCGCCTGGCCGCCAACGGCCTGCAGGAAGCCAAGCTGATCGACGAGCCGATGCTGGTCACCTACATGCCGGGCGGGATCGGCGCGGTCGCCTATAACCACGTCACCGGTGTGCGCAACGACGACCCCAACCTGATCGTCGCCGCGAGTACCGGTGCCGCGCTCAATCTGGCGCTGAAGAAGTTCGGTGCCAAGCAGTCGGTCGACGACGTGCGCTGTGGGTGCGCTGGGGGTCGACTACGGCGCGGTGGTGGTGCGTAACGACGCCCCGTGGCAGAACCTCGACGAGCTGATGCAGGCGCTGAAGAAGGATCCCGCCAGCGTGGTGATCGGCGCCGGTGGCACGGTCGGCAGCCAGGACTGGATGAAGGCGGCGCTGATGGCGAAGTCCGCCAATATTGATCCGCGCAAGCTGCGCTATGTCTCCTTCGAGGGCGGCGGCGAGGCACTGGCGGCACTGCTGGGCGAGCACATCCAGGTGTTCACCGGCGACCTGGCCGAACTCAAGCCGCAGCTCGACAGCGGTGAGGTGCGCATCCTCGCAGCACTCGCCGAAGAGCGCCAGGCCGGCCCCTACGCCGATATTCCCACCGCCAAGGAGCAGGGCTACGACGTCGAGTGGCCGATCTGGCGCGGCTACTACATGGGCCCGAAGGTCAGCGACGAAGCCTATCAGGCATGGGTCGAGCGTCTGCGCGAGCTGAGCCAGACCGAGAGCTTCGCCAAGCTGCGTGAAGGTCGCGGGCTGTTTCCCGTGAGCAAGTTCGGCGATGACTTCGACCAGTACGTCAAGCAGCAGGTCGCCAGCTTCTCGCAACTGGCCAAGGAAGTGGGTCTGACCCAATGAGATACGCCGCCGACCGAATCTTGAGTCTGCTGTTGCTCGGTCTGGCGGCGTTCATCGCCGTCCAGGCCTGGCATCTCGAGGTGCCGTTCAGCTACGACCCGGTGGGCCGAAGGCCTTCCCGCTGCTGCTGGCGGGGCTGCTGGCGCTGCTCGCGGTGGTGCTGTTCGTGCGCCCGGGGCCCAGCGGTGAATGGCCCAGCGGCGCGCTGCTGCTGGCGCTGGTGGTGATGGGGCTGCTGGTGGTGTACGCCGCGCTGTTCATCCAGGCCGGCTACCTGCTGATCACTGCGCTGGTCAGCGTGGCGATCGCCTGGCTGTTTGGCGCCTCGCCGCTCAAGGCCTTGGTCGGCGGGGGTGCTGCTCGCCCTTGGCAGCTATGTGCTGTTCACCTATGCGTTGGGCATCTCGCTACCCACCGGTAGCTGGATCGAACCGCTGCTGGGAGCCAACTGATGTTCGATTTCCTGATCCAGGGCTTCGGCGTCGCGCTGACGCCGCTCAATCTCGGGCTCGCCTTTCTCGGCGCGCTGCTGGGCACGCTGTTCGGCGCGCTGCCGGGCATCGGCCCGATCAACGGCATCGCCATCCTGATGCCGCTGGCCTATACCCTCGGCCTGCCGGCGGAGTCGTCGCTGATTCTGCTCGCGGGCATCTACACCGGCTCCGAATACGGCGGGCGCATGTCGAGCATCCTGCTCAACGTGCCCGGCGACGCCGGCGCGGTGATGACCACGCTGGATGGGCACCCGCTGGCCAAGAAGGGCCTCGCTGGCCCGGCGCTGGGGCTCTCCGCGGTGAGCTCGTTCATCGGCGCCACGGTGGCGATCCTGGGGCTGACCCTGTTCGCGCCGCTGCTGGCGATCGTCGCAGTCAAGTTCGGCCCGGCCGAGTTCTTTGCGCTGATGATCTTCGCCTTCGCCTCGATGTCGGCGATGATGGGCAAGGATCCGCTCAAGACGCTGATCGGCGCCGTGCTCGGCGTGCTGATCTCCACCGTCGGGGTCGACTCCGGCACCGGCGTGCTGCGCTTCACCTTCGACATGCCCGAGCTCTACGACGGCATCGATTTCGTGGTCATGATCATCGGGCTGTTCGCGGTCAGCGAGATCCTGCTGATGCTCGAACACGCCTTCCGCCACGACCAGGATGGCGAGATGGCGCCGATCGGCCGTGTCATGGTCAAGATGAGTGAAGTGCTCTACTGCAAGTGGGCGATCCTGCGCTCCAGCGTGATCGGCTTCGTCATCGGCGTGCTGCCGGGCACCGGCGCCTCCGTCGCCAGCGCCGTGGCCTATACCACCGAGAAGCGCATCAGTGACCACGACAACAGCTTCGGCACCGGCAACATGCGCGGTCTGGCGGCGCCGGAAGCGGCCAACAACGCCTCCGCCGCGGGCTCCTTCGTGCCCATGCTGACCCTGGGCATCCCCGGTTCCGGTACCACCGCGATCCTGCTCGGCGCGCTGATGCTCTACAACATCAACCCGGGGCCGATGATGATGTTCCGTGAACAGCCGATGGTCGTGGGCGGGCTGATCGCCTCGCTCTATATCGGCAACGTCATGCTGCTGCTGCTCAATCTGCCGCTGGCCGGGGTCTTCGCCCGCGTGCTGCAGGTGCCGCGCTGGCTGCTGGTACCCAGCGTGGCGATTCTCGCCTTTGTCGGCGTCTATCAGCTGCACTCCGATCTGATGGCGATCTACCTGATGCTGGCCATCGGCGTGTTCGGCTATCTGCTGCGCAAGTTCGGCTTCTCGCTGGCGCCGGTGGTGCTGGGCTTCGTGCTCGGCGGGCTGATGGAAGAGAACCTGCGCCGGGCGCTGTCGATCAGCGGTGGCGATCTTGCCATCCTGTGGCAGTCCGGGCTCTCGATCGGGCTGTGGGCCGCCGCCGCCGCGGTGGCGTTCATTCCGCTGTTTGCGGGCAAGCTCAAGGCCAAGTTCCTGCCCGCCCGATCTACCTGAGTCGCACTCGCCGGCGCTCCGCCGCTGTCGCTGATTCCCTGGCCCCGCTTCGGCGGGGCTTTTTTCGTGACGCGTGCCTGGGACTCGTTCCTGGAACTCATGTCGAAGATGACTTGATGCCGCGAGGGGGCTATTGTCTGCCCATCTTCCACAGCGCGCCGAGCCTCGGCCACCGGGAGTGATCATGCAGACATCGAAGTGTCGGGTGCGGGCCATGCTGGCGCCGGAAGGGCGGCTCAAGGTGGCGATCAACTACGGCAATCCGGTGCTGGCCAGCGCCGCGAGGATGGCGAGCCGGTGGGGTCTCGGGCTCTGGCCCGGGCGGGCTGGCGGCGAGCTGGATTGGCGGTGGGATTCGTCCTATGACGCCGCCGGGTCCGTGGTCGCCGATCTCGAACACGCCGACTGGCGGTTGGCGTTTATGGCCCGCGACCCCAAGCGCGCGCCGAGACGATCCACTTCACCTCGCCCTATGTGCTGATCGAAGGCACCTACCTGGTGCCGAGGCGGCGCCGTTCGCCCAGGTCGATGAGCTCGACCGTGACGGGGTGCGCATCGCGGTAGGCGAGGGCGCGGCCTACGACCTCTATCTCTCGCGCACCTGCAGCACCCTGAGCTGGTGCGCGCGCCCACCTCGGCGGCGGCGATCGAACTGTTTCGAGAGGGGGCTCGACGCCGCCGCCGGCGTGCGCCAGCCGCTGACCCGCTACGCCGAGGCCCACCCGGTATCGAGTCCTGCCGGGGCGCTTCACCGCGATCGAGCAGTGCATGGCGCTACCCCGCGCCCAGGCCGAGGTCGCCGACTATGTCGAGCCTCCTGGCGCGGATGAAGCACGAGGGATGGTTCAGCGTGCGTTGCGTGAGAGCGGGCAGGGTGATGCGGAGGTCGCCCCCTGAGTGGGGAGAGGGTGCGCAGGTAGCGGTTTTTGCCCCGAAAAATGCCGGGGGCTTCACACGGTGCGGGTGTTTTCTGTTATGCTTCGTCACCGCGAAACGCCGGTAACCTTCGGCGGCACCCTATGAGGGCCGTTAGAACGTTGTTTGGCCTTTGCGTCAGGAGAGGTGGCAGAGTGGTCGAATGCACCGCACTCGAAATGCGGCATACCTTCGCGGGTATCGAGGGTTCAAATCCCTCCCTCTCCGCCACGAACAGCAAAAAGCCGGCTTATGTAGCCGGCTTTTTCGTGGGCGCTCGTCAGAGGCTGTTTACAAAATGTCTGCGCTCGGCAATACGGCGTTGAAATCGACCTCAAAATACTCATTTACCCCACGTAAACTCCGTTTTTTCGATCGATTTCGCCTTGTCTTGTCTTCGCTCGCCGAATTTGTAAACACCCTCTCAGTTACGCCATCGAATCGTCTTCAGCGGGCTGTGTCCGAGAGGCGACGGCCGGGCAGCGGCGCCACTTCCAGCACCGCCGCGGCGATCACCAGCAGCGCGCCGCCGAGCTGAAGCGCGCTGAGCGGCTCGCCGGCGAACAGCGCCGCCGAGAGCACGCCCACCAGCACTTCGCTCATCATCAGAATCCCCAGGCGCGCCGGTGCCAGCACGCTGGCCGCCCACACCACGATCGCCAGCGATATGGCCCACCACAGGGTGGCGGAGACGGCGATCCAGGCCACGGCCTGACCCAGCGCTGGCATCGGCGGCAGCCCGGGCCAGGGGGCGAGCAGCGGTGTCAGTGCCAGCGCGCCGAGCACGGCGCCCAAAGCGAACACGAAGCTGCCTTCGCCGGGGCCGAGGGTGCTGCGCGCGCGCATGCCGCTGGAGGCGATCGCCCACAGCACGCCGGAGACCAGCCCCAGCCAGTCGCCCAGGGTGCGTGGCAGCGGCGAACCGGCGGCGCCCAGCACCAGCGTCAGGCCACCTAGCCCCAGGGCGATCACGGCAAGACGTCGGCCGGTGAGCGGCCAGCGCCACCACAGCCGCTCGATCAGCGAGCTCCACACCGGGGTGAGATAAGAACAGCAGGATGACCACCGCGACCTGGCCCTGGACCAGACCCACCGAGTAGCACATGAACGCCGCGCCGCCGAGCAGCACCGCGAGTATCCCCAGCGGATGGCAGCGGCGCAGCCGCGCGCGCCCGGCCAGCGCCCAGGGGATGAGCAGGCAGCAGGTCGTGAGCGCGACGATCAGCGAGCCCCAGACGCCGCCCAGGGCCGCGCCTCGAGGCGGCGGATAGGAATCCAGTAGAGCCCCCACAGCGCGCCGGCGAACAGAATGCCCGCAGCCGCCAGACGCGTGCGTCTGGCGGCTGCGGGGTTCGGTGCGAGGCTCTTCGTATCAGCCATCCGCGCTCAGCGCGCGGCGGCTTCGAGCGCGGCGACGGCAGGCAGGGTCTTGCCCTGACGTACTCGAGGAAGGCGCCACCGCGGTGGAGATGAGGGACGCGCTCGGCGATGCCGTACTTGTCGATGGCGGCCAGGGTGTCACCGCCGCCGGCAATCGAGAACGCCGGGCTGTCGGCAATGGCGTGGGAGAGGGTCTCGGTGCCCTTGCCGAACTGGTCGATCTCGAACACCCCTACCGGGCCGTTCCAGAGGATGGTGCCGGCGTTGCCGAGCAGTGCCGCCAGGCGCTTGGCGGTCTCCGGCCCGATATCCAGGATCATCTCGTCGTCACCGACCTGGTCCACCGGCTTGACCGTCGCGGTGGCGGATCGGAGAACTCGGTGGCCACCACCACGTCGCTGGGCAGCGGGATCTCGACCTTGGCCATCAGCGCCTTGGCCTTGTCGATCAGATCGGCTTCGTAGAGCGACTTGCCGACGTTGTGGCCGGCCGCGGCGATGAAGGTGTTGGCGATCCCGCCGCCGACGATCAGCTGGTCGCACTTCTCGGCCAGGGCGTAGAGCACCTCGAGCTTGGTCGAGACCTTGGAGCCGCCGACGATCGCTGCCATCGGGCGCTTGGGCGCGCGCTGAGCGCCTGCTCCAGCGCTTCCAGCTCGCTCGCCAGCAGCGGGCCGGCGCAGGCCTGGGGGGCGAAGCGAGCGACGCCATGGGTCGAGGCCTGGGCGCGGTGGGCGGTGCCGAAGGCATCCATCACGTAGACGTCGCAGAGTGCGGCGTAGGCCTTGGCCAGCGCCTCGTCGTCCTTTTTCTCGCCGCGGTTGTAGCGCACGTTCTCCAGCATGACCACTTCGCCGTCGCCGATCTCGACCTCGCCGTCGAGATAGTCCTTCTCTAGGCGCAACCGGCTGACCCAATAGCTCGCTGAGATGCCGGGCGACCGGGGCGAGGCTGAACTCGTCGGCCGGTTCGCCTTCGGTGGGGCGGCCCAGATGGCTCATCAACAGCACGCGGGGCGCCGGCGTCGAGGGCGGCGCGGATGGTCGGCAGGCTGGCGCGGATGCGGGCGTCGCTGGTGACCTTACCGTCCTTGACCGGCACGTTGAGATCCTCGCGGATCAGGACGCGCTTACCCGAGAGATCCAGCTCAGTCATCTTATGCACGTTCATGCGTTCCTTCCTTAGGTTTTGTACGAAAACTGCCTACGCTCGGCAATACCGCGTTAAAAATTGGCTCAAGATGCTCATTTATGCCCATAAACTCCGCTCTTTTCGCCACTTTTTGCCTTGTCTTGCCTTCGCTCGTCGACTTTTCGTACAGAACCTAGCGGGGAGAGGCGGTAGCGGAGGATGGGCACTCGAGCCAGTGGTGGGCGACGTCGAGCATGCGATTGGCGAAGCCCCACTCGTTGTCGAACCAGCACAGCGCCTTGAGCAGGCGGCCCCGGCGACGCGGGTCTGGGTGGCGTCCACGATACCCGAGCGCGGGTCGTGGTTGAAGTCGACCGAGGCCATGGGCTCGTCAGTGTAGCCGAGCAGGCCCTGATAGCAGCCGAGGCTGGCGTCGCGCAGGCAGGCGTTGACCGCCGCGGCGTCGGTCTCGCGGGCGAGCGAGATCGCCATGTCCATGGCCGAGACGTTGATCGTCGGCACGCGCACGTGCAGGCACTCGAAGCGCTCCGCCAGGTGCGGCATCAAACGCCCGATGCCGCGGGCGAGGCCGGAATCCACCGGCACGATCGACTGCATCGCCGAGCGCGTCAGGCGCAGGTCGCTGTTGTGGTAGGCGTCGATCACCGGCTGGTCGTTCATCGCCGAGTGGATGGTGGTGGTGACGCCGTGCTCGACCCCGAAGTGGCGGTCGAGCACGTGCAGGATCGGCACCAGACAGTTAGTGGTACATGAGGCGGCGGAGACCACGCGCATAGCCGCCGTCAGCATCGACTGGTTGACGCCGTAGACCACGGTGGCGTCGACGTCCGCCTCGGCGGGCTGCGAGAACAGCAGCCTCGCGGCGCCGGCCTGCAGGTGGCGTTCGGCGGTGGCGCGATCCTTGAAACTGCCGGAGCACTCGAGCACCAGATCCACCCCCAGGTCGCCCCAATCCAGCGCTTCGGGGCGGCGGCGCGGCGGATGGCGATCGCCTGGCCGTTGACCACCAGCTCGCCGCCATGCGTCTCGACCCGCCCGGGAAAGCGGCCGTGGGTGGTGTCGTAGCGGGTCAGATAGGCCAGCGTTTCCAGCTCGGAAAGCTCGTTGATGGCGACCACCTGGAACGGCAGCTCGGGGCGTTCCACCAGGGCGCGCAGCACGCTCTGGCCGATCCGCCCGTAGCCGTTGATGGCGATGCGATACGTCATGCCGGGGCCCGTTCGAGAGATTCACGAAGGCAGGCATGTTAGCGCATTCACCGCGCCGCCGCAGGGGCCGAACCCGGCTCCCGGCCTCAGCGGCAGCTGGCCGCGATGGCATCGAGGCGCGCGGCCAGAGCCGCGGGCATCTCCATCGGCAGCAGATGGCCATAGCCAGGGAAGATTTCGAGTTCGCCGGCGCTCAGGTGCGGCATCACCGACTCGCGCTGCACCGCCGGCGGCAGCGAGGGGTCGCGGTCGCCCACCAGCACCCAGGCGGGCAGGTCGAGCACCCCGACGCGCTCGCGCCAATCCTCGGCGTAGGTGTGCTCGGGCCAGGCGCGCCAGGCCGCCGGGGTGGCGTTGATCGCATCCTCCACTGCGCGCTGGTAGGTCGCCGGGTCGAGTGCCACCGCGCTGGCGCCGTCGATGAACGCCCGCGCCTGGGCCTCGCTGAAGTCGAAGTCGAGCTGGAAGCGGTGCTCCTCGGCACTGATCGTCTGGGGACCGGGCGGCGACGGGGCGATCAGCACCAGGGCGCGCAGCCAGGCCGGGCGCTCGGCGGCGACGGTCATCGCGATGCGCCCGGAGAAGGAGTGGCCGACCAGCACCACCTCGTCGAGCCCCGCAGCCTCCACCTCGGCGATCACGTGGCGGGTCATGGCGGCGACGTCATAGCCGGGGCGATCACGGGCGTCGCCGAAGCCCGGCATGTCCAGGGTGGCGACACGCGCCGCTGGGTCGAGGTGGTGGATCACCTCGTGCCATTCGCGGTGAGAGCTGCCGAAGAAGTGCATCAGGACCAGGGTCGGGCGCCCCTGCCCGCTATCGCTCGAGAGTGTCATCGTCTGGCCTCCATGCCATGGGTGTCACCCCAGCGTAGTCTCTCGCGCCGGCGCCGTCCGTCATCTCGGCGGCGTCTGTCATCTCCAAGTGGCCGCTATGTCAGCGTAGGTATCGGCTCACGCCCAGAGATGCCACACCAGCGGCAGCACGATGGCGGTAAAAGCGCCGGTCAGGCTCATGCCCAGCGAGGCGAAGGCGCCGGCCTGATGGCTGATCTCGAACGCGCGCACGGTGCCCAGGGCATGGCCGTTGATGCCCAGGGCGAGACCAATCAGGCGCGGATCGCGGATGCGCATCCAGCGGCTCAGCCACTCGACGCCGAAGATCGCGGTGATCCCGGTGGTCATCAGCGCGCCCATCAGCAGCGCCGTGGAGCCGCCCAGTTCCTGAGTCAGACTCAGCGCGATCGGCGAGGTCACCGACTTCGGCGCCAGTGAGGCGAGCACTTCGGGTGGGGCGCCGAGCAGCCAGGCGATCAGCACGGCGTAGCAGGCGGCCAGGGTGGCCGAGAGCGGCAGCGTCAGCACGATCGGTTTCCACAGCGCGCGGATCTGCCCCAGTTGCTGGTAGAGCGGCACCGCCAGCGCCACCGTGGCCGGCCCGAGCAGCAGCATCAGCCAGGCGGCGCCGCGGTTGTAATCATCGATGCCGATTGGTAACAGCGCGATCACCGCGGCGATCAGCAGCGCGGCGATGATCACCGGCGGGCACCAGCTGGGGTGGCGCATCAGCTTGAACAGACGCACGCCGAGGAAGTAAGCGGCCAGGGTCAGCCCGATGGCGCCGATCGGGGTGGCGAACCACGCTTGCGGCACGGCCGCCAGGGTCGTGCTCAGCTCACTCATGCGGGGGCTCCGGCGGCAGGCAGCGGCGCATCAGCCACAGGCTGGAGGCGACGCTGGCCAGGGTGCCCAGCAGCAGCGCGGTGAGAATGGCGCCGGCCTGATCGGCGAAGCGCCCGGCGACGAAGAAGATCTCGACCACGCCGGGCATGATCAGCAGCGCGAGCATGGCGATCAGCGGCTGGCTGACGGCGACCACATCGGCGTTCATGCCGCCGCGCTGGCAGAACCACAGCGTCAGCAGCAGCATGCCGATCACCCCTGCGGGCAGGGCGATGGGCAGCCACAGCACGATGGCCTGGCCCAGCAGCAGAAAGACGAGCAGCCAGAGAAAGCCCCGCAGCACGGACATGGCAGGTCTCCGAGAAGGCGGAAAAGCCGCTAGCGTAGCAGATCGCGTCGCGATCCCACTTTCCCATGACGATTTTCAGCCCGCGCCGCTGTGCGACTCGTGACACGCTGTCGGGCCGTGGCCGCCGAGCCCCAGGTGGCGTCAGCGAATGGCGACAGCCGGGACAACTCGTGAGTAAGGCGCGACAGACTCGCGCGCAAGGCGTGAACTGAGCGGCGTTGTCGCTTATTCTGGGGCCCGTTCGACCGCGCGGTGGACGCACCCGGCGGGGCGAGGGGCCCGGCAGCCCGGCGTCGCCAGCATCGTCTTGCGAGCCGTTGCCCCGGGGCAGCGGCAGGGAAGCCGTACCCGTCGAGACTCCCCGACGTACCATCTGAGGACAGAGGAAACGCATCATGACCGATATTGCCAAGCTGCTGGGCGACGAGGCCGACAGCCTGCTGAGCTACACCTGTAGCGGGTTCAAGAAAGAGGATCTGTATCTGCCTGGCCCGGACTTCGTCGACCGCGTCTTCGCCGACAGCGACCGCAGCCCGCACGTCATGCGCAACCTGCAGACGCTGTTCAACCATGGCCGCCTCGGCGGTACCGGCTACGTCAGCATCCTCCCGGTGGACCAGGGCATCGAGCACTCCGCAGGCGCCTCTTTCGCGCCCAACCCGGCCTACTTCGATCCCAAGAACATCCTCGAGCTGGCGCTGCAGGGCGGCTGCAACTGCGCCTGTTCGACTCTGGGCGTGCTCTCCTCGGTGGCGAGGCGCTACGCGCACAAAATCCCGCTGATGCTCAAGCTCAACCATAACGAGAGCCTGACCCTGCCGGCGATGTACGACCAGACCCTGTTCGCTCAGGTCGAGCAGGCCCACGACATGGGCTGCATCGCGGTCGGCGCGACCGTCTACTTCGGCTCGCCGGAGTGCCGCCGTCAGATCCAGGAGATCAGCGAAGCCTTCGAGCGCGCCCACGAGCTGGGCATGGTCACCGTGCTGTGGTCCTACCTGCGCAACCCGGAATTCAAGAAGGATGGGGTCGACTACCACGTCGCTTCCGATCTCACCAGCCAGGCGGTGCACCTGGCGGCGACGATCAAGGCCGACATCGTCAAGCAGAAGCTGCCCGAGAACAACGGCGGCTACAAGGCGATCGGCTTCGGGCATACCCATGAGAAGGTCTACAGCGAGCTGACCAGCGATCATCCGATCGACCTGGCGCGCTTCCAGGTCGCCAACGCCTTCATGGGCCGTGCCGGGCTGATCAACTCCGGCGGCGGCTCCAAGGGCCAGTCCGACATGGGCGAAGCGGTGCGCACCGCGGTCATCAACAAGCGCGCCGGCGGCATGGGCCTGATCTCCGGGCGCAAGGCGTTCCAGAAGCCGCTCAAGGAGGGCATCGAGCTGCTCAACGCCATCCAGGACGTCTATTTGTCCAAGGACGTCAGCATCGCCTGAGCCGACAGGGCGCCTTCACGGCGCCGTCAGACGCAGGAGCCCGGCCGACAGGCCGGGCTTTTTTACGTTTTGGCGCGGGACATCTGCGTTGCCTCATCGACTTTGGTCTGCCGACCTAAGTTGAATTGTATGACAAAGGCGCTCTCTTTTACCTTGGCTGTCGCGTTGAATGATAACGCTATCATTTTCATAACCCGCCGCTGGCGAGACGCCCAGCCTGGTGCTTCGCCGCGAGAGCCGGCCGGGGAAAGGGGAGACGCAGCATGACACCGATCTGGAGCAAAGCCTGCCTGGCGCTGCTGGCCAGCGCCGCCATCGGCCTGACGACCTCGGCCCACGCCGCCGACGACTGCCCGCTACCGGGCAATCTGCGTGTGGTGATCGGCTCGACTCGACCGGAGGCGACCCATCAGAACTCGAGCATCGTGGTCGACCCAGTTGGCCAAGAAGCTCGACATCAACGCCAAGGTCGATGCCGTCGGCGTGATGCCGGCCTTTCAGGCGCTCGAGCGCAGCCGCCACGGCAACACCATCATGATCTTCCACGATGGCGCCTATCTGGGGAATCTCTACGGGGTCAACGGTTACCCCGACATCTTCGACAAGTACATCGTCGGGCCGACCATCGCCATCAATCCGGGCAATGCCTACCTGGTGCCCAAGGATTCGCCCTACCAGACCCTCGACGACATCATGGCCGCGGCCGGCAACGGCAAGCAGATCCGGGTCGCGATCCAGCCCGGCGGCGTCTCCGAAATCGGCTTCTCGGCGCTCAAGAATGCGGTGCGTCTGAAGTATCCGGGCAAGGAGGGCAATATCGTCGCGGTGAATACCGGCTCCCAGGCGGACAAGAACCAGCTGCTGTTCGACGGTTGCCGCCGATGTGATCAACGGCTCGGTGCAGGCCAACGAGCAGTACACCCAGCTACCGGCGGACGACCAGAAGGCGATGCGCTTCGTCTGGATCACCGCCCGCCACGACACCATCGCCCAGACCGAAGCCGCAGGCATGGGTGATACCACCCGCGAGCAGTTGCTGCAGTACGTGACGCCCAACGTCGAGGTGCCGATGGCGAGGGCCAGGACTTCACCTTCGATAAGGAGTTCTTCTTCCTCTACAACAAGGACATGGACCCGGCCGCGGTCAAGTGCATCGATACCGCGCTGGCCGATATCTATGACCAGGGCGAGATTCAGAAGCAGCAGAAGCGCTCGTTCTTCATTCCCGACTTCAAGCCGTCCGCGCAGGCGGCGACCTACCTCGAGAAGAAGAGCGAGGAGTATCGGACCATTATCGACGACCTGAAGGGTTAGGCTTCACGCGAAAACGGCCGACGCTCGTCGATTTTCGTGCAAACCCTAGGCTCGCTCCCTGGCGCCGGCCGTGCTCGGCCGGCGCCTTCGATCCCTTGTCGATCTCACGTCGATCTCACGCTAGATGCCGCCGGCGCATGACCGGCACAGGAGCCACTCCTCATGGACAGCCACTGGCTATCGCTGTTCGATGTCACCATCGACTTCAGCCAATCCCATCTCTTCTTTCCGCGTATCGTGACCACGCTGCTGGGCATCCTGCTGGTGATGATCCTGGTGACCCGCTATCGCCGCATCGTGCCTGCAATGCGGCACGCCGGGCGCGTGGTGGGCGGGCGCGAGGGCAACTTCGACCGCAAGCGCTTCTTCGGCACCCTGGTGCTGGTGACGCTCTACTTCTATCTCATGGGGGTACTGAGCGACGTCTTCCCCAATACCGGCTACAGCTTTCTGATCATGTCGGTGCTGTTCGTGTTCTCGCTCTCGCTGCTCTACGCCGAGCGCCTCTCCCGCCGGATCCTGCTGATCATCACGCTCAATGCGCTGATCGCCCCGGCCATCGCCTGGTACGTGCTGGCGCAGCTGTTCCGCATCACGCTGCCCTGACCCGGAGGTCCGACCCATGGACATTCTGTCCCACCTCACACCGATGTTCTTTACGCTGATCGCGGCCGGCACGCTGATCGGCATCATCTTCGGCGCCATCCCCGGCATGACCGCGACCATGGCAGTGGCGGGTGTCTGCCGCTGACCTACGCCTTCGGTCTGGTCAACGGCATCGCGCTGCTGCTCGGGCTCTATGTCGGCGGTATCTCGGGGGGCATGGTGCCCGCGGTGCTGCTCAACATTCCCGGCACGCCGTCATCGATCACCACCACCTTCGACGGCTATCCCATGGCCCAGCGCGGCGAGGGCGAGCGTGCGCTCAAGACCGGGATCGTCGCGTCGATCTTCGGCGGGCTGTTCAGTGCTGCGGTACTGTTCTTTTTCGCCCCAGTGCTGGCGGATTTCGCGATCAAGTTCTCCTACGTCGAGAAGTTCCTGATCATCCTGCTGGCGCTGACGGTGATCGCCTCGCTCTGCTCGAACATGCTGATGGGTATCTTCAGCGGGGTGCTCGGTATCTGGCTGAGCCTGATCGGCACCTATTCGATCACCGAGGGCGGCAACGGCGAGCCGCGGCTGATGTTCGACTTCATGCAGTACTATCTGATCGACGGCTTCTCGCTGCTGCCGGTACTGATCGGTATCTTCGGGCTAAGCACCATCCTGCTGGACGCCGAGAACGGCTTCGCCGATGCCCCCGGGAAGGGCCGGATCAAGCTCAAGGGCGGCGCGCGTTTCTCGTTCTCCATCTTCAAGGGGCAGCTGGTCAATCTGATCCGCTCCTCCGGAATCGGTACTTTCGTCGGCATGCTACCCGGGGTTGGCGGCAGTGCCGCTTCGGTGCTCGCCTACAGCCAGGAGAAGAACTTCTCCCGCGATTCGTCGCAGATGGGCAAGGGCGCGCCCCAGGGCATCGTCGCGTCGGAGTCGTCCAACAACGCGCTTACCGGCGGGGCCCTGGTACCGCTTTTGTCACTGGGCATTCCCGGGGACTCGACCACCGCGATCCTGATCGGCGCCTTCACCCTGCAGGGTATCCAGGTCGGCCCGCTGTTCATCGGCAATAACATGGACACCTGGTATCTGATGATCATCGCCCTGGTGGCGGCCAACGTGCTGATGTTCGGCATCATGTACTTCGCCATCCGCCATATCGCCAAAGTGATCGAGGTGCCCAAGTACATCCTCTACCCGCTGATCGTGATGATGTGCGTGGTCGGTGCCTATGCCATCAACTACGGAATCATGTTCGATGTCTGGACGCTGCTGATCTTCGGGGTGTTCGGCTATGTGGCGCAGAAGATCGGCCTGGAAGTGGTGCCGCTGATCATCGGCTTCATCCTCGGCAAGTCGGCGGAGGTCTACTTCGTCAAGAGCATTGAGTCCTACGGCAACCTGACGATCTTCTTCACCAAGAGCCCTATCGCCGCCTTCCTGTGGGTGCTGATCGCGGTCTCGGTGGCCTTTGCGATCTATCTGCGCGTGCGCAACCGGCGCCGCGAGGCGAGCAGTCTGGTCGAGTGAGCGGGTCGAGCAAGCGGTTCGAATTAGCCGCCGCGTCTCGACGACGCGCCACACCACGACAAAGCCCACGCCGATGGCGTGGGCTTTTCTATGGCTTGCCCGGGGGCAAAGCGCCAGGGCCTGGGGCACCGGCGCGTGTCACCGGCCAAGGCTCAGTCGACGCAGAGCTTGCGCACCTGATGGAGATTTTCCAGCGTCGCCAGGCACGCCTCGGCGGCCTCCGCGCCCTTGGTCAGGAAGTGCTCGCGGAAAAAGGTCGTATGCGCCTCGTGCTCGTGGAAGTGGTGCGGGGTCAGCACCGCGGAGATCACGGGAATCTCCTGCTCCATCTGCAGCGCCATCAGGGCGTCGATGACCGCGGTGGAGACGAAGTCGTGGCGATAGATGCCGCCGTCGACGACGAAGCCCGAGGCGACGATCGCCGCGTAGCGGCCGCTCTTGGCCAGCAGTTTGGCCTGTAGCGGGATCTCGAATACGCCGGGGACGCTGAAGGTCTCCAGTTGGGCGGTGTCGAAACCGCGCTCATGGAGGCGCTCGACGAAGGCGGCATGGCAGTTGCCGACGATATCGCCATGCCAATCGGCACGAATGAAGGCGATGCGCTGGGTGCGGGTATGCGCGGAGAGCTGCGCGGAGGTGGACTGATTCATGGTCGTTTCCTGTGATGGTCGAGGTAACCAGAATCAGGGCTGCGGCGCGCTTGGCGTACGCGAAAGACGGCAGGCACCGTAGCACGCGGCCGGTTGGCCGGGGGCGGTCGGTGGACCGAATCGACATGGACAAGTGACACCGTTCTCTTTCATCCGGACTATGACCGTCGGCTTCGGAATCGCACCGAATCTGCTGACCCGGGCAGCCAGTGTGGCGCTGCTCGGCGCTCGCGGGCTTGGGCCGCGCGCAAGCGCGCTGCCATCACCGCCGGTGGGGACTTCCACCCGCCCTGAGAACCGATGTCGGCAGACACAGCCGCCGACATTCGCCCATAGTCTACGCCCTTCACCCGGGGCACGGAAGGCCGGCGCCGGGGTCTGCTGTGGTATCGTGTGGCGGCGTCCACTGCGCGTGCGCCAAGCCTTTGGCGGTGCGCGACGCGACGCTGGCCGCCCGACCCGTTTCCCTATTTCTGCCACCCGGACCGAGACCGTATGAGCGAGCGCAACGACACCGCCGAGATCGCGCTGATGACCGAGATCGCTACCCTCTATTACATCGAGGGGGAGACCCAGGAAGCGATCGCCAACCGCCTGGGCATCTCGCGGGTCAAGGCCGGGCGCCTGCTCAAGCGCGCCCAGGCCGAGGGCATCGTCGACGTACGCGTGCGCCAGCACCCGGCGGTGAGTGCGGAGATCGAGCAGGCGCTGATCCGCCGCTTCGGCATCAAGCGCGCGCTGGTCGCCCTCGACCATGCCGACCCCGAAGTGCAGCGCGGCAATGTCGCCAGTCTGGTCGCCGACCACCTCTCGCGCAGCTTGAGCGAAGGTGCCATCGTCGCCGTGGGCATGGGGCGCAACGTCGGTGCGGTGGCGGACAACGCCTTCGAGCAGGGCCAGCGTAACTGCTCCTTCGTCTGCGCCATCGGCGGTTCGGTGCGCGCCGGCGAGTACATGAACCCGGATCATATCTGCCGGCGCCTGGCGATGAAGTTCGGCGGCGACAGCGAAACCCTCTACGCCCCGGCGCTGGTGCAGAACCTCGAGCTGCGCGACGCCATGTACGACAACCCCACCATCCGCCAGACGCTCGACCGCGCCCGGCGCGCCGATTTCGCCTGATCGGTATCGGCGATCTGAGCGAGAACAGCAACATGGTGCGCATGGGCTGGTTCTCCCCAGGAGACCGCCGAGGCGCGCCTCTCCGGCACCGTCGGCGACATGATGGGTTACGACTTCATCGATATCTATGGACGCCCGTCGATGACGCCGATGCAGGGCCGCGTGATCGGCCTGACCATCACCGATCTGGCGCGGATCCCCGATGTCATCGCCATCGCCGCCGAGAACACCAAGGCCGCCGGTATCCTCGGCGCGCTGCGCACCGGAGTGATCGACACCCTCGCCACCAGCGTCACCAACGCCCACACCATCCTGCGCCTCGACGAGGCGACACGGGTCGATGACGAGGGCTGAGCCGACTTTCGCCTGGTATCCATGAGCTGTCTGATGTGCGATCGCGTCACAGCGCGGATGTCGAGACGTCGTGGCCTTGGATTCGATTGCGGCCTTCGCGCTTGGCGCGATACAGGGCGTGATCGGTGAGCGCGACCAGGTCCCGAAAGTCGCGGCAGTTGGCGTTCAGTTCGGCGATACCGATACTCAGGGTGACCGCTGCCTCGTCAATGCCATCATGGGTCGTGACGCGCATCTCGGCGACGCACTGACGTAGCCGCTCGGCGAACGCCAGCCCCGCCGCGAGCGGGGTTTCTGGCAGCAAGACGACGAACTCCTCGCCGCCGATTCGGCCCACCGTGTCGATGGCTTCCCGTGCCTCGTTCACGCAGCATTCGGCGACGGCGCGGATGACCAGATCGCCGGTGACATGCCCCCAGGTATCGTTGATGCGCTTGAAGAAGTCGATATCGATGAGCAGCAGCGTCAGCGGGTGCGCGAAGCGCCGCGAGCGCTGATATTCGCGCTCGCCGACTTCCAGTAGATGGCGGCGGTTGTAGATGCCGGTCAGCGGGTCGCGGGTGGCCAGGGTATGGAGCTCGGCGTTGAGGCGTTCGAGTTGAGCGTTCTGTTCTGACAGGCGGGTGTTCAGCGCCAGCAGTTCCTCCTCCTGGCGCTTCTTGTCGGCGAGACTGAAGCTGACCCCGATGAAGCGACTACCGAAGACCGCGTCGTCGATGATCTTGCCGTAGTTGGCGTACCACACCCACTGGCCGGACTTGGCGCGGATGCGGAATTCGCTGTAGTAGCGCTCGGTGCGCCCCTCGATGTGATCGGCGATGGCTTTTTTCGACCACGATCACGTCATCGGCATGCATGAGTGTGAAGATATCGCTGATCTCTCGCCGGCCTGCTCGTCCTTGCCATAGCCGAGGTCGGTGAAGATCTTGGTCAGTCCGAAGACGACTTCCCCGTAGAGAGATTGTTTCTCCCACAGGTCGAGCCCGCTGGCTTCCAGGGTCAACTGCAGGCGCTTCTTGTAAAGATCCTGTTCGTCCACAGGAAGATCGCTCATTCAAGGCCGTTGATTGACCCCGGCGTAACCGATGCGTCGCAGCAGGCCGGCGAAGGAGTCGCGAACGCCAGCGGCCTCGCGAAAGGCCTTGGCGGCGCGATACCGATGATGCTGACAGGCACGCCGGTGCTCTTGCCGGTCTGCCGATCATGGTAGGGCGCCAGATCGGCGAAGGCATTGGGAGAAACCGCGACCGGTGTGCTCGGAGTAGTAGCAGATCGAGTCCGGTGCGACGATCACGGGGGCGCCATCCTGGGCAGCGTACAGGATCAGGTTTTCATTCATGTTGTAGAGGTAGTGCGTGGCGCTACTGTCGCGTGGATCGGGGTGTTATCCAGGCGGATGGTGCCGACATCGAGAGAGGCACCGCTCGTCGACTGCGTGACTTCGGTGATATAGCCGTTGGTGATGGCGCACGTGGCGTCTCGGCCGGTGAGGGCTTCGAGCTTGGCCACGATCTCGGCAGTGGTGTGCGGGCCGTCGGCGTCCTCCATATACGCCCCCAGCGCTCGGACCTGCTCCAGCGTGCCGGGCAGGTAATGATTCGCCAGCGCGAAGTCATTGGCCGAGGTGGAGGGCCATAGCATGATGCCGGCGTAACTGCCGAACGCGGCGACGACACTGCCGGCCAGGGATTCGACGTCGGCGGCCGTGGTGGCTGCAGACGTACCGAGCGTGCGGTCGCGGCATCCTGGGCGTTATCGGCCAGGATGCAGGGGCTGGCGGTGAGGCCCGCGGCTTCGCTGTAGAGCGTTTGCGGCAGTTCCGGCACCGCACGCCCGCTGCCGTCACCGTGACGACCCACTGGACCGGGTTGTCGCCGAGGGCGGCAATCAGCGGCACGAGCGAGTTGATCGGCCCGATCTCGACCGGAATCACGCATGTCGGTGCCGTACCGCAAAGCGTTCGGAAGGCGTCGACGGTGTTGTTCATGCCCGCTGTATCGCTACCAGGGAGAGGTCTTCGGCCGCGTCGGGCGATCCCATCATGGCCAGCACGCAGGCCTCGGTGGCGCCGTCGTAGTCCTTGACCTCTACGCGGCCGCACCAGCCGCTTTTCCGGAGCTGTTCCAGTACCCGCTTGGCATCGTGATAACTGCCACCACCCCCGCTGGCCATCAGTGCGGCGCCGGTGACGATATGGCGAAAGTCGTCGAGTCCATATTGGAAGGTCATGCAATCGCACTCGCTAGGGTGGCCTCTGACGGGATCGTCAGGCTTGCCACGTTGGGTGTTGTTATTGGTATAGGTGTCGGCGCTGCGGCCAATGGGCTTATCGGCCGAGGCGACGGCGATTTTAGAATGATCGAAAGCGAGGCGGGAAAGCAAGAAGAGGGCGTATTGGCGCGGCGGCCACGCGCATGACGAGGCCCACCCCAGGGCGGGTGGGCCGAAAGGACCGAGGCTCAGCCGAGCAGCTTCTCGGCGCGGGCGACGACGTTGTCGACCGTGAAACCGAAGTGCTTGAACAGATCTCCGCCCTTGCCCGATTCGCCGTAGGTGGTCATGCCCATGACGTCACCGTCGAGGCCCACATACTTGTACCAAGTGGAGGGGATGGCGGCTTCGATCGCCAGGCGCTTGCGCACGTCGCCCGGCAGTACCGATTCGCGGTAGGCGGCGTCCTGGGCGTCGAACTCGGTGGTGCAGGGCATCGACACGACGCGCACGCGCTTGCCCTTGCCTTCGAGTTCGGCAGCGGCGTCCATCGCCAGGCCGACTTCGGAGCCGGTGGCGATCAGGATCAGCTCCGGCTGGCCGCCCTTGGCCTCCTTGAGCACGTAGCCGCCGCGGCGAATCTGCTTGAGCTGCGCGTCGTCACGTGACTGCGCTGGCAGATCCTGACGCGAGAAGATCAGCGCGGTGGGACCTTTTTCACGCTTGAGCCCCTCGACCCAGGCCGCTGCCGTCTCGGTGGCGTCGCACGGGCGCCAGGTGGCCAGGCCCGGCAGGTTGCGCAGATCGGCGAGCTGCTCGATCGGCTGGTGGGTGGGGCCGTCCTCGCCAACCCCGATGGAGTCGTGGGTGAAGACGTGGATGACACGCGTGTGCGACAGCGCCGACATGCGTACGGCGTTGTGCATGTACTCCATGAACACCAGGAAGGTGGCGTCGTAGGGGATGAAGCCGCCATGGGTGGCGATGCCGTTGGCGATCGCGCCCATGCCGAACTCGCGCACGCCGTAGTGCAGGTAGCCGCCGTCGAAGTCGTCCTTGCTGATCGCCTTGGCACCTTTCCACAGCGTCAGGTTGGACGGAGCGAGGTCGGCACTGCCGCCGAACAGCTCCGGCAGGTCCGGGCCGAGCTCGTTGAGCACGCCGAGCGAGGCCTTGCGCGAGGCGAGTTTCTCGGATTTCTCCTGGGCCCGCTTGACCAGCGCATCGCCGTCGAAGCCCTCGGGCAGCGCACCGCTATAGCGCCGCTTGAGCTCCTTGGCGAGTGCCGGGTGCGCCTGCTCGTAGGCTGCCAGCTTGGCGTCGTAGTCTGCCTCCAGCTTGGCGCCGCGTTCACGCGCATCCCACGCCTGGTAGTACTCGTCCGGAATCTCGAACGCTGGCGACTCCCAGCCCAGCTCCTGGCGTGCCAGTGCGACTTCGTCCTCGCCCAGCGCAGCGCCGTGGCTCTCTTCCTTGCCCGCCTTGTTGGGCGAGCCGAAGCCGATCACAGTCTTGCAGATGATCAGGGTCGGCTTGTCGCTGACCGACTTGGCCTCTTCGATGGCGCGGTTGATCTGCTCGGCGTCATGGCCGTCGACGTCACGCACCACGTGCCAGTCGTAGGCCTCGAAGCGCTGGGCGGTGTCGTCGGTGAACCAGCCTTTGACCTCGCCATCGATGGAGATGCCGTTGTCATCGTAGAACACGGTCAGGTTGCCCAGACCCAGAGTGCCGGCCAGCGAGCACGCTTCGTGGCTGATGCCTTCCATCAGGCAGCCGTCGCCAGCGAACACCCACACCCGGTGATTGACGATCTCATGGTCGTCGCGGTTGAACTGTGCTGCCAGGGTGCGCTCGGCGATCGCCATGCCGATACCGTTGGCCAGACCCTGACCCAGCGGCCCGGTGGTGGTCTCGATGCCGGGGGTGAGGCCGTGCTCCGGGTGGCCCGGTGTCTTCGAACCGAGCTGGCGGAAGTTCTTGAGCTCTTCCAGCGGCAGGTCGTAGCCGGTCAGGTGAAGCAGCGAGTAGTGAAGCATGGAGCCGTGGCCGTTGGAGAGAATGAAGCGGTCACGGTCGGCCCAATCGGGATTGGCGGGGTTGTGCTTCAGGTGGTCGTTCCACAGCACTTCGGCGATGTCGGCCATGCCCATCGGCATGCCGGGGTGGCCGGAATTGGCCTGCTGCACGGCGTCCATGGAGAGCGCGCGGATGGCGTTGGCTAGCTGACGGCGAGATGGCATTGGCTATCGAATCCCCTAGATCGTAAATGGATGGTGGCGCGATGAATTCAGCGGGCCGCCACCAGCGAGCAGGCTTCGCCGACGACGGCCTCGAAGGCGGCCGGGTCGTGGGCGAAGCGCCCCAGAAAGAGGCCATCGACCTGCCCGGCGAGTCGCGTCAGCAGGTCCGGGCCGGCACTGCCGCCGTAGATCACGCTGGCCGCCGGGTGGGTAGCGAACTGCTCGCGCAGACCCTGGCACACCGCTGCGATATGCGAAAGCGGCGCCGGTTCGGCGGCACCGATCGCCCAGTGTGGCTCGTAGGCGATCACCAGCGGCTGCTGGCGCTGTGCCGGCGTGGCCAGGTCGAGCGCCTGCATGATCTGCGCGCGGCACGCCTCGATCGCGGCCTGTGGCGCGCCGCACTCGGCCTCACCGACGCATAATACCGGCGTCAGCGCGTGGTCGAGCGCCACCTGCATCTTGGCAGCGATGCTCGCGGCATCCTCACCGAACAGGCGCTGGCGCTCGGCGTGGCCGATCTCGACATGGCGACAGCCCATCTCGGCCAGCATGGCCCCGCTCACTTCGCCAGTATAAGCACCGTTTGGCGACGGATACAGGTTTTGCCCGCCGACGCTAATCGGGGTGTCGGCGAAGATCTCCAGCACTGGGGCGATGGCCGGGAAGCTGGGCAGCACGAACAGCGCTACCCGGCCGTCGGCGACGGCCGGGTAGCGTGGCAGGCAGGCCGCGACCTGTCGGCACCAGGCGAGGGTCTGGGCGTAGCCGAAGTACATCTTGAAGCTGATGCCCAGGGTGATCGTCGGTGCGCTCATGGGGCGTCCTCAGTCGGCGGTGGCGATGACCCGATGCACCGCATCGAGGATCATCGCCAGGGAAACGGCGCCCGGGTCGGGGGTGCCCAGGCTCTTCTCCGCCAGCGGCCGGGCGCGACCGAGCTTGGGCTTCAGCGCCTGGGTCTCCTCGGCGGCGGTGTGGGCGGCTTGGGTCGCGCTACTCCAGGCGCTGGCCAGGTCGTCACCGGCGGCGACCCGCTGGCTCAAGGCGTCGCTGAACGGTACCAGCGCATCGACCAGCGTCTTGTCGCCGAGCTGGGCCTTGCCGAATTCCATCACGTCCTGCTTGGCCTTGGCCACCCCGCGAGCGTAGTGCTCGGCCTGCGGCGCGGCGTCGTCACCCAGGGTCAGGCTCAGGGCGTTGAGCATGACGCCCCAGATCGCGCCGGAGGTGCCGCCGGCGCGGTCCGACCACGCCTCGGCGGCCAGCCGCAGCAGGGTACCGGCCCCGGCACCGCGGGCCAGCGCCTGTTCGGCCGCCTCGGCGGCGGCCACCGCGCCGCGCTGCATGCCGATGCCGTGGTCGCCGTCGCCGGCGATGGCGTCCAGCTTGCCCAGCTTGTCGACATTGGCATCGATCACTTCGCGGGTGGCGCGTAGTGCCTGTGCGATGCATCGCGCCGCGTCCCGGGAGGTCTGGCTGGCGGCGGGAATGTCGTCGGCATCGGGAATATCGAGCGCCGCGGTATCGATCGGCGGCGCCGGGTTGAGGCTGCCCTTGCGATAGGCCGGAGTATCGGCGGGCGCGCGCCACAGCCGTTCGAGTTCGTCATCGAGCCAGAACAGGGTCAGCGAGGCGCCTGCCATGTCGAGGCTGGTGACCAGCTCGCCGACCTCGGGCTCGACGATCTCGATGCCCGCTTCTTCCAGCAGGGCGTGGACCCGGCGGTAGACCACGAATAGCTCTTCGTACTTGATCGCGCCGAGCCCGTTGAGCAGCACCGCAGCGCGGGCGCCGCGCACTGTCTCGATGCCGTCCGGCACCTCCTCGAGCAGATGCGAGACCAGCAGCTCCGCCAGGGCGTCGGCAGTGGGAATCTCCTGCTCGCTGATGCCCGGCTCGCCGTGGATGCCCAAGCCCACCGCCATCTTGCCCGCGGGCACGTGGAACAGCGCGTCGTCGGCCCCGGGCAGAGTGCAGCCGTCGAACGCCACACCCATGGAGCGGGTGCGCAGATTGGCCGCGCGCGAGATGCGAACCACCTCTTCCAGCGAGTAGCCGGCCTCGGCCGCCGCCGCGGCCACTTTGAACACGGTCAGGTCGCCGGCGATGCCGCGGCGCTTGTGCAGCTCCTCGCGGTCGGCGCTGGAGATATCGTCGATCACGGCGACGATCTCGCAGGGGATGCCCTCGCGGATCAGCCGCTCCCGGGCTTGGCCGAAGTGCAGCACGTCGCCGGCATAGTTGCCGAAGCTCAGCAGCACGCCACCACCGTTGTTGGCCGCCTTGCACACGTTGTAGACCTGCTGCGCTGAGGGCGAGGCGAACAGATTGCCCATCACCGCGCCGTGGGCCAGGCCCTGGCCCACCAGGCCGGCAAACGCCGGATAGTGCCCGGAGCCGCCGCCGATGACCACGGCGACGGTACCCGGCTCGCTACGCGTGCTGCGGATGACCCCGCCCGGTACCTGACAGACCCGCTGCGCATGCGCGGCGACGAAGCCCGCGGTGGCTTCGTCGACGAAGTTCACTGGATCGTTGTAGAGGCGTGTCATGACCGACGCTCCCGAATTGGATGACTGGATAACGCTTGCGGCTGGCCGGGCCGGCATGACCGCGGTATCGAGGGTGATATTTTGTTCTTTTGCTGCGCATATGGTTTTACGCGCGATGTCAGCCTCATCATAGCGGCGACAGGGGCAGCGGATATGCGACTTTGGTGGTGATTCTGCGCGCCTTTGCGCCACGCTGCGGAGATTTCCGTGGCGCTTAGTGGGCTGATTTTGCTCGGCTGAGTGGGGTTCTTGGGACGTTTTCGGCATCTGTTTTCGATCATATGAAGTCTATTTGTTCATATGAGCATGTGCGGTCTATGATGTCGCCGTCGACAACCGACGTCAGAGACGGCAACCGGAGGTGAGCGATGGCAGAGCAGTGGCGAGTGGCGGTGGGCTGTGACGAAGCCGCCTATGAGATGAAGCAGGCGATGATCGAGCACGTGCGTGGGCTTGGTCATGAGGTCGAGGATTTCGGCACCCATGACGGCAAGCCGATTCTTTACCCAGATGTCGCCTTCGAGATTGCTCAGGCAATTGCCGAGGGGCGCTTCGATCGCGGCGTGCTGATGTGTGGCACCGGCATCGGTGTGGCGATCTCGGCCAACAAGGTAGCGGGCATTCGCGCGGCCCAGGCCCATGACACCTACTCGGCCGAGCGCGCGCGCAAGAGCAACGACGCCCAGATCGTGACAATGGGGGCGCGGGTGATCGGGGTCGAGCTGGCCAAGGCGATCGCTACGACCTTTTTATCCAGCGAGTACGAGCCGGGCGGCCGATCGCAGCCCAAGATCGACCGCATCGAGACTTACGAGCGCGAGCGGCGCTGACCCCTGGGGTGGCGCCATTACGCCCCGTGTCCGCCTAGTGCAGCGCCCGCGGCTCTTCCTGAGTCGCGGGCGCTGTCGTTGCGGGCGCTCTTTTTGTGTGTGGAGGCGGGTGGGTGCGATGTACTCTGGTTGCGTGTCTGGAGTATGCGGTCCGGGCGCTTCTGCTTTCTGGTGCAGCGAGCATCTGAGAGTCTGTGTGAACATATGATCCGTATGGTGTCACTCTGATCAGGCAAAATGGGCGGTTCAGGGTGGCGGGAGCCCCTGAGGTGCATACTACAACTTTAGTCTTGTCCGATTCGGTGTGCGCATTTTAAATCCATTAATAACATAGACTTATTTTATGTTTGCCTAAAGTCTTAGGCTTTATGGTGGCCTTCCGCGTTGATGTGGTTTCGTCGTTTGCGCTAAAAACAATGACCGAATATTGATCATGTGTTTAAGCACCGGAGACGATCATGTCCGACGCTACCGCCACATCCGCTCAGCACGACGCCAGCGGCGCCATCCCCAAGACCATGAAAGCCGTGGTGGCCTACGCCCCCGGTGACTACCGCTATGAAGAGGTGCCGGTACCCGAGATCGATGACAAGGAGATTCTGGTCAAGGTTGAGGGGTGCGGTATCTGCGCCGGTGACATCAAGTCCTACGACGGCGCGCCCAGCTTCTGGGGCGACGAGACCCAGCCCGCCTACATCAAGGCGCCGATGATCCCTGGCCACGAGTTCATCGGCCGGGTGGTCAAGGTGGGTGCCCAGGTCGAGGGTTACCAGCCCGGCGACCGGGTGATCTCGGAGCAGATCGTGCCGTGCTGGAACTGCCGCTTCTGCAACCGCGGCCAGTACTGGATGTGCGAAAAGCACGACCTCTACGGCTTCCAGAACAATGTCAACGGCGGCATGGCCGAGTACATGAAGTTCACCAAGGAGGCGATCAACTATCACGTACCCGAGGAGCTGCCGCTGGAGAAGGCGATCCTCATCGAGCCCTACGCCTGCTCGCTGCATGCGGTGCAGCGCGCCCGGATCGAGCTGGGCGACGTGGTGGTGCTCTCGGGTGCCGGCACCCTGGGCCTGGGCATGGTCGGGGCGGCCAAGAAAGCCGGCGCCGAGAAGTTGATCGTGCTCGATCTGTTCGACGAGCGTCTGGAGCTGGCCAAGCGGTTCGGTGCCGATCTCACGCTCAACCCCAAGCGCGACGACGTGGTCTCGATCATCAAGGAGATGACCGGTGGCTACGGCTGCGACGTCTACATCGAGGCGACCGGGCATCCCAAGTCGGTAGAGCAGGGGCTGTCGATGATCCGCAAACTGGGGCGCTTCGTCGAGTTCAGCGTGTTCAAGGACCCCGTCAGCGTCGACTGGAGCATCATCTCCGATCGCAAGGAGCTCGACGTGCTCGGCTCCCACCTGGGCCCTTACTGCTATCCGCTGGTGATCGAGGGCATCCGCAACGGCGACTTCCCCACCGAAGGTGTGGTCACCCACAAGCTGCCGCTGGAGAAGTACGAGGAGGGCTTCGAGCTGATGAAGAGCGGGTCCAAGTCGCTGAAGATCGTGCTGATTCCCTGAACTTGAGCTGCCGTCCACCAACTCGGCGTGCGGCAGCGCACAGCGCCTGACAGGAGGGCTCTGGTCATGAGTGCAACCGTTGCAGCCCGGCCGCGCAGGCCCGGCAAGACACGCAGGCGGGTAATTCTGGGGGCCGTGGTGGTGGCGGTCATCGCCGCCATGGCGTGGGATACCACGGTGGTCGAGATCGGCCACGAGGCGGAGCTGGCCGGCGGCTTCTCCGCCGCCACCTATGGTAGCGAGCACTTCCCGGCGATCCAGAAGAGCGTGGAGCAGCGCGCGGTGCCGGCCGCTGAGCTGGCCGCCGCGGTGCTCGCGGATGCCAGCGCCGCGGGGCAGAAATATGGCGTTGGCGACAGCTTCGGCCCGGTGGTGCCGGTGACCTTCACCGGCGTGGTGGGCGAGGCGCGCTCAGGCATCTATACGATAGCGGCCGAGGGAGTGCCGGCGGCGATCACCATTCGCGTGCAGACCGGCCCGGCGATCAACGGCACCGACCTGCGCGATGCCACCGGCGAGATCAGCTTCGGCGAGTTCACCAACCAGATCGAGTACCAGAACGCCGGCGCCTCGATCAACGACGCCATGAAGGCCGCCGTGCTGGCGGATATCGATACCGCCGACCTGAGCGGCAAGACGGTGACGGTGACCGGCGTGTTCAAGCTGATCAACCCCAAGAACTGGCTGGTGACGCCGGTGAGGATGGACGTCGAATGAGTCACCTAGACAGCACCGCGCCGGCCCCCGCGGCTGCCACCGGCGATGCGCGGCGCGACGACGAAGTGGTGCTCTCGGCGCGCAATGTGGCCAAGTCCTTCGGCAGCGTGCAGGCGCTGAAGACGGTCAATTTCGATGTCTTCCGCGGCCAGGTGACCACCCTGTTCGGCGAGAACGGGGCGGGCAAGTCTACCCTGATGAAGGTGCTCTCCGGGGTGATCCAGCCGACCTCCGGCGAGATCGTGCTCGACGGCGAGCCGGTGCGCTTCGCCTCGACCACCGACGCCACCCGGCTGGGCATCTCGATCATTCACCAGGAGCTGAGCCTGGCGCCCAACCTGAGCGTGCGCGACAACCTCTTCATGGGCCGCGAGATCAAGGGCCCGACGGGGATCGACTTCGCCGAGGAGGCGCGTCAGACGCAGGCTGATGAGGCGCTGGACGAGCCGATCGATCCGCTGACGCCGGTGGAGGATCTGCGTCTCGGCCAGCAGCAGATCGTCGAGATCGCCCGCGCGCTGTCGGTCAACTCGCGCATTCTGATCATGGACGAGCCGACCTCGGCGCTGTCGGCCTCCGAGGTCGAGGTGCTGTTCCGGGTCATTCGCGATCTCAAGAGTCGTGGCGTGTCGATCGTCTACATCCCCCATCTGGAAGAAGCGCTGACCATCACCGATCACGCCGTGGTGCTGCGCGACGGCGTGATGACCGCCTACGCCAAGCGGGCCGACATCGATCTCGAGTGGATCGTGCGCAACATGGTGGGCGACAACTTCGACCTCGGCTCTCCGCCCACCGGCCACACCATCGGCGAGGTGGCGCTGGCGATCGAGGAGGTCAGTGTGGCCGACGTCAACGTGCCCGAGCGCTCGGTGGTCGACCGCTTGTCTCTCACGGTGCGCGCCGGCGAGATCGTCTGCATCTACGGGCTGATGGGGGCAGGGCGCACCGAGCTTTGGAGTGCATCGCCGGGCGCGTGCCGCTGAGCGGCGGCCGGGTGCTGCTGGAAGGCGTCGATGTCTCCCGCCTGAGCATCGCCGAGCGCATCGACAACGGCCTGGTGCTGGTCCCCGAGGATCGCCAGCGTGACGGCCTGGTACAGACCATGTCGGTGGGCGAGAACCTGTCGCTGGCGAGCATCAAGGCCTTCACCAAGGGGCTTCTGACCTCCGGCAGCCGCGAGCGCGGGGTCATCGACGAGTCGATTTCCAGCGTGCACATCAAGACCGACGGCCCGCGCGCCGACATCGGCTCGCTCTCCGGCGGTAACCAGCAGAAGGTGGTGATCGGCAAGATGCTGGCGACTCACCCGCGGGTAGTGCTGCTCGACGAGCCCAGCCGCGGCATCGACATCGGAGCCAAGGCCGAGGTGTTCAAACTGCTGGCCGAGGGCGCGGCGAGCCAGGGCCTGGCGGTGATCTTCTCCACTTCCGAAGTCGGCGAGTGCCTGAGTATCGCCCACCGCATCGTGGTGATGAGCCGGGACGCATCGCGGCCGAGTTCGGCCGATGTCTCCAAGGAGCAGATCATGGCCGCCTCCGGTGAGTCGGTGGTTGCCTGAACGTGTGATCGCTCGCGGGCGCCTGAGCGCGTTACGCGCCGGGTCGCGCCGACAGACGTTGTGGATTTCATGAAGGAGTCGTTTATGTCCAATCACAGTCACGCAGCGCGGCGTCAGGGCGGGGGCTTCGATCTGGGGCGCATGCTGCTCGAAGGGCGCGCCTTCTTCGCCCTGATCGCGATCATCGTGATCTTCTCGCTGCTGTCGCCGGTCTACTTCTCGACCGGCAACTTCCTGACCATGTCGTCCCACGTGGCGATCTTCGGGCTTCTCTCCATCGGCATGCTGCTGGTGATCCTGACCGGCGGCATCGACCTCTCGGTGGGCTCGACCTTGGGCCTGTGCGGGGTGGTCGCGGGCTTTCTGATGCAGGGTGTGACGCTGGATGCGTTCGGCGTCACGCTGTATCCGCCGGTGTGGGTGGTGGTGCTCCTCACCTGTGGGGTGGGGGCCTTCATCGGCGCCATCAACGGCGTGCTGATCGCCTACTTCAAGGTGCCGGCGTTCGTCGCCACCCTGGGGCTGCTCTACGTCGCTCGCGGGGTCGCCCTGCTGATGACCGACGGTCTGACCTACAACAACCTCGGCGGCGATCCGGCACTCGGCAATACCGGCTTCGACTGGCTCGGCTTCAATCGGCTGTTCGGCGTGCCGGTGGGGGTCTGGGTATTGGCGATCGTGGCGGTGGTGACCCTGCTGGCGCTGGCGCGCACGCCGTTCGGGCGCTGGGTCTACTCCACCGGTGGCAACGCCCGCGCCGCGGAGCTCTCCGGGGTGCCGGTCAAGCGGGTGCAGGTCTCGGTCTATGTGCTCTCAGGCATCTGCGCGGCGATCGCCGGGCTGGTGCTGTCATCGCAGCTCACCTCCGCTGGCCCCACTGCGGGCACCACTTACGAGCTGACCGCGATCGCCGGGGTGGTGATCGGCGGCGCGGCGCTGACCGGTGGTCGGGGCGGCGTGCGCGGTACGCTGCTGGGTGCCTTCGTGATCGGCTTTCTGTCCGACGGCCTGGTCATCATCGGCGTCTCCTCCTACTGGCAGACCGTGTTCACCGGCGCGGTGATCGTGCTGGCGGTGCTGCTCAACAGCATTCAGTACGGCGGACGGCGCAAGACAGCCGCGCAGACGTCCGCGACACCTCTTCTCCCGCTGCGTCTTCGGGGCAGGCCCCGGGCGACGGGAAAAGCCCAGCCGCCAAGCCGGCAACCCAGCATTGAGGCGGTGTGAGAACGCACCCCTTGACGCCACTGACTCAGACAACGACTCGTACAACGACAGACAACCGCAAAAGAAGGGTGACCATCATGCTCAAGACAGGAAGACGCCTGCTGATCGCAGCCCTCGCTCTGAGTGCGCCGCTGCTCGCCGGTAGCGCACTGGCGCAGGACAAGGGGCTGATCTCGATCATCGTCAACGATCCCTCCAATCCCTACTGGCTGACCGAGGGCAAGGTCGCCCAGCAGACCGCCGAGGAGCTCGGTTACTCGGCCAACGTTAGCGCCCACAAGGGCGACACCAATACCGAAAGCCGCCAGATCGATACGGCGATCACCAATAAGGCCAAGGCGATCATTCTCGACCCGGCCAATGCCGACGGTTCGGTGGGCGCGGTGCGCAAGGCGGTCGACGCCGGTATCCCGGTGTTCCTGGTCAACGCCGAGATCAACCAGCAGGGGCTGGCCAAGGCGCAGCTGGTCTCCAACAACGCCCAGGGGGCGGCAGTGGGCGCGCAGCAGTGGGTCCAAGCGGTGGGCGATTCGGCCAAGTACGTCGAGCTCAAGGGCGCGCCCTCGGACAACAACGCCGCGACTCGTTCCAACGGCTACCGCACCGTGCTGAGCCAATACCCGGACCTGCAGAAGGTGGGTGAAGACGTCGCCAACTGGGACCGCACCCAGGGCTACAACAAGATGCAGAGCCTGCTGCAGGCGCACCCCGACATTCAGGGTGTGATCAGCGGCAACGACGAGATGGCCCTCGGCGCGATCGCCGCGCTCAAGGAGGCCGGCAAACTGAAGGACGTCGTGGTCGGTGGCTTCGACGGCTCCCCGGATGCGGTGGATGCGATCAAGTCCGGCGAGCTGGCCTATACCGTGCTGCAGCCGGTGGCGATCTTCTCCAAGGCCGCGGTACAGATGGCCGACAAGTACATCCAGACCGGCAGCACCGGGCTGAAAGGGGAAAAGCACCTGTTCGACTGCATCCTGATCACGCCCGACAACGTCGATAAATACGTCTCGCCCTTCGTGCTCAAGCAGTAACTATCAAGCAGTAACTATCCGGCGGCCTGGCCGCCAGTCGTGACCTCCTCTCGCCGCGGGTGTCCCCCGCGGCGAGTTCGTTGTGGTGGAGTGGCTGGCGGCTTAGCGTCGAATCAGGCGATAGCGAATTCCTGCGTCGTCCAGCGCCTCGCGTTGGGGTGGCGCGAGCCCTGCGTCGATCAGCACCAGGTCGAATTCGCTGAGGTCGGCGAGCCGGTGCAGCGCGCTGTGGCCGAACTTGGCGCTGTGCACCAGCAGGATGCGGCGCTCGGCGGCGGCCATCTGGGCGCGTTTGATCTGGGTCACCGCCGGGTCCTGCACGTAGGCGGTGGTGCCGAGGATCGCCGAGGCGGAGAGCACCGCGACATTGGCGCGCAGGCTGGCCAGGGTCTGTTCGCAGAGCAGGCCGAAGGTGGCGTTGAAGCGCGGCTGGTAGTCGCCGCCGAGGGTGATCAGGCGGATATCGCTGGCCGCCTTGAGCCGCTCGATGCTCTCCAGGCCGTTGGTGATTACGGTCAGCGGTGCGCGCTCCGGCAGCAGCGAGGCGAGCGCGGCACAGGTGGTGGAGTCGTCGAGAATCAGTGCCTCGCCGGCGGCGATCTCCTGCAGCGCGGCGCGGGCCAGGGCGCGTTTCTCGCCGGCGGCGAGCTGGGCGCGCAGGGCGAAGTTGCTCTCGAAGACGCTGGAGGCGCGGGTGGTGACGCCGCCGTGCTGCTTGTTGACCATGCCCTGGGCGGCGAGGGCATCGAGATCGCGGTGTACCGTCATGCGGCTGACGCCGAAGTGCGTGGCCAGCTCGTCGACCTGCGCCGCGCCGGCCTGGACCACGTAGTCGAGCAGCGCCTGACGGCGGGTGGCGGCGTCCCGCTGGCGTTTAGGGGTGTCAGGCATCCTGGGTCAGCACCACCTTGATCGAGTCGCGCTGAGCGGCGATCTCGAAGCCGCGTTCGAAATCACTGAGCGGCACGCGGTGGGTGACGATGCCCTGGGTGGTCACCAGGCCGCGAGCGAGCAGGTCGATCGCCACCGGATAGGTGTGGGGGAGAGGTGGGCGAGCCGCGAATGTCGAGCTCCTTGCGGTCGCCGATGGTCGACCAGTCGACCTGGGTCGGCTCCTTGAACACGCTGAATTCGACGAATCGCCCCAGCTTGCGCAGCGCCTCCAGCCCCTGGATCACCCCGCTGGGCGAGCCGGTGGCGTCGATGTAGACGTCGCAGCCATAGCCGTTGGTGAGGGCGCGCACCTCGCCGGCGATGTCGTCGCGGTGCGGGTTGAAGACGTGCTCGGCGCCGTACTCCTGGGCCAGCTCGAGGCGGTCGTCATGGGTGTCGACCAGGATCAGCCGCTTGGGCGTCTTGAGCCGGGCGAGCTGGACCATGGCTAGGCCGATCGGGCCGCCGCCGGCGATCACTACGGTATCGTCGAACTGGATCTCGGCGCGGTTCACCGCATGGATGCCGCAGGCGAGGGGTTCCAGAAAGGCTGCATCTTCCACTGACAGCCGCGGATCCACCGGGTGCAGCACGGCATTCTCGGGCACGCGCAGATACTCGGCCATGCCGCCATCGGCGACGCCGCCCTGGAAGCCGAAGATATGGTGCACCTCGCACATCCAGTAGTGACCGCGCTGGCAGTAGAAGCACTGGCGGCAGGGAATGATCTGCTCCGGCACCACGCGCTGGCCCAGCGTCACGCCGCCGAAGTGTTCGGCCGCGCCCTCACCGAGGGCCACGATCTCGCCGGCGAATTCATGGCCGACGATCATCGGCGGCTTGACGAAGGCGGCGAAACGCTCGCCGTCGCCCCAGTACATGGCGGCGCCGTCGCGGCACTTGAGGTCGCTGCCGCAGATGCCGCAGGCGTGAATCTTGAGGACCAGCTCCCGTGGCCCCGGGCGCGGCGTGGCCACGCGCTCGAGCCGGTAATCGCCCGGCCCGTGGCAGACCACGGCGTGCATGGTGTCGGGCAGCGGGGTGGCGCTACGCGCGTCAGTACTAGGGGCGGGACTTGGCATGCGGCTCTCCCGGATGAATGAACGGGCAGGGGGCTCTGGAAGTCGTTTCTTGAAGTCGTTCCTGGAAATCTACGCCCATTCATAACATTTTGACGTGATTTTGGGTTCCATGACTTTGGTCTAGCGGTCGGTGCCGCCTTCGGTCATGTTTTTAATTATATGAAAATAAAGAATTTAATCAATACTGGCGTATGGAATAACACCATCGTCTAACGCTGCTTCGTCACAATTCGATGTTAGAAATGCGGGAGTCGGTCGATCGTCGGCCGGCGCTCATCGCGTCTCTACAGAGTCAGGAGGCAGGCGTGGCGCAAGGCTATCTGATGGGGCTCGACGGCGGTTCGAGCTCGACCAAGGCGGTGATCTTCGATCTCGCCGGTGACGTCGTGGGGGTGGGTCGGCAATCCTGCCCGCTGGAACATCCCCAGGCGCACTGGGTCGAGCGCGACATGGAGACGGTCTGGGCCGGTGCGGCGGCGGCCATCCGTGATGCGCTGGTGCAGGCCGATGTCAGCGCCAGCGAGATTCTCGCGGTCGGCGTGACCGCCCACGGCGATGGTCTCTACCCCATCGACCGCCACGGCCAGGCGCTGGGCAAGGGCATCACCTCCCTCGACAGTCGCGCCGCCGGGGTGGTCGAGCGCTGGTGCCAAGAAGGCGTGCAAGAGCAGGCGCTGGCGCGTCTCGGCCAGGTGCCGTTCGCGTTCTCGCCGGTGGCGCTGCTGGCGTGGATGCGCGCCGAGCAGCCTGAACGCTTCGCTGCCCTCGGCCACGTGCTGACCTGCAAGGACTGGCTGCGTTTCAAGCTGTGCGGCGAGATCGCCACCGATTTCACCGAGGCGAGCAGCGGCTATACCGATGTGCAGACCCAGCGCTACAGCCGCGAGGGGCTTGCGCTGCTCGGCATCGAGCCGGTCACCGAGGCGCTGCCGCCGATCCGTATGCCGGAAGAGATCGTCGGCCGGGTCACCGCGGCGGCGGCGCGCGCGACCGGCCTGGTCGCCGGCACCCCGGTGGCCGCCGGGCTGCACGATGTCACCGCCAGCGCGCTGGGGCTGGGCAACGTCGACAGCGACAGCCTGACCATTGCCGCCGGCACCTTCAGTATCAACGAGGTGTTCTCCGACGTGCCGCGTCCCGATGCGCGCTGGGCCACACGCAACGGCCTGCGGCCGGGGCAGTGGCTCAACATGGCGATCTCGCCGGCCTCGTCGAGCAATCTCGAGTGGTTCCACCGCCAGTGGGGGCGCCCCGGGGATGGCGGCACGGCGGCCTTTCTGGCCGATATGGAGGATGCCCTGGAGGCGGCCTTCGCCAGCGACTCGCGGCTGGTCTATCACCCGTTTCTGTACGGCTCGCCCTATGCGGAGCCGGCCAGTGCCGGCCTGTTCGGGCTTCAGGGGTGGCACCAGCGCGGTCATGTACTGCGCGCGATCCTCGAAGGCGTGGTCTGCAACCACCGCGTGCACGTGGATGCGCTGGCTTCGCGCTTTGCGATCCGGCGCACGCGGATCACCGGCGGCGGCAGTCACTCGCCGCGTCTGGCGCAGCTGTTCGCCGATACCCTGGGGCGCGAGATCGAGACTGCGCGAACCCAGGAAGCTGCCGCCTGGGGCGCGGCGATCTGTGCCGGCGTCGGCGCCGAGGTGTTTCCCTCGATCGCTGCGGCGGCGGCGCTGTGCGAGCCGCAGCAGTGCTACCGCCCCGACCCGCAGCGCCAGCAGGCGTGCCAGGTGCGTTTCGAGCGCTATCAGCGTCTGGTCGAATGCCTGCGCCCGCTGTGGGGGATGCTCGATAGCGAGGCCTCGGCCGGTGCCTCACAGACCGCCGCAGTCCAGACTTCCACTCCCCAGACGTCTGTCGCCGATAGTTCCGCTGCTCATACTTCTTTACCCGATCCGGGAGAGCGCCCATGAATGTCCATGATGGCGATACGTCGCCCCCTCGTCAGGCCACGCGGGAGCGCCTGGCGAACGACCCCAACGTCGAGGTGCTGATCATCGGCGCCGGCATCAACGGTGCCGGGCTGTTCCGCGATCTGGCGTTGCAGGGCGTCGATGTGCTGATCGTCGACAAGCAGGACTTCTGTGCCGGTGCCAGCGCCGCGCCGTCGCGTCTGATCCACGGCGGGCTCAAGTATCTGGAGACCGGCGAGTTCCGGCTGGTGGCGCAGTCGACCCGCGAGCGCAATCTGCTGCTGCGCAATGCCCCGCATGTGGTCCATCCGTTGCGCACGGCGATGCCGACCCACAGCTGGTTCGGCGGTATCTGGCCCTCGCTCAAGCGCTTCCTACGGCGTCCGGCCAGGATCGACGACCGCGGTGTGCTGATCAGCGAAGTGGGGCTCACCCTCTACGACTTCTTCGGGCGCCATTTTCGCAGCATGCCGCGCCATTCGGTGCTCTTCGGGCGCCGGGTGCGCGAGTCGCTGCCGGACGTGCGTAACGACGTCAAGGCGCTGCACACCTACTACGACGCGGCGATCACCCAGGCCGAGCGGCTCGGCTTCGAGCTGATCGACGACGGCTGCCGCGCCCACCGCGGGGCATTGGCACTCAACTACACGACCCTGGACTCCGTGACTCTGGGCTCCGCGGCCCCCGAGCCCGTGGCCGGCCAGCAGGCGGGGCAGGGCGGTACCGAGGGCGTCACCCTGCACTTCAGCGATGCCACGGGTGAGGCCTTCGAGGTGCGCCCGCGGATCGTGATCAACGCCGGCGGCGCCTGGATCGACGAGATCAACCGGCTGCTGGGGCGCGAGACGGCCTATATCGGCGGCACCAAGGGTGGTCACCTGATCGTCGATGTGCCCGAGATCCGGCATCAGCTCGATGGTCGCATGATCTACTTCGGTACCCCGACGGGCGGATCTGCCTGATCTATCCGTTCATGCAGCACGTGCTGGTAGGGGCGACCGATATCCGCTGCGACGACCCCGACCAGGCGGTGTGCGACGACGACGAGCGCGACTACATGCTGGAGGCGGTGCGCTATCTGTTTCCGGATCTGGATATCGGTGCCGAGCGGGTGCGCTACCGCTACAGCGGTGTCCGCCCGCTGCCGCGTAGCGACGCCGACGACCCTGGCCAGATCAGCCGCGATCACGCCGTGCGCGAGGATCGGCTCGGCGAGGCGCCGCTGCTCTCGCTGGTGGGCGGCAAGTGGACCACCTTCCGCGGCTTTGCCGCCGAGGTGGCCGACGACGTGCTGGCACGGCTGGGCGCCGGCGCGACTTGAGCACCGAGCAACTAGCGATCGGCGGCGGCCACGATTACCCGCATGACGAGGCCGCCCGCGATGTCTGGCTGAGCCGGGTGGCGGCGGCCTGCGGCGGCGACCGACGCCGGGCGATCGTGCTGCTCGAGCGTTACGGCAGCCGTGGCGAAGCGGTGGCGGCGCACTGCGAGGCCACCGCCGAGGGCCAGCAGCCGCTGGCCTCGCTGCCCGACTACCGAGTGGGGGAGATCGATTTCGTATGCCGCTGCGAGCGTGTCGAACAGCTCGGTGACGTGCTGTTCCGGCGCCTGCCCATCGCGCTCTCAGCGCGGCTGACGCCCGCGGTGGTGGCAGAGGTGGCGACACACTGCGGCGCGGCGCTGGGCTGGTCGGCGGCAAAGCGTGAGACGGAGATCGCCAGAGTCCACGCCATCGCACGCGACTATCACGGCGTGGACCTGGGCCCGTCTGATGCCGCTGACTCTGCTGATGCCGTATCGCAGACGGAGACAGAGACCGAGACGGAGAGAGGAGGCCAGGGATGAACTCGACGATGAGCGCTACCCAGTTGCGCTGTGGCCGCCTGTTCCGTCGCGCCAGCGGGCGCAGCTGCATGGTCGCCTTCGATCGCACTCTGCTGGCGGGGCCGGTGGATCACGCCCGGGATGCCTACGGCGTGTGTGCGGCGATCACGGCGGCCGGCCCTGATGCGGTGCTACTGTCGCCGGGGCTGCTCAAGCAGAACGCGGCGCTGTTCGCCTGCCGTGAGGCGCCGGCGGCGGTAGTGCGCATCGACTACCCCTGCGTGGGCGACTTCACCCTCGCCGGCGAGGAGCACCAGCGCCTGCTCGCGACCCCCGAGGAGGCTCAGGCGCTGGGCGCCGAGGCGGTGGTGATGTGCCTGATCTCGGGCTACGCCGATCCATCGCGGGAGGCCGACAATCTGGCCCGGGTGGCGCAGACCGCACGCCGCTGCGAGGCGCTGGGACTGCCGCTGATCGTCGAGGCGGTGGTGTGGGGCGAGCGCGAAGGTGGCCGTCTCGACCCCGAGCGGATCGCGCGGGTGGCGCGGATCGCCGCCGAGCTGGGGGCGGATCTGGTCAAGGCGCAGTTCACTGGCGAGGTCGCCGACATGCGTCTGCTGGCCGAGAGCTGCCCGGTACCCGTGCTGATCCTGGGCGGTGCGGCGATGGGGGACGATGCGGCACTGGCGCGCTTCACTGATCAGGCGCTCGAGGGCGGTGCCCGCGGGGTGATCTTCGGGCGCAACGCCTGGCAGCGCGACGACCCCGAGCGCGGCATCCGCGCACTGGTGGCCCGGGTGCATGGCGTCGGCCACGACCTTGATGCCGGCGGATGAGCTGACGAGCGCTGCAGCGCTGGCTCAGTGCCGGCGTCATGACCGCCTTGCCCCAAGGCGCGCGCTTGGCTTATCCCCAGGGCGTCGCTATTCTGTGTGCAAACATTCGATCCTCTCCCGGCGCGGCCGGGGCGGGGATGCCGTGCGTCGTTTCCATCCGTTCATTCGAGCGACGACGCCGCTGTGTTGTCAGGCGGCCTTGCCCGCGAGCCGCAACCCGAGAACGAAGGGATCACCGTACGCATGAGCGAATACTCTCTATTTACCTCCGAATCCGTCTCTGAAGGCCACCCCGACAAGATCGCCGACCAGATATCGGACGCCGTGCTCGACGCCATCATCGCCCGTGACAAGCAGGCGCGTGTGGCGTGCGAGACGCTGGTCAAGACCGGCGTGGCGATCGTCGCCGGCGAGATATCCACCACCGCCTGGGTCGACCTGGAAGAGTTGGTGCGGCGGGTGATCCTGGATATCGGCTACACCTCCTCCGATGTCGGTTTCGACGGCGAGACCTGCGGCGTGATCAACCTGATCGGCAAGCAGAGCGTGGATATCGCCCAGGGCGTCGACCGCAGCAAGCCGGAAGACCAGGGCGCCGGCGATCAGGGGCTGATGTTCGGCTATGCCACCAACGAGACCGACTCCTACATGCCGGCGCCGATCCACTACTCGCACCGGCTGGTGGAGCGTCAGGCCGAGCTGCGCAAGAACGGTACCCTGAGCTGGCTGCGCCCGGACGCCAAGAGCCAGATCACCTTCACCTATGGTGATGACGGCAAGCCCAATGGCGTCGATGCGGTGGTGCTGTCGACCCAGCACGATCCGGAGATCTCCCAGGAGGAGCTGCGCAAGGCGGTGGAGGAGCTGATCATCCGCGACGTGCTCCCGGAAGCCTGGATCCACGCCGGTACCCGTTTCCACATCAACCCCACCGGCAAGTTCGTGATCGGCGGTCCGGTAGGCGACTGCGGCCTGACCGGGCGCAAGATCATCGTCGACACCTATGGCGGCATGGCGCGCCATGGCGGCGGTGCCTTCTCCGGCAAGGACCCCTCCAAGGTCGACCGCAGCGCCGCCTATGCCGGGCGTTACGTGGCCAAGAACGTGGTCGCCGCGGGTCTCGCCGACAAGTGCGAGATCCAGGTCTCCTACGCCATCGGCGTGGCCGAGCCGACCTCGGTGTCGATCAATACCTTCGGTACCGGCAAGATCGCCGAGGCCAAGATCATCGAGCTGGTGCGCGAGCACTTCGATCTGCGCCCCTACGCGATCACCCGTATGCTCGACCTGCTGCACCCGATGTATCGCCTCACCGCGGCCTATGGCCACTTCGGGCGCGAGCCGTTCGAGACCAGCTACACCTGGACCGACGTCAACGGTGAGCGCCAGACCGAGACCTTCACCGCCTTCCCGTGGGAGAAGACCGACCGCGCCGAGGCGCTGCGCGCCGCCGCCTCTCTGAGCCTGCGGCGTTCGGCGCTCTTAACCTGTGACGCAGCCACGGGCCCGCTTCGGCGGGCCCGTTTACGTCGCGGGTGTCACCTTTCACACATGGCTATTTACGTATGGCACTTCACGCATGGCTATTTACGTATGGCACTTCACGCATGGCTAGGAGGCCCTCGTGCTCGAACTCGCCGCGATCATTCTGACCGTGACCGCCGGGCTCGCCTGGTTCAACGAACGCTATATCCGGCTGCCGGCCACCATCGGTGTGATGCTGAGCGCGCTGCTGCTGTCGCTGGCGATGCAGGGGCTGGCAGCGCTGGGCTGGGAGGCCCCCGCGTCGCTGGCACGGGGCTGGGTCGAGGCGCTCGACTTCGACAGTCTGCTGATGAACGGCATGCTGTCGTTCCTGCTCTTCGCCGGCGCGCTCCACGTCGATGTCGCCAAGCTGCGCGACTACTGGGTCTCGATCGGCGTGCTGGCGACCCTGGGGGTGCTCGCCAGCACGCTGCTGATCGGGGTCGCCTCCCACTGGCTGCTGGCCGCCCTGGGCGTGCCGGTGGCACTGCCCTGGTGTCTGGTGTTCGGCGCGCTGATCTCGCCCACCGACCCGGTGGCGGTGCTGGGGATCATGCGCGGTGCCGGCGCGCCGGTGGACATGGAGGTGCGCATCGTCGGCGAATCGCTGTTCAACGATGGCGTGGCGGTGGTGCTGTTCACACTGCTGCTGGCGGCGGCTGAGAGCGGTGAGTCGCTGTTCGGCTGGCATGCGATCTGGCTGTTCGCCGAGGAGGCCGGCGGCGGCGCGCTGTTCGGCCTGCTGCTCGGCTATGGCGTGCACGCGCTGATGAAGCGGGTCGACCAGTATCAGGTCGAGGTGCTGCTGTCACTGGCGATGGTGCTCGGTGGCTATACCCTGGCCACGCATCTGCACGTCTCCGGCCCGATCGCTATGGTCGTCGCCGGGCTGGTGGTGGGCAACCACGCCTGGACCCATGCGATGTCGCCGCAGACGCGCCAGCATCTCAACGATTTCTGGGAGCTGATCGACGAAATGCTCAATGCGCTGCTATTCGTGATCATCGGGCTCGAGCTGCTGGCGCTGCCGTTCCGGGTCGACTACCTATGGGTCGCGGTGCCGCTGATCCTGCTGCTGCTGGCGGTACGCTGGTTGGTGGTGGCGGTGCCGGTGACGCTGGCGCACACCCATTTCCGGCGTGGCTCGATCCCGGTGCTCGCCTGGGGTGGCCTGCGTGGTGGCATCTCGGTGGCACTGGCGCTGTCGCTGCCGCCCAGTGAAGCGCGTGACGTGGTGCTCAATGTCACCTATCTGATCGTGCTGGTATCGATCGTCTCCCAGGGGCTCACCATCGGGCGGGTGGTGCGCCGAGTGCTGGCGGTGGGAGAGACACGATAGTCTTAGACTTTGGTCGGAGTCTCCGGGCCCGGCATGGTATCGCGGGCGGGCCTTGCTTACTCTTGGGGCCTGTCGCGCAGGGCCGAGGCCACCGAGCCTGAAGCATGAATCATGGCCCGCGGGTCATGGATGAACGCTGCGCCTGGGCCAGTGACGGCGCCACGCGCGGACGCGATGCGATCACACTCAACAGACGGGGTATACCATGAGGCTACGTACAGGGATGCTGTTTGCCGCACTGGGTCTTTCCGGTGCGCTGCTGGCGGGCTGCGGCGATGACGCAGACGACAAGGCGAGCAGCGAGAGCCAGACATCGTCGTCCTCGCAGCAGAGCGAGTCGACCCCCGCCCAGGGCGAGAACGGCAGCACTAGCCAGTCCTCCGCCAGCGACACCGCTTCGGCAGAGCAGACACAGCCGGTCAATCTGATCTTCGGCACCGGTGGTACCGGCGGCAGTTACTATCCGATCGGCGGCGCGCTCAAGAGCGTGTTCGAAGCCAGTGATCTGGTCGGCAACGTTCAGGTGGTCTCCACCGGCGCCTCGGTGCAGAACATCAACAACATCACCGATGGCCTCAACCAGGTCGCCATCGTCATGAGCGACGTCGCTTATGACGCGATCAAGGGCCAGAACCAGTTCGACGGTAACCCGGCCGACATCAAGGCGCTGGCGGGCATGTACCCCAACGTGGTGCAGGTGGTGGCGACCGCGGACAGCGGCATCCACAGCATCGCCGATCTCAAGGGCAAGCGTGTCGGCGTCGGCAAGGTCGGCTCCGGGGTCGAGCAGAGCGCGGCCAAGGTGCTCGAATCGGCCGGTCTTAGCTACGACGATCTGGCCCAGGTCAGCCACACCGGCTATGCCGACAGCGTCACCGGCATGAGCAATGGCAACATCGACGCCGCCTTCTTCACCTCCGGCGTGCCCAACTCCAGCATCACCGGGCTGATGCAGAGCACCGACATCACCTTCGTGCCGGTGAGCGGCGACGTCGCCAGCAAGCTGCTGGAGAAGTATCCGTACTACGAGAACTACGAGATCCCGGCCGGCGCTCCCGAGCGCTATGACCTGGGAAGTGCGGTCGATACCGTGGCGATCCGCAACGTGATGATCGTCGGCAGCGACATGCGCAACGACGTCGCCGAGGATCTGACCAAGCGCTTCCACGACTATCTCGAGTCGGGCAACGTCTCCGTCGGTGCGCTCAAGCAGTTCGATCCCGCCAGCATGAACCAGAATCTGGTGGTGCCGCTGCATCCGGGTGCCGAAGCCTACTACGCCACCCTTACCGCGCAGTCGGGTGACGGTGCCGACGCTGCCAAGCAGCAGAGCGCGGAGACGCCCGCCGATGACACCCAGGCGACGGGCGGCGAGAGTTCGCCCAGCGATGTGACGGGTAGCGATAACGCCCAGGACAAGGAACCGCAGTCCTGATGATGCCGCGTGCGGCGTGACGTCAGCGCTCGGGGGATGACCCGCCGGCGCTGGTGCTGGTGCCTAGTAATGACGGTGGCGATCCTGCTCGGGATCGCCACCGTCGTGTATCCACTCCCCTGGCTGGCGGTCAAGCAGGGCGCCGAGTGGCGCCTGGCCCTGCCCGGCTGGGCCGGTACCACCTTCAAGATTCGCTGGATGCACTCGGTCGAGAAGGAGGATTGGGAAGAGTGGTACCGCATCACTGCCGGTGGGGCGATCGAAATCACCGGGACCCGCTTCAAGACCTTCGGCGCCGGCGTGCCCGCCCATGCGGGCAAGGAGACCCATCTCGCCGATGGCTGGGTGGTGATGACCGGCATCGACCGGGTGGTCGACCCGCTGGCGATCCAGGCGGCGGTCGCGGAGCACTACCGGATGATCTTTGCCGGCCATGTGATTCCGCTGTCGCGCCATGACCCGCCCCCCATCCTGACCTTTTCTGTGGTAAAAGCGCCTGTGTGGCAGGTGCTCCCGGCGCTGCTGAGGCCGTGGGTGCCCTGGCTCAACCAGCCCTAGGGAATCGAGTATGTCAGAACAAAAAGTGGTGCTTTCCGCCGATGGGCCCGAGGATCCGTCGGTCAAGGAGGCGCTGGAGAAGTTCGATCGTGAGAGTCTGGTGCGCGACCGGCTGCCGCTGGTGGTGGTCCAGTTCGTCACCGTGATCAGCGTGCTGCTGGCGCTGTTCCACCTCTACACGTCGTTCTCTGGGCCGCTGGTGGACGTGGCCCAACGCAGTATCCACCTCTATACCCTGTTGGCTCTGGCCTTCATTCTCTATCCGCTGACGCGACGCGGCGCGCGTGACCGGGTGCCCTGGGGCGATGCGGCGCTGGCGCTGGTGGCGTTCGCCATCGGGGTCTACATGCTGGTGGTCTCGGACCGGGTGATCGCTTCCGCCGGGCGCATCAATCAGACCGACATGATCGTCGGCTTCGTGGCGATCCTGCTGGTGCTCGACGCCACTCGGCGGGTCACCGGCTGGGGGCTGACCATCCTGGCCACGCTGTTCCTGCTCTACGGCTTCTACGCCAAGTGTCGTTCTACCCGGTGCTCAACGAGAACATCATCCTCGCCACCTGTCGCCAGATCGCCTCGCATCTGGTGTTCATCACCGAGGGGTTGCTGGGGACCGCGATCGGGGTCTCTGCGAGCTATATCATCCTGTTCATTCTGTTCGGTGCCTTCCTCGGCAAGTCCGGGCTGGGCCAGCTGTTCAACGACCTGGCACTGGCGATCGCCGGGCACACCCGCGGCGGCCCGGCCAAGGTCGCGGTGATCGCCAGCGGCTTTCTCGGCTCGATCAACGGTTCGGCGATCGCCAACGTGGTCACTACCGGCGCCTTCACCATCCCGCTGATGAAGAAGACCGGCTACAAGCCCAACTTCGCCGGGGCGGTGGAAGCGGCTGCCAGCGTCGGCGGCCAGATCCTGCCACCGATCATGGGCGCGGCGGCTTTCATCATGGCCGAGGTACTCTCGGTGCCCTACACCCAGGTGATCCTGGCCGGCATCATTCCGGCCCTGCTCTACTATCTCGGGGTGCTGTTCCAGGTCCATCTGCGCGCCATGCGCAACGGTCTCGAAGGCATTCCGCGCGACCAGCTGACACCGCTGAAGACGGTGATGCTCAAGCGCGGCCATCTGCTGGTGCCGATGGCGGTGCTGCTGTGGCTGCTGTTCGACGGCCGCGCGCCGTTCTTCGCCGCCTTCTGGTCGATCGCCGCCACCGTGCTGATCTGCGGAACCCGTCGGGTCACCCTGGGGCTCGGCCTGATCCTGGTGCTGTTGATCCTGGAGCCGCAGCTGCGCGCGCTGTTCGTCGGCAACCCGCTGCCCAACTTCCCGGCCAGCCGCTGGACGCTGTTCCTGGTAATTCTGGTGCCGGTGGCGATCAACGCCCTGCGTGCCAAGCTCGGCATGGTGGCCGAGAAGATGGATGTCGCCGACTGCCGCGATGCCATGGCCGATGGCGTGCGCAACGCCATTCCGGTGGCCGTGGCGTGCGGTGCGGTGGGGATCATCGTGGGCATCGCTACGCTGACCGGTATCGCCCTGGACGCCGCCGACGCGGTGGTCACGCTGGGACAGCAGATTCCGATCCCGATGATCCAACTGCTGGTCACCCTGGTGCTGACCATGATCGCCTCGATCGTGCTTGGCATGGGGCTGCCGAGCATTCCCACCTATATCATCACCAGCACCATGGCGGCGCCGATCCTGCTCAACCTGCCGCTGTTCCGTGAGTTGGCCGGGAGCAGCAACGACACCGCGATCTTCGTTGCCCACATGTTCGTGTTCTACTTCGGGCTGTTCGCCAACCTGACGCCGCCGGTGGCGCTGGCCGCCTATGCCGGGGCTGGCATCAGCGGCGGCTCGCCCAATGCCACCGGCTTCCAGGCGATGAAGCTCGCCATTGCCGGCTTCGTGGTGCCCTACATGTTCGTGTTCGCGCACAGCATGCTGATGATCGACGCCACCCTGTGGAACACGCTATGGGTGATCGTCACCGGGGTGATCGGGGTGCTGCTGCTGGCGGTGGCGGTGGAGGGCTACCTGCGCCGGCCGCTCAATCCCTTCTGGCGGATACTGGCCGCAGTCGGTGCGCTGGCGCTGATCTTCCCGGGGCTGGCCAGCGACATCGTGGGCGCGGTGATCACCGTGGTGCTGTTCCTGCTGGCCAAGGCCAAGCCGGCTCAGCCTGCCCCGAGCGGTGGCTGACGCCAGCCAGCTCGCCGACCCCTTTCCTGGCCGTTTGCTACACGCGCTTGGCATGCCGACGCCCGCTCACGCGGGCGTCGGCGTCTGTCCTGGGCTTTTCGTCGCACAGAGGAGACGCCTGGCCCCGAGCCTGCTATAAAGTTGACTTAAGGCGCTGTTCAAAAGCGCCGTATCGCCGGGCGTGTTGATCGACGCGGCAGGCACCCCTGGGAGGACCGCCAGGGCGGTGGTAACGACACAATCCGATGAGGATGGCACATGGCAATTAACGTCACGCGGCGCCAGTTTTTCAAACTGGGCGGGGCGGGGCTGGCGACGTCGAGCCTGGCGGTGATGGGGTTCGCCCCGGAACCCGCCGAAGCCTCGATCCGGCAGTTCAAGCTGACCCACGCCAAGGAGACCCGCAACACCTGCACCTACTGCTCGGTGGGCTGCGGCATTCTGATCTACAGCAAGGGTGATGGGGCGAAGAACGTCGAACAGAACGTCTTCCACATCGAGGGCGACCCGGATCATCCGGTCTCCCGCGGCTCGCTGTGCCCCAAGGGCGCTGGGCTTCTGGACTTCGTCCACAGCGATGGCCGTCTGGCCTACCCGCAGGTGCGTGAGGCCGGCAGCGACGAGTGGAAACGGATCAGTTGGGACGAGGCGCTCGGGCGCATCGCTCGGCACATGAAGGATGACCGCGACGCCAACTTCGTGCAGCGCAACGCCCAAGGGCAGACGGTCAACCACTGGACGACGACGGGGTTCCTGGCGGCGTCCGGCTCCTCCAACGAAGCCGGCTACATCACCCACAAGGTGGTGCGTACGCTGGGCATGGTGGCGTTCGACAACCAGGCACGCGTCTGACACGGACCGACGGTGGCAGGTCTTGCCCCAACATTCGGTCGCGGTGCCATGACCAATCACTGGGTCGACATCCGCAATGCCAATCTGATTCTGTCGATGGGCGGCAACTCTGCCGAAGCGCACCCCGTGGGCTTCCGCTGGGTCACCGAAGCCATCGAGCACAACAAGGCCGAGTTGATCACGATCGACCCGCGCTTCACCCGTACCAGTGCGGTGGCGCAGGATCGTGCCTTTATCCGTACCGGTAGCGATATCGCTTTCCTTGGCGGGCTGATCAGCTATCTGATCGAGACCGACCAGATCCAGCGCGAGTACGTGCTGAACTATACCGACGCGGCGCTGATCGTGCGTGACGGCTATGGCTTCGAGGAGGGCCTGTTCTCGGGCTATGACGAGGCCACGCGCAGCTACGACAAGCAGTCGTGGATGTACGAGAAGGGTGACGACGGCTTCGTGCGCCGCGACGACTCGCTCAGCGACCCGCGCTGCGTCTACCAGCTGCTGCGCGGGCACTATGCGCGCTACACCCCCGAGATGGTCTCGAGCATCAGCGGCATCCCGGTGGTCGACATCCAGCGCATCTGGAAGAAGATCGCGGCGATGGCGGTGCCCGATAAGACCATGACCATCCTCTACGCGCTGGGCTGGACGCAGCACTCGATCGGTTCGCAGATCATCCGCGCCGCAGCCATGGTCCAGCTGCTGCTGGGCAACATGGGTATGCCAGGGGGTGGGGTCAACGCGCTACGTGGGCACTCCAACATCCAGGGGCTGACCGATCTGGGGCTGCTGTCGCAGCTGCTGCCGGGCTACATGACCCTGGCCAACGCCAAGGAGCAGGCGTATCGCGCCTATATCGACAAGCGCACCAAGCAGCCCACGGTGGCGGGGCAGGTCTCCTACTGGAAGAACTACGAGAAGTTCCACGTCAGCCTGATGAAGGCGTGGTACGGCCAGGCCGCGAGCGCCGACAACGACTGGTGCTTCGACTGGCTGCCCAAGCTCGAACGGCCGCTCTACGACATCCTCGATACCTTCGAGCGCATGTCCAAGGGCGAGTTGACTGGCTACTTCTGCCAGGGTTTCAACCCGCTTGCCTCGTTCCCCGACCGGGCCAAGGTCACCCGCGCGCTATCGTCGCTGAAGTATCTGGTGGTGATGGACCCGCTCAACACCGAGACCAGCGAGTTCTGGAAATCCTACGGCGAGAGTACAACGACGTCGACCCCAGCCAGATCGACACCGAGGTGTTCCGGCTGCCGACCTGCTGTTTCGCCGAGGACGACGGCTCGATCGTCAACAGCGCGCGCTGGCTGCAGTGGCACTGGGCCGCTGCGCCGCCGCCGGGCGAGTCGCGCCCCGACACGCGCATCATGGGCGAACTTTTCCTCAGGCTGAAGCAGCTCTACCAGACGGAGGGTGGGGTCTTCCCCGAGCCGATCCTCAACCTGACCTGGGACTACAAGATCCCCCACGAGCCGAAGTCGGAAGAACTCGCGCGCGAGTTCAACGGCTATGCGCTGGAGGATCTGACCGACGCCCAGGGGCAGGTGGTGCGCCGTGCTGGCGAGCAGCTCTCCGGTTTCGGTGAGCTGACCGCCGATGGCAAGACCAGCGCCGGCTGCTGGATCTTCACCGGCTGCTGGACCGAAGCGGGCAATCAGATGGCGCGGCGTGACAACGCTGACCCCTATGGCACCGGCAACACCCTGGGCTGGGCCTGGGCCTGGCCGGCCAACCGGCGTGTGCTCTACAACCGCGCCAGTGCCGACGTGCAGGGGCGGCGGCGTGGGGCGCCAACAAGGCGTTCGTGTGGTGGAGCGCGGAGCAGGGGCGCTGGATCGGTGCCGACGTGCCCGACTTCCCGCCGACCTCGGCGCCGTCCGAAGGGCAGATGCCGTTCATCATGCAGCCGGAAGGGGTGGGACACCTGTTCGCCGGACAGAGCATGGTCGACGGCCCGTTCCCCGAGCACTACGAGCCGTTCGAGTCGCCGGTACCACAGAACCTGTTGCACCCGGGCAAGCCCAAGGCGCAACAACCCGGCGGCGGCACGCATCTTCGACGAGGATCGCGCGGCCCTGGGCACACCGGAGGAGTACCCGCACGCGGCGACGACCTACCGCCTGACCGAGCACTTCCACTACTGGACCAAGCCGCTCGGCTCAACGCCATCGTTCAGCCGCAGCAGTTCGTCGAGATCGGCGAGAAACTGGCCGAGGAGATCGGCGTGGCCGCGGGGGACTGGGTCAAGGTCTCCTCCAAGCGCGGCTTCATCAAGGCGGTGGCGGTGGTGACCAAGCGGCTCAGGCCGATGACGATCGGCGACCGCCAGGTGCACCACGTGGGCATTCCGCTGCACTGGGGCTTCACCGGCGTGGCCAAGAAGGGCTATCTGGTCAACGCCCTGACGCCGTTCGTCGGTGATGCCAATACCCAGACGCCGGAGTACAAGTCGTTCACCGTTCGCGTCGAGAAGGCTTAGGGAGCTCGCCATGATCAATTCGCAAAACATCATTGCCCGCTCTGCCACCACGACCCCGCCGCCGCAGGCACGCAGCCACGTCGAGGAAGTGGCCAAGCTGATCGATGTCTCCAAGTGCATCGGCTGCAAGGCGTGCCAAGTGGCGTGCATGGAGTGGAACGACCTGCGCGACGAGGTGGGGGAGTGTCACGGCACCTACGATAACCCCACCGACCTTACCGCCGAGTCGTGGACGGTGATGCGCTTCAGCGAACACGAGACGGCCGATGGCAATCTCGAGTGGCTGATTCGCAAGGACGGCTGCATGCACTGTGCCGAGCCGGGCTGCCTCGCGGCGTGCCCGGCGCCCGGCGCGATCGTGCAGTACGCCAACGGGATCGTCGACTTCGACTCCAACCACTGTATCGGCTGCGGCTACTGCATCACCGGCTGCCCGTTCGATATTCCGCGCATCTCGCCGAAGGACAGCAAGTCCTACAAGTGCACGCTGTGCTCGGATCGGGTCAACGCCGGCATGGAGCCGGCCTGCGTCAAGACCTGCCCGACCAACTGCATCGAGTTCGGCACCAAGGCGGATATGCTCGACCGCGCCGCCAAGCGGGTCGGCGATCTCAAGGCGCTGGGCTTCCGCGATGCCGGCATCTACGACCCGGCCGGGGTCGGCGGCACCCATGTGATGTACGTGCTGCATCACGCCAACGACCCCAACCGCTACAGCGGCCTGCCCAAGGACCCGCGTATCTCGCCGTTGGTCGGCGCCTGGAAGGGGGTGACCAAGCCGATCATGGCGGCGATCATCGGCATCACCGCCTTCGCCGGGGTGATCCACTACGTGACCAAGGGACCGAAGGAGGAGCCGGAGGAGAGCGCCGACGATGACCCGACCACGCGCGGCTACGACGCCACGCGGCGGCGCGACGACGCGGAAGACCGCCCGCATGGAGGTGACCGATGAAGCGCTCCCAGGATCGTCTCGTGCGCTACTCGCCGCTCGATCGCGCCAACCACTGGACCATGGTGATCGCGTTCTTGCTGCTGGCGCTGTCGGGTCTGGCGTTCTTCCACCCGGCATTCTTCTTCCTCAGCCACAGCCTCGGCGGGCCGGTGTGGGCGCGTATCCTGCACCCCTTCCTCGGCCTGGTGCTGGTGCTGCTGTTCGTGGCCATGGCGGTCCGCCACGTCAGCCGTAACCTGCTGGGTGAGAACGACGTGCAGTGGATGCGCCAGATCGGCGACGTGCTCGACAACCGCGACGACAAGCTGCCGCCGATCGGCAAGTACAACCCCGGTCAGAAGCTGGTGTTCTGGGCGCTGGTGGTGTCGATCGCGGCGCTATTGGTCAGCGGCGTGATCATGTGGCGGCCATGGTTCGCCGGCTTCTTCCCGATCCCGCTGATCCGGCTGGCAAGTCTGGTCCACGCGGTGGCGGCGTTCGTCGCCATCGTCACCATCGTGGTCCACGTCTACGCCGCGCTCTGGGTCAAGGGCTCGATCCGCTCGATGACCCAGGGCTGGGTGACCCGCGCCTGGGCTCGCCACCATCATGGCCTCTGGGCCCGCGAACAGGAGGAGAAGCAGCGCCGTGAGCAGCAACCCTGAACGTCCTCCGGGCAGTGACCCTGGCCACGCCTTCGGTCAGGCGCCCCCTTCACCGGGGGCGCCGCCAATGGTGGTGCTGCCGGGCCGCAAACTGTTCGCCGAACGTGCCGAGCGCCTGCAGCGGCTGGCCGAACGCGTGCCGGCGATGGCCGATTACCTGCGCTTCATGGCGCAGGTGGTCGCCGCCCAGCACCGGGTGCTGCAGCAGCCCCGTGCGAGCGTGACCGCGAGTGCCGACATAGCGATCGCCCACGGCGTGCCGCCGCTGGCGATCGACGGCCTGTGGCGCGACATGAGCTGGCGCGAGGATCTCGACGCGTTGATCGCCGAGCTAGACGGCGAGGTGCCGGCGGCGCAGCGCGACTGGTTCGAGGCCCTGCGCGGTGCGTCGGCCGCGGCCCGCGAGGCGCTGGTGCCTAGCCTGCTCGGTGGTGAGTCGCTCGACCCCGAGCAGACCGCGCTGGCGCCGCTGGTGGGTGCTGCGCTGCAGGTGGCATGGACGCGTCAGGCGCGCACCCTGGCAAAGCTGCCGGGGCGCCCTGCCGAGGCCATGCGCGCGCTGTGCCCCTGCTGCGGTGCGCCGGCGGTGGCCAGCGTGATCCAGATCGGCATGGCCCGCTCGCGGGTGCGCTACCTGCACTGCGGGCTGTGCGCCACCGAGTGGTACGCCGAGCGTGCGCGCTGCGTCGAGTGCGGCGATAGCCGGACGCTCGACTATTGCGGGCTCGAGGACGACGCCGGGCAGCGCGTGCTGCCGGTACAGGCGGAGACCTGCGATCACTGCGCGAGCTATCTCAAGGTGGTGCAGAAGGAGTGGGAGGCCGCTGCCGACCCGGTCGCTGACGATCTTGCCAGCCTGGCCCTGGACATGCTGATCGCCGACCGTGAACTGGCGCGTCGAGCCTTCAATCCGCTGCTGGTGCTGGGATCGCCCGACGCCGGCTGAGGCCAACTCGCGGTGGCCAGTGGCGCCGACGTGTCGACGTTCGCGGCCACTCTCGCACGCCGCTGCGGGATATCCGGCCGCGGGTGTCCATTCGACCCGGGCCGTGCGGCGCCGGGTCTCTTGTGCTGGCGTGGCGACGACGATTAAATCGGGGCACGCCCGGTGTCGTCCCGGCCATCCTTCGATCTGTCGAGCCGTCCATGTCCGAGATCTCTCCGCGAGCACCGACCTGCGTCGTCACCTGCCTGCCGTCGATACCCTGTTGACTCATGCCGCGCTACAGCCTGCCCGTTTGCAGTATGGTGAGCGCGCGCTCACCCGAGCCATCCGCGACACGCTCACCGAGTGGCGTCGCCGGCTGGCGGCGCCGGACGCGCCGACCACCCTCGACGAGCAGGCGCTGGTCGATGCGGTCCGCGAGCGTCTCGCGCGGCTGACCCGGCCCAACCTGCGTGCGGTGTTCAATCTCACCGGGACGGTGATCCACACCAACCTGGGGCGATCGCCGTTGGCCGAAGCGGCGATCGCGGCAATGGTCGAGGCAGCACGCCATCCGGCGGCGCTGGAGTACGATCTCGAAGGCGGGCGGCGTGGCGACCGCGACCGCCTGGTCGAGGCGCTGCTGGTCGAACTCACCGGGGCCGAGGCGGCGACGGTGGTCAACAATAACGCGGCCGCCGTGCTGCTGGCGTTGAGCGCTCTGGGAGCGGGCCGCGAGGCGATCATCTCGCGCGGCGAGATGATCGAGATCGGCGGCGCTTTCCGCATGCCCGATGTGATGACCGCCGCGGGCTGCCGGCTGGTCGAGGTGGGCGCCACTAACCGCACCCATGCGCGCGACTTTCGTCAGGCGCTGGGTGAACAGAGCGGCCTGATCGTCAAGGCGCACACCTCCAACTACGCCATCGCGGGCTTCACCAGCTGCGTGCCGGAGGCGGAGCTGGCGGCGATCGCTCACGCCCACGGTATTCCCTTCATGATCGATCTGGGCAGCGGTGCGCTGACCGACTTCCGCGCCCTGGGGCTGCCCCACGAGGCGCAGCCGTCGGAGGCGATCGCCGCCGGGGCCGATCTGGTCACCTTCAGCGGCGACAAGCTGCTGGGCGGCCCGCAGGCGGGGATCGTGGTCGGCCGGCGTGAGCTGGTCGAGCGTCTCAAGCGTCACCCGCTCAAACGCGCGCTGCGCTGCGACAAACTCACCCTGGCCGCCCTCGAGGCTACGCTACGTGTCTATCGCGATAGCGATTCGCCGACACGCGAGCTGCCCACGCTGCGGCTGTTGACCCGCGCGGAAGAGGAGATTGCCCAGCAAGTCGAGCGCCTGCTGACACCGCTGCAGGCGGCGCTCGCCGGCATTGCCTCGGTGGAGAGTGCTGCCTGCCGCAGCCAGCTCGGCAGCGGTTCGCTGCCGATAGATCGCCTGGAGAGTCGGGCACTGGTGTTGCGCGCGCCGCGCGGGCGCGATCTGGCCCGCCTCGAGCGAGCCCTGCGCGCACTACCGCGGCCGGTGATCGGGCGCACCCACGAGGGTGCGCTATGGCTCGATCTGCGCTGTCTCGCCGAGCCCGCCGACGAGCAGGCGTTCCTGGCGCAGCTGGCGACGCTGCCGGCGTGCTGGGAAACAGCATGATCGTCGGCACCGCGGGGCACGTAGACCACGGCAAGACCGCGCTGATTCGTGGGCTCACCGGCATCGCCACCGATCGCTTGAAGGAGGAGCAGACGCGCGGTCTGACCATCGAGCCGGGGTACGCCTATCCCACGCCGCCACCGGGGAGCGAGGGGGCGGTGCTGGGCTTCATCGACGTGCCCGGCCACGAGCGCTTCATTGCCAACATGCTCGCTGGTGCTGCGGGCATCGACGCCATGCTGCTGGTAGTGGCGGCAGACGACGGCATCATGCCGCAGAGCGTCGAGCATCTGCGCATTCTGGAGCTGCTCGGGGTCGAGCGCGCCTGGGTCGCGCTGACCAAGTGCGACCGCGTGGACGCCGCCCGGGTGCAGCAGGTGCGTGTAGAGATCACCGCCTGGCTGGCGCAGACGCGCTTCGCCGGCGCGCCACTGTTTGCCGTCTCCAATCTGTCCGGCGCGGGCCAGGCAGCGCTGGGCGCTGCCCTGTGGTCCGCGGCGCGAACGCAGACAGCGCGTCGTGCAGGCGGCGGTTTTCGGCTGGCGGTGGACCGCGCCTTCGTCAAGCAGGGCGCGGGGGTGGTGGTCACCGGCACTATCCGCAGCGGTGAGGTGCGCCAGGGCGATAGCGTGCGCCTGCTGCCGGGCGGGGCCAGCGCGCGGGTACGCGCGTTGCGGGCACAGAATCGCGAGGTCGGGTTGGCCCGGCGCGGCGAGCGCTGCGCGCTCAATCTGAGCGGCAGCGAGGTCGAGCGCGGCACGCTGGCTCGCGGTGACTGGGTGGTCGCCGCGGACTCCAGGATCGAGGGACGTCAGCGGCTCGACGTCACTCTCGCACTGCTGCCGGAAGCCGAACCGCTCAAGCACTGGACGCCGGTGCATCTGCACCATCTCAGCGCCCACGTCACCGGCCATGTCTCGCTGCTGGAGGGTGAGACGCTGACCCCGGGCCAGACCATGCTGGCGCAGCTGGTGCTGTCAGCGCCGCTGCACGCGGCCCACGGCGATGCGGTGATCGTGCGCGACCATGGCGCCAGTCGCACCCTGGCCGGCGCGCGCGTGCTCGACGTGGCGCCACCGCGGCGCGGTGCGCGCCAGCCGGCGCGCCTGGCCTGGCTGCAGGCACTGAGGGCGATGCTCCCGGGAGCGGACGGTGAAGTGCAACTGGCAGCACTGTGGCCACGTCTCGCCAGCGGTCACAGTGTCGATCTGGTGGCCCTGGCGGCCAATCTCGACCTGCCCGCGGCGGTTCTCGACAAAGCGGCCACCGAGGCCGGATGGGTGGTGGTCGCCGCCGACGCGGCCACGCGCCACGCCTTTCGCGTCGACGATCTGGCCGCGCGCTACGCTGCGGTGGTGGCGCGGCTGGCCCAAGTCCACGCCGAGGAGCCGGCGATGCGCGGGGCGGAGATCGACCGGCTGCGGCGGATGAGTGCACCGGCGCTGCCGCCGGCGCTGTTTCGACCGCTGCTGGAGCGCTGGAAGGCCGAGGGAGAGATCGTCCAGCACGGCCCCTTCATTGCCCTGGCCGACCATCGGGCGACGCTGGGTGAGGCCGATGCCGCGCGCTGGCAGGCGGTGCGGCCCTTGCTGGCGCAGACGCCGTTCGAACCGCCGCGGGTGCGCGATATCGCCATGACACTGGGCGTGGATGAGGGGGAGATCCGCACTCTGCTGCGACGCACGGCGCTGCTTGGCGAGGTTTACCAACTGCGCCACGACCACTTCTTTCTCACGCCGCATGTGGTCCAGCTCGCCGACTGGGTGCGTGAGCTCGCGGCCTACTCGGCGGCGGGGGTCACCGCGGCGGCGTTCCGCGATCGGGTCGGCTGCGGGCGCAAGCTGGCGGTGGCGATTCTCGAGTTCTTCGACCGCGTTGGCTTCACCCGACGCATCGGCGATGGCCACAAGGTGATTCGACAGGATATGCTGTTCACCTGACCGCGCGCCTGCGCGGTCAGTCGCGTCCGATGGCCGGGTTCTGCTTGAAAAGGATCGTGCCTGGAAACGCACCGCGCTGGGATAAGTACCGCGCCGGGATAAGTACCGCGTCTGGAAGAGAATCGTTCCCCGGTGGGACGCCAGGACTTCAACTCCTGTAGGGGCTGCCAGCGGTCCCTGGTGGGTTCGACTCCCACTCTCTTCCGCCAACCTCTTCCGCCACCCTTCATACCCCCTCCTGAGCCGCTACCGTCTCCGCGATCTCGTGCGAGTCGCCGGTGGCAACTGCCGCTGCTTGTGCTCCGCGGAGCGTGTTCGGAAGGAGAGCAAGTCGATGTTCTCGCGACTTTTTCGTAGATACAAAAAAAGACACGGCGTTATTGAACGGATGTTCGGGTATAACCCCATGATTAAGGGAACTTAAGTATTGCTATTAGCAAAAGTGATGCGTGGATTATCATATTTGCCTTGGTTACCGCCGGCTAACGGTTCATGCTGAGCGGGCTCACTTAGCCAAGCGGCAAGACCGCAAAGGACTGCGGGGTGAGCACTGATGAGGAGGAAAGCGTGAGGTCCTCGATCGGTCCTATCCAGTGCTTCTCGTCTTTTTTCCCATTACGCTCTTCTACTTACGTTCATCTACCTACGCTTTTCTACCTTCTCTTTTACTCCCTCTTTCCGATATTCGCTATTGGCGCGAGCCGTGGGCGCGCTTGCGGTGCCATTCGCGATAGGTCGCTTCGCTGTGCGAGGTGTCTTCATGCCTGGGCCGTTGCTGTCTTCCCCGTCGCCACCCATGGCATCATGCGTTAGCTTTCCGTGTCGCGGAAGCGTCGATCCTTTCAGCGCAACGGAGGTCATATGCAGGGCTCTCTCATCGGCATCGTCGCCGGCATAGCGGTATGGCTCGCCAGCGGCGAGTGGGGCTGGGGTATCGGGGTCGGTATCGCGGTGGGCATCGGCTGGGACCTCTGGCGCCAGCGCCCCTGGCGCTGAGGCGACCCGCGTGGGGGGCCCTATGCGGATGCTGCTGGCGGGCCGGGGTGTAATACAATAGCGCAGGGGGCGTGCGCTACCCTATAGCGACACGCTAGACGGACGCGCACCATGCCCGCTCATCACGACCATACCCACGATCACGATTCTCACCATCACGATCATGGTGGCCATCACCATCATCACGACCATGCGCCCGAGGTGACGGCCGACAGCGCCAAGCGGGTCAAGTGGGCGATGCTGCTGACCGCGGGCTTCATGCTGGCGGAGGTGGCGGGCGGCTGGATTTCCGGTTCGCTGGCACTGCTGGCCGATGCCGGGCACATGTTTAGTGACAGCTTCTCGCTCGGCCTGGCGCTGTTCGCCTTCGCCATGGGCCGGCGCGCGCCGGATACCCGGCGTACCTTTGGCTATCAGCGGTTCCAGGTGCTCGCCGCCTTCGTCAACGGGCTGACCCTGTTCGGTATCGCGGTGTGGATCTTCATCGCGGCGATCCAGCGCTTTACCCAGCCGGTGGAGGTGCTGGCCGGGCCGATGATGACCATCGCCGTGCTCGGGCTGGTGGTCAATCTGGTGGTATTCAAGATTCTCCACGGGGGGGATCAGGAAAACCTCAATCTGCGCGGGGCGCTGCTTCATGTGCTGGGTGATCTGCTCGGCTCGGTAGCGGCGATCGTGGCTTCGGTGGTGATTCTGCTCACCGGCTGGACGCCGATCGACCCGCTGCTCTCGATGCTCGCCGCCGGGCTGATCCTGCGCGCGGCCTGGACGATTCTGCGGCGCTCCACCCACACCCTGCTCGAAGGGACGCCGGAGGGCCTCGACGTGGATCAGATCCGGCAGGCGCTGCTGGCGGTCGAGGGGGTCGAGGGGCTACATGATATGCACGTCTGGGGGCTCACGCCGCAGGACCCGCTACTCAGTGCGCATCTGGTGATCGTCTCTGCCGACCAGCACGATGCGGTCATCGAGCGCGCTTACGGCGTGCTGCAGGCGCGTTTCGCGATTCATCATGCCACGCTCCAGGTCGAGACCGTCGCCTGCCGCACCGGTGGCGACTGCCAGGCCGGTGTTCATCCCTGAGCCGATCTGCTGACGCCGCCTGCGCGATCGCGCGTGATGCCCTCGGTGGGGGCTGGCATGACCGGCTTTCCTACCCGGACGCGGAAAGTTTCATTGGCCGGGGTTGGATGCGGCGGGCACAATGAGCCCATGTCGTAGAGAGGCAGGCATGAGTCGCGACGGGCGCCCGACGGCCCGAGCCAGTGCCTCTCCCTCCTGATCCGGTTTCGAGACGAAGGCGCGCATGAATACGCATCTCCCCTTGGGCATCAGCTTCGAGTTCTTTCCCCCCAATACAGCGGCCGGGCGGGAAAAGCTCGACGCCACGCGGGATGCGCTGAGCGCGCGCTCGCCGCGCTTCTTCTCGGTCACCTATGGTGCCGGCGGTTCGACCCAGGCGCGCACCCTCGATACCGTCGCGGCGCTGCGCCAGGGCGGCGTCTCCACTGCGCCGCACCTCTCCTGTGTGGGCAGCGAGAAGGCCGCGATACGCGAGCTGCTCGGACGCTATCGCGACTCGGGCATCGACAGCCTGGTCGCGCTGCGCGGCGATCTGCCCTCGGGCATGGGCGGGGCGGGTGAGCTGCGCTATGCCAACGAGCTGGTCGAGTTCGTGCGCGCCGAGACTGGCGATCATTTCAATATCGCGGTGGCGGCCTATCCCGAGGTGCATCCGCAGGCGCTGAGCGCCGAGCGCGATCTGGAGAACTTCGCGCGCAAGGTGAAGGCCGGTGCCGACTTCGCCATCACCCAGTACTTCTTCAACGCCGACGCTTACTTCCACTTCGTCGATCGGGCCCGCGCGCTGGGCGTGGAGACACCGATCGTGCCCGGCATCATGCCGATCACCAATTACAGCAAGCTGGCCCGCTTCTCCGAGACCTGCGGCGCCGACATTCCGCGATGGGTGCGCAAGCAGCTCGAAGCCTATGGCGATGACCAGCAGAGCATCCAGGCATTCGGCACCGAGATGGTGTCACGGCTCTGCCAGCGTTTGCTCGATGGCGGCGCGCCGGGTCTGCACTTCTACACCCTCAATCAGGCGGCCCCGTCGCTGCGCATTCTCGATAATCTGACCTGAGGCGTTCACGTCGCACCCTTGCGCGACTTCGACTAGGGTGAGAGCCACGGGCTGGCGATGGGCGAGCCATGCGCTGGCCCGTGCCGGACATCATGGTCGAAACGGAGGTGAACGATGCAACGGACGATGGCGAGCGCTCTGGGCGCCGGTATTTTGCTGACGCTGGCGGGGCTGGCACAAGCCGATACCCAGGTCGACATGCATAGCGTCTCCACTCAGGGGGTGGGGGAATCCATGGGCACCATCACCGCCAGGGATACCGATTATGGGCTGCTGCTGACACCGGATCTTTCCGGTCTCGAGCCTGGTATCCACGGTTTCCATCTGCACACCAACCCCAGCTGCGATTCCAGCGAGAGCGACGGCAAGGTGACGCCGGCGGGGGCCGCGGGTGGCCACTTCGACCCCGAGCAGACCGACTCTCACCAGGGGCCCTACAGCGATGCCGGCCATCTGGGTGATCTGCCGGTGCTGACGGTGGATGCCGAGGGCAATGCCACCACCCCGGTGCTGGCGCCGCGTCTGAGCGAAGCCGATCTCTCCGGCCACGCGTTCATCATCCACTCAGGCGGTGACAACTACAGCGATCAGCCCAAACTGGGCGGCGGCGGGGCGCGTGTCGCCTGCGGCGTGATCGAGTAGCGCTGCGTCACGCGGCTTCGGTTCCCCAAACGGCCCCGCTTCGGCGGGGCCGTGTCGTCATGGCGTATCGTGCGCGCGGCGCCGGAGTAGTACCGGCATCCGCGCGGGATAACGCCGATGTTTGCAACGCCGCCGTCTAAGCTATTGTTTTCCATAGGCCGCAAGCCGCATAATCTGGCTATTTATCCAGTCTTGGAGCGGCGGCACCGATGGCCAACTTTCGCACCCACTTCGGGGTCGCCAGCGTCGGAGGGCTGATAGCCTCCCAGGCAGGGTGGCAGGCGTCGCTTTATGGGCTGTGGCAGGCGGCGGCGATCACCGGGTTGGTAACCTTCGGCGGCATTCTGCCCGACATCGATGCCGACAATTCCCGAGCGGTGCGTCTGATCTTCCAGATCCTGGCCCTGATCGCTATCGTCGTGGCGGTGCTGCTGCTGCAGCATCGGGTCACGCCGGCACAGCTATTCGCTGCCTGTGGCGCGACCTATCTGGCGGTGCGCTATCTGGCCAGTGCGCTTTTCGCTCGCTTCACCGTGCATCGCGGGCTGTGGCACTCGCTGCTGGCAGCCGCGCTCAGCGGGCTGGCGACGGCGGCGGCGAGTTTCACACTGCTCGGCAGCCGGCACGTCTGGCCTGGCTGCACGGCCTGGCGCTACCCTCGGCTTTCTCATCCATCTGGCGCTGGACGAACTCTACAGCGTCGATCTCACCGGGCGCGATTCAAGCGCTCCTTCGGCACCGCGCTCAAGCCGTTCGACTGGAAAGCTCCCGGCAGCTCGCTGATGCTGCTGCTCACCTCGATACATCTGATCGCCTGGCTGCCGCCGCTGGCAGTGCTGCGGGAAGTGCTGACACAGGGTTGGGGTGGGGGCGCTAAGCTCCCACGCCTTGGGGCATCGCGTTCTACACTGAGGGGCCAATCACCCAAGGAGAGGCCCCATGCATCTGGTCTTCGACGTCAATGAAACGCTGCTCGACCGCGGCGCTGGACCCGCTGTTCATGCGCTGGTTCGGCACCGAGGCGCGCCGCGGCGAGTGGTTCCTGACCCTGCAGGAACCTGATTGACCGCCAATCTGGTCGGGCGTTTCGCGCCCTTTGCCGAACTGGCCAAAAGCGCGCTGCGCCAGCTGGGTGCCAAGCACGGGGTCGCGATCGCGCCCGCCGACGAGCAGGCACTGGTCGACGGCGTGCTCGGCATGCCGGCGCACGCCGATGCCGTCGAGGCGCTGGCCTGGCTGCGCCAGCAGGGGCATACGCTCACCGCCTGACCAACAGCGCCAGCGAGGCGGCGCAGCATCAGCTGGCCCAGGCGGGGCTGGCGGCTTACTTCGATGCCATTTTCAGCGTCGATCGGGTCGCGCGCTACAAGCCGGCGCCGGAGCCCTATCGTGCAGCGGCGGCGCACTGGTCGGTTGCGCCCGAGGCGATGATCATGGTGGCGGCGCATGGTTGGGATCTGATCGGCGCCCAGGCGGTGGGCATGCGTACCGCCTTCGTGGCGCGCCCGGGCAAGGCGATGGATCCGGCGCTCGAGCAGGTACCCACCTGGCGTGGCGATGACCTGCGCCAGCTGATGGCCCAGGTCGTCGCGGCGGGATGAGGCGGTTTAGATTCGATAGAGACTAGGTGCTGTCTGAAAAGTCGACGAGCGAAGGCCAGGCCGGGCGCGCAGCTAAGGAAAAAATCGGCGAAAACGGACCGGGCTGGCGCTCCAGTTTACGGGGTGTAAATGAGCATTTTTGACCGGGCTGGCGCCCCAGCCGATTTTTAACGCCGCGTGGGCGAGCGCAGTCCTTTCAGGTAGTGCCTAGTGGCGGGTACCGGGATCGATGATCTTGACCGTACTGATCTCTTCGCGCGCGGGTTTCTGCGTCTCACGCGGCTGATTGACCCGGGTCGGCAGTTCGTCCTGCGCGCTGTCCTCCACCGGCAGCTGCTCGAAGAAGTCACAGCTGACGCAGTCGCGGTAGCGGATACCGTTCTGCTCCCAACTGCGTATGCGATCCATGGCCGCGCAGCGCGGGCAGATGGCGCCGGCGATGAAGCGCTTGGGTGTGTGTGTCATGGCTGACCTCGCTGATGGGCGGGCAGGGCTTGCCTGCCGCGCCCCAGAGTGCATGTCGGCGCCGTCCGTCAGGCGGCGTCGCGCGGTTCGATGCCGGTATGGCGCAGCAGCGGCTCGATGCTCGGCTCGCGACCGCGGAACGCCATGAACAGCTCGGCGGCATCGCACGAGCCGCCGCGCTCGAGGATTTCGCTGCGGAAGCGCTGGCCAGTCTCGGCATCGAAGATGCCGGCCTCCTCGAAGGCGCTGTAGGCATCCGCCGAGAGCACTTCGGCCCACTTGTAGCTGTAGTAGCCCGCTGCGTAGCCGCCGGCGAAGATATGCGAGAAGCCGTTCTGGAAGCGGTTGAAGTCGACGCTGGGGACCACCGACACCTGGGCGCGCACGCCATCGAGCAGCGCCTGTATGTCGGCGGCGCTGGGGGTGGCGAGCTCGTGGTGCAGGCGCAGATCGAACATCGAGAACTCCAGCTGGCGCATCATCTGCATCGCCGACTGGAAGTTGCGAGCCGCCTGCAGTTTGTCGAGCAGCGCATCCGGCAGCTTGTCGCCGCTGTCGACGTGGCCGGCGATCAAGTCGAGCCCCTCGCGCTCCCAGCAGAAGTTCTCCATGAACTGGCTGGGCAGTTCGACCGCATCCCAGGCCACGCCGCTGATGCCGGAGACATCGGCCACCGTCTGCCGGGTCAGCATGTGGTGCAGGCCGTGACCGAACTCGTGGAACAGCGTCAGCACCTCGTCATGGGTCAGCAGCGCCGGCTTGCCGCCCACCGGCGGCGTGAAGTTGCAGGTCAGGTAGGCGACCGGCAGCTGCAGCGAACCATCCTCGCGCTGGCGCCGGGTACGGCAGACGTCCATCCAGGCGCCGCCGCGCTTGCCTTCCCGGGCGTAGAGATCGAGGTAGAAGCCGGCGATCGGGGTGTCGCCGTCGAGCACGTCGAAGTAGCGTACGTCCGGATGGTAGCGCGGGGCGTCGGGATTCTCGGTCATGCGGATGCCGTAGAGCTTGCCGACCACGCGGAACAGGCCGTCCACCGCCCGCGGCGCGGGGAAGTAGGGGCGTAGCTGCTCCTGCGAGATGTCATAGCGCGCCTGGCGCAGCTTTTCGCTGACGAAGCCGATGTCCCACGGGGCCAGCTCGCCCATGCCGAGGGTGTCGCGGGCATAGGTCTCAAGCTCGCCGATATCCCGCCGCGCCTGGGGCAGGGCACGCTCGGCGAGATCGTCGAGAAAGCCCAGGACCTGATCGGGAGACTCGGCCATCTTGGTCTCCAGCGAGTAGTCGGCGTAGGTGGCGAAGCCGAGCAGCTGAGCCAGCTCATGACGCAGCGCCAGGATCTCCTCGATCACCGGCGCATTGTCGTTTTCGCCCGCGTTGGGTCCCTGGTCGGAGGCGCGGGTGACGTAGGCGGTGTAGACCTCCTGGCGCAGCTCGCGATCCTCGGCGAAGGTCATGATCGGCAGGAAGCAGGGCACGTCGAGGGTGATGCGATAGCCCGACTCGCCCTTGGCCTCGGCGTTGGCGGCCAGCATTTCCAGGGCGCTATCCGGCAGGCCGGTCAGACGCGCGGCGTCGGGTAGCGTCTTGTGCCATGCCTGGGTGGCATCGAGCAGCTGGTTGGAAAACGTGTTACCGAGTTCGGATAGACGGGCCTGGATCTCGCCGTAGCGGCGCTTCTGCTCGCTCGGCAGGTCGACACCGGCGAGGCGGAAGTTGCGCAGGGTGTTGTCGACCGCCTTGCGCTGGGCCTCGTCCAGCGCAGAGAAATCCTCGCTCTGGGCCAGACGCTCGAAGGCCTGGAACAGCGCGGTGTGCTGGCCGACCCAGGTGCTGTACTCCGAGAGCCGGGCCAGGCACTGCTGATAGGCGTCGCGCAGGGCGTCGCTGTTCATCGTCGAATTGAGGTGTGACACCGGCGAGAAGGCCTGAGACAGGCGGTCATCGAGCGCCTCCAACGGCGCGGCGAGGGAGTCCCAGGTAGGCGCCTGCTGATTGGCCAGGGTGTCGATCGCGGCGCGATTGTCAGCGATGATCTTCTCGATCGCGGGAACGGCGTGCTCGGGGCGAATCGCCTCGAACGGCGGCAGCGTGCAGGAGTCGAGCAGCGGATTGTGCGACATGATCACCTCGGACGAAGAATCGGTGCCACAGTATATGGGGGGGATGGCCGCGCCTTTCAACGCGGCAACCAACCTCTTCGCGCCCGTGCGATGACCAGGATTGGCCGCTGCGGTGAGCCCTGATAGGCTCGCCTGCTTTCTCCGTAAAGATGGCCGCGTCATCCGTGAAGATGGTCGCGACAGTCGGCCCTGTAGAAACGGTGCCCCGCCAAGATAAGGTGACGAGACGATGAACGAAACCCTGGAGCGCTGGCACTCCCGCCGTGCTTTCATTCTGGCGGTGACCGGTGCCGCGGTCGGGCTGGGCAATATCTGGCGCTTCCCCTACATGACTGGGGAGAACGGCGGCTCGGCCTTCCTGCTGCTCTACATTCTGTTCGTGGTGGTACTGGGGCTGCCGATGATGATGGCGGAGATCCTCATCGGGCGCGCCGGCCGGCGCAGCCCGATGCAGGCGCTGGCGTATCTCGCCAGCGAGGCCGGAGTGAGCCCGCACTGGCGCTGGGTGGGGCTGTTCGGGGCACTCACCGTCTTCTTCATCCTATCGTTCTATTCGGTGGTCTCCGGTTGGTCGATCGAGTATCTCGTCGATGCGGTCAACGGTGGCTTCGTCGAGCGCACGCCGGCACAGATCGGCTCGGCCTTCGACGCCTTCCTCGCCGATCCGCTGCGCATGACCTTCAATCACACGCTGTTCATGCTGCTGACCATGTCGGTCGTCGCCGCCGGGGTCAGCAACGGGCTGGAGAAGCTCAACAATGTGATGATGCCGCTGCTCTACGTGATCCTGATCGTGCTCGGGGTTACGCCGTCACCACCGCCGGCTTGGTGCGGCGATGGCGTGGCTGTTCACACCCAACCCGGCGGCGATCGATCTCCAGGTGGTGCTCAACGCCATGGGGCACGCCTTCTTCACCCTCGCCGTGGGGGCCTGTGCGCTGATGGCCTACGGCGCCTACATGCCGGAAGAGCAGAGTCTGCCGCGGCGGTGTGTGCGGTGGCTCTGCTGGATCGCAGTGGCGCTGCTCTCGGGTATCGCCATCTTCTCGGTGGTGTTCACCCACGGCCCTCGACCCGACCGAGGGACCTGGGCTGATGTTCGTGGACGCTGCCGATCGCCTTCAGCGAGCTGCCGGGCGGGCAGATCTGGCTCGGAGCCTTCTTTCTGCTGCTGCTGGTGGCGACCTGGACCTCTTCGATCAATCTGGCCGAGCCGATGGTGGCGATGCTGATCGGCGCCGGCTGGCGTCGCGGTCGGGCGGCGCTGCTGATCGGCGCGCTGGTGTGGGGCGTAGGTCTGCTCTCGGTGCTGTCGTTCTCGACCCTGGCCGACGTGCACTGGATCGGTGAGATGAACTTCTTCGCCCTGGTCTCCACGGTGCCGCCGGACATCTTCCTGCCCATCGGCGGGCTGCTGATCGCGATCTTCGCCGCCTGGCGCATGCTGCCTGAAGCCGCCGCCTCGGCGCTGGGCGGGCCGGCGGTGGGGTTCCGACTGTGGCGCGGCGTGGTGCGCTACGTCTCGATCCCGTTGACGGCGGTGGTGCTGTTGTCGAGCCTTATCTAGAAACCATCCATGACCATCGGCGCCGGACGAGCGGCGTCGAGCGAAGAGAGGTGTGCATCCATGGCAATGAGAAGCTCAAGGCATCAGCCCGAGTCTGGGCGAGCGGGTCTTCGTCGACGAGACCAGTGTGGTGCTCGGCGACGTAGCGCTAGGTGACGACAGTTCGGTGTGGCCGATGGCGGTGATTCGCGGCGATGTCCATCGTATCCGCATCGGTGCGCGTACCAGCGTGCAGGACGGCTGCGTGCTGCACTGCACTCATGCCAGCGACTACAACCCTGGCGGTCATCCGCTGATCATCGGCGACGAGGTGACCGTAGGGCATCAGGCGACGCTGCAGGTTGCAACGTGGGTGATCGAGTGCTGGTCGGCATGGGCGCCATCGTGCTCGACGGCGCGGTGGTCGAGTCCGAAGTGATCATCGCCGCTGGCGCCCTGGTGCCGCCTGGCAAGACCCTGGCCAGCGGGCATGTCTACGCCGGCAACCCGGCCAAGCCCCTGCGCCCGCTCAAGTCCGAGGAGCGCGAGTTCTTCGCCTATACCGCGGGCAACTACGTCAAGCTCAAGGATCGTCATCTCAGCGGCGAGTGATCAGCGTAGCGGCGTGCCCTTGAGAAGCTGGGTGCGGCGCTCGGCGCGTTGAGCGCGGAATTCGGCGCGCTGCATCTCCATCAGCCCCTCTTTGACGTAGCCGAGATGCTCGTGGGCGAGATGCCGGGCATCTTCGGCGCGACCTTCCAGAATCGCTTCGAGCAGCGCTCGATGCTGATCCAGGAGCAGACTGCGCGCCTCGGGTCGCTCGAACAACCGCGCCAGGTTGGCGACGATGCTCTTCTCCAGTAGCTGGAACAGACCGCGAATGGTATGCAGCAGCACGTTGTGTGCTGTCTCGGCGATCGCCAGATGGAAAGCGGCATCCGCCCTGGCTTCGCGCAGGGCATCACCCTGCTGGCCGGGGTCGGCGTAGCTGTCGCGCAGGGACTGGAAGCGCTGCTGCAGCATCTCCTTATCCGCCGGGGTCGCGCGCATCGCCGCGTGATAGGCGGTGATTCCCTCCATGGCATCGCGGAACTCGAGCACATCGAGATAGAACTCGTCATGACGCGACAGCATCTCGAGGATCGGGTCGCCATAGCTGTCGCTGAGTCGCTCGCTGACATAGGTACCGCCACCCTGACGGCTGGTGAGCAATCCGCGGGCTGCAAGCTTCTGTATCGCCTCGCGCAGCGATGGGCGTGAGACACCGAAACGCTCGGCGAGCTCGCGCTCCGACGGCAGGCGATGACCCGCCTTGAGGCTGCCCTCCAGAATCAGTGTCTCCAGACGCTGGGTAATGACGTCGGCCAGGCGCGGCTGGCGCAGAGGCGATGGCGGCACGGGCGACCTCCTTGCAGGCAAATGGTTTTACCAATTATGCCGCGGGCTGCGGGTGCTGGCCAAACCTCTCGATCTGCTCGAATGGCGCCAGCGCCTGTCATGCCGGGCCTCTGGCGCCAGCAGCCTCGAAGCGGCGCAACTTTTTCGACATTTCCCCTTGCCAAGGCCGGGGGAGATCCGTAAAGTACGCATCCGCTGCCGCCGAGACAGGTTCTCGGAGGCAGTGGAGAAGCTGGCTAAGCTGTTGAAAAGATTGAAAAAATCGATTGACAGCTAGCGATGAGGAAAGCAGAATACGCCCCTCGCTTTTTCAGGATCGGTTCTCCAGCAGCAACGGAAGCCGGGCAAGCGTCGACAAGAAAGACGTTGACATCTTCGCCAAGATCCTTAAAATACGCCTCTCCTTACGGCGACCCAGAAAGCAAGCGCTGACAAGCACTTGAGTCACTTTTGGGTCACGGCAGAAGGCTCGGTGCTCTGCGTGAGACGAGACTTCAAGTAAGGACGCTCTTTAACAATCGATCAGGTAATTGATGTGGGCGCTTGTCTTGCGTGACGCCAGTCACAGCATATCAAGGCAAGCGACTCGTCTAAGATTCGTTTGACCTTGAACCAAGTTTGGTCCGCTTCGCTTCTGATGCTTTCGGGCAGAGAAGAGGTAAGGACTATCAGACTTTTAACTGAAGAGTTTGATCATGGCTCAGATTGAACGCTGGCGGCAGGCCTAACACATGCAAGTCGAGCGGCAGCACGGGGAGCTTGCTCCCTGGTGGCGAGCGGCGGACGGGTGAGTAATGCATAGGAATCTGCCCGGTAGTGGGGGATAACCTGGGGAAACCCAGGCTAATACCGCATACGTCCTACGGGAGAAAGCAGGGGCTCTTCGGACCTTGCGCTATCGGATGAGCCTATGTCGGATTAGCTGGTTGGTGAGGTAATGGCTCACCAAGGCGACGATCCGTAGCTGGTCTGAGAGGATGATCAGCCACACTGGGACTGAGACACGGCCCAGACTCCTACGGGAGGCAGCAGTGGGGAATATTGGACAATGGGCGCAAGCCTGATCCAGCCATGCCGCGTGTGTGAAGAAGGCCCTCGGGTTGTAAAGCACTTTCAGCGAGGAAGAAGGCTTGGCGGCTAATATCCGTCAAGAAGGACATCACTCGCAGAAGAAGCACCGGCTAACTCCGTGCCAGCAGCCGCGGTAATACGGAGGGTGCGAGCGTTAATCGGAATTACTGGGCGTAAAGCGCGCGTAGGTGGTTTGGCACGCCGGTTGTGAAAGCCCCGGGCTCAACCTGGGAACGGCATCCGGAACGGCCAGACTAGAGTGCAGGAGAGGAAGGTAGAATTCCCGGTGTAGCGGTGAAATGCGTAGAGATCGGGAGGAATACCAGTGGCGAAGGCGGCCTTCTGGCCTGACACTGACACTGAGGTGCGAAAGCGTGGGTAGCAAACAGGATTAGATACCCTGGTAGTCCACGCCGTAAACGATGTCGACTAGCCGTTGGGACCTTTAAGGACTTAGTGGCGCAGTTAACGCGATAAGTCGACCGCCTGGGGAGTACGGCCGCAAGGTTAAAACTCAAATGAATTGACGGGGGCCCGCACAAGCGGTGGAGCATGTGGTTTAATTCGATGCAACGCGAAGAACCTTACCTACCCTTGACATCCAGAGAACTTGGCAGAGATGCCTTGGTGCCTTCGGGAACTCTGAGACAGGTGCTGCATGGCTGTCGTCAGCTCGTGTTGTGAAATGTTGGGTTAAGTCCCGTAACGAGCGCAACCCTTGTCCTTATTTGCCAGCACGTAATGGTGGGAACTCTAAGGAGACTGCCGGTGACAAACCGGAGGAAGGTGGGGACGACGTCAAGTCATCATGGCCCTTACGGGTAGGGCTACACACGTGCTACAATGGCCGGTACAAAGGGTTGCGAGACCGCGAGGTGGAGCGAATCCCAGAAAGCCGGCCTCAGTCCGGATCGGAGTCTGCAACTCGACTCCGTGAAGTCGGAATCGCTAGTAATCGTGAATCAGAATGTCACGGTGAATACGTTCCCGGGCCTTGTACACACCGCCCGTCACACCATGGGAGTGGACTGCACCAGAAGTGGTTAGCTTAACCTTCGGGGGAGCGATCACCACGGTGTGGTTCATGACTGGGGTGAAGTCGTAACAAGGTAGCCGTAGGGGAACCTGCGGCTGGATCACCTCCTTAAACGATTAGCGGATCGCGAGATAAGCGCTCACAATCAATTACCTGATCGACCAAGAGCAATGACTGTTTGGGTCACGGACCCAGTGGTAAAGCCGGGTCTGTAGCTCAGTTGGTTAGAGCGCACCCCTGATAAGGGTGAGGTCGGCCGTTCAAATCGGCCCAGACCCACCAATTTCGCCAGATACGGCGTTGCTTTTCACCTCGTGTAGCAGGCTACACGTCGGCAAAAAGCGCCTTGTCTCTGACGAAATGTCTAGCCGGGCCATAGCTCAGCTGGGAGAGCGCCTGCCTTGCACGCAGGAGGTCAGCGGTTCGATCCCGCTTGGCTCCACCAAATCTTTCCCATGCTGCGTTGAAAGCCGACTCGCATAGCGAACTATGCGTCGCCGACCTTCGCCTTGCCTGGAAAAGATTGATCGAAAAACAGTCACCGAGTTCTAAGCCATCCGCTTCGTCGCAACAACCGCGACCGAGTCGATCGCTTAGAGCTTCTGCTCTAAACGCTCTTTAACAATGTGGATCATGCTGACAGTTCTTCACCATTCGTAGTTGGATGGCGAAGAGCGAAAAGTGATACGTCTCAAGCGTATCCGGCAATTGTCGTTGTGATCGCGCGACCAGACTCCTTCGGGTTATATGGTCAAGCGATTAAGCGCACACGGTGGATGCCTAGGCAGCCAGAGGCGATGAAGGACGTTGTAGCCTGCGAAAAGGCTCGGTGAGGTGGCAAACAACCTGTGACCCGGGCATGTCCGAATGGGGAAACCCACCCAGCATAAGCTGGGTATCCCACACTGAATCCATAGGTGTTGGGAAGCGAACCGGGGGAACTGAAACATCTAAGTACCCCGAGGAAAAGAAATCAACCGAGATTCCCCCAGTAGCGGCGAGCGAACGGGGAGTAGCCCTTAAGCATGTGACTGGTTAGACAAACGGTCTGGAAAGGCCGGCCATAGTGGGTGATAGCCCCGTCGTCGAAAACCTGAACATGTGAAATCGAGTAGGTCGGGGCACGTGAAACCTTGACTGAACATGGGGGGACCATCCTCCAAGGCTAAATACTCCTGGCTGACCGATAGTGAACCAGTACCGTGAGGGAAAGGCGAAAAGAACCCCGGAGAGGGGAGTGAAATAGATCCTGAAACCGTGTGCGTACAAGCAGTGGGAGCCGACTTGTTCGGTGACCGCGTACCTTTTGTATAATGGGTCAGCGACTTATATTCAGTGGCGAGCTTAACCGTATAGGGGAGGCGTAGAGAAATCGAGTCTTAACTGGGCGACCAGTCGCTGGATATAGACCCGAAACCGGGCGATCTATCCATGGCCAGGGTGAAGGTCAGGTAACACTGACTGGAGGCCCGAACCGGGATCTGTTGAAAAAGATTCGGATGAGCTGTGGATCGGAGTGAAAGGCTAATCAAGCTCGGAGATAGCTGGTTCTCCTCGAAAGCTATTTAGGTAGCGCCTCACGTATTACCGCCGGGGGTAGAGCACTGTTTCGGCTAGGGGCCCATCCCGGGTTACCAACCCGAGGCAAACTCCGAATACCGGTGAGTAGAGCGTGGGAGACACACGGCGGGTGCTAACGTCCGTCGTGAAAAGGGAAACAACCCAGACCGTCAGCTAAGGCCCCCAAATTCTGGTTAAGTGGGAAACGATGTGGGAAGGCATAGACAGCTAGGAGGTTGGCTTAGAAGCAGCCATCCTTTAAAGAAAGCGTAATAGCTCACTAGTCGAGTCGGCCTGCGCGGAAGATGTAACGGGGCTCAAACCAGATGCCGAAGCTACGGGTTCATCCTCAGGATGAGCGGTAGAGGAGCGTCGTGTAAGCCTGCGAAGGTGTGTTGAGAAGCATGCTGGAGGTATCACGAGTGCGAATGCTGACATGAGTAACGACAAGGGGAGTGAAAACCTCCCCCGCCGGAAGACCAAGGGTTTCTGTTCTACGTCAATCGGAGCAGAGTGAGTCGGCCCCTAAGGCGAGGCTGAAAAGCGTAGTCGATGGGAAACGGGTCAATATTCCCGTACCGGATGTGATTGCGATGGGGGGACGAAGAAGGCTAGGTGAGCCAGGCGTTGGTTGTCCTGGTGAAAGTCAGTAGGCTGAGAGCTTAGGCAAATCCGGGCTCTCAAGGCCGAGAGACGAGACGAACGGACTACGGTCCGGAAGTCATCGATGCCACGCTTCCAGGAAAAGCCTCTAAGCTTCAGATCACATGCGACCGTACCCCAAACCGACACAGGTGGTCAGGGTGAGAATCCCAAGGCGCTTGAGAGAACTCGGGTGAAGGAACTAGGCAAAATGGCACCGTAACTTCGGGAGAAGGTGCGCCGGCGTAGCGTGAAGAGACTCGCTCTCCTAGCGTGAACCGGTCGAAGATACCAGGTGGCTGCAACTGTTTATTAAAAACACAGCACTCTGCTAACGCGTAAGCGGACGTATAGGGTGTGACGCCTGCCCGGTGCCGGAAGGTTAATTGATGGTGTTAGCGCAAGCGAAGCTCCTGATCGAAGCCCCGGTAAACGGCGGCCGTAACTATAACGGTCCTAAGGTAGCGAAATTCCTTGTCGGGTAAGTTCCGACCTGCACGAATGGCGTAATGATGGCCACGCTGTCTCCACCCGAGACTCAGTGAAATTGAAATCGCAGTGAAGATGCTGTGTACCCGCGGCTAGACGGAAAGACCCGTGAACCTTTACTATGCTTCACACTGGACGCTGATGTTGCTTGTGTAGGATAGCTGGGAGGCTTGGAAACCGTGACGCCAGTTGCGGTGGAGCCAACCTTGAAATACCAGCCTGGCATCATTGGCGTTCTAACTTCGCACCGTGATCCGGTGTAAGGACAGTGTGTGGTGGGTAGTTTGACTGGGGCGGTCTCCTCCGAAAGCGTAACGGAGGAGCACGAAGGTACCCTCAGCACGGTTGGAAATCGTGCATTGAGTGCAAGAGCATAAGGGTGCTTAACTGCGAGACAGACACGTCGAGCAGGTACGAAAGTAGGTTCTAGTGATCCGGTGGTTCTGTATGGAAGGGCCATCGCTCAACGGATAAAAGGTACTCCGGGGATAACAGGCTGATACCGCCCAAGAGTTCACATCGACGGCGGTGTTTGGCACCTCGATGTCGGCTCATCACATCCTGGGGCTGAAGTCGGTCCCAAGGGTATGGCTGTTCGCCATTTAAAGTGGTACGCGAGCTGGGTTTAGAACGTCGTGAGACAGTTCGGTCCCTATCTGCCGTGGGCGTTGGAGATTTGAGAAGTGCTGCTCCTAGTACGAGAGGACCGGAGTGGACGCACCTCTGGTGTTCCGGTTGTCACGCCAGTGGCACTGCCGGGTAGCTATGTGCGGACGGGATAACCGCTGAAGGCATCTAAGCGGGAAGCCCCCTTCAAGATGAGATCTCCCTGAGACTTCGAGTCTCCTAAAGGGTCCAGCAAGACGAGCTGGTTGATAGGCACGGTGTGGAAGCGCTGCAAGGCGTTGAGCTAACGTGTACTAATGCCCCGTGAGGCTTGACCATATAACCCCAAGGGGTCTGGGTACTCCAGACCGGGGTCGCGCGATCGCATCGCGACAATGGCCGGATAGGCAAGAGACGTATCATCAGCATGATCCAGATTGGTCGATGTGAAGGCGCGTGAAAGCGTGTCACAGGTTCATGTCGACGTCAGTTTTGCCTGACGACCATAGCGAGTGGGAACCACCTGATTCCATGCCGAACTCAGAAGTGAAACCGCTTAGCGCCGATGGTAGTGTGGGGTCTCCCATGTGAGAGTAGGTCATCGTCAGGCACCTATACCGAACCCCAGTCTCGACAGAGGCTGGGGTTCACTCGTTTCTGGGCCCGGGCTACGCACGACCTCTCCCCGCCATAGGCTCAGGCCCTTCCGGTCGCTGACGCGCTACGCGTCGACTTATCCCCACCCCCTTTGGTGATTTCGAGCAGCGACCGCCTGTGGATAGTCGGCCGGTGCTGGCCGGGTCGCAGTTATAGAGGGCTCATCGGCCTCGACACTGACGCCATTTGCCGACAGCGATCTGCATCTTCTTGCTTATCGCGGAGCAAATGGGGAAGGCGTGTGTGAACACTGGCTGAGGCAAATCTTACCGACTATGTTATGAGGGTCATACACGGAGTCGTATCCAAAGAGTGTCGATATGCGTTCTGATCTACTGAAGAAGATGGCCATGGCGATGATGCTGGGCATGATGGCGTTCGGTGTCGTAGCCTGCGACAACGATGATGGTCCGGCCGAGAAAGCGGGTGAGTCAGTGGACAATGCGATGGATGATGCCGGGCAGACTATGGAAAACGCTGGCGACAACATCCAGGACAAGGCGGAAGACGCCAAGAATTGACGCCAGGCATCAGCGCTGACGTGGATAAGCAGGCAAACAACCCTGATTGTCATAAAGCGCTGACAGAGTGGTGGGCAAAAAAGCAGCAAATAAAAAACCGGGCCTTGGGCCCGGTTTTTCGTTGTGCAGGATTCGTTGTGCAGAATAGCGCGTTAGACGGCGGTGTTCTGCTCGATACCTTGAACGTACCAGGGGGCGCCGTCGCGTAGTGCGCGCTTGAGGTGCCAGGTCTCGTTGAACTCGGTCTCTTCGCCATTCTCTTCCAGCACGCCGTGGAACAGCACCGTGGCTTCCGCTTCGCCTTGAAGTTCCTGCACGCTGCCCAGCTCCACGAACAGGCGCACGATCTCGGTGCGGTTATTGGCCGGCTGCGCCATGCGTTCTGCCTTGAGCAGATTGTAGAGCTCGGGGGTCACGTACTCCTGAATGCGTTCCAGGTCGTTGTTGTCCCAAGCCCGCTGCAGGGTCATGAAGTGCTCCTTGGCGCCGGCCAGGAAGCGCTCGCGGTCGAACCATTCCGGCTCGCTGGCGATACTCGCACCGCCGACCGCACCGCCGGTAGAGAACGGCATCGGCTGCGCGGCATGTTCCTCGCGCTGGGCAGCGTGACCGTCACCGGCATTGGCATGGGCGTGCCGTCGCCGTGCCGCCAGGAAGCGGAAGGCGATGAACAGCACCACGGCGATCAATAGCAGGTCGAGCATCCGAATGCCGTCGAAAGCGCCGCCGAAGAAAAGCGAGGCAAGCAGGCCGCCGGCGAGCAGGCCTGCCAGCGGGCCTGCGAAGCGCGATAGACCCGGGCTCGGCTGGCGTGGCGGCGTCGTGGCGCTACCGCGTGCGGGCGCCGCGGCCGGCTGCTGAGCCGAGCGCGAATAAGAGCCGAAGCTCTTGGCGCCGCCGAAGCGCTTGGCCTCGGCGTGCTCCACGGCGGCTGTCATGCCGAGCATGCCGACCAGCAGCATGACGAAGAGGTTGCGCATGGCATATCTCCTGAATGGAAATCGGGTGTCGTCGAAACCGAAGGCTAGAGGCCCGGTCACTGCCCCCATTGTCTCAGCATTGCATGAATGGGAGCTGAACGGGGGCGGCGTTCGGCGTGAAGCTTCGACTCAGTCGCGATCGCGCTCATGGCGCAGAAAGACCGGCTGGCCCGGCTTGGACTCTCCGGCCGCGTAGCGATAGCCGGCGACGTCGAAGTCGGTGAGTGCCGCGGGTGACTCGACGCGTTCGCGGATCAGCCAGGCGGCCATCAGACCACGCGCCTTCTTGGCGTAGAAGCTGATGATCTTGAACTGACCGTTCTTCTCATCCTTGAACACGGGGGAGACGACATCGGCCGTCAGGCGCTTGAGGTCGATCGCCTTGCTGTACTCGTTGGAGGCGAGATTGACCAGGGTGTTGCTGCCGCTCTCGGCGATTGCCGCGTCGAGATCTCGGGTCAGTCGTTCACGCCAGTAGGCGTAGAGATCCTTGCCGGCCGGATTCTCGAGTCGGATACCCATTTCCAGGCGATAGGGCTGGATCAGATCGAGCGGTCGCAGCAGCCCGTAGAGCCCGGAGAGGATGCGCAGGTGCGACTGGGCGAAGGCGTTGTCGGCGGCGCTGAAGCTGGCCGCTTCCAGGCCTACGTAGACATCGCCCTGGAACGCCTGGGCGGCGGGCTTGGCGTTGTCGGGGGTGAACGGCGTCCGCCACTCGGCGTAGCGTGCTGCATTGAGCCCGGCCAGCTTGTCGCTGATGCCCATCAGCTCGGAGAGCTGCTGGGGCGAGTAGTCGCGCAGGATCTCGATGAGCTCGCGGCTCTGATCGAGATAGTCGGGGCGTGTGACCTCGCTGGTGGTCGCCGGGGTCTCGAAATCCAGCGTCTTGGCCGGGGAGATGATGCTGAGCATGGCGTAGGTTCCTTATCGAGCGGCAGGGCATCGCGGCGATGATGGGGGTGAAGCGGGCCGTCATGGACGGGATAGCCGCCTGAATGCGGCCCGCGTCTGCGCACCGGAGGCCGTCAGGGGCAGGGGTTGGAGATACGGCGGTGCACTGCTTCGATCTCCTCCATGACCTCGGCGGAGAGCGTCAACTGATCACTGGCGAGGTTGGACTCCAGCTGGGTCAGCGTGGTGGCGCCGATGATATTGCTGGTGACGAAAGGTTGCGCGGTGACGAAGGCCAGCGCCATCTGCGCCGGATCGAGGTCGTGGCGCCTGGCGATCTCGACGTAGGCCCGGGTCGCCTCCTGGGCGATGTCGGAGGTGTAGCGCGAGAAGCGCTCGAACAGCGTCAGGCGTCCATCGGCCGGACGCTGGCCATCCAGGTACTTGCCCGAGAGCACGCCGAAGGCCAGCGGTGAATAGGCCAGCAGGCCGACTGCTTCGCGATGGGCGATCTCGGACAGGCCGACTTCGAAGCTGCGGTTGAGCAGGTTGTAGGGGTTCTGCACGCTGGCCACGCGCGGCAGCCCCAGCGTATCGGCGAGATGCAGGCAGCGCATCACGCCCCACGGCGTGTCGTTGGAGAGCCCCACGGCGCGAATCTTGCCGGCATCCAGGGCTTCCTTGAGCGCGCCCAGGGTCTCCTCGAGCGGGTGGCCTCACTGTCGTCACCCGGCACATAGCCGAGCTCTCCGAAGCAGTTGACGTGGCGGTCGGGCCAGTGCAGCTGATAGAGGTCGAGATAGTCGGTCTGCAGACGTGCCAGACTGGCATCGAGTGCCTGATGGATCTGCTCGCGGGTGTGGCGCGGGCCGCCGCGCAGATGGGTCATGCCGCGGCCGGCACCGGCGGCCTTGCTGGCGATGATCAGGTCGTCGCGGCGACCGCGCTGCTGGAGCCAGCTGCCGATATAGGCTTCGGTGCGCCCCTGGGTCTCGGCCTTGGGCGGCACCGGATACATCTCTGCGGTATCGATGAAGTTGATCCCGGCGTCGACGGCACGGTCGAGCTGCTGGTGAGCCTCCTGCTCGCTGTTCTGCTCGCCGAAGGTCATGGTGCCGAGACACAGGCGCGAGACCTGCATGTCGGTCTTGCCGAGTGGGCGTCGTTGCATGTTGCGCTCCCATCAGGGCCCTCGGGAGAGGGCCGAAAAGACGACTGAAAATCGTATGTTACTGGGGCCTTCCGGGAGCGGCAAATAGCGCCCCTCAGGCGGGGGTTGAGTCGGCCATCGGGGAGGCGTATGCTTGCGGCCTTTCGCCGCCCGGCAGCCCCGGGCGAGCCTGCAGCAAGTCGATTCCGATGCCGTTAACAACCGTGTTGTCTTAGAACAAAGATGCGTCCAGATCGACAGGGTTTCTCGGACCGCCAGCGGTCTTCGTCCTCAAGGTCACTGTCAGTTATGCCACAGACGTTCTCTTTCCTGACGCGCTTCGAGTTTCGTCTCGCCTCCGGACTGTGTCACACGCGCTGGATGACCCGCTCACCCGGCAAGCAGCGGCTGATGCTCAAGTGGTTCAAGCGCTGTGCCGACGCCGGCTATCTGCCGGCGCGTTCGCTCTACGGCCGCGTGCTGCTGGCACGCGGTGTCTCGCCCCAGGACAAATCTACCGGTGCGCGCTACGTGCTGCAGGCGGCACAGGAGGGCGACAGTCATGCCCAGTTCCAGGCCGGCTGCCTCTATGAGCACGGCTGCAACCAGTACCAGCCCAACGAGCACCATGCGGTGACCTGGTACGCTCGGGCCGGCGAGAACGGCCATCGCCAGGCTGCCGAGCGGTTGGCACAGGCCTATCTCGGTGGTGAGCTGGGGCTGGCGCAGGATCCGGCGCGGGCCGAGGCCTGGGCGCAGTATGCCGATCATCTCGCTGGCCAGACCCTGCTCGAAGCGCCGCAGGCCGCGCCGCTGACGCATTGACCCCCGGCGGCGCCTGCCGGTGCCGCGTGCGGTCGGGGTGAACTCCCGCGCCAACACTGTCATGATGACGCCACACCGGCGTCGCCAGATGCGACGGCATCATGAAGAGGGAGTCCACCCCGTGTCGCTGCCTGTCCTTTTAGACATCGAAGCTTCGGGCTTTGGCCGTGGCAGCTACCCCATCGAGGTTGGCCTGGCCAGGGCCGACGGCACGCGCTGTGCTTTCCTGATTCAACCCGCAGAAACCTGGACCCACTGGGACGCCAAGGCCGAACTCCTGCACGGCATCTCGCGGGCGCGGCTGATCCGTGAGGGCTATCCGGCGGTCGAGGTGGCGCGCTGGCTCAATGATGAGCTGGCCGAGATCGGCGTCGCCTACAGTGACAGCTGGGGCTACGACAACACCTGGCTTGCGCTGCTCTTCGATCAGGCCGGCATGCTGCCGCGATTTCGCCTGGAAGCGCTGCGGCGGCTGCTCTCCGAGGCGCAGGTGACGCTGTGGCGCGAGACCAAGGAGCGGGTGGTACAAGACTATGACATCCGCCGCCATCGCGCCGGAGACGACGCCAGACTGCTGCAATTGACCTACAGCGAGACCCGTCGGCTGGCCGCCGAGTGAGTCCCCGGCGACGCAGTCGTGTCAGCGCTTCACTGCTGCCGTGACCTAGGCACTGACCCGCAGTAGCACCTTGCCGATATTGGCATTGTCATCGAGATGCTGAAGCGCGCTCTCCGCTTCCTGGATCGGCCAGGTCTCGGCGATCAGGGGCTTGATCTCTCCGCTCGCGAGCTTGGGCCACACCTGGGCGTGCAGCGCATCCAGAATCGCCCCCTTTGCCTTGGCCGAGCGTGAGCGCAGGGTCGAGCCGATCACGCGCTGGCGCTTCATCAGCATGCGCCCGAGATCGAGCTTCGCTTCCATGCCGCCCATCAGCCCGATCAGCACCAGCCGGCCATCGGCGTTCAGCACCGCCAGATCCTGCTCCACGTAGTCACCGCCGACCGGGTCGAGGATCATGTCGGCGCCGCCCCAAGCCTTGACCGCTTCGACGAAGCTGCCGTCGTGGCGATTCCAGCCGGCATCGGCACCCAGGCGGGTGCAGGCGTCGAGCTTCTCTTGACTTCCCGCGGTGACGAAACAGGGGTTGCCGAAGGCGCGGCAGAGCTGGATCGCCGCGGTGCCGACGCCGCTCGCCGCGGCGTGCAGCAGGATCCGCTGACCGGTCTGAGCGGCGCCTTCCATGTAGAGATTGAGCCAGGCGGTGGCGAAGACCTCAGGCAGTGCCGCCGCCTCGCGCAGGCCGAGATTGGCAGGAATCGGCAGTACCTGGGCCTCGTCCACCACCACTTGCTCGGCGTAGCCGCCGCCGGCCAGCAGCGCGCAGACCGCGTCGCCGCGACGGAAGCGCTCGACCCGTGGCCCCACCTCGGCGATGGTACCGCTGACCTCCAGCCCGGGAATGTCCGGGGCGCCCGGCGGGGGCGGGTACTTGCCGGCGCGCTGCATCAGATCGGCGCGATTGACCCCGGCCCAGGCCACCTCGATACGCACCTCTCCAGCCCCTACCGGACCGGGTGCCTCATGTTCGCGCCACTCCAGGCGCTGCGACTCGATGGCGATCGCGTGCATCGATGTACTCTCCTCGCTAAGGGCATCCCCTCACTCTAGCAGCCCGGCGACGGCCACGCCGTTGTCATATGTCAGCGCCATGCTGGCAGCCATCCATGTCACCCACCCACGTCACTCGTATACGTAGTAGAGGGGATGGCCCATGATCGATACCGGCGCACTGCTCGAACGACACCTCGGTGGCTTCCGTCGCCTGCCTCGCTGGCTGCGGCACTGCACCACGGCGCTGATGCGTCGTCTGATCCACGAGCGCGAGATCAACGACTTCCTGGCGCGCCACCGCGAGACGCGTGGCTTGGCCTTCGTCGAACAGGTGCTCGACTACTTCCGCTTCGGCTATGCAGTCTCCTCGCGGGAGCGCGAGAACATTCCGGTGTTCGGACGCGTGCTGATCGTCGCCAACCACCCGCTGGGCGCCCTCGACGGTCTGGCACTGCTGCGCCTGGTGGCCGATGTGCGCAGTGACGTGCGCATCGTGGCGAGCTCGATTCTGGCCCAGATCGAGCCGCTGCAACCCTGTCTGCTGCCGCTGGACAACCTGAACCGGCGCGGCTATCGGCGCAGCCTGGCCGCAATCGAGGCGGCGCTGGATCGCGAGGAAGCGGTGATCGTGTTTCCCGCCGGTGAGGTCTCGCGGGCCTGTCCGCGCGGCATTCGCGATCGTCGCTGGCAGGCGGGTGTCCTGCATCTGGCGCGGCGGACCAATGCGCCACTGCTGCCACTGCACGTAGGCGGGCGCAACTCCTGGCTATTCTACGCTCTGGCGGCCCTGCGCGATGAGATCGGTACCCTGCTGCTGCCGCACGAGATGTTCCGCCAGCGCGATCGCCAGCTCCGCGTGCGTATCGGCGACCTGCTGCCGCTGGAGCAACTGGCCCGCGGCGGCCTGCGCTCGGAGGCGACGCTCAAGCTGCTGCGTAAGCACGTCTACCGGCTGGGGCAGGGGCGCAAGGGGCTGTTCCGTGGCGAGGCGGCGATCGCCCATCCGGAGAGCCGGCAGGCGCTGCGTGAAGCGCTGCGTGAGGCGCGCAGGCTGGGCGAGACCAAGGATGGCAAGCAGATTCTATTGGTCGAGGGGCCGCCCCACGGGGTGGTGCTGCGCGAGATCGGTCGGCTGCGCGAGATCGCCTTCCGCCGGGTCGGCGAGGGCACCGGCCGGCGGCGCGATCTCGACGCCTTCGACGACTACTACCGCCACCTGCTGGTGTGGGACGATCGTGATCTGGAGATCGCTGGGGCCTATCGCCTGGGCGAGGCGGGGGCGATTCTCGACGCCCACGGCCCCAGCGGCTTCTACGCCGCGACCCTGTTTCACCTCGAGACGGCACCCTGGGACGAGCTGCGTCACGGGCTCGAGCTCGGCCGCAGCTTCGTCCAGCCGCGCTACTGGGGGCGCCGCAGCCTGGACTATCTGTGGCAGGGGCTGGGCGCCTATCTGCGTCACCATCCGCAGGTGCGCTGGCTGTTCGGCCCCGTCTCGCTATCGGCCGCGCTGCCGCTGCGCGCCCGTGAGCTGGTGATCAGCTACTATCGCCACTACTACGGTGACCCCGAGGAGGGCGTGCGTCCGCGGGCTCCGTTCGTGCTCTCCGACGCCGGGCGACTGGAGGCGGAGCGGCTGTTCGACGGCGGCGATCGTGACGAGGACTTCCGCCGCCTGCGCGAGCAGCTGGAGGCGATGGGGGTGAGCGTGCCGGTGCTCTACAAGCAGTACTGCGAGGTCGCCGAACCCGGGGCAGTACGCTTTCTGGGGTTCGGCGTGGATACCGATTTCGGCTTCTGCGTGGATGGCCTGGTGGTGGTCGACGTCACCCGGCTCAAGCCCGACAAGCGGCGCCGCTATGTCGGCGCCGACGCGGTGACGCCGGCGCTGAGCGCGGACTGAGCGGAAGTCAGGCGGCCGGATCGCGATCCGCCGCCAGCCGGTCCAGCAACTGCTCGATATCCGTGTCGGCGATCAGCTCGCGGCGGGTGCTGGCGTCCAGGAAACCGTGCTCCACGGTGGTATCGAGGAAATTCAGCAGCCCGGTGTTAGAAACCGCCCACGTCGAGCACGCCCACCGGTTTGTGGTGCAGTTGCAGATAGCGCCAGGTCCAGATCTCGAACAGCCTCCAGCGTACCGATACCGCCGGGCAGGGCGACGAAGGCATCGGCGTGGGCGGCCATGGTCGCCTTGCGTTCGTGCATGTTGGCGACGCGAATCAGCCGCGTCAGGCCCTGGTGCGACACCTCGCGCTGGACCAGATGCTCGGGCATGACCCCGATCACCTCTCCACCGGCGGCGAGGCAGGCATCGGCCAGCCGCCCCATCAGACCGTTGCGCGCCCCGCCGTAGACCAGCCCCCAGCCGCGGGCGGCAATGGCCCGGCCAAGCGCCTCGGTCGCGGCGGCGAACTGCGGATGCTTGCCCTCGCGGGAACCCAGATAGACACAGATATGCACGTTGTCGCTCCTTCAGCGATCGGGTGAGACGGCCGTCAGGGGATGGTGGCGGCGACGTCGTAGGTCGCGTCGACCAGCGTCCGATGGCGTTGTCACCGCACAGGTGGTGGGCGTACTGGGTGTGCAGGCAGCGCACCTGATCCCAGTTGGTGATCCCGCCGACGCCACGCTCGCGCATCAGCGGCGCGAAGCCGCGGCGCTCAATCTCCTCGCGCTGGGCGTCACTCATGTAGGACCAGCGCTGGGCAACATAGTCGGCATGACTGGCGTGGTAGCTGGCAAGCCACGCCGGCTCCTGCTGCAGGCGCGCTTCGAGCTCCTTGATCACGCCGCTCGCCTCGAGCCGCGAGAGCACGACCTTGAGACGTTCGCAGGAGAGCCAGTAGAGCGTGGGAAAGGGCGCGTCGTCGACGATCGGCGCCATGCGCAGGACCAGCGGGCGACCCTGACTATCGGTGGCGGCGACCGCTTCGAGCCCGCGCGGCGGGCGGCCGAGCTGCTCGGCGATGATCGCCAGCTGAGCCTCGGTCGGTGTCTGATCGGTGCGAATCACCATGCTGGATATTCCGTGTGAGCGTGTGGCAACGGTGGCGGCGCGTCATCGCCGGGGTGTGCACTGGGTTCGCGCATGGCCGCCGGGAGCGCGCATGACTGCGGAGAGCGCGCATGATAGTCGTCCCGGGTGGGGCCGGGCAATCGACCATCCCCGGGCCGGTGACGTCTCAGTGTCGTGCCAGCGCCACTGGCGTGGCTTCCAGCAGCGTGATCAGTTCACGGGGGGCCAGCGACAGCTCCAGCCCGCGCTTGCCGGCGCTGACGTGGATCTCGTCGAGGGCGAGGGCGCTATCGTCGATGAAGCTCGCCAGACGGCGCTTCTGTCCCAGCGGGCTGATGCCGCCGACCAGATAGCCGGTGGCACGCTCGGCCTCGGCCGGGGTGGCCATCTGCGCCTTGCGCGCACCGGCGGCCTTGGCCAGCGCCTTGAGGTCGAGCGTCGCGTCGACGGGCACCAGGGCGACCACCAGGCGCCCGTCGTCGAGCCGCGCCAGCAGCGTCTTTAAAATCGTCTCCGGCGGTAGTGCCAGGGCGCGGGCGGCGTCCAGACCGTAGCTCTCCGAGGCGGTCTCGACCGAGTAGGCGGTGACCCGATGGGCGACGCCGCGGGATTCGAGCAGACGGACGGCCGGTGTCATGCGCAGTACTCCTGATGCAAGAGAGACGAGGTGATGGAAAACGGGGCGACGGAAAACGAGTCAACGGCAAGCGAGGCGCGTGGCAACGACGCTGGCGTATCACGGGCCTCCCCCCTAGTCTGGAGAGAGACGCGGCCGGCGCGGGCCGCCCTTTTCAAGCATCGCGTGAACGCCAACCGATGAGCCATGACCGCTGTAGTCTGTGCGGACGCCGGGCGCCGCTGACCCGCCACCATCTGATTCCCCGCGCGCTGCACCGCAAGCCGCGCTACCGCAAGCGTACGGGCGCGAGCAGATGCAGACCCGCGTGCTGTGGATCTGTCGGCCGTGCCACTCGCATCTCCATCGCATGCTCAGCGAACGCGAGCTGGCGGACCACTACGCCAGCCGTGAGGCGCTGATGTCCCACCCCGATATCCGCGCTTTCGTCACCTGGCTGGCGGACAAGCCGGACGGTTTCGTGCCCAAGCGCTGAGCGCAGCGACGCTGGCGCCATGAGCCTCAGATCAGGCGCTGGCCGTGGTGGTCCTGCCACGCGTCCTCCAGCACCTCGTGCAGTGGCGCCTGCAAGTGCGCCGGCAGCGCGTTGCGGGCCGCTTCCAGCGAGGGGAACTCGCGGTTGCGCAACCAGCAGTAGGCCCAGGCGCAGGCCTCATCGGCGTTTCGCGGCGTGGGCCGAGCGGGCATCTGCACCAGCAGGAACAGTGCCGTGCGTGCGGCCCAGCGCGGCGGTGCGGCATCGCCGCTCCAGGCGGTCAGGGTGGCACCGTCCGGCGTGCCGTCGGGATCGCCGAGTTTGGCCAGGCGCGCGGTATCGGCCAGAATCATCGCCAGGCGGTCGGGGTCGGCCTGCCCCAGCAGCAGCCAGTGGCCGACCAGCGCCGAGCTGCCCGCGACCACGCGGCTATAGAACGGACGTGCGGCACGACCGCGGCAGAGAGTCTCTGTCATTGGCGCTCCTTCACTGCCAGCCGGCGTCTCCCTGCGAAGGCGCCGGCCGGCCGACAATCATCAACCGGATGAGAATGTTACCGTGAGTTTCGATTTTGCCACGTCGATCGATCGACGGCAGTATCCGACCAAGAAATGGCAGCAGTACGCCGAGGACGTGTTGCCACTGTGGTCGCCGACATGGATTTCCGCTCGCCGCCTGCGGTGATCGAGGCGTTGCATCGGCGTGTCGACCACGGCGTGTTCGGCTATGCCGATGCCACCCCGGCGCTGCGCGATACTCTCTGCCGCTGGAGCGAGCACCACTACGGCTGGCAGATCGACGCCGCCTGGCAGTGCTGGGTGCCGGGCGTGGTGCCGGCGCTGCACCTGGCGGCGCTGGCGTTCAGCGAGCCCGGTGAGGGCGTGCTGACGGCGACGCCGATCTATCCGCCGTTCCTGAGCGTGGGGCGCCATACCGGGCGCGAAGCGCAGACCTTCGAGCTGGCCCCGCCGGCTACCCCGGGCGGCGACTGGCGGCTCGACCTGGATGCCATGGAGGCGGCCATCCGGCCCAATACCCGGGTGCTGCTGTGGTGTCATCCGCACAATCCCACCGGGCGGGTATGGGATGTCGACGAGCTGCGAGGGTTGGCCGAGCTGGCGCGCCGGCACGCGCTGATCGTGGTTTCCGACGAGCTGCACTGCGACCTGATCCTCGATCCGGAGCGGCCGCACCAGCCGCTGGGTCTGCTATGCCCCGAACTCGCCGAGCGGCTGATCACCCTCTGGGCGCCCTCCAAGACGTTCAACATCGCCGGGCTTTCGGCGGCTTGTCGGTGATCGCCGATGACACGCTGCGCGAACGCTTCCAGCGTGCCGCCGCGGGCCTGCTGCCGGGCGTCAACGTGCTCGGGCTGCACGCCGCCGAGGCCGCCTACGCCGAGGGTGAAGTCTGGCGTCAGGCGCTACTTACCCAACTGCGCGACAATCTGGCGCGTCTCGAGCGGCATGTCGCCGGCTGGCCTGGGGTGACGCTGTCACCGCCGCAGTCGACCTATCTGGCATGGCTGGATCTGCGCGGCAGCGCACTCGCTGAGTCGCCCCAGCAGCGCCTGCTCGAGGAGGCGCGGGTGGCGCTCTCCGACGGCGCCGACTTCGGCTGGCCGGGATTCGTGCGGCTCAACTTCGGCACCCCGAGCGAGACACTGGAAGCGGCACTGGCGCGGCTGGATCGGGTCCTGGGCTGACCCGTGTCAGCTCCCTGACGCGCGACACCCGGCCTGGGCCGGGTGTCGCAGGGGGCACTGGGGAGCACGGGCAGGTTGTCTTGCCAGCGCAGTGGCCCAGCTAGAAATGGCCCAGTCAGAAGTGGCCCATGGGAAATGGCTCAGTAGAGCATGGCGAACAGCCGGCGGCGGTAGCTGACCGTCAGCGGGTGGTCGGCGCCAAGAGCATCGAAGACCCGCAGCAGGGTCTTGCGAGCGGCGTCGTCGGCGTAGGCGCGGTCGGCCTTCATCAGCGCCAGCAGGCCCTCCAAGCCACGTTCGTAGTCACCGTCGGCCACCGCGCGCAGCGCCCGCTGGAAGCGCGCCTCGCTATCCTCGCGCTCGCCCAGGGCCTCGACCTCGGCTGCGCTGGGTGCCTCTTCGCCGAATTCGATCCGCGCCCGCACGCCGCGCGCCTTGGGCGAGTCACGGTGCTCCGGCGGCAGATTGTCGAGTATCTGCTTGGCATCCGGCGTCTGGCCGGCAGCCACCAGCACGCCAGCGAGGTCGACCTGATAGTCGTGATAGTCCGGATACTGCTGGATCAGCTCCTGGTAGATCGCCTGGGCGGTCTGGGTGTCGCCGCTGGCGAGTGCCGCCTGGGCCATCTCTTCGGGGCTCTCGGCGGCGTCGGCCGGTGCTTCGATATACTTGCCCAGCCACTCGCGCACCTGCTTCTCCGGCAGCGCGCCCTGGAACTGGTCGTAGAGCTGGCCTTGCGCGATCAGTTTGACGTCGGGTACCGAGCGCACCCCCAGCTGTGAGGCGATCTGCGGATAGGCCTCGATATCGAGCTTGGCGAGCACGAAAGCGCCGGCGTACTCGCGCGCCAGCTTCTCCAGAATCGGTTTGAGGTTCTTGCACGGCTCGCACCAGTCTGCCCAGCTCTGCAGCAGCACCGGGCGCTGCATCGAGCCCTCCAGCACCACCTGCTGGAAGTTGTCCAGGGTGACGTCGACGATGACGTCCTCCGCCGGGGCTTGCGCCGCGGCGGTGCTGTCCTGGCCGTCGGGGCTGGTGAGCGGTTGGCCTGTGCGGGGATCGACGATTGCCATGAAGAAGTGCCCTTGATGTGCGGTACGGGATTGGCGAGTGTTATGCGGGTCAGCGGCCGGTGATTCAACCCCCGGCGGCCCATTTCGAACGGGGGAGTGTCGCATGTCGAGAGCCATCCGCAGCCTGCGTATCATGCTCAAGCCGCTTGGCGGTGGCCTGGTGCTGCTCCTGTGTCTCCTGCTCGGGCCGGCCTGGCTGCTGCTGTCGCAGCAGGTGGACTGGCGCGGCGACTGGCAGCGCGCCTCGCGCAGCGTCAGCGGGCTGGCGCCGGATCCCGCGACCACGCCGGCGGCGCTGGTGCAGGTCTATGCGGCGCGGGCCTTCGCCTGGCGGGGTGCCTTTGGCGTGCATACCTGGATCGCGACCAAGGCCGAGAACGCCACGCACTATCGGGTCTATCAGGTGGTGAGCTGGCGCCGCCCCACGGTGCAGGTCGCCGTGGCGCAGCCGGACCGGGCCTGGTACGGCAATCCCCCTGAGCTGCTGGCAGAGTTGCGCGGGGCGCCGGCAGCACGAGCCATCGCCGCCATCGAGCAATGGGTACCGAGCTATCCCCAGGCAGGGCGCTATCGCATCTGGCCTGGACCCAACAGCAATACCTTTGTCGCCTGGGTGGTGCGTCGGGTGCCGGAACTGGCGGTGGATTTTCCGGCCAACGCCATTGGCAAGGATTATCTGCTCGACGGCCCGCTGGCCCGGGCGCCGTCGCATACCGGCTATCAGCTCTCGCTGGGCGGGCTGGTGGGCGTGACCGTAGCGCGGGAAGAGGGTATCGAGTTCAATCTGCTGGGACTCGGCGTCGGTGTCGATGTCGCTCCGCCGGCACTGCGGCTGCCCGGTATCGGTCGTCTGGGGATGGCCCAGCCGCCACGGCGCGATGAATGATGAGGACTCTGCCGATGGCCTGAGAAGAGTGGCCGCCAGGGGAGGTGACCAAAAGACCGCCGGGAGCGGTTTTTGACGTCGGCGCTGCCGGCGAGATGAACAAGGGTTGCCAGGGACGAGGCCGCAAAGATGATGGCCACAAAAAAAGGCCGGTGCCTCGAAAGGCACCGGCCTAATAATTTGGTAGCGGGGACCGGATTTGAACCGATGACCTTCGGGTTATGAGCCCGACGAGCTACCAGACTGCTCCACCCCGCATCAACGTGGAACGAATTATACGTAAGTCTTAGCGTGTGTCAACACCTTCGTGACTCGCACCGCTCAATCTCGTCAGCAGGGCATCGAACGAAGAGGCGTAGCGTGCCCATAGCGAGGCTTCCAGCGGAGTGATGGTGAACAGCCGCAGCAGCGTTTGCTCGAGCTCCTCCGGCGGCGTCGGCGGGCGCCCCAGGGCGTCGTTGAGACGCGCCACCTGAACCTCCAGACGCAGTGGTTCCAGCGTCTCAGGGATCGGCTCACCGGCGAGCAGACTCAGTTGCACCAGGCAGCGCTGCAGTGCCTCTTCGGCGTCGTCCTCGGTGAGCGGTGTCTGCTGCTGTCGCTGCTGCAGGCGCTGGCGCAGCACAGTGGGCGGTTCGGGATCGAGCGTTTCGCTGGCGATCACCTGCTCGAGCCAACGGCGGTAGTCGGGCCAGGCACGTGCCTGGGCGACCAGCTCTAGCCGTTCCAGGGTCACTTCGCGCGGTGCACGATGCCCTGCCAGCGCCGCTCCATGCCCTCGCTACGCCGGCTGTGCGGCAGCGGCGAGAGGCGCTGGGCTTCCGCCAGGGCGGCATCCAGTACGTCGCGCTCGCCGGCGTGAGTCGGCTGCCAGGCATCGAGCGTCGATCAGCGCCTGCATGGCATCGAAGCGCTGCTGCTGACGCGCCTGCTGCTCGCCGCGCAGCGCATCGCGCGCGGCGAAGATGGTGTCGCAATGGCTACGAAACTGGCGCCACAGGGTTGCTCGACTCCCTTGGGCGCCCGGCCCAGCTCACGCCAGCGCTGCTGCAACTGCTTGGCCTGATCGGCGCGCTGCTGCGCCGGCCCCTCTTGCTCGGCGAGACGCTGAGCCTCGGCCACCAGTTCGCGCTTGTGGCTGGCGATATCTCCGGCGCGGGCGTCGATCAGCGTCTGCAGGCGCTGGCGCAGCCGCGCGAAGCGCCGGCCCAGGCGGCAGCGCGGCGCTTGGGCACCGGCCAGTGCTGGTCCACTGCTCCTGGGCGGCATCGCGGATACGTCGCAGGGCGTCGGGATCGGCATCCTCGGCGGGGTTGTCGAGCAGCGTCTCCAACTGTTCGCAGAGTGCTTCACGGCGCTCGAGGTTGTCGCGCTCACGGTTGGCAAGCTCGCTCTCCCAGGCCGCCAGCTGAGTGTGCAGGGCATCGGAAGCGGCGCGAAAGCGCTGCGCCAGCTCGCGGCTGGCGGCGGCATCGCCGAGCTGGCGCCACTCGCGGATCAGCTGCTGATGTCGACGGTGACGCTCGGCATCGCTCTGCTCGCGCGCCTCGGCCAGTGTCTCGATCGCCGTGAGCAGCTCCTCCCGCTTGGGCGCGGCGACGAAGCCGCGCCAGTCGCGTAGTTCGGCGAGTCTGGCGGTGAGCTGCTTCCAGCGCTGCTCGAACGCCGCGGGCAGTGCGGCCTGATGGGCGTCGAGCTGCTGGCGCAGCTGGCGCTGAATCTGTGCCGCGGGGCGGTAACGGCCACTGTCTAGCTCGGCTTCGAGTTGGTCGAGCTGGGCGCCGAGCGCCTGGTCGTCCCATGCCGGCGCGTCGCTGTCGCGTGTCGCTCGCGTCTCGCCGGCCACTGCTGCCTGGCGGCGCGCCGCCGCGATCAGTGCGGTCGGTGGGAGAGCCTGCGGCCAGTCGAGGCGGGCCAGAAGCGGTGCGGTGTCGTCGCCCTGATCCAGCGCCTGGCGCAGCTCGGGGGCCAGCTGTGTCAGGCGCTCCCACGCTTGCCACAGTGTCTGGACTCGGCGTTCGAGCTCGGCATGGCGGGCCGCGTAGGCGTCACTGACACCGTAGTCGTCGGAGACCGACTGCCAGCGCTCGCTCTGCAGTTGCCAGCGTGAGGCCAAGGCATCCATCGCTTCGGTGGTCAGCGGCTCACTCGCGCCAACGGTATTGAGCGCCTGTTCCAGGGCCTCGAGAATACCTTCGCGGGTGGCTTTGGCAGTGGCCTTCTCGCGCTGTACCCGTTCCAGTTCGCGGTGGTGATGCTCGTGTTCGGCGATGCGCTGGCGGCAGCGCGCGACGGCGATATCGAAACGCTGATGCTGGGGCTGATCGGCACCATCGGCAAGAGGTTCCCAGGCCTTGACCCAGTGTTTCAGGCGCGCCTCGTAGAGTGGCTCCCAGGGACGGTGCGCGTGCGCTTCGAGGCTTCCAGCAGACGCTCGCGCTCGGCGCTGGCGGCGGCTTGCTGCTCGGCGTCGGCGCGCTGGCGCGCCAGGCGCTCGCGGGCCAGTCGGGCCACCTGCTTGTCGCGCCTGGCCTGCTTGACCAGGGTGCTCAGTCCGCTCGGGCTGGAGACGCGCTCGGCCGCTGCCAGGCGTACCGCGGCGATACCGTTGTCACTGGCGTGATGCACCAGCCGCGCCTCGTCCTCGATTCTGGCCAGCGCGGTCAACCGCAGGGCCTGGTTGTCGCCCTGTTCGACCAGCGCATCGAGCAGTGCGTGCGCGCTCAGTTGCTCTACCAGCGCAAGACGGCGGGAGAGGTCGACGCGGGCTGCTCACGACCACCGATGACATCGATCAGGCGCGCCAGCGATTCGGGGGAGGCGGCTTCCCGGTGCCACGCGAGCAGCGTGTCGGGATCGCTCAGGCGCGACAGCGCGGCTCGGCGTACGCTGGCATCGCTGTCTCGGGATAGTGTCTCGAGCGCTGCGTGGTCGCCGGATCGAGCTGCAGCGCGGCCTGAGCGCGCACGCTGGGGTCCTGGTGGTCCCAACGCGGGCGCCGCCGACGGGGAGACAGTAGGCGTTGAAAGAGTCCTGGCATGGCAGGTTTGGCATCCTGAAAACGACGGGCTGGCGGTGGCCGATGCGGCGGGCGGCGTGGCATCGGCGGCAGCCGCCTATCTAACCATTTGACGGCCCGCGGTAAAAGAGTGCAGGGCCACGGGCGTCGGCCCTCGGCGACACCTGACAAAAGGTCTAGCTGGCCTTATGATCGGTTGCAGCGGCAGACGCCCTCGCATAGCGTAACCCCTATTTCCCCGCTGCGGAGTTCGGTCATGAGTCTCAACAGGGATCGGGCAGAGACTGCCTTCACGTTCAAAGGTGGCATGCTGCCCATGACGGTCATGGAGCTGACCAGTGGCGACCCGGAGCGCGTGCGCGCCCAACTGGCCGGCAAGGTCAGCCAGGCCCCGGCCTTCTTCCAGCACACGCCGGTGGTGCTCAGCGTCGAGCGGCTCGATGAGCCGCACCTGGCGCTGGAGCGTATCTGCGCCGTGTGCCGCGCGCACAAGCTGCTGCCGGTGGCGGTGCGCGGCGGCCCCGACCCCGTCAAGCAGTCCGCCTGGGCGCTGGGCCTGGGCTGGTTCCCGCCGCAGGAGAGCCGTCCCAAGGCGGTCGAGACCAGTCCGGCCGAGCCGGTGGTGGAGGTCGAGACCGAGCTGCCGCTGGCGGTTGCCGAGGGAGGGCAGACCGGCGGGCGCATCCATCGCGGCACGGTCCGCTCGGGTCAGCAGGTGTCGGCGCCGGAGGGTGATCTGGTGGTGATCGGCGCGGTCAATCCCGGCGCCGAAGTGCTCGCCGCCGGCAGCGTGCACGTCTATGGGCCACTGCGCGGGCGTGCCCTGGCAGGCATCCATGGTGATCGCGAAGCGGGCATCTTCTGCCATGACCTGCACGCGGAACTGCTCTCGGTGGCGGGTACCTACAAGCGTCTCGAGGACATCGACCCGCGTATGCTGGGGGCGAGCGTCCAGGTGCAGCTCAGGGAAGATCAGCTGCGCATCTCGGCTTTGACCTGAACCGGCAGAGCCGAGCGGCGCCGAGGACGATAAGGTGTCGCCCCGCTGCGAGCGGGTGTGATCAACAATCTATCGGGTAACAGGAAGTTCATCTTGGCCAAGATCATCGTTGTAACCTCCGGTAAGGGTGGCGTCGGCAAGACGACCAGCGCAGCGGCCATTGCCACGGGACTGGCCCTGCGTGGCAACAAGACCGTGGTCATCGACTTCGACGTGGGGCTGCGCAATCTCGATCTGATCATGGGTTGCGAGCGGCGCGTGGTGTATGACCTGGTCAACGTCATCCAGGGCGAGGCGGGGCTCAACCAGGCGTTGATCCGCGACAAGCGCACCGAGAACCTGCACATCCTTCCGGCCTCTCAGACGCGCGACAAGGATGCGCTGACCCTCGAGGGCGTCGAGAAGGTGCTCAACGATCTCGCCGAGGACTTCGACTACATCATCTGCGACTCTCCTGCGGGTATCGAGCGTGGCGCCCAACTGGCGATGTACTTCGCCGACGAGGCGGTGGTGGTGACCAACCCCGAGGTATCCTCGGTGCGCGACTCCGACCGCATCCTCGGGCTGCTGTCGTCAAAATCGCGGCGCGCCGAGCAGAATCGTGACCCGGTCAAGGAGCACCTGCTGATCACGCGCTACAACGCCAACCGGGTCGATGACGGCGACATGCTCAACCTGGAAGATATCCGCGAGATCCTGGCGATCGAGCTGATCGGCCTGATCCCCGAGTCGGAAGCGGTGCTGCGGGCTTCCAACCAGGGCGTACCGGTGGTCCACGACGACAAGAGCGATGCCGGCCAGGCTTATCTGGATACGGTCGCGCGGCTGATGGGTGAAGAAGTGCCGCTGCGTTTCCACGCGGCGCAGAAGCGGAGCCTGATCTCGCGCATGTTCGGAGGAGGGGGCCGCCGGTGAGACTACTCGACTTTCTCAAGGGTGAACGCAAGAAGTCCGCGTCAGTCGCCAAGGAGCGGCTGCAGATCATCGTCGCTCACCAGCGCGGCCAGCGCGGCCAGCCCGACTACATGCCTATGCTGGAGCAGGAGCTGCTCGAGGTGATTCGGCGCTATGTCCAGGTCGACCAGGATGCGATCAGCATCAGTCTCGACAGCGACAACGACTGCTCGGTGCTTGAGCTCAACGTGACCCTGCCCAACCGCGATTGAGCCGCCACCGAATCGCGCCCCGGGGGCATGAGTCGCGCCCGGGCGTGTGCTAGGCTTGCGCTTTTGCGCAGGCGGAGAGCGGTATGGCCAAGGCGGCACTGACTTTTCTGTGGCACGACTACGAGACCTTCGGCGCCGATCCCCGGCGCCACCGCGCCTCGCAGTTCGCGGCCATTCGCACCGACGCCGACTTCAATCCGATCGGCGACCCGCTGACCCTCTATGCGCGCCCCGCGGATGACGACCTGCCGAACCCCCAGGCTTGCCTGATCACCGGTATCACGCCCCAGGCGGCGCTGCGCCGGGGCCTGCCCGAGGCGGAATTCGCCGCGCGCATTCTGGCCGAGATGAGCGTGCCGGGCACCTGCTCGCTGGGCTACAACAGCCTGCGCTTCGACGACGAGGTGAGTCGTCATCTGTTCTATCGCAATCTCTTCGACCCTTACGCCCGCGAGTGGCAGAACGGCAACTCGCGCTGGGATCTGATCGATGCGGTGCGTGCTTTCTACGCGCTGCGCCCGGAAGGCATCGAGTGGCCGCAGCGCGAGGATGGCGCCCCCAGCTTCAAGCTCGAGCACCTCACCGCCGCCAATGGTATCGAGCACGCCGGGGCCCACGATGCGCTGGCCGACGTGCGCGCGACAATCGCCCTGGCGCAACGGCTGCGCGACGCCAACCCCAAGTTCTTCGAGCATCTGCTGTCGCTGCGCGACAAGCGCCGGGTCGCGGCGCTGCTCGATGTCGAGGCGCGCAAGCCGATGCTGCACGTGTCGCGGCGCTACCCGGCGAGCCGCGGCTGCAGCGCACTGGTGGTGCCGCTGGCCAAGCATCCCAGCAACCCCAATGGGGTGATCGTCTACGATCTGGCGGTGGACCCGGCGCCGCTGGCGTCGCTGTCGCTGGAGGAGATCAAGGCGCGGCTGTTCGTCAGCGAGAGCGAACTGGCCGAGGGCGAGTCGCGCATTCCGCTCAAGGTGGTGCACCTCAACCGCAGCCCGGTGCTGCTGCCGATCGCCGCGGTGGACGCCACGGTGGCCGAGCGCCTGAGCATCGATCGCGCCCTGTGCGAGCGCCATTGGCAGGCCCTGCTGCAGAACCCGGAGGCCGCCAGCAAGGCGGCTGCGGCCTTTGCCGATGGCCCCGCCGAGCCGCCGCGAGATCCCGACCTGATGCTCTACTCCGGCGGCTTCTTCTCACCGCATGACCGTCAGGCGATGGAGCGGGTCCACGCCACGCCGCCGGAGGCGCTGGGGCAGACCGGCTTCGCCTTCCAGGACCCGCGGCTGGAGGAGATGCTGTTCCGCATGCGTGCACGCAGCTATCCCGAGACGTTGGAGAGCGAAGAGAAGGCGCAGTGGGAAGCCTACCGCTGGTCACGCATGAACGATCCGCAAAGCGGTGCCTTCACCCTCAAGGAGTTCGCGCGAGAGATCGAACGGCTCAACCAGACCGCCCTCGACGCGCGCGAGCGTCAGGTGCTCGAAGAGCTGGTGATGTACGTCGAGTCGATCATGCCGGAGCAGGCCTTCGACGCCTATTGATGGCGGGCTCGGCCAACCGTCGTCGCAGCCGCCGATAGAGACGTCCGCGCACTGCCTGCCCGCGCGATAGCGATCACCATCACACGATGCGCAGCGCCCCGGCCACGGCCGGGGCGCTGCGTTATCGTGGGTGGGGCGCCGCTCAGCGCGGCAGCGGGGTGAAGCCGCGGGTCAGCGCATCTACGTCGCCGGCCGAGTCGCCCGGGTCGGCGGTGATGCGCAGGGCCGGGTGCGCTCGCAGCGCCTGCCACGCCTGCTCGAGCGCCTGTGGGGTGACCTCGGCGACCGCCGCGGCGAGGTGGCGGCGACGCTCGAAGTCGACCTCCGGATAGGCCAGGTTTTGCCACAGGCGGTCGGCGCGCTCCTCCAGCGACTGGTCGCGGGTCAACAGCTGCTGGCGCACCGCCTCGCGGTAGGGCGCGAGTTCACTGGCGTCGAGGGTGCGGATGCGCTGATCGAAGCGGGTCAGGAAGGCGTCCATGCGCGCGTCGATCTTGGCGCTGTCGGCGCTCGGCGACTGCACCAGCAGGCTCAGCCCGGGGGCATCGAGCAGCGGCGAATAGCCGGCGTTGACGATATAGCCGAGCTGCTCGTCGGTGCGCAGCTGGGCGAAGAAGGGCGGGCCGATCAGTTGTCCGAGCACGGCCAGGCGCGCCTGAGTGGCCAGCGAGCGGTCGGGGCCCTGGAGATAGCGCAGCACCGCCGAGTCGTCGCGGGCGGTATTCGGGTGCAGCACCGGGGCATCGGCCGGTACCTCGAGCGCGGTGAGCGGCGGAATGTCATCGGCGTGCAGTCGCGGCTGCAGCGCGTTGGCCACCAGCAGGCCTTCGCGTTGCGCCAGCTTGGCATCCAGGTTGCCCACCGCCAGGCCCTGCAGGTAGAGCTGACCGAGGAAGCGCTGGCGATAGTCACGCACGTCCTGCACGCCGATCGTGTCGAGCGCCGCGAGCATGTTGCGGGTGCTGATCTGCGGGCGCATCAGCGCCTCGCCCAGGGTGCGCTGCATCTGCTGGTAGAGCGCATCCTGGGGCGCGTTGCGCCAGCTGCGCGCCAGCCCCTGCTTGACCCGGGCGAGGCTGTCGGCGCTGATCTCGCCGTGCTGGAGCTGTTCGATCACGGTCTGCATCAGACGCGCCTGGTGGTCGCGCCAGCCGGAAAAGGCCAGGGTGATGCCACGCCCGTGGGCATAGGCGACGAACGCCTGGCCCGCCAGCGAGGCGGGGTAGAAGCGCTCATTGAGCCCATCGTTGAGCCAGCCCGCCAGCAGCCGCGTGAGCACGGCATGGCGCGCATCGCTGGCGGCCTGCGGAGACTGCAGGCTGAATCGCCACTCGACCCGGGGTGCACCGAAATCGCTGTCCGCCTGGTGCCAGAGCTCGACACTCGGCGTGTCGACGAGGCGCTCGGGGGCGGCGGCGGGAAAGGTCTCGACGCTCAGGTCGTCGGCAATATAGGGATTGGACTCGGGTAGCCCGAGGTCGTCGAGGGGTTGCGCCTCAGGCCACTGGGAGACCCGCGTCAGGGTATAGGGTGCGCCAAAGTAGGTGGTGGTGTGGTCGCCCTCGACCTCGGGGCCGCTATAGACCCGCAGCAGGTTGTCCGGGGTGAGCCGGTCGAGCAGCGCGGTGATGGCCGCAGGGTCGAAGCGATCCATGCGATAGGGCGCATACTGCACGTCGGCGAGGGGATAGTAGGCGAGGCTCATGGCCAGGTTGCTCACCGTCTGGATCGGCTCCTGGCGCTGCTGGAAACGGAACGACTGCTGGGCCAGGTCGGCCTGTTCGCGATAGCGCCATGTGTCCACGCCCCGGTCACGCAGACGCTGGATCTGAGCGAACAGGCTGGCCTGGATCTGGTCGAGATGTGCGACACCTTCGGCGGTGAGGCTGATCGAGACGTCGAACAGGGCGTGGCGGCCGTCGGCCTCACGGGTGCCGGCGGAGAGCCCGTCGGCCCAGCCCTGGCGGCGCAGCGCGGCGAGCAGGCTGCCCTCGCCCTCGTGGCCGAGCAGGTTGGCGACGTAGGCATCGGGCTTGTCGGCATAATCGTCGATGGGGTCGGTGATCGGGAACAGGAACTCGACGCGCTGGCGGCTCTCGTGGGTCTTGACCCGCAGGCGTGCCGGCAACTGGCCGGGCAGCGCCAGCGGGGTGTCGATCTCGGGGCGCGAGAGGTCGTGATCGGCGATCGCCGCGAAGCGGCTGCGCACCTCCTGCTCCAGTGTGTCCAGCGGCTGCGGCGCGAGCACCACCAGATGCATCACGTTGGCGTCGTAGTGGGCGCGGTAGAAGTCGACCAGCGCCTGACGCAGCGGGCGCTTATCGCTGTTGAGGGTGTCGAGGTTGCCGACCGAGAAGTGGTTGATCGGATGCTCGGGGTTGAGCGCCTTGCCCAGCGCTTCGGCGATGCCGCGGGCGTCATCGGCGCGGCGTGCCTGGTACTCCGAGTTCACCGCGTGGCGTTCACGGTCGACGTACTCCGGGTTGAACTGGGGCGAGACGAAGAACTGAGCGAAGCGATCCAGCGCCTCGGGGAAGGCCTGAGGGTCGACATCGAAATAGAAATTGGTGTCCTGGGCCGCGGTGAAGGCGTTGTGCGAGCCGCCGTTGCGCTGGATGAAGCTCTGGTAGCCGTCGGGGTCAGGATAGCCCGCGGTGCCCAGAAACAGCATGTGCTCGAGGAAGTGCGCCAGCCCCGGCATGTCGGCGGGGTCGTTGTCGCTGCCCACCGAGACATCCATGGCCGCCGCCGCCTTGTCGGCCTCGGGGTCGCTGATCAGCAGCACCTCGAGCCCATTGGCTAGGGTGACGGCACGGTAGGCGCGGCTGTCGTTGGGGCTCTGGATCGGTGTATCGCCGGTCGCTGGCGGCGTCTCGGCGGCGGCTGTCTCGGGCGTCGGCGAGGCGGCCTGGCAGACGCCGAGCAGGGCCATGAGGCCGAGTCCGGCCAGCCAGGCGCAGGTGGATGCGCGCGATATCCGGGGGTGAGGCATGAATGCTCCCTGTCTGTCTCAGAGGGTGTTTACAAAATGTTTGCGCGGACTCGGCGTCCCAACGAATCGCTGCGTTGCAGGGTACTGGTGCGCCAGCCCGGTCGAACACTCGCCAAACCCATGTTATGTCTCGTGTTGACGCGTTGCCTTCGGCAACTTGCCCTGACGGGCGCCCCACGGGCGTTCTCTAAGCGTTGCTGCGAGTCTGCGTTCCATGCGCCTTGCGCTTCATCTCGCTCGTCGATTTATTCAGCGTTTCCCTAAGTGGGCGGAGTCGGAAATGAGTCGAACACTATGTGCCAAACAGCCGCGAGGGTCCAAACGGCCGCGTGTGGACTAAGTGGACCACACCTGCATCGGGCCGGTGGGATAGGCGCACGCCCAATCCTGGCGAGCCGGATCGTTGATCCGCTTGGAGACCGGAAACGCCCCCAGAAGTTCCGGTGGCGCCGGGGCCAGCCACTCACGCGCCTTTATCGCCGGCGTCTCCTCGGTCAGCCAGGTATCCAGGGCTGCCAGGGGAATGATCGCCGGCAGGCGGTCGGTGAGCGCGCCGAGGAAGGTCGAGGTGGGCACCGTGATCAGGGCGAAGGAGTCGCGTTCGGCGCCGGGGGCCTGATGATAGCGGGTCCACAGGCCGGCCAGCAGCAGCGGCGCGCGCTCGGTCTGGGTCACCAGATAGGGCTGCTTGCCGCGCACGCTCTGCTGCCACACGAAGACTCCGGTCACCGGGACCACGCAGCGCCGGGTGGCGAACGCCTCGCGGAACATCGGGCGGCTCTCCAGCGATTCCGCACGGGCGCAGTGAGGCGCGTGATCGAGCACTTCCAGCCACTCGGGCGTCAGACCCAGAAGCGTCATAAAGACGGGTGCTGCCGGCTTCCCGGCGCAGGATCGAGGCCCACTGCCGTGGCGCCACATTGGGGCTCAGACGTGGCCTCTGGCGCTGGCCCAGCGCCGCCAGCGACGGGTGGCGCGTCCAGTCGTCGATATGTAGGCGACCGGCCATGGTCTCTCCTCAAAAGGGGGATCGAAAGGGGTGGGTCGAGGGCGTCGACAGCGCTGGCTGGAGTCTAGCACGCCGCCCCTGGCAGGGCCTCGCCGCGATGCCTGCCGTACTGGCAAAAGCCTCGCGAAATCGATGCGTTAGCCGTATGGACGCTTGCGTTTGCAGAGATTACCGATATGCTGGGAAACGCTGTTCGATTTTAAATCGACAACAACATTCCCGCATCCAGCGGGGCGTGACAGCGACTGATGATCTTCCGAGCGAGGAATTCGATGGCTCGACCCCGACAGCACGCGCCCGAGGCGCTTCATGCCCAGGTGATGGCGGCGTGTGATGCCTGGCTGCAGGGCAATTCGGTGCATACGCTGTCGCTGCGCTCACTGGCGCGAGACGTGGGCTGCGCACCGAGCACACTGCTCAAGCTCTACGGCAGCTTCAGCAATCTGCTGCAGTACGTCAACATCGAGACCCTCGATCGTATGGGCGCGGCGGTTGCCGGGCTCGAGGAGGCCGAACCCGAGCCGCAGCTCAAGGCGCTGGCCACCGCCTACTGGCAATACGCCCAGCACGAGCCCTATCGCTGGCAGATGCTGTTCGAGTATCCGCTGGCGGAGGAAGGTGAGCTCGACGAGCGCCAGAACCATATCATCGGGCGCTGTTCGTGCGCGTCGAGGCGGCCCTGCGGCGTCACCAGCCGGCGCTCTCCGCGGTCGAGGCGCGGCGTATGGCGCGCACCCTGTGGGGCAGCGTGCACGGCCTGGTGCAGCTTGGGCTCAACGACCGTCTCGGCTACTGGCAGGGGCAACCGATGGAGGTCGGCGAGCTGCTCGACCAGCTGCTCGCGAACCACCCTGCGCGGCCTGCGGCATCTGCCGGACGCGACGTGGCCGGGCGCTGCTCGCGCGACGCCGCTTCGCGCCCTTCTTCTGGACCCAGGCGCTCGGCGCCTTAATGACAACCTGTTCAAGAACGTCCTGCTGCTGCTGCTGACCTTCGTCGCCGTACCGCGCTACGGCTGGGACACGGGTTGCTCACCAATCTGGCGGCGGGGTTGTTCATCCTGCCGGTTCTTCCTGTTTTCCGCCTGGGGCGGCACCCTGGCCGACCATCTCGACAAGCAGCGTCTGGTGCGCCGGCTCAAGCTGCTGGAGCTGGCGACCATGCTCGCCGCGGCCGCGGCGGTATGGTTCGAGCTGTTCGCGCTGCTGCTGGCGCTATTGTTCATGATGGGCACCCAGTCGGCGCTGTTCGGGCCGGTCAAGTACGCCATCCTGCCGCAGCATCTGGCGGCGACCGAGCTGGTCAAGGGCAATGCTTGGGTCAACCTGGGCACCTTCGTCTCGATTCTGCTCGCACGCTGCTGGCGGGGGTGCTGCCTCCCTGGATGGTGCCCTGGGCCGCGCGGCGATTGCGCTGGCGCTGGTGGCGGTGGCGCTGGCCGGGCTGGCCGCCAGCTTTGGGGTGCCGCCGGCGCCGCCCAGTGCCACCGGGCGTGTCGCCTGGCGGCCGCTATCGGGGACTGTCGAGGTGCTGCGCGACGGGCTGCGCGAGCGGCGGCTGCGCCTGGCGCTGATCGGCATCAGTTTCTTCTGGTTTCTGGGCGCCTGCTATTTGACTCAGCTACCGGCCTGGGTGCGCGCGATGTCGCCCACGGCGAGGAGGGGGCGGTGAGCTTCCTGCTCGGCGCCTTCGCATTCGGTGTGGGCGCCGGGGCACTGCTGTGCGCGCGGCTCTCGGCGGGCGCCTGGAGCTGGGGCTGGTGCCGGTCGGGGTGCTGGTGATCGGAGTCGCGGGGATCGAACTGGCGGGCACGGCGGTGCCGGCCCAGGCGCCCTTGGCACTGGTCACGCTGCTGGGCAGCACCGAGTTCTGGCGCATGAGTACGCTGCTGGCGCTGGTCGGCCTGGGTGGCGGGCTCTATAGCGTGCCGCTCTACACCCTGATGCAGCTGGCCAGCCCGAGGCGCACCGGGCGCGTATGATTGCCGCCAACAATATTCTCAACGCGCTGTTCATGATCGGCTCGGCACTGTTCGGGATCGTCGTGCTCAGCCTGCTGTCACTCTCGCTGGCGACCCTGTTCTACTGCCTGGGCGGGGTCGCGCTGCTGGTGGGTATCGGCCTGCTGATCTGCAATCCGCGTCCGGCGCTGCGCTTGTCGATCTTCGTGCTGGTGCGCCTGCTCTACCGGCTGCGCTTTCGCGACCCCCACATTCCCGCCACCGGCCCGGCACTGGTGGTGTGCAACCACGTCAGCTTCATGGATGCGCTGGTCCTCGGCGCGCCTGCCCGCGGCCGCTGCGCTTCATGATGGACCGGCCGATCTACGAATCGCCCTGGCTCAACTGGTTCTTCCGTATCGCCGGGGCCATCCCGGTAGACTCCGACCGGCGCGATCCGGGTGGCGTGCGTCGCGCCCTCGATGAGGTCAGCCGGGCGCTGTGCCACGACGAGGTGGTGATGATCTTCCCCGAGGGGCGGTTGACGCCGGATGGCGAGGTACACGCCTTCCGCCGCGGTCTGGAGCTGGTGCTGGCGCGCAACCCGGTACCGGTGGTGCCGGCGGCGCTGGGTGGGCTATGGGGCTCGTGGACCTCCAACTGCGGGGGCAAGGCGCTGACCAAGTGGCCGCGCCGGGTGCGCGCTCGTGTGATCCTGGCCTTCGGCGAGCCTGTCAATGCCCGCGAGGCGACCCGGGGGCTGCTCGAGACCCGGGTTCGCGCGCTCAAGCAGCGCGCCGACGAGGAGCTGGCTCGGCGCCGCGGCGGACTGATCTGATCCCGGAGACTGCGGGCTGGGCGACGACGCTGTGGCGCCGTCTGCGGCTCCGAGAGTCACTCCCGCTGCGCCGCCTGACCCCCAGCTGCCAGCAGCGTCCGAGGTGATCAGGTTCTCCTTGATCTCCAGAATCTCCAGCCGCGTGGTGCCGATCTGCAGGCAGGCCGCGGCGTCGGGGAAGGATTCCAGTTGCTCCAGAATCAGGCCATTGAGGGTCTTGGGGCCGTCGGTAGGCAGTTGCCACCCCAGCGCCTTGTTGAGTTCGCGGATGTTGGCGGTGCCTTCGATCACGTAGGCGCCGTCGGTCTGCGGATGGATATCGCGGTAGGTTCCGGCCACGTCGGTGGTGAACTCGCCGACGATCTCCTCGAGGATATCCTCCAGCGTCGCCAGCCCCTGCACGTCACCATACTCGTCCACGACCACGCCGATGCGCCGCTTCTGCTGCTGAAGTTGAGCAGTTGGGTGTGCAGTGGGGTGGATTCGGGAATGAAGTAGGGCTCGCGCGCCTCCTGCACGATCGCCGCCTTGGTGAGATCGGGCTTGGTCAGGAAGCGTGAAGCGTTGCGCAGGTGCAGGATGCCGACGATGTCGTTGATATCGCCCTTGTAGATCGGCAGGCGAGTGTGTTGGCTCTGGCGGATCTGGGCGAGCAGGTCGTCGAGGTCGTCGTCGAGATCGAGCCCGACCACCTCGTGGCGCGGCACCATGATGTCGTTGACGGTGACGTTCTCGAGATCGAGGATCGACAGCAGCATGGCCTGGTGCCGGCTGGGGATCAGCGGCCCTGCCTCATGGACCACGCTGCGCAGCTCGTCGCGGGTGAGATTGTCCTTACCCGCCTCGAGTTGCTTGACCCCGAGCAGGCGCAGCAGGTTGTTGGAGATCGCGTTGACCAGCCATACCAGCGGGTAGAATACACGCAGCAGCGGTGCCAGTACCAGCGAGGCGGGCAGGGCGATGCGATCGGGCTTGATCGCGGCATAGGTCTTGGGGGTCACCTCGCCGAAGATCAGCACCACGATGGTCAGCGCCAGGGTGGCGATGGCGGGGCCGGAGACATCGCCGAAGAAGTGGATGGCGACGATGGGGCGATGGAGGCGGCAGGTTGTTGACCAAATTGTTGCCGATCAAATCACCCCGAGCAGGCGATCGGGGCGCTTGAGCAGTTCGACCACGCGCTTGGCTGCGCGGCCGCCGCTGTTGGCCTGGTGGTTCAGGCGATAGCGGTTGATCGACATCATGCCGGTTTCGGAGCTGGAGAAGAATGCCGACAGGCAGACCAGCACGAAGAGCAGGCCCAGCATCAGGCCCAAGGGTATGTCGTCGTTCAAGACGGCGCTTTCCTCCTGTTCGTGAAACGCCCCCGACGCTGCCGAGCCGCCGGAGGTGCGTCGAGACAGAGCCGATATCATTGTCGCGCCGCTCGCTCGTTCGAGCTTGGCCCGAGAGCGGCGCGCGCGCAACCGCCAAGCATCGAAGGCTCGGTATGATCCTGAGTTCAGGCGTTGTAGTGGAAAATGTACTCGAGCACGAACTTGGTGCCGAAGAAGGCCAGCACCAGCACGCCGACACCGGCCAGCGTCCAGCGGACCGCTCTGGGCCCGCGCCAGCCGAGGTAGTGATGGCCGGCGAGCAGGGCGGCGAAGATCAGCCAGGCCAGCATCGATAGAATGGTCTTGTGCGCCAGGTGCTGGGCGAACAGGTTGTCGACGAACACGAAGCCGCTGACGATGGCCACCGTCAGCAGCAGCATGCCGCACCAGATCAACTCGAACAGCAGTTGCTCCATGCGCGTGAGCGGCGGCAGCACCTGAACGATGCCCAGGGTCTGACGTTGCTTCAGCGCATGATGCTGGAACGCCAGCAGCACCGCCTGTACCGCGGCGATGGCGAAGAACGAAAACGCCGCGACCGAGCTGAGGATATGGAAGTAAAGACCGGGGGAGATCCCCGATTCGGTCATGGTGCTGGGCATGCCGATGGCGGCGACGATGGTGATGGCGGCCACCGGGAAGACGCAGACGCCGGCATTCAGCACCGGCTTGAACAGGCTGAACAGCAGCAGCAGTGCCACCACCACCCAGCCGATCAGGGTCGCGCTCTGGGTCAGGCCCATGTGCAGCCCGCGTGGGCCGAGCAGGGTCATGCCGACGATCACGCCATGACAGAGCAGCGCGATCGTCCCGGCGCTGCGCACCCAGCGCGGGCGCTCGGCGACGCGCCGGGCCAGGCTCAGGCTCTGCAAGAGCCCGGCGGCGAGATAGCAGACGATAGCGACCAGGGCGAAGGGAAGCGCCGGCATCGGTGTCAAAGCCTCATGGAGCGGCCGCGAGGCGCCCGCCCGAACGGTGAAGGAGTATCGAAATCAATCCTGTGCATAGCGTCGGCCACTATACCCAATCGGCGTCGCTGCGCCCAGCCGTGACCCCGGCCAGCGATGGATGGCGCGGCTGTCCTGCATCGGCACGTGGAGAGACGTGGCGCTCACGCGTATAATGATCGGCCACATTCTTTTTCAGCGGCGCCGCGATCCCCTGGTCGAACCCTGCGGTGCCCGGCATCGCCGCCCGGAGCGTTCCATGTTCGAAAGTCTCTCCAATCGCCTGTCGCAGACGCTGAAGTCGATCACCGGCCAGGCGCGCCTGACCGAAGACAACATCAAGGACACCCTGCGCGAGGTGCGCCGTGCCCTGCTCGAGGCCGACGTCGCGCTGCCGGTGGTCAAGGATTTCGTCGATCGCGTGCGCGAGCGCGCAGTGGGCCAGGAGGTCTCCAAGAGCCTCTCCCCGGGCCAGCAGTTCGTCAAGATCGTGCAGCAGGAGCTGGAAGCGATCATGGGCCAGGCCAACGAGGCGCTGAGCCTCAAGGGCACGCCGGCGGTGGTGCTGATGGCGGGTCTGCAGGGGGCGGGCAAGACCACCTCGGTGGCCAAGCTGGCCAAGTACCTGCGCGAACGCGAGAAGAAGAAGGTGCTGGTGGTCTCCGCCGACGTCTACCGGCCGGCCGCCATCGACCAGCTCGAGACCCTGGCGCGGGAGGTCGAGGTCGACTTCTTCCCGTCGACCAGCGCCGAGCAGCCGGTGGCGATCGCCGAGGCGGCGATCAAGCACGCCAAGATCCAGTTCCACGACGTGGTGCTGGTCGATACCGCCGGCCGCCTGGCGGTGGACGAGGCGATGATGGCCGAGATCCAGGCGCTGCACCGGGCGATCCAGCCGCAGGAAACCCTGTTCGTGGTCGACGCCATGACCGGTCAGGATGCCGCCAACACCGCCAAAGCGTTCCATGATGCGCTGCCGCTGACCGGGGTCATCCTGACCAAGGCGGATGGCGATGCACGTGGCGGTGCCGCGCTCTCGGTGCGTCACATCACCGGCAAGCCGATCAAGTTCATGGGCATGGGCGAGAAGGTCGAGGCGCTGGAGCCGTTTCACCCCGATCGTGTCGCCTCGCGCATTCTCGGCATGGGCGACGTGCTGTCGCTGATCGAAGAGGCCGAGCGCAACGTCGACAAGGGCAAGGCCGAGCAGCTCGCCAAGAAGGTCAAGAAGGGCCAGGGCTTCGATCTCGAGGACTTCCGCGACCAGCTGCAGCAGCTCAAGAAGATGGCGGCATGGGCGGTTTGATGTCGAAGCTGCCCGGCATGGGGCAGATGGCCGAGATGGCCCAGAACAAGGGCGCCGAGCAGGAGTTCGGCAAGCTCGAGGCGCTGATCAACTCGATGACCCCGCAGGAGCGGCGCAAGCCGGAAATCATCAACGGCTCGCGCAAGCGGCGCATCGCCACCGGTGCCGGCCTCCAGGTGCCCGATCTCAATCGTCTGCTCAAGCAGCACAAGCAGATGCAGAAGATGATGAAGAAGGCCGGCCAGAAAGGCGGCATGCAGAAAATGATGCGTGGCATGTCGGGCATGATGGGCGGCGGTGGTGGCCCGGGTGGCCCCGGCGGTATGGGGGGGATGGGCGGCATGGGTGGCGGCGGCGGTTTCCCCTGGCGCTGAGCCGGCCGTGCGCGCTCGCCGGGCGATGGCGAACCTCAACAAAAGGTTTCCAAACGGCGGGCTTTTCCGTAGAATGCTGCGTCTTCGTCTCGGGCCTACGCCCGGGAAGACTCAATTCCGTGGCGTAACGATTCACTTAACCGAAGGATTATCAAACGCAAATGGTTACCATTCGTCTGGCACGTGGTGGCGCCAAGAAGCGTCCCTTCTATCACCTGACCGTCAGCGACTCTCGCGTCTCCCGCGACGGCCGCTTCATCGAGCGCGTCGGTTTCTTCAACCCGATCGCGCGCGGTCAGGAAGAGCGTCTGCGCGTCGATCTCGACCGCGTCGCTCACTGGGAGTCCCAGGGTGCGCAGGTCTCCGACCGCGTCTCTGAGCTGGTCAAAGAAGCACGCAAGGCCCAGGCCTGAGTTCGAGCGTGATGTCGGCAGCGGCGCATGACGCGACCCGCAGCAGGTGCTGCTGGGCCGCCTGACCAGCCCGCACGGCGTCAAGGGTTGGCTCAAGGTCTATTCGTACACCAGCCCGGCCGAGGGCATCTTCGACTACCCAGAGTGGACGTTGACGCTCAACGGCCAGCGCGAGACGCGCAAGCTGCTCGAGGCGCGCCCGCAAGGCAAGGCGCTGGTAGTACGGCTCGATGGCGTCGATACCCGCGAGCTGGCCGAGCAATGGGCCGGCGCCGATGTGTCGGTGGCCAAGTCGGCACTGCCGACGCTGGAGAGCGGCGAGTTCTACTGGCATCAGCTGGAAGGGCTCGACGTGGTGACCCGCGAGGGCGTCAGACTGGGCCGGATCGATCATCTGTTCGAGACCGGTGCCAATGACGTGCTGGTGGTCAAGCCTGGCACCGACAGCGTGGACGATCGTGAACGGCTGCTGCCGTTTCTGCCCGACGACGTGATCGTCGCGGTGGATCTCGCCGCCGGCGAGATGACGGTCGATTGGGACCCGACGTTCTAGCTTCCCGCGCAAGCGGGGGCGAGAGCGCGGCAGGGGAGGAGAAGCGTACCGTGTGGATAGGTGTCGTCTCCCTGTTCCCGGAGATGTTCGAGGCCATTACCCGACACGGTGTGACCGGTCGGGCCGTGGATCGAGGTCTGCTCGAGATGGCCTTGTGGAATCCTCGGGACTACGCCACGGACAGACATCGCACGGTCGACGATCGCCCCTACGGTGGGGGTCCCGGCATGCTGATGAAGGTAGCGACACTGCGCGCGGCGCTCGATGACGCCCGCCGCAGTGCTGCCGCCGAGGGCCGACGCCCGACGGTGATCTACCTCTCGCCGCAGGGCCGGCGGCTGGATCAGGCCGGGGCCAGGGAACTGGCCGCTCGCGAGAGTCTGATCGTGGTCGCCGGGCGTTATGAAGGCGTCGACGAGCGTGTGGTCGAAGCCGATATCGACGAAGAGTGGTCGATCGGTGACTACGTGCTCAGCGGCGGCGAGCTGCCGGCGATGGTGCTGATCGATGCGCTGTCCCGTGAGGTGCCCGGGGTGCTCGGCCACAGCGACTCGGCGAGCGAGGACTCCTTCGCCAGTGGCCTGCTCGACTGCCCGCACTACACCCGCCCCGAGGTGATCGATGGTCACCGGGTGCCGGAGGTACTGCTCAGCGGCAATCACGCGGCGATTCGGCGCTGGCGCCTGAAGCAATCTCTCGGACGCACCTGGCTCAGGCGTCCGGATCTGTTGGAGAGCCGAACGTTGGACCGCGAGCAACAGCAACTGCTCGACGAGTTCATCGAGGAACACGTCGCACGCGACGGCGGTGCATGAGGCAAGGCGCCTGCATGCGTCACTCACAGTCCGATTCCGCGCCGGTTCAGCGAACTCGCGCCGGGATCACGGAGCGTCCCCAGGGCACTCCTCTCAACCAGGAGCAAGACATGAGCAGCAAGAACAAGGTGATCCAGGCGCTCGAGAACGAGCAGATGAACAAGGACATCCCGGCCTTCGCCCCCGGCGATACCGTGGTCGTCCAGGTCAAGGTCGTGGAAGGTAACCGCGAGCGTCTGCAGGCCTTCGAAGGCGTGGTCATCGGCAAGCGTAGCCGCGGTCTGAACTCCGCCTTCACCGTGCGCAAGATCTCCCACGGTGTCGGCGTCGAGCGTACCTTCCAGACCTACAGCCCGCTGGTTGCCGGTATCGAAGTCAAGCGTCGCGGCGACGTGCGTCAGGCCAAGCTCTACTACCTCCGCGAGCGCAGCGGCAAATCCGCGCGTATCAAGGAAAAGCTGGGCTGAGTGCGATGATGCCCCGGCACCTGGTGGCCGGGGCGTTGGCATCGCCACCCGAGAAGACCCCGTGCGCGTTCGGCGCACGGGGTCTTCTGCGTTATGCTGCGGGGTTGCGTCACCCTGCTGCTGATCACGGGCCCATGAGCGTATGAACGATCACGACCGCCGCGACGCCTTCCTCGATGCGCTGTGGCTCGAGCGTGGTGTCAGCGAAAACACGCTGAGCGCCTACCGCCACGACCTGTCGGTTTGGATCGGCTTTCTCGAGAGCCGTGACGAGCGGCTGCTGGCGCCCGCTGCGAATAGCGTCAACGTCTTCGTCGACGGCCGTCGCGAAACCTACCACGCGCGCTCGGTGGCGCGGCTGCTGTCATGTCTGCGGCGCTTCTATCGCTGGGCGCTGGGCGAGGGGCTGATCGCCCACGACCCGCTGGCCGAGATCGAGCCGCCGAATATCCGCCCCGGTCTACCGGCGACCCTCGACGAGCGCGACGTCGAGCGGCTGCTGGCGGCGCCCGACGTCGACTCGGCGTTGGGCCTGCGCGATCGCGCCATGCTCGAGCTGCTCTACGCCTGCGGTCTGCGCGTCTCCGAACTGGTGGGGCTCAGCGTCGCGGCGGTCAATTTGCGTCAGGGCGTGGTGCTGGTGCGCGGCAAGGGCGACAAGGAGCGGCTGGTGCCGCTGGGCGAAGAGGCCCTGAGCTGGCTCGAGCGCTATCTGCGTCAGGGGCGCGGCGAGCTGATGCGTGACATCCGTCAGCCGGCGCTGTTTCCCGGGCGCGCGGACGCCTGCATGACGCGCCAGACCTTCTGGTACCGGATCAAGCACTATGCCCGCCTGGCGGCGATCGACAAGCCGCTGTCGCCGCACACCCTGCGCCACGCCTTCGCGACCCATTTATTGAATCATGGCGCCAATTTGCGTGTCGTACAGCTACTGCTGGGGCATAGTGACCTATCCACCACGCAGATCTACACGCATGTGGCCCAGGCCCGCCTGGAAGCCCTGCACGCCCAACATCATCCGAGAGGTTGAACATGAGAAGTCGCTCGACCCTGGCCGCGCTGGCGCTGGCCGGACTCTGCCTGACGCCCGCTGCCTTCGCCAAGCCGCCCAGTGACCTGGCCGCCAAGCTCAATGCTCACAGCGGCCAGCCGCTGCCGATCGAGTCGATCGACGACTCGCCGCTGCCGGGGCTCTATGAGGTGCGGCTGAAGGGGGGCAATACGCTCTACGCGGATGCCAAGGGTGAGTATCTGATCGTCGGCGACCTCTACCAGAACGCCAAGGATGGCATGGTCAACCTGACCGAGCAGGCAGCCAATGCAAGGCGCCAGGCGCTGATCGACAAGGTGCCGGAGGACCAGCGGGTGGTCTACAAGCCGGCGGGCAAGGTCAAGGCCCGGCTCACGGTGTTCACCGATACCACCTGCCCTTACTGTCACAAGCTGCACGCCGAGATGAACCAGCTCAACGCCATGGGCATCGAGGTCGACTATCTCGCCTTCCCGCGCATGGGGCCGGACTCCGATGCCGCGCGCCAGCTGGCCAAGGTGTGGTGTTCCGACAACCGCTCCGAGGCGATGAGTGCGGCCTTCCGCGGCGATGCGGTGGATGCCCCGGCGAGCTGTGATGCACCGATCGCCAAGCAGTACCAGCTGGGGGTCGAATCCGGCATCCAGGGCACCCCCGCGATCATCTTCCCCGATGGCAAGATGGTGCCGGGCTATCTGCCGGCCAAGCGCCTGGCGGCGATGCTCGGCATCGACCCCAGCGGCGAGAGCTGAAACCGGGCCCTGCCGCCGCTTGGGAAACGCTGAATCGATCGCCGAACGAGATGAAGGGCAAGGCGCACGTAACGCAGAAGGCGAGACATAACATGGGGTTAGGCGAGCCTTCGAGTACCGCGCAACGCAGTCATTCGCTCGTGCAGGCATTTGAGCAGTGGTTCCCTTGACAAGGGGGGCGGGGCTTTCTACCGTGACCGGCCCCCGCGGCGCTGCAGCTGGCGCGAGGGGCGCGCGAAAAGGGCGGCCAGGGGGCATGGCCGACCCGGATTCGAGGCCTGCGGCAGTGGGCCTTCAGACAATCATGCAGGGCGGTAAGCTTGCCGCCCCGCGAGACAGGGGAGTGATATCTTGAAACCGGTGAGAGTGGGTATCTGCGGTTTGGGCACCGTGGGCGGAGGCACCTTCAACGTGCTGACGCGCAACGCCGACGAGATCGCGCGTCGCGCCGGCCGCCCGATCGTGATCGAGCAGGTGGGCGCGCGCCGCGATAACCCTGACTGCGACACCACCGGCATCAAGCTCACCCGCGACATCTTCGAGGTGGCGCGCAACCCCGATGTCGACGTGCTGGTCGAGCTGGTCGGCGGCTATGACGTCGCCCGCGAGCTGGTGATGACCGCCATCGAGCACGGCAAGCACGTGGTCACCGCCAACAAGGCGCTGATCGCGGTCTACGGCAACGAGATCTTCCGCGCCGCCCATGACAAGGGCGTGATTGTCGCTTTCGAGGCCGCGGTGGCCGGCGGTATCCCGGTGATCAAGTCACTCCGCGAGGGGCTCGGCGCCAACCGTATCCAGTGGCTCGCCGGCATCATCAACGGTACCGGCAACTACATCCTGACCCATATGCGCGACGAAGGCCGGGCGTTCGAGGACGTGCTCGCCGAGGCCCAGGCGCTGGGCTACGCCGAGGCCGACCCGACCTTCGACGTCGAGGGTATCGACGCCGCCCACAAGCTGACCATCCTTGCCTCGATCGCTTATGGCGTGCCGCTGCAGTTCGATCGCGCCTACACCGAGGGCATTGCGCGGATCACCGCGGAGGACGTCGAGCAGGCCGACAACCTCGGCTACACCATCAAGCATCTGGGTATCACCCGGCGCAGCGATAGCGGCGTCGAGCTGCGCGTGCATCCGACCCTGATTCCCAAGGAGCGCCTGCTGGCCAATGTCCATGGGGTCAAGAACGCCATTGCGGTGATGGGCGACGCCACCGGCCCGACGCTCTATTACGGCGCCGGTGCCGGGGCCGAACCGACCGCCTCGGCGGTGGTCGCGGATCTGCTCGACGTGGCCCGCGACATCACCACCGCGCACCACTACCGGGTGCCCTATCTGGCCTTCAGCGGGGTCAACGACGAGGTCAATGCGCTGCCGATCCTGCCGATGGAGGATATCGTCACCGCCTACTACCTGCGTCTGCTGGCGGTGGATCGCCCCGGGGTGCTGGCGCGGGTCGCCACCATTCTCTCCGAGCACGGCATCTCGATCGAAGCGATCATCCAGAAGGAGGCCACCGAGGGCGAGCTGGTGCCGATCATCCTGATGACTCACCGCACCCGCGAGCAGCACATGAACGAGGCGATCCGCCAGCTCGAGTCTCTGGCCGATATCGCAGGCCCGGTGACGCGGATTCGGGTCGAGTCCCTGGACGAGCAGGAATAAGTCGCGACTGACAGCACGGCTAGCAGCCAGGACCGAGTGAAACCAAGAGCGTTATATCAGTACGCGCGGGCAGGCGCCGGCGCTGATTTCGAGGAAGTGGTGTTGACCGGTCTGGCCAGCGATGGCGGGCTCTACGTGCCGGAGACCGTGCCCCAGCTGTCGGCGGAGACGCTGGCGGGGATGGCGGGGCTGTCGTATGCCGAGATCGCCTTCCAGGTGATGCAGCCCTTCGTCGGCGGCGAGATCGATGACGAGACCTTCCGCGGTCTGGTCCACGACGCTTACGCCACCTTCAGCCACGAGGCTGTGGTGCCGCTCAACCAGCTCGACGCCAATCACTTCCTGCTCGAGCTGTTCCATGGCCCCACGCTGGCGTTCAAGGACGTCGCGCTGCAGCTACTGGGACGCATCCTCGATCACTTCTTGGCCAAGCGCGGTGAGCGTGCGGTGATCATGGGTGCGACCTCCGGCGATACCGGCTCGGCGGCGATCGAGGGCTGCCGCCACTGCGATCATCTCGACATCTTCATTCTGCCCCGCACAACCGCGTCTCTGAGGTGCAGCGGCGCCAGATGACCACGGTGCTCGCCGACAACGTCTTCAATATTGCCATCGAGGGCAACTTCGACGACGCCCAGGCGATGGTCAAGGCGAGCTTCGCCGATCAGGCGTTCCTCAACGGCACCCGACTGGTGGCGGTCAACTCGATCAACTGGGCGCGCATCATGGCCCAGATCGTCTACTACGTGGCCTCGGCGGTCGCCCTCGGTGCGCCGCATCGCGAGGTGAGCTTCTGCGTGCCCTCGGCCAACTTCGGCAACCTTTTCGCCGGCTACATGGCGAGTCAGATGGGCCTGCCGGTGAAGCAGTTCATCATCGCCACCAACGCCAACGACATCCTGCACCGCACGCTTGCCGACAACGATTTCTCCAAGCGTGAACTCGCCGCCACCCTGGCGCCGTCGATGGATATCGTGGTGTCGTCGAACTTCGAGCGGCTGCTGTTCGATGCCTATGACCGCGACGGCGACGCCGTGCGCGAACTGCTCGAGCGCTTCCAGCGCGAGCCGGCGGCACTCGCCGAGGCACCGCTGGCACGGCTGCGCGAGAAGTTCTCGAGCTTCAGCGTCGATGACGAGACCATCCTCGAGGTGATCCGCGAGGCGCACCAGCGCACCAAGGAGCTGCTTGACCCGCACACCGCCACCGGCTATCGCGCCGTCGAGCGGGTGCGTGCCGACCGCGCCACGCCGATGATCACCCTGGCCACCGCGCATCCGGCCAAGTTCGCCGAGGCGGTGGTCAAGGCGGGCTTTACCGGGGCGCCACTGCCGCCGCACATGGACGGCCTGCTCGAACGCGAAGAGCGCTATACGGTGCTGCCGGCGGAGCTCGCCGCGGTCCAGCGCTTCGTCGCCGACAATCGCCGCTGATAGCGGCGCAAACGAGGGGGCGGGTGCCCGACGCGCCCGGTCCAATCCTGCGAGGACAGGGATCATGCTGAGGATCTGGGGACGCACCAACTCGACCAACGTCAAGAAGGTGCTGTGGTGTGCCGAGGAGCTGGCGCTGCCCTTCGAACGAATCGATGCGGGCGGCGCCTATGGCGTGGTCGACGAACCCGCCTACCGGGCCATGAATCCCAACGGTCTGATCCCTTGCCTGCAGGACGACGACCTCGTGCTGTGGGAATCCAACGCGATCGTGCGCTATCTGTGCGCCAAATATGGGCGCGGCTCCCTGCATGAGGCGGATCCCGCGGCGCGTGCCGAGGCCGACAAGTGGATGGACTGGACGACCTCGTCGTTGGCCTCCCCCTTCAAGGCCGTGTTCTGGAATACGGTGCGCCTGTCGGCGGAGCAGCGCGACGACAAGGCGCTCGAAGAAGGGCTGGCTGCCTGCGGCACGCTACTCGGCAGGGTAGATCGGACGCTGTCCGAACAGCCCTTTTTGTCGGGGACGGCGTGGGGTATGGGAGACATCCCGCTGGGCTGCTTTGCCTATGCGTGGTTCGAAATGGATATCGAGCGTCCCGACCTGCCGCATCTGGCAGCCTGGTACGCGCGGCTGCAGTCGCGTCCCGCCTATCGCCAGCACGTCATGATCGCGCTCACCTGAGCTAGAGGTGCCGCGTCAGGGTAATCATGCCAGGAGGCTGCTTGGACCCCGATCTTTCCCGGTCATCGCTCGATGAACTCACCCGTCCGCGCCTGCTGCCACGCGAGCGCGACACCGCGCTCTATCAGCGCGCCCAGGCCGAGGGTCTGAGCGAGCTGCAGGCGAGGGTCCTGGCCGGACGTCTGGCAGGGTATGCAGGGCCGCTGGAGGCGCTGATCGATCCGGCGCTGCGTCATCTCAGCCACCCTGAGCGGCTGGCCGATGCGCGCCGCGGTGCCGAACGGATCGCGCGGGCGGTGAGCGAGGGCGAACACATCGGTATCCTCACCGATTACGACGTCGATGGCATCACCTCCCACGTGGTGATCCTGCGCGCACTGACCGAGCTGTTCGGCGTGCCCGCCACCCGCCTGCACAGTCTGATCGGCCACCGCATCAACGATGGTTACGGCATCAGCCTGCCGCTGGTCGAGCGTACCCTGGCGCTCAAGCCGCGCCCCAGCCTGGTGGTCACCGCCGACTGCGGCTCCTCCGACGAGCCGCGGATCGCCCGCCTGCGCGAGGCCGGTATCGATGTGGTGGTGACCGATCACCACGCGCTGCCGCTAGCGGGGCCGCCGGCCTCGGCCTACGCCACCATCAACCCCACCCGCGACGACTGCGACTATCCCGACAAGACCATCGCCGGCTGTATGGTGTCATGGTTGATGATGTCGCTCACCCGGGCGGTGCTGGTCGAGCAGGGCGTGCTCTCTGCGTCGACGCCCAAGCTCGCGCCCTGGCTCTCCTACGTCGCTCTGGGCACGGTGGCGGACTGCGTCTCGCTGGGTGGCAGCGCCGCCAATCGCGCCGTGGTGACCTACGGCCTGCGCCTGATCAATCGTATGCAGGCGCCGTGCTGGCGGGTGATGGCGGAGCGCCTGGGGGCCGATAGCGTACCCTTCGACGCCGAGACCCTGGCGTTCCAGATGGGCCCGCGCATCAACGCGCGCTCGCGCCTCGACGACCCCTATGCGGCGCTGCACTTCATGCTGGCCACGGACGACGCTGTGGCTCGGCGCCACCTGCAGGTGCTCGACGACGACAACCAGGCGCGCAAGGCGCTGGAAGCGGACATGGTCGAGCAGGCCCGAGGGCTGGCGCTGGCACAGCTGGCCGAGGACCCGCCGGCGCTGGTGATCCACCTGCCGCAGGGCCACGCCGGGGTGCAGGGGATCGTCGCCTCGCGCCTGGTCCAGAGCTATGGACGCCCCACCCTGGTGCTGACCCCGGCCACTGCGCCAGAGATGCTTACCGGCTCGGGGCGCTCGATCGAGGCGCTGCATCTGCGTGACGCCCTGCAGCGCGCCCATGAGCTGGCACCGGAGAGTCTGCCGCGCTTCGGTGGTCACCGTGGCGCCGCCGGCGTGGGCGTGCCGCGGGGCGAACTCGAACGTTTCCGCGATGCCTTTTTGCAGGCAGTGGGCGAGCAGCTGGGCGGGCGTGAGCTCTATCCGGTGGTATGGACCGACGGCGAGCTGGAGGCGGCGCAGCTGTCGCTGGCCACCCTCGACGAGCTGGCGGCGCTGGCACCCTATGGGCGCGAATTCGAGGCGCCGCTGTTCGAGGCGACCTTCCACGTCGAGCAGCTGCGTGCGGTGGGGGCGGAGGGCAACCACCTGATGCTGGAGCTCTCCCGCGATGCCAGCGTGACCCGCGCCATCTGGTTCCGCGCCCTGGCGCCGGGAGCGCCGCATCCGATCGCCGTGGGGGACCGCGTCCGCTGTGGCTTCAAGCTCTCGCGCAACCGCTGGAAAGGGCGCGAGTCGCTGCAGCTGATGGTCGAGCACGCCGAACGCCTGAGCGGCTGATATCCGCGCGGGTGCAGGCCCGAGTCTCCCGCCACTACGCTATCCACCCCCTTGGCTGAATTGACGCTATCATTGGCCGCCTCGCGCACCGCGAGAGACGCAGCGGCGCCACAAGCGCTGCGCTTTCCGCCAGGCCGGCGGCGTCACCGCGCCACGGCGATGGCCATACCATGCCAAGGGAACTTCGATGGACAGCCCCCAGATCCGTCACCGCACGCACGAAGACGTGCTCGCCATTCTGCTCGGGTCAGCCTGCGCCGCGCTCGGCGTGGTGCTCTATCAGCACGCCGAGATTCTGATCGGCAGTACGGCGGGTATCTCGCTGCTGATCAGCTACGCCACCGGCTGGCCCTTCGGACCGGTGTTCTTCGTGGTCAACCTGCCGTTCTACTGGCTCGCCTGGCAACGGATCGGGCACCAGTTCACGCTCAAGACCTTCGCTGCCATTGCGCTGCTCTCCTGGCTCAGCTGGCATATTGCCGACTGGATCGAGATCGGAAAGGTGACGCCACTGTTCGCGGCGCTGATGGGCGGGGCGCTGATCGGTCTGGGGGTACTCTCGCTGTTTCGTCACCGCGGCAGCCTGGGCGGCTTCAATATCCTCGCCCTGCACCTGCATGATCGCCATGGCTGGAGCGCGGGCAAGGTGCAGCTGGCGCTCGACGGCCTGGTGATGCTGGCCGCGTTCGCCGTGCTACCGGTAAGCAACGTGCTCTACTCGATCCTGGGAGCGGCGGTGCTCAGCGGCATTCTCACCCTCAACCACCGCCCGGGGCGCTATACCGGCGTCAGCCGAAGCTGAGCGGTACGCGTTAGGGAAGCGCTGAATAAATCGCCGAACGAGATGAAGGGCAAGGCGCACGGAACGCAGACTCGAAGCAACGCGTAGAGAACGCCCGTAGGGCGGCCCGTCAGGGCAAGTTGCCGAAGGCAACGCGTCACGCAAGACATAACATGGGGTTAGGCGAGTCTTCGAGTACCGCGCAACGTAGTCATGCGCTGGGGACGCCGAGTCCGTGCAGGCATTTATGCAGTGGTTCCTTAGTAGCAGGGCCACAGCCCCGGTGTCACCAGCTCGATCAGATGCCCGTCCGGGTCGCGAAAGTAGAGGCTCTCGCTGCCCCGTGGCCAGCGGGTGCGCCCCTCGATGATCACGCCTTCGGCGTCGAGATGCGCCTCCCAGGCGGGCAGCTGCTCGGCGCCGATCGCCAGCGCCACGTGCTGGCGGCCGGCGCCGTCGTGGGGTGGGATGGTGCCCATGCCGTCGGGCAGCGTCACCGTGGTGTCGGTCTCGCCGCGCTGGAACACCAGCAGCATGCTAGCGCCCACCGGGTAGGCGAGAAAGCGTTCGTCGGCGAGATGCGGCTCCAGGCCCAGGACGCGCTCGAAGAACGCCCGGGCGCGGGCTTTGTCGGCGGTGTAGAGCACGCTCTCGACGATCCCGTCGAGCGGCGGTGCGCCGTTGCTGGAGGTGTCGGGTGCAGAGGACATGGGGTCTCCTGTGGGTCGACGGGGCGCTGGCGCTCAGCCTTGAGCCAGAACCACCACACGATAAAGACGATGAGCGCCAGGCCCAGCGTATTAGCAGTATCAGCATCAGTGTCGCTCCTGGATCGGAGGCGTGCCACCGCCCGGGGCGAAGCGGCGCAGGCGGCTGGCGTTGGCGACCACCGTGACCGAGGAGCCGACATCGCCAGCGCCGCGAGCATCGGCGACAGCAGCATCCCGGTGAACGGATAGAGCACGCCGGCGGCGATGGGAATGCCGAGGGCGTTGTAGCCGAATGCCCCCCACAGATTCTGTTTATTGGACAGCGTGGCGCGACTGATGGCGATGGCATCGGCCACCCGTGCAGCGAGTCGCGCATGAGTGTGATGCCGGCGCTCGATGGCGACGTCGGTGCCTGGCCGATGGCGAAGCCGACATCCGCCTGGGCCAGCGCCGGGGCGTCGTTGATGCCGTCGCCGACCATGCCCACGCGTTCGCGCGCTGCTGTAGCGTCGCCACCGCGGCCTGCTTGTCACCCGGCAGCAGCCTCGGCGTGGACCTCGTCGATCCCCGCCTCATGCGCGATGGCGGCGGCGGCGGCGGAGTTGTCGCCGCTCAGCATCACAACTTCAGCCCCGCCCGGCGCAGTCGGGCCACCGCGGCGCGGCTATCTTCACGCAGGGCGTCGCGCACCCGAAGAGCGCCGCCAGCTGGCCGTCCAGGGCCAGATAGACCACGCTCGCGGCTTGCTGTTGCCAGGACTCGGCGGTCTCCGCCGCAGCCTGGATATCAATGGCGTGGTCGTGCATCAGCGCGGCGTTGCCGAGCAGCGCCCGGGTGCCATCCGCCAGGGTGGCGACCAGGCCACGCCCGGTGACACTGTCGAAGGCGTCGACCGCCGGGGGCTCGGGCGCGTCGTCCAGGTGCGCCAGCAGGGCGCTTGCCAGCGGATGCTCCGAACCGCGTTCGAGTGCGACTACGGCCGCTTGGGCGCGCGCCTGCGTCTGCCAGTAGTGGCTGGCGGTCACCTTCGGGCGGCCTGGTGAGGGTACCGGTCTTGTCGACTACCAGGGTGCTCAGGCGGCTGGCGGCTGCAGTGCCTCGCCGTCGCGGATCAGTACGCCGTGCTCGGCGGCCTTGCTGATACCGAGCATGGTCGAGATCGGGGTCGCCAGGCCCAGCGCGCAGGGGCAGGCGATGATCATACCGTGGTCGCGGCCACCAGCATGTGCACCAGCTGGGGCGCGGGCCCAAAATTGAGCCAGGCGAGCGCAGTGAGCACCGCGATGATCATCACGCTGGGCACGAAGATACCGGCGACACGGTCGGCCAGGGCGCCGATCGGCGGGCGCGACTCCTGCGCCTGGGCGACCTGATCGACGATGCGTCCGAGGCGGGTTTCGTCACCCACCTGGGTGGCGCGATAGACCAAGCTGCCGCGGCCATTGACCGTCCCGGCGCTGACGCTGTCGCCGGCGCCCTTGCGTACCGCCTCGGGTTCACCGGTCAGCATCGATTCGTCGATATGGCTCTCGCCGCTCTCGACCTCGCCATCCACCGGCAGACGCTCGCCGGGACGCACCCGGATGCGTTCGCCCACCTGCACGCTCTCGATCGCGACTTCGCGCTCCTGATCCTGGCGAATCACCCGCGCGGTACGGCTCTGCAGATCGAGCAGACGCGACAGCGCCTGGCTGCTGCGTCCCTTGGCGCGCAGCTCCAGCGCCTGGCGATACCGATCAGCCCCACGATCATCAGCGAGGCCTCGAAGTAGAGATGGCGCGAGGCCGGCGGGATCAGGCCGGGAAGCAGCACCACCGTCATCGAGTAGAGCCAGGCTGCGGCGGGTGCCGAGGGCGATCAGCGTATCCATGTTGGCCTGGTGGTGGCGAAACGCCTTCCAGGCGCCGTCGAAGAAGCGTCGCCCGGCAGTGGCGAGCACGCCCAGCGTGGCTAGCCCCAGGGCCAGCCAGACCCAGCGCTCGCCACCCTCGAGGCGCGGCTGGTGGATGAACATCGCCAGCATCATCGGTATGCCCAGAGCGAGGCTAGGCAGGCGTCGCGCAGATGGCGGCGCCACTGGCGGCGGTTGTCGCGCTGGCGCTGGGCGCTGGCCTGGCGCAGATCGGCGATCGGCGTCGCCGTGTAGCCGGCGCCGCGTACCGCATGATCAGCGCTTCGAGATCGGCGCTGCCGCCGACCTGCGCGGTCTCACTGGCGAAGTTGACCTGGGCGCGGGTCACCCCCGGGGTGGCCGCGAGCGCCTTCTGCACCGCATTGACGCAGCCGGCGCGCAGGTCATGCCGCCGATCGCCAGCCGCCGCAGGGCGGGGTTATCGGCGCGCGCGCTGGCCGAGTCCTGGGCGCCGGCCTGGGCAGTCTGTCTGTCCGTGGACTGAGCATCCGTGGACTGGGCGTCCGTGGTCGCTGCCGCCTGCTGCGCCGGCGCCGGCGCTGGCGGTGTTTCGGCGTTGGCCTCGTCAAGGGGCGTGGCGGGATAGCCGGCATGGTCGAGCAGTCGACGCAGGCTCGCCTCGTCTAGCTCGGTGGTGACCGCCAGCTCGCGCTGCGCGGGGGCGGCCTCGAGGGTGGCCTCGGCGTCGGCGACAGCGACCGCCGCGCGGATGCGCTTGACGCAGCCCTGGCAGTGCATGGCGTCGACGCGATAGCGATAGTGGTTCACGCGGACCTCCCTGGCGCGGCGTGGCAGCCGTGGGCGCCGTCGGACGTGTGTTCGATCAGACGACAGATGCTGTGCCCGTCGGGCGCACCATCGGGCATCTGCGACCAATCCTCCAGGGCGTGCTCCATGCGTTCGGCCAGCGCCTGCAGCTCGCGGATCTGGGCATGGATACGTGGCAGTCGTGCGGCGAGCAGGTCGCGTACCAGCGGGCACGGTGAATCGCCCTGGTCGGCCTGGTCGAGAATCTCGGCGATCTCCTTGAGGCTGAAGCCCAGGGTGCGCGCACGCTGGATGAAGTGCAGCCGGCTCAGGTCGCGCTGGTCGTAGAGCTGATAGCCGTTGTCCGGATCACGTTGCGGCGTCAGCAGGCCCTGGCGGGTGTAGTGACGCACGGTCTCGGCGGTGACCCCGGCGCTTCGCGCCAGTTCAGTGACTTTCATCGTGAAGCTCCTCCGCGCTTGTTGAGGTCAGTGTAAAACCTAGGTCTTACACATGGGTCAAGGCGAGCCTCTATCACTCCTGATCGGTGCCGACAAGGTGGGGAGGGCGCCGCCGGGGCCAAGGAGGGCGAAAGCGACATAGCGATTCGTATTACGACTAAAGAGAAGTCAAAAATGCGATTAAAACGACCGTTTGCGCATTGACGCTGATGCAGCGCTGAGTGACAAAGGGATGGGAAAAATAGTGCTGAAGGGATGCGGAGTCCGCGCCTTCGGCGACGATCGCCAGACGCGCAAGCGCAAGGGCGACCACTGGGAGAGGGGAACAAACCATGTCTTTTCGCTACAACCGCTTGTCGCTGGCCATCGCGCTGGTGAGCGCCGCCGCCTCCAGCCAGGCCATGGCCGGGGCCTTTCAACTCCAGGAGCAGAGTGTCAGTGGCCAGGGCACCTCCTGGGCCGGGCGCTCCTCCAACGTTCAGGACGCTCCATCGTCTTCGGCAACCCGGCGGGCATGTCGTTCCTCGACCGTGCCCAGGTCACTGCGGGTACCCACTACATCGACGCCAGTTCGGACATCAGCAACGACAGCGGCACCCAGCCGACACTCGCTGGCGTGGTGGGCACCCAAGGTAGCACCGACGGCGACATGATTCCGCACAAGGCGGTACCGTTCGGCTACTACGTGCAGCCGATCAACGACCCGCTGGAGCTTCGGTCTCGGCGTCTATGCGCCGTTCGGGCTGGTCACCGACTACGGCGACGACTTCAAGGGGCGCTACTCGGCAACTACAGCGACTTGGAGGTCATCACCGCCCAGCCCACGCTGTCGTACCGCTTCAACGACAAGTTCGCCATCGGTTTCGGCGTGACCTACAACCACATCAAGGGCGAGCTGGAGAGCAAGACCCCCAATCCGCTCAACCGGAATGCTTCGCTGACGGCACTGTCAACGTCAAGGGCGACGATGACGCCTGGGGCTACAACATCGGCTTGATCTACCGCCCGGTGGAGTCCACCACCCTGGGCCTCACCTACCGCTCCAAGGTCGACTACCATCTTTCCGGTGATGTCGATGCCTCCAACGTCTTCGGTGGGGTCGGTGGATCGGGTCCGATCTTCCTCAATGCCAGCGGCGACGGTTCGCTCGATATCACCCTGCCCGAGGACCATCGACTTCTCGGTCACCCACCAGCTCGACGACCGCTGGACGGTGATGGCCGGGGCGACCTATACCGCTGGAGCCGCTTTGACCAGCTGGTGGTCGACAATGGCTTGGGGCTGCCGATCGACGAGCAGCAGGACTACCGCGACACCTGGCAGTACGCCGCCGGTCTCTCCTACAAGGTCAATCCGGCCTGGACCCTGCGCGGCGGTATCGCCTATGACCAGTCGCCGGTCAAAGATGCCCACCGCAGCCCGCGCGTGCCCACGGCGAACCGTAACCTGGTCTCGATCGGCGCCGGCTGGACCCGATCCCCGACCTGACCATCGATGCGGCCTACAGCTACATCTGGGAAGATCGCGCCGACGTCGACCAGCAGAAAGCCAATGGCACCTCCTACCAGGCCGAGTACGACAACTCGCTCAACCTCTTCGGGGTGCAGGCAACCTACCGCTTCTAAGAGCCCATTTCCAAACCCTCTAGCAGTGGGCGCCGGGGGCAGGGCAAAGCGAGGGTCCTTTGCCAGGGATGGCAAAGGTAGCGCCCAGGAGGGGGTCACAGCGCCCTCGCGAGGCGCTGCCCCCGGACAAGCCCACGTCGTCTAGCGGTTGTGAAAGGCGCTCTAAGCCACGCCGCTGGCTCGCTGCGCCTCGGGCTCTTGGCCCGGAGCAAGGCGGGCCGGCATCCCGACCACGCTTTCACCCACAGCCTGCCGATTTTCCTCGACGCGCCGCCATCTGCGGCGCGTCGTCGTTTCAGCGTGCCGTTGGCTCAGGGGCTCTCGTCACCCGCTGCGCGGGTCGCCCGCGAGGCCTGCAGCGTCCGCGTGAGCAGGGCGCCGCAGGGCGGCCGGACGCACCGGCTTGAGCAGCAGCTGATAGCCGCCGCGCTTGATCTCGTCGGCGACCTCCTCGGTGCGGGTCGGCGGTGATCACGATCCCCGGCACGCTCTGCTCGCACAGCTCCTCCAGCGCCTCGAGCGCCATCACCCCGGTCACCTCGTTGTCGAGGTGGTAGTCGGCGAGGATGGCGTCGGGTCGCCGCCCATGTTGCGGATCGCCGACTTGGCGCCGCCGATGGAGGTGGCAGTGAAGACTTCGCACTCCCAGCCTTCGAGCATCGCCTTCATGCCTTCGAGGATCAGGCGCTCGTTGTCGATGCACAGGATGCGGGTGCCGACGAGCTTGTTGCCGCTGCGCCGCGGGGCGCTCTCCTCTGGCTTGGGGCTGCCGCGGCGGCCGGCCACCAGCGGTACCGAGACCGAGAACACGGTGCCGGCGGCGACCTTGGAGCGAACCTGGATCGGATGGTCGAGCACTCGGCTCATGCGCTCGGCGATGGAGAGGCCGAGCCCCAGCCCGCGCTCGCTCTCCTTATGGCGCGAGGCCTGATCGAGGCGCCGGAACTCCTGGAAGATTTCGCTGAGCTTGGAGTCGGGAATCCCCGGCCCGGTGTCCCAGACCTCGATCACCACCCGGTCGTGGCGCCGGCGACAGCCCAGCAGCACCCGCCCCTGCTGGGTATAGCGCAGGGCGTTGGAGAGGAAGTTCTGGACGATACGCCGCAGCATCTGGGCATCGCTGTCGACCCACAGGCCGGTGGCGACCATGTCCAGGTCTAGGCCGCGGTCGTCGGCCATCACCTCGAACTCGGCGCGCAGCGGCGCAGGATGTCGGCCAGCGGGAACTGGCTCTTGCGCGGGGTCAGCGCCCCGGCATCGAGCTTGGAGATGTCGAGCAGGGTGCCCAGCAGCTCCTCGGCGGCCTGCAGCGAGTTGTCGATATGGCCGATGGTGCGGCGGTGATCGCCATCCGCCACCTGCTGGCCCAGCGCCGAGGTGAACAGCCGAGCGGCGTTGAGCGGCTGCAGCAGATCGTGGCTGGCGGCGGCGAGGAAGCGGGTCTTGGAGGCGTTGGCATCCTCGGCGGTCTGCTTGGCCTGGCGCAGGGCCTGCTCCGCCTCGGCGCGCACCCGGTTCTCCTGACGCAGGGCGGCGTTGGCCTTGGACAGCGCCTGGGTGCGCTCGCGCACGCGCTCCTCGAGATTCTCGTTGGTCTCGCGCAGGGCGATCTCGGCCAGGCGGCGCTCGGTGATGTCCTGGTAGAGCGCGAAGAAGCCGAGTATCCGCCCGCCTTCGCCGAAGTGGGGCGTGTAGGTCACCAGCATGTAGCGCACACCACCATCGCCGTCGTCCAGCGAGATCTCGAAGTTGACCCGTTCGCCATCCAGGGCGCGGCGCATCCAGGGGCCGCGCTGGCGCGCCGCGGCCGCCGGCATGACGTTCTGCACGCGCTCGCCGATCACCGCGTTGCGGTCGATGCCCATCGCCGCCTCGTAGGCGCGGTTAGTGAAGAGATAGCGGCAGTCGGTGTCGAAGTAGGCGATCAGCGCCGGCACGTTGTCGGTGTAGATACGGATATTGCTCTCGGAGCGGATCAGCGCCTCTTCGGTGCGCTTCTGCTGGGTGATGTCCTGGTAGGTGTAGACGAAGCCGCCGCCCGGCAGGGATTGCCGAGCACCTCGAGCACGCTGCCGTCGGGGCGGTAGCGCTCATAGCGGTGGGGCTGGCCGCTTCTGATGTTCTCGATCAGTTGCTCGACATGCTCCTCCGGGTCGCCGGGGCCGTACTCGCCGTTGTGGGCGTTGTAGCGGAACACCTTCTCCATCGGCGTGCCGACCCGGATCAGGTTGTCGGGGAAGCGGAAGATCTCCAGATAGCGCTGGTTCCACACCACCAGATTGAGGTTCTGGTCGACCACCCCGATGCCCTGGTTGATGTTCTCGATGGTCGCCTGCAGCAGGGCGCGGTTGAACTCCAGCACCTGCGACGCCTCATCGACGATCGAGATCACGTCCGAGATCCCGATGCCGCGACCCTGCAGCGCCGAGTTGACCACGATGCGCGCCGATGAGGCGCCGAGCACCGAGGCCAGCAGGCGCTCGGTGAACTGGATCACGTCGATCGAAGCGCGGGCGTTGTTCTCCAGCGGCTTGGCGTTGCGCCGCCCGTAGTCGTCGAAGGCGCGCTCGACCTGAGACTGGCCCAGGAAACGCTCGCACAGCACCTTGAGGTCGCCCACCGTGGTGGCCCCGGTCCAGGGGCGATTGACCGTGGTCTGGCGGGTTTCGATGCTGTCGACGAACAGCGACGCTTGAATCCGCTCGACCACCCGCTGCGCGTCAGCTGGGAGATGAATATATAGAAGAACAGGTTGAAGCCGGCGACAGCATCACCCCGTGGGCGAAGCTGTCGGTGACGTTGAGCCCGAACAGATGCACGCGCGACAGCCAGGCCACGTCCATGGCCCGCCGGCCACGCCACGCCTCCGGCAGCAGGCCGGGCGGATCAGCGCCGGCATCAGCAGGGTGTAGGCCAGATCGCAAAGCCCACGTTGAGCCCGGTGACCACGCGAGGCGGTTGCCGCGCTTCCAGTAGAGCCCGCCGAGCAGGGCCGGGGCGAACTGGGCGGCGGCGGAGAGCGAGAGCAGGCCGGTGGCGGCCAGCGAGCTGTACTCCGCCACCAGCTGATAGAACAGATAGGCCAGCGCCAGGATGGCGACGATGGTGATGCGTCGCGCCAGCAGCACCAGGCGCCCGTAGTCGCGCGACTTCTCCTCGAACCAGCGCAGGCGGAAGAGTGCCGGCAGCACGATTTCGTTGGAGATCATGATCGCATTGGCCACCGCCGCCATGATCACCATGCCGGTGGCCGCCGAGAGCCCGCCGACGAAGGTGAGCATCGCCAGCCACGGCTGATCGGCGACGATCGGCAACGCCAGCACGTAGCTGTCGGGAGCCAGGTCATCGCCGGGGAACAGCGACAGACCGGCCGCTGCCAACGGCAGCACGAACAGCCCGATCAGCACCAGATAGAGCGGGAACAGCCAGCGCGCGCGCTTGGCGTCGTCGGTGTTGGTGTTTTCGACCACGGTGATATGGAACTGGCGCGGCAGACAGAACACCGCCAGCATCGCCAGCAGGGTCTGGGTCCAGAAGCTGGTGTCGAAGTTCTGCTCGGTGAGCTGCTGCTGCAGCTGGAGATAGGTGTCGGCGCGGCCGAGCAGGTCGCCGAGGCCATCGAACATGCCCCAGGTGACGTAAGCCCCGAGCACCAGGAATACCACCAGCTTGACCACCGACTCGAAGGCGATCGCCTGGATCAGGCCCTCGTGGTGTTCGGTGGCGTTGGTATCGCGGGTACCGAACAGGATCGCGAAGGCCGCCATCACGATGGCGATATAGAAGGCGGTGTCGTCGACGATCGGCGCCTTGACCGAGTGGCCATCGCTGGTCATCACGCGGAAGGCGGTGGAGACCGCCTTGAGCTGCAGCGCGATGTAGGGCAGCGTGCCGACCAGCGCGATCAGACTGGCGAAGGCGGCCAGCGACTGCGACTTGCCGTAGCGCGAGGCGATGAAGTCGGCGATCGAGGTGACGTTCTGGCGTTTGGCCACGCGGATCATCTTGGTGATCACCGGCCAGAACAGCAGGAAGGTGAGCACCGGGCCGATGAACACGCTGGCGAACGACCAGCCCGAGGTGGCGGCCTGGCCGACGCTGCCGTAGAAGGTCCAGGAGGTGCAGTAGACCGCCAGCGCCAGGCTGTAGACGATCGGCCGCCGGCTGGCCGGGCCGTGGCGCCGGGCGTGGCGATCGCCGCGCCAGGCAATGGCGAACAGCGTGGCCACGTAGAGCAGTGCCACGACGATCAGTAAGCCGCCTTCGAACATGTGTTTCCCCGCTTGCGCTGAGCGCCTCCGCGCCCGTGTGATTCTTTTTGAGTCGCCCCCGCCATGATCGCCTGCCGCGGCGCGTCTAGCCAGCGTAGCGCTGCAGGGCGCCTAGTGTGACAGAGGTGAGCGACGGCTGCGCCTCGGGTACTCATGCTTTGGCCTGATAGACCAAGGTTCAATGTCTGAACGAATGCGCTACTTGCCTGTTATTCATAAAGAAAACGTTAATGTCCCGAGCCGCTCGCGACCCCTCGACTAAAGTCAGCCTGCCCCCGCAAGCCTCCTCTGACATAGGCTGCACTCGTGTCGCCGGACCCGACAAGCCGTTGATTTTCGAGCGCTAAGCAGTGCGCCCGAGGGTTGGCCCAGGGGCGGGCAGAACGCACCCGTGTGCGCCCGGTAGGCGGGGGGCGCTTTCGAGCAGCGAGAGGGGAATCTCATGAAGGGAAAGAGCCGGCAGGACTACTGGAAGGCCAACATACGCTTGATCGCGACGCTGTTGGTGATCTGGTTCATCGTCTCCTATGGCTTCGGCGTGCTGCTGGTCGAGCCGCTCAATGCCATCCATGTCTTCGGCTTCAAGCTCGGCTTCTGGTTCGCCCAGCAGGGCGCGATCTACGCCTTTCTGGTGCTGATCGTGGTCTACGCCTGGGCGATGAATCGGCTCGACCGGGAGTACGACGTCGAAGAGCAGTAACTGGACATCTATCGCAACCGACAATAACCAACACACAGGACAGGCCTGATGGATATTCAATTACTGACTTATCTCTTCGTGGGGGGCTCCTTCGTCCTCTACATCGCGATCGCGATCGCCTCGCGGGTGGGCTCCACCAAGGAGTTCTACGTCGCCGGCGGTGGCGTCTCGCCGATCGCCAACGGCGCGGCCACCGCGGCCGACTGGATGTCGGCGGCGTCGTTCATCTCGATGGCGGGGATCATCGCCTACTCGGGCTATGACGCCTCGGTCTACCTGATGGGCTGGACCGGCGGCTACGTGCTGCTGGCGATGCTCCTGGCGCCTTATCTGCGCAAGTTCGGCAAGTTCACGGTGCCGGACTTCATCGGTGACCGCTACTACTCCAACGTGGCGCGCACGGTGGCGGTGATCTGTGTCATCTTCGTCTCCTTCACCTACGTGGCGGGGCAGATGCGCGGCACCGGGATCGTCTTTGCCCGTTTCCTCGAGGTCGACGTCGACATCGGCGTGGCGATCGGCATGGTGATCGTGTTCTTCTACGCCGTGCTCGGCGGCATGAAGGGCATCACCTACACCCAGGTGGCGCAGTACTGCGTGCTGATCTTCGCCTTCACCGTGCCGGCGATCTTCCTGTCGATCATGATGACCGGGCATATCCTGCCGCAGACCGGTTTCGGTGCCACGCTGCTCGACGCCGCCGGCAACGACACCGGGGTCTATCTACTCACGCGGCTCGACCAGTTGGTGACCGAGCTCGGCTTCAGCGCCTACACCTCTGGCACCAAGTCGACCATCGACGTCTTCTTCATTACCGCGGCGCTGATGTGCGGCACCGCCGGCTTGCCCCACGTGATCGTACGCTTCTTCACCGTGCCGCGGGTGCGCGATGCCCGGGTCAGCGCCGGCTGGGCGCTGTTCTTCATCGCCATCCTCTACACCAGCGCGCCGGCGGTGGGGGCCTTCGCCCGGGTCAACCTGATCGAGACGGTCGACAACACCGCCTACGAATCGCTGCCCCAGTGGTTCCGCAACTGGGAGAACTCGGGGCTGATCGCGTGGACCGACAAGAACGCCGACGGCGAGGTACAGATGTCCGCCGGGGATCCGTTCCAGGGCGCCCCGGTCTATACCGGCGAGCGTGGCAGCCACGGCGAACGGCTGTTGAAACGCCCCCACCGACAATCCCGGTGAGGTCTATATCGACCGCGACATCATCGTGCTGGCCAACCCCGAGATCGGCAATCTACCCGCTTGGGTGGTGGCCTTGGTCGCTGCCGGGGGCGTGGCGGCGGCGTTGTCGACCGCGGCCGGGCTGCTGCTGGTGATCTCGTCGGCGATCTCCCACGACCTGCTCAAGAAGCAGCTCAAGCCGGACATCTCCGAGAAGGGTGAGCTGCTGGCCGCGCGCCTCGCCGCGGCGGTGGCGATCGTGATCGCTGGCTATTTCGGCATCAACCCGCCGGGATTCGTGGCCCAGGTGGTGGCGTTCGCCTTCGGGCTGGCGGCGTCGAGCTTCTTCCCGGTGATCCTGATGGGCATCTTCTACAAGCGCATGAACAAGGAGGGGGCGATCGCCGGGATGCTGGTGGGGCTGATCTTCACCTTCAGCTACATCGTCTACTTCAAGTTCGTGGCGCCGGAAATGAACACCCCCGAGCACTGGTGGTTCGGCGTCTCGCCGGAGGGGATCGGCACCCTGGGCATGATCTTCAACTTCGTGGTCTCGCTGGTGGTGTGCCGCTTCACCGCGCCGCCGCCGGCGGAGATCCAGCAGATCGTCGAGGAGATCCGTGTGCCCCGCGGCGCCGGTACGGCGGTCGACCACTGAACCGAGGCCTGATCGCACACCGTCCCGGCGCGCCGGGGCGGTGTCTTACGTCGAGATGGCCGACGGCGGCGATATTCACCATGGGATGCGAATAACATGAGGAAAAAATGATGAACTGGATGGAGCATGGCCTGTTGCTGCTCGGGCTTCTGGTCGTGGGCGTGAGCTATCTGCGTTATGTGCGGCGCACCCGTGATCTGCGCGGCGTGCTGCTGTTCTGGCAGCGGCGGATGGTGCTCACGCCGACCGAGTTCAAACTGCAGCGCGTGGGTATCGCGGTGCTGTTCGTGGGGGTGACGGTACGTTATCTGGGTGTGATGCACGTGATCTGATGGTCGCCGCCGTCATGCGCGCTGGTCGCCGGGGATCGCTATGCCAGCGCTTCGCCGCTGCCCGGGGCGGTGTTAGCATAGGCGCCCCACGACCCCACGAATGACACCCGCGTCCAGCGGCGACCGGCGGCCCTCGCCGTGTCGCGGGCAGCGGCGCGAAAGAGCGAAGCATGCAACGAGCCAGCGATCCCCTCGATAGCCGGCAGGCAGAGACTGCCGAGGCCGATGCGTCTGCCAAGGCCAGACGCGATTCAACAAGCTGCAGAAACGCCTGCGCCGCCAGGTCGGCAATGCGATCATCGACTACGGCATGATCCATGAAGGCGACAAGGTGATGGTGTGCCTGTCCGGCGGCAAGGACTCCTACACCATGCTGGAGATCCTGCTCAACCTGCAGCGCAACGCCCCGGTGGCGTTCGAGCTGGTGGCGGTCAATCTCGACCAGAAGCAGCCGGGCTTCCCCGAGCACGTGCTGCCCGACTATCTCGCCACCAAGGACGTCGCCTACCATATCCTCGAGCGCGACACTTACTCGGTGGTGAAGGAGAAGACCCCGGAGGGCAAGACCACCTGCGCGCTCTGCTCGCGTCTGCGCCGGGGCTCGCTCTACGGCTTTGCCGAGGAGATCGGCGCGACCAAGATCGCCCTTGGCCATCACCGCGAGGACATGCTCGAGACGCTGTTTCTCAACATGTTCTACGGCGGCACGCTCAAGTCGATGCCCCCCAAGCTGCTCTCCGACGACGGCAAGAACATCGTCATTCGCCCGCTGGCCTACTGCCGTGAGGCGGATATCGCCGAGTATGCGCGGCAGATGGCCTTCCCCATCATCCCCTGCAATCTGTGTGGCTCGCAGCCCAATCTGCAGCGCCAGGTGGTCAAGGAGATGCTGGCGGAGTGGGAGGCCAAGCATCCGGGACGCCTGGAGACGATGTTCAAGGCAGTGACCAATGTTGCCCCCTCGCAGCTGGCCGACCGCGAACTGTTCGACTTCGCCGGCCTCGAGGAGCGCCAGCGTCAGCGTCAGGAGACGCGGATCGACGCGCTCGACCTGCTCTCCCGCGAGGCCTGAGCGCGACACTTTTCAGACAGTGCCTATCAGACAGTGCCTAGCCGAGTGGCCCGCCGAGGATCGTCTTGCGCATCCCCCCCATGATATGGCGGCCGTCCTCGGCGGCGAGTTCGGCATACCAGGCCCGGGTGGCGGCGGGGTCGGCGCCGTGGGTGGTCTCGGCCCGCTGGCGCGCGCGGCTGACGATCTCGCCCACCCGTGACACCCTGGCGGCGTCGTAGCGCGCAAGCGCTTCGTCGATGGCGCCGCTGCTGGTCTCGAGCGCCTCGGCCAGCACCCAGGCGTCCTCCATCGCCTGGCAGCCGCCCTGGCCCAGATCCGGGGCCATGCCGTGGGCGGCGTCGCCGAGTATCGCCACCCTGGGGGCGACCAGCGTCTCCAGCGGGTCGATGTCGTGGATCTCCACCCGCGCCATGGCGGCGGGATCGATACGCGCGATCAGCCGCTGCACCGGCGGTGCCCAGCCGGCGAAGTGGTGCGCCAGCTCATCGCGATAGCGGGCGGGGTCGTTGTCGCTGCCGGCAGGTAGCGGCACATCGAAGAAGCAGTAGAACTCCGGATGCGCCGGATCGCCGCTCATCGGCATCAGCGAAACCCGTTGGTGGTCGCCGACGTACTGTACCCAGTCGTGCAGCGGGGCCAGATCCTCGCTGGCGGGTACGCGCACGTTCCAGTTGACGTAGCCGCAGTAGCGCCGCGGTACCGGCCGCCCCAGCGCCTGTTCGCGCAGGCGCGAATGGGTGCCGTCGGCGATCACCAGCAGGTCGGCGTGGCGCTCGCTGCCGTCGTCGAAGTGGGCGGTGACGCCGGAAGCATCCTGGCGATAGCCGGTGCAGGCGGTGCCCAGGGTGACAGCCTGGGCGCCCACCGCATCGAGCAGCAGCTGCTGCAGCGCGGCTCGGGCCACCGGGCAGGCGCGTTGGCCGACCCGGCATACAGCGGGGTCAGGCTGAAGTCGGTGAGCCTGGCGCCGTGGGTGTAGTAGCTCATGCGCTGCATCTCGCCGCTGACCTGCTCCAGCGCCTCGCCCACCCGAGCGCCTTGAGGATCTTGACTCCGTTGGACCACACCGAGATGGCAGCGCCCACCGGACGCAGCTCGGCGACCCGGTCGACCACGGCCACCCGATGGCCGCGGCGAGCTAGCGCCAGCGCGGCCGTCAGCCCGCCCATGCCGGCACCGATCACCAGAACGTTCAAGCTCATGGGGTATCCTCGCAAGCGTATTGTATTGTCGTGGAGGTCGACGGCGAACGGCGGCATGCCGCCGCCCGGGGTGGCTGACCGATCGAACAGGTTTTTATCATCCTACGCAGAAACGGGGCCCCAGGGGAATGCCTGGTAGCGTCCACCAGAACCTTCCCGGACATTTCCGCCAAGGCTCGAGGCGAGATAAGACCACCGCCCAGGATCGCGACGAAGATCGCGGCGCAGAACCGATACCCGGGCAAGCGAAGTCGGGAAAGGGAAGTCGGGAAAACGAGGAGGGAGGATGAGGATCCAGACAGATGCCGAGCCGGCACTCGACGCCGAAGACCGTCAGCGAATCGCCACCGCCCTGGCGCACGGCGATGACACGCTGCACGAGACCGCGCTCGGCGGCGTGCGGGTATGTGGGCCGGCGCAGACGCCGCGGCTGCTGCTGAGCCACGGTGCCGGGGCGGGGCACGATTCGCCCTTCCTGAGCCGTCTGCGCCACGCCCTGGCCGCGGGCGGCGTGCAGGTGATCGCGGTGGAGTTCGCCTACATGGCGCGCATGCGGCGTGAGGGCAGGCGACGGCCACCGCCGCGGGTCGAGGGTCTGGTGGCGGAGCTGAGCGCCTGGCGCCGGGCCATCGACGCTGACGGCCAAGCGCCGGCGTGGCTGGGCGGCAAGTCGATGGGTGGGCGGGTGGCCAGCCTGCTGGCGGCGCGGGAGCCGCTGCCGGGGCTGGTGCTGTGCGGCTATCCCTTCCATCCGCCGGGCAAGCCTGAGCGTCTGCGCCTCGACCACTGGCCCGATCTCGCCTGTCCGCTGCTGTTGCTGCAGGGGACGCGGGATGCGTTCGGGACCCGCGCCGAGGTCGAAAGCTATACGCTGCCGGCGCAGCTCGAGTGCCATTTTCTCGACGGCGGTGACCACGATTGGCGACCCCCAAAACGTCTCGGCTCGAGCCAGGCCGAACTGATCGACACCGCTGCAGCCCTGATCAGCCGGCGCCTCGCGCTAGTCGATCGACGCCAAGGATAAATCGTTGCGGAAAAGCGGTTGACTTTCAACCGGCTACCGGTAGAATGCAGCGCCACGTGACCACGGGTGGTTAGCTCAGCTGGGAGAGCACCAGCCTTACAAGCTGGGGGTCACAGGTTCGAACCCTGTACCACCCACCATCGCGCAAGCTTTGGGCCGTGGATCACGTGATTGGAAACTGGGGACCGGTAGTTCAGTTGGTTAGAATGCCGGCCTGTCACGCCGGAGGTCGCGGGTTCGAGTCCCGTCCGGTCCGCCATTTCCAGCGATGTTCGAGAAGCGCAGGTTTTTCGGATGTCATTTGCAAGTCGCGTAGTGTGTAACAGGTAAGCACGTATCAGGTAGGTGTTTCACGACTCAGACCCGATGCTTCGAGTGGACCGGTAGTTCAGTCGGTTAGAATGCCGGCCTGTCACGCCGGAGGTCGCGGGTTCGAGTCCCGTCCGGTCCGCCACACTTCGTGCTGCGCAGCGTCAGACGTTTTGGGTGGTTAGCTCAGCTGGTTAGAGCACCAGCCTCACATGCTGGGGGTCACAGGTTCGAGTCCTGTACCACCCACCATCGTCCCAGGATGATGGTCACCGATCTATGCGGACCGGTAGTTCAGTCGGTTAGAATGCCGGCCTGTCACGCCGGAGGTCGCGGGTTCGAGTCCCGTCCGGTCCGCCATCGACGTCTCGACAATGTGTTCAGTCAGTGTTTATTACCAGCAGCGCCCAAACGGCCGCTGTGAGCGAACCAACCAGCCTTAGAGCTGGTTTTTTCGTGTCTGGCCGTCATACCTGGGGCCGTGCGCGCTCTGTTGCTCTCGTTTTCTCTGCTCCTCTCCCTTGCTCTACCCACGCTGCGCTGTTTTCCGCCCCTTCTGCCTATCAGAGACGTCTCTCGCTCGCACCGGCAGACCCTGGTCCGTCGATATGCCCGTCTGCGACGATGCCGCTTTGGTGGAATGGTCGTATTCGTGGATTGGGTTACACTGGCGTTCATACGTGCGTTTGAAAACTGCCGCACACCGCTGCGTGGAGCCGACCGTGACCGCTTATCCGAATCTCTTTCGCCCGCTGCGCGTGGGCTCGCTGACCCTGCGCAATCGGGTCGTGATGGGCTCGATGCACACCAATCTCGAGGAGGCGCCCGGCGGCTTCGAACGCCTGGCGGCCTTCTATGCCGAGCGAGCGCGCCGCGGGGTCGGCCTGATCGTGACCGGGGGCATCGCGCCCAATGCCGAAGGCGCGGTCTTCGCCCATGCCGCCAAGCTGAGCGAGGCGGCCGAGTGCGAGGCGCACCGCCAGGTGGTGGCAGCGGTGCACGCCGAAGAGACGCCGATCTGCCTGCAGATCCTGCATGCCGGACGCTACGCCTACTCGCCGGCGCTGGTCGCGCCCTCCGCCATCGCTGCGCCGATCAATCGCTTCACGCCCCACGCGCTGAGCGATGCCGAGGTACATCAGCAGATCGCGGATTTCGTGCGCTGCGCCGAGCTGGCTCAGCGTGCCGGCTACGACGGCGTCGAGGTGATGGGCTCGGAAGGTTATCTGATCAACCAGTTCCTGTGCGCGCGCAGCAATCAGCGCGATGATGCCTGGGGTGGCGATGCGACGCGACGCCAGCGCTTCGCGTTGGAGATCGTGCGCGGCATTCGCCGCCGCTGCGGGGATGACTTCGTGCTGATCTTCCGCCTGTCGATGATCGATCTGATCGAGGAGGGCAGTACCCAGGCCGAGATCGTGGCGCTGGCCACGGCGCTGGAGGCGGCCGGGGTGGATGCGCTGGACTGCGGCATCGGCTGGCACGAGGCGCGGGTACCGACCATCGTCACCAGCGTGCCGCGGGCGGCGTTCGTCGGCGTTTCGCGGGCGGTGCGCGCGGCCGTCGACATTCCCACCCTGGCCACCAACCGCATCAACATGCCGGCGGTGGCCGAGCGTGTGCTGGCCGAAGGGCACGCCGATCTGGTTTCGCTGGCGCGTCCCTTCCTGGCCGATTCGGGCTGGGTCGAGAAGGCCGCCGAAGGGCGCGACGACGAGATCAACACCTGCATCGCCTGCAATCAGGCCTGCCTCGATCACACCTTCCAGGGCAAGCTGACCAGCTGTCTGGTCAATCCGCGCGCCTGTCACGAGACCGAGCTGGTGCTCGCGCCGACCGCCGCACCCAAGCAGATCGCCGTGGTCGGCGCCGGGCCGGCGGGGCTGGCCACGGCGATCGCCTGCGCCGAGCGCGGCCACCGGGTCACCCTGTTCGAGCGTGAGCCGGAGATCGGCGGTCAGTTTCGCTACGCCCGGCGGATTCCCGGCAAGGAGGAGTTCGCCGAGACGCTGCGCTACTTCGAACGCCAGCTGGTGCGCTGGGGCGTCGATCTGCGCCTCGATCAGCAGGTCGATGCCCAGCAGCTGCTGGCCTTCGACGAGGTGGTGCTGGCCACCGGGGTCAAGCCGCGGGAGCTGAGTCTAGAGGGCGCCGACCACCCCAGCGTCGTGCCCTATCCGCTGGCGATCCTGCATCCGGAACGGATCGGACGGCGGGTGGCGATCATCGGCGCCGGCGGGATCGGCTTCGATGTCGCCGAGCTGCTCTCTCACAGCGGGCAGCCGGCGCTGGACCTGAACGCCTGGTGCGACGAGTGGGGGGTGGATCTCGACGTGGCCGAGCCGGGCGGGCTCAAGCCGCGGCAGACGCCACCGGCCCCGCGCCAGATCACGCTGCTGCAGCGCAAGGCCGGCAAGCCGGGGGCGGGTCTGGGCGCGACCACCGGCTGGGTGCACCGGGCGGCGCTCAAGGCGCGCGGGGTGGAGAGCTGGGCCGAGTGCGACTATGTACGCATCGACGACGAAGGCCTGCACCTGCGCGTGGCGGGGGAGCCTCGGGTACTCGAAGTCGACAGTGTGGTGGTGTGCGCCGGGCAGGAGTCGGAGCTTGCGCTGCTCGACGATCTCACCCGTGCCGGTATCGCCACCCACCGGATCGGTGGGGCCGATGTGGCCGCCGAGATCGACGCCAAGCGGGCGATCGACCAGGGCACGCGGCTGGCGGCGCAGCTCTGAGCGCGTCGGCGGACGAGCGCGTGCCGCTCGTGGCGGGCGGCTTCCGCCGTCGCCGACAGGTGTTAGACTGCTGAGGTTGAGGAAGCGCAAGCCGCGACGATGGCGATCCTGTCGTCGCGGCTTGCGCTTCGCGTGATTCAGGCGCTCATGCCTGGCCTCCGCACGAGCCTGGCTCGCGGGGGAGGGATCGTACAAGGACCCGCCCAATGACCTCTGACTGTACTCCTCGCTTTCTGGCGAGCGACAACACTTCCGGTATCTGCCCGGAAGCTCTCGACTATCTGATCCAGGCCAACGCCAGTGACGACCTCGCCTACGGCAACGACGTCTGGACCCACCGCGCCGCCGACCGCTTTCGTGAGCTGTTCGACTACGACTGCGACGTCTTTTTCGTGTTCAACGGCACCGCCGCCAATTCGCTGACCCTGGCCGCCCTCGGCCAGAGCTATCACAGCGTGATCTGTCACGAACTGGCACACATCGAGACCGACGAGTGCGGCGGCCCGGAGTTCTTCTCCAACGGCTCCAAGCTGCTCACCTGCCCGGGCGAAGAGGGCAAGCTCACCCCCGAGGGGATCGAGCGCCTGGTGGTGCGCCGCAGCGATATCCACTACCCCAAGCCGCGGGTGGTCTCGATCACCCAGGCCACCGAGGTGGGCACCGTCTATTCGCGGGAGGAGCTGCTGGCGATCCGCACCATGGCCGACAAGTACGATCTGCGCATGCACATGGATGGCGCACGCTTCGCCAACGCCTGCAGCGCCCTGGACGCCACGCCGGCGGAGCTCACCTGGCAGGTCGGGGTCGACGTGCTGTGCTTCTCCGGCACCAAGAACGGGCTACCGCTGGGCGAGGCGATCCTGTTCTTCAACAAGAGCCTGGCCGAGGATTTCGCCTATCGCTGCAAGCAGGCCGGTCAACTCGCCTCCAAGATGCGCTTCATCGCCGCCCCCTGGCTGGGGCTTTTGGAGACCGGTGCCTGGCGCCGCAATGCCGACCACGCCAATGCCATGGCGCGCTATCTCGCCGAGGGGCTGGCGGCGCTACCCGGTGTCCGGCCGATGTTCCCGACCGAGGCCAACAGTGTCTTCGTCAGCCTGCCGGCACCGGTGATCGAGGCGTTGCGGGCCAAGGGTTGGACCTTCTACACCTTCATCGGCGCCGGCGGGGCGCGTTTCGTCTGCTCGTGGAACACCACCACCGAGCTGCTCGACGACCTGCTCGCCGACGCCCGCGCGGCGCTGGATCACGCCGCCCGCTGACCCGTCGCGGGGCTTCCCACGATCGCCGCAGGCGCTTTCCGGGCCCTCAGAAGCCCCTTCCGGTCGCGCCAGGTACGTGATTTCTCAGTGCTTTCAAGTGCTTGCCCCGACTTTGGTCGGGGTCTTCATTTTTTCCGCGCAAATTGCCGTGCATCGAACCCTGATCGTGGTAGCGTGTTCTAAAGCGAGCTTGTCGACGCTGCGTCGCTGTGACTCGACTCTTGGGTCTACCCGGCGCTCCGTGCATCTGTCTATGCTGATAGTCAGCTAGCCCGGCTGACAGGGTGAGTGCCCTGAGCGGTTGGGGGTCACGACCAGGAGGCTTCCATGAGTATCTTCGATCACGTCCAGAGTCGTTACGAGCGGGTTCAGAAAGAAGAGATGAGCCTGGAGGAGTATCTCGAACTGTGTCGAAAGGGCCCAGCGTCTACGCCAGCGCCGCTGAACGTCTGCTCGCCGCCATCGGTGAGCCGCAGACCATCGATACGGCCAAGGACCCCCGCCTGTCGCGGATCTTCTCCAACAAGGTGATCCGCCGTTATCCCGCCTTCGCCGAGTTCTACGGCATGGAGGAGGCGATCGAGCAGATCGTCGCCTACTTCCGCCACGCCGCCCAGGGGCTCGAGGAGCGCAAGCAGATCCTCTATCTACTGGGCCCGGTGGGCGGCGGCAAGTCATCGCTGGCCGAGCGCCTGAAGCTGTTGATGGAGCGCGTGCCCTTCTATGCGATCAAGGACTCGCCGGTCTACGAATCCCCCCTGGGGCTGTTCTCGCCGGAGGAGGATGGCGAGCTGCTCTCCCAGGAGTACGGCATTCCGACGCGCCATCTGCACGGGCCGATGTCGCCCTGGGCGGCCAAGCGGCTCAAGGAGTTCGGCGGTGACCTGTCGCAGTTCCGCGTGGTCAAGCTCTACCCGTCGCGGCTCAACCAGATCGCGCTGTCCAAGACCGAGCCCGGCGACGAGAACAACCAGGACATCTCGCTGGTGGGCAAGGTCGATATCCGCCAGCTCGAGCTCTACTCCCAGGACGACCCCGACGCCTACAGCTTCTCCGGTGGCCTGTGCCGGGCCAACCAGGGGCTGATGGAGTTCGTCGAGATGTTCAAGGCGCCGATCAAGGTGCTGCACCCACTGCTGACCGCGACCCAGGAGGGCAACTACAACCCCACCGAGGGGATGGGGGCGATTCCCTTCGACGGCATCATCATGGCCCACTCCAACGAGAGCGAGTGGCAGCAGTTCCGCAACAACCGCAACAACGAAGCGTTCCTCGACCGCGTCTATATCGTCAAGGTGCCTTACTGCCTGCGGGTCTCCGAAGAGATCAAGATCTACCAGAAGCTGCTCGAGCACTCTTCCCTCGACGCCGCGCCCTGCGCCCCCGACACCCTGCGTATGCTGGCGCAGTTCTCGGTGCTCTCGCGGCTCAAGGAGCCGGAGAACTCGAGCATCTACTCCAAGATGCGCATCTACGACGGCGAGAATCTCAAGGACACCGATCCCAAGGCCAAGTCGATCCAGGAGTACCGCGACGCCGCCGGTGTCGACGAGGGCATGACCGGGCTCTCCACCCGCTTCGCCTTCAAGATCCTCTCCAAGGTGTTCAACTTCGACACCCAGGAGATCGCCGCCAACCCGGTGCATCTGCTCTACGTGCTGGAGCAGGCGCTGGAGCGCGAGCAGCTGCCCAAGGAGACCCATGAGCGCTATCTGCGCTTCATCAAGGAGTATCTGGCGCCGCGCTACGTCGACTTCATCGGCAAGGAGATCCAGACCGCCTATCTGGAGTCCTACACCGAGTATGGCCAGAACATCTTCGACCGCTACGTCACCTACGCCGACTTCTGGATTCAGGATCAGGAGTACCGCGACCCGGAGACCGGCGAGCTGTTCGACCGCCAGGCGCTCAACGAGGACCTGGAGAAGATCGAGAAGCCGGCGGGGATCTCCAATCCCAAGGATTTCCGCCACGAGGTGGTCAACTTCGTGTTGCGCGCGCGGGCCCACAACAACGGCATGAACCCCAACTGGCAGTCCTACGAGAAGCTCAAGGGGGTGATCGAGCACAAGATGTTCGCCAACACCGAAGAGCTCTTGCCGGTGATCTCGTTCAACGCCAAGGCGTCGGCCTCCGACCAGCGCAAGCACGAGGACTTCGTCGACCGCATGGTCATGCGCGGCTATACCGAGAAGCAGGTGCGGCTGCTCTCCGAGTGGTATCTGCGCGTGCGCAAGTCGCAGTAGGTCGACCGCGGCCAGACGCCGAGGTCAGCGGGCGCGCGGGGCGGGTCGCCGCGCGCCTTACGGGCGGCGGCCAGCCTCCGCGGGCCGCCGCCGCAGCCAGTCTGCGGGAGGTGCCATGAGCTATTTCATCGACCGGCGGCCCAATGCGCGCAACAAGAGCGCGGTCAACCGCCAGCGGTTTCTCAAGCGCTACCGGGCGCACATCAAGCGCGCGGTGGAGGAGTCGGTCAACCGGCGTTCGATCACCGACATGGAGCGCGGCGAGAAGGTCTCGATCCCCTCCCGCGATATCTCCGAACCCTCGTTCCAGCACGGCCCCGGTGGCCGGCGCACCATCGTCAGCCCCGGCAACAAGCAGTTCGCCGAGGGCGATCGCCTGCGTCGGCCGAGCGGCGGGGCTGGCGGTGGCGGCAGCGGTGAGGGCCAGGCCTCGAACCAGGGCGAGGGGGTCGACGAGTTCGTGTTCACCCTGTCGCGCGAGGAGTTTCTCGACTTCGTCTTCGACGGGCTGGCACTGCCGCATCTCGAGCGCAAGCAGCTGCGCGTGCTCGAGGAGACGCGTCCGGTGCGCGCCGGGATCTCCAAGGAGGGGGTGCCGGCGCGGATCAACATCGTGCGCTCGATGCGTGAGGCCCAGGCCCGGCGCATCGGCATGCGCGCGCCGCTGAAACGCGCCCTGCGCGAAGCCCAGGAGGCGCTGGCGGCGGAGGAGCGTCAGGACCCGGTGCTGCGCAATCCGGCGCGGATCGACGAGCTCAAGTCCGAGATCGAGCGGCTCGAGAAGCGCATCGCCGCGATTCCGTTCCTCGATACCTACGATCTGCGCTACAACCACCTCACCCACCAGCCGATGCCCTCCAATCAGGCGGTGATGTTCTGCGTGATGGATGTCTCCGGCTCGATGACCCAGGCGCACAAGGACATCGGCAAGCGCTTCTTCCTGCTGCTCTATCTGTTTCTCGAGCGCAACTACGAGAAGGTCGAGCTGGTCTTCGTGCGCCACCACACCGTGGCCAAGGAGGTCGACGAGGAGGAGTTCTTCTATTCGCGCGAGACCGGCGGCACCATCGTCTCCAGCGCCCTGACCCTGGTCGATCGCATCATCGAGGCGCGCTACTCGCCGGAGCAGTGGAACCTCTATGTCGCCCAGGCCAGCGACGGCGACAACTGGGACGACGACTCCGCGACCTGTCTCAAGCTGCTCGACGAGTCGCTGATGGCCAAGCTGCAGTACTTCACCTACGTCGAGATCACACCCCACGCCCATCAGGCGCTGTGGGACGCCTACGCCACGATCAAGACAGCCTATCCCGAGCGCTTCGCGATGGAGCAGATCGTGCAGGCGGAGGACATCTATCCGGTCTTCCGCGAGCTCTTCCGTCAGCGTGCCGAAAGCTGAGGCCGGTATGGCCACCGAGGAGACATCGATGACGCCACGCAAGCCCATTGCCACCGGTTCGGACTGGAACTTCGAGACGCTCGAGCGCTACGAGCAGGCGATCGCCGAGCTGGCGCGGGAGTACCGGCTCGACACCTACCCCAATCAGATCGAGATCATCACCTCCGAGCAGATGATGGACGCCTACGCCAGCGTGGGCATGCCGGTCGGCTATCATCACTGGTCGTTCGGTAAGCAATTTCTGTCGGTGGAGCAGGCCTATCGGCGCGGTCAGATGGGACTCGCCTACGAGCTGGTGATCAACTCCGACCCCTGCATCGCCTACCTGATGGAGGAGAACTCGCTGATGATGCAGGTGCTGGTGATTGCCCACGCCTGCTATGGCCACAACTCCTTCTTCAAGGGCAACTACCTGTTCCAGACCTGGACCGACGCCTCGGCGATCGTCGATTACCTGGTGTTCGCGCGCAAATACGTGGCCCAGTGCGAGGAGCGCCACGGGGTAGAGGCGGTGGAGCAGCTGCTCGACGCCTGCCACGCGCTGCAGAACTACGGTGTCGACCGCTACAAGCGGCCATCGCCGATCTCTGCCGAGGCCGAGGCGCGACGCCAGGAGGAGCGCGAGGCCTACCTCCAGACCCAGGTCAACACCCTGTGGAGCACCATTCCCGAGCGCGCCGCGCCGCTCGCCGACCACCTCTTGCCGGACAGCGAGAACGATCCCCTCGGCCTACATCGCCATGGCCGCTACCCCAGCGAGCCGCAGGAGAACCTGCTCTACTTCCTGGAAAAGAATGCCCCGCTGCTCGAGCCGTGGCAGCGCGAAATCGTGCGCATCGTGCGCAAGCTCGCCCAGTACTTCTATCCCCAGCGCCAGACCCAGGTGATGAACGAGGGCTGGGCCACCTTCTGGCACTACACGCTGATGAACCGGCTCTACGATGACGGCCTGATCGACGAGGGGATCATGCTCGAGTTCCTGCAGTCGCACACCTCGGTGGTCAGCCAGCCGGACTACGACAGCCCCTACTTCGGCGGGATCAACCCCTATGCCCTGGGCTTCGCCATGTTCAGCGACATCCAGCGGATCTGTCAGGCGCCGACCGACGAGGATCGCGAGTGGTTCCCCGAGATCGCCGGCAGCGACTGGCTCGACACGCTGCACTTCGCCATGCACAACTTCAAGGATGAGTCGTTCATCCAGCAGTTCCTCTCGCCCAAGGTGATCCGCGATCTCAAGCTGTTCAGCCTGGTCGACGATGACCGCGACGACAGCCTGCAGATCGAGGCGATCCACGACGATCGCGGCTATCGCCGGATTCGCGAAGCGCTCAGCGTGCAGTATGCGCTTTCGGCGCGGGAGCCCAACATCCAGGTATGGGAGGCGGATATCCGCGGTGATCGCTCACTGACCCTGCGTCACGTGCAGGACCGTCGCCGGCCGCTGGGGCAGAGCCTGTTCCCGGTGCTGCGCCATCTGCATCAGCTATGGGGCTTCCCGGTCAAGCTGGAGTCGATCGAGAACGGCGATACGGTGCGCCGCTACCAGTGGCCGATTCCCGAGACCGGGCGCGAGTCGGCGTGAAGCCCACCGGTGTGCGTGCCTTGGCACGTCTGTCACAACCGATAAACGAAGTGGGCTTATCCGGCGGCAGGGCGTCGCGAGGGCGCTGTAAACCCCTCCCTGGGCACTACCTTTGCCATCCATGGCAAAGGACCCTCGCTTTTGCTCTGCCCCCGGCGCCCATCATCAGCGGGTGTAAAAATAAGCGCTTGGGTTATTCCGAGGTCCAGCTCATACACCAGCCATCGGGAGAGACGCGGTGCTCGGGAAACAGCGCGCAGCGCTGGCCGGCGCTGAAGAAATCACAGTTGGCGCAGCGCCGTCCGGCGCGGTAGGCGGGGTCGTCCTGGGCGGCGCTGGCCTGCTCGACGTAGCGCACCGCCCGCGCCTGCCTGGCGGGGGTCGAGCATCGGAGCGGATTGGGCCCAGGCGCGCCAGCCGGGCGCCAGCAGCAGGCCGGCGGAGAGCGCGGCGCCACGGCACAGAAAACGGCGGCGATCGATGGACATGCTAAGACTCCTCGGCGTGGGTATGTGCGATGGGCAGGGGCGGCGCGGCGTGCCACCGCTAGGCCTCGGACGTGGCCTGAGTATGGCGGCCCACAGTGGCGCTGCTCAAGCGCAGGCGCCGGGTGAGAGCTGATATACTCGCCTCCGAGCCTTCATTCTTGATTGTCGTGGCCCCGCCCGGGGCCACCCGCCGGTGGGAGAGAGAGATGCAGAACGCGGTCATTCTGATCAACGTCGAAAAGGGCCGGATTCGCGGTGTCGCCGAACGTCTCGCCGATCTCGAAGGGATCAGCGAAGTCTATTCGACCTGCGGCCGCTACGATCTCATCGCCATCGCGCGCACGCCGGATTTCGAGTCCCTCGCGACCCTGGTCACCGAGCGTCTGATGAGCGTCGACGGCATCCGCGATACCGAAACGCTCAACGCCATGCAGGTGCACTCGCGCCACGACCTCGACGCCATGTTCTCGGTCGGCCTCTGAGCGCGGGGTGGGGCGCCGTCGATCCGCCGGAGCGCTGACGCGGCTCTGGCGCACCTCCAAGATCTCGATCGTCTTCGTCGTCGTCATCGGCGGGCTCTGGTACTACCACGAAAGCGGGGTACGCGATCAGCTCAGCTGGATGGGCGTGCCCGAATGGCAGTGGACCGATTGGCGCAGCTGGAACCGGGTGCTGCGCAATGACGGCTTCCTGCTCGGCTGGTCCGATCTACGTGCCGGCCCGCTGTGGGTGGGCTATTCGCTGACGCGGGTGGACAACCCGCACAGCCTGCCGCGGCCCGACCATTTCTCGCCCGACTGGCGCAGCCTGTGGCCGATCACCAGCAGCGATTACACCCGCAGCGGCTATGACCGCGGCCATATGGCCCCCAACTACGCCATGGCAGTGGCCCATGGGCGCAGCGCCCAGCTCGACAGCTTCCTGATGACCAACATCACGCCGCAGCGGCCGCACCTCAATCGGCAGCTGTGGCAGCGCCTGGAAGAGGCGGTGATGGACGACTTCGTGCCCCGCTTCGGTAGCGTCTGGGTGCTGACCGGGCCGGTCTACGACGACCAGTGGCTGCATCGGGTCGGCTTCTCGCAGATCCCGCAGGCGTTCTACAAGATCATCGTGGTGCCGGGGAACACGCCGCGGGCCATCGCCTTCCTGATGCCTCAGTCGGTCAGCGGCAAGGAGCCGCTGGACCGTTTCCTGGTGACCATCGACGAGATCGAGGCGCGTACCGGGCTCGACTTCTTTCCGCTGCTCAGCAAGCAGGTCCAGCAGCGCCTCGAAGGGCACGTCGATACCGCCGGCTGGGGGCTCGAGGCGGTCTCCCGGCGCCCCGGACGCTATCACTGAGCGGGGCGATTCGCTGCTCACCCTTCGTAGCTGAGCCAGCGTTGCCAACCGAACCGGCCAGCTCCGCCGCTTCGCATGATGTCGCTCTCTCGGGTCACGCCAGTCGCTGGTGCAGAAACGCCGCGGCCTGGTCGAGGACGCTGACGGCGGCGGAGACGGCGCCGGCCATCTCGATGAAGCCGTGGATCATGCGCGGCACTTCCATGTAGCTCACCGCCACGCCGGCCGCCTGCAGCTTGTCGCGATAGCGGCGCCCCTCGTCGAGCAGGGCGTCGAATTCGGCGGTCACGATCAGTGCCGGTGGCAGCGCCTGCAGATCGGTTGCCAGCAGCGGCGAGACGCGCAGATCGCGGGTGTCGAAGCCGCCGATGAAGGGCTCGGCCATGGCGCGCATCAACTCGGTGGTGAGCGGTGGCACCTGGCCGTTGCGCTGGCGTGACGGCAGGGCATCCGACTCGGGAGTGAGGTCGAGACCGGGGTAGAACAGCACCTGGGCGCGCAGCGCCACCGTGCTGTCACGCAGCTGCTGGCAGGCCATGGCGGCGAGGCCGCCGCCGGCGCTGTCGCCGGCCACCGCCAGGCGCGAGGCATCCAGGCCCAGCGACGCGGCGTTGGCGGCGATCCAGCGAATCGCGGCGAGCACATCCTCGGGCCCATCCGGCGCCGGGTGCTCCGGGGCCAGGCGGTAGTCCACCGCGATCAGGGCCTCGCCGGAGGCGTGGGCGAGGCGCCGGCAGATCTTGTCGTGGCTGTCGAGATCGCCAATGATCCAGCCGCCGCCGTGGAGATAGATCGTCGCGGCTGCCGGCGCCGCGTCCGTCGGACGCGGGCGGTAGAGCCGCAGTGGAATCGGGCCCAGCGGCCCCTCGGCGGCGAGATCGCGGACCTCGTGCATGGGCTTTGCCTCACCGCCGAGGTGATCGCCCAGCGTGCGGTAGACCTCGCGCATCTGGGTGATCGGCAGGGTCTCCAGCGGTGGCAGCGACTGCGCCGCCATCTCGCCCAGGACGGCCTGGACCTCGGGATCGAGACGGGAAAGAGCGAACGGTGCCGACATGGCGTTCTCCTCGGCAGATGAGTGTGGCGGCCACGCCCACCGGCGTGGCCGCTAGGTTTCGTAGACAGCCTAGTCAAGCGATCAGCATCAGGGCGTCCAGGGCGAGCACTCCTTGGCCCTCGGGGTAGACCATGACCGGGTTGAGGTCGATCTCGACCAGCCGCGGTTCGGCCTGCATCAGTGCGCCCAGCGCGGCCACCAGCTCGGCCAGGGCCGCCACGTCGCAGGCCGGCTTGCCGCGGTGGCCGTGGAGCAGCGCCGCCCCCTTGAGCTTATCCAGCTCGCGCCGCACCGCCGCCGGCGTCAGATCCGCCGGCAGCAGGCGCACGTCGCGCAGCACCTCGGCAGTGACGCCGCCGAAACCGACCAGCACCACCGGCCCCCACTGCGGGTCGTGGCGGGCGCCGACGATCATCTCGCAGCCGGCGGCGCCCATGCGCTCGACCAGTACGCCATCCAGTGGCGTGTCGGGTGCCAGGCGCGCCAGGTCCTGATGCAGCCGCTCCCAGGCCCGGGCCAGTTGCGTCTCGCCTTCGACCCCGAGTACGACCCCGCCGACGTCGCTCTTGTGGCTCAACGCCGCTGCCTGGGCCTTGAGGGCTACCGCGCCACCCAGGTCGGCGGCGATACGCTGGGCCTCGGCCAACGAGGTGGCCAGCTCGCCCGCGCCGAAGGGTACGCCGAGCGGCGCCAGCAGCTGTTTGGCGCGATACTCGGGGATCACGCCGCCCTGCTCGGGCAGCGCCAGGCCGTGGGACGCCGGCGGCATGCGCCCGCTGTCGCGGGTGGCTAGCGGATGCAGCCGGGCGATGGCGCGCAGCGCGCGCTCGTGGCTGGGGAAGTAGGGCACGCCCAACTCGCGCAGCTCGCTGACATAGTCCGCCGGGATCTCGGCGCCTTCGTCGAGGCCGGCACAGATGACGGGGAACTGCGGTTGCTTTTCGCGCACTGCCTGCAGCACCGGTGGCAGCTTGATCCGGCAGGTGACCGGGTCGGTCTGGATCAGGCCGACCAGCACCGTACCGAAACGGGTATCCGCGAACAGCGCCTCCAGCGTACGCCGGTAGAGCTGCGGGTCGACCAGGCCCTGGGCGGTGAGATCGAGCGGGTTGCTCACCTCGACGAACGGCGGTAGTGCCTCGCGCAGCGCCGGCGAGTCGGCACTGCCGATCGTCGGCAGGGGCAGCTCGAGCGCCTCGCACAGATCGAGGCAGAGCGCCTTGAACGCGCCGGACTCACCGACGATGGCGGTACCGGCCGAGGGGAGTGCCGGGCAGCGCAGGGCGATCTCGGCGATGTCGCCGAGCTCCTCCAGGGTCTCGGCCAGTACCACCCCTGCGCGCTCGACCAGGGTGCGCATCACCGCATGGTCCCCGGCCAGGGCGCCGGTGTGGGTAGCGGCGGCGGCGCGGGCCGCGCTACTCCTGCCCGGATGCAGCAGAATCAGGCGCTTGCCCTGGGCTTCGGCTCGCCGTGCCAGCGCCAGCAGGCGCTGCGGCTGGCGGAACTGCTCGGCGATCATCGCGATCACCGCGGTCTTCGGATCGTCGAGCAGGTAATCGAGATAATCCTCCAGATGGCTGGACGCCTCGTTGCCGGTGGAGATGGCGCAGGCGAGCGGTAGCCCGCGGCTCGCCAGGGTGGTGTTGAGTACCGTCATCATGGCGCCGCTCTGGGAGAGAATGCCGATCGCCGGCTGGCTGCGGTGACGCTCGGCCTCGGCGGCGCTGATCGCCACTTCGATGAAGGTCAGCGCCAAGCGCTGGCGGTAGTCGATGCCACCCAGGCAGTTGGGCCCCTGCACCAGCATGCCGGCATCAGCGGCGATGTGCGCGATCTCGCGCTGCTGGGCCAGCCCCGTCTCGCCGGCCTCGGCGAAGCCGGCGGAGAAGATCACCACCGCGCCGACCCGGCGGGCGGCGAGTTCGCGTACCGCGTCCACCACGCCGGCCTGGGGGATCGCCAGCAGTGCCACATCGACCCCCTCGGGCAGTGCGGCGATGCTCTCCAGGCACGGGCGGCCGGCGATCTCCGCACGTTTGGGGTTGATCAGGTGAATCTCGCCGGCATAGCCGTTGCGGGTCAGGTTGCCGAGCACCGCGGCACCGAGCGCCCCCGGGGTGGCCGAGGCGCCGACGATGGCAATGGCCCGCGGCGTCAGCAGACGGCGTACCGCGCCCTCGGGCAGGCGCCGGGACGCCTGCTGCGATGAGTCCGACATGATGTTGCCTCCTCTGGGTAGACCTCAGGCGTCGCGGGAGTGCGCGCGGTCGTAGGCGCCCAGGCCGGGCTTGTAGCGCTTCTCGTCGAGGAACTGGCGCAGCCCCTCGTGGCGTCCGCTGTCGTCATGGCTGTTGGCGGCCTCCTGGGCGCGCACCAGATAATCCTCGGCATTGTCGTAGGTCATCTCGCGGACCCGGCGCAGGGCATCTTTGGTCGCCTTGAGGGCGATCGGATTCTTCTCGAGCAGCAGTGCGGCAACCTCGGCGACCCGCGTCTGCAGCTGTGCTAGCGGCAGCGCCTCGTTGACCAGCCCCCACTCGGCGGCGGTGGCGCCGTCGATCGGCTCGCCGGTCATGGCGTGGTACATCGCGCGGCGGAACGAGAGCAGCTCCACCGCTACCTTGGAGGCGCCGCCGCCGGGCAGGATGCCCCAGTTGATCTCGGAGAGGCCGAACTTGGCCTCCTCGGCGGCGAACGCCAGATCGCAGGCGAACAGCGGGCCGTAGCCGCCACCGAAGCACCAGCCGTTGACCATGGCGATGGTCGGTTTTTCGTACCAGCGCAGGCGGCGCCACCAGCCGTAGCTTTCGCGCTGAGCCTGACGGGTGCCGGCGAGGCCGTGAGCCTCGGTATCGCGGAAGTACTGCTGCAGATCCATGCCGGCGGTCCAGGCGCTGCCTTCGCCGCTGAGCACCAGCACGCCAACCTCGGGATGGAACTCGAGGGCGTCGAGCACCTCCAGCATGCGGCGGTTGAGGGCCGGGCTCATGGCGTTGCGCTTCTCCGGGCGGTTGAACTTCACCCAGGCGACGCCGGAGTCGATGGTGTAGGTGACGTCTCTTTTCGCTGTGTGACGTTGACATGGCAAAACCTCGCGAGTCGGATAGTGAGCTGGACATGCGCCAGAAGGGCGCGACGGGGGCAGCGGAAAGGTGACGGGTGTAGTTCGGCCAGCGGCGCCGCGGCCGCGTTCAGAATGGGTAGCTCGGTGGCGTCTCCTTGAGCGTGACCCACTGCCAGTGGGTGTATTGCTCCCAGTCGGCGGGGCCGCCGACGCTAGTGCCGTTGCCCGAGCTGCCGGTGCCGCCGAAGGGGTTGACCACCTCGTCGGCGACGGTCTGGTCGTTGATGTGCAGAAGCCCGGTGTGGAGCTTGTCGCCCAGCGCCATGGCGCGTCCCACCGAGGCCGAGAGAATCCCCGGGAAAGGCCGTAGTCGGTTGAGTTGGCCAACGCTGCGGCCTCGTCGTCGTCGTCGAAGACGACCACGTGGCCACCGGGCCGAAGATCTCCTCGTCGAAGGCACGCATACCCGGGCGTACGTTGGAGAGCACGGTGGGCGGCGTAGAACAGCCCCTCGTGGGTGCCGCCGGCTTCGAGCACTGCACCGGCGGCGACGCTGTCATCGACGATCGCCTTGACGTGATCGAGCTGGCGCTGGTCGATGATCGGCCCCAGCGCCACCGTGTTCTTGGCCGGGTCGCCCACCGGCAGCTGGCGCGCTTTCTCGGCCAGACGCTCGGTCAGCGCCGCGGCCAGGCGGCGCTGGACCAGCACGCGGCCGTGGCCATGCAGATCTGGCCCTGGTGGAAGTAAGCGCCGAAGGCGATCGCCGACACCGCCTGGTCGAGGTCGGCGTCGTCGAGCACGATCAGTGAATTCTTGCCGCCCAGCTCCAGCGATACCTTCTTGAGATGGCGCCCCGCCAACTCGCCGATCCGGCGCCCGGCGGCGGTGGAGCCGGTGAAGGCGATCATCGGTACGCCCGGCGCCTCGACCAGCGCCTGGCCGGCCTCGGCATCCCCCGGCAGCACGTGCAAGAGCCCCTTGGGCAGGCCGGCGGCGCTCAAGACCTCGGCGATCACGAAACCGCCGGCGTAGGGCGTGCGCGGGTCGGGCTTGATCACCACCGCGTTGCCCACGGCCAGCGCCGGTGCCACCGAGCGTAGCGACAGCACCAGCGGGAAGTTGAACGGCGAGATCACGCCGACCACGCCGAGCGGCAGGCGACGTGCCAGGCTCAGGCGTCCGGGCTCGCTCGGCAGCACCTGACCGGTCGCCTGCAGCGGCATGGCGGCGGCGCGCTGCAGCAGCACGATCGCCTCGCGCACCTCGTGCTCGCCCTTGGGCAGGATCGCTCCTGTCTCGCGGGCGATCAGGCTGGCTATGGCGGGCGCCTGCGCTTCGAGCAGCGCGGCAGCGCGATGGAACACCGCGGCGCGTTCCCGGGGAGGGGTGGCGGCCCAGGCACGCTGGGCCTCCTTGGCCTGATCCACCGCGCGGATGACGGTGGCAGCATCGGCCTTGCCCACCGTATGCAGTGGCATGCCGGTGCCGGGTTCTATCACCTCGAGGGTAGCGGCTGCCTCGGTCCAGTCACCGTCGAACAGCTTGGCGTGCCAGCGCGTGGGGTCGGGAAATCGGGTCGGGGTATCGCTCATGAGGTCTCTCCAGGAGTATGAGGGATCACAGGGCGGTGGCCGCCAGGCCGCCGTCGATGGGTAGATTGGCGCCGTTGATCCAGCGCGCGGCGTCGGAGAGCAGGAACACGATCCCCTCGGCCACCTCGTCGGCGAACGCCGGGCGCTTCATCTTGCCGGCATCCGCAGCGACGCGTTCGGGGCCGAGCATGGTGACGAAATCGTCCAGGATGGGGGTGAATACCGGCCCTGGGGCGACGCAGTTGACGCGCACGTCGTGGCTTGAGAACCAGGGCTGCGCGCAGCGTGCACTCCACACGATCAGCGCCTCCTTGAAGTACTGATAGCAGCTTTCGCGGCGGGCACTGGATGCGCTGCCAGCCACTGCTCGCCGGCGGCGAAGTCGGGGGTGTCGGCGAGGGCGCGATGGACTGCCAGGCGCTCGGGCCAGGCGGCGCCGAGGATCGAGGCGACATTGACCACGCTGCCGCCGGTGAGCCGCGGCAGCAGCGCCTGGCTCAGATGGCGCAGACCCAGATAGTTGACCCTTGCCACCAGCGCCGGATCGGCGGTGCCGGGTACTCCGGCGATATGGCCAGCCCGTCGAGGCGTGCGGGCAGTGCCGCGACGAGTGCGTCTATCGCCTGCGGATCGCTCAGATCGGCCTGGTGAAAGGCGTCCAGGGTCATGTCGACCGGATGGCGGTCGACCCCGATCACCCGGGCGCCGTGAAGCGCGCCAGACGCGCCACTTCGTTACCGATACCCGAGGCGACGCCGGTGACCACCACTGTCTTGCCGTAGAGTTGCATGTCTCGACTCCTGCGCGATGGCGTGATCGCGTCTTAGAAACTGTGGACGAACTGCAGGTTGAGGCTGTTGCCGGCGGCGGTGTTCTCGACCTTCAGCGGAAAGTAGAGATTGACGTTGAGCAGGTTGTCGGCGTCGAAGCGATAGGAACCGCCCGGCCCCAGATAGAGCAGGGTCTGGCGGGAATCGGCCACGCGCTCGCCATTGGTGCGGTTGTCGCTCAACTGGCGCAGGTAGAAGCCGTTGATGCCCAGGCGTAGCTTGTCGTTGACGGCGTAGGAGCTGGCGAGGTTGACCCAGGCGGCATCCCCGGCTTGGCCGTTGTCGAACTCGAAGCCGGGGATGGTCGGCGGAGCCCCGGCGCGGTCGGTCTCGAAGTTATACAGATAGTTGAAGCGAGCGCTGATTTCCCACGCCGGGGTGGGCAGGACGGTGATCGCCCAGTTGGGAAGAATCGACCAGTAGCCATCGCCGGGGTTGAGAGCACGGTCACGATCGAACTTGCCCACCGGGGCGATCACGTCGAATTCGAAACGCTGTGAAAAGACCGGTCGCCCCTGACGCATGACCGGCGCCATCTGCAGATAGGGGCCAAAGGTGATGTCGCCCAGCCCGAAGCCGTTGTCGCGCAGGGTGACGGGGCTGTCGTCGGCGAAGGAGGCATGCAGATTGACCAGCGGCACCAGGGCGGTGAAGCCTAGCCATCCACCCCACAGACGGTAGGGCGAGGTATAGGCGAACTGGGTGATCAGCGCGGTGGAGTCGATCTGCGGATCACGGAAGGCGGGTGAGTCGTCGCCGCTGGCATCCTTGATCGCATCGAGGTGTGACAGGCGCGCATACTGAATGTAGGTCCAGCCCGGCCCGAGGCGGCCGAAGCCATCCATGAAGCTGGTGCCACCGGTGTTCATGCCGGCGCGTAGCTGCACTGTCTGCGGCATCGACTGGGCGTCGGCCTGCGGGATGAGTACCTGCGGGATGAGTACCAGCCCCGCGGCGAGAGTCAGCGCCAGGCCCAGCAGTGCCCGGACTGCACGGGTCAGGCCAGATGTTCGAGCCGCGCCAGCGCCGCCAGCAGCGCCTCCCCGTGCGTGGGTCCGAGGCTGTCCAGCAGCCGCGCTTCCATCTCGCTGACCGCGAGCTCGGTCTCGTCGAGTAACTGCTTGCCCGCGGTCGTCAAATGCAGGTGCTGCATGCGTCGATCCTGCTGGCCGCGAACCTGGCGCAGTAGTTCGCGCTTCATCAGCCGCGCCACCACGATGGCCAGATTGGGCGGCGAGACGTCCAGTACCTCGGCCAGCTGGCGCTGATTGACGCCCGGGTTGGCATCCACCAGTACCAGCAGCGAATAGTCCACCGGTTTGAGCTCGAAACGTGCCATGCACTCCAGGAACAAACGGCGTATGCGCAGCTCTGCGCGGGTGATGCGAAACCCGAGCAGACGCGTCAGGCGCGACTGGTCGAGCGTATCGGGGGAAGCTGGGGCGTCGGAAGTCATGCGCGCGGGATCGGGCCTGGCGTAGAGAGAGCGAGACAGTACCGGGCCCCGACCGAGTGCCCCGCCCGGCGTGCGGGAGCAGGGCGCGACACGGCGCAGAGCCCGAAGCGTTCACCCCATGATAGCGGTTGGTGGCTCGATAGGAGCGCAGAGCGGCAGTTTTTTGCCTTGTTGTTTTTGGCATGGTTGTCTCCGGCAAGGGCGCGGATGGAGGAGCCAGGCCGGTGAACAGCATCACTCGGCCAGATTCGCCGCCGGTGCGATCTTCATCCAGATGCACAGCAGCGACGTGCGAGGCGAGTATCCGCAAGAAATTAGTTATGATCCATAATCATTACGTCTAATAACCAGAAGGGTCGGCGGGAGCGCCGCGTGGACGTGTCGGCGATGCGTGAGATGCGTACAAAGCAGGGTGCGGTCAGCAGGGCGCGGGTCGCGAAGAGAAGGATGGAGGAACAGATAGACGAAGCGCGCAGGCAGGCCATGAGCCAATGCCCAAGAAGAGAGCGATGGAGCGGAAAGGGAAGGGATCGAGCGGTGAGAGCGTGCGAGTCAGAGGCGCGTGAGGAGAAAATGGATGCTCAAGGCGTCGTCGTCCAGAACGCCAGCGAAAGACGCAAAAACGCCTACGCCAAGCCTGATCCAGACAGTTCTCGGTCCAAGACTCACGGGACAATCTAGGGGAAATTGCAGCGAGGACAGGGGGTGTCCCGCAAAAACATCACATCGTGTGAAGCATGACAGCGTGGTGCCCAGGAGAGGACTTGAACCTCCACGTCCGTAAGGACACTAGCACCTGAAGCTAGCGCGTCTACCAATTCCGCCACCTGGGCTTGTCATGCTTGCTGCGCGGGATCGAGATTGGTGCCCGGAAGAGGACTTGAACCTCCACGTCCGTAAGGACACTAGCACCTGAAGCTAGCGCGTCTACCAATTCCGCCATCCGGGCTCGATCCTGGCCCTGTCTACCTCGATGATCGTCGCGTCGACGACCTCGATGGTGCCCAGAAGAGGACTTGAACCTCCACGTCCGTAAGGACACTAGCACCTGAAGCTAGCGCGTCTACCAATTCCGCCATCTGGGCCAAGGCGCGGTGTATATACCGACTCTGCGATCGAATGCAAGCCCTTGTCGACAAACCTTTCACGATCTCTTGCCGGTGCCTTTCAGCGGCGTAAACCGCTATCGCCAGGGGCTTTCTCGGGCTGCAATCACGGCGGGGGCTGGATGCCGTCGGCAGTTCCGCACGCTTGCAATGCCGCCGGTGGTTGGGTCGGAGAGGCGTGACCGCTATACTTGACGCATGACCCATAAAGTAAATAACGGCAATTGCCGCCCGCCGCGTGACTCCCACCCTGAAGCAAGGACGATGGCTGCATGACTCATTGGACGTTGGACGACGATCCGCACGCGGCTCGTGAAGCTGAAAAATATGACAATCCCGTACCCAGCCGCGAGTACCTGCTCGCCCGGCTCGAGGAGTACGGCAAGCCGATCACCCATGAGAACATGAGCGCAATGCTCGGGCTCGAGGACGACAACCAGCTGGAAGCGGTGCGTCGTCGTCTCGCCGCGATGGAGCGCGACGGCCAGATTCTGCGCGATCGCAAGGGTGCCTATGCGCTGATCGACAAGCTCGACCTGATCAAGGGGCGCGTCCAGGGCCACCGTGACGGCATGGGCTTTCTGATTCGCCATGATGGCCGCAAGCCCGACCTGGTGCTGCCGCCGCGTCAGATGCGCCGCGTGTTCGACGGTGACATGGTGCTGGCCCGGGTCAGTGGCCGCGACCGGCGCGGGCGTGACGAAGCCACCATCGTCGAGGTGCTGGCGCGCAACACCCAGACGCTGGTCGGTGTCTTCCGCCAGAATTCCCCTGAGTTCGCGGTGCTGATTCCCGAGAATTCGCGCATCAGCCAGGAAGTGATCATCCCGCACAGCGCTAGCCAGGGCGCCAAGGATGGGCAGATCGTCTCGGTCAATATCACCCGCCAGCCGGAGACCCGTCAGCAGCCGGTGGGCGAGGTGGTCGAGGTGCTCGGGGAGCGCATGGACCCGGGCCTCGAGATCGATATCGCCATCCGCACCCACGATATTCCGGCAGAGTTCCCGCCCGAGGTGGATCAGCAGATCGCCGGTATCCGCCGAGGTCCTGGAGGAGGACAAGCGCGCGCGCATCGATCTGCGCGATACGCCGCTGGTCACCATCGACGGCGAGGATGCCAAGGACTTCGACGACGCGGTGTGCGCGTGGAAGACCAAGTCCGGCAGCTGGAAGCTGATCGTCGCCATCGCCGACGTTTCCCACTATGTGCGCGGTGGCAGCGCGCTCGACAGCGAAGCCTACGTGCGTGGCAACTCGGTCTACTTCCCCGGGCAGGTGGTACCGATGCTGCCTGAGCTGCTCTCCAACGGCCTCTGCTCGCTCAACCCGCACGTCGATCGCCTGACCATGGTGTGCGAGATGAACATCTCGCAGAGCGGTAATATCAGCCGCTACAAGTTCTACGAGGCGGTGATCCGCTCCCACGCCCGCCTCACCTACACCGACGTCGGCACCATGCTGCACGAGGGCGACAGTGAGGCAGGGCAGGCGCTACGCGAGAGCTACCACGAGCTGGTGCCGTCGCTGGAGAACCTGCACGCGCTCTACAAGGTGCTGCGCCAGGCTCGTGAGGTACGCGGGGCGATCGACTTCGAGACCACCGAAACCCAGATCGTCTTCAACGACGAGCGCAAGATCGAGAAGATCGTGCCGCGGACGCGTAACGACGCTCATAAGCTGATCGAGGAGTGCATGCTGGCGGCCAACGTGGCCACCGCGCGCTTCCTCGACAAGCACGATCTGCCGGCGCTCTACCGCGTGCACCAGCCGCCGGCCAGCGAGCGGCTGGAAAACCTGCGGGTGTTCCTCGGCGAACTGGGTCTGACCCTTGGCGGCGGTGATGACCCGTCGCCCAAGGATTACCAGGCGCTGCGCGAGGTGATCAAGGATCGCCCCGATGCCGACATCATCCAGACCGTGATGCTGCGTTCGATGAGCCAGGCGGTCTATTCGCCGCACAACGAGGGGCACTTCGGTCTCGCCTATCAGGCTTATGCGCACTTCACCTCGCCGATCCGGCGCTACCCCGACCTGCTGGTGCATCGCGCCATCCGGTCGGTGATCCGCGGCCCGCGCCAGACGCAGACGGTGATGCGCGCCGAGGGCGCGCCGGTGGAGAAGCCGACCACCTGGTGCCCCTACACCTTCGAGCAGATGATGGAGCTGGGTGAGCACTGCTCGATGACCGAGCGGCGTGCCGATGACGCCACCCGCGACGTCACCGACTGGCTCAAGTGCGAGTTCCTCTCCGACAAGGTGGGCGAGACCTACGAGGGCACTATCGCTTCGGTGACCCAGTTCGGGATCTTCGTACGCCTCGATGACGTCTACGTCGAGGGGCTGGTGCATGTCACCTCGCTGCCCTCCGACTACTACCACTACGAGGCGGAGAAGCAACCCCTCAAGGGTGAGCGCAGCGGCGTCGCCTATCGTCTGGGCGATGGGCGTCACCGTGCGCGTGGCGCGGGTCGACCTCGACGATCGCAAGATCGATTTCGATCTCGCCGATGCCGCACCGCGCCACCGCAAGACGCCGCGCCGCGCAAGCCCGAGGGCGGCGCCAGCGAGGCATCTGCCGAACAGGGGGCGCGCAAGCGCAAGCAGCGCCCGGGCAAGCGTGAGCGCCAGGGCGGTGACGACAACAGCGGCGGCGGCCAGCGCCGCTCGCGCGGGCCGCGGCGCGGTAAGCGCTGATGGCCCGCGGTCCCCAGCGCGAACGGCCGCGCAAGTCGCGGCCGGCGCCGGAGCGCCCTCGCACCCCCGACGGTCTCGAGCCGGTCTATGGGGTGCACGCGGTCCGTGCGCTGTTCGCGCGTGAGCAGCCGCCGCGGGTGCTGTGGGTCCAGCAGGGGCATGCCGAGCAGCGTCTCGACGACCTGCTGGCCCAGGCGCATGCCGCCGGCTGCGAGCTGAAGCGGGTCACGCGCGAGGTACTCGATGCGCTGTCGGGGCCGGCGGCGCACCAGGGGTGGTCGTTCTGTCCGCCGCTGGTGGCCGAGAATGGACGCGCTGTGGTGGCGGCTGGAGCAGTGGCAGGGAGAGACGCCACCGCTGCTGCTGATCCTCGATGGCATCACCGATCCGCACAACCTCGGTGCCTGTCTGCGCAGTGCCGATGCCGCCGGCGTGCACGGAGTGATCGTGCCCAAGGACAAGTCGGCGCCGCTCAATGCCACGGTGCGCAAGGTCGCCTGCGGCGCGGCGGAGAGCGTGCCGGTGTTCCAGGTGACCAACCTGGCGCGCTGCCTGGAGAAGCTCAAGCAGCAGGGGGTGTGGATCACCGGCACCGCCGGCGAGGCCGACACGCTGCTGTTCGAGGCCGATTTCAGCGGCCCCTGCGCGTTGGTGATGGGCGCCGAGGGCAAGGGCATGCGGCGCCTCACCCGGGAGGCGTGCGATGCGCTGGTCAAGCTGCCGATGCAGGGGCAGGTGACCAGTCTCAACGTTTCCGTCGCCGCCGGTGTGTGTCTATTCGAGGTGGTACGCCAGCGCCACGCCGCCCGCGGCTGAGGCCGATTCCCGCTGCATCAGCGGGTCTCGGTAACGTACATCGCCGCTGTACCCTCTCTTCGATGTGCCATCTCCGGTCCGCTATCTTTGCCGACACCAGGGCAATCGGCGGTTGCGCATGGTCGCCTCGATCTCTACAATTACGCGGTTCTGTGGGCAGGCTCTGCTCGCAGAGCCGCGCTCGCGCGTTCCGGCAACGGAGCGGCGAGGCGTTCACAGGTCCGAATATCCGGCGCGTGGCGGGCTTGCGCGATCCGGAATCGACTCCTTGCTTCTCTCGCGGTGCGCGTGACCGCGATCACCCCGCAGAAGCTGCCAAACCGAAAGGAGCTAACATGCGTCACTACGAAATCGTGTTCATGGTCCACCCGGACCAGAGCGAGCAGGTTCCGGCCATGGTCGAGCGCTACACCAGCCTCGTCACCGAAAACGGCGGCACCGTGCATCGTCTCGAAGATTGGGGTCGTCGCCACCTGGCCTACCCGATCAACAAGATCCACAAGGCGCACTACGTGCTGATGAACGTCGAGTGCAGCGGCGAGACCCTCGACGAGATCGAGAACATCTTCCGCTTCAACGACGCCATCATCCGCAGCATGATCGTGCGCAACAAGGAAGCCGTCACCGAAGCATCGCCGATGATGAAGCCGGCCGACGACAAGGGCAGCCGTCGTCGTGACGACAAGTCCTCCGAGCGTGGCGACCGTGAGCGTTCCGAGCGTTCCGAAACCGCTACCGAAGACAACTGATCACTGCTCGAGGAGAGACTCACATGGCACGTTTTTTCCGTCGTCGTAAGTTCTGCCGCTTCACCCGCCGAAGGCGTGAAGTACATCGACTACAAAGACATCGATACGCTGAAAGCCTACGTCACCGAAACCGGCAAGATCGTTCCCAGCCGTATTACCGGTACCCAGGCGCGTTACCAGCGTCAGCTGTCTACCGCCATCAAGCGCGCGCGCTACCTGGCACTGCTGCCGTACTCCGACAGCCACCAGTAATCCGGCCCGGACAACCATAGCGAGGCGTCATGCTGGGACTGGCCCGTTGGATCATGCGCGGTACGCCGCAGGCGGTAGGGGTGGCAGCGCTGACGGCGCTGGTGCCCTGGCTGTTCTGGTTCAGCGCCGCGGTCGCCGGGCTGGTCACGCTGCGGCGCGGCCTTACCAGCGCCGCGCCGGTGCTGATTGCCGCCGCCATCCCCGCCGGCTGGTGGTGGATGGAGGGCGATTCGGTGCCGCTGGCGAGCATTCTGCTGGTGGCGCTGATGGCCACCGTGCTGCGTGCCCGGATGCGCTGGACCGATACGCTGCTCGCCGGCACCGCGGTCTGCATGGTGCTGGTCCATCTGGGCATCTTCGTGCCCGTCGGCGGTGCCGGCCCGCTGCTCGATGAGCTGCGACGCAGTTCGACCGAGGTCTCCAGCATGCTGGACCGGCTCTCGGCCCAGGGCGTGGACACCCAGCAGATGGCCGCGCTGGTCATCGGCGGGGTCACCGGTCTGGTGGTACTGATGGTGAGCATCGGGTGTCTGGCCCTGGCCCGTAGCTGGCAGGCGGGGCTATACAACCCCGGCGGTTTCCGCACGGAGTTTCACACCCTGAAGCTCTCGCGCGGGCAGCTGGCGCTGCTGCTCGGTGCCACCGCGCTGGGCATGCTGCTGGCGGTGCCTGCCGCCAGCCTGCTGGCCTGGGTGCCGCTGCTGGTGGCCGGCGTGGCGCTGGTTCATGGTTTGATCGGTTTGAAGGGAATGAGCGGGTTCTGGCTGGTCGGCTTCTATGCGCTGCTGCTGACTACCTGGCCCACGATTTTGATTGTACTGCTGTTGGCACTGGTGGATACCTTCGCGGATTTTCGCGGTCGCCTGACACGCAGTGATTGACGAGAGGTTCACGAGAATGGAAGTCATTCTGCTCGATAACATCGGCAAGCTTGGCGAACTGGGTGACAAGGTCACCGTCAAGCCCGGTTACGGCCGCAACTACCTGGTGCCCTACGGCCTCGCCGTGCCGGCCACCAAAGACAACGTCGCCGCGTTCGAATCCCAGCGTGCCGAGCTCGAAGCTCAGGCCGCCGCACGCAAGGCGGAAGCCGAAAGCCGTGCCGAACAGCTGTCCGAAATCGAACTGTCGCTGGTCGCCAAAGCGGGCGACGAAGGCAAGCTGTTCGGTTCCATCGGTCCGCGCGACCTGGCCGAAGCTCTGGTCCAGGCCGGTCTCGACGTCGCCAAGAGCGAAGTGCGCATCCGGAAGGTCCGATTCGCCAGACCGGCGAATACGACATCGCGCTGCAGCTGCACGCCGAAGTCGGTACCAGCGTTCGCGTCGTGGTGGTTGCCGAGTAATCGGTCTCCCCGCGCAGCGATGCTCAAGGCACGTGGGGCCCAGGCCCCACGTGCCTTTTTTCATGGGCGCACGTCTTTCATGGGCGCATGTCGTTCATGGAGACCTGTCGCGAATGGCCGGCACGGACGAGAAGCGTCGGCGGGCGTGGCGAGTCTCGGCACCGCCTGGGTAGAATGTGCGGCAAATCGTGTGGGGCAAATAATGTGCGGCAAATTCCGCCTGCGGATTGTCGAGGGTGATGGCCAGGCATGAACGAACGCGTCGATAACGATCAAGAGACGGCCAGGCTCAAGCTGCCGCCGCACTCGCTGGAGGCGGAGCAGTCGGTGCTGGGCGGTTTGATGCTCGACAACTCCAGCTGGGACACGGTCTCCGAGCGGCTGGTGGCGGACGACTTCTACCGTCAGGAGCACCGGCTCACCTACAACGCCATGGCGGAGCTGGCCGAGGCGACCCAGCCGCTCGACGTGGTCACGCTGTCGGAAGCGCTGGAGCGGCGCGATCAGCTCGAAAGCGTAGGCGGGCTGGCCTACCTGGCGGAGCTGGCGCGCAACACGCCCTCGGCGGGCAACATTCGCGCCTATGCCGATATCGTGCGCGAACGGGCCACGCTGCGTAAATTGATCCAGGCTTCGCGCCAGATTGCCGACAGCGCCTACTCTCCGGATGGGCGCGCCTCCGACGAGCTGGTCAACGAGGCCGAGCGGCTGGTGTTCCAGATCAGCGAGTCGCGGCCCAAGTTCGGCGGCCCCCAGGGCATGAGTCAGCTGTTGACCAAGGCGGTCGATCGCATCGACGAGCTGTTCAACATGAAGGGCCAGATGACCGGCATCTCGACTGGCTTCCGCGATCTCGACGAGATGACCTCGGGGCTGCAGCCGTCGGATCTGGTGATCATTGCCGGACGCCCCTCGATGGGTAAGACCACCTTTGCCATGAATCTGGTCGAGCATGCGGTGGTCGCTGGCGACAAGCCGGTGATCGTGTTCTCGATGGAGATGCCGGCAGAGTCGCTGATGCTGCGTATGCTGTCGTCGTTGGGGCGTATCGACCAGACCCGGGTGAGGACCGGCCAGCTCGAGGATGAGGACTGGCCGCGGCTGACCTCAGCGGTCAACCTGCTCAAGGACAAGCAGCTGTTCATCGACGATACCCCGGCGCTGTCGCCCAACGAGCTGCGCTCGCGGGTGCGGCGTATCGCCCGCGAGCACGGCAACATCGGGCTGGTGATGATCGACTACCTGCAGCTGATGCAGGTCCCGGGGCTGTCCGAGAACCGCACCGCGGAGATCTCCGAGATCTCGCGCTCGCTCAAGGGTGTGGCCAAGGAGTTCAACTGCCCGGTGGTGTCGCTGTCGCAGCTCAACCGCTCGCTCGAGCAGCGCCCCAACAAGCGCCCGGTGATGTCGGACCTGCGCGAGTCCGGCGCCATCGAGCAGGACGCCGACGTCATCGCCTTCGTCTACCGTGACGAGGTCTACAATAGCGATAACCCCGACAACAAGGGGCTGGCCGAGCTGATCATCGGCAAGCAGCGTAACGGCCCCATCGGTACCGTACATATGGCGTTTATCGGCAAGTACACCCGATTCGAGGACCTGGCCCCGGACAGCTATGGCCAGCATTACGAGTAACGCATCAAAGGTTTGAGGAGTCACACCTATGGCAGGCGGTTTTCAGCGCGGGCGACGCCAACGCGTCCCCAAGATCGAGGTTCGCGGGCAGCTGGAAAAGCTCGAACGCGAGGGACCGTTCAAGGAGTGGCTGGGCATGCCGGATCTCTATCGGCACTGGTTGACCGTGGATGGCGAGCTCTACAGCTACCAGACCGAAGACGCGGAGCTGCCGGTGGTGGTGGGTGATCGCGTGGTATTCCGTTACAAGGAAGCCAAGGCGGGGCGCTGGATCGACCGCAATTCCCTGGGCAAGGCGATCGATCCCTCCGCCTACCAGTAGGTATCGGTCCGGCGCTCGGCGGAGGCCGTGCCGGGTGTCGCGTGAACGGCGGCAGGGCCTGCTCATGGGCCTGCTGTCATCGCGCTGTCATAGGTCGCTGCCACGCTGAGCGGCATGAAGCCTGCCCCTGCTCCTGCCGCGCCCTCCGTTTGTGCCCTTCAGCGCCTGCTCGATGCGCGCGATCTGCGCATGCATTTCCAGCCCATCGTCAGCGTGCCGACCGCTCGCGTGCTGGGCTATGAAGCGCTGGCCCGCGGCCCCCGGGGGTCGCCCTACGCCTCGCCGTTACCGCTGTTCGGCGCCGCCCGCGAGGCCGGTCAGCTGGCGCCGCTGGAGCGGCTCTGCCGTGAGCGTGCCGTCGAGGGCTGGGTTGCCACCGAGCTCAGCGAGCTGCTGTTTCTCAATGTCACCCCCGAGGTGTTGATCGATCCGGCGCATATCAACGGCCAGACGATCGCGCTGCTCGCTGCCCACGGCCTGAGTCCGCAGCAGATCGTGATCGAGATCACCGAGCAGTCGCCCGGAATCGACCCCTATCTGATGGTGGAAGCGGCTCAGCACTATCAGGCGATGGGGTTCGCCATCGCCCTCGACGACCTCGGCGACGGCTACGCTGGGCTGCGCCTGTGGTCGCAGCTCAACCCCGATTACGTCAAGCTCGACCGCCACTTCGTCAGCGGCCTGGACCACGACCGGGTGAAGCGCCGCTTCGTGCGCTCGATCGTCGATATCGCCCATAGCCTGGGGAGCCGTGTGGTCGCTGAAGGAGTCGAGCGCGAGGGCGAGCTGCAGGCGCTGGTGGAGCTGGGTACCGACTTCTACCAGGGCTGGCTCTTCGCGCGGCCTAGCCCGACGCCGCAGGATAAGCGCGCCGAGTTGGAAGCGAAGCTGATGGCGCTGGCGACGGCGCGGCGCCAGAGTGCCGCGGTGACCGAGATCCGTCGCCTCAGCGTGGCGCTGCCGACACTGGCCGCCGGGACGAGCGTGGCCGAGGCGGCAGAGTGTTTCAGTCGCCTGCCCAACGCCAACGCGCTGGCGGTGATCGACAAGCGCCATCAGCCGCTCGGACTGCTCGGGCGTCAGCAGCTGATGGCGCTGCTGGGCAAGCGCTACGGCTTCGATCTCCATGGCCGCCAGCCGGTCGAAACGGTGATGCAGCGGCGCGCGCTCTGTGTGGAGGCGGGTGAGCCCCTGGAGCAGGTCTCGCGCAAGGTCACCGGCCGCGACGAATCGATGCGTGACGAGGATTTCATCATCACCGATGCCGGCCGTTATCTAGGCATCGGGCATGTCATCAATCTGCTGCAGCTGTTCACCGAGCAGCAGGTGCAGCTGGCGCGTCAGGCCAATCCGCTGACGCAGCTGCCGGGCAATCGGCCGATCCGTGCCGCCCTCGAGCACTATCAGCGCCAGAACACTCCCTTCGTCGCCTGCTATCTCGATCTCGATCACTTCAAGCCGTTCAACGACCGCTTCGGCTATGCCTTAGGCGATCAGATGATCCTGACCCTGGCGCGAGTACTGAGCGAAGCCGTGGGGCGTGAGGACTTTCTCGGCCATCTCGGCGGTGACGACTTCATTATGCTGCTCGACGACTCCGCCGATCTGCACCGGCGCCTGGCCGCGCTGCAGCGTCATTTCGCCGCCGAAAGCCTCGAGCTGTTGCCGGAGGCCGAGCGCCGCGCTGGCGGTTTCGAGGCCAAGGATCGCTTCGACCAGCTGCGCTTCTTCCCCCACACGCGGCTGTCGATCACCGCACTGCGGGTGCCTGTGGATGCCCGCATCGACAGCTTCGGCGACCTCTGGAGCCGCTTCAAGAGCGCGGCCAAGCGGGCACCCCACGGGCGCGTGGTGGTCAGCCTGCGCGGCGAGCAGCGCTACCTGCAGCGATGATCCGGGGGTGGTGTTTCTAGAGCCATTTCCAAGCCCTCTGCCGCCGGATAGGCTCACGTCGTCTGCGGTTGTGAAAGGCGGCGTTCTTATGCTGCAAATGTCGCCGCTGACATATAGTCTTAACAAGAATCCGACCTAATGGTCAGGATGCGCGAGGCCAGCCAGGCCGCGCCAGTCGGGTGTCCAGCAGGGATGGCTGGACGCCGTATTCGCACATGCAACCCGAACAGGAGGGAACCATGGACCTCAAGGAGCTCACACGCTTTTCCCGCGATCACGACAACTTCGAGATTCGCGTCATCGCCCACGCCGGCAGCCGCTACTACCAGGTGATGGTGGAGCCGGAAGATGGCTCGACCCAGGTACTGACACGGCGCGGCAAGCCGATGTTGTTCCGCGCGCTCGACGATGTCTACGGGGAACTCAAGCAGGCCGGTATCCACCGTGCCTACCTCGTCCAGCAGGTCGCCAACGACGAGATCGTCGGCCACGAGCCGCACTATCACGACCCGCTGCTGTCACGTATGCCGCTGGTCTTCTGAGCGCTTACTCGCGCCATCCCCTGCGCTGAATCCGCGCCTCGATCCCAACCAACCGACGCTTCATCCACACACCGCGGCAAGTCGACGAGGACTTGCCCGATAGCGGTGGCGTGCGCGCGTGTCAGTGGCGCCGATAACCCTCGGCATGCTCGCCGCGGCCATACGGCGGCTCGGTATCCAGGCGGTCGAGGAAAGCGTTCGCCTGCGTCAGGATCGCCTCGCGGCGCGACTGCGCCATCTTGTCCCAGCTGCCATAGATCAGCTTCATGCGTTGATTGCCCTTGAGCCGCTCGCGATGGCGCTCCAGAAAGTGCCAGTAGAGGCTGTTGAACGGGCAGGCGTCGTCGCCGGTCACCTGCTTGACGTCGTAGCGGCAGTGACGGCAGTGATCCGACATGCGGTCGATATACTTCCCCGAGGCGCAGTAGGGCTTGGAGCCGAGATAGCCGCCGTCGGCATAGAGGGTCATGCCGAGGGTGTTGGGCAGCTCGACCCACTCGAAGGCGTCGGCGTAGACCGCCAGGTACCAGTCGCACAGGGCGGCGGGGGAGACACCGCACAGCAGGGCGAAGTTGCCAGTGACCATCAGCCGCTGGATATGGTGCGCATAGGCGTTGTCGCGGGTCATCTCGATCGCCCGCTGCAGGCAGCGCAGATCGGTGTCGCCGTGCCAGTAGAAGGCCGGCAGGCCACGGCGAGCGTTGAGCCGGTTCTCCTGCTTGTAGCCGGGCATGCGCTGCCAGTAGATGCCGCGCACGTACTCGCGCCAGCCGAGGATCTGACGAATGAAGCCCTCGGCGGCGTTGATCGGCGCGCGCCCTGCCTGCCACGCCGTCTCCACCGCCTCGCACACCTCCTGCGGTGAGAGCAGGCCGATGTTCATCGCTGCGGCGAGACGCGAGTGGTAGAGCAGCGGCTCGCGGTCGCTGATGGCGTCCTGGTAGGTGCCGAAATCGACCAGCGCATGCGCGATGAAGTGGCGCAGGTCACCCAGCGCCTGGCGTCGGGTCACCGCCCAGTTGAAGCCGTCGAGAGTGCCGAAATGCTCACCGAAGTGCGTCGTGACCAGCTCGGCCACCGCTTGAGTGGTGCGTCCATGCGGTGACGCGGTGGGGTGGGGAAGTCGAGACCCTGGTCGATCGGCGCGCGGTTGTCGTGATCGAAGTTCCACTGGCCGCCGGCCGGCTCACCTTCGCACATCAGCAGCCCGGTCTGCTTGCGCATGTGACGATAGAAATCTTCCATGCGACAGCGCTTGCGTCCCGCCATCCACTCGCCGAAGGCATCGATCGAACAGTAGAAGCGGTTGTCCGGGTAGAGCCGCCAGCGGGTGCCGCGGCGCTGGATGCGTTCGAACAGCCGCCACTCGCCGGGATGGGTGACGCGGATCTCGTCGCAGGCATAAGCCTCGGCCAGGCGCTCCGCCTCTTCGAGCAGGTCGTGGCGATTGTCGTCGTCGTCGAGCGCGCTGTAGTGCACCTGATACCCTTTGTCGCGCAGGGTGTCGGCGAAGTGGCGCATCGCCGATAATAGCATCACGATTTTCTGCGGGTGGTGCGGCACGTACTGGCCTTCGGCGCTGACCTCGCTCAGGGCGATGAGGGCATCGTCCGGCGCCTCGGTGAGGACGTCGAGCGTCTCGCTTAGCTGGTCACCGAGTATCAGGATCAGGGGGCGCGACATGATCTTATCCATGACTTATACACATGGTATTCATCGTATAAGTTAATCGCGGTTAAGCAAGGCGGGAGTGGTAGACTGTCGCCAAGTGATGGTATCGGCAGACAAGGAGAGGATATGGCGGCCCGTTACGGAGTCATGCTGGTCAATCTGGGAACGCCAGCGGCGCCCACGGCCAGGCGGTGAGAGAGTATCTGGCGGAGTTTCTGGGCGACCCACGGGTGATCGATGCGCCGCGCTGGCTGTGGTGGCCGATTCTGCATGGGGTGATTCTGCGTATTCGCCCGCCCAAGGTGGCCAAGGCCTACGCCTCGGTCTGGCAGGAGGAGGGCTCGCCGCTGCTGGCGATCGGGCGGCGCCAGCAGCGCGCGCTAAGCGGCAGCGCTGGCCGAGCGCACCGGCGAGGCGATTCCGGTGGAGCTGGCGATGACCTACGGCCAGCCGAGCATGGAGCAGGCCGGGTTGGCGCTGCGCGATGCCGGGGTCGACAAGATTCTGGTCTTGCCGCTCTATCCGCAGTTCTCGCGAACCACCACCGGCGCCGTGTTCCAGCGCCTGGCCAAGGCGCTGGCACCCTGCCCGCACCTGCCGCAGCTGCGCTTCGTCAACCACTACCACGACCACCCGGACTATATCGCCGCACTCGCCGCCAGCGTGCGCGAGCACTGGGAGGCCCAGGGCGACCGCGGGCGCCTGCTGATGTCCTACCATGGGATTCCCAAGCGCTATGTCGACAACGGCGATCCCTACGGACGCCACTGCCAGCGCACCAGCGCGCTGCTCGCCGAGGCGCTCGACCTGGCGGAGGGTAGCTGGTTCCAGAGCTATCAGTCGCGCTTCGGCCGCGAGGAGTGGCTCAAGCCTTACACTGACGAGACGCTCAAGCAGTGGGGCGCTGACAAGACCGAGTGTGTCGACGTGATCAGCCCGGCGTTCGCCGCCGACTGTCTCGAGACGCTGGAAGAGATCGACGCCGAGAACCGCGAGTACTTCCAGGAGGCCGGGGGCGGGCGCTATCGCTATATCCCTGCGCTCAACGACCGCCCCGAGCACATCCATCTGCTCAGCCAACTGGTGGCGGAGAATACCGCGGGCTGGTAAGCCCGCGCGGCAGCCAGGTGGCCATCGACGGCGCGCACCAGCGCGCCGTTCTTGTGTCAGGGCAGCGGCGAGTTGCCCTGGGGCGCTTCTTCCACCGTGTGCTTGGGCCGGTCGCTCTCCAGCTCCTGCGGATTGCCGCGGGTCCGCGGGTCCGGCTTGAGCTTGTGATGCAGCGCACTCTTGGCCAGCATGTGCGCCGATACCGGCGCGGTGATGAAGGCGAAGATGGTGATCAGCAGTTCCTGGATCACCGGGCCGTTCTCCTGGCTGAAGAAGATCAGCGACCCGATCAGGGTACAGCCCACCCCCAGCGTGGTGGTCTTCGATGGCCCGTGCAGGCGCATGTAAAAGTCCTTGAGGTGGGTCAGACCCAGCGAGCCGATGAAGGCGAAGATCCCGCCGGCGATCAGCATGAAGGCGATCGCTCCCTCGAGCAGCATGTCCAGCATGGTTGGCTCTCCTATATTCGATGGCGCTGGCTATTCGATGATGTCGCCGCGCAGCAGGTACTTGCACACGGCGATGGTGCTGACGAAGCCGAGCATGGCGATCAGCAGTGCCGCCTCGAAATAGTCCTTGTTGTTGACCCAGATACCGAACAGCACGATCAGCGCGATCGAGTTCATGTACATGGTGTCGACCGCCAGCACCCGATCCGGCAGGCTGGGGCCGATCACGGCGCGATAGAAGTTGAGCGCGATAGCGGCGCTGAACAGCGCCAGGGCGATCCACAGCGCGGTAGCGATCATGATTCGAAGATCTCCATGAGCGGGCGTTCGTAACGCTGATGAATCTCGGCGATCAGACCCTCGATGTCGGCCACGTCGAGGGCGTGGATCAGCAGCGTGCGATTGTCCAGGCGCAGATGGGCCGACACGGTGCCCGGGGTCATCGTGATGGTGCTGGCGAGAATGGTGATGGGGAAGTTCTCGGTCAGCGTCAGCGGATATTCGACGAACGCCGGGCGCATGCGTCCGCGCGGATCGAGAATCAGCTTGGAGACCTCGAGGTTGGCCACGACGATGTCCTTGAGTACCCGGCCCACGTAGTGCAGCAGCTTGAGCGGATGCTTGATCCGTGGCTGGCGCTCCCAGAAGGGGCGGCACAACACCGGGATCACCATGGCGAGCACGCCGCCCAGCAGCCACTGGCCGAGGGCCACACTCTGCTGCAGCAGCAGCCACACCAGTAGCAGCAGCAGCGACAGTACCGGCATCGGCAGCCAGCGCAGGGGAGGAATCATGAGTCACCTCCAGAAGTCGGGGCGAGGATCGCTTGGGTATAGGCGCCGGGGTCGAGCAGCTGGGTGGCGCTTGCCTGGGTGAATTCGGTGATCGGGCCGGCAAAGATCGCCAGCAGTGGCGAGGCGCCCAGCAGCAGGATCAGGCCCGCCAGCATGCTCGGCTTGAGCCGTGGCCCTTCGGGGTCGGGTTTGCCCGCCTTCCAGAAGATGGTGGAGCCGCTGCGGCCCATCGCCACCAGCCCCGCGAGGCTCGACAGCAGCAGCAGCGACCACAGCCACGGCTGCTCGCTCGGCTGCGCGGCGTTGAGCAGCAGCGCCTTGCCGATCGCCCCGGACAGCGGCGGCAGACCGACCACGGTGATCGCGCCGACGAAGTAGGCCAGCCCCAGCAGCGCCGGTTGGGTGACGCCACGGCCGGGCACGATACGCGCGCCGGCCTTGCCGCGCTGGTCGGCAATGGCATCGGCGAGCAGGAACAGACCGCCGCTGACCAGGGTGGTATGCAGCATGTAGTAGAGCAGTGCCGAGAGCGAGGCCACGCGGTCCATGCTCACGCCGACCAGCAGGGTACCCACCGAGATCAGGATCAGATAGGCGACCTGGGTGCGCAGGTCGCGCGCCGAGAGCACGCCGATCCCGCCAAGCGCGACCGTCGCCAGAGCGAACCACCACAACCACGGCTGTACGAAGTTGGCCAGGTCGCCGGCGCTGTCGCCGAAGATCAGGGTATAGACGCGCAGAATGGCATAGATGCCCACCTTGGTCATGATCGCGAACAGGGCCGCCACCGGTGCCGGCGCGCTGGCGTAGGCCCGCGGCAGCCAGAAGTAGAGCGGTAGAATCGCCGACTTCAACCCGAATACCACCAGCAGCAGAAAGGCACCGGCCTTGAGCAGCCCCTGGCGCTCGGGGTCGAGCTCGGCGACCCGCTGGCCCATGTCCGCCATGTTGAGCGTGCCGGTAGTGCCGTAGAGCACGCCGAGGGCGATCAGGAACATCGCCGAGCCGGCCAGGTTGAGTGCCACGTAGTGGAAGCCCGCCTGGGTGCGGTCCTTGCCGCCACCGTGCATCAGCAGCGAGTAGGAGGCGATCAGCAGGATTTCGAAGAATACGAACAGGTTGAACATGTCGCCGGTGAGGAAGGCACCGTTGATTCCCATCAACTGCAGCTGGAACAGTCCATGGAAATTGCTGCCTTTCTTGTCGTCACCGGCGCAGGCATAGGCCAGGCTGCCGAGGGCGAGCACGCTGGTCAGGCACACCATCAGCGCCGAGAGACGATCGAGCATCAGGATGATGCCGAACGGCGGCTGCCAGTCGCCCAGGGCGTAGTAGCTGATCTGGCCGTGGCTGCTCTCGACCACCAGCGCGATGCTGATCACGACCAGCAGGGCGGTACTCACCAGGCCGATGGTGCGCCGTGGCTGCATGGTGGCGTCGCGCTTGATCAGCATCGCGAGCCCGGTGAACAGCGGCAGCAGGATAGGGAGAATGATCAGGTGCTGCATCACGACTTCTCCTCCCTGGCTTCATCGCCGCGCTGATCGTTGACCTGATCGCTGCCCTGGTCGCCGCGCACGCGCATCGCCAGAATCACCGAGAACGCGGTCATGGCGAAGCCGATCACGATGGCGGTGAGGACCAGCGCCTGGGGCAGCGGGTCGGCATAGTGGGTCTTGCCATCCTGGATCACCGCGGCGCCGTCGGTGGTGAGGCCGCCGGTGGAGAACAGGAACAGGTTGACTGCGTAGGAGAGCAGCGTCAGCCCCACGACCACGGGGAAGGTGCGTCCACGCAGAGCCAGGTAGAGACCGCTGGCCGCCAGAAAGCCGGTTACGGTGGCGAAGAGCGCTTCCATCAGACGGTCTCCTTGTCGTTCTCTTTGCTGGGCCGGTGACGCGTAGTCAACTTGCCCAGGTTGGCCAGGATCATCAGCGTCGCGCCGACCACGGTGAGATAGACGCCGAGATCGAACAGCATGGCGGTGGCCAGTTCCACTTCGCCGATATAGGGAATCGCGAAGTGACCGAACGCCGAGGTCAGGAAGTTGTGACCGAACAGCCAACTGCCGAGGCCGGTGAGGGCAGCGATTACCACCCCGGTCACCGCGATCGGCTGGTACTGGAAGGTCAGGCGCTGCTGCGCCCAGTCGACGCCGCGGGCGATGTACAAAAGGATCAGTGCCACTGCGGTGACCAGACCGGCGATGAAGCCGCCGCCGGGCTCATTGTGGCCGCGCAGGAAGATGAACACCGACACCAGCAGCGCCAGCGGCAGTAGGGTCTGTGACACCGTGGCCAGCAGCATCGGGTGCAGATCCTTCGACCACGGCCGGCCTTCGCTGTCGCTCGATGGCATGAACAGACGCAGCCGGTTGAGCAACTTGTAGATGCCGATGGCGGCGATGCACAGTACGGTGATCTCGCCCAGGGTATCGAAGCCGCGGAAGTCCACCAGTGACGTTGACCACGTTGTGGCCGCCGCCGCCGCTGACGCTATTGGCCAGGAAGTAGCCCGAGATGCTGTCGAGCGAGCGCGTCAGCAGGGCGTAGTTGAGGCTGGCGACGATACCGCCGAAGCTGGCTGCCAGCACGTCGCGCACGATGCGCGCGCCGCTCGACTCCTTGGGCGTACGCTGGGGCAGGAAGAACAGCGCCAGCATCAGCAGGATCACCGTGACCACCTCGACCGCCAGCTGGGTCAGTGCCAGGTCCGGCGCCGAGAAGCGCGCGAACGCCAGCGACACCATCAGCCCCACCACCGAGAGCATCATCAGCGAGACCAGACGGCGACGATGCAGCACGGCGGTGCTGAGTCCGGCGAGGATGGTGATCGCCGCGCCCACCACCAACAGGCCATCCAGTGGCTTGAGCGGCAGCTCGCCCTTCAACCGGGTGAGATCGAGCAGTCCGCTACCGGTGAGGAACAGTACTACCACGATCAGCCACAGCATGTAGCGCTGCAGTGAGCCGTTCTCCAGGCGGTCGATGCCGCGCTGGGTGGCGCCGAGCAGTTGGCGCACGGCGTACTCGAACAGCATCAGCGCGTTGCGCTGGGGGAACTGGCGCTGGAAGCTGAACAGGGTGCGGCGCACGCTGTAGATGGCGACGCCCCGGCCAGAGCGATGGCGCTCATCAGCAGCGGCAGGTTGAAGCCGTGCCAGATCGCCAGGTGCAGTTCCGGACGCGGCGCCAGGATCGTCGCCTGGCCCGCGGCCTCGAGAATGCCGGTCACCATCAGCGCCGGCAGCAGCCCGATGAGCACGCACAGTGCCACCAGCAGCAGCATCGGCAGGCGCATCATGAAGGGCGCCTCGTGCGGCGTCTTGGGCAGATCCGTGGCTGGCGGGCCGAAGAAGACGTTACGCACGTAGCGTAGCGAGTAGGCCACCGAAAGCACGCTGCCAAGAGTCGCGAGCACCGGGATCAGCCACGCCAGACCACCGAGGATGCCGCTGCCGAGCGCCTCGGTCAGCATCATCTCCTTGGACAGGAAGCCGTTGAGCAGCGGCACGCCGGCCATCGACGCCGCCGCCAGTCCGGCCAGCGCCGCGGTCATCGGCATGCTGTGACGCAGCCCGCTAGCTTGCGGATGTCGCGGTACCGGTCTCGTGGTCGATGATCCCCGAAGACATGAACAGCGACGCCTTGAAGGTGGCGTGGTTGATGATGTGGAACAGCCCCGCGATCACCGCCAGCTTGCTGTCGAGCCCGAACAGCATGGTGATCATGCCCAGGTGGCTGACGGTGGAAAAGGCCAGCACACCCTTGAGATCGTACTTGAGCAGGGCGAAGTAGGCGGCGTAGATCATCGTCACCAGACCGGTCAGGGTGACGATATAGAGCCAGAGATGGGAGCCGGCCAGCGCCGGATGCAAACGGGCGAGCAGAAACACGCCGGCTTTGACCATGGTTGCCGAGTGAAGGAACGCGGAGACCGGCGTGGGGGCCGACATCGCGTGGGGCAGCCAGAAGTGGAACGGGAACTGCGCCGACTTGGTGAAGGCACCGAGCAGGATCAGCAGCAGCGCCGGCAGGTAGCGCGGGTCGGCCTGAATCAGCTGGCGGCTGTCGAGCACTGTCTGCATGTCGAAGGTGCCGACGATATGGCCGAGCAGCAGGAAGCCGGCGAGCATCGCAAGCCCCCCCATGCCGGTCACCGTCAGCGCCATGCGCGCGCCGCGGCGCGCCTCGCTCTGCTTGTACCAGTAGCCGATCAGCAGAAACGAAGAGAGGCTGGTCAGCTCCCAGAACACCCACAGCAGCAGCAGGTTGTCGGCCATCACGATGCCCAGCATCGAGGTCATGAACAGCATCAGATAGGCGTAGAAGCGCGGCATGCTGTCCTCGGGCGCCAGGTAGTAGCGCGAGTAGAGGATGATCAGCAGACCGATGCCGAGGATCAGCATCACGAACAGCAGCGACAGCCCGTCGAGCCGGAAGGCCAGGTCGAGCCCCAACTGCGGCACCCAGCTCAGGCTGAAGCGGGGGATCTCCCCGGCGAGCACGCTGGGCGCATGGTAGAGCGCGATGGCCAGCGCCACGGCGGGCAGAATCGCGGTCGACCCCGCGTTGAGATTGCGCTGTCGATTGGAGCTCAACAGCGGTATGAGGCTGCCCAATAGAGGCAGCAGCACGATCAGCGGCAATGACATGAAGTTGTCGCTCTTCTCAAGGACCCGAACGGACAGCCGGCGAGACCAGGTGGCTCGGGCTGACTCTCTGCGTACGTCGAGGGGCCAGTGTGACCGCGCCCGGCGGTCCTAGTGTAGGCGATCTCGCCCACGCCCAGGGACTCGTCCACAGCTCAGCGCTGGCGCTGGGCACCACGAGATACGCGTTGGTCGGATGAACTGGGCCGCCGGAGCGGCGCGCTTTCCGCCGATGGCCGGCGGCGACTGGCGCACGCGATCCGCCACGAGGTGACGGGCAGCGAGCGGTCTCAGAGCAGGTGGGGCGGATCGGTCAGATAGGGCGGCGCGCACCGCGGGGTGCCAGCATCCACGCCGGGGTGCGGCCCTCCAGGGCGAGCATGCCGACGTGGTATGACGGAGTCTGGGCACCGATACGGCAGGTCGCGCATGTCAGCGATAGCTGGCTAGGCATGTGGCCCGGCATGGTGTCTCTCCTCTCTGATAAGCGCTTCGCGATTCGCCGATAAGCGCTTCACGATTCGCACGCACTTGTGAACGTTCGGCGACAAGCGCTGTTCATGCAGGGGCGCCCGGCGTCACCGGGGCTGCGGCGTTCTCTCTCGGAACGTTGATCAGGCTTGTTGTGTGTCGTACCCGGGAAGCGTTCTGATCGGATACGCGGCTCGGTTCAAAAACGTTTCCCGGGTACGACGCACGTGCACGGTCTGGGCTCGATTGAGCATTGCGGGGCCGCGCAGTTTTGCGCATTGGGCTCCGAAAGGCTTGAAAGTATTGGCTATTTGAGTAACCGAGCCGGCGCTCGTTAACGACTGTATCACGCCGCCCGAGGGGGAGCCATAGGGGGCGCACGGCGGTTTCATTGTACATGCGATCCGTCCGGTGATAGCTTTTGTACAAATATGAAGGCTTGGCGCTATTCACCCGCTGGTGAGTGCCAGCGATGGAAATTGGCCGCTACGGTAGCGCCAGGCGTGCGCCTCGATAGCGGTCTGGCCGGCCCGCGAGTCTGGAGGCTGCGGCATGGAATCTTCCTGCGATCTGATCTGGTTTCGGCGTGACCTGCGCCTGGGCGACAACGATCTGCTGGCGGTCGAACCGCACGCGGAGACCGTGCTATGTGTCTTCGTACTCGAACCGTGCTGGTTGGACGGCACGGCGCCGGCGCAGACGTCACCCCAGTGGGCGCTGCTGTGGCAGAGTCTGATCGATCTGCGTGGCACGCTGCTGACACGAGGCAGCGATCTGCTGGTGTGTGTCGGCGAGCCTGAGCAGCTGCTGCCGCGGCTGGCCCAGCGGGTCGGCGCCCAGCGGGTGATCACCCACGCCATGGCGGGCGGCAACGAGTGCGCCACGACTCGGTTGGTGCAGGCGGCACTGGCGCCGGCTCAGCTCTGCGTGCTGCCGGACTCGCCGCTGTTTCCTGCCCATCATGACGACACCGAGACGCGCGAGCTCTCCTTCGCTGAGTTCGTCACCCGCTCACGTGGCAGCAGCGCCCTGGCGCCGAGGAGCCCGGGGCAGCCGTTCACGCTGCCGCCCTGGCCGCAGGATGCCCCGCGCGGGCTGCCACCCCTCGGCAGCCTGTTCGGCGACGTCGAGCCGTTGACGGCGGCGATGCCAGGGGGGGAGCCGGCGGCGCAGACGCGTCTGCGCCAACTGCGCGATGCCCCGCTCGATTGGGGGGCCGAGGATACGCGCGCGCTGCTGCGCTGGCGCGCACTGGGCTGCGTGTCGGCGCGCCAGCTCTATGCGCTGTGCGATCGCCTGGATAATACGGCCGGGTCCGAACATCCGCAGCGCTATCTGCGCCACGAGCTTTTGTGGCATGAGTACCTGCGCCGTCAGCAGATCTATGGCGCCGACGTCAGCCGCTTCCGGCCCTTATGCGTCGACCCTTCCGGTGGCAGCGAACCCGGTTTCCTGCGTGTCGAAGGTGGGCTCGATACGCAGTCGGCCGGGCTTGTTACCGTGGTGCGCCGGGAGACACCGCGTCATCTCGAGCCGACGCCCACGGCGGCGCCACGCGGCAGTACTGGATCCTGGTTCGATCGTTACTAGCCCACGCGGGTATTGCGCGGGATGCGCTACACTGGGCGGACGCCGACGCCCGCCAGCGGCGCTGGCGCGTGGAATCCCTGCATAAAGGAAGTGCATCGTGACGCGTTCTGCTCCCCTCAAAGGCTACCTGACCCTGTCTCTCTGCCTCTCTCTCGCCCTGGTTGGCTGTCAGAGCGTGGCTGCCACCCCGGCGTCGAGTCAGTCGCCCGACAACGCCGCACAGGCGTCCGGCTCGGCGCCGGCCGCCTCCGGCGCAGCGAGCGCGCGTGCCACGACCCGCGCCGACGCCGAGCAGGTCACGCCGCAGGCGCGTGCCGGTTTCGACACCTGGGTCGCCGACTTCCGCCGTCAGGCCGCCAGCGAGGGCATCGACCAGGCGACCCTGGCCGAGGCCTTCGACCACGCCACCTATCAGCCGCGGGTGATCGAGCTCGACCGCTCCCAGCCCGAATTCACCCGCCAGGTGTGGAGCTATCTGGACAGCGCGGTCTCGGATCAGCGGGTCGCCAATGGCCGCGCCCGGCTTGACGCCCATCGGGCCCTGGCCGAGCGCATCGAGCAGCGTTACGGCGTACCCGGCAGCATCGTGGTCGCGATCTGGGGCGTCGAGAGTAACTACGGCAGCAATTTCGGCAACTTCGAGACCATCGACGCGCTGTCGACGCTGGGCTACGAAGGTCGGCGGCAGGCGTTCGCCCGGGGCGAGCTGATGGCTGCGCTCAAGATCCTGCAAAACGGTGACATCGATCGCGATCACATGCGCGGCTCCTGGGCCGGTGCCATGGGACACACCCAGTTCATCCCCTCGAGCTTCCTCGCCTATGCGGTGGATGGTGATGGCGACGGCCGGCGCGATATCTGGGGCAGCATTCCCGACGTCATGGCCTCGACGGCCAACTACCTGGCCAAGTCCGGCTGGCAGCGCGGCCAGCCCTGGGGTGCCGAAGTGAGTCTGCCGGCCGGTTTCGATTACGCCCAGACCGAACTCTCGGTGCGCCACTCGAGTCAGGCCTGGGCGGCCCAGGGCGTGGCGCGGGTCGGCGGCGGAGCGCTGCCCGATTTCGCCGAGGCCTCGGTCATCGCCCCGGCCGGGGCACAGGGGCCGGCGTTCCTGGTCGGGCCCAATTTCCGCGTGATCATGCGCTACAACGCCTCCACCAGCTACGCCCTGGCGGTCGCCACGCTTGCCGATCGCATCGCCGGGCGGCCCGGCATCCAGGGGCAGTGGCCGCGTTCGGAGCCGGCCCTGTCGCGGACCCAGGTGCGTGAGATGCAGCAGGCGCTCAACGCGCGAGGCTTCGACGTCGGCACGCCGGACGGGCGGATCGGCCCCAATACTCGTGCCGGGCTGCGCGCCTATCAGCGTTCGATCGGGGTCACCCCGGATGGCTATCCCACCCAGGCACTGATCCAGCGCCTCGAGACGCCATGATGGCGGCCGCGCAGTAGGCGCGGCGTCGATCAACGTGATCTCCGGGGCGGCGTGGCGGGGCTGAATGGATTGCGATTCGGCGTCTTTTCCCCTATTTGCCACCCGCCGCGCCGTGTCACACTCGGCGCTTTCATCGGTTTTGAGAGCGCCGCGGCGCGATGCCCTCGTGCATCGCTCGTCGCGGCGCCGTGAGGCGAGTCATGGGAGTGCAGCGATTCACCGGTGCCAATACCCGGGAGACCATGCGTCAGATACGCCAGGCCCTGGGTGAAGACGTTCTGATCCTATCCAACCGCGTCGTCGACGGTGGCGTCGAGATCGTCGCCATGTCCGAGCAGGCCCACGCGCAGGCGCTGGCCGGGCCCGCAGCCGAGGACGACAGCAACGGCACGCCGACGAGCGAGAGCGCCGCGGCTGAGTCACCGGCAGCCTGGGAAGCCTTCAACCGGCGCATGCTCGAGGACATGCGCGCGCTGCTGCGCGAGAGCGCTGCGCCGGCGCCCGCCCCGGGGCAGGCGGTACGCGATGCCATCCTGCGTCAGCTGAGCCAGGCCGGTTTCAGCCACGTGCTCTGTGAAACCTTGCTGGAAACGCTGCCGGCATCGCTGCTCGACGAGTCCGCCGAGGAGGCCGAGACGCCTGCCTGGCAGGCGTGGCTCGAGCGCCAGTTGGCGGCGCGCCTCGAGGTGCTGGACAGCGAAGAGGCGCTGTTCGAGGCTGGCGGGCTGTTCGCGCTGGTTGGCCCCACCGGCGCCGGCAAGACCACTACCACGGCCAAACTGGCGGCGCGCTACGTGATGCGCCACGGCCCGCGCGAGGCCGCGCTGGTGACCACCGACCTACCGTATCGGCGCCGCCGAGCAGCTGCGTATCTATGCGCGCCTGCTGGGTGTGGAAGTGCATGCGCTCGACGAACAGGGCGACCTGGGGGCACTGCTGGGGCGTCTGGCCCAGCCCCGCCGCGGGCTGATGGGACGCTCCGGCGGCAAGCGCATGATGGGTGATCGACACCGTCGGCATGAGCCAGCGCGACCAGCGACTGATGGGCGAAATCGCCCGCCTCGGCGCCGCACCGGTCAGCGTGCGCCGGCTGCTGGTGCTCGATGCCGCGCGTCACGGCGATACCCTGGAGCAGGTGGTCGAGGCGTGGCAGCGCGCCTCGCAGGAGGCTGGCGAGCCGCTGTGGGGCTGCATTCTGACCAAGCTCGACGAGGCCGCGCGCCTGGGGCCGGTGCTGGACGTGCTGATGCGCCACGGGCTCAAGCTCTGCTATCTCTCGCGCGGACAGCGGGTGCCGGAAGACCTGGAGCCGGTGGATCGCGAAGCGCTGTTGCGTGAAGCGCTCGACCATGGCGGCGAGTCGCCGTTCTCGCGTGCCGCGGGCAGCGCCCCGGCGGCGCCGGCCCAGGCGCGTCAGCAGGCGCTCTCCCAGGGCGTGCTGCGTCAGGGCGAGGCCTTGGAGACCATGCTCGCCACGTTGCGTCGACAGGTCCAGGGGATGCCCTGGCTGGAGCACGCCTGGCCGCGCAACCACGGCACCGACAGCGCCTTTGCGGCGCGCTTGATGAGCGCGAGCCGTCAGGCCGGGCTGCGCGGGGAGGGCGCGCCGCGCGCGCTGTGGTGGTCCAAGCCGGCCCCGGTGCGCGGTCAGGGGCAGGCCATGCCGCTGGTGGCGCTGGATGCCCACGGCATGCCGCAGCCGTTGGTATGGCCGCGCCACGAGCTGCCGGCGGGGGACGAAGCGCGCTTTGCCTGGGCCGACTCGCTGGGCGCCGAGTGGCACCTGCTGAACCAGTTGCCGGATGTCGAGCTGCTCGCCGGGCTCGATGTGCAGCGACGCAGTTGGCTCGCCGCCACCAACGCCAGCCGCCGCGTGCGTCACAGCGGTGAATGGCTGCGCCTGGACGAGGCGCTGGCGCTGGGTGAAGCGCAGCCGGGGATCACGATGTTTCATCGCGGGCGCCAGGCGCGCCTCGATCTCAAGCGTCTCGAGACCACCCTGGCCAAACGCCGCGGCGATGGTGAAGGTCTGCCGGTGATCGCCTGGGAAGGCACCTGGCACGACGAGGCCGATGGCCGCCAGCTGGGACGGCGCTTCTGGATCGGCAGCGCCCGCACCGGCTTCGACAGCGGTTCGCGGCTGGCCGCGGCGCTGGCGCTGGAGGGCCTGCCCGAGCCTGACCCAGCAAGCCGAGAGGCTGCTCAAGACGCGTCGCCCCGAGCTCGAAGAGCGGGCTCACGCTGGCAGCTTGCCGCCGCACTGGCATCGCTGGCGCTGCATCTGGCCCAGGCGGAAGCCGGCTGGGCCACGGACGTACGTGCGCGGCTGTCGGATATCGCCCAGCGCCGCTGTGGGCGCCGGCCCAAGGCGTTGCTCGAGGGGCTGATGGATGCGCTGAGCGCCCACCAGACCCTGCGCCGCGCCAAAGGGGCTGGCGGGGCGGCGACGGACGCCGAGCGGTGAGCGATCAGGCCGCTGGACTGCGCGCCTGGCAGCGCCAGCGTGACGCGCTGGCCGCTGCTGGTACTGGGTGAGCCCCGGCGCGGGGCGCTGGGAGAGCCTGCTGAGGCGCGCTCAACGAGCGCAGTGGGCGGCGCTGGGCGACCGGGACCCGGCCGAGGCGCCGCGCGCTGCAACCCGGACACGCGCTGCTTTGGATAGAGACCCGCGGTGGGATCGACCCCGACTACCGCTGGCTCAAGCGCATGGCGGTGGACGTCGGCCCGCTGCCGACCCTGCTGCATTTGGAGTCGGCAGCGATCAGCCAGGCGCGGCTGGACAACCTGAGCGTCGCCGCGCGTCGCTTCCTGGGGGTCGAACTCAGCCACGACCCCGGGCGCTGGCTGGCGCCCTGAGCCGGCGCCGCCGCGCCTGAAATACCACCACCGAGTGCCGCGCGCAGGCGCTGCCTTATCACCCGCTCGGACTTGCCATCATCCGTTCAGGCTTGTCACGCTCAGACCCGCAAGCCCAGACCCATCATGCTCAGAATAGCCGCGCCAGCAGCGCGGTTACCGCGGTCTCCACGCGCAGGATGCGCTCGCCCAGATGGACCCCCTCGCATCCCGCCTCCTCGAAGCGGGCCACCTCGTAATCGACGAAGCCGCCTTCCGGGCCGATCGCCAGCAGCGTCGGCTCGTCGATCCCGCGTGGGCACGCCCGCGGCATGCCGGGATGGGCGATCAGCCCGCGCCGGCCCGTCAGCAGTGCCGGCAGGCGATCCTCGACGAACGGCTTGAAGCGCGTCTCCAGGGTCACTTCGGGCAGGCGTGTGTCGCGCGCCTGCTCCAGCCCCAGCACCAGGTGCTGATGGATCTTGTCGGGGCGAAGCTCGGGTGACTGCCGTAGCTCTTCTCGACCCGGCGCGTATGCAGCAGCGTCAGTTGTTTCACCCCCAGCGCGGCGATGTGTTCGAGGCTGCGCGCCAGCATACGCGGCCGCGGCAGCGCCAGCAGCAGGTGCACCGGCAGCGGCGCCGGGGCTCACGGTCGAGCGCGGGCACGTGGAATAGCGCCTCGCTGGCGCTCAGCGCCAGCAGCTCGCCACGGCCGATGGCGCCATCGAGCGCGCCCACGGTCAGGCTGTCGCCGGGGGCGGCGCGATGCACCTCGCGCAGATGGGTCAGGCGGCGTGGATCGCACACGCGGGCGTGGCTGGCGTCGATCCAGTCGGCGGGTTCGAGCAGAATCAGGTTCATGCAGGCAGCGGGGCACTCGGGGATGAGAATCGGGCGCCTATTGTGCCTCAGGCGCAGGCACCGGGGCCAACGGCAGCCGTCTGGCGGCGGCCGGGAACAGGTGCGATGAGCTCGGGGGCTTTCTGGCCCGGGCCTTTCTGACATAATGCCTCTTCCATATTCGGTGACAGCGCAACGAAAGGCGAGCGATGAAGGTTCTGATCCTAGGAGGCGGCGGGCGCGAGCACGCCCTGGCGTGGAAGGCGGCACAGTCGCCGCAGGTCGACACGGTGTTCGTGGCCCCCGGCACAACGCCGGCACTGCCCGCGAGGCGGGGCTGACCAACGTGGCGATCGACGCCATGGACTTCGACGCGCTGATCGCCTTCGCCCGCGACAACGACGTCGAGCTCACCATCGTCGGCCCCGAGGCGCCGCTGGTGGCGGGCGTGGTCGACCGCTTCCAGCAGGCGGGCCTGGCGATCTTCGGCCCCTCGGCCGGCGCGGCCCAGCTCGAAGGCTCCAAGGCCTTCACCAAGGATTTTCTGGCGCGCCATGCGATCCCCTCGGCGGCCTACCAGACCTTCAGTGAAGTCGCCCCGGCGCTCGACTATCTCGACCAGCAGGGCGCGCCGATCGTGATCAAGGCCGATGGCCTTGCCGCCGGCAAGGGCGTGGTAGTGGCGATGACCCGTGACGAGGCGGCTGCGGCGATCCGCGACATGCTCGAGGACAACGCCTTCGGTGATGCCGGCGCGCGGGTGGTGATCGAAGAGTTCCTCGACGGCGAGGAGGCGAGTTTCATCGTCATGGTCGACGGCGAGCACGTCTGGCCGATGGCCACCAGCCAGGATCACAAGCGCGCCTACGATGGCGACGCCGGCCCCAACACCGGCGGCATGGGCGCCTACTCGCCAGCGCCGGTGGTCACCGAGACGGTCTATCAGCGCATCATGGACGAGGTGATCACCCCGACCGTCGCCGGCATGGCCGCGGAAGGGCACCCCTACACCGGTTTCCTCTACGCCGGGCTGATGATCGACGCCACGGGTGCGCCCAAGGTGATCGAGTACAACTGCCGCTTCGGTGACCCCGAGACCCAACCGATCCTGATGCGCCTGAACGGTGACCTGGTGGGCCTATGCCAGGCCGCCCTGGCGCAGCGTCTGGATCGCGCCGAGGGAGGCTGGGACCCGCGCGCTGCGGTCGGCGTGGTGATGGCGGCCGGCGGCTATCCCGGCAGCTATCCCAAGGGGGATGCGATCGACGGCCTCGACGCCGCCGAGCAGTGCGGCTGCAAGGTGTTCCATGCCGGCACGACGCAGCGCGACGATGGTCGCGTCGTCACCAGTGGTGGGCGCGTGCTATGTGTGACCGCGCTGGGCGAGAGCGTCGCCGCCGCCGCCGAACAGGCCTACGCAGGCGTCGCCGAGATCACCTGGGCGGGGGCCGAGTATCGACGCGACATTGCCCATCGGGCGATCGCGCGTGAGCGCGAGGATCTCGCGTCACGCAGCTAATCAACCCAGCGCGCAGCCAAGACCTGCGCCGGGACCAGGGAACCAGCGCCATGCCGCAGCTACAGCCATATCGCGACGCCATCGCGGCGATCTGCCGCCCCGCGGCGGCCCGGGCCGTGTCGAGCGCCATCCGGCTCGGCAGGGAGGCGCGGCATGTCGCGTGAGTTTCCGATCATCGCCGTCACCGGCTCCTCCGGCGCCGGCACCACCACGGTCAAGCGCACCTTCGAGCGCATGTTCGCGCGTGAGGACGTCCACGCCGCCTTCATCGACGGCGACGCCTTTCACCGCTACTCGCGGGCGGAGCTGGCCGAGATCCTGCAGACCGAACCGGAGCGCAAGGCGGAGCTGTCGCACTTCTCGGTCAACGCCAATCTGCTGGACCGGCTGGATACGTTGTTCCAGGAGTACGGCGACAGCGGCAAGGGCACCTACCGTCACTATATCCACGCCGAAGACAAGCGCATGATCGAGGCCGGCTGGCAGGTCGGCACTTTCACCGACTGGCAGCCGATCCCCAGCGGCACCGATCTGATGCTCTACGAAGGGCTGCATGGCGGGCTGGTGACCCATGAGGTGGATATCGCGCGTCACGTCGACATGCTGATCGGGGTGGCGCCGACCATCAATCTGGAGTGGCTGCAGAAGATCGACCGCGACACCAAGCTGCGCGGCTACTCGCAGGAGGCGGTGATCGAGACCATTCTCGGGCGGATGCACGACTACGTGCGCTACATCCAGCCCCAGCTCTCGCGCACCCACATCAACTTCCAGCGCGTGCCGACGGTGGACACCTCCAACCCGTTCGAGCTGCAGGACGTGCCTAACGACGGCGAGTCGTTCGTGGTAATCCGCTTCCGCGACCCGGAGGCGGTGGATTTCCCCTATCTGGTGACCATGATCCATGACGCCTTCATGAGCCGTCCCAACACCCTGGTGGTGCCGGGGGCGCGGCTGTCGCTGGCGATGGATCTGATCCTGGCGCCCAAGGTGCGCCAGCTGCTGGCGCAGCGCCGTTTTCGTTGAATCGCTCGACAGCCGGGAGAGACATGGGGCGCGGCAGCAAGGTCACCATCACCGACATCGCCAGACATGTAGGGCTGACCAACATGACGGTGTCGCGTGCGCTCAACAATCCCGCCAAGGTCAAGCCGGAGACCCGCGAACGTATTCGCGCCGCGGCCCGCGAGCTGGGCTATGTGCCCAACGCCTTCGCCAGCCATCTGCGCAGTCGTACCAATCGCTTGATCGGCCTGGTCACCGCCAGCGTCGACAACCCCTTCTACAGTGAGGTCATCAAGGCGATCTCGCGCGCTGCCGCCGAGCAGGACTACACCATCATGCTGATCGATACCGACGGCTCGCCGGAGCGTGAGCGGGTCGCGATCGAGACGCTCTTGAGCTATCAGGTGGCCGGCATCATTTTGTCGCCGGTGTCGGATGACACCGCGTATCACCCCGCCTATCTGGACCGTCTGCGCGCGGCGCGCATGCCTATGGTGATGATCGATCGCGTGCTCGCCGTCGACGACTTCAGCCGCGTGGTGCTCGACAACCACCACGCCGGGCGCCTGCTCGGCGACTGGCTGGCCAGCGCAGGCGTCGAACAGGTGCTGGCGTTGACCGGGCCGAGCGGCTCGCGGATCACTCAGGAGCGCGTGGCCGGACTACGTGCGGCCTATGCCGCCGCGGACGCGCCGCTCACGCTGGTGCAGCTTCCTGGCGACTACACCCTCGAGCCCAGCTACCGTGACATGGCTGACTATCTACGCCAGGGCGCCCCGCTCGAGGCGGTGTTTGGATTCAATCAACTGATCACCCTGGGGGCGATGCGGGCGCTGCACGAGGCGCAAGTGTCGCGCGAGAGCGTCAAGGTGGTGGGGGTCGACCGCCTGCCCTATGCCGATATTTTCGATGTTCGCGTCCCGTGTGCTGCCCATGACACCTACCTTGCCGGTCATGAGGCGGTTCAACTGCTCTTCGCGTGTATCGACGATCCGGCAGCACCCGTGCGTGAGGTGACGATCGCCGCCGACCTTAAGTGATGCGCTCAGGCAAGGGGATCAGTGGGCGGTGTAACCGCCGTCGATCGGCAGGCAGGCGCCGCTGATCATCGCCGCCGCGGCGCTCAGCAGAAAGGCCACGGGTAACGCCACTTCGTCGGGTGCGGCGAAGCGTCCCAGCGGAATCGCTGCCAGCATGGGATCGCGTTTGGCGGGGTCCGACCAGGCCCGTTCGGCCATCGGGGTCAACGTCACCGTGGGGTTGACGCTATTGACCCGAATACCGTGTGGCCCCAGTTCGAGACACAGGACCCGCGTCGTGGCGTCCAGCGCTGCCTTCGAGGCGCAGTAGCCGAGATGGTGCTCCAGCGCGACCAGCGCGGCCTGGCTGGAGACATTGACGATACTGCCCGCGCGTCCGGCGGCAGCATGTTGTTGGCGGCCTCTCGCGCCACGATCGCGGCGGCCCTGACGTTGGTCGCCAGCATCGCATCGAGATCGGCGGCACGTACCTGGATCGCGGCATCGAGCAGCGAGATACCGGCGCAGTTGACCAGCCCGTCGAGCGGTGCGAGGTCGCTGAAAGCGTCTTTCACCGCCAGCTCGTCGGTGATGTCCAGGACCAGGGTGCGGGCGCCCAGTTCATGCTCGAGCGCCTCGCAGCGTGCGCGATCGCGGCCGCAGAGGGTGAGTTCGGCGCCGAGCTGTGCCAGGCGCCGGGCAATGGCCAGACCGATCCCGCTGGTCGCACCGGTGATCAGGATGTGTTGCTGCTGGAGTTCGAGATCCATGGGCGTGCCTCTATGGGGTCGGAGCCGTGGCGTCGCCGAGTCGGTGCATGACGGGCGCGAGCACCGGATAGAGTTCGCAGTAGAGCGAAAACAGCGTGTCGTAGCGCTCGGCGGCGGTCGGATCGGGGGTGGCCCGCTCGGTGAGCTGGCCGTGGCGGCGAGTGTCGGCGAGATCGATCAGCCCGACGGCCTGACCGGCCAGCAGTCCGGCGCCGAGCGCCGCTTCCACCTCTTCGCGATAGGTGTAGACCGGCAGGTGGGTGACATCGGCGATGATCTGCATCCACAGGTCCGAGCGAGCGGCACCGCCGACGACGATCAGGTAGGGATCGAGGGGCTGCCCCTGACGTTCACCGGCCGCCATGTTGTGACGCAGCGCGAAGGCGACGCCTTCGAGCACTGCGCGATAGAGGTGGTGCCGGCGGTGGGTGAGGTTGAGACCGATGAAGCAGGCGCTGGCCCTGGCGTCCCACACTGGACTGCGCTCGCCCATCAGATAGGGCAGGAAGAGCAGGCCGTCGGCGCCCGGGGGGAGCGACCGGGCGGGTGGCTCGAGGCGCGCGAAGGCGCTCTCTGCTTCCGTCTCGGCGTCATCCGCGCAGCAGAGGTCGATGAACCAACTGACCGAGGCGCCGGCGGTCAGGGCGCCGCCGAAAGTGTAGAGATCGCGTGCGCCATTGAGCACGTGCGGCATGCTGATCAGCCCCTGGGTGGCATCCACCTGCTGGTTGATCATGCCCCAGCACATGCTGGTACCGAGCATGGCGACGTGCTGGCCGGGGCGGGCTGCGCCGGCGGCCAGCGTCGCCATCGCCGCGTCGACCCCACCGGCAAGCACCGCGATGCCAGCCGGCAGGCCCAGCTCGGTCGCCAGCGCCGGCAGTAGGCCGCCCACCGATGTGCCCGAGTCGACCAGCCGGGCCGGTAGCTTGTCCTGGTCGAGCCCCAGCGCGGTGATCATCTCCGGCGACCAGTCACGCGCCTGCAGGTCGTATATGCCGCCGATGTTGCCGGCGGCGCAGTGATCGATGGCGATCTCCCCACTGAGCCGATAGTTGATGTAGCTATTGGGCGGTAGCAGATAGCGGGTACGCGCCCATACCTCGGGGCGCTCATCCTTGAGCCAGCGCATCTTGGTGAAGCCGTAGTAGCTGTCCACGCCGTTGCCGGTGATGGCGCGCAGGCGCGCGAGATCGACGTGGGCGTCGATCCAGCGTACCTGGGCCTCGGCACGCCGATCCATCCAGATCAGGCAGGGGTGGAGTGGGCGAATCTCGGCATCCACCGGGATGCCCGACCCGCCATACAGGCTGCTGACGCAGAGCGCCTTGACCTGAGAAGGATCCACCGCCGGGGCGGCGAGACAGGCGCGCACACAGATCATGACGGCCTCCCACCACACCTCGGGCCACTGCTCGGCCCACAGCGGCCGCGGTGTCTCCACCCGGTAGGCATGACTATGCTGGGCGAGAATGCGGCCCTGGGCATCGAGCACCAGCGCCTTGGTGCTCTGGGTGCCGATATCGATGCCGATGACGCTCTCCATGGGGCTCTCCTGGTCAGTGTTGAGAGGCACGTTCATTGGCGCTCGTGTCCGAGTCGCCGGGTCAAGGCGCGCGTTTGCGGCTCAAGTAGATCGCCAGCAGGATGATGCCGCCCTTGATCACGTTCTGAAGATAGGGGGATACGCCCATCAGGTTGAGGCCGTTGTTGAGCACGCCGAGCAGCATGGCGCCGACCAGGGTGCCGAGAATCATGCCGCGCCCGCCGGTGATCGCCGCGCCCCCCAGCACCACGGCGGCGATGGCGTCCAGTTCGAAGCCGACCCCGGCATTGGGTTGACCGCTCATCAGTCGCGAGGTGAGGATCAGCCCGGCGATGGCAGCGGTGGTGCCACTCAGGGTGTAGACCAGCAGTTTGTAGCGCGAGACCCGAATACCGGAGAGGCGGGTCGCCTCCTCGTTGCCGCCGATGGCATAGAGATAACGCCCGGTCGCGGTGTGGGCGAGCAGCACATAGCCGATGGCGTAGACGCCGAGCATGATCAGGATCGGCATGTCGATACCCGCCACGCTGCCGCGACCGAAGAAGGCGAACTCCGCGGGCAGGCCGGAGATCGGGTAGCCACCGGTGTAGATGAGTCCGAGGCCGCGGGCGATGCCCATGGTCGCCAGTGTCACGATGATCGGTGGCATACCGGCGAAAGCGACGAACAGGCCGTTGGCGGCGCCGAACGCAGCACCCACCACCAACCCTGCAGCAATCGCCAGCGCGGGCGGTATGCCGGCGATCATCAGGCCCGCCATCAAGGTGCCGGAGAGCGCCATCACCGGCCCCACCGACAGGTCGATACCGCCGGTAAGGATCGCCAGACTCATGCCCGCGGCGATGATGGCGATGATCGAGGCCTGGCGGGCCAGGTTGATCAGGTTGCTGGTGCTGAGAAAACTGTCGTTGAGCAGGGCCATGGCGGCGAACACCAGCGCGAACCCGATCAGCGGATAGAAGATCGGGGTGCGTCGCCAGCGGTTCAGCCGGGCGGCAAGGCCGTGTGCATCCGCGTCTGTCTTGGCGGCGAGCTGACTCATGAGGAGAGTCCTCCGGTGGCGTGATACATGACGGATGGGGAGTCGAGCGCCTCGCCGCTCAGCTCGGCGGCGATCCGGCCTTGATGGAAGACCAGGGCGCGATCGCAGAGTGCGAGGATCTCTGGCAGCTCGGAGGAGATCATGATGATCGAGACCCCGCGCGCGGTGAGCGCCTTCATCAGGGCGTAGATCTCGGATTTGGCGCCGACGTCGATACCGCGGGTGGGCTCGTCGAAGATCAGCACCTTGCACCGATGGCCGAGCCAGCGTGCGATGACCACCTTCTGCTGATTGCCGCCGCTGAGGTCGCCGACCGGCGTCTCGGGGCCGGGCGCCTTGACCCGCACCGACGCCATCAGCTCGGCGGCGGTGCGGGCTTCCTGTCGCCGGTCGAGCAGCCGCAGGGGACCCTTGAACCGGGCCAGATTGTTCAGCGAGATGTTGTCGCGGCAGGAGAAGGGGAGTACCAGGCCCTGGGTCTTACGGCTCTCCGGCAGCAGACCGATGCCATGCTCGAGCGCGGTGGCGGGGTGATGCAATTTGACCGGGGAACCTTCCAGACGCACCCGGGCGTAGGCGGGGCGCATGGCGCCGATCAGCCCCATCGCCAGCTCGCTGCGTCCGGAACCGACCAGCCCGGCGAAGCCGAGTATCTCGCCGCGGTGGAGATCGAAGGCGTGTTCGGGGCCGTCGGGGGTGAGCTTCAGCGACGCCACCGACAGCACCACGTCGTTCGGGTCGCTATCGCTGCGTGGCTCGGGGAAGATATTCTCGACCCGACGTCCGACCATCATCTCGATGAGGGCGTCGGCATCGGTCGTCGCGACTTCGCAGCCGCCGACCTTCTCGCCGTCACGCATCACCGTGACCCGGTCGCAGATGGTGAAGATCTCCTCCATATGGTGAGAGATGAACACCATGGCGACACCCTGGCTGCGCAGCTCGCGCATGATGGCGAACAGCTGCTCGGCCTCGCTGGGGGTCAACGTCGCCGTTGGCTCGTCGAGCACCAGGATGCGCGCCTCCAGCGATAGCGCCTTGGCGATCTCGATGAACTGCTGGTCGGCGATACTCAGCTCGGCGACCGGGCACTCCAGGGGAAGGGAGACCCCGAGACGGGCGAACAGGGCGAGGGCCTCTCGGCGCATGCTGCGCCGGGCGCGCAGACCCAGGCGATTGCGGTGTTCGCGGCCCAGAAAGATGTTGTCCACGGCATCGAGATCGGGCACCCAGGCTGAACTCCTGGAAGATGATCCCGACACCCGCTTCAGCGCATCTTGATAGCCATGGAACTCGCGCGCTTCGCGCCGTCGATTCGTATCTGTCCGCTATCGGGGCGGTGGATGCCGCAGAGCACCTTCATCAAGGTCGACTTGCCAGCGCCATTCTCGCCGAGCAGGGCGTGCACTTCGCCGGCCTCGACGTCGAACGACACATCGTGGAGCGCGCGCACCCCGGGAAACGCCTTGGAAATGTGTTTGCAACGAGAGCGTGGCGTCATGATCTTCCCCCGATGTGCCACCCGCAGGTGGCACTCGTCGTGGTCAACGTCGGTGGGTTACCAACGGAAGTCGGCTGCGTTTCGCGATCGATGAGTGTCACATCGATGGGGATTTCTCCGCGGGTGCGGTGCTGGCCCCCCAGTGCTTGGCCAGGCCCAGACCGAGGCCGAGCCGCACATGTCACGCGGATACTGGGCCGCCGTGGCAATGAACGCCGAGTCCGGCTTGCGAATGGCAGCAATGGCCTCGGGACCATCGACGCTGACCATCTGATATCCTTGCCGCTGGCGTCGATCGCGATCAGCGCCCCCAGCGCCCCGATGTCGTTGACGCTGAACAGACCATCGAGATCGGGATGTGCCTGGATCAGATTCTCGGTGACCGTCATCGCCTGGGTCCGATCCTGGCGACCGTTCTGCTTGTCGACCACCGTCACGTCGGGAAACTCGTCGAGCGCGGCGGTGCAGCCCTTGACGCGCTGCAGGATCGGCACCACCGGAATGCCGTCGAGGATCGCCACCTGGCCCTTGCCGTCTAGCGCCTTGCCGAGATAGTGGCAGGCCTTGTAGCCGGCGTCGTAGTTCTTGGAGCCGACGAAACCATCCACCGGGCCCTTGGCCTGGGCGTCGATGGCGATCGTGGTGACGCCCGCCTGATGGGCTTCGAGGACGGCTGTCTCGATGCCTACCGAATCGGTGGGATTGAGCAGCAGAATGTCGATGCCGCGCTGCACCATGTCCTCGACGTCGCTGACCTGCTTGGCGACGTCGTGATGGCGTCGTGATGATGAGATCGGCGCCGATGCTGGTGGTCGCCGCTTCGAGTGCCTCCTTCATGGTCACGAAGTACTCGTTGTTGAGCTCCTGAAAGGACATGCCGATCTTCAGCGGCGCGTCGGCAGCGGTGGCGGCACCGCTCACCATTACCGCCGAACCGGCGGCAATCAGCAGACTGCGGCGAAGCGTTGTCGTGAAATCGCGAATGCTCATGGTGTGCTCCGGGGTTGTTGTTGTCAGCGTGTCGATGACGTGGGGTGGCATGCGGGCTATGTTAACGTCAACATTTTTGACGTTAGGGGACCGCCTATGCGCCGGTCAACGGGATCTCGACCAATGTCTAGCGCGCTCTGGTCGGTCACATGTCGAAGTGACTGGGCAGCACGATCATGTCGCGGATGGTGACGTTGCGCGGCCGGGTCAGCATGTAGAGAACGGCGTCGGCGACCACGTCGGGTTCGATGATGCTGCCGGACTCCTTGGCCTTGCGCAGATTCTCCTCGGGCCAGTCGGCGAGCAGGGCACTGTTGACCGGGCCGGGCGAGACTGCGGCGACGCGGATGCCGTGCTTGAGCACCTGACGGCGCAGCGTCTGCACGAAGCTGTTCATGGCCCACTTGGACGAGGCGTAGACGGGCTCCCAGGGCACCGGGAAGTGGCCTGCGACCGAACTCGTCACCATGATGTCCCCGGTCTGCCGCTCGATCATGTGGGGTAGTACGTTATGGACGTTCTTCATCACCACGCTCACGTTCAGGCTCACCATGCGATCGATGGCGTCCGGATCGGCATCGAGCAGATCACCCCCGATATAGCTGCCGGCATTGGCGTGGAAGATATCGAGTTGGCCGGCCTTGTCGAGAATGCGCGCCAGCAGGGTAGCGCACGCTCGTGGGTCGAGCAGATCGAGGACGAGGGGGATCGCGGCGTCACCGAGCTCCGCCTGCAGCGCGTCCAGCGCGCGCTCGTCGCGATCGATCAGAACCACTGTGGCACCTGCCGCGATCAGTGCCCGAACCGTTGCCAGGCCGATCCCCGATGCCGCACCGGTGACGGCCGCCACTTTACCCGTCAAATCTTGGCTCATGTTCTCTACGCTCCTGTGATGTCGTCTCGTGAACGGCCTGCGGTCAGGGCGCGACTCACAAGCGCCACCTCAGGCGTTACATAAGTTCGTAGACATTAAAATGTTAACGTCAACATTTGGCAGGTTAGGCAGGCCCTCGGATAGGGTCAATATGGCTGAGACCAAGGTCTAGTGCCGTCCGCCCGTCGGCCGATCTATGGCGCGCAAGGCGCCTGTCGCCGACGCGATGGCCTACGGGCCTGACAAGCCCGGAGGTAAGGGGTAATCTCGGGGGCCAGTCCAAATGCCGCCGCGCGCAGCCGCTGACGCCGGACCCTTTCATGTCCATGTCCGACCAGGAGACCCCATGGAGCCCACGCTGTTCAGCAAGATCATCGACCGCGAGATTCCGGCCGACATCGTCTATGAAGACGAGCACGTGCTCGCCTTCCGTGACATCAATCCCCAGGCACCGACCCATGTGCTGATCATTCCCAAGAAGCCGATCGCCACCCTCAACGACATCGAAGAGACGGATCTGGCCCTGGTCGGCCGGCTGCAGTACACCGCGGCCAAGCTGGCCAAGCAGTTCGGTTTCGCCGAGGACGGCTACCGCGTGGTGATGAACTGCAACGAAGATGGCGGGCAGTCGGTCTATCATATCCACATGCACCTGCTGGGTGGGCGCAAGCTGACCTGGCCGCCGGGCTGATAGGTCCGGGATCTGGGGTATTTCCGCACACGGGTAAGGAGACTCACATGGCGCGCCAGCTGTCGCGTAGCGACAATCTGATTCACCAGTTCGACAGCGTGCTGCGCACGCTGGTGCCGGGGGCGGCGCAGCCGCGCCGGCCCTCGCCGGCGCACGCCCAGCCGGAGGGCGCGCTCGACGACGAGCAGCGCCGCCACGTGGCCGGGCTGATGCGCATCAACCATACCGGTGAGGTGTGCGCCCAGGCGCCTATCAAGGCCAGGGGCTGACCGCCAAGCTGGGCGATACCCGCGAGCGCATGGAAGAGGCGGCGGCGGAGGAGATCGATCATCTGGCCTGGTGCGACCAGCGCCTGCAGGAGCTGGATGGCCGTACCAGCTATCTCAACCCCGCCTTTACGCCGCCTCCTTCGGGCTCGGTGCCCTGGCCGGCGCGATCGGCGACCGCATCAGCCTGGGCTTCGTCGCCGCCACCGAGGAGCAGGTCGGGCACCATCTGGAGGCGCATCTGCGCAAGCTGCCGATCGATGACAAGCGCTCGCGGGCGGTGCTCGAACAGATGCGTATCGACGAGGCGCAGCACGAGCGCATGGCGTGGAATCCGGTGGCAGTCGCTTCCCGTTGCCGGTGAAGTGGGGCATGCGGCTGGTGTCGAAGGTGATGACCAAGAGTGTCTATCGCCTTTGAGTGTGGCGCCGTCGAGGGCGCCGGATAGCCGCCGAGCGGCTAGGTGCTGCCTGAAAAGTTGACGAGCAAAGGCCAGGCAAGGCAAAAATCGGCGAAAACGCGGAGTTTACGGGTTGTAAATGAGCATTTTGAGCCGATTTTTAACGCCGCATGGGCGAGCGCAGTACTTTTCAGACAGTGCCTAAAGAAAACCGCAACCTGAGTCGCGGTTTTTGCGTCTTATGCTGTGGGCTCGAGGGCCTCGTTGGACTGGCCGGCGCTCAGAGGACGATTTTAACGCCGTATTGCCGAGCGCAGGCATTTTGTAAACTCCCTCTCAGGCCTCGACGATTTCGTAGTCGTGGGTGATCTCCACGCCCCCTTTGGCCAGCATCAGCGAGGCGCTGCAGTACTTCTCGGCGGAGAGGTCGACCGCGCGCTTGACCTGGGCCTCCTTGAGACCACGGCCCGTGACCACGAAGTGCACATGGATCTTGGTGAACACGCTGGGGGTGCCGTCGAAGCGCTCGGCTTCCAGGGTCGCGACGCAGTCGGTGACGTCGGCGCGCGCCTTCTCCAGGATCTGGATCACGTCGAACGAGGTGCAGCCGCCGAGCCCCATCAGGACCAGCTCCATCGGCCGCGGCCCGGTGTTGCGCCCGCCGTGGTCGGGGTTGCCGTCGATCACGACGCTGTGGCCGCTGCCGGATTCGGTGACGAACTGGCGGCCGTCGGTCCACTTGACTGTGGCTTTCATGCAATCGATTCCTTCACTCGGATAACGTGGCGGCAGCATAACACTCCCGCCAGGCTGAGGTTACGCCCGGCGCAGCCGGCTCTCGAGATCGGCCAGGCGCTGCGGCGTGCCGACATCGACCCAGTCGCCGCGGTGGTGCCAGCCACCCACCCGCCTGGCGCGCATCGCCGCGAGCAGCAGCGGCGCCAGCTTGGCTGCCTCGCCGTCGGGGAGATCGGCGACCAGCTGCGGGTGGATCACGCCGACCCCGGCATAGACCAGACGCGGCTCACCCTCGGCGTGCAGGCGCCCATCGATGTCGAGATGGAAGTCGCCGCGAGGGTGGAAGTCGGTGGTGTCGACCATCGCCAGATGGGCCAGATCGCCTGCGGTCAGCGTCGGCTGAGCCAGGTCGATATCGCTCCAGACGTCACCGTTGAGCAAGAGGAAAGGGGCATCGCCCAGCAGCGCCAGGGCATGGCGCAGGCCGCCGGCGGTCTCCAGCGGCGTGGGCTCGCGGCTGAAGGCGAGACGCAGGCCGAAGCGTTGGCCATCGCCGAGGGCGGCGACGATCTGCTCGCCACGGTAGCTCACGTTGATCACCACCTCGCGGAAGCCGGCCGCCGCGAGCCGTTCCAGATGGTGTTCGATCAGCGGCTTGCCGGCCACCGGCAGCAGCGGCTTGGGGCAGTGGTCGGTGAGCGGTCGCATGCGGCTGCCGAGCCCGGCGGCCAGGATCATCGCTTTCATGCCGAGGCTCCCTTCGAAGGCTCTTGTGCCTGCTCGGCGTGGTGCAGAGCCAGCCGCGCCTGCATCGCCGGGTGGTAGATCTCGCGCAGCCAGGCGTGGAAGTCAGCCAGCTCGGGCAGTGCTTCGAGGCCGGCGTCGAGCTGGGCATAAAAGTGCGGCAGCCAGTCGAGATAGCGCGGCTTGCCGTCGCGCAGGTAGAGACGGCAGAACTGGCCCAGGATCTTGAGCTGACGCTGGGCGCCGATCGCCTCGATCGCGGCGCGAAAGGCGGTGGCATCCGCCAGACGGGTGCCGAAGTCGGCCTGGCTGCGGCGGTGGAAGTCGTCGATCCAGCGATCCATCTCCGAGCGCGACCAGCGCTGGTAGCGCCCGCGCAGCAGCGAGATCAGGTCGTAGCCCAGCGGCCCCGCCAGGGCGCCCTGGAAATCGATCAGTGCCAGTTCGCCATCGACGATCATCAAATTCATGGCATCGAAGTCGCGGTGCACCGCGACTTCGGGCAGCGTCGCGATGTGAGCCAGCAGGTGACGTTGGGTATCAGCCCAGCAGGCGGGTGCCTCCAACCCTAGCCAGCGTCCTAGACCCCACTCGGGGAAGCGCTCCATCTCCTCTTCCATGAAGGCAGCGGAGTAGGGCGGCAGCTCGGCCGGTGAGGCCAGCCGCTGCAGGCGCAGCAGCAGATCGATGGCCTGGGCCGTACCGTGCCGCGCGCTATCGGCATCGTCGAAATGGTGGTGCAGACTGTCATCGCCGAGATCGTCGAGTTCGAGAAAGCCTTGGTCTAGGTCGATGGCGTGGATTGCCGGCACCGGCAGTCCGGCTGCACGCCAGCTACGGCCGATGGCGACGAAGGCGTGACTATCCTCGAGCTCGGGTGGGGCATCCATCAGCATGCGCGTGGTGCCGTCGGGTAGATGCACCCGGCAGTAGCCACGCAGGCTGGCGTCGCCGGCGACGGGCTCGAAGCGGCAGGTGTCGGCGGCGATGGCGTGGTGCCGGGCTATCCAGGTGTGCAGCTGAGCAAGGCGCAGACTCATCGAGACTCCCAGGGTGGATCGAGTTGACGGGGTGCGGATGGCACCGCATGCTGAAGCCGCCTATCGGTTGGGCAGGCGGGGGTGAGGCGCTGACCGACGCCAGTGTGCCGTCTATGGACGAACACGCCAATGCATCGCGATATAGCTGCGCGCTGCTCGGCGGACCGAGCGCAGCCACGCGAGTGCAACACATTCGGTCGTAACAACAGGGAACGTCCTCGCGGCAAGCGCCGGCGAGGTCTGTATAATACCGGCTCCACTCGGCAAGGACACAGAGGACATGGGCAAGCGACTGGTCTGGACTGCCCTCACCGGCGTGATTTCATCGACCGCCCAGGCGGCCCCTCCGGCACCGCTCCCGGCGGACCAGCTGGACTGGGTACCCTGGGGCGATCAGGCACCGGCCGGCGAACTGTGCGGCGGGCGCTATGTCCAGCCCGGCTATCTGCTGCCTGAGGGGCGGACGCCGGAAGAGGTCCTCTCCAACTCCGCCACCGCGGAGTATGGCGACAACGGCGAGACGATCCTCGGAGGCGAGGTAGTGCTGCGGCGTGGCGACAGCCAGCTGCAGGCGCCGCAGGTGCGGGTCAACGCCGCCCGCGATACCGCCTTCGCCGATGGCCCGCTGACCATCCGCTATCCCGGTCTGCTGGTACGCGGCGACGACGGCCAGGTCTCGCTCGACAGCGACGCGGCGCGCATCGACGACGCCCACTACGTGATCCACGACCAGCGCGTGCGCGGTGATGCCCAGGCGCTGCAGCGCCTCGACGACGGCCGTTATCGCATGCGCGAGGCCAGCTTCACCACCTGTGCGCCGGACAGTCGGCTGTGGCGGATCGTCGGCAGCGACGTCACCATCGACCGCGCCCAGGGCTACGGTACCGCCACCAATGCGCGCCTCGAGATGGGCGACGTGCCGGTATTCTACTGGCCTTGGGTACGCTTCCCGGTCGACGATCGCCGCCAGAGCGGTTTCCTCTGGCCGACCCTGGGGCTCTCCAGCGATGGCCTCGACTACAGCCAGCCCTACTACCTGAATCTGGCGCCCAACTACGACGCCACCATCACGCCCCGGGTCATCACCGACCATGGCCTGCTGATGGGCGGCGAGTTTCGCTATCTCTTCGGCAGCGATCGCGGCACGATCGATGGCGCCTATCTGGCCAATGACAACGGCGGCAACAACGATAACCCCAACGATCCCAAGGATGCCTTCGACGGCAAGGACCGCTGGTTCGTCGACTACCAACACTACGGCTACTTCACCGATCGCCTGGACTACGCGCTGCGCTACGGTGCCGCCAGCGATGGCCGCTACTTCGATGACTTCGGCAGCGACTTCGCCGAGCAGGACACCGCGTACCTCGAGCGTCTGGCGCGGCTCTCCTATCAGGGTACCACCTGGTATCTGGACGCCCGCGCCCAGGGCTACCAGCGCATGCAGTATCCGATCGACGAGAACGATCGCCCCTACTACCGCCTGCCCAGCCTGACCGCCAATGCGCGCTGGCAGCAGGAGAGCGGCTTCTATCAGGAGTGGAACTCCAACGCCACCTACTTCTGGCGTGACCTGCACGGCGTCGACGCCCAGGGCAACTGGTTCGACGAGGACGAGAACCGCACCCGCAACATTCCGCTGCGCGAATCGGCCAACGGCTCGCGCCTCAATCTGACTCCGGCCATCGGCTGGCGGGCACAGCCGAGCTGGGGCTTCCTCGAACCGCGCTTCCAGCTGTGGCAGACCAACTACGAGCTCGACTACGGCAATCGTGACACCTCGCGCGACGAGACGTTGTCCCGCACGGTGCCGGTCTACTCGCTGGACTCGGGTCTGATTTTCCAGCGTGACGTGACCGCGTTCGATCAGGGCTTCAAGCAGACCTTCGAGCCGCGCCTCTACTACGCTTACGTACCCGAGCGCGACCAGTCCGAGTATCCGGTGTTCGACACCGACGAACAGGCGATTTCGTGGAGCCAGCTGTGGTCGCCCTACCGCTTCACCGGGGCCGATCGCGTGGGTGACGTCAACAAGCTCTCCTACGGCGCCTCGACCCGCTTCCTCGAGGATGACACCGGGCGCGAACGGCTGGCGCTGTCGGTCGGTCAGAGCGCCTACTTCGAAGATCGCAACGTCACTCTGCTCGATGACAGCGACAATCTCACGCCTGCGCAGCGGCGCTACGATGACTACCGGCGCACGCGTGACCGCTCGCCGGTGATCACCCAGCTCGACTGGCGCATCAACGACCAGTGGCGTTCGCGCTACGAGTGGTTCTACGACGATCAGCGCTCGCAGACCGAAAAGGCCTCCGCCTATCTGCAGTATCTGAGCCCGGCCGGTCATGTATTGAACCTTGGCTACCGTTGGCAGCTCCAAGGTTTCGATCCGGCCAGCGACGCCGATGATCAACTGAGCTACGACCGTGAGGATTTCGACGTCTCGTTCGCCTACAAGGCGACCTCGTCGCTCGATCTGATCGGCCGCTATCTCTACGACAACACCAACAAGCGGGATCTGGAGACGCTGGCCGGGTGCAGTTCAACAGCTGCTGCAGCGCGGTGCAGGTGGTCTGCGGGAAGGGGTCGACGACAACGACACCGCCTATACCATCGACGATGACTACACGACCGCGGCCTGTTCCTGCGCTTCGTGTTCAAGGGACTCGGCGGGGTAGGGCAGAAACGCCGACAGCTACTTCGCCAGCGCGGTACCGGGTTACGAGCCCCCACGTTCTGAGTCGGGCCCGGCGGAGCCGGGCAGCCGATCGAGATCGAGCAAGACCCGTGATTCATCAAGCAAGGGAAGTGCTGAACAAATAGGCGAGCGGGATGAAGTGCAAGGCGCCCGAAGCGCAAGAACCGCAGCATATGGGGTATATGTGAGGATTCTTACCGGGCTGGCGCTCCAGCGCCGCGCAACGCAGCGATTCGCCCGCGCAGGCATTTGTGCAGTATTCCCTTAGAGTCGTCCTTCATCAAGCAAGAGAGGTAGGCATGCGTCCTAGAGTGTGGATTCCCCTGGCGCTGGTCATGCTGCTGTCGCCGCTGTCGGCGATGGCCGAAGTGGTGCCGCTGGACCGTATCGTCGCCGTGGTCACGACGACGCCATCATGCAGACCAGCTCGAGCAGCGGGTCTCCCAGGTCAAGAGCCAGCTCGCGTCCAGCAACATCCCGGCGCCGCCGGAGAAGACCCTCGAGCATCAGGTCTCGACCGCATGATCACCGAGCAGATCGAGCTGCAGATGGCCGAGAAGGGCAAGCTGAACGTCGACGAGACTCAGCTCAACGCCACCATGCGCGGTATCGCCCAAACAACGGCATGACCCTGGATCAGTTCGCCGATCGCCTGGAGAAAGAGGGGCAGTCGCTGGCCGAGGTGCGCGAGCAGGTGCGCCGCGAGCTGCTGATCCGTCAGGTCCAGCAGCGCGAGGTCGCCAACAAGGTGACGGGTCGGATCGCGAGATCGACCGCTTCCTGGAGCAGGCCGGCCAGAACAGCAACGTCTCCTATCATCTGGCCCAGATCCTGGTCGCGGTGCCGCAGTCGCCGACCCCGGATCAGGTGCGTCAGGCCCAGGCCAAGGCCGAGAAGCTCTATCAGGAGCTCAAGAGCGGCGCCGACTTCCGCAAGCTGGCGGTCTCCGAGTCCGACGATGCCCAGGCGCTGAAAGGCGGCGATCTCGGCTGGCGTCCGGCGGCGCAGATTCCGACCATCTTCGCCGACGTCATTCCCGATCTCACCAAGGGTGAGGTGAGCCAGCCGATCCGCAGCCCCAGCGGTTTCCACCTGGTCAAGCTGATCGATACTCGCGGTGGTGACGGCAAGCAGATCTCCCGCGAGCAGGCGAGCCAGGCGATCTTCCAGCGCAAGGTCAACGACGAACTCGAGGCGTGGACGCAGGAGATTCGCGCCAGCGCCTACGTCGACAACCGCCTCGACAAGCAGTGACGGGGTAGCCAGATGGCATTGACCCAGGCCGAGGCACCGCTGCTGGCACTGACCAGCGGCGAGCCTGCGGGTATCGGCCCCGAGCTGACGCTGGCCCTGGCGCGGCGCTGGCCGGCGCTGGCCGCGCGGGTCGTGGTCATCGGCGACCCGCAGCTGCTGGCGGCGCGTGCTGCGGCGCTGGGCTGGGCGGTCGAGATCGAGCCGCTCGACCCCGCTGCGCCGGTGCCGCCCGCACGGGATGGCCATCTGCCGGTGTGGCCGGTGGCGCTGCGGCGGCCGTCGCTGCCCGGCGTGCTCGATCCGGGCAATGCCGACTATGTGCTCGAGACCCTGGATGTCGCCATCGCCGCCTGTCGTGACGGGCGCGCCGCCGCCATGGTCACTGCGCCGCTGCACAAGGGAGCGATCATCGAGGGTGGCCACCCGGGATTCACCGGCCATACCGAGTACCTGCGGGACGCCTGCGGCGTCGAGGAGGTGGTGATGATGCTCGCCACGATGATCGCCTCGACGCTCGACGCCAGGCGCCCGCCGAGGCCGCTGCGGGTCGCCCTGGCCACCACCCATCTGCCGCTGGCGCGGGTTGCCGAGGCGATCGATGCTGCGCTTCTCACGCGGGTCACCCGGATTCTCGCCGCCGAGCTGACCCAGCGCTTCGGCATCGCCGCGCCGCGTATCCTGGTCAGCGGGCTCAATCCCCACGCCGGCGAAGATGGCCACCTGGGCCGCGAGGAGCTCGAGATCATCACTCCGACCCTCGAGCGGCTGCGCGCCGAGGGGCTCGATCTGATCGGCCCGCTGCCCGCCGATACGCTGTTCACGCCGCGTCATCTGAATGACGCCGATGCCGTGCTCGCCATGTATCATGACCAGGGGCTGCCGGTACTCAAGTATGCCGGCTTTGGCCAGGCGGCCAATATCACCCTGGGCCTGGGCATCGTTCGCACCTCGGTCGATCACGGCACCGCCCTCGACCTTGCCGGCAGTGGCCAAGCCGATGTCGGCAGCCTCAGGGTGGCGCTGGAAGTGGCCTGCGAGATGGCCACTCATCGATCTCACTGACTCATCTCTCTCACCGAGAGGGTGTTTACACCGCTGTCCCGTGCAGCTTTCAGGTAAACGACCTCTGAAGGAATTCGTTGTCAATGGCTAACCCAGCCGATTATCCGCGTGGCGCGCTGCCGCGAGCCCGCAAACGTTTCGGTCAGAACTTTCTGCGCGATGCCGGCGTGATCTCACGCATCGTGCGCGCCATCGGGCCGCGTCCGGGAGAGCGCCTGGTCGAGATCGGCCCAGGGCAGGGCGCTCTGACCGAGCCGCTGCTCCAGGCCGCCGGTGCGCTCGAGGTGATCGAACTCGACCGCGATCTGATCCCTGGGCTGCGGGTGCAGTTCTTCGCCTATCCGGATTTCGTGATCCACGAGGGCGATGCGCTCAAGTTCGATTTCCCCGCGCTGGCGGCCGCGGATGGCCGCCCGCTACGGGTGGTCGGCAACCTGCCCTACAACATCTCCACGCCGCTGATCTTCCATCTGCTGGCATCGCGCGGCGCCGTCGCCGACATGCACTTCATGCTGCAGAAAGAAGTGGTGGAGCGTCTCGCCGCCGAGCCCGGTGGGCCCGACTGGGGCCGCCTGTCGGTGATGACCCAGTACCACTGCCAGGTGGAGTCGCTGTTCGTGGTGCCGCCGGAAGCCTTCGTGCCGCGGCCCAAGGTCGATTCCGCCATCGTTCGCCTGACGCCCCACGCCGAACTGCCCGTCGTGGCGCACGACGAGTCGCGTTTCGCCGAGATCGTGCGCGAGGCCTTCGGCCAGCGGCGCAAGACATTGCGCAACAATCTCAAGGGGCTGGTCGAGGCCAGCGAACTCGAGACGCTGGGGATCGACCCCGGCCGCCGGCCGCAGACACTGACGGTGGCGGAACTGGTCGCCATCGCCAACCGAGTCACGGAGCGCGAGGCATGAGCGAGCTGGCCACGCAGATTCTGGTCGAGGTCGAGCCAGACTACCGTGCCGACGAGTCGGATCCGGGGCAATCGCGCTATGTCTTCAGCTATACAGTGACGGTGCACAACCGCTCGACCCGCGAGATCCAACTGCTGTCGCGCTACTGGAAGATCACCCAGGGCAACGGCAAGGTGCAGGAGGTGCGCGGCAATGGCGTAGTCGGCAAGCAGCCGGCGATCGCCGCGGGTCACAGTTTCCGCTATACCAGCCGCGCGGTGCTGGCCTCCCCGGTGGGGGTGATGCAGGGCAGCTACGGCTGCACCGATCTCGCCAGCCAGGAGGCCTTCGAGGTCACTATCGCACCGTTCCGGCTGGCGACCCCCAACCAGGTGCACTGAGCTGCGCCGGGTGCCGACCCGTTCATCCCGGAGGGCTCCCCAGCCCTCGACCTAGGGTTTGTACGAAAAGTCAGCGAGCGAAGACAAGACAAGGCAAAAATCGGCGAAAACGGACCGGGCTGGCGCTCCAGTTTACGGGGTGTAAATGAGCATTTTGAGCTGATTTTTAACGCCGTATTGCCGAGCGCAGGTAGTTTTCGTACAAAGCCTAGAACCGACCATCGAGAAGGACGACGACTATGGCCACCTACGCCATCGGCGACCTGCAGGGCTGCTACGCTGAGTTCGACGCACTGCTGGCGCGGCTCGACTTTTCGCCCTCCCGTGATCGACTGTGGCTGGCCGGCGACCTGGTCAACCGCGGCCCTGGGTCGCTCGCCTGCCTGCGCCGGGTGATGGCGCTGGAGGGCGCGGCGGAGACGGTGCTGGGCAACCACGACCTGCATCTGCTGGCGGTGGCGCGCGGTCACGGCAAGCTCAAGCGCAACGATACCCTGGCCGAGATACTCGCAGCGCCGGAGTGCGACGCCCTGATGGGCTGGCTGCGCGCCCAGCCGCTGCTGGTCGCCGACCCGGCCCGCAATCGGGTGATGACCCATGCCGGATTGTTGCCGCAGTGGTCGCTGGCCGAGGCTCGCGAGCTGGCGGCGGAAGCCGAGGCAGTGCTCGGCGGTGAGGCGGTCGATGACTTTCTCGCCGAGATGTACGGCAACCGTCCGGCGCGCTGGTCGCCGGCGCTGGAGGGGCTGGACCGCCTGCGCAGCATCGTCAACGTCTTTACTCGGATGCGCTTCATCGACGCCGAAGGTACCCTCGATTTCAGCGCCAAAGAGGGGCTCGACAGTGCACCGGCGGGCTTCGCCCCCTGGTTCACCTATCCGCGCCAGCATCCGCGTGAGGAAGGCCTTACCTTGCTATTCGGCCACTGGGCCGCGCTGGAGGGGCAGACGCCCGGGGCCTGCGTGCGTGCCGAGGCGCTCGACACCGGCTGCGTCTGGGGCGGCTCGCTCACGGCGCTCGATCTCGACAGCGGCGAGCGCATCGCCGAACCGTCGCAGCAGCTGCGACGCTGACGCCATCTCAGAGAGGGCACATGCCACATCCATTCGAACATCTCGACGCTGCCACACTCATTCAATGGCTGGGCGAAGGACGCAGCCTGACCCTGGTCGATATCCGCGATCCGTTGAGCTTCGCCCAGGGGCACATTCCCGGCAGCCGCCATCTGGACAACTCCAGCGCCGCCGAGCTGGTCGAACAGACCCCCACCGCACAGCCACTGGTGGTGGTCTGCTACCACGGCCACTCCAGCCAGCAGGCCGCCGCCTGGCTCGCCGGGCAGGGCTTCAGTGAGGTCTACAGCCTGGACGGCGGTTTCGTCGACTGGGCGCATCGACACCCTGAACGGGTCAGCCGATAGGAGGCGCCATGCACGCTGGCAACGATTCCTGTCTTGACGGTCTCGAGGTCTATCTGGTCGGCGGCGCGGTGCGCGATGCCCGGTTGGGCTGGCCGGTCGGTGACCGCGACTGGGTGGTGGTGGGTGCCAGCGTCGAGCAGATGCGCCAGCGCGGCTTCCAGCCGGTGGGGCGAGACTTTCCGGTATTCCTGCATCCGCAGACCCATGAGGAGTACGCGCTGGCGCGCACCGAGCGCAAGCGCGGTCACGGCTATACCGGTTTCGAGGTTCACGCCAGCCCCGAGGTGACGCTGGAGGCGGATCTGGCGCGGCGGGATTTCACCATCAATGCCATGGCCGAGGGTGCAGACGGTGAGCTGGTCGACCCCTACGACGGGCGTGCCGATCTCGAGGCCAGGCTCCTGCGCCACGTGTCGCCGGCGTTTGTCGAGGACCCCTTGAGAGTGCTACGTGCGGCACGCTTTCTTGCTCGCTACCGTCATCTGGGGTTCACCATCGCTGGCGAGACCCTGGCGCTGATGCGTCAGCTCGTGGCCGGGGGCGAAATCGCGCATCTGGTCGCCGAACGCGTCTGGACCGAGACGGAAAAGGCCTTGGCCGAGGCCGACCCCGCGGCCTATTTCGAGACCTTGCATGAGTGCGGTGCGCTGGCGGTACTGATGCCAGCGCTGGCCGACGATACCTTGTCGGCGGCCCTGGCGCGACTGGAGAGCGTGCCGAACGATCTCGCCGAGCCGGCGGTCTGGCGCTGGGCGCGCCTCGGTGAGCATCTCGCGGCTGATGACCAGCGCGCGCTCAACGACGCCGTCAAGGCCCCCAACCGCTACCGTGACGCCATGCGCCAGGCGGCGCTCACCCGCGAGCTACGCCAGCGCTGTGACCATGCCGATTCGCGTGCCGGAGAGATCATGCGCTGGCTCGATGGTATCGACGCCTGGCGTCGGCCCGAACGCCTCGACCCGCTGCTGGCGCTGATCGCCCACGAAGCCCCGGCGCTGGCCAAGGACCTCGCCCTGGCCTGGCGGCTGGCGTCCCAGATCCTACCCCAGGCGCTGCTCGACGAGGGGCTGCGCGGGCTGCAGCTGGGGCAGGAGCTAGCCCGGCGGCGAGAGCAGACCATCCGCGAGGCGCTGGAGACAGCGTAGACAAGGGGGAGCGAGGTGAAGGGGCCTTCGCGTCCCGGAGCCCCCTCCCGGATCTCCACTGCCAGACGACAACGCCCGCGGCGATCACTCGCCGCGGGCGTTTGACATTATGGCGCGTGCCTAGGGTTTGTACGAAAAGTCAGCGAGCGAAGGCAAGACAAGGCAAAAATCGGCGAAAACGCGGAGTTTACGAGGTGTAAATGAGCATTTTGAGCCGATTTTTAACGCCGTATTCCGAGCGCAGGTAGTTTCGTATAGAGCCTAGACGAACAGGCCCACGATCAGCGCCATGACCAGACCGGTCAGGCCGATGATGGTCTCCATCACTGTCCAGCTCTTCAGAGTCTGCGCTTCGGTAAGGCCGAAGTAGCGGTTGACCAGCCAGAACCCGGAGTCGTTGACGTGGCTCAGCACGGTGGCCCCCGAGGCGATCGCGATCACGATCAGACCGAGCACCGGACCCGACAGGCCCAGGGTCGAGATGACCGGTGCCATCAGGCCGGCGGCGGTGATCATGGCTACGGTGGCGGAGCCCTGGATCACGCGCACCGCGGTGGAGATCAAAAACGCCAGCAGAATCGGCGGCAGCGCGCTCTCGGCCATGATGTTACCCATCACACCGCCGACGCCGGAGTCGATCAGAACCTGCTTGAACACGCCGCCGGCGCCGGTGACTAGGATGATGATGCCGGCCGGTTCGAGCGCCTTGGTGGCGACCTCCATCACCTGCTCGCGGGTCATGCCGCGGCGAGTGCCCAGGCAGGTGAAGGCGAGCAGGGTGGCCAGGGTCAGTGCCACGAACGGGTGGCCGAGGAAGGTCAGCGCGGCCAGTACCGGGCTGTCCGCCGGCAGGAACACGCCGGAGACGGTGTTGAGCACGATCAGCGCCAGCGGCAGCAGGATGATCGACAGGATCAGCTTGAAGCTGGGCAGGTCGCGGGTATCACCCGGCTCCTTGGGCAGCTCCATGTAATCGGGAATCTGGGCATCGATGCGCTTGGCGATCCAGCGCCCGAACAGCGGCCCGGCGATGATCATGGCGGGCAGGCCGCAGATGGCGCCGAACAGGATCACGTAGCCGAGATCGGCACCGATCAGCTTGGCCACCGCGATCGGGCCAGGTGTCGGCGGAATGAACGAGTGAGTGACCGCGAGCCCGGCGAGCAGCGGGATGCCGTAATAGAGCAGCGAACGCCCGGTGCGCCGGGTCAGGGCATAGATCAGCGGCACCAGGATGATGAAGGCGACGTCGAGGAAGACCGGAATCGCGACCAGGAAGCCGGTGACCCCCATCGCCCACTGCGAGCGGTTCTCGCCGAACTTGCCGAGCAGCGTGCTGGCCAGGCGATCGACCCCGCCGGAGACCTCCAGCATCTTGCCGAACATCGCGCCCAGGCCGACCACGGTGGCGACGAAGCCGAGCGTGCCGCCCATGCCTTTCTCGATGGTGTTCAGCAGCTCCTCGACGCCCATGCCGGTCGCCAGACCCACGACACCGCTGACCACCAGCAGCGCCACGAAGGCGTGCAGGCGCAGACGCATGACCAGGTAAAGAAGGACGATGATGCTCCCCAGCGCGGCGAGGATCAGAGAGGTGGGACTGTCCATGAGGATGAAAAACCCTTTGTGAGCGAAGCACCTGCTGGCAGTTGAGGCGCTGGCGGATGTCGCCGCGGACGTGGTGCGTCCAGCACCTGCCGGGGGCGATATCCCGCGGGACGCTATGCGCCTTTGGTGGCGTTGTGCTTCGGTGTGGAGTTGGCGAGAATGGATGTTACCGGTAACAGCTCGGCGGCAACAATGCGCCTAAAGGTGTAGAGACAAGCCGCTCGCTGGTGGTTACGCCTAAGAGGGTGTTTACAAAATGCCTACGCTCGGCAATACGGCGTTAAAATCGGCCTCAAAATGCTCATTTACCCCATGTAAATTCCGCTTTTTCGACCGATTTTGCCTTGTCTTGCCTTCGCTCGACGAATTTGTAAACACCCTCTAAGAACGCCTATCACAACCGCCAGGCGATGTGGGCTTATCCGGTGGCGCGCGCCGCCAGCAGAAAGATTCATCAGCAGACCGATTCATCAGCGAAAAGAGTCCGAGGCATGAAAACCAATCAGGGACATCGCATCGTCGTCATGGGCGTGTCGAGTTGCGGCAAGACCGAAATCGGGCAGCGCCTGGCAGCGCGTCTGGAGGGGCGCTTCCTCGACGGTGACGATTACCACTCCGAGGCGAGCGTGGCCAAGATGTCGCGGGGCGAGCCGCTCAACGACGACGATCGCGCCGGCTGGCTCGCCCGGCTGAGCGAGATCCTGGGTGAGGCGCGTGCGGCGGGCGAGACGCTGGTGGTGGGCTGTTCATCGCTCAAGCGCCGCTACCGCGACACGCTGCGCGAGGGCGATCCAGCGCTCACTTTCGTCTATTTGTGCGGCAGCCGCGAGCTGCTGCTCGAGCGCATCCAGTCGCGTGAGGACCACTTCTTCAAGGGTGAGGCGATGCTCGACAGCCAGCTCGCGACGCTGGAAGCCCCTGGCCCCGACGAGGCGGTGACGGTGGATATCGATGCCAGCATCGAGACCGTGGTCGAGCGCGCCACCGAGGCGCTGACCGAGCGCTATGCCCGTCAGGCCGACAGCGCGGCCTCCTAGTCAGTTCAAGATCGGACTGGGCAAGAACGGGATGGGCTAGCCGATACTGCCGCCGCAGCGCACCTCGAATCCCAGATCCTCACTTTGCGGCCGGCAGGGCTGGCCGCCGAGGCGCGCCAGCAGGCGCTCGGCGATCACCTCGCCGATGCGTCGGCGTGGGGTCACCACCGTGGCCAGGGGTGGGGTCGTCGCCTCCACGATGTCGAGCCCATTGAAGCCGGCCAGGGCGAGTGCGTCGGGTACCGCCAGGCGGCGGCGCTGGCATTCGAACAGCGCGCCGGCGGCTAGGTCGTCGTTGCAGCAGAATACCGCCTCCAGCGCCGGCCAGCGCTGCAGCATCGACCCCAGCATCTCGCCGCCGAGGCGATAGCTCGACGGCTGCGGCGTGGTCAGACAGTACTCGGTGGAGAGATCGGCAGCGCGTAGCGCCGCCTCCCAACCTGCCATGCGCAGCTGGGCGCGGTGATCCATGCGCGCGCCGAGAAAGCCGATCCGACGGTAGCCGCGGGCGATGAAAGTCTCCGTCAGTGCGCGGCCGGCGGCGGTCTGATCGAGCCCCACGTTGATGTCCAGCGGTGCCGGGGTCAGCTCCAGGGTCTCCACCACCGGCACTCCGGCGCGCCGCAGCAGCCGCTCGGCGTGTTCGGTGTGACGGGTTCCCGAGAGCACCAGGCCATCCACCCCATAGCCCAGGTAGGTATCGATCAGCCGCTCCTCCTCGAGGATCGAGTAGCCGGTATGGCCGATCAGCAGCTGATAGCCGGCGGCGCGCAGGCCCTCCTCGATACCGCGCTGGATATCCGAGAACACCGCGTTGGAGAGCGACGGGATCAGCAGTGCCACGCTGTGGCTGCGGCCGCTGGCCAGCGCGCCGGCAGCGTGGTTGGGGATATAACCGAGTTCGGCGCTCGCCGCCTCGATGCGCAGGCGCAGCGGTAGCGAGACCCGCTGCGGCTCGCGCAGCGCGCGCGAGACGGTGATCTTGGTGACCCCGACCCGATCGGCGATATCCTGAAGCGTGACGCGTCCCGACGTGCGGCGCGGCATGACGATCTCCCCAGCACAGCGGTGGCGCCCGACGCTGGCGATCGATGAGCAGCATCGCGCCCCAGGCGGGTCCGGTGATGATGGTTAGCGGTAACTCCGGGGAGATTAGCATGACACCGAGGCACTGGCTGTGCGGCCATGGTTGTAGCCGATCGGATTGCCGGAGGTGGGGTAGAGCCCGTGCTCAAGGGGCGCTATCGCCGATCAGCAGCTCGGTCTCCAGGGTACGTGAGCGGCGCGGTTCGAGGTCGAGCAGCATAGCTGCCGCCAGCCGGCCCTTTGCCGCGCTGTCCTGGCGGACCGTGGTCAGGCGGGGGCGCCGCTGCTGACCTTCGGCGATGCCGTCGAAGCCGGTGATGCGCAGATCTGCCGGCACCCGCAGCCCGCGCCGTTCGGCCAGGTCGATGGCGGTCAGGGCGATACGGTCGGAGAGACAGATCAGCAGGTCCGGGCGTGTCGCCGCGGGCTGATCGAGCAGCTCAGCGACCACCGGCACGCAGCCGTCGTAGGTGTTCTGGTCGATGTTCCACAGCGCCACGCTGCTGGGGTCGATAGCGGCCTCCGTCAGCGCCTTGAAGATCCCGTCCAGGCGTCGCCGGGTGATGGTGAGATCGGCCGACAGCAGCGCATCCAGGCCGACCTGGCCGACGTGGGACTGGGTCAGACGCAGCCCGACGATGGCGACTCGCCTGGGAGGCTGGCGCAGGGCGTGACGTGTCAGGGCGAGGCTGGCCGGATAGTTGTCGATGTTCACCGCCGCAATGCCCGGCAGATCGATGTCGATAGCCACGGCGGGGCGCCCCGCGATCAGGTCGAGGATGTGCGAGGAGGCGCCGTGCAGGCCGTAGACGATGATGCCGTCTGCCATGTCGACGCCGCCGGTGGTCTGCTCCAGGCGCCCGGGCAGCAGCATCAGCGAGTGACCGTGCTGATCCAGCTGGGCGGCGACGCCGGCGATCAGCTCGCTGGCGACGCTGTCGCTCAGGCTATAGAAGAGGTTTTCCGCCAGCAGCATGGCGATGATGCCGGAACGACCGGTGCGCAGCATGCGCCCGCGGGAGTCGGGACCGTGGTAGCCGAGCGCCGCGGCGGCGGCAAGAATCTCCTCGCGCCGGGCCTGGGAGAGCTGGTCGGGACGGTTAAGGCGTTGGAAACGGTGGCGGCGGAGACGCCGAGACGCGCGGCCACCGTCTTCAGCGTCATGCGCTTGGTCGGGCTCACGCTCGCAGGCCGCAGATGGGACGCCGCGTCGCGTGCTGTTGGCGCCGTGCAGAGAGGGCCGGGGACATGCTCGAATCTCCTCGTCGAGGGGCGGATGACGGCCGCGGCGCCGGCCGTCATTTCCGCGTCAGGTCGCGCGCAGCCAGACCGCCGCATTGCCGGCCAGCATCGCGTCGCTCACCGCATCGGGCTGGCTCTGGGCGAGCACCGGTGTCGCCGGCAGCGCGACCGGTGCGTCGCCCAGGTTGAGCACCACATGAACGTCGCCGTTGGTCAGCACCAGCGTCTTCACGCGGGCTCGGCGCCCACGCCAGTTCGCCCTGGCCAAGGTTATGATCGCGGCGCAGTTTGAGCAACCGCTGATATAGGCTGAGCGTCGAATCCGGCTGGTCGAGCTGACGATCGACGGCGTAGTCGGAGTTGTCCGGTTGCGGCAGCCAGCGCTCGCCGCTGTCGTTGAAACCGAAGGCCGGGCCTCGGCGCGCCACGGCAGCGGCACGCGGCAGCCGTCGCGGCCGCCATCCTCGCCGCCGGTGCGGTGGAAAGCTGGGTCCTGGCGGTAGCGGTCGGGCATGCTGGTATGGTCCGGCAGGCCCAGTTCCTCGCCCTGGTAGAGGTAAGCGGAGCCGGGCAGCGCCAGCGTCAACATGATGATCGCCCGCGCCCGGCGCAGCCCCAGCGCCTCGTCGGGCTGTTCGTCGCCGATACCGATCTTCTGCGGCCGTGCGCCGGGGTTCGACAGCCCCAGACGCGAGGCGTGGCGCACGCCGTCGTGGTTGGACATCACCCAGGTGGTGGTAGCGCCGACGTTGCCGGTGATGGCCAGCGAGCGGTCGATGATGGTGCGCAGCTCCACGGCGTCCCAGTGGGCGATCATATAGTCGAAGTTGAACGCCTGCTGCATCTCGTCGGGGCGAATGTAGCGCGCCACCCGTTCCGGCTTGAGCCAGGCCTCGGCGACCATCATGCGGTCGTCGCCGTACTCGGCCAGGATGCGATGCCAGCGGCGGTAGATGTCGTGGACGCCATCCTGATCCCACATCGGGCCGCGGTTGCCGCCCTCGACCATCACCTGCTCGCCGTCCCAGTCGGGCAGGCCCGGCTGCTTGACCATGCCGTGGGCGACGTCGACGCGGAAACCGTCGACCCCGCGCGCCAGCCAGAAGCGCAGCACGCGCTCGAACTCGTCACCCACCTCGGGGTTGGTCCAGTCGAAGTCGGGCTGGGCGCTGTCGAACATGTGCAGATACCACTGGCCGTCCTCGACCCGGGTCCAGGCGGCGCCACCGAAGATGCTCTGCAGTTGTTGGGCGGCAGTTCGCCCTGTTCGCCACGCCCGTCGCGGAAGAGATAGCGCGCGCGTGCCGGGCTGCCCGGCGGGCTGGCCAGCGCCTCCTGGAACCACACGTGCTCGCTGGAGCTGTGATTGGGCACCAGGTCGACGATCACCCGCATGCCGCGATCGTGGGCACCGGCCAGCAGGCGGTCGAAGTCTTCGAGCGTGCCGAACAACGGGTCGACATCACAGTAGTCGGAGACATCGTAGCCGGCATCGGCCTGGGGCGAGCGGTAGAACGGCGACAACCACAGTGCATCGATGCCCAGCGCGGCGAGATAGTCGAGTCGTTCGGTGACGCCGGCGAGATCGCCCATGCCGTCGCCATTGGCGTCCATGAAACTGCGCGGATAGATCTGATAGATGACGGCGTCGCGCCACCACTGTTGCTGGGTCATACGGGATTCCTCGTCACAAGGTGAATATGGGGTCAGGGCCGGCGTGGCGATCACCACTGCCGCCGCTTGAGTCGGGTCAAGGTCTGGTCGAGATTGGCGAGTGCCGCCGCCGGCTGGATGCGTCCGGATAGCACCGCGTGTACGCCGTTGAAGATGGCGTTGGAGACCCGCGCGTAGGCCTCGCCGGTCACCGCCGAGGGGCGCGCCACCGCGTTCATCAGCACCGGACGCAGCACGCTCATGGTGGGTTGGCCGCCACTACCTCGGGGTCGTCGTAGAGCGCGATCCGGGTCGGATTCATGCCATTGTTCAGGGCGTGCCGACGTTGCACCTCGGCACTGGTCATATAGCGCGCCAGCGCGATGGCGGCCTCCGGCGTGTCGGTGTAGCGCGAGACGGCGAAGTTCCAGCCGCCCAGGGTGCTCACCGAGTCGGCATCGGGGCCGTGGGGCAGCGGTGCGACGCCGATCTTGCCGCGTACCCGGCTGCCCTCACGCTGAGCCAGCGACCAGACGTAGGGCCAGTTGCGCATGAACACCGCGTTACCGCTCTGGAATACCCCGCGCGCTTCCTCCTCGGTGTAGTTGAGTACCCCTCGTGGGGCGATGTTGCCTATCCAGCTCGCCGCCTCGGTCAGTGCCGCCCTGGCCTGGGGATTGTCCAGCGTGATCGTGCCGTCGGGTTCGACGATGCGCCCGCCGCCGTAACCAGCGATCCACTCCAGCGCGTTGCAGGTCAGACCCTCGTAGGCGCGACCCTGGAAGACGAAACCCCACATCTCGTCAGCGCCGGCGGCGCGCTCGGCCTGCTGGATACTGGCCGCGGTATCGGCCATCTCCTGCCAGGTCTCGGGCACCGCGCGCTGGTACTTGTCGAGCAGATCCTGGCGGTAGTAGAGCAGGCCGGCATCGGTGTACCAGGGCAGCGCCACCAGGCGGCCGTCGACGGTATCGGCCTCGATCAGCGCGGGGAAGAAGGCCTCGCGTTCGGCCGGCGGTACGGCCTCACCGAGGTCGAGCAGGTGCGGTGCCAAAAGCCCCGGCCAGGCGATATCGATCATCATCACGTCGACATCCTGGGAGTGGCTGTTGAGCAGCTGCTGGAACAGCGCCAGCTTCTCGGTGGTGGCGTTGGGCGTGGTCACCACCTTGACGCTGTTGCCGCTCTGCGCCGCCCAGGCGCGTGCCGCGGTGGGGCAGTAGTCGCCGTCGCCGCCGCCACCGCAGGCGATGGCAACCTCGGCGGCGTGTGCCGACGAGACGGCGCCCAGTAGTGCCAATAGACCCAGGGTGGCGCGCCAGCCGCGCGACTTGTTCAAGAAACGGGAATGCGTGAGAAGATTCATGAGTCGGCTCCCTGCGGTTCGCAATGGGCTTCGCGGCTTGCGTGCGGTGGCACCGCGCGGCCGTCGCAGTCGAACAGATGGGCGTGCAGCGGATCGAAGTCGAGCGTTACCCGCTGGCCGCGCCGGAACGGGCTTGGGGCCTGGGTGCGGCATACCAGCAGCTCGCCGTCATCGCGTTCCAGATAGAGGTAGGCTTCGCTGCCGAGGTACTCGACGTTGACGATTTCCAGCCCATTGCCGCTCTCGCTGGGGGTGGGATCAGATGCTCCGGGCGCACGCCCAGGGTCGCCTCGCTGGTGCTGCCGGCGCTCAAGGCCAGCGGCAGGGTACGCTGGCCGACGGCGGGAATCTCCACGCGGCAGCCTTGCTCGGCATCGGCCTCGGCGGTGACCTGGATGAAGTTCATCTTGGGCGAGCCGATGAAGCCGGCGACGAAGCGCGACGCGGGGCGCTCGTAGAGCTCGCGCGGAGTACCGATCTGCTCGACGTGGCCGGCGTTGAGCACCACGATGCGGTCGGCCAGGGTCATCGCCTCGACCTGGTCGTGGGTGACGTAGATCATGGTCGAGCCCAGGCGCTCGTGGAGCCGCGCGATCTCGTTGCGGGTCTGCACTCGCAGCGCCGCATCGAGGTTGGAGAGCGGCTCGTCGAAGAGCAGGATCTTGGGCTCGCGGGCCATCGCCCGGCCGATCGCCACGCGCTGGCGCTGGCCGCCGGACAGCGCCTTGGGCAGGCGCTCCAGCAGGCCGTCGAGCTGCAGGATTTTTGCCGTCTGGCGGACCCGCTCGTCCACCGTCTGCTTGTCCTGCTTGGCCAGTTTCAGACCGAAGGCGATGTTGTCGTAGACGCTCATGTGCGGATAGAGCGCATAGGACTGGAACACCATGCCGATGCCGCGTTCCGGCGGCGTCAGATTGTTGACCCGTTGATCGTCGATCATCAGGTCGCCGTGGGTGATCGATTCGAGCCCGGCAATCAGGCGCAGCAGGGTCGACTTGCCACAACCCGAGGGGCCGACGAAGACGATGAACTCGCCGTTGTCGATCTGCATCGAGACGTCGTCGATCACCTGGGTGCTGCCGAAGCGCTTGTTGACTCGTTCGAGCGTCAGACCAGCCATAGTTTCTCCTACCCGAAAACGGGGAAAGCGGTAGTGGCGCAAAGCTGTATTGGCGCGAGGCTTTAGTGGCGCGAAGCTTTCGTCGCGGAAAACATCAGAGGCGTTCAGCCCTTGACGGCACCGGCGGTGAGCCCGGAGACGATACGCCGCTGGAAGATCACCACCAGCACCACCAGCGGTACGGTGACGATCACCGAGGCGGCCATGATCGGCCCCCACGGCAGCTCGTACTGGCTGCCGCCGGAGATCAGCGCGATCGCCACCGGCACCGTGCGCTGCGAGTCGGTCAGGTGAAGGTCAGGGCGAACAGGAACTCGTTCCACGCCGCGATGAAGGCCAGCAGACCGGTGGTCGCCATCGCCGGCCACAGCAGCGGCATGAACACCTTGGTCAGGGTCACCCAGGGGAGGCGCCGTCGACGATCGCCGCTTCCTCGAGTCGTCGGGGAGCTGGCGCATGAAGGTGGTCAGAATCCACACCGTGAACGGCAGGGTGAAGATGGTGTAGCTCAGGATCAGCCCGCCGGGGGAGTTGTAGAGATCGAGCGTGCGGATCACTTCGAACAGCCCGAGAGCACTGCCACCTGGGGGAACATCGACACCCCAGCACGATCATCATCACCGTGGTGCGTCCGCGAAAGCGCACCCGACCCAGCGCCCAGGCCGCGGTCAGGCCCAGCAGCAGGGCGATGAGCACCACGCTGAGAGCGACCACCACCGAATTGCGGATTGCGGCCAGGAAGGTCGGCTGCGACAGCACCGTGACATAGTTGGAGAAGTCCAGACTATCGACCCAGTAGCTCACCTCGAACAGCTGGCTCGACGGCTTCAGCGAGGTCACGATGGCGTAGTAGAAGGGGAAGATGGCGTAGAGCACCAGTACCCCTACCAGCAGCCAGAAGCCGATAGTCAGCGCGATGCTCTTCAGTCTGCGCAGCGTCATGACCCACCTCCCAGCTGGCGGCGTCCGAGATAGAGATAGACCACCGTGACCAGCGCGATGATCATGAACAACAGCGTCGAGGCGGCACTGCCGTAGCCCACGTCTTGGAACTCCACCAGTTGCTGGCGGGCGTAGATCGACATCGTCATGGTCGAGGCGGCGTTGGAGGTCAGCACGTAGATGACGTCGAACACGCGCAGCGCATCCAGGGCGCGGAAGATCACCGCCACCAGCAGGGCCGGGGTGATCAGCGGCAGGGTGACGCGGAAGAACACCCGCACCGGATGGATCCCATCGACCTTGGCCGCCTCATAGCAGTCCGAGGGCAGCATCTGCAGCGCCGCCAGCACCAGCAGGGCGACGAACGGGGTCGCCTTCCACACGTCGACCATGATCACCGCCCACATCGACAGGCTGGCATCGGCGGTCCACGACAGCGGTGCGTCTATCAGGCCCAGGGCCATCAGCAGGTGGTTGATGATCCCGAACTGGTCGTTGAGCATCCACGCCCAGATCTTGGCCGAGACCACGGTGGGGATCGCCCACGGGATCAGCATCGCCGCGCGCACCAGAGTGCGGCCACGGAAGTGGGCGTTGAGCACCAGCGCCACGATCACCCCCAGCACCGCCTCCAGCGACACCGCGCGAAGTAGAGCGTGTTCCACACCGACTGCCACCACAGCGGGTCAGCGAGAATGCCGTACCAGCCATTGTCATAGACCAGGTAGTTCTCGAGCCCGATGAAGTTGGCGCCCTCGAGGCTCGACAGGCTGGCGTCGGTGACGCTGAACCAGAAGGTGCGCGCCAGCGGCCAGCCGGCGACCAGCGCCAGGCCGACCAGCATCGGGGTCAGGAATAGCCAGGCCGCGCGCACGCGGCGCCGGCGTACCCGGGTGCCGCGTTCACGGCGCGGTCGTGTCGGCTGAGTGGCGTCCACCGTGCCGCCCGGGGGCGTGGCGGGTGGCGTCTGCGTCAGCGTGGGTTGCCGAGTTGCCATGGGTTGCCTCCCGGCCGCTTACCAGCGGCGCCGCTTGATGCGCTCGAGTTCGCTCTGCAGTGACGCCAGACCCTGGGCCGCGTCGATCTTGCCGGAGAGCACTTCATGCACGGTGTTGAAGAAGGCGTTGGAGACCCGAGGATACTTGTCGCCGGTCACCGCCGAGGGGCGCGGAATCGCCGAGGTGAAAGTGGTGTAGAGGGTGCCGAAGAAGGGCACCGCGGCGAGCACTTCCTTGTCCTGGTAGAGCGCCGGCAGGGTCGGGTTGTAGGAGCCTTCGATGGCGCGGCGCTTCTGCTCTTCCGGAGAGGTCAGAAACGCCACCAGGTCGGCGGCCATCTGCGGATGCTCGCTGTAGCGCGAGACCGCCAGGTTCCAGCCGCCGAGCACCGCCGCGCTGTGACCGTCGGCACCGCCGGCGGGCAGCGCCACTACGCCGACCTTGTCACGGATATCGCTCTGCTCGGACTGCACCAGATCCCAGGCGTAAGGCCAGTTGCGCATGAACAGCGCATTGCCCGACTGGAATACCCCGCGCGACTCCTCCTCGGTGTAGTTGAGCACCCCCTGGGGTGAGATGTCGCCGATCCAGCTCGCCGCCAGGGTCAGCGCCTTGGCCGCCTGCGGGTTGTCGATGGTGATATCGCCAGCGTCGTTGACGATGGTGCCGCCATCGGGATAGCTGGCGATCCACTCCAGCGCGTCCACCGTCAGCCCCTCGTAGGCGCGTCCCTGAAACACGAAGCCCCAGAAATCCTTGTGCCCGGCCTGGCGCTCGCCGGCCTGGACGGTTCGCGCCTCTTCGGTCAGCTGCTCCCAGGTGGTGGGCACCGCCAGGCCATATTTCTCAAGCAGATCCTTGCGGTAGTAGAGCACCCCGGCATCGGTGAACCACGGCATCGCCACCAGCCGGCCATCGACGGTGTTGTTGTCGACGATAGCCTCGAAGAAGTCGTCGGTGGTGCCCTTGGGCAGGTATTCGTCGAGGTCGATCAGGTGCGGCGCCAGCATGCCCGGCCACACCACGTCGATCTGGAACACGTCGATGTCACCGGAACGCGCGTTGAGGATCTGCTGATAGAGCGACAGCCGCTCGGTGGCCGAGTTGGGGGTCGACACCACCTCGACGCTGTGGCCGCTCTGGGCTTCCCAGCGCGCGACGCCCTCCTTGCACAGCGTGAGCTCCGCGCCGACCGCGCCGCAGGAGATGGTGAGATCGGCGGCCTGGACCTGGCCCGCAATGGTCAGTGTGGTCGCCAGCATTAGCAGAGAACGTGTTTTCATCCTGGGCTCCTGGGGAGTGCCGTTGTTGTTGTTGTGGGCGATCTCGTCGGTGGTCGTCGCCGTGCGCCCGAGGGTCGCGGTGGATGCGGCTCGCCTTGGTCTGCGGCAATCCAGACGCGATCTTAATCGTTTAAGTTCGCAGCCAAGTTATGCCACTTCGTCGCGGCGGCTCAACCCGGACTTGGTTGTAAAGACACCAGCGATGAACGGCACGATCTGCTGCCGATAACCCCGACGCGAGCGCGTTAGGACCTTGTCACAGCGCCTTTTGTCGATGTTTTCACACGCTCTTAAACGTTTAAGTTCGCCTTGCGTCACGTCTCGCAGATATCGCCACTCCCGGGCCAGGGCTGGGGGCCCGGAATCGGCCCCGGGGAGGGCGGCGCGGCGCTACCGCCGAGCTGGCGGAGAAGCGCCAGGCGGGCGAGGGGGACGACAACAACCACAACAGGAGCATGTCATGTCCAGATCAGCGATCGATGTGATCGAACGTTCTCGGCTATGCCGCCCGCGTCGGGCGAGCCGGGGGTTTCGCAAGACCGGGCTCGCCATCGGGGTGGCGCTGGCCTCCCTAGGGGCGGTCTCTTCGGCGCAGGCGCAGTCTGACCAGAGCCTGGAAGCGCGCCTGGCGGCGCTCGAAGCCAGAGTGGCCGCGGCCGAGCAGCGTGCGGCCACCGCCGAACAGCGTGCCAATCTGGCCGAGCAGAAACTCGATTCGCTCGAGGATCAGTCCCTCGATACGCGCCTTGCGGCGGTCGAGAGCCAGGCCGAGACCCGCGGCGCCGAGGCGGCCAAGAACGCTGACGATGGTCTCTCGTTGAGTGTTCTACGCGCGCTCCGGGCTGCTGCTCGCGACGACGGCAAGAGCGCTCCCGGCGGCCCCGGTCTAACGCCGGCCGGCGCCACGGGCGGTAACGTAGGGCGGCTGGGCAACGAGCCGGATACTTATGTCGAGACCGTGCTCAACTACCACCAGACCTTCGACAACGGCGCCAAGTCGCTCTATCGCATGATGCTGGCGGACGGTACCACCAGCAGCAACGACTGGACCGCCGATGAGTCACAGCTCAACGTGCGCCAGGCGTTCGTCGAGTTCAGCGATCTGCCCAGCTTCACCGGTCCCTTCGAGAACGCCAAGATCTGGGCCGGCAAGCGCTTCGACCGCAACAACTTCGACATCCATTGGCTCGATACCGATTTCATCTTCCTCGCCCGGTACCGGTGCCGGTATCTACGACGTGGCGGTCAACGATGACTGGAGCACCAACCTCACGCTCTACGGGCGCAGCTTCAGCGACTTCCCGGTGGTCAGCAGCGAGAATCCGGATCTGACCGGTAGCACCGATGCCCTGATTCTCTCCACCAATAACTACATCGGCCCGTTCCAGTGGATGCTCAGCGGTCTCTCCGCCAACGATAACGACGAGCGCGACCCGGCAGCCGCGCCAGAGCGGCGGATCATGGCTTCCATGGCATGCTCGCCTATCACGGTGACAGCTTCTTCGGGGTCAGTGAGGGCAATACCGTCGCCGCGCTGATTCATGGCGAAGGACTGGGGCCGAGGTCAAGGCGTTGGGCTCCGACGGCAACCTGACCGATGACGCCAAGACCACCCGGCTGGGCCTCTACGGCACTACCTACGTGGCACCGCGCTGGCGTGTGGCTCCGGCGGTGCTGGCCCAGACCAGCGACGACCGTTACGCCAACGGTGACAGCTACGACTGGGCCACCTTCAACCTGCGTTTCGCCAACGAGCTGACCCAGAACTTCGAGATGCAGTACGAAGCCAGCTACCAGTGGATGGATCTCGATCCCAAGGGCTACAAGGGGCGTAACGCGGTAGAGGGCGGCTACACCCGCTTTACCCTGGCGCCGACCTTCAAGCCCCAGGTGGGCGGTTTCTGGCAGCGCCCGGAGATCCGCGTATTCGCCAGCTACAGCGACTGGGATAGCGAGCTCAACAACTTCGCCGGCGATGACGCCCTGGGTAAAGACAACTTCACCGGCGGGCAGTGGACCTTCGGTACCCAGATGGAGGTGTGGTTCTAGACCTCAGCCGACCTGGCTCGGGCCCGCCGTCAGCGGCGGGCCGCATGACCCGACACCCCGCCGATCGTGATCGGCGGGGTGTCGCGTTTCAGACATGCCGGGCAGTGCTGGCCGCGAGAGCGGAAAAGCGGTGCGGGGTCAGCTGAACGAGAGCAGCAGCAGGATCAGCGGCGGTGAGAGCAGCGAGAGCAGAAAGCCGCTGACGATGGCCACTGGCACGCAGGCGATGCCGCCGTGCTTCTGGATCACCGGCAGGGTGAAGTCCATCGCCGTGGCGCCGCTGTAGCCGATTGCCAGCGGCACCGCGCCGCGGATGAACAGTGGCACCAGCAGAAAGGCCAGAAGCTCCCGAGCCAGATCGTTGAAGAAGGCCGCCCCGCCCAGCACGGGGCCGATCTGGTCGCCGATCAGAATCCCCGAGAGCGAATACCAGCCAAAGCCTGCGGCCAGCGCCATGCCCTGGTTCCAGGGCAGCGCCAGCAGCGGCGCGGCGAGCAGTCCGGCGAGCAGCGAACTCACCAGTACCACGCCGGCGATCGCCAGCCCCAGCCGGTTGAGCAGAATCTGGCGCAGCCCGAGCCCTGAATTGCGCAACTGGCAGCCGATCAGGCCGAGCAGGGCATAGAGGGTCCAGGTAGCCAGGGTCTCGGCCTGGGCCGCCGGGTGCCAGCCGAGCAGGCGCATGCCCGCGCCGAGCAGCACGCCGAGCGCGACCACGGCGCACAGCAGCACCGAGCCCTTCATTGCCTGCCACTTGCCCAGCGGCGGCGCATCGTCACCGGCGATGCGCTCGACCCGTGCCAGCGGCCGCCGCGATAGCCACCACAGGGCGAGCAGATTGAGCGGCGAGATCACCAGGAACAGGGTGGTCGCGGTGGCACCGATGGTCGAGAGCTGCCCCAGCAGGTTCTCCATCCCGCCCGGCCGACGCCCATCAGCAGCAGATGACGTAGACCGAGGCGCTGACGCCGCGGTCGATGCCGGGCGCACGCCGGCGTGCCGGACCGGTATCAGATAGCCGACGATCAGGCAACAGTATCCACAGCAAGCCCAGCAGCATGGCGACCTCGGCGACATGAACAATGAAAACGGGCGCCCTGTTGGGGCGCCCGGTTGACGAGTCGAAACTGTAATTCGAGACGCTACGTCATTCAACTCCCTTGTCTTGCGGGAAACTGACATCGAGCAGGGTGAGCTGACTGCGCTGCTCGCCGTCACGCACATAGCGGCTGGCCAGCAGCAGGCCGGGCACGCGCGGTCGAAGGTCAGGAACAGATGGCGGCCACGCTTGTCCGGGTCGGCGTCCCAGGTATCGACGCTGACCCCGGAAACTTGCCGGCCGGCGTGGTGACCTCCTTCTCGCGGTCACCCGATAGAAGAGCGTCTTGTCACGCCCCTTGTGGTCTTGATAGGTGAGCTGGCAGGGCGACACCTGATCGCTGCGGCAGCGCGCCTCGGGGGCCGTGCGCGCAAGTTCGAACAGCGCAGTCTGGCGGTCGGGCAGGCGTTTCAGTTGCTTGGCGTTCAGATGGTAGTCATCGCCGATTCCCAGCAGCGAGTAGCCGGAGGTGTAGTCGAGAGCCTGCACGCCATCGCCCTTTACGGTGAAGCGCCCGCGCTCCTTGCCGTGGGCGATCTTGACACTGGCCTGCATCGCGCTCTCCCAGGCGTCGCCGTGCCGGCTCAGGCGATGGGTGATCGTGGCATCCGGCCAGCCGCTGATGGCCAGGCGGTAGTGTGCCACGAAGGGCGTTGGTGCGCTTTGCGCCAGCGCCGTGGTCGTACCGAACAGCAATAGGGCGAGTGACAGTAGCATCGAGGTGAGAGTGGACATCGTCTGAACTCAGGCTGGAGGCTTGGCTCTGTTGATACCGGTTTGGGCCAAAGGTTCACGCGTGCCGATGATGGGGGCCGCATTTCATGCGCATTCGATATTAGCCCCCTGCCCGCGATCACGCCGTGGGTTTGGCCTCCTCCAGGGCATCGTCCACCGGATCCTCCAGCGGCTGGCCCGCCTCGTCCTGGAGCTGGTAGGCGTAAGCGCCCTCCAGTCCGGCCTCCTCTTCGGGCTCCTCCTGGGCCTCGGTGATATAGCCGGGATAGAAGGGCGAGAGGATAGCGACGACGATGCCCAGTGCGGCGATCAACGAGAAGGCGTAGGTGTAGTCGAACAGGTCGATCAAGCGCCCGATCACCGGCGAGCCGTCGCCTGGCCCAACGCACGGCCATGAAGGGAAACACCGGGCCCGCCGACAGGCGCCCCGGCAACAGGCGGATACCGGTCATCAGATAGAGCCCGGTCAAGCTCATGTAGGAGAGGCCGAAGATCAGTGCCGAAAAGAGCGTCAGCCCGGGCTGCGACGGGTTGGCTGCCAGCAGCAGCATGCTGGCGGCGAGCATCATCACTCAGCGCCTGAGTGATCGGCGGATTGTTGCGGTCGGCGAGATCGGCGACCACGGCGCCACCCAGACCCGCCACGCCCACCGCGAACCAGAGCCAGCCGGTGGTGCCCGCCGAGCCGCCACCGAGGGTGATCACAGGTCGGGGGCGAAGATCCAGTACGCCGACGAGACGAAGCCCATCAAGAACGCGAACAGCGACAGGCGGATCAGCCGCGACCAGGGCAGCTCACCGAGCGGCGGCGGTGGGGCGGCGTTGGCGGGCGTCAGCCGCGATACCGCCGGCAGGAAACCAGGTCGCGCACAGGCCAACGATGGCCAGGGCAGTGAAAGAGGTAGGCCGTGCGCCAGGCGCCGGTCATGACGATCACCGTGGGCACGGCAACCATGATGCCGATGCTGGTGCCCGCGTTCATGAACGAGCTGACCCGCGCATGCAGAGTGCGCTTGACCACGGCCTGCATGCGGTCGTCAGTGCCGGCATCACATCAGCCCGGTGCAGATACCGCAGGAGAAGACGCCGATACCCAGGGTGATGGCGCTCGCCGCCTGGCTGATGAGCGCCAGGCCGGCGACGCCGAAGCTGGTCGAGATCATCGCCGCATAGCGTGCGCCCAGGCGGTTGGCGAGTATCGGGGCGAAGCCGTTGGAGAGCAGGAAGCTCACCAGCGGCAGCGCGCCGATCACCCCGATGGTGTAGGTGGTGAGACCCAGGTCGTCGCGGATCTGCGGCACGAAGAGCCCGAATGCGAAACGCGCCACGCCATAGCTGATGGCGATGAGCACGGCGCCGAACGCCGCGAAGCTGGTGCTGGAGATGTCTCTCATCGCGTTCACCTCTACTAGGCGTTCGTGAACGACGCCTGACCTGTGGCCTGATCGATGCGCCGGGGGCGGTCGCTCAGCCGCAGCCAGCCCGAGGGGCGCTCCCCGCAGTGTGGATGAGACCCGCCCGGGGGTGAAGAGGGCAGCGGCGGCTGAGTTCGACCGCGGCGCGATCGCAGTGTCGGGTGTCGTCGGTGGCTACGTTCAGTACTTGGCGTCGCGTGTGACCGGCCTCAAATATTGCGCGACTGGCTGACGCAACGCCGGGACCATTGGTATCGTCCAGTGAGCCAGCAGCGGCCAGCGCGTTTGCAGAATCTGAAGTAAGTGCGGCCGCTACAGGCTCGTCAATGGCGCACTCAAGTCCAATCGCTTTCCGATTTCAGTATTGTGATACCCCACTATGAGCAGGCGTACGTAGTCCGCCCGCAGCGCTATATGATTTGGGTTGGCCAGCGGTGTTTTCGTCAGATTGTTATAGCGGCGACCGCAATCATGGCACTGGTACTCTGTGTTGCGCCGGCTCGTCACCAGTTGGGTCGATGAAGAACCGCATTAGGCGCAGTGTCTATCGGTTAGCGTCCTGAGGTTGGTGAGCGCCATTATACATTGTTCCAGGGCTTCCTCGGCTTCGGTCGTAAGCGCCGAGATATCGGTGGACTGGTGATCCTCCCACCAGCGGTAAAGCTCAGAGTCGTACTCCGCCAGGGTCGCCGTAAAGGCGCGGCTCCAGGTCATGGATGCCTTGTCGCTGATATCCAGGAAGTCAGCGATTCTCTCCTGGGGAAAGCCCTGAAAGCGGTAATTCATCCACGGCTTCCATTTCTCCTCCAAGCGAAGCCGGCTCAGCGGCGTACCTGTTAAAACATTGAACTGCTTGGTGCAGTTGTGGCAGCGGTAGCCATCGCGACGTCGCCTATAGGTACCGGCGGGCGCGACCAGATAGATCGCGCGGCTTGCGCAGTCGGGCAGGCGTCGGGGCGCTGCTGGGCAGCGTGGCCAGATAGGTGAGAAAACTCCGCGCCGCCGGGCGCAGCGACGCCGGCAGCAGTGCCAAGGCGGAGCGTGACAGCATGGGGCCGGATCGTCTCTGAGCGTCAACCTCTCGGCGGGACGCCGAATGTCGCAAACGGTGTCGGACCGGCGGTCGCCATACGCAATAGGCCCTCCTTTATATAATGACGTGACGAGTCCCATGCCTGATGGATTGGTGCGTCGGATAAATTCATATTAGCGTGACGGGATGTCGTTTTAACCCCGTAGCCCCTCCGCTATTCGGGTGTTGCGCAGGTAAATTGGCTGCAAACGCGGATAGCTCACGCGAGCTGTAGCATATCTCCTACAAATATTTATCGCATGATGCGTTATCCTGTCCCCTCTGACCATCGCCGACCCCGCGATCAGTATAGCGAACATGTCCAAGGACCTTCTCGATCTCTTCGATATCGCCGACACCGCCCTCGTGCCTCATCGGCTAGTGGTTGAAGAGCGCCTCAGCGCGTTCGCGCTCTGTCGCGACCGACTGCCCGACTGGGCCGAACTCCAGGTGTGAGTGGAGCTATGAGTCGAGATCAAAGCCCTGCCCGAATGGAATGCACCCATGGCACTTAAGTACTGGGCCGGTGGCCTCGCCCTCGCTGCGATTGTCGTCGTGGCCGGCCTCGCCAAACGGCAAGCGACTCACCCTGACGGTGACGCAGGCCACGTCCGCACCAACGAAAAAGCCCCATCGAGGATGTCGGCTTTGAGGGGCTGGCCTGAGCCGGCTTCCGGCACTCTTATGTTGGGTGATGTCATGCCCACTGGCGCCGAGCGCAATCGTCTGCGTCTGCGACTACCGGCTGGCGCTGGTGGCGCTTGCGAGCTGACCGTCGAGGCGCCCGATCAAAATGGCCACGCCTTGGTCTGGAAACCCCGGCTCGGCGAGCACTGGATTGCCGGCCAGTTGGTCGAGACACCGGCCGGGACCCAGGATTGGGAATTGAGTACCGACGACGGCCGACGCCAGTATTTCTATGGCATCGACGTCGCGACTCACCTGCACTGCGATGGTGCGCCGCGTTGGCACAGCGCCGAACACGACAGCGATACCCCTTGGGTGGTGGATATCGGCCACGTGCTGGGCCACCGTCCCGATCCGGCTATGCCGGCCGACCGGTTCTTCGAACGGATGCGTTTTCTCAGCTCACGTGGCCTACCGCTAAGGCCCATGCGGCACGACCGGCGCATCAACCCCAGCGAGGCCGACGCGATTCGCGAGATGCGTGAGTCCCGACTCGATCATTACATGACACCCGACGGCCGCATCCGCTTCTGGGGCCGCGTACACCGCATTCGCTGGGTAGAGCTGTCCGGCACGCCGATCGACCGACGTTGGCACGACCGCCTGGAGAGTTACCAATGAACATGCTGCCCCGGATCGTTCGCATGGGCCTGCTCGTCGGACTGCTGGTCGCCGGCAGCGCCCAGGCCGCGACCTACTGGCTAGACAAGCATTTCGACAAGGTTCCCCGCAGCCAGGCGCGTTACCGTGCTGTGGTCAGCGAGACGCGCGAACAGCCGGGCTGGCCGATCACGATACGGCGCGTCGACGGCGGGCGTTACATGAACGCCTATGTCGACAACCCGAAACTGAACGGCAATTACAAGATGGTGGGCCCGTACCGACAGTACCGCGACAGCGGAGATCGGGCGTTGATCGAAACTGGCCAGCGCAACGCTAAAGGCCAATCGACCGGCACGATCACCTTCTACGATCGCCAGGGCCATCTCGATCGCAAAGCCGAATACGCCCACGGCAAGCGCAACGGCCCGACGCTGGAATATGACGAAGACGGTGAGGTCTATCGCACCACCGAATATGTCGACGGCAAGAAAGAAGGCCCCAGCAAGAGCTTCCGCGACGGCGTTCTCCAGAGTATCGAGCCTTATCGAGACGATCTGCGGGAAGGGGCGGCGGAATATTATTATCGACCTGATAAACAGCGCGCCGATGGACAAGAGCGGCGGCTACGCCTGCGGATTCACTACAAGAATGGGAGAAGGAACGGCTGGACGCGAGCCTGGAACGACCAAGGCCAGCTGTTATCCGAAACGCATTACGACCACGGCAGTAAAGACGGCGTCGAGCGAGCCTTCATCTACAACGACGACGGCGATCGCAGCCTGGTCGCGATCGCCCACTATAAAGCCGGCAAGCGTGTCGGTGTGACCGAGGATTTCTATCGTCACGAACGCCGGATCTATGCCGACGACGGCAGCGAGCGTTGATCGAGGAAGCGGATATCAACCCGGAAACCGGCAAGCCGCTACGTCGTGAGCGCAAGCTCGGCGAGGGCGACCAGGCCCGGACCGTGACGGAAACCTACTATCGCGACGGCTATCTGGCCATGCGCCAGATCGATAATCGTCACGGAGGTCGGCGGGTGCTCTATCGATTCGCTGGGGACGGGCGACTGATCATGCGGCGTGAACGCGTCCACGGGCGCAAGGTCGGCCGCTTCGCTGAGGAAACATATGTCGGTACGATCGAACGGGGCCGCTACGATGACAAAGGTAATCGCGCTGGCCTGGTCATCGAAACCTTGGACGGCGAGGTGATGGCAAAAGGCCATTATGTCGACGATGAGCGCAGCGGCGACTACGTTCGCTACGATGCCCTGGGTCGTGTGATCGAACGCGGTGTCTATGTGCAGGGCAAGCGCAGTGGCGATTGGCGGATCCACAGTGACAATCATTACGACCAGATATGGAAAGGCCGCTACGAGGCCGGTCGCCGGGTCGGTCACTGGCGTGTCGTCGATCAAGACGGCCGGTTGCTCGGTGCCGGCGACTACGACGACCAAGGCGCCGAAGACGGGGTCTGGGTCATCTACGACGACGACGGCGGCATCCGTGACTGTCCGCGCTACGATCATGGCAAGCGAGGCGACACCCCCGACTTCGACGCTGAGGATACCCCTAGCGCCGCCGAATACTGTCGCAATCGCCTACCTGACTGGGCTCGATCCAAGACCTGAACCCGTGTTGGATTGGAGCAGCTAATGAATGCTCCATCAGTTTTACAAATTCCTCTCCGGAGAGGGGTGGTCCATGCTAGCCGTTTACGCGAGCCACAGAGCAGCCTCTTTGTGTATGACCATTAACGGTTTTGTCTCGGCAGTCGGGGTGCGTTGCATCGTCGGTGAATACGTTCAATAGCCGGCATCGGGGTCGATGGTCTCGACCGCCTCACCACGGGATAGCCGGCCCAGGGCCTCGGCGACCTGATCGGCGGCGGCGCCGATCGGCGTGGGGCCGGCCATGTGCGGGGTGATCAGAATACGCGGGTGGCGCCATAGCGGGCTTTCGGCCGGCAGCGGCTCCTGCGGGAAGGCGTCGAGCAGCGCTCCGCGTAGGCGGGCGTCGTCGTCGGCCTCGCCGCTGCCGAGGGCGTCGAGCAGGGCGGTTTCATCGATCAGGGTGCCGCGCCCGGGATTGATCAGGCTGGCGCCCATGGGCAGCCTGGCCAGGGTATTGCGGTCGATCAGGTGACGGGTGGCCGGGGTGTCCGGCAGCAGCGTCACCAGCGTCATGACCTGACCGAGCAGGGTGTCGAGGCCGGCATCGCCATGGTGGCAGGTGATGCCCTCGAGCTGCTTGGGCGAGCGGCTCCAGCCGTGAACGGGGTAGCCGTCGGCGGCCAGCATCTGCGCCACCCGGGTACCGATTGCGCCCAGGCCGAGGATGCCGATACCCCATTCGGCCTTGTCGACCACCGGGACCTCGCGCCAGCTCTGCGTGCGCTGCTGGCGCTGGTAGCGGTCGAAGTCGCGCTGGAAGTGGAGCACGCCGTAGCGCACGTAGTCGCCGATCAGCTCACCCATGCCGGCGTCGCGCAGCTTGACGATGGGAATCTCTCGCGGCAGCGCAGGGTTGTTGAGCAGGGCGTCTACCCCGGCACCGAGATTGACGATACCACGCAGCCCGCGCTGTTCTTCGAACAGCGAGGCTGGCGGCTTCCATGCCACCAGATAGTCGACCTGGGGGTTGCCGTGATCGGCGCCCAGGTGGAATTCGGCTTCGGGCAGACGCTGGGCGAGTACGTCGCGCCACTGCGCGGCATCCTGGTGATAGATCAGTACCTGCATGTTGCCTCCTGGGCGCAGTGGGTAGACATAGGTCGCCGGGCAGGAGCCGTGCCGCGGCGGTAGCAAGAAGCCTGGGTACGATGGAAAACCTTTCGACGCGGGTGATCGGCAGCTTGGAGGCGTGCCCCAGATAATCTGGCACTCATTTCATGAAGAAAAACAAAAAGTATCCGAACATGAAGCATGCCCAGTAGTCTGCCTGAAGCGTGCCGTTCGTCATTCTCTTGCCCAGCCTGTGAGTTCGCGCACCTTGCACAGGCAACGCCCGACAGCGACGCTGCAAAAGAGCTCGTCCAGCGGCGTGATAGGTTGGGTAAGTGTCAGCGCCCCAGACAGCAGCCGATGTTTACAGTTGGCCGATCGTTCAGCGGCACTCCGATAGTCGTCACCTTTTCAGCTCATGTTGACCTGATATTTCCCCTCTCACCCCGCGCCCGATGACGGGCGTGGGGTGTGTCTTTACCCACCCTATACCCTATACCCTATGCCTTGTCTGGGCGATGAAAGACGAGGGTGATGACCACAGAAGAGGCCGCCAGGGCCGACATCAGCATGAATGCCTCGGTGAAGCCGCCGCTTTGCCCCACGATCCAGCCGGTCAGGGCCGGAGCCAGAAAACCCGAGATCGCGAAGCCGAAATCCATGATGCCGAGCGCCGTGGCGGAACGATCGCGGGTGACGTCGATATTGACGGCGTAGAATGCCGCGTTCGCGCCCATGGAGGCAGCGACGGCAATAGTGATCAGGATCAGCGCAAGCGTCAGATTGTCAGTGAAGGCGACCGGCAGGATCATCAGCGCTGCCAGACCTTGGGTGGCGGCAATCAGATAGCTTCGGGCAATGCGTAGCTTGCCGGTGCGCCGCAAGAGCATATCCGACAAGTTGCTGAGCAGGATCAAGGCCAAGGCAGCGGCAAGCCAGGGGGCGACAGAGAACCATCCGACGCTGGTGATCGATAGTTCGAAGGTGCGTTCCAGATACCCCGGCAGCCAGGTCATGAAGAAGAACAGGAAGTAGCCGAACACGAAGAACGCCCAGTTGTTCGCCATGAGCGTGCCGTTGGTCAATAAGTCTGCCCAGCTCGTGCGTTCGCGCGGCGCATCGGTGGAATGCGCGTCTGGCGTAGGCGTTGGCTGGTCTGCGATGACGGCGATTTCGGCGGCATTCACCCGGCTGCTGTCCTGGGGACGATTGCGAAACAGCACCCACCACAACGGCATCCACAGGAGGCTGACGGCGCCGAGCAGGATGAACATTTCGCGCCAGCCCGTGATCGCGGTGAGATAGGAGACGACCGGCGCGCCGATCGCCAACGAGACAGGCACCGCGACCAGCGAATAGCCGAGGGCGCGCCCCCGCTCCCGTCCCGATAGCCAGTGTGTAATGGCGCCGGTTTGGCCGGGAAACATCGGCCCTTCGGCCAGGCCGAGCGCGGCGCGCGCGACAAGAATGAGAAGAAAACTGCTGGCCATGCCGACCAGGGCGGTTGCCACCGCCCAGGCGACAACCGAGACCGCCAGAACGATGCGCGCACCGAACCGGTCGACCAGAATGCCGCCCAAGAGGGTTGTGACGGCATAGCCTATCCCGAAGGCGCCGAGAATCATGCCCTGCTGGGCATCGCTGAGGTTCAGTTCCTTCGACATCGGTCCGATGGCGTAGGAGATTGCCGAGCGATCGATATAGTTGATGAGGATAATCGCGGCGAGCATCGCAACGATGACCCAGCGAAAGTGTGACGCGCCGCGTGATAAGGAGGCGTGTTGAGTGGATGTCTTCATTATCTTCCTCCTTCGAGCCCCGGCATATCAGCCAGATCCCGATAGTGTCAGCCGCAACAGTGGAAAGCTCGGTCTCCCTACATGGCATTGGGCGTCTGCGCATGTCTTGACTTCACATCGCCGACGCCATATCGCTCACTTAAAGTCGCGGTATCGGTTGCCCGGCCGAACATGACAATGTGACAGTTGGTTACTGAGAAAATTCACTCCCATGAAAAGCCCAAGCGTCCAGGCTTGTGTGCCGAGTCAGCCGATCACGCTGACGCGTCCGGTGATTAGCGCACAGGCTTCGCTGAAGGTCAGTCAGCCCCAGGAAGCCTGTCGCGCGGCGCTGCGCAGGCGGCAGAGGAAACGATCCGTTACATCATAAAGTCAGCATCATCAAGATCGTCAATGTCTCGATTCCGGCAATCGGAAAGCCCCCGAGGATGAGGCCGACCGGCAACCGGTTCAGTAGACGATTTCCAGCATCGGTGGCGCGCTTCGCCGATCAGCCGGGCGAGTATGTCGAGGGCGTGGGCGAGCCGCCCCAGGTCGCTCTCGGCGCCCAGGCTGAGACGCACGCGCTGCGGCGCCGGTGTCTGCGCGACCAAAAACGGCTGCGCGGTGGTGATCGCCACGCCCTCCTGGCGCGCCTGCTGCTTGAGCTCCTCGGCGCGCCACGGTGACGGCAGCGCGATCCAGGCGTGCAGGCTGCTGGGTCGTGCATCGATGGCGTGGCCGGCCAGGCGGCGAGCGGTCAGTGATTGGCGTTCGGCAAGCAGTTGGCGCTGTTCATGCGCGAGCGTATCGATCATGCCGTTGGCGAGCCAGTAGTCGGCCAGCTCGAACACCAGCGGCGTCGCCATCCAACTGGTGGCGCGCAGGCGCGGCAGGGTGTGGTGCATCTGCCCGCGGGGCACGCTGAGATAGCCGGCGCGCAGTCCGGGTACGGTGGCCTTGGTCAGGCTGGTGACATGGAAGCTCTGCAGCGGCAGGCGCGCGGTGAGCGGGGTCAGTCCCGGCGGTTCGAGCAGGGCATGGACGTCGTCCTCGATCAGCCACACCGTGGCGTTCGAGCACCCGGGCGACGGCGTCGCGCCGGGCGTTCTCCATGGTCGCACCGGTCGGGTTGAGCTGGGTCGGGGTGAGGCATACCGCCCGCGGGCGGTGGCGCACGATGGCCGCTTCCAGGGCTTCGGGTATCACGCCCTGGCGGTCGATGGCGACCCCACGTAGCTGGAAACCGAGGGTGCGCGCCAGCGAGATCAGGCCGTGGTCGGTGAGCGACTCGGTGAGCACCACGTCACCGTGCTGGACCACGGTGGCGATCGCCAGCATCAGGCCGTGGGCGGCACCATTGCAGAGCAGCCGCTCCTCTACCTCGCCGGGCACCCCTAGGCGCTCGCGGAGCCAGGCATCGGCGCGTTCGCGCTGGTGGATCAAGCCGGCGATCGGACGGCAGGCGCCGATCACGTCGGCGTGGGCGGTACGCGCAAGCTCCGCCAGGGCTTCGCGGAAGCGCAGATGGTGAGATGGCAGACACACCGGATGGGCGATCGAGAGATCGATCAGGCTGTCGTCGGCGAGGGTGGCCGGCGCGCGCAGAAACTCGTTTTCGGTATCGCCCTCGGTATCGCGGATCCAGGTACCGCTGCCGACCCGGGCCTGCACCAGGCCACTCTTCTCCGCCTGCTCGTAGGCCCGTGACACGGTCTGCACGCTGACACCCAGGGTCTCCGCCAGTTCGCGGTGGGTGGGGAGTCGCATACCCGGCGAAATGGCGCCGTGGCGCAGCGCCTCGGCCAGTGCGCGGGCAATTGCGAGGTACTTCGGCCCCTGGGTCGATAGATAGGGTGTGAGGTCGATTGTCATGATGCAATAAAGCCTTTGACGCCAGGACGCGCGACGATGCTACTATCGCCCTTGATGCATTGACCGCTAATTGTCCTGATTTTTACAAGAATCGATCATGACAATTTCACATCCGGTCGGCAAGCGGTAGGACAGGCCGGTGCTCGGCGCGCTGGCAGCCTGCGTCCTGATAATTCGGTCCCGTTAGTCGAGTGGCTCCATGTTCCAGGTTTCCCTGCCTTTTTCGCGTGAAGAGTACGCCAGCCGTTTGCACAAGGTGCGCGTGTCGATGGCCAACCGTGGCCTCGATGTGCTGATCGTCAGCGACCCCTCCAACATGGCCTGGCTGACCGGCTACGACGGCTGGTCGTTCTATGTCCATCAGTGCGTGCTGGTGGGACTGGAAGGGGAGCCGGTGTGGTACGGCCGGCGTCAGGATGCCAATGGCGCCTGGCGTACCTGCTGGATGCACGAGGAGCGGGTGCGCTACTACCCCGATTACTACGTGCAGAACCCGGACATGCATCCGATGGAATACCTGGCCCAGTCGGTACTGCCGGAGTATGGCTGGCATACCGGCAGCATCGGCCTGGAGATGGACAACTACTACTTCTCGGCGCGGGCTTACACCAGCCTGGTCAAGGAGCTGCCCCACGCCCAACTGAGCGATGCCACTGCACTGGTCAACTGGTGTCGTGCGATCAAGTCGCCGCAGGAGGTCGCCTACATGCGCGTGGCGGCACGCATCGTCGAGGGCATGCACTCGCGCATCCTGGAGATGATCGAGCCGGGCCTGGCCAAGAGCAAGTTGGTCTCCGAGATCTACCGCGTCGGCACCGAGGGCTGGACCGACCCCAACGGCGTGGTGCATGGCGGCGACTATCCTGCCATCGTGCCGCTGCTGCCCACCGGCAGCGACGCCGCCGCACCTCACCTGACCTGGGACGACACCCCCTTCCGCCGCGGTGAGGGCACCTTCTTCGAGATTGCCGGCTGCTACAAACGCTACCACGCGCCGCTGTCGCGGACGGTCTTCCTGGGCACGCCGCCCAAGGAGTTCCTGCGCGGCGAGTCGGCGCTGCTCGAGGGGATCGAGAACGGCCTCGCCGTGGCTAAGCCCGGCAATCGCTGTGCCGACATTGCGCTGGCGCTGGGCGCGGCGATGGACAAGTACGGCTTCGACCGCGGCGGCGCGCGCTGTGGCTATCCCATCGGCATCAGCTATCCGCCGGACTGGGGCGAGCGCACCATGAGCCTGCGCCCCTCCGACGAGACGATCCTCGAGCCGGGCATGACGTTCCACTTCATGCCGGGCATGTGGATGGACGACTGGGGCCTGGAGATCACCGAGAGTATCCTGATCACCGAGAAGGGCGCCGAGCCGCTGTGCGAGTTTCCGCGACAGCTGTTCGTCAAATACGCGCCGATCTTTCGCCGAACCGCTTGTCTTCGGCAGCGTTTCGTCAACCAGGGGCGTGTCGACGCGGTCTGAGGTTCTGTGCGAAATGTCATCTTTCAAGGATGCGTTCAGCGGCCAGGCGCCGAGGACGCGCCACCCGTTTCAGTGAGGAGAGTTAGCATGCCCGCATCCCTGCGTCCCAGTCCGATCAGCGCCAGCGTCGACTTCGACGCCCAGGGCGTGCAGCACGGTTTTCTCAAGCTGCCGATCTCGGTGGACGAGTCCGCCTGGGGTGCGGTGATGATCCCGATCACCGTGGTCGCCAACGGCGAAGGGCCGACGGCGCTGCTCACCGGCGGCAACCATGGTGACGAGTACGAGGGCATCACCGCACTGATGAAACTCGCCAACAGTCTGAAGGCGGGTGATGTGCACGGGCGGGTGATCATCGTGCCGATGATGAACGTGCCGGCGGCGGAAGCCGGCAAGCGCACCTCGCCGCTGGACGGTGGCAACCTCAACCGCAGCTTCCCCGGCGACCCCGACGGCAGCGTGACCAGCCAGATCGCCGACTACTTCACCCGCGTGCTGGTGCCGATGTGCGACGTCGCGCTCGACCTGCACTCCGGTGGCCGCACCCTGGATATCGTGCCCTTCGCTGCCGCCCATCGCCTCGACGATCTGGAGCAGGAGCGTGCCAGCCTGGGCGGTGCGGTAGCCTTCGGCGCGCCCTACGCGATGATGATGTTCGAGCTCGACGCCACTCGGCTCTACGACACCGCGGTGGAGTCCCAAGGCAAGACCTTCGTCACCACCGAACTCGGCGGCGGCGGCACCTCGACCCCGGCCAGCCTGGCCATCAGCGAGCGCGGCGTGCGCAACTTCCTGATCCACTACGGCTTGATCGAAGGTGAGCTGGAAACCGCCGACGAGCCGATGATCTACGTCGATATGCCCAATGCCAGCTGCTATGTGCAGAGCGAGCATGCCGGGCTGCTGGAGCTTACGGTGTCGCTGGGGGAGATGGTCAAGCAGGGCGACGTGCTGGCGCGAATCTATGACATGACCCGTACCGGTGCCGAGCCGGTCGAGTATCGCGCCCAGCGCGATGGCGTACTGATCGCCCGCGCTTCCCGGCCAAGGTCGGCATGGGTGACACCATCGCGGTGGTCGCGGAGGTGGTGCAGTCGTTGGAGAGAGATTCGTTCTCGACCCCGAAGCCGGTCGAATGAGACTCGACCGCTACGATCTCAAGATCCTGGCGATCCTGAGCCGCGACGGGCGTATCACCAAGTCGCGCCTGGCGGAGGCGATCAACCTCTCCGTCAGCCCCTGCTGGGAACGGGTCAAGCGGCTCGAGAAGGCGGGTGTCATCCGCGGCTACAGTGCGCGGATCGACACCGACGTGCTGGTCAAGCTGACCCCGGTGTGGGTCCAGATCGAGCTCAAGCAGCACAACGCCGAGAGCTTCGCGCGCTTCGAGCGTCTGGTCGAAGAGAGCGACGCCGTGGCCGAGTGCTTCGCCATCGGCGGCGGCATGGATTACCTGGTCAAGATCGAGCTGGAGAGCATCGACGCCTACCAGCGGCTGATCGATGCCTGGCTGGTGTCGGATCTCGGCATCGAGCGCTACTTCACCTATATCGTCACCAAGACGGTCAAACGCCACGGGCCGCCGGCACTGCCCGACCCCGAGGGCTGAGGGGAAGGCTTCCTGGGTTTGGATGCCAGCTCCGCCCCCCCCTCACCGGCTTGCCAGGTGTGTCGTTCACATCAGAAGAACCCGGCATATGCCGGGTTTTCTGCGTCTGGGCGTTAGGCTTTGTACGAAAACTACCTGCGCTCGGCAATACGGCGTTAAAAATCGGCTCAAAATGCTCATTTACACCCCGTAAACTCCGCGTCTTCGCCGATTTTTTCCTTGTCTTGCCTTCGCTCGCTGACTTTTCGTTCAAACCCTAGTAAGAGCATCCGGGACGACAGCGGCGGGGGCACCGTCTATCCGCTCTGGCTATCCGGGGTGAGCCGGGTGTGAGAGGTATTCTCTTCTTGGGCGCGCCCGGTTTGAACCGGCTCGGGGCCGAGCAGCAGCACCGCCACCGCGGCGATCGCGGCCCCCAGGGCCATGACGATCGCCACCGCCTGCAGGTCGAGATCGAGGGTGAACAGCACCCCGACCACGATCGGCGACAGCGCCGCACCGCCGCGGCCGACGCCGATCGCGAAGCCGGTGCCCGAGGCGCGCTGGGCGGTCGGGAAGCGCTGGGCGAAGAGCGCGTAGAGGCCGACCACGCCGGCGTTGGTGCAGAAGCCGGTCACCGCGACCAGCAGCGAGATGCCGGCCAGCGAGTCGGCACCGTGGCCGAACAGTGTCACCATGATCACCGACAGGCAGAGTGCGGCGATGGTGAGGCGATGGATCGGCAGATGGCGCCCGAGCAGCCCCAGCAGGGCACCGCCCAGGGCGCCGCCGATATTGGCCCAGACCAGCACGCCGGCGGCGTTGGCGGGGTCGAATCCCATGCCGACGACGATCTGTGGCACCCACTTGAGGATGAAGTAGAAGGTGGCGATGTGCATGAAGTAGGCCAGCGTCAGCAGCAGGGTGACGCGGATCAAGCCGGGACCGAACAGCGCCAGCGGCGAGTCGCCACCGCTCCGGGCCGGCGGTGCCGGTAGCCGCGCCACCTTGGCGTGGCCGAGACGACGCAGTTCGCGGTTGATCTTGTCGAGCGCCCCGGCGGGGCGGCGCTGGCACAGATAGGGCACGGTCTCGCGCAGCAGCCAGGCGGTGAGCGGGATCATCAGTGCGGTCACCAGGGCGCCGAAGTAGAACACCGCGCGCCAGTCGAACAGCCGCAGCAGCTGAGCGGCGATGGTGCCGCCGACGATGGCGCCCAGTGGATAGCCGATCGCCATCAGCGAGACGCACAGGTTGCGGCTCTTGTGGTTGGCGTACTCGGCGGCGGTGGCGTTGATCGAGGCGAGCATACCGCCGATGCCGACCCCGGTGAGCACGCGCCAGGCGCCCAGCTCCGCCACGCTGCCGGCGCGCGCTGCCATCAGCATGCCGAGCGCCATCAGCAGCAGGCAGCCGAGGTTGACCGGGCGCCGGCCGACACGATCGGTCACCCCGCCGAGCAGGATCGAGCCCAGTGCCATGCCGATCAGCTCCATTGCCAGCACCACGCCGAGCTCGGCGCGGTTGATCCCCCACTCGGCGACGATACCCGGTGCGGCGAAACTGATCGCCAGCACGTCGAAGCCATCCAGCGCATTGAGTGCGACCGTGGTCGCCACGGCCAGAATCTGGGCGCGGCCCATCGGGGCCTCGTCGAGCAGCTTGCGCGGATCGATGTCAGCGGCGGTGTCCAGTGTCATGCCCTTTCCCTCCTGGGGGTGAAACGACGTGCGTCAGTCACGGATACCCTGACGGCTGGTGTCGATCACCACGCGGCCGTGGCCGGCGATGCGCGAGACGCAGGTACACAGCTTGTCGTCGGCGGCGTGCTGGCGGGCGCTGAAGTAGACGTCGCGGTGGTCGATGCTGCCCTCGTGGCTGACCACATCGACCGCACACAGGCCGCACTCGCCGCGCTGGCAGTCGTAGAGCGCCTCGATGTCGTGGTCGAGCAGCGACTCCAGCAGTGAACGGTGGGGCGGCACCTCGAAGCTGATCCCGAGATTGCGCACGCTGACCTCGAACGTCTCCTCCGGGCGCTCGCCGCCGTTGGCGAAGGTTTCGTAGCGCAGCGCCCACGGCGGCCGCGCCTCGGCTTCCCACAGCGCGCGGACATGCCGGCGCAGGCCCGCCGGGCCGCACAGATAGGCTTCGCCGGCCGAGTCGAGTGCGGCCACCGCGCGTTGGATCGCCGGGGCCGCGCTGGCCGAATCCGGGTACACCTCCAGCGCCGCGCCCAGCGCCGAGAGCGCGGTGGCGAAGTGCTCGCGGGCACTGTCCCGGGAGACATAGATCAGGCGCAGGCGCTTGCCGGCGCGGTGGAGCGCCAGCGCCATGCCGTAGAGCGGGGTGATGCCGATACCGCCGGCGATCAGCAGATATTCGGGGTTGGCGAACGACAGCGGGAAGTGGTTGGCCGGCGCGGCGATGGTAAGCGGGTCACCGGGGGCGAGCTGCCACAGGTGCTCGCTGCCACCGCGGCTATGGGCCAGACGCTTGACCGCGAAGCGGTAGACGCCGGCGTCGCCGGCCTCCTCGAGCAGCGAGTAGTGGGGTCTGGGGGTGGCCATCGAATTCGAGCTGCAGCGGCAGATGGCTACCCGGGGTGTAGGGCGCGGTCGCGCCGCTGTCCGGGCGCACCTCGAACAGGCGGACGTCGCTGCCCAGGTCGTGACAGCGCGCGAGGGTGGCCGGCTCCCAGCGGGGCGGGGTGTGGACCGAAGGCAGGCTGCGAGGGTTCATGGGACTCTCCTGGCCGCACGCGGCGGAATCATGGTTGACGGATCAGCGCACCGCCACTGACGGCATTCAGCCCGGCGGGATGGGCGAGGGCGCTGTCCAGGTTGCGCTGGGCGATGCGCGCGTGCTCGCGGGCGATCTGCTCGGCCCGCGCGCCCTCACCGGCGGCGAGGGCGTCGACCAGGCAGCGGTGCTGATCGTTGGCGATGAACAGGATGCGGTGGGCGGAGGCGGAGTGGGCGTAGCTCATGACGAAGGCGCTGGGCGAGGCGAAAGGCAGATTGCCGATGCGCTCCAGCGCCTCGCTCAGCGCCATGCTCTCGGCAAGGGCGAGCAGATGCTGGTGGAATTCGCCGTTGAGCGTGACATAGCGATTCAGCGCCTCCTCGTCGAGCTGCGCCTGGGAGACGATGGTGTCGATGTGCTCCACCAGCCGGTGCAGGGGGGCCAGGCGTGACGCCGGGTGGCGCGCCTCGGCCGCCTGACGCGCGGCCAGCCCTTCCAGGGTGCCGCGGATCTCGATCGTCTGCTTGAGGTAGTCGGGGGAGAAGCCGCGCACCGCATAGCCGCCGCGCTCGGCGGCCTCGACCAGCCCCTCGTGTTCGAGGCGGACTAGGGCCTCGCGCAGCGGCGTGCGCGAGACCATGAGTCGAGTCGCCAGCGTCGGCTCCCACAGACGCTCGCCGGCGCTCAGGGTGCCGTCGAGAATCCAGTTGCGCAGGGTCAGTAGCGCTTTCAGCGATTGGCGCATGGTGGTCGCGTCCTCAGGCCTGGCGCGCGAAGACGCTGGGCGTCGACGTCTGCTCGCCAGCGGGTGGCGTCTCCTCCGCGGCGATCAGGCGATCGATGATGCGCCGCGCCCACATCGCGCCGGCGTCGATGTTGAGGTTGTAGAACGGCGGGCGGTCGTACTTCGAGACCGCGATCTGCTGTGCCTGGAGCACCGCCTTGTCCTGGTCGTAGACCCCCTGGCCGTCGTTGACATGGGCGTAGTGCAGGTACTCGGTCCAGTTGGGATCGTCGATATGGTGATCGCGGACGAAATTCCAGAAGTAGTGGCAGCTGGTGGCGGTCTCCGGCGTCAGCGCCGCCAGGAAGTAGCCGGTCACACCGCGGGAGCGGTCTCCCTGCGGCGCGCCGGTGCCGGCTTCGGCCACGCCGACATCGCCGATGATGGTCGAGGGCGCCTCGAAGTGGATGTTGTGCCAGCGATCCACCGGCACGTCGCGGCCCAGCTGGCGGGCCCAGAAGGGCGGGGCATCGCCGTCGAGCATCCAGCGCTGGACGGTGACACTGCGCTCGTCGTGGGTGACGTCGAAGGGGGCGCGGGTGATCGAGTCGTGGCCGATACTGCCGGCGTGGACGAAGGTCTCGTGGGTGAGGTCGAGCAGGTTGTCGATCACCAGCCGGTATTCGCACTGCAGGCTGTAGAAGGTGCCGCCGCGGCCGGCCAGAGCGGGGTCGGCGTTCCAGTGGAAATCGGGAATGGTGGCGGTGTCGGCCTGGGACGGGTCTCCCATCCACACCCACACCAGGGCGTGGCGCTCGGCCACCGGGAAGCTGCGCACGCAGGCGGCGGGGTTGATCGTCTCCTGCGACGGCATGTGGGTGCAGCGGCCATGGGGGTCGAAGGCCAGGCCGTGATAGCCGCACACCACGCTGTCGCCATCCAGGCGGCCCAGCGACAGCGGCAGCAGGCGGTGCCAGCAGGCGTCCTGCAGCGCGGCGATCTGGCCGTCGCTTCTGCGATAGAGCACCAGGTCGGTTTCGCACAGCGTACGCGGCGTGAGCCGGTGCTGGATCTCATGGCCCCAGGCGGCGGCGTACCAGGCGTTCAACGGATAGCCACGGTTGGACATGGGTCATCTCCTCTCGGGTTCACGCCGTGACGTCGGTCGGCGGCTCGCGCGGTGGTCAGGGCGCGGGTGGTCAGTCCGGAAATCGGGGTGAATGGCACGGCGTGTATACATGAATACGCCTGAGTCCTCTTTCTGGCGACGATTTTGTGCGTTTTTTAGCCAAAAGATGTAGATATCAGGAGTTCGTGTATACAGGCGGAGTGTCCGTCCTGGCGCACGCCCATCGCGCCGAAAAAACCGCAAGTTACCGCGGCGCTTTCGAAAAAAAGCGCAAGCGTCAGGGCGGCGGGACAAAAAGTTTCTGCACGCGCTAACCCCTAAGCTGGGGGAACTCGGCAGCGCCAGAGGGGATATCTTCTCTGGCGCCGCCTGACCGTTACGCCCTCAGCGCCGCAGGAGGCGACAGCATGAAACTCAACGACCCGCGTCTTTTCCGTCAGTACGCCTATGTCGACGGCAAGTGGACCCATGGCAGCGAGGGTCGCGAGGAGGCGGTGGTCGACCCCGCCACCGGCGAGACCCTGGGCCACTGCGCACTGCTGGAAGCCGCCCAGATCACCGCCACCGTGACCGCCGCCGAGGAGGCCTTTGCCGCCTGGCGGGCGCTCAACGTCAATGTGCGCGCCGAGAAGCTCAACCACTGGTACCGCCTGCTGCACGAGCACAAGGAGGACCTCGCCTATCTGATGACCCGCGAGCAGGGCAAACCGCTCAAGGATGCCCGCGGTGAGGTCGATTATGGCGCCAGTTTCATCCAGTGGTTCGCCGAGGAGGCCAAGCGCGCCTACGGCATGACCATCCCCAGCCATATCCCCGATGCGGCCCTGGGTACGATCAAGGAGCCGGTGGGCGTGTCGGCGATGTTCACGCCGTGGAACTTCCCGCTGGCGATGATCACGCGCAAGGCCGGGGCAGCGCTGGCTGCGGGCTGTCCGGTGATCGTCAAGCCGGCCAACGAAACCCCTTACTCGGCGCTGGCGCTGGCCGAGCTGGCCGAGCGTGCGGGCATTCCGGCCGGGGTGTTCAACGTGGTCACGGGTGACCCGGCAACGGTCTCCGAGGTGCTGTGCAGCGACAACCGCATCCGCAACATCTCGTTCACCGGCTCGACCCGGGTGGGCAAGCTGCTGATGCGCCAGAGTTCGTCGAGCGTCAAGCGCATGTCGCTGGAGCTGGGCGGCAACGCGCCCTTTATCGTCTGCGACGACATGGACCCGGACGCCGCGGCCAAGCAAGCCGTGGCGGCCAAGTTCCAGACCGCCGGGCAGGACTGCCTCGCCGCCAACCGCATCTTCGTCCAGCGCGGTATCTACGACGCCTTCATCGAGCGCTTCGTCGCGCATATGGAAGCGCTCAGCGTGGGCAACGGGCTCGACGAGTGCGATATCGGCCCGCTGATCCATCGCCGTGCGGTGGAGATGGCCCAGGGCATCGTCGAGGATGGGGTGCGCCGCGGTGCGCGCAAGCTCGGCGGCGAGCGCTCGGCACCGGGGGCCAACTTCTTCGTCCCCACGCTGCTCGCCGACATCACCCCGGAGATGCGCGTGTTCCGCGAGGAGACCTTCTCGCCGGTGGCGGGTATCGGCGTGTTCGATAGCGATGACGAGGTGATCCGGCTGGCCAACGACACCGAGTACGGTCTCGCCGCCTACGTCTACACCCATGACGTGCGCCGCATCTGGAAACTGATGCGCGGGCTGGAGTACGGCATGGTCAGCGTCAACAGCGTCAAGATGACCGGCGCGCCGATCCCCTTCGGCGGCATCAAGCAGTCCGGACTCGGCCGCGGGCGGGGCCCAGGGGCTCGAGGAGTATCTCGATACCAAGTATTACTGTCTGGGTAATATGCCCTCGGCCAGTTCTTCTTGAGCCAACGCTGAATCGCTGACGGCGCTTCGCTGGCTCGTCTGGCGCCTACGCGCTGTCGCATGAGCGGTGTCGCGCCGTATCATCAGCGTCGCATAGCTTTATCACGCGGGTATCACACAAGGGTCACGGTGACCGCTGCGCCCGCCGGGAACCACCATCAAACACCATCGACAGTCGCGGTGGTGGTTCCGCCTTCAGCAAGGAAAACGTCATGACCGATACGCGTAGCCTGATCGACAACGATCGTCGCCACGTCTTTCACGCCTCCACCCACCTGCGCGACTACGCCCATGGCGATGCGCCGGGGCGTATCATCACCGGTGGCCAGGGGATCTCCATCGTTGACCGCGACGGGCGTGAGATGATCGACGCCTTTGCCGGGCTCTACTGCGTCAACATCGGCTACGGGCGTACCGAGATCGCCGAGGCCATCTACGCCCAGGCCAAGGAACTCGCCTACTACCACACCTATGTCGGCCACTCCAACGAGCCGCTGATCGCGCTCTCCGAGCGTATCGCCAAGCTCGCCGGCCACGGCCTCAACAAGGTCTACTACGGACTCTCCGGCAGCGATGCCAACGAGACCCAGATCAAGCTGGTGCGCTACTACCACAATGTCACTGGCCGGCCGCAGAAGAAGAAGATCATCTCGCGCCAGCGCGGCTATCACGGCTCCAGCATTGCCGCCGGTTCGCTCACCGGGCTGCCCGCCTTCCATCAGCACTTCGATCTGCCGATCGAGGGCGTGCTGCATACCGAGGCGCCCTACTACTACAGAAGACCGCGGGGCGAGATGAGCGAACGCGAGTTCTCCGCCTACTGCGCCGAGCAGCTGGAGGCGCTGATCCAGCGCGAGGGTCCGGAGACCGTGGGCGCCTTCATCGGCGAGCCGGTACTCGGCACCGGCGGCATCATCCCGCCGCCGGAGGGCTACTGGGACGCCATCCAGGCGGTGCTCGAGCGCCATGACATCCTGCTGATTGCGGACGAAGTCGTCAGCGGCTTCGGGCGCCTGGGCAGCGAGTTCGGCTTCCAGCACTACGGCATCCAGCCGGATCTGGTGACCATTGCCAAGGGGCTGACCAGCGCCTATCAGCCGCTTTCCGGGGTGATCGTCGGCGAACGGGTCTGGCAAGCGCTGGAGCAGGGCACCGGCGAGTACGGCCCGATCGGCCACGGCTGGACCTACTCCGGGCACCCGCTGGGCGCGGCGGCGGCGATGGCCAACCTGGACATCATCGAGCGCGAGAATCTGGTCGGCAACGCCGCCGAGACCGGCGCCTACTTCAACGCCCAGCTGGCCAAGACCTTCGGCGAGCACCCGCTGGTGGGCGACGTGCGCGGCCAGGGGCTGATGGCGGCGCTGGAGTTCGCGCCGAAGAAGGGCGCCTACACCCCCTTCGATCCGGCGCTCAAGGTCGGCCCGCGGGTCGCGGCAGCGGCACTCGAGGAGAACCTGATCGCCCGTGCCATGCCCAACGGCGACATCCTTGGCTTCGCGCCGCCGCTGGTGATCGACCGCGGCCAGGTCGACGAGGTGATCGCCCGCGCCAAGCGTGCCATCGACAAGGTGACCGACGAGCTGACGCGCAGCGGCGATCTACAGAGATGATTCGAAGCGCGGCGCTGAAGGTGTGATCTAGAGAGATGAGCCCCGGCGTCGCGGTGGCATAGCGTGACGCGCATTGATACCGGCACGCGCCTGCGGCAGGGTGAAAGCTCTGCCGCTTTTGGCATGATCGCCTCGGGAGCCTGTATGTCCGACCCCGCCACCCTGCACGATATCTACCTGGCCCGCCAGCGACTCGCCGGACAGGCGGCACGCACGCCGCTGATCCTCTCCCAGACCCTATCGGCGCGCTTCGATGCCGAAATCTATCTCAAACTCGAGACGCTGCAACCGAGCGGCGCATTCAAGCTGCGTGGCGCGCTCAACAAGATCGCCTCGCTGTCGCCGGATCAGCTCGAACGCGGTGTCACCACGGCCTCCACCGGCAATCATGGCCGGGCGGTGGCGTGGGCGGCCCGGCGACTCGGCGCACGGGCGGTGATCTGCCTCTCCGAGCTGGTGCCAGCCAACAAGGTCGCCGCCATCGAAGCGTTGGGGGCGGAGGCGCGGGTGATCGGGCGCTCCCAGGACGATGCCTTCGTCGAGGCGCGGCGTCTGGTCGCCGAGGCGGGCATGGCACTGATCGAGCCCTTCGATGACCCGCTGATCGTGGCCGGCCAGGGCACCATCGGGCTCGAACTGATGGAGGACCTGCCGGATCTCGACCGCGTGCTGATCGGGCTCTCCGGTGGTGGGCTGCTCGGCGGTATCGGGCGCGCGGTCAAAGGCATCCACCCCAAGGTCCAGGTGACCGGGGTGAGCATGGAAAAAGGCGCGGCGATGCTCGACAGCCTAGCGGCGGGCGAGCCGGTGGAGGTCGAGGAACAAGCCTCGCTCGCCGACTCGCTCGGGGGCGGGATCGGGCTCGACAATCGCTGCACTTTCGCGCTGGTGCGCGAGGTGATGGACGATCACTACCGGGTCTCGGAGCCGGCGATTGCCCTCGCCATGCTGCACTTCTTCGAACAGGAAAAGATGCTGGTCGAGGGGGCTGCCGTGGTGGGGCTCGCCGCGATCGAGGAGCACGCCCTCGACATCCGCGGCCAGAAGGTGGCGCTGATCGTCTCGGGCAACGGCGTGGACGCAGAGACGCTGATGCGGGCGAGGACCCTGATCGACTATCCGCCGCGCTGATACGACTTCATGTGAATGGACGCAGGAGACATCCCGATGGAACTCTACAACCGCGAGCAGATAGAGAACGTCGTCACGCTCGATCATGCCGCCTTGGAGGCGGTCGAAGCCGGTTTTCGCGCGCTGGGTGAAGGTAACGTCGTCCAGCCGCCGATCCTGTCGATGGCGATCGCAGAGTCCAACGGCGAGGTCGACGTCAAGACCGCGCATATCCAGGGCAATGCGCGTTTCGCGATCAAGGTCAGCCCCGGCTTCTTCGACAATCCCAAGCTGGGGCTGCCAAGCCTCAACGGGCTGATGATCGTGTTCTCGGCCAAGACTGGGCTGGTCGAGGCGGTGCTGTTCGACGAAGGCTATCTCACCGATATCCGCACCGCGCTGGCCGGCGCCATCGCCGCCAAGCATCTTGCGCGAACCGACAGCCGCCGCGTCACCGTGCTCGGCGCCGGGCTGCAGGCGGAGCTGCAGGTCGCTGCGCTCAGGCTGGTGCGCGACATCGAGACGCTCGACGTCTGGGCCCGCGACATCGCCAAGGCCGAAGCCTACGCGGCGCGGATGCAGGAGACTACGGGCTGAGCGTGGCGGTGCACACCGAGATCGGCAACGCCTGCCGCGAAGCGGACATCATCGTCACCACCACACCGTCGCGCGAGCCGCTGCTCTCCGGGGAGCACCTGCGCGAGGGCGTGCATGTCACGGCGATGGGCTCGGACAGCCCCGAAAAGCGCGAACTCGACTCCTCGGTGCTGGAGCGTGCTGACGTCTTCGTCGCCGATACACAGGCCCAGAGCGAGCACAATGGCGAACTCAAGGTCTATGCCGGCCATCGTCCGCCGTTCACGGTGCATGAACTGGGCCAGTGATCGCCAGCGGCCAGTCGCCGCGCCGGGACGCCCGCGCCATCACCGTCTGCGATCTCACCGGCACCGGGGTGCAGGATACCGCCATCGCCGGCTTTGCGCTGTCTCGGCTGACGCCGTGAGCAGGACGGGTGCGGTGGTGGTGCGCCGTGCCACCCCAGCCGACGCCGGGGCGATCGCAACCATCCACGTCGACGCCTGGCGCCACAACTACCGCGGTTTGATCGCCGAGGCCACGCTGACGGGGCTGGATGTCGCCGCGCGTGCTGCGGCCTGGCGCTCGCAGCTCGAGGCGGGGGCGGTGGTCTATGTCGGCACGCATTCGGACACCCGTACAGACACCCAGGCAGGTGAGTTGCTCGGCTGGGTGAGTGTCGGCCTTTCCGCCAGAGCGAGAGTGCGCGGCCCGAGGTCCAGACGCTCACCCCTGGCTGGGCCGAACTCTACGGCTTCTACGTCGCCCCGCGGGCGCAGCGCCAGGGCGTCGGCCACGCCCTGTGGCAGGCCGCCCTGAGGTGGTGCCTTGACCAGGGCTATCGCGACCTTGGACTGTGGGTCCTTGCCGACAATGTGCCGGCGATTCGCTTCTACCAGCGCTGCGGCCTGCGCGATCTGGGGCTCGATCAGGATTTCAAGATCGACGCGCAGCCGCTGGTGGAGAAACTGATGGCGCGAACGCTGGCCAGGTCGGCCTGAGCGCGATCACGTCGTCGCTCGAGCGCTGGTGGAGACCGCCGTGCGCTTGCACTTTGGTGGCGGGTCCACGACGGCCCGCTTAGCGGCGTGGCATGCTAGCGGCAGGTGTGAACAGGAGGAGAAGGCGATGGTCAGCAATATCCTGATGCCGCGCATTCTGGAAGTGGGCGGGGGCGCGCTCGAACGTCTCGCAGGGGTGCTTGCCGCACTCGGCGTGCAGCGGCCGCTGGTGGTCACCGATCCGATGATGGTCGAACTCGGCTATGTGGCGCGACTCCAGGCTCTGCTCGAGGCCGCCGGGCTCGACTACCGCGTGTTCGCGGACACCGTGCCGGAGCCCACCCTGGCCTCGATCCTCGACGGCGTGGCGCGGATGCGCGAGGGCACCGCGCAGGGCGCGTTCGATGGCGTGATCGCGCTGGGCGGCGGCAGCCCCATCGACTCGGCCAAGGCGATCGGCGTGCTGGGTCATTCGGCGGCGAGATCCGCGACTACCAGTTTCCGCGCGCGGCGTCGCAACTCGGCCTGCCGTTGGTCGCCATTCCCACTACGCGGGTACCGGTTCGGAGATGACGCGCTTCACCAATCACCGACGAGGTTGCCGCGAAAGATGCTCTGCCCGGGCATCGGTTTCATGCCGGCGGCCGCGATCGTCGACTTCGAATTGACGCTCTCGGTGCCGCCGCGGGTTACCGCCGATACCGGCATCGACGCGCTCACCCACGCCATCGAGGCCTACGTCAGCCGCAAGGCCAACCCTTTCTCGGATCACAATGCGCTGGCCGCGATGCGCCTGATCGGCCCCCACCTGCGCCGGGTCTATCACCAGGGCGACGATCGCGCGGCGCGTGAAGCGATGATGCTGGGCTCGAGCCTGGCTGGCCTGGCCTTCTCCAGCGCCTCGGTGGCACTGGTACACGGCATGAGCCGGCCGCTGGGTGCGGCTTTTCACGTGCCCCACGGCATGTCCAACGCCATGCTGCTGCCAGCGGTCACGACCTTCTCGCTGGCCGCCGCGCCGGCGCGTTACGCCACCTGCGCCCGCGCCATCGGCGTGGCCACCGACAGCGACGACGACGCCCGCGCCGGCGAGCGGCTGCTCGCCGAGCTGGTCGCCCTCAATCAGGAGCTGGCGGTGCCGAGTCCGCGGGATTACGGCATCGACCCCGCGCGCTTCGAGGCGCTGCTCGACACCATGGCCGAGCAGGCCCTGGCCTCCGGCTCGCCCGGCAATAACCCGCGGTGCCAAGCCACGCGGAACTGGTCCAACTCTACCGTTCGCTCTGGTAGCCAGCGCGGCAACGGCTGCCGCGCCAGGCGGGCTCTTAGAGCCCATTTCCAAACCCTCTGACGCTGGGCGCCGGAGGCAGGGCAAAGCGAGGGTCCTTTGCCAGGGATGGCAAAGGTAGCGCCCAGGGAGGGGTTCACAGCGCCCTCGCGACGCTCTGCCGCTGGATAAGCCCACGTCAGCGCTTTTAGGGCTCAGCTGTGGGCGGCGCCAACGCGCCGGCGCGCAGAACGATGCACAGCGACAGCACGCCGAGCAGGGCAAAGGCGTAGTGCAGCGTGATCACACTGGCGGCGAAGCCGATCAGCGGCGGCCCCAGCAGCATGCCGCCGTAGCCCAGGGTGGCGACGCTGGCGATTGCGGCGCCGGGCGGCAGCTCGGGGTCGTTGGCCGCACGCGAGAACGCCAGCGGCATCACCAGGGCATAGCCGATCCCCATCAGGAAGAAGCCGGCCAGGACGGGGTATAGCGTGCCGGAGAGCACCGCCAGGGCCACGCCCAGGGCGGCCGAGAGGCCGGCGAGACGCGTCGCCGTGGTGGTGCCGAGACGCAGGATCAGGCCCGCGCCGATCAGCCGCGTGATCACCATGGCAGTGGAGAAGATGGCATAGCCCAGGGTGCTTTGGGCCGTGCTGGCCGCGGTGGCATCGAGCAGGAAGAGTGCGCTCCAGTCCGCCACGGCGCCTTCGCCGAGGGAGGCGCACAGGGCGACTACGCCGACCCACAGCAGCGCCCCGTGCGGTAGCGGCAGGCGCCGGGGCTTTGCCGCGGGCGGCTGGCGGCGCTCGCCGGGCCACGGCACGGCGGCGACCACCGCGGTGATTACATAGATCAGCCCGCCCGCCAAGAGGAAGTGCCACAGCAGCGGGAGCGCCAGGTGCGTCGCCAGGTAGCCGAGCCGCGCCCGCACCGGCACCCAGGCTCCACAGCGCATGGAAGGAGGCCATCACCGGCTTGGCGAGGGCACGTTCGGCTTCGCCGGCCCAGCCGTTCATGGTCACGTCCATGGCCCCCTGCACGCCCCCGAACAGCACCAGCGCCAGGGCGAGAGCCCACACCGTGGGCGCCGCGGCGACCAGACCCAACATCAGGACGCAGGCGATGGCCAGGGCGCGGGTGGTGCGCGCCGCGCCGAAATGATCGGCGGCGCGCCCGGCCAGCGGAAAGGAGATCAGCGCACCTACGCCCAGGCCCAGCAGCAGCAGGCCGAGCCCGGCATCGTCGAGGTCGTGTAGCTCGGTGACGCGCGGAATGCGCGACGCCCAGGTGCCGAACAGGCCGCCATTGAGAAAGAACATGGCGGCAACGGCGCTCCAGGTGCGCACAAAACCCAGACGAGACACTCAGGACTTTCCGGGTGTCGGGGCCACGCCGGGGCCGGTGGGGGAGCCGACCTGGTGCCACTGGCGCCCGTCGCGCTCGATCAGGTCATGCGCGCTCTGCGGGCCATCCTCACCGGCTGCGTAGTCCGCCAGGTCGGCGGTTTCGGTCCAGGCGTCGAGAAAGGGTTGCACCGCGCGCCAGCCGTTCTCGATGGTATCGGCGCGCTGGAACAGCATCTGATCGCCGGTGAGGCAGTCGTAGATCAGCGTCTCGTAGCCGGTGACCGCGGGCAGATCGAAGAAGTCCTTGTAGGCGAACCCCATCTTGACCGTGTCCATCTCGAGTTCCGGCCCGGGGCGCTTGGCCTGGAAGTCGAACCACATGCCCTCGTTGGGCTGGATCTGGATGATCAGCCAGTTGGCCGCCATGCGTTCAACATCGGTGTCACGAAACTGGGCGTAGGGCGCCGGCTTGAAGCAGATCGCGATCTCGGTGTCGCGGGCGCTCATGCGCTTGCCGGTGCGCAGATAGAAGGGCACGCCGATCCAGCGCCAGTTGTCGACCATCACCTTCATCGCCACATAGGTCTCGGTCTGGCTGTCCGGATCGACGCCCTCTTCATCGAGATAGCCGGGTACCTCGGCGTCGCCCAGCCTGCCCGCCGCGTAGCGTCCGCGCGCCGAGTTGGCGGCGGCCTCTTGCGGCGTCCAAGGGCGGATCGCTTCGAGCACCTTGGATTTCTCGTTGCGCAGGGCATCGGCACCGAACGCCGACGGCGGCTCGATGGCGACCATGGCCAGCAGCTGGAACAGGTGATTGGGCACCATGTCGCGCATGGCCCCGGTGCGGTCGTAGAAGGCGGCGCGCTTCTCGACGCCGACGGTCTCGGCGGCGGTGATCTGGATGTGGTCGATGTAATGGTTGTTCCAGAACGGCTCGAACAGCACGTTGGCGAAGCGCGCGACCAGGATGTTCTGGACCGTCTCCTTGCCCAGGAAGTGATCGATCCGATAGATCTGACGCTCCTGCATCACCTCCAGTAACTGGGCGTTGAGCGTGCGCGCCGACTCCAGGTCGTGGCCGAAGGGCTTCTCCACCACCAGCCGGCGGTACTGGCCGTCGCGCTCGGCGAGCAGCCCCGCCTCGCCCAGGCGGGTGGCGATAGCGCCGAAGAAGCGCGAGCCGGTGGCGCAGTAGAAGACCGCGTTGGCACTGGTGCCGGCCTCGATCAACGTGGCGATCTCGGCATAGATGTCGCTTTGGGTGAAGTCACCCTGACGGTAGTGCAGACGTTGGGCAAAGGCGGCCCAAGTGTCAGGGTCGAGATCGGCATCGCGCCCCTCGGCGTGGTTGGCGGCGTCCTTGTCGGCGAGAAAGGCCTGGAGATGCTCACGGAAACTGGCGTCGTCGTGCTCGGCGAGATCGATCCCGACGATGCGCATCGCATCGTCGAGCAGGCCGTCGCGGTCGAGATGGTAGAGCGATGGGATCAGCAGGCGCTTCACCAGGTCGCCGCTGGCGCCGAAGATGAACAGGGTGGTGTCGTCGGCGACCGGGATGTCGTGGGATGGGCGCTGTGCGGATGCTGCCATGAAAGTCGTCTCCATACGGTGCCGGACGCGCCGGCGTTTACAATTCACTACGCTGCTGTCAGCGTCATACGCCGGGGTGCTGCCGTCACCGCCGCAGGGTGAGCGTCGCGATCCGCGGCCCGACGGCGACACGAACCTGGTCACGAGGAGAGAGACATGCCTGACGCGCAGACCCAATACAAGCATAAGAGCAACCCGCAAACTCTGCCGCCATTGACGCTGCGGATCGGTCATAAGAGTTGGTGATCCGCAAGCGCTACGAGGTCGTCAGTATCGTCAACGACATTCTGATCGGCATCTGGTTCGTGATCGGCAGCTTTTTCTTCTTCTATGAGGCGTTGACCTACTACGGCACCTGGCTGTTTCTGATCGGCAGTATCGAGATGCTGATCCGGCCGGTGATCCGCCTGATGCGGCACATCCACATCCGGCGCCTGCGCGAGGCGCCGCAGCTGCCGCCCGAGGCCGAGCACGATTTCTGACCCGGCGCCACCGGCGCTGCGCTGCTAGCCTGAACGTCCACAGGATGTCACCGACGCAAGCGGAGAGTTCAGGATGAGCAGCGCGAATCACGATAGCGATCTGGGAAGCGACCTGGGCAATATGGACGCCGGTACCCTCCAGCGGCTGTTCGAAAGCGGCGAGGCCTCGCCGCTGGAGGCGACCCGAGCGGCGCTGGCGCGTATCGAGCGTTTCAACGACGCCGTCAACGCCTATGTCCATGTCGACCGGGAGGGCGCCGAGGCGGCGGCCAAGGCGTCGGCGCGGCGCTGGGGGCAGGGCAAGCCGCTGAGCGCGATCGATGGGATTCCGGTCTCGATGAAGGACCTGGCCGAGGTCGCCGGCATGCCGGCGCGGGAGGGTTCGTTGACCACCTCCAGCGCGCTCTGCGAGCACGACTGCCCGCCGGCGCGCATGCTGCGTGAGGCGGGGGCGGTGATTCTAGGCAAGACCAATACGCCGGAGTTCGGCTGGAAGGCGGTGACCGACAACCGGGTCTTCGGCGCCACCCGCAATCCCTGGGATACCCGACTGACGCCGGGCGGCTCCTCCGGCGGTGCCGCGGCAGCCGCGGCGCTCAACCTGGGCGTGCTGCACCAGGGCGGCGACTCCGGGGGCTCGATCCGTATCCCGGCCGCCTTCACCGGGGTGTTCGGCTTCAAGCCCACCTACGGCTGGACGCCGCAGTGGCCGCCGGCGACCGAGCCGTCGCTGTCGCATATCGGGCCGCTGACGCGCAGCGTCGAGGATGCGGTGCGCATGCTCAACGTGATCGGCCGCTACGACTATCGCGACCCCTATGCCACCCGCGGCCAGCCCGACGACTGGGGCGCCGAGCTGAATGGCGACCTGCGTGGGCTGCGTATCGCCTACTCGCCGACACTGGGCTATGCCGAGGTCGACCCGCAGATCGCTGCTCGGGTGCGCGAGGCGGCGCACAATCTCGAAGCGCTGGGAGCCGAGGTCGAGGAGCTCGATCCCGGGTTCGAATCACCGATCGAGATCTTTCAGAAGCTCTGGTTCACCGCCTCCCTCGACTTCTGGAACCACTGCGATGCGCGCCAGCGCGAACAGCTCGACCCGGGGCTGGCGGCCAACGCCCAGCGGGCCGAGCGCTTCAGTGCACTCGATCTGTTCCAGGCGCTGCGCGAGCGCGCCAGCCTCACCCAGGGTCTGGAGCGCTTCAACCAGCACTACCACCTGCTGATGACCCCGACGGTGCCGATCGCGCCGTTCGCGGTGAATCACGAGGTCCCCCCCGGCAGTGACATGCGCGACTGGGAGGAGTGGGCGCCATTCTCCTATCCCTTCAATCTGAGTCAGCAGCCGGCGGCCTCGGTGCCGTGCGGCTTTACCGAGTCGGGGCTGCCGGTGGGCTTCCAGCTCGCCGGCGGCAAGCACGACGATGTCCGCGTGCTGCGTGCCTGCCACGCCTATCTGCAGGCACATCCGCCGCGCTTTCCGCGGGTGCCGGACCCGGCGATCCAGGTGTGAGGCGTTGACGTCTCGTGGCGTGACTCCCGACACCTGACGGCTAGCCGTTGCGTGACCAGCGACTACGCTTAGACCGGCAGGTCGATCCCTGAGAGTGGCCGAGTCGCGCGGGACCCACCATGAGCGCCACGCGCCGTTGCGTCCTCGATGCTGTCGAATCCGCGAGACCGTGGCACCCGAGATAAAGAACCGTCATCACCCGGTGCGCCGGGGTTTATCCCGCGTCATGGCGACAAGCGCCGCCGACGTCGTTGCGAAGGAGTCATCCCATGAGTCAGAACGTCGCTGAAATCATCGTCGAAACCCTGGCCGAGGCCGGCGCCAAGCGCTGCTACGGCGTGGTCGGGGATACCATCAACCACTTCACCGATGCCATTCGTCGCAGCGAACTCGAGTGGGTTCACGTGCGCCATGAAGAGGTTGGTGGCTTCGCCGCCGGGGGCGAAGCCTACATGACCCGCGAGCTGACCCTGTGTGCCGGCACCTGCGGCCCTGGCTCGCTGCACTTCGTCAACGGCCTGTTCGAGGCGCACCGCAGCGGCTCACCGGTAGTGATGATCGCCTCCCAGGTGGCCACCGGCGACAGTGGCGTTGGTTTTCCTCAGGATGTCGATCCCAAGCCGATCTACGCCCAGTACAGCGTCTTCTGCGAGACCATCGTCAATCCCGATCAGGCGCGCCGCATGGCCGCGCTGGCGGCGCAGACGGCGCTGGCCAAGAACGGCGTGGCGGTGCTGGTGGTACACGGCGACCTGTTCACCCAGGCGCCGAGTCAGGATCTGCCCTACCGCGCCCATCGCTTCGATCCGGTGATGCGCCCCAACGCTGAGGAGCTGGTGCCGGCGGTGAAGCGGATCAACGCCGGCGGCAAGATCTCGATCTATGCCGGCTTCGGCTGCGAGCACGCGCGTTCCGAGGTGCTGGCGCTGGCGGCCAAGCTCAACGCGCCGGTGGCGTGGACCTCTCGGGCCAAGGATTTCATCGAGCCGGACAACCCCTTCGAGGTGGGCATGACCGGGGTTTTCGGGCTGGCCGGCGGCTATCACGCGGTGGCCGATTGCGACACCCTGATCCTGCTCGGCTGCAGCTTCGCCTGGACCCAGTTCTACCCGGAGAAGGCGACCATCATCCAGGTCGATATCGACCCGCAACAGATCGGCAAGCGCCATCCGGTCGATATCGGCTTGGTCGGCAGTGTCCGCGATACCTGCGCGGCGCTGGCGCAGATCGTCGATGCCCAGAGCGATACCCGCTGGCTGGAAAAGTGCCGCGAGCAGTATCACAAGGCGCTGGCCCACGACGAGCCCGAGAGCCAGGACGACGCGCTGATCCACCCCCAGGAGCTGACCGTGGCGCTGGATACCGCCGCCGCCGATGACGCCTTCTTCACCGCCGACGGTGGCAGTCCGATGGTCTGGATGCTGCGCCATATCCGCGCTCGCGGCGAGCGGCGCACGCTCTCCAGCCTGGTCCACGGCACCATGGCCAACGCCTATCCCCAGGCGATCGGTATTCAGAAAGCGTTCCCCGAGCGCCAGGTGATCGCGATGTGTGGCGACGGTGGCATGACCATGCTGCTGGGCGATCTGCTCACGCTCAAGCAGGAGCGGGTGCCGGTCAAGGTGTTGGTGTTCAACAATGGCTCGCTCGGCTTCGTCGAGATCGAGCAGAAGGTCGAAGGGCTGCTCGACAGCTATACCGAGCTCGATAACCCCGACTTCGGCAAGATGGCGCAGGCGATGGGGCTATGGGGAGAGCGGGTCGAACAGCGTCACGAGCTGGAGGAGGCGATCGCCGCCTGGCTGGCCCACGACGGTCCGGCGCTGCTCGACGTCAAGGTCAACCGCATGGAGCTGGTGATGCCGCCCAAGATCGAGCCGGGTCAGGTCGCTTCCACCGCGCTCTATTCGGGCAAGGCGGTACTCAACGGGCGCCTGAGCGACGTGGTCGATCTGGTCAAGAACAACTTCTGGAAGTGAGCCAGAAAGGCGTCAGCGACCGGGTGTCAGCGAGAGCGTGTGAACGATAGGGCGTAAACGATAGGGCGTAAACGAGCACGCGGCAGCGGCAGACGCTGCGGCCGCGCGTCTTTAGCGCCACGGCTGCGATAGGAGACAGCGATGAGCGACGATACCAGGCCGAGCCAGCGCGCCCGCGGCGGGCTGCGCGACATGCGTCCGCTGGTGACAGCGCGGCGGGCCGCCATGGCTCCGGCGGCGGCGACGGCACGCGAGGATCTCTCCGACCGCCAGGGGTTCGAGGAAGACTTTCTGGATGACTTCGTGGTGGCGCTGCCCACGCCGGTGGGCGAGCGCGCCGAGGACGTCACCCCGGTACCCGGGCGCGACGACGGTCGCCTCGACTACACCCACTTCTCGCTGGTGATGTCGCGCTCGCGGCGGCTGGCGATCTTCACCGCGCTCAATCTCGACGGCCGCCGGCTGGTCTCGGTACCACGCGAGAACGACAACTGGCGCTTTGATCCGCGCATCGACCCTGCGCTACAGGCGGGGGAAGATCTCTATGCGCGCAATCCGCTGGATCGCGGCCATCTGGTGCGGCGCACCTCGGCCAACTGGGGGGAGCTGGCCGAGCAGGCCAATGCCGATACCTTTCACTTCACCAACTGCACGCCGCAGATGGCGGCGTTCAACCAGCGCACCTGGCTGGGGCTGGAGGACTATCTGCTCGAACACGCCCGCGCCGATGACCAGCGGCTGTGCATCTTCACCGGGCCGGTCTTCCGCGCCAGTGACCGGCACTATCGCGGCGTTCGCATTCCCGAAGCCTACTGGAAAGTGATCGCCTTCCGCGGCGAGGATGGCCGCCCCTCGGCCACCGCCTACATGATCGATCAGGCCGACGAGCTCGATGAGCTGGGACCCGGTTTCCTGTTCGGCCAGTACCGCACCTACCAGCGCAGCATCGCCCGTATCGAGGCGCTGACCCAGCTCGATTTCGGCGAACTCTCCGACTTCGACGGCTTCTCCGTGGAGGAGCATGCCACCGGCACTCGCATCGAAGCGGAGATCCGCGGGCCCGAGGACATCCGCGTGTGAGTCCGGGATCGGCACGGCAGCGTGGATAGCGCTTGCCCCTGCGCGCGCTTGCCTTACCATGCCCCGAGCGCGCGGAGAGGACGTGCGATTATCACGCGGGAGGAAGAGGTCGATGCGGCAGGCGATGGCGGGGCAGGCGATGGCAGGTATGGCGACGGGCGAGGAGCCGATCGCAGCCACTGACTGGCAGCGTCAAGCTGCCACGCTGACGCTTCCCGCCGCCCCGTCGCAGACCCGGCTGATCGAGATCTCGCTGGCATTGGCGCCGCGGTCGCGCTGGCGCCGCGGTCTGCCGAGCGTGACCCTTTCCGGCGCGGGGCAGGCGACGCTCACCTACTCGCTGGAGGCGCGGCGTCGCGATCAGCGCATTGCCTGGCGGCTGCCGCCGTGCGCTACCGCCACTACGCTGAGCCTGACGCTCTCCGGCACCCGGCTGACTCAGGCGCCGCAGGCGCGCTGCCACGCGCAGCCGGCGATCGAGGGGCCGATCCTGATTCTGGCCCCGCACCCCGATGACGCCGAGATCGCCGCTGGCGGTTTCTACACCGATCATGCCGAGTCGGTGCATCTGGTCACGCTCTCCTGCGGCGAGCAGCTCAAGGGGCTCAAGCGCCAGTATCTGAGCGGGCTCGACGACGACCTCGACAGTGCGGTCCGGCGCAAGGCCGAGTGGCGGCGCTGGAACGTGTTTGCCACGCCGCTGCTGTCGGGCATCCCGCCGGAGCGCTCGACCCTGATTGGGGTGCCCGATGGCGCCTGCTGGGCGCTGGTGCATGAAGGCCTCGGTCAGCGCCTGCCCGTTCCGCTGTCTGATGCCCGCCGCTTCAACCGTATTGCGCTGCCGCCAAGCCGCGGCGAGCGGCTCGAGCGCGACGACGTGATCGCGGCGCTGCGTCAGTTGATCGACACCTTGAAGCCGGCCACCCTGCTGGTCACCGATCCCGAGTTCGATCCGCATCCGGATCACCGTGCCGCGTCGCTGGCCCTCGCCCTGGCCCTCGACGGTAGCCGCCACCGGCCGCGAACGGTGCTGCTGTATGCCAATCACTACCGCGATGCCTTTCCCCCCGGCCCGGCATTCCAGCCGGCGTGGATGCCGCCGGCGGAGATCGCCATCGAACGGCTGTTCACGCCCGCGCCGACGCCGCTGGCGTGGCCGCTTTCCACCGAGATGCAGAAGCACAAGGCGCTGCTGCTGGATGCGATGAGCGACCTCTCGCCCCGCGCCGGCTGGTCACAGCGGCGCCGGCGGGCACGGCGGGCGGGCTTCGTGCCCACCTTCGCGCGTGAGCGCGACCCTTACTTCCAGGCCGCGATCCGCTCCACCGAGCTGTTCCGCGCCTGCCTGCGAGACCTTCGTCGCGGCCTGGCGCGAGCGCGGCGATAGCCGCTGAGCGGCCGTGGTGTCGCACCGAGTCACTCCGCCAGGGCAAGGCGCGTCGAATACCGTTCACCCCTCCTGTTGCAGCGCGTCCTCCAGCCAGTCGAGCAGGGCGCGGCTGGCGTGGCGCTGCGTGGCGTTCCGGTGCACGTAGACGCCAATCGCCTCGGGCTGAAAAAGCCGCTCATCGACAGGGGCAACCAGCTCGCCGGCCGCGATCAGCCGCTGGGTGGTGCGCGCCCAGCCGAGAGCGATGCCGTGTCCGGAGAGCGCCGCCTGCAGCAGCAGTGGGTAGCTGTCGAAGCGCCTGCCGCCTAGATCCGCCGCTGGCGTCTCTCCCATGGCCTCGAACCAGTCATGCCATCCCATCCACTCGGCTGGCGCTACGTGATGGTGCAGCAGCTCGAAAGTCGCAAGTTCCGCCGGGGCGAGTGGGGCCAGTTGCGCGGCGGGGTGGTCCGGGCTGCACACCGGCAGGATGGTGTCGCTGGCGGTGAATGCCAGCCTATGGCCGCCACTGGGGCGGCCATGGGTCTGCAGCGCGACGTCGAACGGGTCGCGCTGTTCGCTCAGGGGGCGAATGGAGGTGATCAGCTTCAGGTCGATTTCCGGATGACGCTGATGGAAGTCGGCCAGGCGAGGCATCAGCCAGTAGAACGCTTCGCATAGCTGGCAGAACAGAATCACCCGATGGCCGCGTTCGCCGCCGCGAATCGTCTCGGCGTGCCGGGCGATCTGCCCCAGGCTCTCGGTGAGCGTGCGGGCTAGCTCATGGCCCGCGGGGGTCAGGAAGACGCCGCGATTGCGACGTTCGAACAGCGCCACGCCCAGATCGCGCTCGAGCGCACGAATCTGCCGGCTGATCGCCGCCTGGGTCAGATGGAGCTCCTCGGCCGCACGGGTAAAGCTCTCCAGGCGCGCGGCGGCCTCGAACGGTAGCAGCGCGGCCAGCGGCGGTAGCGATCGGCTCAAGGCATGCATAATCCAGACTCATGGATGGTGACGTAAAGATCGCTGTTGGCCGGGGCTGGCGTGGGCGATCCTGCCCGCTCATCCGCCAGATGAGGCCGTTGCCATGCAGACCCGACATGAGACGAGCGCGCGCAGAGCGGCGCCGCGCGACAGCGTCACTGCCACCATCTCCAACGCCGGCGAGAAAGACAAGCCTGGGCAGGGTGTGGTGCTGATCGTCGTCGCGGTGATGCTGTTGTCGCTGGCCGACGCTCTGGTCAAATCGCTGGGGCACGCGCTATCGCTGTGGCAGTTGCTGGTGATGGCGCCGCTGGTGTCGCTGCCCCTGCTGAGCGTTGGCTGGTGGCGTCAGGGTCAGGCGCTGCCTCGCAAAATTCGGGTCTGGCGCTGGATCGGGGTGCGCAGCGCACTGCTGCTGGCGATGTGGATCGCTTTCTATGCGGCGCTGCCGTGGATTCCGCTGAGCGTGGCGGCTGTCGGCATCTACACCACGCCGCTGTTCATCGCCCTGCTCGCCAGGCTCGGCGGCGAGGCCCTGCGGTGGCGGCAGGGCGTGGCACTGCTGCTCGGCTTCGCCGGCGTGCTGGTCGTGCTGCGTCCCGGTGGCGCGCTATTCACCCCGGCGATGCTGCTGCCTCTGCTGGCGGCGCTTTGCTACGCACTGGCGATGGTGACGACCCGTCGCCACTGCCGGGCGGTATCGCCGTGGCTGCTGGCACTGGGGCTCAACCTGGCGTTCCTGCTCACGGGCATCATTGGCACGCTCGGTGTGATCGCGCTATCCCTCGAGGCCGATGGCTTTCTGCAGCGGGGCTGGCAACCGCTAGACCTCTCTCTCATCTGGCGTATCGGGCTCTATGCGCTGCTGATGGTCGCGGTCAATACGTGGGTCGCCCGGGCCTATCAGGTCGCGCCTTCGGCGCTGGTGGGTATCTTCGACTACGCTTATCTACCGTTCGCCGCCGGCTGGGGGTTCTGGTTCTTCGACGAAGTGCCGGATGCCGCGACGCTGGCCGGCATGGCGGCGATCCTGAGTGCCGGCGGGCTGGCACTCACGCGCAGTGGTCGCTGATCGTTATCCAAGCTGGCGAGGGCTTGACCCCAAGCTGGGGCCTGTCGAGACTCCCCGCACGAGCCGCGTTGGTGCCGCCCGGCATGCCAGGCAAGGCGCGAGCCGCCGACCGTGGTGGGCCACGGCCCAGGCGAGCAACGCAGCATGGCGCGACGGGCGGCCCAACCCGAAGGGCCGTTGGCCATGAGGTGGCAATACGGCGTTACAGCTCGCGACTGTAGAACCACTACACTTCACTCGCTGCGCCTTGTCTTGCCACCTCATGACACTATGTCGCGGCCGCGATGGGAGCCTCGACAGGCCCCCAGTTGAGGGAAGAGCATGTCGTCATCTCTCATGGAGACGAAGAGGAGGTCGCGATGCATCACCAGGGTTTCTTGTGCGCCACCTGTGGCATCCAGTATCCCGCCAGCGAAACGCCGCCGGCACACTGTGATATCTGCGAGGACGAGCGCCAGTTCGTGCCGGTGGAGGGGCAGCAGTGGATCACGCCGGGGCGCCTGGCGGCGGGGCACAGCAATACCTTCCGCTATCTCGCCGAGGGGCTGCTGGCGATCAGTACTGTGCCGCGCTTTGCCATCGGCCAGCGTGCCTTCCTGCTGCGCACGCCGCACGGCAATCTGCTGTGGGACTGTCTCTCGCTGTTCGACGAGGCGACGCGGGATATTCTCGACGGGCTCGGTGGGGTCGATGCCATCGTGCTCTCCCACCCGCACTACTTCAGCACCATGGCCGCCTGGGGCGAGACCTTCGACTGCCCGGTCTACGTGCACGCGGCGGATCGTGACTGGGTTACCCTGCCCAGCGAGCGGCTGCACTTCTGGGAGGGGGAGCAGTTCGCGCCACTGCCGGGGTTGGAGGTGCACTGCCTGGGCGGGCACTTCCCCGGCGCCAGCGTGCTGCACTGGCCGGCCCGCCGCCTGCTGCTGAGCGGTGACACCCTGCTGGTGACGCCGGATCGGATGGCCTCGTTCATGTGGTCCTACCCTAACAACGTGCCGCTGGATGCCGCCTGTGTCGCGGCGATGGGCGAGCGTCTCGCCCGGCTCGAGTTCGATAGCCTCTACTCGGCCTTCGCCGGACGCGAGATTCTGCTCGACGCCGATCGCGTGGTCGCCGAGTCGGTGCAGCGCCACTGCCGTGCGCTCACACCCTGAGGGGATCGAATCGCTGGTCCGGCGGCGAGCCTCGTGGCGGTGTATGCTGGCGCCAGACAGCAGCGAGCGTGGAGATGAGCATGCCTGCCAAGCCGATCCCGGCCGAGCGCGACAGCCGGCGCTTCTGGCGCCACCCGGCGCTTGGCTTCCTCGAGCTGCGCGAGACCCGCGACGGGCGCGAGGTCAGCTATGCGCGCCACAGCCACGACAGCGTCTCGCTGGGCGCGGTCACCGGCGGGCGCAGTCTCTACGACTACCAGGTGCCGGGGGAGCACTTCACCACGCGGATGGTCTCGCGCGGCGACGTGGTGGCGATGAATCCGGGCGAGATCCACGCCTGCAATCCTTGCGGCGACGCGCCCTGGTCCTACGTCATGTTCTATCTCGACCCGGGTTGGCTCGCTGCGCTGCAGCGTCGTCACGCCAACGCTCTCGTCGGTGGCTTTCGACCACTGGCCTGGCATCACTGGCGCGATCCTTCACTGCACGCGGCGCTGGTGGCGCTCGCCCGGCGCCTGTTCGCCTTGGAGGCGACCCCCGCTACCCTGGTCGGCGAGTGCGAACGGCTGTTCGGCGCACTGATGGCGCGGGGCGAACTGTTCCGGCAGCAGCTTCCGGTGGACACGCCAGCGCTGGCCGAGGTGGTCGCCTATATCCGTGCTCACTGCAGCGAGGCGCTGACGCTCGATCATCTGGCCGCGCTGGCAGGGGTCTCACCGGCGCATCTGGTGCGCCGCTTCAAACGCAGCTACGGCATCACGCCCCACGCCTATCTGACCGACTGCCGAGTGCGCCAGGGGCAAATGGCGCTCAAACGCGGCGAACCGATCGCCGAGGTGGCGCTGGCATGTCGATTCGCCGATCAGGCCCACTTCCAGCGCGCCTTCAAGCGGCTGACCGCGATCACGCCGCACCGCTACCGTGCAGTGACATCGTTGCCAGCATCAGCGCACTCACCAGCAGTGCCAGCCCCATACCGCGATTGAGCCAGCGCACCCGCTCGGGGCTCGGCAGCTGCCGACGCAGCTTGGCGCCCAGTAGCGCCCAGCAGGCCACGCTCAGATAGCAGACGCCAAAGAAGATCAGCGCGAAGGGGGCCACCCGCGCCGGGGCCCCGGCGGTATAGGCGGCCATGCCGGCGCTCGAGGCGATCCACGCCTTGGGATTGAGCCACTGCATCAGCGCCCCGGCCACGAAGGAGGGCGGACGTCCAGCGGTGGTCTGCGTCAGTGCACCGTCGCTGCGCGCCAGCCGCCACGCCAGATAGAGCAGGAAGGCCACGCCGCCCAGACGGATCGCGTGCATCAGCGCTGCCCACTGGGTCAGCCACTGCAGGCCGGCGCCGATCGCCAGCAGCAGCACGCTGAAGCCGCAGGTCGCGCCACTGACATGGCGCAGCGCCGGCACCAGACCGCAGTTGAGCCCTAGATGGAAGGCGACCAGATTGACCGGACCGGGCGACAGCGAGGCGGCCAGAGCGAAGGCCGCCATCGACAAGGCAAGGGAGAGAGACACGCGTAGCACTCCTGAGCGAAGGGAATCGCCGGCAGGCTAGCGTGTGGAGGGCGCGTCAGGATTGAACGATCTTGATCTCTCGGCCGGCTGCCCCGACACCCGCGACCCGAGTCGAAGGTGTCGGCGCACGGCGTGTCAGGCGTGTGAGTCCCGGACCGACGAATGCGGTTCGATGACGCGCGAGCCGCGAAAACCGTAGAAGGCGATGAACAAGTAGCAGATCAGCGGCAGCACGAAGGCATGGTGGATGCCCACGGTGTCGGCGATCGCGCCCTGGGCAACCGGCAGAATGGCACCGCCGACGATGGCCATGATCAGCAGGCTCGATGCCTTGCTGGTCAACGGGCCGAGCTTGGCGATGCCCAGCGTGAAGATGGTCGGGAACATGATCGAGTTGAACAGACCGATGGCGACGATACTCCACATGGCGGTATGCCCGGAGGCCAGCATGGTGGTCAGCGTGAGCAGTGCCGCCACGATGGCGAACAGGCCCAGCAGCAGGCTGGGGCGTATCTTCTGCATCAAGGCCGACCCGATGAAGCGGCCGATCATCGCGCCGCCCCAGTAGTAGGCGACATAGCTGGCGGCATGGCTTTCGCTCATGTTGCCGATCTCCGGCAGCGAGATGTAGTTGATCAGAAAGCTGCCGATGGATACCTCGGCACCGACGTAGGCGAAGATACCGATCACGCCGAACAGCACGTGGGGATGGCGGAGCGCCTGGGCGGCGGTGACTGTCTCGTTGGGGCTGTCGTCGCGGGCCTGGTCCTTGAAGTTGGGCAGCTTCCAGAGATAGATCACGACCGCGAGAATGGCGAGCACCGCCGCCAGCAGCAGATAGGGGAGCTGCACGCTCTGGGCCTGCTGGACCTTGTAGGCCATCCGCTCGGCACTGGACATCGCGGCCAGCTCGCTGGCGCCCAGCACCGCCGCGCCCAGGATCAGCATCCCGCCGAAGTACGGTGCCAGTGTGGTGCCGAGTGAGTTGAACGCCTGGGCCAGATTGAGACGGCTGGAAGCGGAACCTTCCGGGCCCAGCAGGCTGACATAGGGGTTGGCCGCCACCTGCAGCATCGTCACCCCGCTGGCGAGCACGAACAGGGCGCTCAGAAACAGGGGATAGGAGGGGGCCCGGGCGGCGGGGTAGAACATCACGGCACCCACGGCGGCGATCAAAAGACCCAGGCTGATGGCGTTCTTGTAGCCGATCCTGGCCAGCACCTTGCCCATCGGCAACGACATGATGAAATAGGCGCCGAAGAAGGTGAACTGGATCAGCATGGTCTGGGTGTAGTTGAGCGAGAACACCGCCTTTAGGTGGGGGATCAGAATGTCGTTGAGACAGGTGATGAATCCCCACATGAAGAAGATCGTCGTGACGACGACCAGCGCGCTGCGATAGTTCGGGCGTTGCGTGTCGGACATGGGCGGAATCCTGATGGTGACAAGTCCTGAAATGAGCGTTACCGACTCGACCTCGTCGTGTCAGCGCGGTTGCTGGCGCGAGATGATGCATTAAGCGAGGTGGCTTATAAAGTAGCCGTTCATCATTAGAGTGTTAAGGAAGTTGTCGGCACCCATGCGCTGGACCATGTTGGTATTGACGCTCGCCGCGTGTCGTGCACCTAGCTCTGTGCAGGACGTCGCTTGTGGACGACGCCGCACGTTTCTATACCTAGGGCATGTTCGACGTCATGGCTCGGATGGGGATATCCGGGCATCGAGGAATCGTAAAGGAGGACAATGCCATGCTGACCGTCTGGTCCTGGAGCTTTTTGCTACTGGGCATCGCCACTGCGCTCTCGTGATCGCCGTCGATGTCTCGAGGCGCCCACAGCCGATGTCCATCATGAACATCACCTGGCCGATCACCGGGCTCTACATGCCGCTGGTCGGCTGGTGGGCGTATCGACGCATGGGGCGTGCGCGCCAACCCGGTCGCATCAGAACCGGCAGGATCATGGTCACGACCACCAGGGACACCATCACGGTGGCGACAAGCCCAAGTGGCAGAGCGTCTTCGTCTCCGCGACCCACTGCGGCGGCTGCCACGCTGGGCGACGTGGTCACCGCGCCGATCGCCACGGCCACCGGCTTCGCCCTACTCGGCTCGACGGTGCTGGGGCACTTTGCGCTTGCCTTCGTCGGTGCCTATCTGTTCGGGGTGCTGTTCCAGTATCTGCCGATTCGGGCCATGAGTGACGCTGGCCCGGCACAGGCGCTGAAGGACGCGATCAAGGCCGATACCCTGTCGCTGGTCGCCTTCCAGCTTGGCATGTACGCGTGGATGCTGATCGCCCTCCAGGGCTGGATGGGGGAGCTCGACGCCTTCACCGCGCCGTTCTGGTTCATGATGCAGATCGCCATGCTGATCGGCTTCGCCACCTCCTACCCGGCCAACTGGATACTGATAAATCGCGGAATCAAGCACGGCATGTAAGCCGATGGCGGGCCCGGCTGTAAGGCGACGTCGTGAAGAGGGAGGGTATTTGCGGGGCGTCGCCCGTTGGTCAGAATCGTCTGCCTTTCGATGCCACCGCGACCCGCGACGGACACCCCATGCTGCCAAGCGCCACCACCGCCACGCCGACCTCCCGCCCGCGCCTGCCCTGGCTGGCGCTGATCCTGCTGTGGCTTGTCGGTGTCTATCTGCGCCTGCCGATCCTGATCGCGCCACCGCTGGCCGGCGAGATCGCGGGTGCCCTCGATCTCGGCAGTGCCGCGGTCGGTGCATTGACCACGGTGCCCTACGTGGTGCTCGCCCTGAGCATGATGCTGGCGGTGCGTGTCACCCGTCGTCTGGGGGTGCTGCCGGCGCTGATCGTGGCGCTGGCGGTGGTGGCGCTGGGCTCCGGCGCGCGCGGGCTGACGCTGTCGGCGCCGGTGCTGTTCGGCGCCTCCATCGTCATGGGACTGGGGCTGGCGGTGATGCAGGTCACGCTGCCGGCGCTGCGCGATTGGACCCCGCACCACCTGGCGCTGGGCAGCGCGGTCTACCTCAACGGCATGACCGTGGGCGAGCTGATCGGTGCCGGTGGCACCCGCCCGGTGGTGCTGGTGCTGGCCGGCGGCGACTGGCAGCTGGCGATGCTCTACTGGTCGCTGCCGGCGCTGGTGATCGTGCTGCTGCTGGCGCTGCGACTCGCCGTCGGGCCGAGGCCGGCAGCGCTCGCCACGGCGCCGACGCGGCGGCGTTCCCGCGGCTGGCGCTCACCCAGGGTATGGCTGCTGGGATTGCCGCTGGCGGCGACGATCGGCCTCTACATGGCCACCAATGCTTACATGAGTCTGGTGCTCGGCGCGCGCGGCGAGAGTGACCGCCTGGCGCTGGCGTTGCTGCTCTACAACGCCAGCCCACTGGCAGCCTCGCTGAGCATGATCCTACGCGGCCGGCGCTGGGTCGCCACGCGCGCGCCGCTCATGGTCTGCGGCGTGCTCAGCGTCGCCGGCATGCTCGGCTTTCTCGGTCTCGATGGCTGGCCGGCGCTGCTGGCGCTGATACTGTCGGGCTTCTGCATCACCCTGGAGCTGACCCTGCTGATGGCGCTTCCACCCTGTCTCGAGCGCGGCGAGGGTGTGGCCTCGCTGACCGCCGGGATCTCCTTCGTCGGTTACAGCGTGGCGTTCGTGATGCCGCTGATCGGCGGCTGGCTGGCCGTGGTCTTCGGTCACGCCGATTTGTCGCTGTGGCCGATGGTGATATTCGCCGTGGCCAGCCTGTGGGCGCTGCGGCGCGCGCCGCTGACGCCTCTATCCCCGGCCCAGGCCTGAACCGACGGCCGATGCGTGATCATGTCGACATCATGTCGGATCCTCCAGCGGCCGATTCACTCCCTGTATTCAGCGGCTACGCTGAGGAGAGGCGGTCGCTTGGCCGTCGGCTGTATCACGTTCATGACTTGAGGAGATGACCCATGGCCATGCCCGCATCGCCCGTTTGGTTGATCACCGGCTGTTCGACCGGTTTCGGCCGCGAACTCGCCCGTCTCGTGCTTGCCCAGGGAGACCGGGCGGTGGTGACTGCGCGCTCTCGGGAGCGTGTGGCCGATCTCGTCGCGGACAGTGAAGGGCGCGGGCTGGCGCTGGCGCTGGACGTCACCGACGACGCCCAGATAGCGGCGGTCGTGGCGGCGGCCGAGGCCGAGTTCGGACGTATCGACGTGCTGGTCAATAACGCCGGCTATGGCTACCAGGCCTCCTGCGAGGAGGGCGAGGAGGCGGCCATCCGCGATCAGTTCGAGGCCAATGTCTTCGGGCTCTTCGCCATGACTCGCGCGGTGCTGCCGGGCATGCGCGAGCGCGGCCAGGGCCACGTCATCAACCTGAGCTCGGTCGCCGGGCTGATCGGTTTCCCCGGTTCGGGCTACTACGCTGCGACCAAGCATGCGGTGGAAGGCTGGTCGGATGCGCTCAAGGCGGAAGTGTCGCCGCTGGGCATCGCGGTCACCTGCGTCGAGCCAGGGCCTTTTCGCACCGACTGGGCCGGGCGCTCGCTGTCACAGACGACCCGATCGACGCCTACCGCGATACGGTGGCGGCACGCATGCAGGGCACCAGCGAGGGCAGTGGCCAGCAGCCGGGCGATCCGAAGCGCGCCGCCCAGGCCATGATCGATCTGGTGGCCAATCCTGCGCGCCGCGTCACCTGGTGCTGGGTAGCTGGGGCGTAGGCAAGGTGATCGAGGCATTCGAGACGCGTCTGGCCGAGGTGCGTGAATATCGCCAGGTCGGCGAGGCGACCGATTTCCCCGAGCCAGAGCGGCACTGACCGCGGCTTACCATGTCACCCGAGACGCAGCGGTTCGATGGCGATCAGGCCAGCGGCACGCCCAACTCGGCGCTGCCGCTGCTGATCTATCGGCAAGTGATGGCGCCTGCCAGCGCCGAGGCATTCGAGGCGCTGTTCGCGCGTCATGGCTGGGTGCCCGAGTGGCGCTACGGGCTCTACCCCTTCGACCACTTTCACTCGACGGCCCACGAGGTGCTGGGGGTGTTTCGCGGCCAGGCGGTGGCGCGTCTGGGCGGGCCTCAGGGCGAGCGATTCACCCTGGCGGCGGGGGATGTGCTGATCCTGCCAGCGGGCGTGGCTCATGCCTGCGTGTCTGCAGACGATGATTTCTGCATGGTGGGTGCCTACCCGCCCGGACAGCGCTGGGCGGTGGAGCGGGGCGATCCGGCACAGTTCGGCGCAGCTGTGCCCGCGTCGCCGCGGTGCCGCTACCCCCCGCCGATCCGGTCGGCGGGGGGCTGCTTTCGCACTGGCAGCGCGTCTGAGACGCTGCTCCAGTCAGACGCTGAGGCCGACGCTATCCTCCAGCCCCAGATGCACGTTCATGTTCTGGACCGCCGAGCCGGCGGCACCCTTGCCCAGATTGTCCAGCCGTGAGACCAGCGTCAGCCGCTCGGCGTTGCCGAACACGCCCAGATCGACCCGGTTGTGTCGTTGCACGCCTGAATATCGAAGGCGCCGCCGTCGAGCGTGGCGTCGTCGGCGAACGGCAGGATGCGCACGAAGGGCTCGTCGGCATAGTGCGCGCGCGGTAGACGTCGAGCAGCTGCTCGGCATCGATGCCGGCAGGGCGCCAAGCTGTAGCGGCACGTGCACCGACAGCCCCTTGAGGAAGGGGCCGACGATCGGCGAGAACACCGGCGGCGCGGCCAGCCGGCCGTGCAGCTGCATCTCCGGCAGGTGCTTGTGGCCCTGTCCCATGGCGTAGGGGCGCGGCGCCTGCAGGCGGCCGTCATGGTCGGCCTCGTAGGCGGCGATATCTGTGCCGCCGCCGCTGTAGCCGGTCAGCGAGAAGGCAGAGAGAGCGGATAGTCCGGCGGCAGCAGGCCGGCGTCGATCAGCGGCCGCACCAGCAGCACGAAGGCGCTGGCGTGGCAGCCGACGTTGGCGATGCGCTTGCTGGCGCGAATCCGCTCGCGCTGGCCGGGGCCAGCTCGGGCAGGCCATAGACCCAGTCGTCGGCGGTACGGAAGGCGGTACTGGCGTCGATCAAGCAGGTGTTCGGATTCTCGACCATCGCCGCGGCCTCGCGCGAGGCGGCGTCGGGCAGACACAGAAAAGCGACATCGGCGGCGTTGAGCAGGCGTGCACGCTCGGCCGGTCCTTGCGCTTGTCGCTATCGATGCGCAGCAGCTCGATGTCGCTGCGTGCCTGGAGATAGTCGAACAGGCGCAGCCCTGTGGTGCCCTCCTGTCCATCGACGTAGACCCTGTGTGCCATGGCGTTTTCCTGTCGTGTCCGAGTCGCGGTATCAGCCTCCATTTGTGCGGTTTTCGCGCCGCCGTGTCATGCCGCGTGCTGCCCAGCGGCAGGCAGGTGGCAGACTGAGGGCAGCCAGGGGCGGAGGTGCGAGCGCCCGGCGGCAGTGCAGGGGGTGAGAGAGGCAGGCGAACGTCGTATGGCGTCGATTTGGTGTCGTCTGGTGTCAATTTCGGCCACCGGGTCGCGGCCACAATGGGTTCTTGTGAGGCCGGCCGCCATGGCTGTGCCCTCGAACACCCGTCGCCCGGCCACAGCTTGCCGAGCCACGCCAGGGAGAGCCTGCATGAACCGAGACGTCATTCTGACCTGCGCCGTCACCGGCGCCGGCGATACCGCCGGCAAGCACCCGGATCTGCCGATCACCCCGCGCCAGATCGCCGATAGCGCCCTGGATGCGGCGCGCGCCGGCGCCAGCATCGTCCATCTTCATGTGCGCGACCCGGAGACCGGTGGCGTCAGCCACTCGACCGATCACTTCCGCGAGGTGGTCGAGCGCATTCGTGAGTCCGATGTCGATGCGGTGATCAACATCACCGCCGGCGGCGGTGGCGATCTCTATCCCGAGATTCGCGATGGCGCCATTCACGGCCGCACCGGCACCGATCTGCAGACACCGGCTCAGCGCCATGAACCGGTTGGCGCGCTGCTGCCGGAGCTGTGCACCCTCGACTGCGGCAGTCTCAACTTCGGCGAGATGATCTATCTCAACAGCGCCGACTGGCTGCGTGAGCACGCGCGGCTGATCCAGCAGGCCGGGGTCAAGCCGGAACTCGAGTGCTTCGATCTGGGGCATGTCTGGTTCGCCCGGCAGTTGATCGACGAGGGGCTGATCGACGGCGACCCGCTGTTCCAGCTCTGCCTGGGGATTCCGTGGGGTGCCGAGGCCGATACCGAGACCATGCTGGCGATGCGTAACAAGCTGCCGGAAAACGCCATCTGGTCCGCCTTCGGCATCGGCCGCCAGCAGTTCCCGATGGTGGCGCAGTCGGTGCTGCTCGGGGGCCATGTGCGCGTGGGGCTCGAAGACAATCTCTATCTGAGCAAGGGGGTCTTCGCCACCAACGCCCAGCTGGTCGAGCGTGCCGCCACTCTGGTCGAGAACCTCGGTGGCAAGGTGCAGACGCCGGCGCAGACCCGCGAGTCGCTGGGACTGCGTAAGCCCTGAGCGCGCCGCGCCTGTCGCCCATCGCGATCGCGTGCTGGTAGTGCCGAGCGCGCGGTCCCACCTGTCTCTGTTCCCTGCGAGGTCTGCATGAGTGCTCCCGAACTTCCCCGCAACGTTGCCGTGATCGGCACCGGCGTCATCGGCAATGGCTGGATCGCCCGTGCCCTGGCGCCGGCTGCCGGGTCACCGCTTTCGACCCCGACACCACCGCACCCGCGCGTACTCGCGCCTTCGTCGCGCGGGCCTGGCCGGCGCTGGAGCGGCTGGGGCTTGCCGAGGGCGCTGACCCCGCGGCGCTGACCTTCGTCGATTCCCTCGATGCCGCCGTCGAGGGCGCCGAGCTGATCCAGGAGAACGTGCCCGAGCGGCTGGCGCTCAAGCACGATGTGTTGCGCCAGCTCGATGCCGTGGCCGCGCCTGGGGTGGTGATCGGCTCTTCCACGTCGGGGATCAAGCCGAGCGATCTGCAGGCTGCCTGCACCCGCGAGCCCGGGCGTGTGATCGTGGCGCACCCGTTCAATCCGGTCTATCTGCTGCCGCTGGTGGAGCTGGTGGGGGGCGAGCATACGCCACCGAGGATGATCGAACGCGCCCGGGCGAAGTACGCCGCGCTGGGTATGCGCCCGCTGGTGGTGCGGCGCGAGATCGAAGGGCACGTCGCCGATCGGCTGGAGGCACTGTGGCGCGAAGCGCTGCATCTGGTGAATGACGGTGTCGCCACCACCGAGGAGATCGATGCCGCCGTGGTCTACGGCGCCGGCCTGCGCTGGTCGCTGATGGGGACCTTCCTGACCTTCCATCTCGCCGGCGGCGAAGGCGGCATGCGCCACATGCTGCATCAGTTCGGCCCGGCGCTGAAGCTGCCGTGGACCAAGTTGGAGGCCCCTGAGCTGACGGAAGCGCTGATCGATAAGGTGGCGGATGGCTGCGAGCATCAAGCCGCCGGGCGCAGTGTCGCCGAGCTGGAGACGCGCCGCGATGCGTTTCTCACCGAGCTGCTCGCACTGACCCAGAAATACTGGCCGGAAGCCGAAGGGCTCGAGGGGCGGATCTGATGGCGGCTCAGGCGGAGACGCTCTACCGGACTCGGGTGGCGGACGCCTGGGTCGACTATAACGGTCACATGAACGACGCCGAGTACGCGCGGGTGTTCTCGCTGGCGGTGGAGGCGCTGATGGATCGCATTGGTCTAGACGCGGCCGGCCGTCCCGCTACGCCTACACGCTCTACACCCTCGAGACCCACCTCTGCTACTGCCGCGACGTGCACCGGGGCGAGCCGCTGCGGGTGGCGTTGACCCTGCTCGACAGCGATGCCAAGCGGCTGCACGTGTTCTTCACGCTGCATGACGCCGAGGGCAACACCCTGGCGACCAGCGAGCAGATGCTGATGGGCATCGATGTCGCCAGTGGCCGCCCCGCCGGCTTTCCCGAGGCGGTGGCGGCGGCGATTGCGCTGTTGCCCAGGGCTGGGGACGACTGGCCCAGCGCGGCGGGGCGGCGGATCGCTATCCGCCGCGGCTGAGATGTGGCGCGGTGGTGGCCTCGGGGCTGTCGGCGCGTGGCTGGCGCGCGGCCCGCGGTGGATGCCCGTAACGCTGACGGTAGGCGCGCGCGAAGCTGGAAGCGGAACCGAAGCCGCAGGCGAGGGCGATGCTGAGGATGTCGCGCTCGGTCTCTTCGAGCAGATGGCGCGCGCGATCCAGGCGCAGATTCAGATAGTAGTCGCGCGGGCGCTGGCTCAGCTCGGCGTCGAACAGGCGCTGCAGCTGGCGCGGCGAGAGTCCGATACGCGCGGCCAGCGCGGCGATCGCCAGCGGCTGTTCGAGATGGCGCTCCATCAGCGCCACGGCATCGACCAGGGGGCGGCAGTGGGTGCCCAGGCGGGGGCCAGGGGCAGCCGCTGGGCCCCTCCCGTGGGCGCAGACGCGCATGGATCAGCTGCTCGGCGGTGTCGTCGGCGAGCGCCTGACCATGGTCGCGGGCAATCAGCTCCAGGGCCAGGTCCATGGCCGCGGCGCCGCCGGCGCAGGTGAAGCAGCGGGCATCGAGCTCGTAGAGCGACTCGACCGCTTCCAGGGCGGGAAAGCGCTCGCGGAAGGCGGGCGACTCTCCCAGTGCAGCGTCACCCGATGGCCGGCGAGCAGCCCATGTCGGCCAGCAGCACGGGGCCGGTGTCGATGCCCCCGAGCAGCACGCCTTCACCGGCGCGGCGATGCAGCCACTGGGAAAAGCGTCGCGTCAGGCCGCGATCGGGTTCGAAGCCGGCGCATACCGCGACCCGCGACAGGCTCGGCGCGCTGTTCAGATCACAGTCCGTGAGCAGGGTCATGTCGTTGCTGGCGGTGACCGGCCCACCGCCCTCGCTGATCAGGACCCAACGATAGGGGCGCGGCCGGCGAGGCGATTGGCGATGCGCAGCGGCTCCACAGCGGAGAAGAATGCCAGCATCGAGAAGCGCGGAATCAGCACGAATCCCAGCGTGATGGGCGGTGTCAGGCTCTTCTCCACGGGTGTGTCTCCACCGGCATGTCTCCACGGCTACGTTTTCAAAGGCACGTTTTCAAAGGCACGTTTTCAAGGCCGAGTTTTCACGGGCACGATTCCGCGAACTGAGGGGGGCCGCCTGCGGTGCCACGGCACGAAGACGATTCGAGATGACTTGCCCAAAGTTAGGGCCGAGCGTGGCGTTTCCGGGTAAAAGGGTGTGTGCGTCTTTTATTGTCAAACCACGGGGCGTCACGTTACCAAGGATTCCGCATGGATACACCGCTCTTCGCCTTCGCGCTCCACGATACCCTGGTCGATACTCGCGATCTGTCGGCGCTGCTTGCGCTGCGCCTGGGCGCGGCCGAAGCCGACGCCTTCACCCGACGTTTTCGCGAGAAGCAGTCCGAGTTCACCTATCGGCGTGGCTTGATGGGCGCTTACGCCGATTTCCATCGCATTCAGCGCGAGGCGCTGGAGGCCGTGGACCGCGAGCGCGGCACGCGCCTGGGGGAGGAGAGCAAGCAGGCACTGCTGGCGCACTGCCGTCGGCTACCGGCGTTCGCCGATGCCCCCGCCGCGCTGACCCGCCTGCGCGGGCTGGGCGTGCGCTGCGTGGTGTTCTCCAACGCCAGCCGTTACGACATCGAACTGCTGCTCGATAACTCAGGTCTTGCGGATCGGTTCGAGATATCGTCAGCGCCGAGGAGGTGCGGCGCTTCCAGCCGGATGCCGCGCTCTATGCGCACCTGCGCGCGCGCACCCACTCGCGCCCGGAGGCCACCTGGCTGGTCTCGGCGGAGCCTGCGGAGATCATCGGTGCACGCTACGCTGGGCTGCGTGCCGCCTGGCTCCAGCGCGACCCCCAGCGGGCGTTCGAATCCTGGGGCGACCCGCCGGATCTGATGGCGCCCGATCTCGACGCCTTGGTGACTCAGTGTGCAGGGTGGTTCGCACGCGAGGGCTAGGCTGCATCAAAACCTGGACGGATGGCGTCGGGCGCCCGCGGGCGTTGGCATGAGAGCACGAGCGTGTATCCTGAGCGGGCCCTTTTCCGCGACCGCTACGGGAGTTCCGCTTGGCTACTTCATCCGTTCTCCGGCGCAGCAGCCCAGCGCGCTGGCCATCTTCGATCTCGACGACACGCTGCTCGACGGCGACTGCACACACCTCTGGCTCGAATGGGTGATCGCCTGCGGCTGGGTCGAGGAGGGCGAGGCGCTGCTGGCGCGCATGCGCGAGGGACCTTCAGTATCATGCCGGCACCCTGGACATGACCGAGCACCTGCGCTTCACCCTCGGCCCGCTGATCGGCCGCCAGCGCGACACGGTGCGTGAACAGGTCGAGGCGTTCGTCCAGCGCGCGGTGGCACCCAGGCTGATGCAGGGCGGGGTCGAGCGGCTAAGACAGCACCGCGAGCAAGGCCACGCGACCCTGGTGATCTCGGCCTCGATGCACCATCTGGTCGAACCGATCGCGCGTTTCGTCGGTGCCGACGGGGCGCTCGCCACCCTGCCCGAGCTGGATGCCGAGGGGCGCTTCACCGGCGAGCCCACCGGCATCCAGACCTATCAGCAGGGCAAGCTCGACGCCTTCGCCGAGTGGTTAGAGGCCCACGACACCGGCTTCGCCGAGGGCTGGGAGACCTGGGGCTACAGTGACTCCTACAATGACCTGCCGCTGCTCGAATTCGTCGACCATCCCCATGCCACCCAGCCGGATGCCCGCCTGCGGGCCACCGCCGAGGCGCGTGGCTGGCCGATCCTGCAGTGGCGTTAGGCGGTTTCAGGCAGGGGCTAGTCTCGACGTCGGCATCGCCGTCATTGGGAGACATCTATCACCCTGATTGAGATAACTCATCGCGCGGCCCCGTTGCGCTTTCGATAACTCGGGTATATTTTGTCAACCATGGTTTAACTTGATAACCCGGGCGACAAGGCGCTGATGGCGCGGGCTCGCCCGGTCGTCGACGTTCCGAGGTCAGCGTGTTCAACAGTGTGAGTGACGCCCGCGCGGCACGCGCGAACCCGTCGGCGCCGGCACGGCAGCGGTCGCTGGTGATGCGTTTCCTGCCCTTCTTCGGCCCGGCGTTGATCGCCGCGGTCGCCTATATCGATCCCGGTAACTTCGCCACCAACATCGAGGCCGGCTCGCGCTACGGCTACACCCTGCTGTGGGTAGTGCTGTGGGCCAATCTCATGGCGATGCTGATCCAGACGCTATCGGTGCGCCTGGGGCTGGCCACCGGGCGCAATCTGGCGGAGATGATCCGCGAGCGCTATCCGCGGCCGCTGGTGTGGTTCTACTGGGTCCAGGCCGAGCTGGTGGCGATCGCCACCGATCTGGCCGAGTTCCTCGGCGCGGCGCTGGCGTTCCACCTGCTGTTCGGGCTTTCGATGCTCGAAGGCGCGCTGCTCACCGGCGCGGTCACCTATGCGGCGTTGACCATGCAGCGCTACGGTTTCCGCCTGCTCGAGGTGATCATCGGCAGCATGCTGCTGGCGGTGGCGGCGGGGTTCATTGCCCAGATCCTGATGGGTAAGCCCGATGCCGGGCCGGCGCTCACCGGCATGCTGGTGCCGCAGTTCCCTGACGGCTATGCGGTCTTCCTGGCCGCGGGGATTCTGGGTGCCACGGTGATGCCCCACGTCATCTATCTGCACTCGTCGCTGTCCCAGCGGCGCATCCCGGCTACCACCGACGACGAGCGCAAGCGTGCGTGCGATGCGCTTCTACCGCTGGGACGTGATCATCGGCATGGGCGTGGCCGGGATCATCAATCTCTCGATGCTGGCGCTGGCGGCGGCGGTGTTCTTCGACAGCGGGCGCACCGGCGTGGCCTCGATCGAGCAGAGCTACCAGCTGCTGGCGCCGCTGATGAACCGTGAGCTGGCGAGCACGCTGTTCGGGTTCACCCTGCTGCTGGCGGGGCTGTCGTCATCGATCGTCGGCACCATGGCGGGGCAGGTGGTGATGCAGGGCTTCGTCGGTTTCACCATCCCCATCTGGCTGCGTCGGCTGTTGACCATGCTGCCGGCGATCGCGGTGATCATGCTCGGCCTGCCCGAGCAGCAGGTGCTGGTGGCGAGCCAGGTGGTGCTCAGCTTCGGTATCCCCTTCGCCCTGGTGCCGCTGATCCAGTTCACCGCGCGTCGCGGGGTGATGGGCAATCTGGTCAGCCGGCGCTGGGTCACGCTGCTGGGTTGCGTGGTGGCCGGGGTGATCATCCTGTTGAATGGTTATGTGTTGGCCTTCGAGTTGCTGTAGGCTCTCTACGTGCCGTGAACGGGCGGTGCCGCTGGCGCGTGACCGTTCACCCCATTCGATGTCGATGAGAACACCATGCCAGGAACACCCCGACCACGTTACGCCCGCTTCGAGCGCACTCGTCTCGATCATCAGCAGGAGCTGGTGGAAGATTACGTGGAGGAGATCGCGCAGCTGCATCGGGATCATGGCGAGGCGCGTGCCAGTGACCTGGCGGAGCGCTTCGGCGTCAGCGCCGCGGCGGTGTCCAAGGTGATCTCACGACTCAAGCGCGATGGACTGGCCGAAGCGCGCCCCTACCGCGGGGTCTTCTTGACCGAACAGGGGCGGGCGCTGGCCGAGAAGGTCGAAGCGCGCCACCAGCTGGTGCTCGCTACGCTGCTTGCCCTCGGCGTTCCGGCGCACGTCGCCGAGGCGGATTCCGAAGGGATCGAACACCACTGTAGCGACGCCACCGTCGAGGCAATGCAGCGCTTTCTGGAGTCGCGCCGGGCCTCGCGTTGATGCCTGCGGCTGGGCTGATGACCACTTTGCTGTTAGACTGCGCCGGCGTTGCCGCCCCGTGCGCGGGTCATCGACCCCGCCGGCTGCCTGTGCGCCGAGCGCTGGCGCGGCACGTTAGAAAAGGCGAGGGATCTTCTGCCCTTCGCCAGAGACATGGTACCGATAGGCACGCAACGATGACACGCGCCACCGTTCGCATGACGCCACCCTAGCGTCGATCCCCTCCGCGTGAGCCGCGCTCGCGCTCGACTTGCCGACCCGCCATCCGGCCGGGCCACGCAGGTCCGTATCCGTTCGTATCACCGATTCTCGTTGTGAACCCAAGCGTTTTGCACTCGACCGTGTAGAACCCAAGCCAAGCCGCGTGTTCTGGATGGCAGATCGGCCGCCGTGTCGGCGCTCGCGCCGTGTGCGCTGGCCGTCGTCGCGCCGCCATCTCTCCCGCGGCATGACCCAGAGTGGATCCTTCAATGCTCGACACGATAAGACAACACTGGTTCTCCAACGTCCGCGCGGACGTGCTGGCCGGCGCCGTGGTGGCGCTGGCGCTGATTCCGGAGGCGATCGCGTTCTCGATCATCGCCGGCGTCGATCCCAAGATCGGCCTCTATGCCTCGTTTTCGATGGCGGTGGTGATCGCCTTCGCCGGCGGCCGCCCGGGGATGATCTCCGCCGCTACCGGCGCCACGGCGCTGCTGATGGTGACCCTGGTGCGCGACCACGGGCTGCAGTATCTGCTCGCCGCGACCCTGCTGACCGGGGTGATCCAGATCCTGTTCGGCTATCTCAAGCTCGGCGCGTTGATGCGCTTCGTCTCACGCTCGGTGGTCACCGGCTTCGTCAACGCGCTGGCGATCCTGATCTTCATGGCCCAGCTGCCGGAGCTGACCGGGGTCACCTGGCACGTCTACGCCATGACCGCCGCCGGGCTCGGCATCATCTATCTGTTCCCCTACGTGCCGGTGGTGGGCAAGACGCTGCCGTCGCCGTTGGTCTGCATCGTGGTGCTCACCGCGGTCTACATGTTCAGCGGCATGGATATCCGCACGGTCGGCGACATGGGCCAGTTGCCCGATTCGCTGCCGGTGTTCCTGCTGCCGGACGTGCCGCTCAATCTGGGAACGCTGTGGATCATCCTGCCCTATTCGCTGGCGATCGCCGTGGTCGGCCTGCTCGAATCGATGATGACCGCGACCATCGTCGATGAGCTGACCGATACGCCCAGTGACAAAAACCGCGAGTGCAAGGGCCAGGGGCTGGCCAACATCGTCACCGGCTTCCTCGGCGGCATGGCTGGCTGCGCGATGATCGGGCAGTCGGTGATCAACGTGAAGTCCGGCGGCCGCAACCGCCTTTCGACCCTGGTCGCCGGGGTCTTCCTGCTGATCCTGGTGGTGTTTCTGGGTGATTGGGTCTCGCAGATCCCCATGGCCGCGCTGGTGGCGGTGATGATCATGGTTTCGATCGGTACCTTCAGTTGGGAGTCGATCCGCGACCTGCGCCGCCATCCGCTGTCGACCAACATCGTCATGGTGGCCACGGTGATCGTGGTGGTGGCGACCCACAACCTGGCCATCGGCGTACTGGTCGGGGTGCTGCTGGCGTCGCTGTTCTTCGCCAACAAGGTGGGGCAGATTCTGTATATCGGCAGCCGTATGGGGCCAGACGGCGAGACCCGCGAATACGAGGTGATCGGTCAGGTGTTCTTCGCTTCCTCGACCCGCTTCACCGACAGCTTCGACTTCAAGGAGGCGGTGCCGCGGGTACGCATCGATCTCTCCCGCGCCCACTTCTGGGACATCACCGGGGTCGGCGCGCTGGACAACGTGGTGATCAAGTTCCGCCGCGAGGGTACCGAGGTCGAGGTGATCGGGCTCAACGAGGCCAGCGCCACCCTGGTAGACCGCTTCGCCGTGCATGATAAGCCGGAGGCAGTGGAGAAACTCATGGGGCATTAGGCACTATCTGAAAAGGACTGCGCTCGACCATGCAGCGTTAAAAACCGGCTCAAAATGCTCATTTACACCTCGTGAACTCCGCGTTTTCGCCGATTTTTTCCTTGCCTGGCCTTCGCTCGTCGACTTTTCAGACAGCACCTAGGGCCTCGGCCCCGCAGGACGCAGGCGACGCCAGCGCGTCGCGACGACAACCCCGCCGCCCAGGGGCGTGATAGTCTCGGGTAGCGGGTGCCAGGCAACAGGAGAATGCCATGAGTGAACGTCAGGTTCTCGGCTGTATCGACGACTCCAGCCACGCGCCGGCGGTATGTGCCGCGGCAGCGTGGGCCGCGGCGCGAATCGGTGCGCCGCTCGAACTGCTGCACGTGCTGAGCCGCGGGCAGAACGGTGCCGAGCGCGACACCAGCGGCCATATTGGCCTGGGCAGCCGCGAGCATCTGCGTGAGCAGTTGACCCGGCTCGACGAGGAGCGTGCCAAGCTCGCCCAGCAGCACGGGCGCGAGCTGCTGGCAGCGGCCAAGGCGCAGGCCGAGGCGTCCGCCTCGCTGACGGTGGCCACTGCGCTGCGCCACGGCGACCTACTCGAGGCGCTGAGCGAGCGCGAGGCGCAGACCCGGCTGGTGGTGCTGGGCAAGCGCGGCGAGTCCGTGGATGAAGCGCGGGACCACCTGGGCAGTAATCTGGAGCGGGTGGTGCGCGCGCTGCACACGCCGATCCTGGTCACGCCGCCCGAGTTCCAGGCGCCACAGCGGCTGCTGCTCGCCTTCGATGGCGGTCAGACCACCCGCAAGGGCGTCGAGATGATCGCCGAGAGCCCGCTGCTCAACGGTCTGGTGTGCCACGTGGTGATGGTCGGCGCCGGGACCGATGACCAGCGTGCCCAGCTCGACTGGGCGCTGACGCGGCTGCGCGAGGGGCAGGTCGAGGCCGAGGGCGAGATTCTCGCCGGCGACGTCGACGAGGTGCTGGGCCACTACGCCGAGCGCGAGCGCATCGATCTGATGATCATGGGCGCCTACGGCCACTCGCGTATCCGTCAGCTGCTGGTGGGCAGCACCACCACGGCGATGCTCAGACACTCGCGCAGTGCCACCCTGATACTGCGCTGACCCCGGCGGCCGCCGCATCACTCAATCAAGACGCCGCGCCTGTCGCGCGGCGATTCACAGGAGCGAGAACATCCATGACCATCCAACGCCACGACACCCAGACTCGCATGAGCCGTGCCGTGATCCATAACGGCACCGCTTATCTGTGCGGTCAGGTCAGCGGCCCGGAGGCCCGCGAAGGCGATATCACCGCCCAGACGATCAGCATGCTGTCGCGGGTGGATGCGCTACTGGCGGAGATCGGCTCCGACCGCGAGCACCTGCTCTCCGCGACGATCTATCTCGCCGAGGGTGCCGACTTCGCTGCCATGAACGCGGTGTGGGACGCCTGGGTGCCGGCAGGCCATGCGCCGGCACGTACCTGCATCACTGCGCCGATGCCGGCGCCCGAGCTGAAGGTGGAGATCACCATCACCGCGGCGATCAAGTAACCCGCGCCTTCCTTCGATCCACGCTGTGCGATCCTCGTCTCTCGGTCTGGCCCACGCCGGGATCGGGTGGCGAGTTCGGATGTCGGCTCGCCTTCACGTCGTCTCGCGGCTGGGGGCTGGCGGCTGGTGGGTGAGGAAGTGAGTGAGCTTCTCCGGCTGGCTCTCGCCGACCCGGCACAGCTGGCTGGCGATCTCGGCGTATTGCATCAGGGTCGGCACCATCAGCCGCTGGCGGTGTGGATCCTGTGCCTGGCGGGCAGCCTCTGCATCCAGCCATTCGAACAACCGCGCCAGGCGGGTATAGGTGGTATCGCCGCGGCCGCTGTTGCCGCGCAGGGCATCCACCGCTAGACAGCGCATCACGCTGCGCTTGTTGGGGTCGAGACTCTCCTTGTCCAGCAGCGCCTCGGCGTGGCGACTGAACTGACTCATCAACTGGGTCAGCTCGGCTGCTTCGAGCTGGCGCTGGACCGCCTGCTGACTCTCGTGCAGGGCCCGTTGCTGCTGAGTCTGGCCGCGCGCCATCAGCACCAGGGTCAGGCACAGCCAGCCGGCCAGCACCACGCTGAGCAGGAACAGCCCCAGCGGCGCCAACGCGGCGGGCGGTAGCGGCCATTGCAGGTCGCTGGCGTAAAGGCCCGCGCCGCACAGGGCCAGCATGACGATGACGATCAATGCGATGGAAACGCCGGCTTTCATCTCGACTCCGACTCTACGGGGTGGTCTCCATGGGCGAGGGCTACTGGCCCTCGCCCAACGAGGCATTATCGGCCGGTGGCCCCGGCGCTTGAACGTCGGCCGAATCGGAGGGTGTTTACAAATTCGGCGAGCAAAGGCAAGACAAGGCAAAATCGGTCGAAAAAAGGGCCGGGCTGGCGTTCCAGTTTACACGGGGTAAATGAGCATTTTACTCGCTCCGCTCGCCCTTCGGGCCGTCCTTCGGACGTTCTGAACTTCGTTCAGTGAGGCCGATTTTAACGCCGTATTGCCGAGCGCAGGCACTTTGTAAACACCCTCTCAGCACATGCCGCCGTTGATGGCGATAACCTGTCGGGTGATATAGCCGGCGTCGCGGGAGCACAGAAAGCTGACCGTGGCCGCCACTTCGTGCGGCTCGCCGGGGCGCTGCATCGGCACCAGCTTGCGAATCTCCTCCCGCGACAGCGCCTCGGTCATGCTGGTCTCGATCCAGCCGGGGGCGACACAGTTGACCGTGATGCGGCGCTTGGCCAGCTCCACCGCGAGCGCCTTGGTGGCGCCGATGATGCCTGCCTTGGCCGCACTATAGTTGACCTGGCCGCGATTGCCGATCAGGCCCGAGAGCGACGACAGGGTAACGATGCGCCCCGGACGGCGGCGCTGGATCATCGGCATCACCAGCGGGCGCAGCACGTTGTAGAAGCCATCCAGATTGGTCTTGAGCACGCTGTCCCAGTCTTCGTCCTCCAGCGCCGGGAAGGGCTTGTCGACGGCGATGCCGGCGTTGCACACCACGCCGTAGTAGCAGCCGTGGGCGGCGATATCCGCCTCCAGCAACGTCTTGACCCGTTCGCGCTGGGTGACATCGAACTGGAGCAGGCGCACCTGGGCGCCGGCGGCGCGTGCATCCGCCGCTACCTGGGCGATATCGTCGCCATCGCGGCGGCTGTGCAGTACCAGGTCGAAGCCGTCCTGGGCCAGGCGCTGGGCGATTGCGGCACCGATGCCGCGGTTGGCACCGGTCACCAGGATGGTGTCGGCGCCACGCTCGCCTGTGGGGGAAGCGGTCTCTTGGGGGGTACTCGGGCGTTCCATGCGCGCTCCAGGCGATAAGGTGTCGAAACGAATAGAAAGTGTCGAAACGAAAGAGAGTCGGGGCCGGCGGGCCTTCAGGTAGCCGGCGGCTGGCCGGGCAGGTCGAGCCCGGCGGGACGATAGAGGGTCAGGCTGCCGCTGGCCAGGCTGGCCGAGCCGTCGGCCCAGCGCAGCTCGCCATTGACCTGGGTCACGCCGTTGTCGGCGACGAAGTCGATACTGATGGCGACATGGATACGCCGGCCGAACGGCCAGTAAGGCTGTGCAGCGTGGTAGCGGCGGCTACCCAGCAAGAGCCCCGGCGACGGCGACTCGCCGCGGCGCTGGGCATGGTAGCCGGCCCAGGCCGCCACGCTCTGGGCGATCCACTCGATGCCGACCCAGGCGGGCAGCCCAGCAGCCTCGGCGAACAGATCGTCGGGTCGGGTTTCGCCCTCGGCGATGGCACCCTCGGCGTCGGCCTCGAGCAGGCGTGTCAGCAAACACATACCGCGGGCATGGGGTACCAGCGGGGCGGCGGGGCAGGGCAGATGCGCGGTGGTCGCTGTCACGGGTGGCTCTCCGCAGGCGAGCAGTGGGTCGATAGGGTGCGCGGCAGCGCCTGTCGGGATTGGCATTCAGACATCGTCACGACTCAGCAACAGGCTGGCATTGTTGCCGCCGAAGGCGAAGCTATTGCTCAGCGCATGGCGCAGCGGCGTGCTCGGCATGTCCGCCTGGCCCACCAGCGGCAGCGGCGGCAGCTCGGGGTCATAGTCGCCGTCGTAGACGTGCTGTGGCAGTCGGCCATGGGTGAGTGCCAGCCAGCAGAAGGCGGCCTCCAGGGCGCCGGCGGCCCCCAGGGTGTGGCCGGTCAGCGCCTTGGTCGAGCTGCACGCCGGCGGCCGTGCAAAGAGGTCGTTGACCGCGGTGGCTTCCATCTGGTCGTTGAGCGCAGTGCCGGTGCCGTGGAGATTGAGATAGTCGATCGCCTCCGGGGCCAGCCCGGCCATTGTCAGCGCCTGGTGCATGGCTGCCACGGCGCCGCTGCCGTCGGGGCGCGGTGCCGAGATATGGTGGGCATCGGCGCTCTCGCCAACCCCGCTGAGCTGGATGCCGCCGCGCTCCGGAGTGACCACGAACAGTGCCGCGGCCTCACCCAGATTGATCCCGCGGCGCTGGCGCGAGAACGGCAGGCAGGGGGCATCGCTGACCGCATCGAGACTGGCGAAGCCGTTGACGGTGAGCCGGCACAGGCTGTCGGCGCCGCCGGCGATCACCGCGTCGCACTGGCCGCTCTTGAGCAGACGGCGGGCGCTGGCCAGGGCACGCGCGCTGGAGCTGCAGGCGGTCGACAGCGTATAGCAGGGGCCACCCAAACCGAGACGCTCGGCGACGAAGCGTGCCGGGGCGCCGAGTTCCTGGCGTGAGTAGGCGAAACTCGCCGGTAGCGGGCCGTCATGGCCGCTCTCGGCGATGGCCTGTTCGGTCTCCCCGATCCCCGAGGTACTGGTGCCGATCACCACCCCGATACGTTCTGGTGCCACCTGCGCCAGCAGCGCGTCGAGGGGCTCGCCGAGGCCGGCCAGCGCGAGGGCCAGCAGGCGGTTGTTGCGGCTACGCTGGCCGCTCTCCCAGCCGCTGGCGTCGGGCAGCGGAGCGCTCACGCGGCCGAGCGGCAGCGCTCGCCCGGGGGTGAAATCGTCGCTGACGGCGAGCTGGCGCTGGCCGGTGAACAGCGCCGTGGCGATGGTCTCGAGGTCGCTGCCCAGCGAACACACCACCCCGGGCCGGGAGAGGCGGCAGGCGAAGGAAGCACTCATGCGTCACCCTCCTGATCGAGCGGGGTGATGGTCAGGCGGTAATCGCCCTGGCGGTCGTCGAGCGTCAGGGTCTGGGGATGCGCGGGATCGGGTCGCGGCGTGATGCTGGCGGCGAGGCGGCCGTGGTAGCGGATGTCACGCTGGTCGTCATGCTCTGCCACCTGCCAGGCGCTGCCGCTGAAGGCGTGTTCCAGCGCGGCGCGCGGCCACAGGCTCCACTCCAGGCGCGAGGCGAGCCAGGCCGGCGGGATCGGCAGCGGTGGCTCGCCCGGGGCGTCGCCAGCCTCGAAGCGCGCGCCCTGGGCGTCGCGTACCAGGGTGGTCAGGCGCTGGCCGTAGGGGGTCACCAGCACCGCGCGCAGCGCCTCAGGGGTGATGCGGATGAAGGCGATCAGCGTGCGCGACTCGCCCTCCTCGGGTGTGAAGGTGAGGCGGCTGGCCAGGGTCTCCGGGGTCACCGCCGCCGCCAGCGGCGGTGAGGGCGAGACCGGCGGCGACAGGCTGCAGGCGGAGAGGCCGAGCAGCAGCGCGCTGAGCAACACCAGCGCGAGCGGGCGGCGGACGCGTGGCAGGCGATTCATTGTGTCTCCTCGGCGCGCTGCGCGGCCTGCATTCGGCACAGTGCCGAGAGCGTATCGAGATGCCGGCGCGAGGCGCTGGCGAAAGGATTGCTGCGATCCCAGGCGTAGCCGGCGAGGATGGCGCTGATGCGCGCGCGGATCTCCGCGGGGCCTGGTCGTGGAAGATGATCGTCTGCAGGCGGGGTGTCGTACCAGCCGTCGACGAAGTCACGAAAGGTGGCGATGCCCTCGCGCAGGGCGTTCGAACTCGGCGTCCCAGTCGGGCGTGTCGCCGTCGAGCTGACGCGCCACCAGCGGCGCGGCCAGGCTCGCCGAACGCAGGGCGATGGTGACCCCGGAGGAGAACACCGGGTCGAGAAACTCGCCGGCGTTGCCGAGCAGCGCATAGCCGGGGCCGTGCAGGCGCTCGACATCGGCGGCATAGCCCTTGAGCTCGCCGACCTCACGTCGTGGCGTGGCGCCTGTGAGCAGGGCACTGAAGCGCGGCTCTTCGGCGATCAGTGCCTGCCAGCGTGCCTCGGGAGTGTCGCCGTAGGCGCTCAGGCTGGCGATATCGCCGACCACGCCGACCGAGGCGCGGTGATCGCGAAACGGAATCAGCCAGTACCAGATCGACGCGTCCCGCGGATGGACCCCGATCAGGATCTTCTCGCGGTCATAGTCGGGATCGTCGATGCTCTCGTCGACATGGGTGTAAAGCGCCATGCGCGGCTCCAGGCGCGGCTCGCGAGAGAGCCCTTCGAGCCGCGCCAGCACGCGCCCGTAGCCGCTGGCGTCGAGCACGAAGCCGGCGCGCAGCTCGCGCACCTCACCGGCCTCGTCGCGCAGGGTGACCCCGGGGCACTGCGGGTCGGGATGGAAGGCATCGACGCTGACCCCGAACTCGAGGGTGGCGCCCTGATCGCGGGCGGCCTCGATCAGGCGCTGGTCGAAATCGGTGCGCTCGACCTGGAAGGTCGTGCCCCAGCCGGGCGAGTACTTGTCGCGGAAATCGATCGCAGTGGCTTGCTCGTTGCGGGTGAAGGCGGCGCCGTTCTTGGGCTGATAGTCGGCGGCGAGCACCGTCTCCAGCAGCCCGGCCGCTTCGAGGTCGCCCATGCATTGAGGCAGCAGGCTCTCGCCGATCGAGAAGCGCGGGAAGTGCGCGCGCTCGACCACGTGCACGCGGTGGCCGCGCCGGGCCAGCAGGGCCGCGGCGGTGGCACCGGCCGGGCCGGCGCCGATGACGATGACATCGTGATCGCGCTCACGCATGCGAGTTCTCCTCGGAGTGGGCCTTGGGGGCCTTGGGGGCGTTGGAGGCGCTGGCGGGCTCGCGCGGGCGCACCCAGGGCACCAGCAGCCACACGCTGGCCAGACCGATCAGACAGGTCAGGCCCAGGTAGTGCAGCGCCGGGGTGGCGCTGAACGCCAGCATGCCGAAGGCCAGCAGGCTGGTCAGGGTCGACAGGGTGATCGCCAGCCAGGCGGAGGGCTGTCTGGCGTACTCCACGTTGAAGATACCGGCATCCAGGCCGATCCCCAACACCAGCAGCAACCCCAGTTGGTTGAAGATATTGAGCGGCACCCCGGTCAGTGCGAACACCGCCAGCACGATCAGGGTGGCGCCGAAGGGCGGTGCCACCACGCGCCAGGCGCGCCCGCGGTAGCGCCAGATCAGCGCCAGGGTCATCAGCGCCATGGCCGCGGCGATCCAGGCGGCGGTGTGGCGGCGCAGCTCACCCAGCAGAGTGCCGATACGCGCCACCCGGTCGACGTAGACGACCCCCGGCTGGGCGTTGGCGATGGCTGAGAGCTGGTCGGCGATGGCGGCGCTGCGGGCCCCGCTCACGACCACGCTGGTGGCGACCTCGCCGGATTCGGTCTGGCCCAACCACAGCCGCTGCTGGAGCTGGCCCAGCGGGGTCGCGAGCCAGTCGGTGAGCGTCAGGCGCGGGGCGTCGTCGAGCCGCGCGCGGGCGGCCTGGGCGAGATCGGCCGGCAGTCCGGCGCGCTGGATCAGGCTCTCCAGCGGGGCGCCGTAGAGGGTGCGCACCCGGGCCAGGTTGGCATCCTGCTCGGCGGCGCTGGGCACGCTGCGCCCCAGCGACTGGTAGTCGATCGCCAGGCCGGCGGCGATGGCGCGGTCGAGGCGCTGGTCGAGCGCCGCGAGTCGTGTCAGCAGCGCCTGGGTATCGTCTGCGCGGACCAGGAAGTAGCGGCTGCCGGTGTCGCGGTCGAGCAGCTGCTGGACCTGAGCTTCATCGTGCATCAGCGCCGCCGGCGAGGGGTTGAGCAGAGCGAGACTGTCGTCGCTGGTCAGACGCAGCGTGCACAGCACGATCAGCCCCAGCGCGAGCACGAGTGCCAACCACGGCGGTAGCCGCCGGCGTGGCTGGCACAGCCGCCACCAGCGCTCGGCCAGGCGTGCGGTGAAGGGGCTGGCATGAAGCTTGAAGCGCGGCAGCCACAGCACCACGGTGAGCCAGGCGCCGATCAGCCCGAAGGCGGCAAAGGCGGCCATCTGGCGCAGCCCCGGCATGGGTGTCAGCGCCTGGGCGACATAGGCGATCACGCTCGAGATCAGCCCCAGGGTCAGACTCGGCAGCAACCGCCGCAGGCGGAAGGCGCGGCCGTGGATGGCACGGTCGCACTGCAAATGCAGCACATAGTCGATGGCGATGCCGATCAGGCTGGCGCCGAAGGCCAGCGTCAGCAGATGCAGACGCCCGAACAGCCCGAGGGTGAGTGCCAGCGCGAACAGCGAGCCGGTCACCAGCGGCACCAGCAGCTGCGCCAGCACCCGCGGCGAGCGGAATACGAAGCCGATGATCAGCAGTACCCCGAGCAGCGAGGCGGCGCCGATGGTGGACATCTCGTGGCGCGCCTGACGCGCCCCGGCGGCAGCGTGGAACACCAGCCCGGAGCGTAGTAGCTGGGCCTCGGGGTGCGCCTGCTGGAAACGTTCGAGGGTCGCGTGCAGCGCCTGCTGCATGGGCAGGGCGTAGGGCGAGCCGGCGAGACGGCCGATCAGTACGCTGTAGTGCTGGCCCTGGGCGTCCAGGGTCAGCAGGCCGTCGGCGGCATCGATCGGGCTCTGAGGCTGACGCGCCAGCCATGCATCGAGCAGGCCGAACGGGTCGGCCACCGGGTCGGGGCGTGCCGCCGGCGAGAACAGCCGGCGCAGCGCCGGTTCGACCAGCGACTCGCCGCCGTCGCGCGCGATCGCCTGCTGCCAGGCGGGGGTCAGCAGCCGGTAGCGCCAGGGCCCCATCCAGTCGTGCGGGTCGGCATCGGCCAGATCCAGCTCGCGCCAGTCGACGCGCGCCAGTTGCCTGCCGTCGACCAGCGTCTCCAGCGCATCGCCCAGCGCCTGGGTCGCCGCCACCCGGTCGTCGGCGCGCAACAGGATCAGGAAGCGATCCTCGAACCCCTCGCCCAGCTTACGGTCGGCGGCCTCGACCAGCGGCACCTGGCGGTCCGCCGGCAGCAGCGCGGTGAGGTCGGTGTCCGCCGGCAGGCCGTGGCGCAGCATCCAGCCCAGCCACACCGCGCATAGCGTGAGCACACCCAGCCACAGCCAGCCGAGCCAGCGCCAGGCCGTGTCGCGCGGCGGGCGTTCGCCAGAGGCGTTCATGGCGCGTCGCCGGACAGCGGGTGCTGGTCATACAGGCGCACCGCCAGGGTGTCACCGCCGGGTGTGCGCAGGGTCAGATGATCGATGTAGCGCCCGCCATCCAGGGCGATGCTCGAGATCCGCTCGCGCAGCGCCTTGGCCTTGGGCGTCAGTGTCACCTGCCACGCCTCGGCATCGCCGGCGAGGGCGATCTCGAAGCGCGAGGCCAGCGCCTGCCAGTCGCCCTCGAGCAGCTGCAGGAACAGCCGCGCGACCTGCTCGCCGCCGGGCGGGGTGCGGTCGCCACTGCCGTTGACGATCGCCTCCGGGGTCAGCTCGATACGCTCCTCCACCGGACGTTCGAGCTGCCACACCACGCGCTGGCCGCGCACGAAGCGGAAGTTGCCACTGCTATCCAGACTCGTGCCGAGATCCGCCAGCCGGCGCTGCTGGGTGAACTTGCCGGCCAGCGACGGTGTCTGCGCCAGGCGCTGCTGCAGCGTGGCGAGATCGAAGGCGTAGGCGCTGAGTGGCGCGGCCAGACATAGACAGGCGAGCAGCAGCGAGAGCAGGCGGTGCGCGCGGTGGGCGAGATCTGGCTGAGGCATGGGGGCACTCCTTCGGCAAGCGGTGGCGGGTGCGGGGTCAGTCGCGCGGGGCGTCATCGGCCTGAGTGGCGGTGGCCGTGGTGGTGGCCGTGGTGGTGGCCGTAGTGGTGGCCGTAGTGGTGGCATTGTGATCCGTGGCCTCCGGCTGCGCGTCGGCACAGTCGAGCCAGAACGGGAAGAAGTTGAACCACTGCAGCGGGGTGTTCGCACACTGGCGCGTGAGCCAGGCGACGTAGCGCTGCATGGCGTCGCCGATCCAGGCGTCGCGCTGGCGCCGGCCGAGGCGCTGGGTGTCGTCGAAGGTGTCGAACTCGACCCGGTAGCCGTCGCGATGGCGAAAGCAGCCGATGGTATAGACCGGGCAGCGCAGCAGGCTGGCGAGCCAGAACGGCCCCTCGGGGAAGCGCGCCGGATGGCCGAGAAAGGACAGCGTGCGCGCGCGGCCGCTATCGCTGATCGGCACCCGGTCGGCAGCGATCACCACGAAGCCACCCTCTGCGATGCGCTGGCCGAGCTGCATCGCCGTCGAGGGTGTGATCTCGCTGACCTCGATGATCTCGGGGGGATTCTCGCGATGGGTCGAACGCGCCAGCACGGCGTCGAACTGCTGGGCGTTACGGGTATGCATCAGCAGGGTGGCGCGGAAGTCCTCGCGCATATCGCTCATCGCGGTGCAGATCTCCATATTGCCGACGTGGGAGACGAACATCACCCCGCCGCGGCCGCTGGAGACCGCATCGAGAAAGCGCTGGCGCGCCCCCTCGGCGAATTCGACCCGGGGCGGAATACCGCTCCAGGCGTCGATCTTGTCCATCAGGCTCTGCCCGAAGCTGCGAAAGTGGCGCAGGCTGAGCCAGGTGAGCCGCTTGGGTGGGGCCCCGTGGAGATGGCGCCACAGCCTGACCAGATAGGTGTGCGAGGCGCGCCGGTGCAGGCCGTGGGCGACATAGAAGTAGCCGATCACCAGGGTCAGCATGAACTGGAACGGTAGCCGGCCGAGGTGGCGACGAATCCACACCATGGTGCGCACGCCGGCGGCGCTGCCAGACTCGCGAATCCGCGACCAGTGGTTGGGATTGCTGCTGGCGGGGGTCATGAGGGCACTCCCAGGCGGCGGCGAAGCAGAATGGGCAGGCGGATCAGCATGCCCAGCAGCAGGCGCGTGTGCATGCCGGCGAGCAGCAGATTGTCGCGCCACAGGGCGAAGTGGGAGACGCCGTCCAGCGGATAGCTGACCCGTACCGGTAGATTCTCGACCCGGCCGCCCTGCCAGTACCAGCGCACCGGCAGCTCGCTGTCGAACTGCATGCGGTCGCCGCAGGGGTGGCGTGCGACCAGGCGGTTGACCGCGGCGACCGGGTAGAGCTTGACCCCGCACATGGTGTCGCGCAGCGTCAGCGACAGGGTCGCCAGCCATACCAGGACATGGGTGAGATAGCGCGAATAGAAGCGGTGCTTGGGCACGCTGTCGTCGAAGCGCGGATAGCCGATGCGCAGGGTTTCGTCGGCGGCGTCGAGACCGGCGACGAAGGGCGGCAGGTCGGCGGCTTCGTGCTGGCCGTCGGCATCCACCTGCAAGGCATGGGTGAACCCCAGCGTCTGGGCATGGGCCAGCCCGGCGCGTACTGCGGCGCCCTTGCCACGATTGTGCGGCAGGCGCACCAGGGTGGTCTGCTCGGCCCGTGCCAGCTCGTCGAGCCGCGCAGCGCACTCGGCGTCGCTGCCGTCGTCGACCAGGATGATCGGCAGCCCCAGCGCCTGGAGGCGGGCGAAGGTCTCTCCGATCGCGCCGGCGTGGTTGTAGACCGGAATCAGCACGCCGACCCGTGCCGGCGTGGCGGGCGTCTCACGCGACATCGTGACTCTCCGTCAGCATCAGGCGGCCGCTGGCGTGCTGGCCGCGGGCGCTCTCGCAGGTGATCATCAGGCTCTCACGCGCCTTGACTCTCCCACGGGACAGCGTCAGGCGGAAGCGGTCTCCCGGCAGCAGCGGCTGGGGGAAACGCAGCCGCTCGAGCCCGGCGAAGTCGGCCTCCAGCGCGAACAGGCGCCGCGCCAGCTGCATTGCCCAGTGGACCAGGGTGACGCCGGGTACCACCGGCTGAGCGTCGAAGTGGCCATCGACATAGCGGCAGTGTTCGGGGACTTCCAGCGTCACCTCGATGCCATCTGCCACGGCGCGTTCGCCCAGCCAGCGCGGCGCGCGGCGGTCGTCGAGGTCGGCGAACAGGCGCTCGCGCAGCGTGGCAGAGAGCTTGCCCTGAGCGTTGGTCGGCCAGGTCTCGACGAAGCGCCAGTAGCGCGGCAGGGCCGGCGTCTCGAAACGGCGCGCCAGATCGCGGCGCAGGCGCTTGACGGTGGCGCGGTGGCTGGCGTGGTCGTGGGGGACATGGGCCGGGTCGAGCTCGACGATCGCCCCCAGCCGCAGCTCGCGCCGGTTCAGAGTCACGGTCTGGGCCCGGCGCACGCCCTCGAGCTCGCCCAGGGCGCGGTCCATGGCGGTGAGCGAGAGACGCTTGCCGCCGATCTTGACGATACGATCGGCGCGCCCGAGCAGGCGAAAGCCGCCGTCCGGGTCGAGGACGATACGGTCGGCCTGGCGCTGCCAGCTCTGCGGGTCGGCCAGGTGCGGCGAGCGCAGCCACAGGCGTTGTTCGGCATCGCTCCGGATGGTGAGCCCGGGGAAGGTGCGCCAGCTCTCGCCCTGCTGCTGCACGCGCCAGGCGATACCGCCGGTCTCGGAGCTGCCGTAGACCTCATGCACCGGGCTGCCCAGCAGCGCCTGGGCGAGATCGCTGGCCGCCCGCGAAAGCGGGGCCCCGGAGCTGTAGATGCGCCCCTGGGCGTGACGCACCGTGGGCCAGTCGAGGGTGGCGGGCAGCCTGGAGAGCGCCGGCGGCGCGCTGACCAGCGCTGCCTGCAGCCGGGCCCCGGCGCAGGCAGCGAGCCAGGCATGCAAGGTCTCCGGGTAAGGGCAGGGGCGGGTGGCGAAGGGCACCCCTTCGGCCAGCGGCCGCAGGATCAGGAACAGCAGCCCGTAGATGTGCTGGTGGCTGACCTGAGCGATCACCAGGTCTTCGGTGTAGGGCCATAGCGCCCGTTGGGTGGCGAGTTCGGCATCGAGCTGGGCGAAGCGCTTGTCGAGGCGCTGCGGCTCGCCGGTGGAGCCCGAGGTATACAGGGTCACCGCCACTGCCGGCAGCGGCCGGTTCGACCACGCCGGGTCGCGATCGGCGCCGGCGCGCAGTCCGCCGGCCAGCGTGCCCAGCGGCTGGCCCGAGTCACGCAGCGCGGCCAGGGTGGCGGGCTGATCATCGGCGGGCAGGATCGCCTGCTCGCCGCGCTCCCAGATCGCCACCAGCGCGGCGCTGAACTCCAGCGGGTCGGAGTCGAACAGCAGCCAGGCGCCGCGGGCGTCGGTGTGACGCGCCAGCAGCGCCTGCCAGGCGCCAATACGCTGGCGCCAGGCGCTCACGCTGACCCAGCCGGCGGCGCTATCGGTGGGTGGGCGCCAGGCAATACAGGCATCGGCGTCGCGTTCGCGCCAGGGGCGCGCCTGGAGTTCAAGGTGACGCATGTGGCTCCTCGGCGTGGCGCTTCTTGACCCGCTGGCGGATGACCCATTCACCAGCGAACATCGCCAGCATCAGTGCATAGGCGATGCCGCCGTTGTACCAGGTCCACAGAGTCATGTCGGCGTAGAGTGCGGTGGCCAGGGCCAGTGCCCCATTGACGGCGAAGAACACGCACCAGGCCTGAGTCACTCGGCGGGTATAGCGAACCGCATGGGGCGGCAGGTTCGGTTCCTGGCGTCGCGCCAGGCGCTCGATCAGCGGTGGCGGATGGCGCAGCCCGTGGGCGAACAGCATCAACAGCGCCAGATTGAGCGCGAACGGCCACAGCCGCAGACCCAGCTCGGCGCTACCGGTTAACAACAAAAGCGCCAGCAGCGGCAGCAGGGCCAGGCCCCAGTGGCGATGGGCGGCGGGCAGACGCCACCACGCCAGGGCGGCGAGCGCCAGCAGCAGCGGCCAGGCACCGAGGCGCGGCAGCAGGGCGTGAACCACGAAGGGCCAGACCAGACCGAGCAGTGCCACCAGGCACCAGAGCAGGCGCTGCGGCCCGGTGCGGCCGCGGGAGGGGAGATCACGGCCAACGCCTCAGCTGACGCGGCGAGCTTCGACCAGCGCGGCCAGGCTCCTCAGGTTGGCGAAGTGCTGACGTGACGACTCGGCATCCGACTCCAGGGTAATACCGTAGCGCTTCTGTAGCGCCAGGCCGAGCTCCAGGGCATCGATCGAATCGAGCCCTAGCCCCTCGACGAACAGCGGCTCGTCGGGATCGATATCCGCGGGGGTGACGTCCTCGAGTTCCAGGGTCTCGATGATCATCTCTTTGAGTTCGTGTTCCAGCGCTGTCGTGGTCATGGTCTTGCTTTCCTTGTCACCAGTGTCCTTGCCACCATCATCTTCACGTGGCTGCGCATGGCGTGCAGCCACGCCCTGCGGCCGGTTCTACGCCGGCCTGTGCGCGTCGGGGCGTGGCGACGCGCAATACTGCTCATCAACTCTCAATGCTCAACGACAGCGCCGGGCGCTGTCAGGCGTCCGGCGCGAGTGTCCAGGTGCGCCCGGCGAGCGGGCAGCTCAGCGGCCCGCGTCGCTGCATCAGCCAGTCGATCACGTCGAGCGGCTGCAGCGCCTCGCCGTCGGCCTCGGGCGCTGCCGAGACCGCGAGGCGGCGCGTCCCCGGCGCGGGCGTGGTGCTCAGCACCAGGGCCACCGCCGCCGCTGGCGTATGCGGGGCGAAGTCGGCGAAGCGTGCCGGTACCGGCTGGTCGCCGAACACCACCAGCAGGCGTTCGGTACCGTCGCTGAGGTATCCCTGCGCCTCGGCCATCAGTGCCGCCCACTCCGCGCCGCTGGCGGCCACCGCCTGCTGGCTGCGGCGATTACCGCTGGCGATCGAGTAGACACCGATGATGGCGTTGTGCACCGACAGGCCGAAGCGTGCCGGCGACAAAGGCTCACCGGCATCAATGGCGTAGAGCATCTCCAGCGTGCGCTCGCCGTCGCCGTGGCGCGAAGCGTGCAGCACGTCCAGCTTGGCGGCCGGGTCGAGCGCGATCAGCATATCGCATACGGCGCGGCCGATCAGATTGAGGCGGCGGCGCAGCATCGACGGAATTGCCGTGCCGGCGGGCTTGGCGCTGGTATCCAGGCGCGCCTCGCCGGCGGCATCGCGGTGCGGGGTCCAGCCTCGCCACTCCTCAACGAATAGCTCCGTCATGCGCGGTATCGACAGTCCTGGTCGTAAAAACGAGCGTGAAAACGAGTGTTACATCCGTGTCACGGATCGACGCATCATAACGGAAAATGCGTCAGGCTCCGTGCAAGGTTTATGCATTTGCGCAGCGTGCGGGGGTCAAGCGGGGCGTAAAGCGCCGGGCCTGGACCCGGCGCGCCCGGGAAGGACGATTCCACGGGCCTGGCAAGCCTACCCCCAGTCGTCGCGCGCCGACTTGATCTGAGTTAACCAAGGAAGCACTGCATAAATGCCTGCGCGGGTGAATCGCTGCGTTGCGCGGTGCTGGTGCGCCAGCCCGGTCGAAGACTCGCCTAACCCCATGTTATGTCTTGCGTGACGCGTTGCCTTCGGCAACTTGCCCTGACGGGCCGCCCTGCGGGCGTTCTCTACGCGTTGCTTCGAGTCTGCGTTCCGTGCGCCTTGCGCTTCATCCCGCTCGCCGATTTATTCAGCGCTTCCCTAACGGGTGGCGCCGGTCCGACACGCCGCCAACCCAACCACCCCTTTGCCTCTCCGCCACGGCACCCGCTGCGATGGCCGGCTGCATGGTCGACAGATAACCTTAAATTAGCGGTAGCTGCGATCCGCCAAGCCTACGCATGCCGATGACGCTTGCCAACCCGAGTGTGAAAATGTTGTACAAGGATTTTACGCGGTGCTATCATCGCTTAGGTAAACTTAGAGATCAGGAAGATCTCATGCGCAGGACGCGCCCACGCCAAGGATGGCGTGCCGCCGCAGGGAAGCGCGGCAGGACGGCACGTTGCGATGTCGTCGAGTAGATGGTTCGACCCGATAGGTTCTTTTGAATGCCCGGCTTCTCGCTGGGCATTATTTTTTATGAGCAGACAGTTGTGCAGTACTTGCTCTGTTTCACCGACTGCACGGATCGTCGACCGGCACCTCGCGTGGGCGGAAGCGGCGGGCGGCGGCGTCGACCGCGATATTCAGCCCGGCGGTGATCAGCAGCAGAAAGAGTGCCTGATCGAACATCAGGTATTCGAAGCTGGAGTCGATGTAGAACCCCAGCGTAGCGACGCCGAGCATGCCCAGCAGTGCGGTCTCGCGCAGGATCACTTCGGCGCGGTAGCAGAGCAGTGCCAGCAGATTGGGGTAGAGCCGCGGCAGCAGCTCATAGGCGTAGCGCCCTGACGCCGGCAGCCCGGGCATGCCCGGCGTGAGGCCGTCGGCGTGGCGTGCCACCAGGAAGGCGATCAGCGCGCCGTTGTGCAGCGCCAGTGCCAGCCACGCCGGCAGCATCGATGGCCCCAGCAGTAGCAGTAAGACGAATGCCAGCATCAGCTCCGGGGTCGAGCGCACCATTACCAGCGCCAGCCGGCCCAGCCCGCGGCTGGCGCGGTTGCCGAAATGGCGGCTGGCCAGCGGCCACAGCAGCAGCGCCAGCACCAGACTCCCCACCATCCCCATCAGTGCCAGCAGCAGGGTGTTGCCGATCGCCGGCAGCAGGTCCGGCATGTCGCGCACCCAGGCCACCAGCCCCGTCAGGTCGCCGGCGAGTAGCGGGGCCGGCCACAGGTCGTGGCTGACGAAGCGCCACAGCAGCGCGCCGTCGATCTGGGGCCAGGGCCCGAGCCAGTAGAGCCCGGCGACCAGCAGCAGCGGCAACAGACGGCGATGCCCCCACCAGTGCAGCGTCGCGATCAGCAGATAGAAGATCCACAGCAGCGCGCCGGCTTCGCCGAAGCGGCCCTCGCGGAAGGCGCTCTCGAGGTAGAAGCCCAGCGTCGGCAGGCCGACGAAGCCGAGCAGCACGCTGGCGCGCATGGCGCATTCGAAACGGTAGCGGGTGTAGCTCGCCAGGCGCTCCCACACCAGCGGCAGTTCGGCATAGATGAAGCGTGACAGGCGGTCGACGCCGGTAGGCAGGGCGGCTGAGGGCGCGCGCGGGGTCAGTTCGAGGATCTCGGCATAGACCTTGGCGAAGATCCCAGCATAGGGGATCGCCAGCGCGGCCAGTGCGGTGACCGCCGAGAGCCCGAATACCTGCAGGAACAGCAGCGCCCAGAACAGTTCGTGGATCGCGCGGACGAAGGCACACAGCGCGCGCAGCGTGCGCGAACGCGGAAACAGCAGCGCCAGCGGGAATCCGCAGCGCACCGAGGAAGGTACCCCACAGCGCCACGCTGACGGTGAGCGCGATGGCGTGGAGCGGGTTCTCCAGGGCCAGCCAGTCGGGCCAGGCCAGGCCGCGGACCATGCGCCACAGCTCCGCCCAAGGGTCGGCGGCGGTGACCTCGAGGTCGGCCAGCGGCAGCAGCAGCAGGCATAGTGCCACCAGCGCCAGCGAGCGCCGGGCGAGGGTGAGGCCGGGGCTGTCGCCGCGCAGCCAGCCGGGGGCGGTGCTCATGCGGACGTTGCGGCGGCGCTGGTCGAGGCGTCGGGGTAGAGCGCGTCGAGATCGGCCAGGGTGAGCTCACGGCTGGCGGCGTCCAGCTGGACCTGGCCGTCGCGCAGCCCGATCACCCGGTCGAAGTGGCTCAGCGCCAGGCGGTGCTGGTGTAGTGCGATGACGCTGGTGGCGTGCTGGCGCTGGATCCGCTGCAGCAGGCGCAGGGCCTGGTGCGGGTCGACGCTGGCCAGCGGCTCGTCGCCGAGGAAGATCTCGCGCTGCTGATAGAGCGCGCGGGCGATCGCCACGCGCTGACGCTGGCCGCCGGAGAGGCGCTCCACCGGGCGGCGCAGCAGGCCGTCGAGGCCGAGCTCGGCGCACAGCGACTCGACCGCCTGCCAGGCGTCACGATTCGGGCGCAGCAGGTTGAGCAGGTTGGCCAGGGCGCCGTGGCGCTCCAGCCGGCCCATGTAGACGTTGTGGTAGACCGAGAGCAGCGGCACCAGACCGTGGCTCTGCGGGCACCAGGCGGCGAGCGGGTCGAGCCGGGCGCGGATCGCACTCAGCAGGGTCGACTTGCCGGCACCGCTCTGGCCCAGCAGGGCGACCTGCTGGCCGCGCGCCAGGGTCAGCGACAGTCCTGGCAGCACGACCCGGTCGGCGTGCCCCAGGTCGTCACCGTCGAAGCGAAGGAGCGTCACGCGCGCTCAGCGCAGCACGCCGATCGACTCACCGACCTCCTCGATCGGCGCATAGTCGGCGTTGCTGGCCGGGATGAAGCCGGAGCGCGGGAAGCTCTCGAGCAGGGCGGGGTCGGTCATGTCGAGCAGCGCCTGGCGCACCTTGGCGCTGAAGCCCTCGCCGTAGCGCGCGTCGACATCGCCGCGCAGGGTCCACTGATAGTCGGGATAGGTGGGCGACTTCCAGATCACTGCCACCTTGTCGGTATCCACTCGGCCATCGGCGACCGCTGCTTGCCACACGGTGAAGTTGACCGCGCCGACGTCATAGGTACCGGACTCGACCAGGGCAATGGTGCGTGAGTGGTCGCCGGAGAAGCCGACCCGCGAAAAAACCTTGTCGGGGGCCGCATCGAAGCGCTGGCGGATGAAGTGCTCGGGCATCAGTCGCCCCGAGGTCGAGGTCTTGGCGCCGAAGGTGAAGCTGTGGCCGCGCACCGCCTCGGGCAGCGCCGTCTCGGAAGGGGCGATATCGGCTTGCGTGTTGGCGATGAAGTAGCTGCGGAATTCGGCGTCCTCCTTGCCCTGGGCAATGGCCTGGGAGCCGGGTACCAGACGGCGCGCCTGAACCCCGGAGAGGCCACCGAACCAGGCCAGCTGCACCTGGTCGTTGCGGAAGGCGGTCACCGCCGCGCCATAGGAGGTCACCGGCACGTACTCGACCTCGACGCCGAGCTTGTCCGAGAGGTAATCGGCGACCTTGGAGAAGCGCTCGACCAGGCGCGACTGATCTTCGTCGGGAATCGCGGTGAAGCGGAAAGTGTCGGCTTGCGAGACGCTGCCGACCAGCATCAGAGCCAGAGCGAACAACCAGCGCATGGCGTGACCTCGAATAGGGGGGCTAACAAGACTTGTCATTGGGCGGACGCGGTCGTGGATCAATGACCTGCGACCGCGCCTCGGCATTCATGATAACCGCTTTTGCCACCGACCTTTAAGATACCGCGCCGTGACCTTCACTCCTTGGCGGGGGGAAACTTGGTCGGGCGCAGGCTTTCCTTGATCTTGCGCAGATGCGGCAGGAACGACTTGCCGCGGCGCAGCGTCACACCGGTGGCCAGCACGTCGATCAGCGCCATGTGAATCATGCGCGAGGCCATCGGCATGTAGACCTCGGTGTCCTCGGCCAGATCGACCGGCAGCAGATCGGTGCATACCTCGGCCAGCGGCGAACCCTCGCGGGTGATGCCGATCACCGTGGCGCCGCTCTCGCTGGCGAGCTGGGCCACCTCGACCAGCTCGCGGGTGCGCCCGGTATAGGAGATCACCACGATGACGTCACCGGTATGCGCGGCGGCGGCGATCATGCGCTGGGTCAACACGTCGTTGTGCGCCGAGACCGGTAGATTGAAGCGGAAGAACTTGTTGTGGGCATCGAAGGCGGCGGGCGCCGAGGCGCCAAGGGCGAAGAAGTTGATCTGACGCGCCTGCGAGAGATGATCGACCACACGTTCGATGCGCTTGGGGTCGACCGTGCGCCGCGCTTCGTCGAGGGCGGCGATGGTCGCACCGATGATCTTGTCGGTGTAGGCGCTGGCGTCGTCGTCGCTCTCCACGCTGCGGCTGACATAGGGCGTACCGCCGGCCAGACTCTGCGCCAACTGGATCTTGAAGTCGGGATAACCCTTGGTGTCGAAGTTACGGCAGAATCGGTTGACGGTCGGTTCGCTCACCGTGGCAGCCTGTGCCAGAGTGGCTATGCTCATGCCAATCGCGGCATCGGGGTCGCGCAGAATCACCTCGGCGACCTTGCGTTCCGATCGGTTCAGCTCGTCGATCCGCGTTCGGATCCGGGCGATGAGATCGTGGTTGGCCATGCTAGCGGTGAGTCTCCTGGCAGCGGGGCGTGCCATCACGGTTTGACACAAACCCTGCATCCTAGCCCGCGGCGCCGGTGGCGCCAAGCAATGCCGGCCGAGGACGCGACCGCAAGCGGTAAGTGAGTGACCGAATTGGCCGCCGTCGTAGTCACATGATGCGCAAGTCGCGTGTCAACTCGGCTCGGAATGGCGTATTTTATTCGTAAATTAACCACACAAGCGGAGGGAGGCAATGTCTCGAGAGGCAACGCCCAATGTGGATCTGGCGCTATTCGGGGCGCTGGGTGACCTGGCGCTACGCAAGCTCTACCCGGCACTCTACCATCTCGACCGGGATGGTCTGCTGGGCGAGCAGACGCGCATTCTCGGCCTGGCCCGACGCGAGAAAGACGCCGACAGCTTCCGCGAGACGGTGCTGGGGATGCTCAAGAAGCGGGTCAAGCCGAAGGAGCAGGATCAGGCCTGCATCGACCGCTTCCTGGCGCGCCTGGACTACTGCCAGCTCGATTTCGACACCGTCGAGGGCTATGAGCAGATCCGTGACTGGCACGCCCGTAGCGCCGATGACCAGTGCCCGCTGACCGTCTATCTGGCGGTGCCGGCAAGCATCTACGGCGCCATCTGCGCCAACCTGGAGCGCAGCGGCAGCCTCGACGACACCTCGCGCGTGGTGGTCGAGAAGCCGATCGGCTACGACCTTGCCTCCTCCCACGAGATCAACGACGCCATCGGCGCGGTCTTCCCCGAGTCGCGGATCTACCGCATCGACCATTATCTGGGCAAGGAGACGGTGCAGAACCTGATCGCGCTGCGCTTCGCCAATCCGATGTTCGGCAACCAGTGGAACCAGAGCCAAATCTCCCACGTCGAGATCACCGTGGCCGAGCAGGTCGGCATCGAGGGGCGCTGGGGCTACTTCGACAAGGCCGGCCAGCTGCGCGACATGGTCCAGAACCACCTGCTCCAGCTGCTCACCATGCTGGCCATGGACCCGCCGGCCAACCTCGACGCCGACGCCATCCGCGACGAGAAGGTCAAGGTGCTCAAGGCGCTCAAGCCGATCGAGGGCGAGGCGCTCAATCGTCACGTGGTGCGCGGCCAGTACGTCGCTGGCGCCATCGACGGCGAGAACGTGCCCGGCTATCTGGAGGAAGAGGACGCCAACACCGCCAGCACCACCGAGACCTTCGTCGCCATGCGCCTCGAGGTCGCCAACTGGCGCTGGGCCGGCGTGCCTTTCTATCTGCGTACCGGTAAGCGCATGCCGGAGAAGCTGTCGCAGATCGTCATCCACTTCCGTCAGCAGCCGCACTACATCTTCGATCCCGACCAGCGCAACCTCGCCGCCAACAAACTGGTGATCCGGCTGCAGCCGGAAGAGGGCATCGCGCTGCAGGTGCTGACCAAGGATGGCGGGCTCGACAAGGGCATGCGTCTGCGCCCCGGCCCGCTGCACCTCGACTTCAACCACGCCTTCCCCAAGGCGCGTATCCCCGACGCTTACGAGCGCCTGCTGCTGGAAGTGATGAAGGGGCAACAATACCTGTTCGTGCGCCGCGATGAGGTCGAATATGCCTGGAAGTGGGTCGACCAACTGATCGACGGCTGGGAGAAGCGCGATATTCCGCCGCGACGCTATCCCGCGGGCTCCTGGGGGCCGGTGGCGTCGATCGCCATGATCACCCAGGACGGGCGCTCCTGGTATGAAGACTACTGAGTATGAAGACTACTGAGTATGAAGACTGCTGACAGCGGCCGTGATCGCCTCGGCGCGCAGCTCGCCGAGGCCGCCGCCGCGGCGCTTGCCGCCGATCTCGCGAGCCAGCCGCGGGTACTGCTGGTGCTCTCCGGCGGCTCCACGCCGACGCCATTTCTGCGCTGCCTCGCCGCGCAGCCGCTCGACTGGTCACGGGTCGATATCACCCTGACCGATGAGCGCTGGGTCGACGCCGATCACCCCGACAGCAATGCGCGCCTGCTGCGTGAGACGCTGCTGACCGGGCCCGCGGCCGCGGCGACCCTGCACCCGCTGACCAGTGACCACGCCACCCCGGAAGAGGGTGCGGCGAGCGTGGCCGAGCGTCTCGATACGTTGCCATGGCCGGCCAGCCTGGTGGTCCTGGGAATGGGCGGCGATGGCCATACCGCGTCGCTGTTCCCCGATAGCCTCGAGCTGAGCCTGGCCCTGTGCAGCGACGAAGCGGCGGTGGCGGTGCGCGCGCCCAGCGCCAACCACCCCCGAATCACCCTGAGCGCCGCGCGCCTGCACGCCGCTCGGCGGCATGCGCTGCATATCGTCGGCGACGCCAAGCGTACGGTGCTGGCCCGGGCGCTGGCGGGGGACGACGTGCGCGAACTGCCGATCCGGGCCTTTCTCAGTTGCCCGCTGGCAATCTACTGGGCGCCCTGAACGGGGCGCGACCGCAGGCGCCGCTTCTCACCGGCCACGGCGCCTGCGTCATCGACCATCCAACGAGGAACCTTGTCATGTCATCCGTCACCCGTCTCCTGCCGCAGGTGCAGACCGATCGCCTCGACGCTATCTGCCGCGCCACCTCGATCATCCCGGTGCTGGTCATCGAGCGTCTCGACCACGCCGTGCCCCTGGCGCAGGCGCTGGTCGACGGCGGCCTCGATGTTCTCGAGATCACCCTGCGTACCGACTGCGCGGTGGAGGCGATACAGCGCATCCGTGAAGCCCTGCCTGAGGTCACTCTGGGCGCCGGCACCGTACTCAGTGTCGAGCAGTATCGGATCTGCGAGGAGCTCGGGGTCGACTTCGTGGTCACCCCGGGCACCACGCCGGCGCTGTTCGAGCATGGCATCGCCAGCGAGGTACCGCTGCTGCCGGGGGTGGCCACGGTCTCCGAGGTGGTCACCGGCTGGGAGCGCGGCTATCGCCGCTTCAAGTTCTTCCCCGCCGAGGCCAACGGCGGCGCCAAGGCGCTCAAGTCGTTCGGCGGGCCGCTGCCCGAAGCGCTGTTCTGCCCCACCGGCGGGGTGACCGTGGACAACGCCGCCGACTATCTGGCACTGCCCAACGTGATGTGTGTGGGAGGATCGTGGATGGCGCCCAAGGCGCTGGTCGATCAGGAGGACTGGGCCGAGATCACACGCTTGACCCGTGAAGCGACGCAGCGCTATCCGCGCTAGGTACCGTCTGAAACGGATGGCTTCTGACACGTCCTGTTGCTGAAAAGTACCGTTGCTGAAAAGTATGGCGCTAGTCGGCTTTACCAGGTGGCTCGCTGCTACGCGCTAGGCGCATCGATAATCGAAAGAGAGGTGCCCATGAGTCCTACGTTGCAGTCTGAAGCGCCACGCGTGGCGGTGGTTACCGGCAGCTCCAGCGGGATCGGGCGTGCCGTGGTCGAGACGCTGGCCGCCCGCGGCCAGCGCGTGCTGGCGGTGGATTTCAACCCCGAAGGCCGCGCGGTCGCCGAGGCTGCCGGTGCGCGCTTCTTCGCGGCGGATCTGACCGACGGCGCTCAGTGCCGCGGTGCCATCGACGCTGCGGTTGAGGCGTTCGGCGGCGTCGATATCCTGGTCAACAACGCCGGTATCCAGCATGTTGCCGATATCGCCCACTTCCCCGAGGAGAAGTGGCGCCAGATTCTCGATCTGATGCTCACCGCGCCCTTTCTGCTCACTCAGGCGGCGTGGCCCCATATGCAGCGCGGCGGTTGGGGTCGGATCGTCAATGTCGCCTCCATCCACGCCAAGGTGGCCTCACCGGGCAAGGCAGCCTACGTCAGCGCCAAGCATGGCTTGATCGGCCTGACCCGCACCGCGGCACTGGAAGGCGGCGAGCATGGCATCACCGCCAACGCCATCTGCCCGGCCTATGTGCGTACACCGCTGGTGGAGAAGCAGATCGCCGATCAGGCGCGTCTGAACGCCATGGACGAGGCCGAGGTGGTCGAGAAGATCATGCTCGCCGGGGCGGCGGTCAAGCGTCTGATCGAGCCCGCCGAGGTCGCCGAGCTGGTGGCCTATCTGGTCTCCGATGGCGCCGCGGCGGTGACCGGGGCCGACTGGGGGATCGATCTGGGGTGGACGGCCCGCTAGGTACTGCCTGAAAAGGACTGCGCTCGCCCATGCGGCGTTAAAAATCGGCTCAAAATGCTCATTTACACCCCGTAAACTCCGCGTTTTCGCCGATTTTTGCCTTGCCTGGTCTTCGCTCGTCGACTTTTCAGACAGTACCTGCGCGAGAGCCTCGCGGGCCGCGGTGGGTCGGGATCAGCCGCGTTCGATCGCGGTGGCGACACCCTGGCCGCCGCCGATGCATAGCGTGGCCAGCCCGCGTGCGACGTCGCGGCGCTGCATCTCGTAGAGCAGGGTGACCAGCACGCGCGCGCCCGAGGCGCCGATCGGGTGGCCCAGCGCAATGGCGCCGCCGTTGACGTTGACCTTGTCGGCGGACCAGCCGAGCTCCTTGGCCACTGCCAGGGTCTGCGCGGCGAAGGCCTCGTTGGCCTCGACCAGATCGAGTTGCGCGAGCGTCCAGCCGGCACGTTCCAGACAGCGCCGGGTCGCCGGTACCGGGCCGATGCCCATGGTGGCGGGGTCGACCGCGGCGTTGGCGCTGGCGCGGAGGGTCGCCAGAATCGGTAAGCCGAGATCACGGGCGCGCGCCGCGCTCATGATCAGCAGCGCGCTGGCGCCGTCGTTGATCGCCGAGGCGTTGCCCGCGGTGACCGTTCCCTCCTTGCGAAAGGCCGGCTTGAGTCGGGCCAGCGACTCGGCGCTGACGCTCTCGCGCGGCTGCTCGTCACGCTCGACGACGATGGCGTCGCCGCGCCGCTGGGGCACCTCCACCGGGGTGATCTCGGCGTCGAAGCGTCCGGCGTCGCGGGCGGCCACCGCGCGGCGCTGGGACTCGGCGGCGTAGGCGTCCTGGGCCTGGCGCGAGATCGCGTACTGCTCGGCCAGGTTCTCCGCGGTGATGCCCATGTGGTAGTCGTTGAAAGCGTCCCACAGGCCGTCCTGGATCAGACTGTCGAGCAGTTCGGCGTGCCCCATGCGCAGGCCGGTGCGCGCCTTGGGCAGCACATAGGGCGCCAGGCTCATGTTCTCCATGCCACCGGCGACGACGATCTCGGCATCGCCGCAGCGGATCGCCTGGGCCGCCAGATGCACTGCCTTGAGCCCGGAGCCGCACACCTTGTCGATGGTCATCGCCGGCACGCCGTCGGGCAGGCCGGCTTCGATCGCCGCCTGGCGCGCGGTGTTCTGGCCCAGGCCGGCGCGCAGCACATGGCCCATGATCACTTCGTCGACGCTGGCCGGGTCGATGCCGTCGAGCACCCGACGGATCACCGTGGCCCCCAGGGTGACGGCGGGCACGCTGGAAAGCGCCCCCTGGAAGCTGCCGATGGGGGTCCGCGTGGCGGCGACGATGACCGCGTCGCGGTCGTGGTGGGTATCAGGCATGCTGTGTCTCCCGCTGGTCGATCAGCTCGCAGCCGGTGGCCTCTCGGATCTCCTCGAAGGTCACCTCGGGGGCCAGCTCGACCAGCGCCAGGCCCTGGTCGGTGACGTCCATCACGCCGAGATCGGTGATGATGCGATCGATCACGCCGACGCCGGTCAGCGGCAGGCTGCACTCATCGAGAATCTTGTGTTCGCCCTTGGCGGTGTGGGTCATCAGCACCACCACGCGCTGGACCCCGGCGACCAGATCCATGGCGCCGCCCATGCCCTTGACCATCTTTCCCGGAATCATCCAGTTGGCCAGATCCCCCTTGGCCGAGACCTGCATCGCGCCGAGGATCGCCAGATTGATCTTGCCGCCACGGATCATGGCGAAGGATTCGGCGTTGTCGAAGTAGCTCGAGCCGGGCAGGGCAGTGACGGTCTGCTTGCCGGCGTTGATCAGATCCGGGTCGACGGTCTCCGCGGTGGGAAAGGGGCCGATGCCGAGCAGGCCGTTCTCCGACTGCAGCCACACCTCCATGCCCTCGGGGATATAGTTGGCCACCAGCGTCGGCTGGCCGATCCCCAGATTGACGTAGAAGCCGTCGCGCAGTTCGCCGGCGGCGCGTTGCGCCATCTCTTCCTTGTTCCAGGCCATCTCAGTTGCCCTCCCTCAGGGTGCGTTTCTCGATGCGTTTCTCCGGGGTCGGGTTGTGCACCAGGCGGTGGATGAAGATGCCCGGCAGGTGGATGTCGTCGGGGTCGAGGGCGCCGGTCTCGACGATTCCTCGACCTCGGCGACGCACACCCGGCCAGCCATGGCAGCGAGCGGGTTGAAGTTGCGCGCGGTCTTGTTGAAACGCAGGTTGCCGGCGCGGTCGGCGACCTGTGCCTTGATCAGCGCCACGTCCACCGGCAGGCCGCGCTCCATCACGTAGTGCTCGCCGTCGAACTCCCGCACCTCCTTGCCTTCGGCGATCTTGGTGCCGTAGCCGGTGCGGGTTGTGTAGAAGGCGGCGATCCCGGCCCCGCCGGCGCGCAGGCGCTCGGCCAGGGTGCCCTGGGGCAGAATTCGAGCTCCAGCTCGCCGGAGAGGTACTGGCGTTCGAACTCCTTGTTCTCGCCCACGTAGGAGGAGAGCATCTTCTTGATCTGGCGGGATTCGAGCAGCAGCCCCAGCCCGAAGCCGTCGACGCCGGCGTTGTTGCTGGCCACGGTCAGGTCACGCTTGCCGCTGTCGCGCAGGGCCTGGATCAGCGCTTCGGGGATGCCGCACAGGCCGAAGCCACCGACGGCCAGGGTCATACCATTGTCGATCAGGCCATCGAGCGCAGCCTGTGCGCTGGGATAGCACTTGCCGCGCGGGCGGCTCTCTTGCGTTGCGGCGGTTTGGGTCATGGAGGGCCTCGGTGTGAGCGTTGGCGTTGTACTGTGCGGGTCATGGCGACCTCGGTGTCTATGACTATGACCCGCTCCTCGCGCTGTTATTAAATTTATTTTCGCCGATAATTATCGAGGTTTTCTCATTAATGAGGCGTTTTGATGACCGTCAAACAGCTCCGTGCCTTTCTCGCGGTGGCCCAGACCCTGAGCTTCGCCAAGGCCTGTGAGCGGTTGCATGTGACTCAGTCGGCGCTCAGCCTGGCGGTGAAGTCGCTCGAGTCGCAGCTCGGCGGAGCGCTCTTTTCGCGCACCACGCGTCAGGTGCGGCTGACGCCGGAGGGGGAGACGCTGCTGCCGCTGGCACGGCGTCTACTGGCGGAGTGGGACGACGTCGAGGACGCCATGCGTCGGCGTTTCCATCTGCAGCAGGGGCATCTGGCGATCGCCGCCATGCCGTCGTTCGCCTCCAACCGCCTGCCGCCGCTGATCGCTGCCTTTCGCCGACGCCATCCGCGGATAGGCGTGACCATCCATGACGTGATCAACGAGCAGGTGGTGGAGATGGTGCTGACCCAGCGGGTGGAGTTCGGGATCGCCTTCGCGCCGCCGGCACAGCAGGCGCTGGCCTTCACGCCGCTCTATCTCGACCGCTTCGTCGCCGCGGTACCGCCGGATTCGGCGCTGGCGGCGGCGCACGAGATCACCTGGGCGTCACTGCTCGAGTATCCCTTCATCACCCTGCAGCGGCCGTCACAGGTTCGCGTGGTGCTGGAACGCCAGCTGGCGCAGCACGGACTGAGCCTGCCGGTGGCGTTCGAGAGCCACCAGCTGGCCACGGTGGGCCAACTGGTCGGCAAGGGGCTTGGCGTGAGCGCAGTGCCGGCGCTGTGTCGCGATCAAATGGAGGCGCTGGGGGTGCGCTGTCTGGCGCTCTCCGCGCCGATCATCGAGCGGCCGGTCGGCGTCGTCACCCGCGCCGACCAGCAGCTCTCCTCCACGGCGAGCGCTTTTCACGCCCTGGTGGTGGGGTCAGGTGGGGAGGTCGTCGAGATCTGAGCTGCCCGGCAGCGCGGCGAAAGCGCCGGCGCGCATCGCGGTGAAGGCGCCGCAGCGGGCGGCGAAGGTGAGCGCCGCTTCCAGTTGGGCCTCATCGGCGAGCCAGTCGGTGAGCGTCTCGCAGGTGACATCGGCGTGTGACAGCGAAGCCAGCAGGCCGCCGATGAAGGCGTCTCCCGCAGCGGTGGTGTCGACCGCCTTGACCTGGGGCGGCGACACCTGCAGTCGGCGTTCGGCGAGATATGCCACCACCGGGCCGGGGCCGTCGGTGATCACGATCAGGCGCGTGCCGCGGGCCAGTCGGGCGCTGATCCACTCCTCCGCACTACGCTCGCCGCGCAGCTGGTCGAGCTCCTCCCGTGACAGCTTGATCAGGTGGGCGCGTTCGAGCAATTGTTCGACCAGCGCCACATCGACCCGACCCTGGGGCCACAGCAGCGGACGCAGGTTGGCGTCGACGCTGATCACGCAGCCGCCGCGGCGAGCGATGCTGGCCAGATCCAGGGTGGTGCGGGCGATTTCGGTGTCGGTGAGGCTGTTGCTGCACAGGTGCACCAGCGCCGGCTCGGCGAAGATGCCCGAGGGCAGGTGTTCGCGACGGTAGAGCAGATCCGCCGCCGGCGGCCGGTAGAAGTCGAACTGGCGCTCGCCCTCGTTATCGCGAGAGACAAAGGCGAGCGCGGTGCGTGCAGCACGCGTGCGCACCACGTGCTGGGTATCCACACCGTGAGCGTCGAGCGCCTCGACGATGAAGTCGCCGAAACGATCGTCGCCGATCATGCCCAGGAACACGCTGGGCAGGCCCTGCCGGGCGCAGGCCACGGCCGCATTGGCGGGCGCGCCACCGGCATAGGGGTGAAGGTCTCGGGCCCGGTGTCGTCGCCCAGGCGGCTGGAGAGCATATCGACGAGGGCTTCGCCGAAGGCGATGATGGGGGTCATGGTGTTGGGGATCTCCATGGCTTTACGCTGTGTCTGAAAAATGCCTGCGCTCGCCGACTTTTCAGACAGAGCTTAGGTCCGGTGTGGCCACGCAGCGCCGGCGGTGCTTAAGGCACCCGGTAGCTACGTGCTTCCTCGAGCAGCGCGAACCAGGTCGGGCGGTCGAGTTCGAGACTACCGTTCGCCAGCAGGCTTTCGATACGCTTTTCGTTCAAGGTGCCGATGACCGGGATCGGCCGCCCCGGCAGGCGCCGCAGCCAGGCTAGCGCGAGCCCGGCGGTGGTCGAGTCGAGACGCTCGGCGAGCTGGGAGAGCGCACTGCCGAGCACGTCTTCGAACACCGAACCGCCGCCCAGCGGCGACCATGCCATGGGCGCGAGGCCGTCGGCGACGATGGCGTCATAGAAGCCGTCGAACAGCGCATCCGGATGGGCCAGCGAGAGCTTCAACTGGTGCGCCCCCAGGCGGTGGTGCATCGCCGCCTGCAGGCGCCGCCACTGCTCGGGCAGAAAGTTGGAGACCCCCACCGTACCTACCTTGCCGGCATCGATGGCGGCATCCAGGGCGCGGCCGGTGGCCTCGGCGTCCATCAATGGATCGGGCCGATGCAGCAGGTAGTGGTCCAGCCGCTCGACCCCGAGGCGGGTGAGGGAGCCATCGATGCTGGCGCTGAGATAGTCCGCTGAGGTGTCGTAGTGCTTGACCCCGAACGGCGAGCGGTCGCGCCTGGGCAGCATGATACCGCCCTTGGTGACGATGCGGATCTGCGCCTTGAGCGCCGGGCGCCGGCGCAGGGCGTCGCCGAAGCGCTGCTCGCACTGCTGGTCGGCGTAGATGTCGGCATGGTCGAACCAGTAGAGCCCCTGATCGACACGCCTTTGCAGCCAGTCGCCGAGGGTGTCGGGGGCGTCGAATTCGGGCCGCTCGTGGAGTCGCATCATGCCCAGGATGAAGGGGACGTCGAACACCGGCGTCTCAGTCATGATCGGGGGCCTTGACGATGGTGGTGGCCAGCAGATGCTGTCCGTCGGGTACCAGCCAGACAGGGTCGACCCGGGTGCAGGCGGCCTCGACGCAGAGGAAGCGTTGGCCGACCTCGGCAGGGGTGTCCCCCGGCAGGCCTTCGCCTGGATGCCAGACCACGGTGGAGTCGCTGCCCTGCTTGGTGATCAGCAGGCGCCGCTGGCCGTCGTCCAGCACCACAGGGCGGTTGGACTGATAGATGCGATCCAGCGCACCGCGCACGCCTAGCTCACCCTGCTGCTGCTTCTCGGCGAAGCGCTCGAGCTTGTCCAGATAGCGCGCCCCGGCCACCCCTCGACGCGGCAGCGGTGGGTGTCGGCGACCGCGAAGTAGGTGTGCAGCGCCCCGGTCAGCTTGACCGGCGTGGTGCCGGTGTGGCGGGTGAACAGCTCGACGCTGAGCCTTTGCGCATTGGCGTGGACCACCGCGTTGGGGGTCAGCTCGTCGTGCAGGCGCTCCTGCGGCGAGAGATGGATCTCGACCCCGTTGCCGGAGAGATCCTCGTCGACCGCGTCCAGGCGCCACTCGGCGGTGCGTGCCGGACCATGCATGGGGCCCTGGCCATCGGGCGATTCGTCGGCGAACCACGGCCAGCACAGCGGGATACCGCCACGGATCGCCCCCGGCAGCGCCTGTGGCGTGGGCGTCACCCAGAGCCAGCCGTCCTGCGGGTCGGGCGCCGGCCGATCGCCTGCGGCAGCGGGCGGGAAAGGCAAGAAGTGCAGGACCTGCGCGCCCTGCAGCGAGAGCGCGAGCTGGCCCCAGTCGGCATTGATCAGCAGCACTCGGCGGCCCTCCCAGGTCGCCTCGCGCTGGCCGTCGGTCGCCGCGATCAGATCGGCGAGCGTATCGGGAATCATGTCACTTCCTCGTTGTGCAGAGCTTCCGCCGCGCCCAGCAGGCCGGTCCACGGCGCCGTCACCACCCAGGTGGGGATGCCGGCAGTGTAAGCGCTCAAGCGCCCCTTGTCGGCAAAGGCGCGGCGGAAATCGCTGCGCGGCAGCCACTCGATCAGGCGTGGGGTGATGCCGCCGCAGAGATAGACCCCACCCAGCGCGCCCAGGGTGAGGGCGGCGTCGCCGCACACGCTGCCCAGAATCTTGAGAAAGCGCATCAGCGTCTCGCGCGCGACCCGGTCACCGGCGCGTGCCGCGCCGGTGACCTCGGCGGGGGAGTTGTAGGCAGGGGTGGCGCCCAGCAGCGCGGCGTGGGCGAGATAGAGATCGAGCAGGCCCTGACCGCACAGCAGGCGCTCGATCGAAACCCGGCCGTAGCGGGCGCGGAAGAAGTCCAGTATCTGGCGCTCGCGCTCGTCGGTGGGGGCGAAGGTCGCGTGGCCGCCCTCGGTGGTCAGCGGGATCCAGTGGCGCTGGCTCGGCACCAGCCCCGCCATACCCAGGCCGGTCCCGGGGCCGATCACCAGCCGCGGGCGGCGCGGTTCGGCTTCGCCGTCACCTACCGGGGTCAGGTCCTTGGCATCGATATGCGGAATGCCCAAGGCCTGGGCGGTGAAGTCGTTGATGACCTTGAAGGTGCCCAGGCCCAGCGTCTCGGCGACCGCCTTCTTGGAGAATGCCCAGTCGTTGTTGGTCATCTTGACCCAGTCCTCGTGCACCGGGCACGCGAAGGCCAAACACGCCTCGCGCGGAGACTCGGCGCCGACCTTCTCGAGGTAGGCCTGGATCGCCTCGACCAGACCCGCATAGTGATTGCAGGGCAGGGTCTCGATCGCCTGCAGCTCGACGCTGCCGGGCGCGACCAGGGCGAAGCGGGCGTTGGTGCCGCCGATATCGCCGACCAAGGCGAGTGTGGTCATGAATGCCCTCCAGGCAGATCGGCAGCGTCGAAGCCGCCGAAGACGGCGGCCCCTTCCTCGGCGCCGCCGACCAGTTGTCTGAAACCGGCGAAGAGTTCGCGGCCCATGCCGTGATGATAATGATCCAGGTCGCAGATTGCAGGTTCGCGACCGGCCCACTCGTCGGCATCGACCAGCGCCCGCAGTTCACCCTTGTCCGGATCGAGTCTGACCACGTCGCCGTCACGCAGATAGGCCAGCGGGCCGGCGTCGACCGCCTCCGGGGTCACATGGATCGCCGCCGGCACCTTGCCCGAGGCGCCTGACATGCGCCCGTCGGTGACCAGCGCGACGCGATGGCCGCGATCCTGCAGGACTCCGAGGAAGGGCGTCAACTGATGCAGCTCGGGCATGCCGTTGGCCCGTGGGCCCTGGAAGCGCACCACCACGATCACGTCGCGGTCGAGCTCGCCGCCCTCGAACGCCGCCTTGACCTGGCTCTGGTCGTCGAAGATACGCACCGGCGCCTCGACGTAACGGCTTTCCGGCTTGACCGCCGACACCTTGATCACGCCGCGGCCGAGGTTGCCGTCGAGTACCGCCAGGCCGCCGGTGGGGGAAAAGGCCCTGGCCACCGGCCGCACCACCTCCTCATCGAGGCTCTCGCGGGTGCCCTCGCGCCACACCAGCTGGTCGCCGTCGAGGAACGGCTCCTGGGTGTAGGCGTGCATGTCGGTGCCGAAAGCGCTCTTGACGTCGGCGTGCATCAGCCCCGCACCGAGCAGTTCCCGCACCAGCAGGCTGACCCCGCCGGCGGCATGGAAATGGTTCACGTCGGCCTGGCCGTTGGGGTAGATCCGGGTCAGGCTGGGGATCACCGTCGACAGCTCGGCGAAGTCGTCCCAGGTGATGGTGATGCCGACCGCCGCGGCCATCGCCACCAGGTGGAGGGGTGTGGTTGGTCGAGCCGCCGGAGGCGAGCAGGCCGATCATCGCGTTGACGATCGCCTTGGCAGTGATCTGGCGATAGAAGGGGTGGTAGTCGCCGCCCTGTTCGCTATTGCGAATGACCTGCTCGGTGCCGTATCGGGTGATGGCGTCGCGCAGCGGGGTGCCGGGGTTGACGAAGGAGGTGCCCGGCAGGTGCAGCCCCATCATCTCCAGCATCAGCTGGTTGGAGTTGGCGGTGCCGTAGAAGGTGCAGGTGCCGGGGCTGTGATAGGACTCCGACTCCGCCTCGAGCAATGCATCGCGGCCGACCTTGCCCTCGGCATAGAGCGTGGCGGATACGCGACTTCTCGTTGTTGGGCAGACCGCTGGGCATGGGGCCGGCGGGGACGAACAGTGCCGGCAGGTGGCCGAAGCGGGCCGCGCCGATGAACAGCCCCGGCACGATCTTGTCACACACGCCGAGGTAGAGTGCGCCGTCGAACATGTTGTGCGACAGCGCCACCGCGGTAGCCATGGCGATCACGTCGCGCGAGAAGAGTGACAGTTCCATGCCGGGCTGGCCCTGGGTGACACCGTCGCACATCGCCGGCACGCCGCCGGCGAACTGCGCGGTGCAGCCCATGCCGCGGGCGGCCTGCTTGATCAGCTCGGGGAAGTGTTCGAGGGGTTGGTGCGCCGAGAGCATGTCGTTGTAGGAGGAAACGATGCCGATGTTGGAGCTGTTCATCAGCTTGAGACTGTTCTTGTCGCCGGCGCCGCAGGCGGCGAAGCCGTGGGCCAGGTTGCCGCAGGAGAGCTCGCCGCGATGCACGCCACGCCGGTGCTGGCGCGCCATGCGTTCCTCATAGAGACGACGACGGTCGGCGGAACGGTCTTCGATACGTCGAGTCACGCGGTCGATCGTGGAGTTGAGCATCAGGGTCTGCCTCATCGAGCTATCGTGGTTGTTTGGTAAACTTACCAAAAAAAATGCCCGGTGGCCGTGAATGCGCCGTTGGTATTAGTCTTTTGGGGTAATATTTTTTCATGGCGCGATGTTCTAGACTGTCAGCAGTCACGGACTATCGTCAGTTCAGTCTTCGAGGCAGCCCCGGGTCGCCGCTGTGCCCCGGCCTCGTGACCCATCGATCGCCCCGGCCCGCTCGGGGCTTCGCCATCTGAGAGGAGAGAGCACCATGACTTTGCGTGTCGCCATCAACGGATTCGGCCGTATCGGTCGTAACGTACTCCGCGCGCTCTACGAGAACGGCTACCGCGATCGCATCCAGGTCGTCGCCATCAACGATCTGGGCGATCCGGCGCTCAACGCCCATCTGCTGCGTCACGACAGCGTGCATGGCCGCTTCGGCTTCGAGGTCGGTCACGACAGCGATACGCTGAGCGTAGACGGTGACAGCATCCGCATCCTCTCCGAGCGCGATCCGGGTCAACTGCCATGGCAGTCGCTCGATGTCGACCTGGTGATGGAGTGCACCGGGCTTTTCACCAAGCGCGCTGCGGCGGCCAAGCATATCGAGGCCGGTGCTGCCCGCGTGCTGATCTCGGCGCCCAGCCCGGATGCCGACGCCACCATCGTGTTCGGCGTCAACGAGCAGGTGCTGAAGGCCGAGCATCGCGTCGTCTCCAATGCCTCCTGCACCACCAACTGCCTGGCACCGGTGGCCCAGGCGCTGCAGGACACGGTGGGCATCGAAAATGGCCTGATGACCACGGTGCACGCCTACACCAACGATCAGAATCTTTCCGACGTCTACCACTCCGATCCGTACCGTGCGCGTAGCGCCACCCAGTCGATGATTCCGACCAAGACAGGTGCCGCCGCCGCCGTGGGTCTGGTACTGCCGGCGCTCAACGGCAAGTTGGACGGTCTGGCGGTACGCGTGCCGGTGATCAACGTCTCGCTGGTCGACCTGACCTTCACGGCGGGCCGCGACACCACCAAGGAAGAGATCAACCAGATCGTCGAGAAGGCCGCGGCCGCTTCGCCGGTGCTGGCAGTCAACGCCCAGCCGCTGGTCTCGATCGACTTCAACCACGACCCCAACTCCTCGACCTTCGACGCCAACCACACTCGCGTCAACGGGCGTCTGGTCAAGGTCATGGCCTGGTACGACAACGAGTGGGGCTTCTCCAACCGCATGCTGGATACCGCCTTGGCGATGCAGGCGACCGCCTGAACCCGCGCCACCGAACGAGGTTGGCGCAACACGCCACGGCGTTTCGGTGGTTCCTCGGGATAGTTCTTCGAGATAGTCCCTCAAGGCAGTTCCCAATGGCGCTCTCAGGAGCGCCATTTTTTTGGTCTGGTGGTCAGCAGGCCGACATTCTGATTGCCGGTGAGCCGACATCTTGGTCGAGGACGTTCATCGGTGGTCCGCCATCGCCGATAGGGCTTGCATGGCCTGCGTTCTGAGGTGATGGGCGGCGACCCGGCGAGGCTGGCAGTGGCCACCTGGGCTGTTACCATGGCAGCGATCCGTGGGAACCCTCCTTACATCCCGCATCGAGAGGTCGGTCGTCAGGACAAAGTCGATTCAAGTTCTTTTAGCGGCTGCCGATAAAGACAGGGAAATTGAATTATACTTAGATGTGTGCCTGGGACTTGGCCTGACGCGACTCTCTCCTCTAAGGTAAGACGGCTCTAATTTCTCAATTCATTATCATTCAACGCCGCGCCGAGGTTGGCAGTGCCATGCAACAGACGATCCTCAACGCCCATCGCCTGATCGGCGAGACGCTTCGCGAACCCGGTCGGGAACGGCTCGGGCGTATCGTGGGGGTAGACCAGGCGCGCCGCGTGCCATTGGTCTTCGTGCTGTGGCAGGACCAGCAGGGATTCAGCGCATCGAGCTGAGCGTCGACGATCTGCGTCGCCTGGTCGCCTCCTGCGAGGGGCGTTATGCCACAGCCACGCTCGCGTCCGATGCGGCAGGATCGACGGCGGGCGATACCGCTCGGGATACCGACATTGCACCGCGGCGACGTGCCGGCCTGCGCTGACAACCCGTCTTTACCCACTGCGCCGCCAGTTGCAGCGGCAACATGAGATTGGAGCATGAATCGATCCGATGCCCTGGCCGGCGCGAGCGAGCCGAGCGACGAGGCGCAGCAGTGGCTGAGCGCCATACCGGCTGCCGTCTACGTGACCGATCCTGGCTGGTGGCTGGAGAAGTTCGCTTCGTGGCCGAGGCGGTCGCCGACCTGGGCGGGCACACCGCTGCCGACTATCTCGAGTCTCCTCAGCGCTGGCTGAGCGCGATCGATGAAACCAGCCGGCTGCAGGCGCTCGAGCGGCTGCAGGCAGCGCTAGATGCCGGCGAGCCCCGGGTGACCCTGAATTACACGCTGGGCCATGTCGATGGCACTTCGAGTCGCATCGCCGATACGCTCAACATTCAGCGCGATACCGAGGGGCAGGCCGTGGCCCTGGTCGGCGTGCTCGAGCGGGTGGCCGCCGCGGGCGCCGACGATGGCGCCTCGCGCTCCCTGCTCGCGCACAACCCCGACCTGCTGCTGGTGCTGGATGCCGACCTCGTCTGCCGCGCCGCCGCCGGGGCGGTGGGGCCGGTGCTGGGCATCAGTGCCGAAGCGCTGGTCGGACGCTCGCTGTTCGAGCTGATGGCGCCCGAGGAGGCGCCGCGGGTACAGCGCGCCCTCGACGAGCAGGCGGTGACCGCGGGGGCGGCGCTGCTCGAGCTGCGCCTGCGTCACCGTGACGGCGGCTACCGCTGGTGCGAGATCCACTTCGCCGCCGACTGCGACGCCGTCTCCAGCGTCTCCCCCGGCTGGGTGGCGGTGGCCCGGGACATCACCGAGCGCCGCCGCCAGGCGCTGCAGTGGGATGCCTATGATGCCACCGACGAGCTCACCTCGGCCCTCAATGAGCGCGCCTTTCTGGGCCTTCTGCGTCAGGCTGTGGCGATGGGGGACATTCACGGGCGGCTGTCGCTGATCGTGTTCGAGGTCGACGGCTTCGCCGATATCGTCACCCGCTGGGGGCGCGAGGGTGGGGATCTGGTCCTCGCCTGCATCGGCGAGATGTGTCGTGCCACGCTGCGCGAGCGGTTCAGCTTCGGTCGCCTCGATGCGCGCGGTTTCGCGCTGCTGCTGAGCGGCAAATCGCTGCAGGAAACCTCGGCTATCGCCGAGCGGCTGCGTGCGCGTTTTGGTACCACGCGGGTCGAGTTCCATGGCCACTGGCTGGCGTTCTCGGTTAGTCTGGGCGTGGCCGAGCGTCGTCAGGGCGAGGCGCCCGAGAGCTTTCTGGCGCGTGCCCACAGCGGGCTCGAGTTGGCGATGACCCATGGCGGCAACCGCGTTCAGCAGGCACTCTGAGCGCGGTTTCTGGCGTGAGCCTGGCCGCTCGGAAGCCGCGAGCGCCGCTGAACCGTCCCGTGTGAACGGCGTATCGCGATCGCAAGCAGGATACGAGAAGAACCGAAACACAAGAGTCAACGGGCGCGGCACGTCATGACGACGCCTTGGCGTCGCCGACCCGCAGTCAACGCAAGGAGAACGATGATGGGACGACTGCTGCTGGCCATGTTCGTCAGCCTGATGAGCCTGCCGCTGTGGGCCGACGAGGTCGTGGGACCCCATGTGCAGGGCGAGACCTTCGAATACACCACCGGAGGCCAGACCTACAAGGGCTACCTGGCCTACAACGCCAGCGACGACCAGCCACGCCCCGGGGTGCTGCTGGTGCATGAGTGGTGGGGCCTGAACGACTACATCAAGCAGCGCGCCGATCAGCTCGCAGCACTGGGCTTCGTTGCCCTGGCGGTCGACATGTACGGCGATGGCAAGGTCGCGCAGCATCCCGACGATGCCAAGGCGTTCTCCAGTCAGGTGATGCAGGATTGGCCGGCGGCGCGGGCAAGGCTCGACGCAGCGCTGGCGGCGTTGCGTCAGCATCCGGCGGTGGATGGCGATCATATCGCCGCCATGGGCTACTGCTTCGGCGGTGGCGTGGTGATGAACATGGCGCTGGCAGGCATGCCGATCGACGCCGCGATCAGCTTTCACGGCAGCCCCACCCAGGCGGTGAGCCAGCCACAGCCGTTCGACGGCCTGGTGCGGATCTATAACGGTCAGGACGATCCGCTGGTCGACAAGCAGGCGCTGGCCGACATGGCCGCGACCCTGGAGAAGGACGGTGCCAAGGTGCGCGTGGTGGAGTATCCGGGGGCGACCCACGCCTTTACCAATCCCGACGCCGACGCCCTGGCCAAGGAGTTCGACCTGCCGCTGGGCTACAACGCGGCGGCAGACGCGGCCTCCTGGCAGGCTGCGCTGCTGACCCTGGACAAGGCGCTCAATCAGTAATCGTCGTCATCGGCGCCTGCGGTGAGTGGCTGCAGGCGCCGGCCGTCACGGGCAGGCCCAGAGCGCTCAGGCGCGATGATTGAGCGCCAGCACACGCTGGGCCAGGGCAATCATCTCCGGATCGCCGGTGTGCTTGTCGGGCACGTCCGAGAGCTTGACCACCGGCAGCCAGTGCTGCCCCTCCGGGCGCGCCTCGACCATCTTGATCACCATGTTCATCGGCGTCGCGCCGACGTCGTTGGTGAAGTTGGTGCCGATACCGAAGGCCATGCCGATGCGATCCTTGCAGAAGGCGTGGATCCGTTCGACCCGCTCCGGCGTCAAGGCGTCGGAGAAGATGATGGTCTTGCTGCGCGGGTCGATGCCCAGGCGCTCGTAGTGGGCGATGGTCTGGGAGGCGAAATCGATCGGGTCGGCGCTGTCGTGGCGCACGCCGTCGAAGAGCTTGGCGAACTTCTTGTCGAAGCTCTCGAAGAACGCCTTCGAGGTGAAGGTGTCGGTCAGTGCGATGCCCAGATCGCCGCGATAGACATCGACCCAGTGCTCCAGCGCCAGACTGTTGGCCATCTTGAAGCCGAAACGCGCGCCGTGAAACATGAACCACTCGTGGGCGTGGGTACCGATCGGCTTGACGCCATGGCGCATCGCCAGCATCACGTTACTGGTGCCGCTGAAGGCGCTGCCGCCGTGGTGGCGCAGGGCGCCCACCACGCGATCCTGGACGTCGAAGGAGAAGCGCCGCCGGGTGCCGAATTCGGCGATCTTGAGCCCCAGGCGCTGGTACTGCTCGATCTTGTCTCGGGTGCGTGTCTCGACCGTGGCATCGTCGTCACGCGGCACCTGGCGCAGGCGATACCAGAGCTCGCTGATCAGCGCCATCAATGGCACTTCCCACAGAATGGTGCGATACCACAGCCCCTCCATGGTCACCGACAGCTCGCTGCCGTTCTGGACGATGGTGACCTCGTCGGGGTTGTAGCGGAAGCCGGCGAGGAAATCGAGATAGGTGGGGTCGAGGTAGGGGCAGGTCTGCTCGAGATAGCGCTTTTCGTCCTCGCCGAGGGTGAGCTCGGCCATGGCGTCGACTGCAACGCGCAGTACCTCGCCGAAGCCCTCGGGGAAGGCGTGCTCGCCGCGGTTGATGAAAGCGTAGCGCGCCTGTGCATAGGGAAAGCGCTTGATCACGGCATTCTGCATCGTGATCTTGTAGAAGTCGTTGTCCAGAAGCGAAGTTAGCATGAAGTCTCGTCTACGGCGTGGTCGAGTCGCTGAGCCGGTGCTCTCCGGGTCGCTCGCGGCGATTACATGAAGGCCATGATACCGAACATTGTCGCGACGAAGCCGCCGAACAGCAAAATCCCGGCCAGCGACAGCAAAATCAGCAGATAGCCCAGGATCAGCCCCGCCAGCGCCCAGCTGTCGCCGGACTCCTGACGTGCACGGATCTGGTGACGGGCGAGATGACCGCAGACCACGCCGCCCAGCGCGGCCGGCGGCACCAGGGTACCGAGCACGCTGAGCGCGAAGGCGACCAGCGCCATCACGTTGGTGGGGCCGGGCGGTGACGGCGGTGGGGTGGGGTGCAGGTCGTTCATGGTATCCATCGTCGTGGCGTCGCTGGCGATGCCCCTGAGTATCGCACGCTTGCCGGATGCTCTCGACGTTTTCGGTGCCGCTCCCGGCGGGCTATCGACTAGGCTGTCAGCGCGGAACGGCGGTGCGAGTGGCACGGGCGGTAACACGGGAGGGGGTATCGACATGGCACAGCAGGGAGCGCATCGAGAAGCGCCGCAGGCGGCGCTGCGAATCGTGCGGCTCGACAGCCTGGCAGCACTGGAGGCGGCCAGCTGGAACGCGGTGGTGGGCACGGGCTATCCGTTTCTACGCCACGAGTTTCTCGTCGCGCTCGAGGCGTGTGGCTGTGCCTGCGCCGAGACAGGTTGGTCGCCGGATCATCTAGTGGTCTATCGCGGTGCGCGGCTGGTGGCGGTGTTGCCGCGCTATGCCAAGTGGCACTCGCGCGGCGAATACGTATTCGATTGGGCCTGGGCGGATGCCTGGGAGCGCGCCGGCGGCGACTACTACCCCAAGTCGCTGTCGGCGATCCCATTCACCCCGGCGAGTGGGCCGCGCCTGGGCGTGGTCGCCGATGAGTCGTATGCGGCGGTGATCGCGGCGCTGGGGCCGGCACTGCGCGCCAGCGGCATGCAGAGCTGGCATCTGCTGTTCGCCGATGACGCCGAGGTGGCGGCGTGGCAAGCGAATTCGGGGCGCCGCTGCTCGAACGCTGCGCGGTACAGTTCACCTGGCGCGATGCCGATTATGGTGACTTCGAGGGTTTCCTTGCCGGCATGAGCTCGCGCAAGCGCAAGGAGATCCGGCGCGAGCGTCGGCGGCTGGCGGAGCAGGGCTTCGTATTCGAGCGCCTCAGCGGCGCGGCGATCGATGAGGCTGCGCTGGACCAGTTCTACCGCTGCTACTGCATGACCTACCTCGAACGCGGCCAGCACCCCTATCTCAATCTCGATTTCTTCACCCGGCTGCGCGACACCCTGGGCGATGCGATGATGCTGGTCAGGGCCAGCATCGATGGTCGGGCGGTGGCCGCGGCGCTCTGCTTCGAGGGCGATGACGCGCTGTACGGCCGCTACTGGGGCAGCGAGGTGGCGGCGGATTTCTTGCACTTCGAGACCTGCTACTACCAGGGTATCGAGCACTGCCTGGCGCGCGGGCTGTCGCGCTTCGACCCGGGCACCCAGGGCGAACACAAGCTCACCCGCGGTTTCGCCCCGGCGCTGAGCCGGTCGCTGCACTATCTGGAACACGATGGCTTCCGCGAGGCGGTGACACAGTTCTGCCGCGAGGAGCGCGCCTATGTGGAGGCGTATCTCGAGCAGTGCCGCGGGCGGCTACCCTTCCGCCAGCCACCGGCGGGTGATGAAGCCGCGGCGAACCACGAAGATTGACGGCGCCCACGCCGTGACGAGGACCGACAAACGATGGATTTTCTCACTGAAGCTGCCGTGCTGCTGGGCGCCGCTATTATCGCGGTACCGCTGTTCCAGCGCCTGAGGCTGGGCTCGATTCTGGGCTATCTGTGCATCGGGCTGATCGCTGGTCCCTCGGTGAGCGGCTTCATCTCCGAGCCCGAGACGGTGCTGCACTTCTCCGAGTTCGGCGTGGTGATGCTGTTGTTCATCATCGGCCTCGAGCTGGAGCCCAAGCGCTTGTGGTCGATGCGCAAGCGCCTGTTCGGATTGGGGTCGCTGCAGCTCGCCGGCTGTGCCGCGCTGCTGACACCGATCGGCCTGCTGCTGGGGTTGCCGCCGAGCATCGCGATCTTTCTCGGCCTGACGCTGGCACTGTCGTCGACCGCTTTCGCGCTGCAGGTGCTCAACGAGCGGCGCCAGTTGGCCACGCCCCATGGCCAGAGCGCCTTCGCCATGCTGCTGTTCCAGGATCTGGCGGTGATTCCGCTGCTGGCGCTGCTGCCATTTCTCGCCGGGCGCGTGGATGCCGCGCCAGACGATATCTGGATCATGGCGCGCAGCGTCGCCATCGTGGTCGCCGCGATCGTGTTCGGGCGGCTGGTGTTTCCACGGGTGCTGGCGTTGATCGCGCGCAGCGATATTCACGAGATATTCACCGCCGCCGCGCTCTTTCTGGTTCTCGGCATGGCGCTGGCGATGGAGTGGGCGGGGCTGTCGATGGCGTTGGGCGCCTTCCTCGGTGGTGTGATGCTGGCGGACACCCCTTATCGCCACGAGCTCGAAGCCAATATCGAGCCGTTCAAGGGGCTGCTGCTGGGGCTGTTCTTCATCGCCGTGGGGATGTCGGTGAATCTCGCCCTGGTGGTCGACAACGTGCTGCTGGTGATCGGCCTGGCGCTGGCGATGACCCTGGTCAAGATGCTGGTGCTGGCGGCGATCGGGCTACTGGCGAAGCTGCCGCGCACCGAGATTCCGCGCCTGGCGACGGTGATTGCCCAGGGCGGCGAGTTCGACTTCGTGCTGCTCACCGCCGCCGTCGCCGCCGGGGTGATCGATCAGCGCATTGCCAGCCTGTGCATCGCCGCGGTCACCCTGAGCATGGCGGCGACGCCGTTTCTCTATCAACTGGGCGAAACGCTGGGCAATCGGCTCAAGGAGACGCGCCCCTTCGACACTGACTTCGGCGAGGAGACGCCGCCGGTGGTGATCGCCGGTCTCGGCCGCTTCGGGCAGATGGTGGGGCGCATGCTCAAGATGCAGGGCATCGCCTTCACCGCCCTCGACCCCAATATCACCCAGGTCGAGTTCATCCGCCGCTTCGGCTCGCGTATCTTCTACGCCGATGCCACGCGCCTGGATCTGCTGCGCGCAGCGGGCATCGACAAGGCGCAGCTACTGGTGATCGCGGTCAACGACGAGCAGGCGGCGCTGACCATCGCGCGTCTGGGCCAAGACGCATTTCCCCCCAGCTCAGGTCTACGCCCGCGCGCGCAACCGTCATCACGCCTGGAAGATGATGGAGCTGGGCGTGGATGGGGTGGTGCGTGAAACCTTGCCTCGAGCATGGAGATGAGTGTCGAGGTGCTCAAGGGCATGGGCTACCCGAGCTCCAACGCGATCAATGCGGTGCGTACCTTCCGCGATTTCGACAATCAACTGCTCAAGATACCTACACCCATCGCAACGACACCGAACAGCTGATGGCGACCGAGAAAGCCGCCATGGAGGAGTTCAAGTCGTTGTTCCAGCAGGAGCTCGACCGCGGCCACGGCAAGACTGGCGACGGCGAGCACGCCGCCAACGACAGTGAGGAAGACCCGATGACGCAGACACTCGCGCAACGTCTCGCTGAACTCGATGACGCCTTCCGTGGCGATCTGACGCCGCTTTCCGGTGGCGACAGCGGTGCCGGCGTTTGGCGCTGGCGGCGGCGACGCCGCTGATCGTCAAACGTGATCGGCCCGAGCGGCTCGCCGGGGAGGCGGATGGGCTCGCCGCCCTGGCTGCGGCGGCCGATGCCCTGGTGGTCCCGCGGGTGATGGCGCTGGCCGGGGACCTGCTGGTGATGGAGGCGCTCGACGCCAGTGGGCGCGCGATGGCGCCCGGCTCGGCGAGGGGCTGAGGCAGCTGCATGCCGCCACCCGCGAGCCGGGTGCCGATCACGGCTGGGCGCGCGACAACGCCTGCGGGCTCACCCCGCAGCCAACGCTGCACTGGCCGATGGCCGTGACTTCCAGCGCGAGCGCCGGCTGCTGCCGCGGTGCGCGTCTGCCGCGACCGAGGCCTGCTGGACGCGGCGCTGGCGGCAAGGGTCGAACGAGTCGCCGCGACGCTGGAGAGCTGGCTCGCGGACCAGCCGCCATCGCTGGTGCACGGCGATCTGTGGTCGGGCAACGTGCTGTTCACGCCGCGCGGGCCGGCGATCATCGACCCGGCAGTCTATCGTCACTATCCCGACGTGGACGTGGCCATGCTGAGTCTGTTCCGATCCGGGCGCGGCCTTCCACGAGGCCTATTGGGACGGCCGGCGTCCGGCCGACTGGTCACGCCGCGAGGCGCTGTTCCAGCTCTATCGCTGCTTAACCACCTCTATCTGTTCGGTGCCGGCTATCGCGATGGCGTGGCGCGGGCCGCCGCGCGGGTGCTGGCGGATTGAACAGGGAGTATGAGGCGACCCCGCCGGCGCGCGCATCGGCCCAGGTTCGGCTACAGTAGCCAAACCTATATGGCGACGCTCAGTGATCAGGATTCGTGGGGCAGGCGAGCGATGCGCGCGAAGAAGGTCTCGATCATGCGCGTGCCGATCTCGGCCAGGGGATATTGAGTCGGATCGCGCAGCCAGTCGTGCATCAGGCCGCCAAACATCGACATCAACATGCGGCAGGCGATCTCTGGGGCGACGTCCTTGCCCAAAGCACCGTCGCGCTGGGCCTGTTCGAGGCGCTCGACCATGGTGTCGTAGCACTCCTGGGCCAGCTGGCTCTGCAATCCCAGCATGTCGATGTCGCCCGAGGATTCGCAGCGGTGGAAGAGAATGGTGTGCACCCGCTGAGAGCGCGGTCGCTGCAAGCGCTCGAGGGCGTGCAGGCAGGCCAGGCGAAGGCTGGTCAGCGGGGCGTGCGGGCGCTCGGGGTCCTCGACGTCGTCGAGCAGCTGACGCAGCGGCATCTTGACCCGGTCGAGCATGGCATGGAACAGGTCGGACTTGTTCTTGAAGTGCCAGTAGACGGCGCCGCGGGTCATGCCGGCCTGGCGCGCGATCTGCTCGAGCGAGGCGCGCGAGACGCCGCGTTCCAGAAAGACGATCTCAGCGGCGTCGAGCAGCGCCTCGCGGGTGGCTTCGGCCTCGGCCTTGGTGCGTTTCGGCATGGTGGTGTCGTCATCAGCGTTGATGGAGTCGGCGTGTGGCTCGATCTTTCTCGGTACTTGCTGGGTGGCGTCGAGTCCCTGGCGCGAGAATACCCCATTCGTCGGCAAGTTTACATTCATGTATGTATGCCTGTAAGCTCGCTACATTCCCTTAGGCACTCTTTCCAGGACGGAGACTCATGCGCCCTACACTCATGAATCGCCCCATCGGTATCGGTGGCGCGATACTGCTTTCGCTCGTACTGTCCGCCTGCGGCGGTGACGAGTCATCCAGTGCCGGTGACCAGCAGCAGGGGCAGCAGAAGCCGCCGACCCAGGCCCAGGTGCTGGAGGTCAAGGCACGCGATATCGGACTGTCCAAAACCTACCCGGGCATGATTCGCAGTGACCAGGAGGTCACGGTGATGGGGCGTGTCGAGGGGATTCTCGAGGCGCGTCACTATCGCGAGGGCAGTCTGGTCGAAAAGGGCGACAAGCTCTTCACCATCGAACCCGCCCCCTATAAAGCGACCGTCGAGCAGCGCCAGGCCGACGTTCAGAGTGCCCAGGCCGAGCTCTACCGGGCGCAGCGCGATGCCGAGCGCTACACGCGTCTCTACAAACAGAACTCGGTCAGCCAGCAGCAGCGGGACCAGTCCCAGGCCGATCTGCGCACCGCCCAGGCGTCGCTGGCCCAGGCCAAGGCGGCGCTGGACAGCGCCCAGATCGACTTGAGCTACACCCAGGTCAATGCCCCGGTCAGCGGCATGATCAGCCGAGCGAGGTCAACGTGGGCAATCTGGTGCAGCCGCCCCAGCAACTGGCGACGATCACCCCGCTCAATCCCATCGAGTACGCTTCTCGCTGCCCGCCGACGACGCCTTCGCGCTGCGCCGCCAGCGGCAGCGCGGCGCCAAGGAAGCCGACGCCGCGGTGCTCACCGCACCGTCCACCGGCTCGGCCACGCGCGAGCCGCTCAAGCTCGCCGGGGAACTCGACTTCCTCGGCTCTCGGGTCGACGAGAACACCAGCACGGTCCAGGCCGAAGCCACCTTCCGCAACCAGGATGGCCTGTTCCTGCCCGGACAGTTCGTGCGCGTCACCCTGCCCAACGTCAAGCGCTATGGCGTCTTCGGTGCCCGCGGTGGCGGTGACCGAGGGGCTCAAGGGGCCGCAGGTTGTAACATCCTCGACGCCGACGGCAAGGCCGAAGCGCGTTTCGTCTCGCTGGGTGAGGTCGCCGGCGACTGGCAGATCATCACCCAAGGTCTCGACAGCGGCGACCGGGTGGTGGTGTCGGGTATCGGCAGCGTCTCACCCGGTGACAAGATCGACCCGCAGCCGTTCTCCGGCAGCGCCGAGGACCCCCAGGACAAGGCTGGCGAGAATCCCTCGCAGAAGGCCGATGCCAAGGGCGGCGAGGGGGCCGAAGGGGCCGAAGGGGCCCAGACCGGTAAAGGCGCCCAAGGGGCCCAGACCGATGGCGGCCAGAACGGAGCCAACTGATGAATTTCTCCAGCGTATTCATCAGGCGCCGATCTTCCGGTCATACTCGGTCATCATCATCCTGATCGGCCTGATGGCGATGCGGACCCTGCCGATCGAGCAGTATCCACAGTGGTGCCACCGACGATCAGCGTCTCGGCGACCTACCCGGGGCCAGTGCGCAGAGGTCTCCGATACCGTGGCGTCGACCCTGGCAGGCAGGAGATCAACGGCACCGAGAACATGATCTACCTGACCTCGTCGAGCTCCGACAGCGGTCAGATGTCGATGAGCGTCTACTTCAAGATCGGGACCAACCCGCAGACGGCGCAGATCAACGTCAACAACCGCGTGCAGCAGGCGCTCTCCAAGCTGCCCAGCGAAGTCCAGTCGCAGGGCGTGACGGTGGAGCAGCGCGCCTCCAGCGTGCTGATGTTCGTTGCCGTCACCTCGGCCAGTGACGCCTATGACTCGCTCTACCTGACCAACTACGCCAACATCAACATCACCGATGCGCTCAAGCAGCTGCCTGGGGTGGGGCAGGCCGAGGTACTCGGCAGTCAGGAGTTCGCCATGCGCGTCTGGCTCGACCCTGACAAGTTGGCGCAGTACGACCTGACGCCGGCCGAGGTGGCATCGGCGATCCGCGCCCAGAACGCGGTGGTGGCCGCGGGCAAGATCGGCGCCGAGCCGCAGAGCGACCCCTCGCCCTACACCTATACCATCACCACCGAAGGGCGCTTCAGCAGCGCCGCTCAGTTCCGCAACATTCTGCTGCGCACCAATCCCGACGGCTCTTCGCTGCGCCTGAGTGACGTCGCCCGGGTCGAGCTGGGCAAGAACACCTACGGCATCCAGGGCTACGTCAACAACAAGCCGATCGCGCCCATCGCCATCTACCTCCAGCCCGGGGCCAATGCCCTCGACGTGGCGCGTGAGGTCAAGAGCGAGATGGCGACGCTCAAGAAGCGCTTCCCGCCGGGGCTGGACTACGAGATCCCCTACGACACCACGCTGTTCATCGACGCCTCGGTGCAGTCGGTCGAGCACACCTTCATCGAGGCGCTGCTGCTGGTTGCGGTGATCGTGTTCGTGTTCCTGCAGAGCTGGCGTTCGACGCTGGTGGCGATGTCGGTGGTGCCGATCTCGGTGGTGGGCACCTTCGCCGGGATGTATCTGCTCGACTTCTCGATCAACCTGCTGTCGCTGTTCGGGATGATCCTGGCGATCGGGATCGTGGTCGACGATGCCATCGTGGTGATCGAGAACGTCGAACGCATCATGCAGGAGGACGAGGAAGCCACGCCCTTCAGCGCCGCGCTGGAGGCGATGAAAGAGGTCTCGGGCGCGGTCATCGCGACCTCGTTCATCATGACCGCGGTGTTCGTGCCGGTGGGCTTCATGGGCGGTCTCACCGGGCAGATGTATCAGCAGTTTGCGATCACCATCGCCATCTCGGTGGCGATCTCGGCGCTGGTGGCGCTGTCGTTCACGCCGGCGATCAGTGCGATCTTCCTGCAAAACCATCAGCGCATCCGTGAATCCAAGCTCATCCGTGCGATCAAGAAGCCCTTTGTGTGGTTCAACAAGGGCTTCGAGAAGGTCACTGACCTGTTCATGGCGATCACCAACTTCCTCATCCATCAGCTGTGGCTGGTGGTGGTAGGGCTGGTCGGGGTCGGCGTGCTGTCATGGATGATCTACGCCCAGTTGCCCAGCGGCCTGCTGCCGACCGAAGACCAGGGTGTGGCGCTGGCCTCGGTGACGCTGCCGGCGGGCGCCTCGGTGTCGCGCACCGACGCCTATATCCAGGAGCTGAGCACTCGCCTGCGTGAGGAGGTGCCGGGGATCAACTACGTGGTCGGCATCCCCGGTTTCGACATCCTGTCGAGCTCGGCCAACACCGCCAAGGGTACGGTCTTCGTGACCATGAAGCCGTGGTCGCAGCGCAGCGTGACCGCGGACCAGCTGATCGGCAAGATCATGCAGATCGGGGCCCAGATCCAGGGCGGCCAGACGATGGCCTTCAACATGCCGCCGATTCAGGGGCTGTCGCCCACCGGCGGCTTCACCGGGTACCTGCAGTCCTACGGCGGCGACTCGCCGCAGCAGCTGGCGGCGGCGGCCGGCAAGATCATGCAGGCGGCCAATCAGCGCCCCGAGATCGGCCAGGCGTTCTCGACCCTGGATGTCAACGTGCCGGTCTATCGCGCCACCGTGGATACCGACAAGGTGCGCAGTCTGGGTGTGGATATCTCCGATCTCAACACCACCCTGGCGAGCACCTTCGGTAGCGCCTTCGTCAATTACTTCACGCGGTCCAGCCGTAACTTTCAGGTCTACCTGCAGTCGGAAGACGACTTCCGGCGTAACCCGGAAGACATCAGCAAGGTCTACGTGCGCGGTGGCGATGGTCAGCGTATCCCGCTCTCCGAGCTGGTCACGCTGACCCGTGAGAACGCGCCCACGGTGCTCCAGCGCTACAACGTCTACCCGGCGGCCCAGTTCGCCGGCGGGCCGGCGCCGGGCTACAGCTCGGGCCAGGCGGTCCAGGCGATGCAGGAGGTGGTGGCACAGACGCTGGGCTCCGACTACGCCATGGGTTGGTCCGGGGAGGCGTATCAGCAGGCCAACGTCGGCACCGCGGCCACGCTGGCGCTCTCCTTCGGCGTGGTCATGATGTTCTTGATCCTGGCCGCCCAGTACGAGAGCTGGACGCTGCCGCTGGCGGTGGTCTCGGCGGTGCCGTTTGCCTTCATCGGCGCCATCCTGGCGGTGCAGCTCGCGGGGCTCAGCACTAGCGTCTACCTGCAGGTGGGGCTACTCGTGGTGGTGGGGCTGGCGGCCAAGAACGCCATTCTGATCGTCGAGTTCGCCGAGCAGCAGCGCAAGCACGCCGGGCTCTCGGTGATCGAGGCGGCCAAGGTGGCGGCACGCCAGCGTTTCCGGCCCATCGTGATGACCTCGCTGGCATTCATCGGCGGTACCCTGCCGCTGGCGCTCGCCTCCGGGGCCAGCGCGGCGAGCCGGCAGCAGATCGGCACGCCGGTGGTCGGCGGCATGATCTCGATCACCGTGCTGGCGACCGTGTTCGTGCCGGCGGCCTATGTGCTGATCATGCGCGTGACGCTGTGGCTCAGTGCCAAGCTCAAGCGCCGGCACGAGGGCTCTGACGCCGACGGACAGCGCTCTTGAGTCAGCGCTTTTGGAGACAGAGCGCGTGAGACAGCGCCGGGCGCGTCCCTTGACGCGCCCGGCGCTGGCGATGACGCATTCGCGATCACGTCCAACGCCAGATCGACTACCTTGGAATAGAGGCAACCTCACAGAGAGGTTGCCTTTTTTCTTGGGCGCGCCCCGGGCGCTGACGTTGCCGGCGAGTTGCAGGCGAAAAGACGTTTTGACGCTCACCCGGGTGCTGCCGTATATCTAGAAGAGGTCGCGTCGCATCGGCATCGTCAAGGTGTCACGTCAATGCGCTATTGGTCTGGTTCGCGCCTCGCGTTCGACGGGTTAACACCGGTTATCGCGGGTGGCGCGTGCGAGCGCGCAGGATCAAGGTGCGGCCCAGGTCGTCAATGCAGGCTGACGCAGGTTTTCGGGAGGCTTTACATGGTAAAGGCCGCGGTTCAGGGAAGAAGAGCCCAACACGATGACCCGAGCGAGCGGCCACACTTCCGTGACTCCGTGCCGCGAGGGCCAAGTACGCAGACCGCCTTGCCACGCCTGCGGCCGGTCGCTCCCGGGCGCGACCGGCGCGTGCTGTTCGTCACCACCGAGATCGCCGATTTCATCAAGGCCGGTGGGCTCGGCGATGTCTCCGCGGCGCTGCCGCGCGCGCTGAAGCCGGGATACGATGTGCGTGTGCTGATGCCCGGCTATCGGCAGATTCTGAGCGCCGGCAAGCCTATCGTAAGGGTGGCGCAGCTACCCGCCAGCCACGCACTGCCGGCCTGCGAGATCGGGCGCCTGGTGTGCGACGACGGATTGATCGTCTATCTGGTGCTGTGCCCGTCGCTCTACGATCGGGACGGCAATGCCTATGGTGACGACTTCGGCGTCGGCTGGGCCGACAATGACATCCGCTTCGCGCGCCTGGCCCTGGCTGCCGCCGCGATCGTCAACGATCCGACGCTGCTCGAGTGGCAGGTGGATCTTCTGCATCTCAACGACTGGGCCACCGGGCTCACCGCCGGCTACGTACGCTGGCTGGGGCGGCGCTATGTGCCCTCGGTCTACACCATCCACAATCTTGCCTACCAGGGCGTGTTCGGGGCCGATCGCCTGGAGCCGCTGGGTATCCCGCCCAGCGCCTTTCACATTGATGGCGTCGAGTACTACGGCCAGCTTTCGTTCATGAAGACGGGGCTCTCCTACGCCTCCCACGTCACCACCGTCAGCAACAACTATGCGCGCGAGATCACCACGCCCGAGTTCGGCTGCGGGCTGGAGGGGCTGCTTGCCAAGCGCGCGCTGGAGGGGCGGCTCAGCGGCCTGCTCAACGGTATCGACGATCGCTGGGATCCGCGCCACGATACCCATCTGGCGCCCAATTTCGGCATCAACGACTGGCATGGCAAGCGTGCCAACACCCAGCGCGTGCGGCGCATGTTCGGCCTCGATCCGAGCGGCGGGCCGTTGTTCGCGGTGGTCTCCCGGCTGGTGGCCCAGAAGGGGCTCGATCTCACCTGCGAGATCGCCGACACCCTGGTCGGTGCCGGCGGACAGCTGGTGGTGATCGGGCGCGGCGAATATGCCATCGAGCAGTCGCTGGTGGCGCTGGCGGCGCGCTACCCCGGTCAGATCGGCGTCAATATCGGTTTCGACGAAGGCGAGGCGCGCCAGATCTACGCCGGCAGCGACTTCCTGTTGATGCCGTCGCGCTTCGAACCCTGCGGCTTGAGCCAGCTCTACGCCCAGCGCTTCGGGTCGTTGCCGATCGCTCATCGTACCGGTGGCCTGGCCGACACCATCCAGGACGGCATCAACGGACTGCTGTTCGACGAGATGACCCTGGAGGCGTATCGCGCCACGCTGCGCCGTGCCTTCGACCTGTTCCATGCCACCGACCTGTTCTACGCCATGCGCCGCGCGGCCATGGCCGGGCGCCTGCACTGGCGCCAGGCCGTGGTGCCTTATCGCCGGCTCTACGCCGAGCTGCTGGCGGAGACCACGCCCGCTACCGGCAGCTACCACGGCAGCGTTCGATGAGTGGCGTCGACAGCGGTGCGAGCTCCACCGCCGCGGCCTGTAATTTCGGTGCGCTGCGCTGGTGGCTGATGGCGTCGATGGCGCCGCCGCCGGGGGTACCCGACGACAGCGACTGGCGCTGGGACGACGGCGACTGGATGCGGGTCCGCGGGGCACGCCACCAGGGGGATCTACCGCTCGCCTTCTATTGCCTCGATGCCGCCGAATGGTATGCCTCGCGCTTCTCGCCGCCGCTGCGCTGGGATGCCCTGATCCAGGAGCTGGTGCCCTACGTGGCGGATCTCGGTTTTACCCATGTCGCCTTCGATGCAGCGCTGCTGGCCGAAGGCGACGCCACGATCCGTGGCGTGATCGAAACCTGCCATATCGCGGGTGTCGGGGTGGTGGTCTGCCCGCCCGACGACACGGCCCAGAGCCTCGAACGCTGTCGGCGGCTGCACGTCGACGGCGTGTACACGCCGACCGACGACGGACCAGGCCGGCCACTGTCGGCTATTCGTCGATGACGGTCGGGCCGATGTGATCCTGGCTTTCGGCCCACCTGGCAGGCGGCGCTGAGCGACTATCTGGGACGTCCGCCGCTGTCGCGCTGTCGTCATCACGCCCAGTGGATCGCGGCGCTGACGCCGGCGTCCAAGGGGCGCGCTCTGCTGGCGCAGATGCCGGCGCCGGCGGTGCCCCTGGGCGCGTGGCGCCAACGCGTGCACGGTGACGCCTGGCAACGTTTCGCCACCCTGCGCGCGGCACTAGGCATGATGTGGGCGCTGCCCGGCGAGAAGTGGCTGGGAATGGGCGTCGAGCTGGGCCAGGTGCTGGCCGAGCGCTTCCCGAAGCGATCCACTGGCCGCTGCTGTTCGAGAGCCGGCACGCCGGCATGCTGCGGCTGGTGGCCGACCTCAACCGGCTCTATGTCAACGAGCCGGCGCTGCAGATCCGCGACGACGGCGACAACGGTTTCGAATGGCTGGTGCCCGACGATGGCCACAACAGCGTGGTGGTGTTTGCGCGGCATGCCGACAGCGGCCATGCAACGCTGATCTGTGTCAGCAACTTCCAGGCCTGCGTGCATCAGACCTATCGCTTCGGTGTCCCGGCGGGCGGGCGCTGGCGCGAGATCTTCAACAGCGACAGCGTCTTTTACGCCGGTAGCAACGTGGGCAACGGACGCAGTCTCAGGGCCCTCCCCGAGCCGAGCCATGGCCAGGCACAGTCGCTGACGCTGACGGTGCCGCCGATGGCCACGCTCTTTCTGCGCCATGAAGTCTGGCATGGAGACACCCCATGAGTACGCTATCTGCCTCGTCTTCGCCGGGCGCCCGTGCCGACACCTTCGCGCCGCGTTACGGGGCCCACTGCGATCCCTCCGGGGGCGTCACCTTCCGCCTCTGGGCGCCGAGCGCTGATCGGGTGCTGCTGGAGTGCGAAGGGCGAGCGCCGGTCGCGATGGCGGAGTCCGAGGCCGAGGCAGGGGAGTTCGTCGCCCGGCTCGATTGCCCGGTGGGCAGCGCCTACCGCTATCGGGTCTTCGTCGGCGACGACGACACCGGGCTCGCGGTGCCAGACCCCGCGTCGCGGGCGCTGCGCGGTGGGGTCGACGGCTGGTCGCTGGTGGTCGACCCCAGTGCCTACGTCTGGCAGCAGCCGGACTGGCGCGGTCGCCGCTGGGAAGATAGCGTGATCTACGAGGTTCACCTCGGCGCCATCGGCGGCATGGCCGGGCTCGAGCGGCGGCTGCCGCAGCTGGTCGAGCTCGGGGTCACGGCGGTCGAGCTGATGCCGCTGGCCGAGTGTCCGGGCACTCGCAACTGGGGCTACGACGGCGTGCAGCCTTATGCCGTGGCCTCCTACTACGGTACCCCGCAGGCGCTCCAGGCGCTGGTGGACACCATCCACGCCCATGGTCTGATGGTGTTCGTCGACGTGGTCTACAACCACTTCGGACCCGACGGCAACTTTCTGCCCCACTACGCCAAGGCGTTCTTCCGTGACGACGTGGCCACGCCCTGGGGCGCGGCGATCGATTTTAGGCGACCCCAGGTGCGCCGTTTCTTCATCGACAATGCGCTGATGTGGCTGCTCGACTATCGCGTCGACGGCCTGCGCTTCGATGCGGTGCACGCCATCGGCGACCGCGACTTCCTGCTCGAGATGGCCGCGACCCTGCGGGCGCGGGCCGGCGGCGCGCGTCACGTGCATCTGATGCTGGAGAACGAGCACAACCAGGCGAGTCTGCTCGGCGGTGATGCCTACAGCGCGCAGTGGGCCGACGACTGGCACAACGTGATGCACGTGCTGCTGACCGGCGAGTCTCAGGGCTACTATGCCGATTTCGTCGGCGACGCCACGGCCAAGCTCGCCACCGCGATGGGCGAGGGTTTCGTCTTTCAGGGGCAGGCCACGCGCAAGGGCGAAGCGCGTGGTGAGCCCAGCGCCGGGCTGGCGCCGACCGCCTTCATCGATTTTCTGCAGAATCATGACCAGATCGGCAACCGTGCCCTCGGCGAGCGCCTGAGTCAGCTGGCCGATGTCGACGCGCTCGCCGCCGCGACGCTGCTGCTGCTGCTGTCGCCCAAGATTCCGCTGCTTTCATGGGCGAAGAGTGGGGCTCTCGGCGGCCTTTTCTGTTCTTCACCGATCATCGCGATGCGCTGGCCCGATGCGGTGCGCGAAGGGCGGCGGCGTGAGTTCGCCGAGTTCGCTGCCTTCGAGGATCCAGCCCAGCGCGAGCGCATCCCCGACCCCACGCCAGAGCACCTTCGCCGCTGCCTGTCTCGACACGGCCGAGGCCGAGCGTCCCGAGCATCGCGCGCAGCGCGAGCGCTTCATAGCCTGGCTGGGGCTGCGCCATGCCTGGTTGGTGCCGCGTCTGGCCGGTGCCCGGGCCCAGGGCAGCGAGGTGATCGGTGACGCCGCGGTGGATGCCTGCTGGCAGCTGGGGGATGGCAGTACCCTGGCGCCATCAATCTGGGCAGGCCGCGGTGAACCTCGCCGTCTCGGCGCCGTTGCTGGTCACTTCGCACGCCGACGTGGCCGCGGCGCTGGTCGTGGGCTGGCTGCCGCCGCGCGCTGTGCTGTGCGGTGTGGCTGGATGCCCGGGAGACCTCGGCATGAGCGCGCACGACACCGACGACACGTCACTGCGTACGCTGGCCGAGGCGGTTGGGCTGATTCTCGAGTGGGAGGCCAGCGACGGCAGCCACTGTACGCTCGAGGCCGTGCGTCAGCGTGAGATGCTGGCGCGGCTGGGGTGGCCGGCGGCAGATGCGGCCGAGTGAACGCAAGCCTGGCCCGCTGGCGCGAGCAGAGCGCGCCCTACGCCTGGCCCGCGCTGCCGCCGCTGCTGATCGCCGATGCCGATATGGCTTTCCCGTGCCGCTCGTCCAGGCTGCGGGACTCGGCTTCAGCCTGCGGCTGGAGAGTGGCGAGACGCTCGGGGCAAGCTCGATGCGATGGGCTGCCTGCCGCCGATCGACGCCTGGGTTCACCGCCTGACCCTATCTGACGCTGGCGGTGAACGGCTCACGCGGACTCTGGCGGTGGCGCCCGCGCGCTGCTTCACGCCCGCCGACGTGCGCGCCGAGGGGACTGCGGCACGGCTCTGGGGCGTGGCGGTGCAGCTCTATTCGCTCCGGCGCGAGGGCGATACCGGGATCGGCGACCTGCAGGCGCTCGACGAGCTGTGCGCCGGGCTCGCCGAACAGGGCGCGGATGCGGTCGCCGTCAGTCCGATCCATGCGCTGTTCGCCGCCGATCCCCAGCGTTACAGCCCCTATGCCCCCTCCAGCCGGTTGTTCTACAACGTCTGGCACGTCGCTCCCGAGTGCGTCTTCGATGCCGCCACCGTGGCCTGGGCGGCGGCGCCGGATCGCGTGGCGCTGGCCCAGCGCTCGCAGGCAGCGCTGATCGACTGGCCGGCCAGCGTCGCGCTCAAGCAGGCCCAGCTCGAGCGCCTCTACCATCATGTGATGGAAGCCGAGGAGGCCCAGCACTGGCAGGCGCAGTTCGAAGCCTTCTGCGAGCAGGGCGGAGAGGCGCTCGAGCGCCACTGTCGTTTCGAGGTGCTGCAGGCCGAAGCCAAGGAGCGTGACTGGCGCCGCTGGCCGCCGGCGTGGCGTGATCCGCTTAGCGCCGAGGTGGAGGCCTTCGCCGATCGCCATGTCGAAGCGGTGCGCTTTGCCGCCTTTCTGCAGTGGTTGATGGCGGCCGGGCTCGAGCGGGTGCAGCAGCGCGCACGCGAGGCCGGCATGGGAATCGGGCTGATCGCCGATCTGGCGGTGGGGGTCGATCCCTGCGGCAGTCAGGCGTGGAGCTTTCCCGGCGAGCTGCTGACCGAGTTCAGTGTCGGCGCGCCGCCGGATGCGTTCAATGCCCGCGGGCAGGATTGGGGTGTGGCGGCTTTTTCGCCGGTGGGACTGGCGAGCTCCGGCTACCAAGGCTTCATCGCCATGCTGCGCGCCGGTTTCGCCCATGCCGGCGGCCTGCGTATCGATCATGTCCTGGGACTCTCGCGGCTGTGGCTGATTCCCCAAGGCGAACCTGCCGATCATGGCGCCTATCTGCGCTTTCCCCTCGACGATCTGCTGCGACTGGTGGCTCTCGAATCCTGGCGTCACCGAGCGATCGTGATCGGTGAGGATCTGGGCACGGTAGAGGCGGGGCTGCGCGACAAACTCGCCAGCCGCGGGGTGCTGGGTATTGGCGTACTCTGGTTCGAACGCGACGGTGACGATTTCCTGGCCGCCCCGGCATGGCGTCAGGGCGTGTTGGCTACCACCACCACCCATGACCTGCCGACGGTGGCCGGCTGGTGGCAGGGGCGCGATCTCGACTGGCGCGAACGGCTGGGGCTGTTCGGCGAGGGCGAAACCCGGGTGGCACTCGATGCCGAGCGCCAGCGTGACCGGGCGCGGCTGGCCGCGCGCTGCGGCATCGCCGAGACGGCCACGCCGGCCACGGTGGTGGATGCCGCGCTCGGCCACATCGCCGCCACGCCGACCCCGCTGACCCTGCTGCCGCTGGAGGATCTGCTGGCACTGAGCGAGCAGCCCAATCTGCCCGGCACCCTCGATGAGCATCCCAACTGGCGCCGCCGGCTACCGCTGCCGGTGGCGCAACTGGTGACGCAGGAGGCGTTGCAGCGTCGTCTGGCGCATATCCAAGACCTGCGCGGTCGCGGGGTCCCGACAAGGAGTGTCATCATGAGACCGATCCGGGCCACGGTGCGGCTACAGCTGCACGCCGGGTTCGACTTCGCTGCCGCGCGCGCTCAGGTCGACTACTACGCCGCGCTCGGCGTCAGCCCTATTACCTGTCGCCGATTCTCACCTCGCGCCCCGGTTCGACCCACGGCTATGACGGCGTCGACCCGACCCGCATCGACCCCGAGCTGGGCGGTGAGGCGGGGCTGGCGGCACTGGTCGAGGCGCTGCATGCTCGCGGCATGGGCATCGTTGCCGACATCGTGCCACCATCTGGCGATCGGGGCGGACAACCCCTGGTGGCAGGACATGCTCGCCCGCGGCCGCGCCAGCGAGTTCGCCGACTGCTTCGACGTCGACTGGGGCCGCGCCGATCTCGACGGCAAGCTGCTACTGCCAGTGCTGGGCGAACGCTATGTGGATGTGCTCGCCGCCGGCGAGCTGACGCTGGGCTGGTCGGAGACGGCGCAGCGCTTCGAGGTGCGCTATCACGAGCACCGTTTTCCCATCGATCCGGCCCACAGCGCGGCGCTGTTCGCCCTGGGCGGGGCCGAGGCGTCGGAATCCGACGCCGCCGAACCCGACGCGATCCAGGCGGCGCTGGCGGCGTTCGACAGCCGCCACGAGAGTGGCCGTGCGCGGCTGCATGGGCTGCTCGAACGCCAGGCCTATCGGCTGGCCCACTGGCGCAGCGCCAACGATGCGCTCAACTGGCGGCGCTTTTTCGATATCACCGAGCTGGCCGGGGTGCGCGTCGAGGAGTCACGCGTCTTCGCGCTGTGCCACGACACCGTGCTGGGGCTGGTGGCGCGGGGCTGGATCGACGGCCTGCGCGTCGATCATATCGATGGCCTGGTCGATCCCCGCGGCTATGGGCTACGCCTGCGCGAACGCCTGGATGCGATCGCCGCCGAGCGCGGTGAGGCGCGCATCCCGCTCTATGTGGAGAAGATTCTCGCCGGCCACGAAGCGATGCACGCCGACTGGGGTGTCGACGGCACCACCGGTTACGAATTTCTCGACGTGGTCTCCGGTGTGCAACACGACCCCAAGGGGGAGGCGCCGTTCGCCGCGCTGTGGCGCGAGGTGAGCGGACGCAGCGGCGACTTCGCCGCCGAAGTCGCCACGGCCCGCAGCGAGATGCTGGCCGGCCCGCTAAGCGCGGAATTCGAGCGCTGTGTCGCCGCCCTCGGCGCCCTGGCACGCCAGCAGCCGGCCACACGCGAGCTGAGCGAGCCTGCGCTGCGCCGCGTGCTCGGCGCGCTGGCGATCGGCTATCCGGTCTATCGCAGCTACGCCGACCGTCACGGCCGCCCGCAGGCTGACGCTGCCGATTTCGACCACGCCCTCGAGCGTGCCCGCGTCCGGCTCAGCGCGGCCGACGCCGCCTGGTTACCGACCCTCGACGATTGGCTCGGCGGGGTCGCCCCGGAGACGCTCGATGCGCCCGAGCAGGCGCTGCGTCTGCGCGCCATTGCCACCTTCCAGCAGCTCACCTCGCCGCTGGCGGCCAAGGCGGTGGAAGATACCGCCGGCTATCGCAGCGCGGTGCTCTTGTCGCGCAACGACGTCGGCTGCGAGGGGGCTCACTTCGCCTACCCGGTGGCACGGTTGCATGCGGCCAACCGTACGCGCCTGGCGCGCTTCCCGCACAGTCTGCTGGCCACCGCGACCCACGACCATAAGCGCGGTGAGGATGTGCGCGCACGCCTGGCCGCGCTGAGCGAGTGCCAGGATCTGATCCCGCGGCTGCGTGAGCTCGCCGACGACCCGCGCCTGGGCGCGGCGGACGTCAGCGGCGGCGATCGTCTGATGCTGTTGCAGATCCTGCTGGCGGCCTGGCCTCTGGGGCTGGCGGCCGACGACAGCGACGGCTTGGCGGCGTTTGCCGAGCGGGTGATGGCGTGGCAACAGAAGGCGCTGCGCGAGGCCAAGCTGCATAGCCACTGGCTGGCGCCCGACGCGGCCTACGAGGAAGCCGCATCGGCGGCGGTGCAGCACGCCCTGGATGGCGGCGACCTGACCCGGGAACTGGCCGCGCTGGCGGCAGCGCTCGACCTGCCCGGGGCGATCAATGGCCTGGCCCAGACCGCGCTCAAGCTGTGTGCCCCGGGAGTGCCGGATCTCTATCAGGGCACCGAGTTCTGGGACCAGTCGCTGGTCGACCCGGACAATCGTCGCCCGGTGGATATGCCTGCGCGGCGCGCGGCGTTGAGCGCCGACGCCACGCCGGCGGTGGCCTGGGCGCAGTGGCGTGATGGTGCGGTCAAGCAGGCGCTGATCCGGCGCCTGCTGGCGCTGCGCGCCGAGTGGCCGGCGCTGTTCCTCGAGGGCGACTATGTGCCTCTGGGAGTCACTGGCCAGTGCGCCGAGCATGTCATCGCGCTGGCCCGACGCAGCGCTGACGCCACCCTGGTGCTGGTGGTGCCGCGCCTGCCGCGAGCGCTGCTGGGCGCGGCCGATGGCGCGACTCTAGCGTGGGGAGATACCCGTGTCGAACTCGCCGCGCTGGGGCTCGAAGGTGCCGGGGTGGCGTGTTTGACCGCGACGTCCGCGCCAGCCGATGGTCTGGCGCTTTCGACCCATCTGGCCGATTTCCCCTGCGGCGCCTGGCTGTGGCGTGACGTGTCGACATCTGGAACGCCATGAGAGCGGCTTACCGCGCCAGAGCGTCTAGGTTGTTAGTAGCGGGGCCGAACCAGGCCGCCGACCCTTGGTCACCGCGAGGCAGGGATCGCCTCATTTTTCGTCAATTCGCTTAGGGAGAGATCGTCATGAGCAATCGCGAGCAAAGAGTCAGAATGTTGGCCTACCGGATCTGGGAGTCGGAAGGACGACCGGAGGGTCAGGAGGCGCGTCATTGGGCCATGGCAGAGCGTATCGTCGAGGCCGAGAACGCGCGCGAAGAGGAGCAGGAGTGGGAGCCGGCGCATGACGAGTCGCCTATCTTCGAGGGCGAGGAGCTGCCGCTGGAAGCGGACGAGCAGGGTATCGACGAGCAGCGTCTGCCGCTGGACGACCCCGAGACCGAAGCGTTGAAGGAGGAGGACACCGGCGTCGAGGTGCATCCCGAACCGCCGGCGAAGCCCGCGCCGCGCAAGCCTAGCGCCAAGAAGCCCGCAGCCAAAAAGCCCGAGGCCAAGCCGATGGGCACCGCCGAGACGCCGGCCAAGCCCAAGACCCCGCGCGCGCGAAAGCCGCGCAAGCCTGATGACGGCGCCTGACGCTGACAACTCCTACGCCGAGATCGAGACACCGCCGCTCGTCACGCTGCGAATCGCCGAGTCGACGCGTGCAGGCACTACCCAGACAACGCCCACGGTTCCCCCGGAGAGTCATGTATGAGACAGAATGAGTACGAGAATGGCGCCCGGTTCGAGGTCGACCTGCGCGGCGGAGAGGCAGAGAGCAGTGGCATCGCGATCCAGGGTGGCGTGGTACAGAGTTCGCGCATCCAGGAAGGGCTGCCATATCCGCTGGGGGCGACCTGGGACGGGCTGGGCGTCAACTTCGCCCTGTTCTCGGCCCACGCGACCCGGGTCGAGCTGTGTCTGTTCGATGAAAGTGGCGAGCATGAGGTAGAGCGTATCTCGCTCCCCGAGTACACCGACGAGGTGTGGCACGGCTACCTGCCCGACGCGCGGCCGGGCCAGCTCTACGGCTATCGCGTGCACGGCCCTTACGACCCGCAGGCAGGGCACCGCTTCAACCCCAACAAGTTGCTGATCGATCCCTATGCCAAGCAGCTGGTGGGCGAGCTGGTGTGGGACGACGCCCTCTACGGCTACACCATCGGTCACGAGGAGGGCGACCTGAGTTTCGACGAGCGTGACAGTACGCCCTTCATGCCGCGCTGCCGGGTGATCGACCCCGCCTTTACCTGGGGCCGTTCGACCGAGATCCTGGTGCCGTGGAGCGACACCCTGATCTACGAGACCCATGTGCGCGGCTACACCATGCGCCACCCGGCGGTACCCGAGGAGCTGCGCGGTACCTTTTCGGGGCTGGCAGTGCCTGAGGTGATCGACTATCTCAAGTCGCTGGGCATCTCGTCGCTGGAGCTGATGCCGATTCACGCCTTCGCCGACGACCGTCACCTGCAGGAGAATGGTCTGCACAACTACTGGGGTTACAACACCCTGGCCTTCTTCGTCCCGCACCCGCGCTACATGGCGACCGAGAACATCAGCGAGTTCAAGCAGATGGTGGCGCGCTATCACGCCGCCGACATCGAAGTGCTGCTCGACGTGGTCTACAACCACACCGCCGAGGGCAACGAGATGGGGCCGACGCTCTCGCTGCGCGGCATCGACAACGCTTCCTACTACCGCCTGATGCCCGATGAGCGGCGCCATTACATCAACGATACCGGCACCGGCAACACCCTCAATCTGTCGCACCCGCGGGTGCTGCAAATGGTCACCGACTCGCTGCGCTACTGGGCTCAGGAGATGCGGGTAGATGGCTTTCGTTTCGACCTGGCGACCATTCTGGGGCGCGAGGCCGATGGTTTCGACGAGGGCGGCGGGTTCCTCGACGCCTGTCGCCAGGATCCGCTGCTGTCGCAGTGCAAGCTGATCGCCGAACCTTGGGACTGCGGCCCCGGCGGCTACCAGGTGGGCAAGTTCCCGCCCGGCTGGGCGGAGTGGAACGACCGCTTTCGTGACGACATGCGTGCCTTTTGGCGCGGCGACGAGGGGCGTCTGGCGGCCTTCGCCAACCGTCTCACCGCCTCGGCCGATCTGTTCGATCACCGCGGGCGCAAGGCGTTTTCGTCGATCAACTTCATCACCGCCCATGACGGCTTCACCCTGCGCGATCTGGTCAGCTATAACGACAAGCACAACGAAGCCAACGGTGAGGAGAATCGCGACGGCCACGACGACAATGTGTCGTGGAACCATGGCGTCGAGGGTGAGACCGATGACGCCGAGATCCGCGAGCTGCGCATGCGTCAGATGCGCAACCTGCTGGCGACCCTGATTCTTTCCCAGGGTACGCCGATGCTGCTGGCCGGCGACGAGTTCGCGCGGACCCAGGGCGGTAACAACAACGCCTACTGCCAGGATAGCGAGATCGGCTGGGTCGACTGGAACCTCTCCGACGAGGGGCGTGAGCTGCTCGCCTTCACCCGCCAGTTGATCCGCCTGCGCCGACACTATCCGATCCTGCAGCGTGGCCGTTTCATGAACGGCAAACGTAACGAGTCGCTCGATATCAAGGACGTTACCTGGCTCACGCCGGCGGCGGAAGAGATGACGGTCGACAACTGGCACGATGCCGACGCCAAGGCGATCGGCGTCATCCTCAACGGTCATGCCCAGCCCACCGGCATCTGTCGACTCGGCAATGACATCACGGTACTGCTGGCGCTCAATGCCGGCGACGAAGACTGTGATTTCGTGCTGCCGGCGGTGCCGGGCGGCAGGGCCTGGGTGCGGCGCATCGATACCTTCGACCCGGCGGCGGCGGACGTGAGCTGCGAGATCGGCAGCGAGTATCGGGTTGCCTCGCGCAGCCTGTCGTTGTTCGAGCTGCAGGAGAGTGACAATGCCGCAGCCTGATCCAGCGCAACGCCCCCCGCAACCACGCATCGACGAGGAGTCTGCATGAGCCGTCGCGACCAGAGCCCGGCCCGGGCAACGCACGCTGCGGGCCTCGCCGCCGCCGATCTGGAGGCACTGGCGCGCGGTACCCTGACCAACCCGTTCGCGCTGCTGGGCCCGCACGCGCGTGACGATGGCCAGGTCGACGTGCGCGCTTACTTGCCCGGCGCGGAGTCGGTCACACTGGTCTGCAGCGACAGTGACCGCTCACTGGGGACGTGTCGGGCAGGGCCCATCGAGGGGCTGTTCGTGGGCGAGCTGGCGGCACCGGGCGCCTACCGACTGAACGTTCGCTGGCCCGACGGTGAGCAGATCACCGCCGACCCCTACGCCTTCCCGCTGCTGCTCGGCGACATCGACCTGCATCTGCTCGGCGAGGGCAATCATCGGCGCCTGGGCGAGTGTCTGGGGGCCCAGGTGATGACCTGCGACGGTGTCACCGGCGTACGTTTCGCGGTGTGGGCACCCAACGCTCAGCGCGTGGCGGTGGTGGGCGATTTCAACGGCTGGGACACGCGCCGTCACGGCATGCGCTGCCGCTATCCGGCCGGGGTGTGGGAGATATTCATTCCTGCCATCGGTGCCGGCGAGCGCTACAAGTTCGCGCTGATCGACGTCAATGGCGAGCCGCTGCTCAAGGCCGACCCGGTGGCGCTCTCCACCGAAGCGCCGCCGCTGACCGCCTCGGTAGTGGCGGACGCCACGCCCTTCGACTGGGGTGACGACGCCTGGCTTGCCCGCCGCGGCGAGCGTCAGGCGGCCGACGCCCCGATCTCGATCTATGAGCTGCATGTAAGCTCGTGGCGCAAGCATGGCGGTGACGAGGGCGAGATCTACCGCTGGCCCGATCTGATCGACACCCTCATCCCCTACGTGGTGGAGATGGGTTTTACCCATATCGAGCTGATGCCGATCATGGAGTATCCGTTCGGCGGCTCCTGGGGCTACCAGCCGCTGTCGCTGTTCGCGCCCAGCGGGCGGTTCGGTACGCCAGCCGAATTCGCCGCCTTCGTCGATGCCTGTCACCGGGCCGGCATCGGCGTGCTGCTCGACTGGGTGCCCGGTCACTTTCCTTCCGACCCGCATGGGCTGGCGCGCTTCGACGGCACCGCGCTGTACGAGTATGCCCACCCGTTCGAGGGCTATCACCAGGACTGGAACACCTATATCTACAACCTGGGCCGGCGCGAGGTACATGGCTTCATGCTCGCCTCGGCCCTGCACTGGCTGCGACATTTCCATCTCGACGGGCTGCGCGTGGATGCGGTCGCTTCGATGCTCTATCGCAACTACTCACGGCGCGAGGGCGAGTGGATTCCCAACCACCGTGGCGGTGCGGAGAACCTGGAGGCAATGGGGTTCCTGCAGCATCTCAATCAGGTGGTCGCCGAGGAGGCACCCGGTGCGGTGGTGATCGCCGAGGAGTCGACCGCCTGGCCCGGGGTCACCGCGCCGGTGGCGCAGGCGGGGCTGGGCTTCAGCTACAAGTGGAACATGGGCTGGATGCACGACACCCTGAGCTACATGAGCCACGATCCCCTTTATCGCCGGTACCATCACGACCAGCTCACCTTCGGGCTGGTCTACGCCTTCAACGAGCGCTTCGTGCTGCCGATCTCGCATGACGAAGTGGTGCACGGCAAGGGCTCGCTGATCGACAAGATGCCCGGTGACGAGTGGCAGCGCTTCGCCAACCTGCGCGCCTACCTCGGTTTCATGTGGCTGCATCCCGGTAAGAAACTACTGTTCATGGGCTGCGAGTTCGCCCAGGGGCGGGAGTGGAGCCACGACCGTGAGCTGGACTGGTGGCTGCTGCAGTACCCCAGCCACGCCGGCATTCAGCGTCTGGTGCGCGATCTCAACACCTTCTACCGCGAGCGTCCGGCGCTGCACGCCCGCGATACCGAGGCGGCGGGTTTCCGCTGGGTGATCGGCGACGACAACGTCAATAGCGTGTTCGCCTGGTGGCGTCTGGACGGCGACGGGCAGCGCGTGCTGGTGGTGGCCAACATGACCCCGCGGACGCTGACCGGCTACCGCATCGGCGTACCCATGGCGGGGCACTGGGCCGAGCGCTTCAACTCTGATGCCGAGCACTATGGCGGCAGCAATATCGGCAACGCCGGCGGCCTCGAAAGCGAAGCGGCCGCCTGCCACGGCGAGGCGCAGTCGCTGGTACTGACGCTGCCACCGCTGGCGGTGATAGCGCTGCTGCCACCGGCGTGAAGTTGGCCCGGGCCGTTCCCCGGCCCGGGTGAGCGGTGTTCTTTGAATGTGCCGCGGCGCTATCCAGAGGGCCGTGGCGCGCGACGGGCCTAGCCGACGACCATGCCGTCGCGCTGCGCCAGCAGCGCCCGGGTGACGCCGTTGGTCCAGCCGAAGCCGTCCTGAAGCGGGTACTCGCCGCCGCAGGCGAACTCCGCGCCGGGGTAGAGCACGTATTTCTCCACCAGCTTGTGTTCCCGCCGATAGAGATCGTAGACCAGCGACAGCCAGCGCTCGGTCAGATCCTCCGCAACTTCGTGAAAGCCGTAGTGGCGGAAGCCCTCGATCGCCATCCACTGCAGCGGCGCCCAGCCGTTGGGGTGGTCCCATTGCTGACTACTGTCGTTGATCTCGGTGGTGACCAGTCCGCCGGGGGCGAGCAGGCGCTGGGCCACCACGTTGACCACGCGTTCGGCCTGGCCAGGCGAGGCGAGCTGCAGGTAGAGCGGCACCACGCAGGCCGCGGTGAGGTGAATGCTGCGGCAGCCGCGCTGCCAGTCGTAGTCGTAGTAGGCCCCGCGCTCCTCGCACCACAGATAGCGGTCGATCGCCATGCGTCGGCGCTCGGCACGCTCGCGGTAGTGGCCGGCCTCGGACTCCTCGCCGACATCGGCACACAGCTTTCCGAGTAGATATTCGAGATGGTAGAGCAGTGAGTTGAGCTCGACCGGGATGAAGGCGGTGGTGCGGATGGTGTGCAGCTCGCGGGTATCGTCGAGCCAGCGGCCGCTGAAGTCCCAGCCGCTTTCGGCGCCGGCGCGCAGATCACGATAGACCTGCTCCGCCGGGCGCGGCGAGGCCTGGGCCAGCTCGTAGTCCTCACGATAGGACTCCTCGCGCGGCGTGGCGCGGTCATCCCAGTGGCGGTTGAGCCAGCATTCGTCGTCGAGACGCACGCAGCGGCGGTGGGTCTCGCCGGGCTTGAGCTGGGCCTCGCCATGCATCCAGAAGGCATACTCGCGCTTGAGCTGCGGCAGGTAATCCACGGCGTGGCGCTGTCCGCGCTGCTCGAGTAGCGCCACCATCATCGAGAAGAGCGGCGGCTGCGAACGGCTCAGGTAGTAGCTGCGGTTGCCGTTGGGCATGTGGCCGTAGCGCGCGATCAGGTCGGCGCAGTTGTCGGCCACCGCGCACAGCAGGTGATCCTCGCCGCTGGCGGCGAGCCCCAGCATGGTGAAGTAAGAGTCCCAATAGTAGAACTCGCGAAAGCGCCCGCCGGGCACCACGTAATCGTGGGAGAGCGAGAGCAGCGACGACCACAATGGATGCTCGCGGGAGTTACGCGTGAGCACCGGCCACAGGCGGTCGATATGGGTGACCATGTCGTCGCTGGTATCCGCCTCGTAACCGCTGCAGGCGATCGGGTCCTCCTCGAAATGGGCGTCGACGAAGGCGCGCAGATCGAAATCCGGGTTGTCGCGTTCGGCTTCGTAGGCCTGCATGATCTGCTGCGGCGGCACACGCGGCACGCTATCGGCGAAGGTCTTGGAATCCTCGAACAGATGCGCCAGCGCTACCGCTTCGAATAGCTCGCCGAAGCGGTCGTGGGGGGTGACAGCGGCATCATGGTAGGTATCCCTGTCGGTGGTGGCCTGGAGGCTTGTGGGCATCATCGGTCCTCTGCGGCACGCTGAACGGTAGAAGTGGATCTACTCTTCATACTGCCAAAGTAGGCCCCCGTCTACCGGCAAGGAGGCACCGGTCATGTAATCGGCATCCTCTGAGGCGAGAAAGGCCACCACGCCGGCGACGTCTTCCGAGCGCCCGAGCCGGTTCAGCGGGATATTGCCGAGCAGATGCTTGAGCTTCTCGGGGTCCTCGTCGAGGGCGCTGTTCATGGGCGTCTTGATCGCCCCGGGGGCGACGCCGTTGACGGTGATCCCCAGCGGGGCCAGCTCGATCGCCAGGTTGCGTGTGAGCATGCGCAGCCCGCCTTTGGCCAGGCAGTAGCTGGTGAAGCCGGGGAAGGGCAGATCCTCGTGCACCGAGCTTAAGTTGATCACCCGCCCACCGCGGCCGACATCACGCAGATAGCTTACGAACGCTTGGGTGGTGAAGAATACCCCCTTGAGATTGGTATCGAGCAGCACCTTGTCATAGTCGGCCTCGGTCACCTCCCAGAAGGGTGCATCGATCTCCAGTCCGGCGTTGTTGACCAGAATGTCGAGCCGCCCCAGCGCCGCTACGCTCTCGTCGATCAGCCGGCGGTTGGTCTCCACCTGGGAGATATCGCCGGTAACGATGGCGGCGCGGCGGCCGTGCCGACGCACCCGCTCGGCGGTCTCCTCGGCCCGCTCGGAAGGACGGCTGCCGCTGACCACGATGTCGGCGCCCTCCTGGGCCAGGCGTTCGGCGATGGCGCGGCCGATGCCCTGGGTGCTGCCGGTGACCAGTGCTACCTTGCCTGCGAGACGCATGTGCTGCTCCTGTTATGGGGACCGCTTACGGTCCGGGGCGTGAGGAAAGTCTTAAGGTTTGGGTGAAATCGTAAGGCCCGGGTGAAGTCGTAAGGCCTGGGTAAAGTCGTAAGACCTGGGATTGAAGATAGAGCATCTGCGCCAATGGCGCGGGGATGCCGTGCGCCGGTAGCGCGTGGGTAGCGCGCCACGCCGGGCCGGCGGCGTTGTCCGCACGCCGCGCGGATAGCATGATGGGGTCCGGAAGAGACGACGACAGGAGTCACCGTGAGAGCATGGATACGAGCTGGCCTGGGCGTGCTGTTGGCGCTGCTGGTCGCGCTGAGCCAGCCGGTCATGGCGCAATCCCTGGCCTCGCTGGTCGGGGCGGAGGAGAAGCGTGCGGCGACCCCGCAGGCGCCCAGCGCCCAGGAGCTGGAGAGTTCGCTGGACCAGATCATCGCCACGCTGGAGAACAGCGAGCAGCGCCAGGCCCTGCTCGAGAGTCTCAAGCAGCTGCGCCAGGCGACCGCCGCCGAGGCCCAGGCCGAGCCTGCCGCCGGCGGCCTGCTGGGGGCGCTGGCGCAGTCGTTCTCGGTGCTCGAACACGACGGCCTGGACAACCCGATCAACTACTGGGGCTATCGGGTCAAGCAGGCCGGCAACGATCTGGCGCGGCTCTGGAGTGACGGTGAGCGTGTGCCCATGGCGCTGCTCGATCTGCTCTGGGTCACCGCGCTGTGGGTCGGGGTGACGCTGGTGGTATCGGCGCTGTGGCGCGCGCTGGTCAAACGCCTGGGGCTGCTCTGGGCGCTACCGCAGGAGCCCACTACCTGGATGCTGGTGCGCCATCTGGCGCGGCGAGTCGTACCGCTGGCGCTGGGGTTCGGCGTGGCATTGGTGGCAGTGCACCAGGCGACCTCGGATACCATCGGCGTCACCCTGGCCATGGTGATGGCCTATGTCACCCTGTGCGGGGCGGTTTTCGCCGCGGTGTGCGAGATCGTCTTCTCGCTGTTCGGCAGCGGGCATCGGCATACCGCGCTGCGTATCCTGCGTCAGCGCGGCGCGCCCTGGCTGTTCGCCCTCGGCGCCTTGGTGGCGCTGGGTGACGCCTCCAATTCGGCCGCCGTGGTGGAGCCGCTGGGGCGCGGGCTGATGGCATTCGTGTCACTGCTGGCCAACGTCTGCGCGGCGCTGCTGCTGGCGGCCTTCGTGCTGGTCTTTCGGCGGCCGTTCCGCCATCTGATGCGCAACCGCCCCTACACCCAGCGTCAGGAGCGCCGCGCCACCACCGAGCTTTTGCGCCTGTTCAGTCGCATCTGGCACATTCCCATCCTGGTCATGGTGGTGGTCTCGCTGATCGCCATGGTGACCTCGGCCGAGGACTCGCGCAGTGCCTTCTTCCGCGCGCTGGTGACCGCGGGGATGATGATCGCCACGCTGGTGATCTCGGGGCTGATCCACCGTCAGCGCGAGAAGAGCCAGGACAAGCGCCTCTCCGAATACTCGGCCCGCCTGATACGGTTCGGCTTCACCCTGGCCCATCTGTTGGCGTGGCTGGTTTTTCTCGAACTGGCGATGCGGGTCTGGGGAACCTCGCTGTGGGCGGTGAGCGGCAGTGCCGGGATCGGCCAGCAGATCGCTCGCAGCCTGCTGGGGCTGGGGCTGACCTTTCTGGTCGCCTGGCTGGTGTGGATCCTGGCCGATACCGCGGTCCAGCACGCCCTGCGCAAGAGCAGCCGGCGCCATGGGCGGCGCGCCAATGCCAGTGCCCGGGCGCAGACGATCACGCCGCTGCTGCGCAACACCATCTTCGTTACCATTGCGGTAATCGCTGCGATCATCGCGCTGGCCAATCTCGGTGTGAACGTCACCCCGCTGCTGGCGGGGGCCGGGGTGATCGGTCTGGCGGTGGGTTTCGGCGCCCAGACTCTGGTGCAGGACCTGATCACCGGGCTGTTCATTCTGATCGAGGATTCGCTGGCGATCGACGATTTCGTCAATCTCGGCAGTCACATGGGCACGGTCGAGGCGCTGAGCATCCGTACGGTGAAACTGCGTGACCTGGACGGGATCGTGCACATCATTCCGTTCAGCCAGATCCAGGGCATCCAGAACTACTCGCGTGAGTTCGGCATTGCGCTGCTGCGTATCCGCATCGGCCATCAGATGAAGATCGACGAGGCGATCGAGACCATGCGCAGCATCGCCGACGAGCTGCGCAACGATCCGATGATGCGCCACCACATCTGGTCGCCACTGGAGGTGCAGGGGATCGAGAGCTTCGATGCTGGCGCCGCCATCCTGCGCATCCGCATGCGCACCGCACCGGTCATGCAGTGGGACGTGGCGCGGGCGTTCAATCTGCGTCTCAAGCAGCGTTTCGACGAGCAGGGGCTCGATCTGGGCATGCCGCGCATGAGCGTGGTGATGGAGGAGAGCCGGGCTCGGGGTGGCACGCCGTCCGACGACTCGTCGCGCGAGGCGATCACCAATCCTGGGGTGCCCGATCCGCCGTGAGCGCCGGCCAGGGCGAGGCGCTCACCCGGGCCGGCCCGTCGTGACCCGGGATGGCGCGATGTGATTTGGCCAAAGTCGTGTTGCGAAAGTAGTGGTGAAAGGTAAATAATCGCTGCCAACTCGCTACGCTGCGTCAGGATTCAAGGTTTTTTGTATCCGGGCGATAACGCAGGGTAACGATCGTCGCCGGCGCGAGCGCGTCCGGTGGCCACCAGGCAACGAGCCGACAGGCAGGGCACACCATGACTCTTCTCAGCATCTTCGCGATCGCCATCGGTTTCGGCGCCTTCGGGCTCTTCGTCGCGCTGCGCCTTTGCCGCAGCGACAAGAGCACGCCCGTGGCGAGAGAGCGCGTCGGCGTCAGAGACGACACGCCGAACGCCTCGCGCCAGCGCGCCTGAGCCAAGTACCATCCCCGATAGCGTGGCACCATCCGGTGTCTGCGCTTCCTTCCAGGTCGTTCTTCGGCAGGCCGCCTGGCTGCGGTGTCCGACGCTCTTATCCCTGATGCTTTAACGACCCACGCCCGGCAGGATCTGCCCGCTGGCAGCATGATCGCGATACGCGCGCGTGGCGCTGCGTCTGCCTGGCGATCACTCGCGCCGGGCGAGAACACAGCGCCACGCAGCCGACGATCTCGATCTGGTGATGGGAGAAACGCTCGGCGAGCGCGCGCTCCAGCGCCTGCGGTGTATCCGCCTCATTGGAGAAGATCCCCTTGGCGTTGTAGAACGCCATCAATCGTCGCGCCAGCGATGAGCGTGTGACGCCGTCGCCCAGGATAGTGGCACCGAACAGCGTTGCCCCCGGCGCCAGCAGCGGCGCGAGGTGATCGAAGGCGCGTGCCTTGTGCGTCATCGGGCCGGGCAGGCAATGCAGCAGGTAGTTGACGCCGATGGAGTCGAACGGTGCCGGCGGGGCTTCGATCGGGGCGAGAATGTCGAGTTGGCGCGTCTGTGGCTGCAGACGCTTCACCCGCGCCGCGGTATGTGACAGGGAGTCGGCATTGAGGTCGAACAGCGCCAGCCGCGGCTGGTGACTCGGAAACCGGCTACGGTCGAGGAAAAAGCCGGTACCCACGCCCACGTCGAGGTGATTGGCGCTCAGGTGGCGCGCATAGTGCTCCAGCAGGCGCGAGGTCGGGCAGCGCCAGATGCCGCGATTGGAGAGTCGCAGCACGATCAGATCGTAGAGCGCCAAGTTGCGACGGGTATAGACCGCCTGGCCGGCGTGGGTCGAATCGACAGGGGTGGGCATTGACGTTGTCTCTGTGGGCGTGCGTTTGTTGGCAGGCGTCTGTGGGGGAGGACAGGGTTCGGGCCGTGGCGCTGTTGGCAAGGGCGTCCGCTAGCGGGGCGGGCCGGCACTCTCCAGCACCCAGTCGCGAAAGGCGCGCATCGGTTCGGTCAGGTGGCGATGGGTCGGGGTCAGCAGCGCCAGCCGTCCACGGCTGGGCAGGCTCTCGGGCAGTGCCTGGACCAGGTTGCCCTGATCGAGCTCGGCGGCGAGCAGAAGCATCCAGCCGAGGGTGACCCCCTGGCCCGCGAGGGTGGCGTTCATCAGCAGCTGGAAGCTGTTGGCACGCAGGGTGTGCAGCGGCGGCTGCCAGTCGAAGCCGAGGGAGCGATACCAGTGCTCCCAGGTCAGCCAGTCGCGGTAGTGATCCTCCACCACCATCAGGGTGTGGCGGGCGAGCAGGTCGGCGGGGTCGGCGACCGCACCGTGGCGCGCCAGATAGACCGGGCTGCACACCGCGGCGACGCGCTCCTCGGCGAAGATCGGGCTGGCTTCGAGTCCGGGGGGATCGACCTCGTGGGGGATGTGGTAGTAGATGCCGAGATCGAATTCGGCCAGATCGAGCCGATAGGGGTCCTCGACGGTGAGGACTCGAATCTCGATGTCGGGATGCGCCTGCTGGAAATCGGGCAGCTGACGGGCGAGCCAGATCGAGGCGATGGTCGGGCTCGAGGCCAGGGTCAGCTGGCGGTCGTCGCCGCGCCGGCGCAGACGCGCAGTCTCGTCACGCAGTTCCCGCAGCAGCCGCTGCACCACGCGGAAGTAGTGCGCGCCGGCCGGGGTCAGGCGCAGGCCGTCATGCTGGCGTTCGAACAGCGGCCGGCCAAGATCCGTCTCGAGGCGCTTGATCTGGCGGCTGACCGCGCTCTGGGTCAGGCTCAGCTCACTGCCGGCCTGGGTGAAGCTCGAATGGCGGGCGGCCGCCTCGAAGGTGCGCAGGCAGGCCAGTGGGGGGAGCACGTCGCGAATGGGCATGGGGCGTCCGGAACCGAGTTCTCTCGGCCCCGGAGCATAGCACGAGTGGTGCACGCCACCGTCGGTCGCGACGTCCTGGAGCGGGACACTCAGATGGCGCGACGCGGGATCTCGCGGGCCCAGCGCTTCTCGCTGACCAGCGTCTCGCCCTCATGGGCGATCTGCTCGGCGCTCAGGTAGAAGGTGGTCTCGTCGCAGTACAGGTGATAGCGGCTGACCACCTCGACGCCGAAGCGCGACTCGCCCGACTCGCGCCCGGCGCGGTAGGTCCACTCGATGTCGGCGCGGGTGCGGGTCGCATCGCTGGGGTGGCTGACATAGACCTCGCGGGCCTTCTGCTCGACGCACAGGCCGTGATCCTCGAAGCGGATATCGCCCATGTCGTCCTCCACCGTCACCGTCACTTCGCCGCTGCCGATATCCTCGCTGAGGGTGCGCTTTGGATGGCCCGGGCGCAGCGTCTCGATCCGGCACGGCGGCGCGCTCTCCGGCGGCTCGAACGGCATCGGCACGTAGGGCGCCTGGCAGATCGGCAGTGACAGCGTCGGCGTGCCGGCCTCGAGGGTGAGATCGGCGCGCCGCGGCGGCGACCACACCAGCGGAAAGCTGGCGCTGGAGAGCGCCAGGCGCAGACGATGCCCGGGGGGCAGCCGGTAGCCGATCAGGTCCAGCGCCAGGTCGATCTCCATACGCTCGCCGGGTACCGGCGGGGTGAGCGTGGCGAGATCGTCGCGCAGGGCCAGATTGAGCGTGGCGTAGCTGATCAGCGCGCTCTCGCCGTTGGGGGCCACGTCGCACAGGCGCACGTGCAGTTGGCCACAGTCCTCGGCGCTGCTCAGGCTGGCGCGCAGTCTAGGCTGGCCGAGCAGATCGAGCCCCTCGGCGTAGGGCGCGGAGTCGAAGATCAGCGCCAGGCCGTCATCGCGGCGCTGATCCGGCGGGAAGTCGGCGCCGAACCACAGCGGAATGTATTCACCCTGCAGCGCGCCGGCGGTCAGCGGCGAGGCGATCGCGCGCGCCGCGCTCAGATGTCCTTCCGGTGCCAGGCCGGCATCGCCGAGGACGAGCGGCTGCCATGCGATCTCCGCCGCCGGGGCGGGCCAGGCGCTGGTCTGCACCCACTGTCCCGGACGCTCGAGATACTTGGGCGCCGGTGGCAGGCCGTCCTGCAGATAGAAGGTGCAGGGCGGCTCGTCCATGATCCCGGTGTCGATCCCCTTGAGCCAGTAGTCCCACCAGCGCAGCGCCTCCTGCAGAAAGCCAATGGCCGGGTCGGGGATCGCGAAGTGGGGGTACTTGTGCATCCATGGCCCGAGCAGCGCCTTTTTCGGGCAGGAGAGGTGCTCCATCATCCGGGGAATGGTGTTGACGTAGGCGTCCGCCCAGCCGCTGATCATGTAGACCGCAGCTTCGATGTCGGCATAGTTCTCGCAGATCGAGCCGTGCTGCCAATAGGTGTCGCGCTGCTGATGACGCAGCCAGGGCTCGGCCAGTAGCGGCATGTTGTCGAGGCGGTGTTTCCACATCTCGCGCCAGCGCTCGCCGACCAGCGCCGGGTCGGGCACGGCAGCCGAGAAACTCAGCATGGTCGCCGCCCAGCCCAGGTTCTCCAGCAGCATGTTGCCGCCCTTGTAGTGGATATCGTCGGCGTAGCGGTCGTCGGTGGAGCACAGGGTGATGATCGCCTTGAGCGGTTCGGGTCTGAGCGCGGCCAGCTGCAGGCTGTTGAATCCCCCCCAGGAGATACCCATCATGCCCAGCTTGCCATCGCACCACGGCTGCGCGGCGATCCAGTCGATCACTTCCAGCGCATCGGCCTGCTCCTGGAGCGCGTACTCGTCCTCCATCAAACCGTCGGATTCACCGTTGCCGCGCATGTCGACGCGCACACAGGCGTAGCCGTGGCCGGCGAGCCAGGGGTGGGTGAGTTCATCACGCACCGCGGTGCCGTCGCGCTTGCGGTAGGGCAGGTACTCGAGGATCGCCGGCACCGGCGACGCCTCAGCGTTTTTGTCCGGTATGCCGATGGCGCCTTCGTCCGGTGTGCCGATGGCGCCTTCGGGTAACCAGATACGGGCTGCCAGGCGCGTGCCGTCTGCCAGCACGATCCACTGATTCTCGATTTCGCGAACGCGGTGTGGGAAGTCCTGTTTGATCTTCATGCCTTGTCCTTGGCTGTGCGGGAAGGAGTCGACGGTGTCGGTACGACGTCGAGCCGCTCGGGATGCTTGAGCCAGACCCACAGCGAACCCGAGGCCAGCAGCACGATCAGCATCGACGGCAGCCCGCCGAGGTTGGAGAGCATCTTGATGCCGTCGATACCGACGAAACTGACCATGACCCAGGAGACGATGCCGACGATCACACCCCAGATCACCTTCATGGCGACCCCAGCGTTGAGATCGGAGTCGGCGGTCAGGCCGCGGGTGCAGAGATTGCCGATGGCGTCGGTCTGCGAGTCGGCGGCGGTGACGTAGGAGATGTAGGCGATGAACAGCAGCAGCGGCACCCACACCTGGGAGAGCGGCAGGTGGCGGAAGAGTTCGTAGAGCACGTTTTCCACCCCGCGCTGATCGAGGATGGCGTAGAGATCGGTGCCGCTCTCGCCGGCTCCCAGATGAGACTGGAAGTAGAGTGCGGTGCCCGAGAAGATCAGGATCCAGACACAGGCGAACAGCGCCGGGTAGAGCAGATTCACGCGCAGGAACTGGCGCACCGTGTAGCCGCGCGAGATCTTGCCCAGGAACAGCGCCGCCACCGGTGCCCAGGCGAACCACACCGCCCAGTAGAAGATCGACCACCATTGCGGCCACTGATCGTTGCCCGCGGCGCCGGTGAACAGGCTCTTGGTGAAGAAGTTGTCGAGATAGACGCCGAACGACTCCACCCCCAAGGCCAGACAGAAGACCGTGGGGCCGACCACGAACACGAAGGCGCCGAGTATCAGCAGCAGCGCCGCATTCAGCGACGACAGCCGGGCAATGCCCTTCTGCAGGCCACTGGCGGCGGAGAGCACGAAGGTAACCACGATGACGGCGATGATCACGCCCAGGCGCAGCGGGCTGGTCTCGCCACCCAGGTACTGGCCCACGCCACCGGCCAGGGTCAGGGCGCCGGTGCCCAGCGAGGACGCCATGCCGGCGACCAGGGCATACAGCGATACCGCATCGATCAGCCCGGCGAAGCGCTTAACCCGCGGCCCGAACAGTGGCTCCAGCATGCTCGAGATCGAGAAACGCAGGCGCAAGTTGTAGAAAGCCAGGGCAAAGATCAGCGCCGGTACGGCGTAGATTGCATAAGGGGTGAAGGACCAGTGCAGGAACAGGGTCGACATGGCGAACAGCATGGCGTCACTGGAGCCGGCCTCGATGCCGGAGGACGCCGGTGGCCCCATATAGTGATAGAGCGGCTCGGCGGTGGTCCAGAACAGCACCCCCACCGCCAGGGTGGTGCACAGGGTGATCGAAAACCAGCGCAGCGGCGAGAGCAGCGGGGTGGCCTCGGCGCCGCCGATGCGCACGCGGCCGAGGGGCGAGAAGTAGACGATCAGCGCCATGATCAGCAGATAGAGACTGCCCAGGCTGAACAGCCACGAGAAGTTGTCGAGCACCGCGGCGTTGAGTGCGCTGGCGGTGGCCAGGAAGGCGTCGAGATCGACATAGCTGGCGACTACGGCGCCCAGCAGGATCAGGAAGGTCGGCCAGAACACCAGCGGCCGCAGCGAGGTTTGCATACCCATCTCCGGTTATCGTTATCGTGTGGCGGCAGCGCGCAACATGCGCTGTCGTCATGTGGATATACCCTAACTGCTTCTACTGGCCTCGGTTCAAGGGCTTCTAGGCATGGGGGTATGCGTCTAGCGCATGCCGAGCCAGCGGGCAGGCAGCCGCGAGACGATCCCGGTAGGATGGGCCGCGCATACGAACGAACGTGGACCGACACAGGAGCGGCGATGGAGCCCGAGGATCTGAAAAAACTGGTGAGCATGCGCATGCCATTCGGCAAGTACGAAGGCCGTCTGATCGCCGATCTGCCGGGCCCCTATCTGGCCTGGTTCGCCCGCGAAGGTTTTCCCCGCGGGGAGATCGGCCAGCTTCTGGCGCTGATGCACGAGATCGACCACAACGGTCTCAGCGATCTGCTCGAACCGCTGCGCCGCCGCGGTTAAGCCAGTAGCCGGCCAAGTAGATGGGCCACCACCAGGCCCACGGTGATCGCGGCAGTGAGCCACAGGCGGCGGGGCCGGCGACGCTGATAGTGTTGCAGGGCGACATCGAGCTTGCGGGTCAACTGCGCGTGGCGGGTGGTGGGCGCGCCGGGCGGCGAGAAGTCGTTGGCGGCGTCGCCGTGCCAATGCGGGGCGTGGGTCAGCCCCAGGCCGGCGCGCAGGCGACCGATATCGCCCAGCAGCTGGTGCATGTCGTCGTATTCGGCGCGGCGTTCAGGGGAGCCCAGTGCGGCCTGGGCATCCGCCTTGAGCGACTGATTGGCACAGTGGCGGATGGCGCGCTCGATCTCCTCCGCGGTGGCGGTGGGTGGGATGCCGAGTCGTAGATAGAGATCACGCATGCTGCATCAACAGGTCGTAGGCGTTCTTGATGCGCTGGAAGCGCTGTGAGGCGAGGGTGATCCGCCACTCGCTCTGGCCATGGAAACGGTCGGGATGGTGGCGCTGGGCCAGGCGCCGATAGGCGAGCTTGATCTCTCGCGGTGAGGCGTTGGCATCCAGCTCCAGTTCGATCAGCGCGCGGCGGATGGGGTAGGAGGGCGCGTCGAAACCGCGCGCTGGCGCTGCCGGCTCTGCTCGCGCTGCCACTGGCGCTGTTGCTCTGGTGCTGACTTTCCTGCTCCTGGCGCGCTCTCGCTCTGGCGTTCCTGGTACTGGCGCTTCTGCTGCTCCTGGCGTTGACGCTGTGCGGCGTCTTCACGCTGGCGCTGAGCCTGTTCGCGGGCGCAGGGCTTCCGCCTCGGCCTGGCGCCGTGCCTGTTCACGCTGCTGGTCTTGTGCCTCGGCCTGGCGCTTGGCGTGGGCCTGTGCGCGGCGTTCGCGCTCGGCCTGTGCGGCGGCCTCGCGCTGCTGCTCACGTTCGCGGCCTGCTGGGCCTGCTGGCGTCGCCACTGTTGCTGCTGCTTGTGCTCACGCCACTGGTTCTCGGCCAGGCGCCGGACCCGGTCCCGCCAGGAGGCGCGAGGCTCACCGGCGTGCGCCTGGGTCGAGCCGGTGTCGCCGGTTTCGGTCTCTGCGGTGTCTTCGGCTTCCGGCTCGGCGGCTGCCAGTGGCTGCGGTGGCTGAGATCCTCGGGCGCGGCCAGGGCGCGCCCGGTGACCTCGCGGTAGAGCGCGCGCAGGGTGTCCGGCGACACCTCGCAGAGATCGGCCAGAAAACGCAGGATATGGTGGTTGCGCAGACTCAGCGCGCCGTCACTGGTGGCGACAACCACCGCCCGGCGTAGAAAGGCGATGATCGGCCCGGACTGCTCCTTGGTCAGCACCTCGGCGGCGAGCTGAACGTCGCCCAGATCCTGTCGCCTGGCGGCTGCCAGCAGCGTTTCGAGGTCGCGGCGATGATGGGCGCGTGCGGCCAGACGCTCGAGATAGCGGCGGTCTTCATCGAGCGGGACGTGCTTGTTGGCAAACACCCAGCACAGCAAGAGCTCGGCGCTCTCACGCTGATGGGGGCTCTTGACGAGCAGCGACTCGAAGGCTGAGAAGCCGGTGGCGACCATGGGCGTTCCGCATGAGCCGATGCGGCGCATCGGTTAGCTGTTGTTTGTCGCCGAGTATACCCAAATCGCCCCCCCGACGTCAGCCCAGCAAGCCGCGTTCTATCGCCGCGGCGCCTCAGCGCATGCCCGAGCGCTTGGCGAGGTTCTCGGGGCCGAAGGAGTCGGGCAGCAGTGTGTCCATGGTGTAGCGCTTGAGTGGCTGGCCGTCGCCGTCGAGGACCACGATCGTGGTCTCGGGGGTGGCGAATTCGCGGATGCGCTGACGGCAGTCGCCGCAGGGCGTGCACAGGTGCTCGCCGGGGCCGATCACGTAGATCTCGCGGATACGCTGCTCGCCGTTGGAGACCAGTGCGGCGATGGCGCTGGCCTCGGCGCACAGCCCCTTGTAGTTGGCACTCTCGACGTTGCAGCCGACGTAGGTTTGGCCGCTGGCGCCGACCAGGACCGCCCCCACCGGGTGGGCGGAGTAGGGCACATAGGCATTGGCACGCACCGCGAGTGCGGCCTGGCGAATGCTCTCGGGGACCGCAATGTCGCTGGGCTCAGTCATGGCTCGGTTCCTGGTCGTCGCGCAGGAGCCCTTCCAGGGTGATCGCAATCATCTCGGCGAACCCGGTCTGGCGGGTCTGGGCGTCGAGTGCTTCGTGTTTGAGGATATGGTCGGAGACGGTGCACACGGTCAGCGCGCGGGCGCTGAACTCGGCGCAGACGCCGTAGAGCCCGGCGGCTTCCATCTCCACCCCGAGGATGCCGTGGCGCTGCAGGGTATGGAAGAAGGCGTCGTTCGGGGTGTAGAACAGGTCCGCCGAGAACAGATTGCCCACCTTTACCCGAGTGCCGCGCTCGCGGGCGGCATCCACCGTGTGCCGGGTCAGGGCGAAATCGGCGATGGCGGCGAAGTCGTGGCCGCCGAAACGGGTACGGTTGACGCCGGAGTCGGTGCAGGCGCCCATGCCGATGACGATATCGTTGACGCCGACATCGTCGCGCACCGCACCGCAGGAGCCCACGCGCACCAGGCGCTGGACGCCGTACTCGGTGATCAGCTCCTTGGCGTAGATGGAGAGCGAGGGGATGCCCATGCCGCTGCCCATCACCGAGATGCGGCGCCCGCGATAGGTGCCGGTGAAGCCGAGCATGTTGCGCACGCGGTTGACGCAGACGACGTCGTCGAGAAAGGTCTCGGCGATGAACTGGGCACGCAGTGGGTCGCCCGGCATCAGCACGGTGTTGGCGAAATCGCCCTCGCGGGCTTCGATATGCGGGGTTGGCATGTCAGTCTCCTGAAGATCGCGCGGCCAGTAGTGAGGTGCCGTAGTCCATGGCGTCCAGGTCGAAGAACTCGGCCAGGGTCTGGCCGATATCGGCGTAGGTGTCGCGGGCGCCGAGGTCGCCGCTGGGGCCACCGCTGGCGAGCAGCACCGGCACCTGCTCGCGGGTGTGATCGGTGCCGCGCCATGTCGGGTCGTTGCCGTGGTCGGCGGTGAGGATCAGCAGGTCCTCGGGGGCCAGCCTGGCCAGCAGCTCGGGTAGGCGGCGGTCGAAGGCTTCTAGCGCGCTGGCGTAGCCCTCAGGGTCGCGACGGTGGCCGTAGAGGGTGTCGAAGTCGACGAAATTGGTCATCACCAACGTGTTCACGGTAGCGGCCCGGGCGTCGTCGATCGCCGTCAGGGTCGCCGCGAACAGGGCCTCGAAACCGTGCGCCTTGCGCACCTCGCTGATGCCGCAGTGGGCGTAGATATCGCCGATCTTGCCCACGCCGAGTACCTGGCCACCGCCGTCGTGGAGCTTTTGCAGTACCGTGGGCGTGGGTGGTTCGAGGGCGTAGTCGCGGCGGTTGCCGGTGCGCTCGAAGGTGTCCGGGGTTTCGCCGACGAAAGGCCGGGCGATGACGCGGCCGATGTTGTAGGGCATCAGCAGTTCGCGCGCGATCTCGCACAGTCAGGTAGAGGCGGTCGAGGCCGAAGTGCTGCTCGTGGGCGGCGATCTGGAACACCGAGTCCGCCGAGGTATAGACGATCGGCTTGCCGCTGGCGATGTGTTCCGCGCCGAGGGCCTCGATCACCGGCACCCCGGAGGCGTGGCAGTTGCCGAGCACGCCGGGCAGCTCGGCCTGCGCGATCAGCGCCGCCAGCAGCTCCGGCGGAAAGCTCTCCTCATGCTCGGGGAAATAGCCCCACTCGAACAGTGCCGGCACGCCGGCGATCTCCCAGTGGCCGGAGGGGGTGTCCTTGCCGGAGGAGATCTCGCGCGCGCAGGCCCAGCCCCCGGCCGGCTCCGCCGGAGGCGTCACCCCGGCGGCCCAGCTGCCGGTGGCACGGTGATGCGCGTGATAGAGGCCGAGCTGTGCCAGATTGGGCAGTTCGAGCGGGCGTCCGGCCTCGGCACGATAGCGGGCGATATGCCCCAGGGTGTCGGCACCGGCATCACCGAAGGCCTCGGCATCGGGGGCGTTGCCGATGCCGAAGGAGTCGAGCACCAGCAGCACGGCACGGCGGGGGGCGACGGATGCGGTCATGGCAGATCCTCCTGGCGCAGGGTGGCGTGGACGAGCGGCGGTATCTCGGCCGCGCCCGCCTGCAGATGAAAGGCGTCGCTCAGACGCGCGCTCAGGGCCTCGGCCGCCTCACGATCGGCGGCGTGAACCCGCAGCAGCGGCTCGCCGGCGCTGAGTGTCTGGCCCAGTTCGGCGATATGCGATAACCCCACGCGTGGATCGATGGCGTCACCGGCATTGCGCCTTCCGCCGCCCAGCTCGACCACCGCGAGCCCCAGCGCGCGGGTGTCGATGGCGTGCACGACGCCGTCGCAGGGGGCGGCGACCTCGTGCACGACCGGTGCCGTGGGCAGATAGTGCATGGCGCGCTGGGTGAAGTCGGCAGGTCCGCCGAGGCCGTGGACCATACGCCCGAAACGCTCCAGCGCGGCGCCGTTGTCAAGCGTCTGTGCTAGGCGCCGCTCGGCGTCCTGGGCATCCCTGGCCAGCCCCGACTGGATCAGCATCTCGCTGGCCAGCGCCTGGGTCACCCGATAGAGCCGGCTGTGGCGGTCTTCTCCACGTAGTACCTCGAGTGCCGCCGCTACCTCCAGGGCATTGCCGGCACAGCGGGCCAGTGGCTGATTCATGTCGGTGAGTAGCACGCTGGTGGGGGTGCCGGCGGCGCAGCCGGTGGCGACGATCGCCTCGGCCAGCGCGCGGGCGGCTTCCGGGGTCGGCATGAAGGCACCGCTGCCCACCTTGACGTCCATCACCAGGCTACCCAGGCCGCAGGCGAGCTTCTTGCCCAGGATCGAGGCGACGATCAACGGCAGTGACTCAACCGTCGCGGTGACGTCGCGCACGCCGTAGAGGCGCTTGTCGGCGGGGCGAGCGCACGGGTCTGGCCGATGATGCGACGCCGACATCCTGTACCAGGTGCGGAAGGTGGCTTCGCTGGGAGAGACATCGTAGCCGGGATCGACTCCAGCTTGTCCAGGGTGCCGCCGGTATGGCCCAGGCCGCGCCCGGAGATCATCGGCACATGGCCGCCGCAGGCGGCGATCCAGGGGCCCAGCACCAGCGACACGAGGTCGCCGACGCCCGGTGGAGTGCTTGTCGAGCACCGGGCCGGCGAGATCGAGATCGTCCCAGCGCAGCACCTGGCCTGAGTCGCGCACCGCTTCGGTCAACGCGGTGGTCTCCGCCTCGCGCATGCCATTGAGATAGACCGCCATGGCGAAGGCGCCGATCTGGGCGTCGCCGATGGTGCCGTCGGCGATCCCGCGCATGACCAGATCGAGCATCCGCCGATCAAGGGTCTGGCCGTCGCGCTTACGTCGAATGATCTCCTGAATCAGCATCGTCGCTCCTCGTGGGCGGTTGTCACCACTCGTCTTCTCCGCTCGTTCTTTCCGCTCGATTCAGTAGCCGCTGTCCGCTGGCGTCGCGGCCTTGCCGAGAGGGTAGCGAGCAGTGCGTCGAGCAGCCCGGAAGCGCCGAAACGGAAGTGGGCCGGGGTCAGCCAGTCCGCGCCCATCAGGCGCTCGGCCAGCGCCAGGTAGGCCTGGGCGTCTTCGCTGGTACGAATACCGCCGGCGGCCTTGAAGCCGACATCGCGGCCGCTGTCGCGGATCGCGATGAGCAGGATCTCGGCGGCCTCGAGGGTGGCGACCTTGCCGGTGGAGGTCTTGGTGGAGGTCTTGAGGAAGTCGGCGCCGGCATCGAGGGCGATCTCTGCCGCCTGGCGGATCAGCTCGGGGCGCTCGAGCTCGCCGGTCTCGAGGATCACCTTGAGCCGCTGGTCGCCGCAGGCCTCGCGGCAGGCACTGACCAGCGCCCGGCCGGAGGCGGTGTCACCATTGATCAGCGCCTTGTAGGGGAACACCACATCGACCTCGTCGGCCCCGGCGACCACTGCCGCCCGGGTCTCGCGAGCGGCGCGCTCGGCGTTGACGCTGCCATCGGGGAAATTGGTCACCGTGGCGATACGTACGCGGTCGCGCAGCCCCAGTTCGCGCAGCTGGCGATCGGCGGCGTCGATGAAGGCAGGGTAGACGCACACCGCCGCCGGCGAGCCGAACTCGGTCGCCGTGCGCCGGCACAGCGCCTCGATGCGCGCGGCATCGTCGTCGGCGTTGAGCGAGGTCAGATCCATCATCGCCAGCGCCTGGCTGGCGGCCTGTTGGAGCGTCTTCATCCGGCTATCTCCTTACGCTTTGTCTGAAAATGCCTGCACTCGCCCATACGGCGTTAAAAATTGACTCAACATGCTCATTTACACCTCGTAAACTCCGCTCTTTCGTCAATTTTTGCCTTAGCTACGCGCCCCGGTCCTGCCATCGCTCGCCGGTTTTTCAGACAGAGCTACGCGCAGAGAGGAAAAGAGGGCGGCCCGGGCGAGTGGGGCGGCGTCTGTCCCTGCCGCCCCGGTTCGTGTCGGGCCCGCGGGCTCAGGCAGTACCGGCCAGGGCCAGGAAGATGCCTGCCAGGGTCGCCGACATCAGGTTGGAGAGGGTGCCGGCGAGCACCGCCTTTAGCCCGTAGCGGGCGATCTCGTGGCGGCGGTTGGGTGCCAGCGTGCCGAGGCCGCCGAGCAGGATCGCGATCGAGGAGAGGTTGGCGAAGCCGCACAGGGCGAACGACAGGATCGCCGCGGTGTGTGCCGACATCGCCTTGCCTGTCTCCGCCACCAGGGTGTCGCCGCTGATGTAGGGCGCCAGGTTGATATAGGCGACGAACTCATTGACCACCAGCTTCTGACCGATGAAGGAGCCGGCCAGGGTGGCTTCGTGCCAGGGGATGCCGAGCAGGAAAGCGAGCGGCGAGAAGAGCCAACCGAGGATCATCGAGAGGCTCAGCGAATCGACGCCGAACCAGCCACCGACACCGCCGAGAATGCCGTCGATCAGCGCGATCAGGCCGATGAAGGCGAGCAGCATGGCGCCCACGTTAGCGGCCAGCATCAGCCCCGAAGAAGCCCCGGTGGCCGCGGCGTCGAGTACGTTGGCCGGTTTGTCCTCGGCCTCGAGCACCTCCTTGGCCTTGCCGGTGTGGTCGTCCGGAGTCTCGGTTTCGGGCATCAGGATCTTGGCGAACAGCAGCCCGCCGGGGGCGGCCATGAACGACGCCGCGATCAGGTACTCCATCGGGATGCCGAGCTCGGCATACCCGGCCAGCACCGAGCCGGCCACCGAGGCGAGCCCGCCGCACATCACCGCGAACAGCTCGGACTTGGTCATGTTGGCGAGGAACGGCCGCACCACCAGCGGCGCTTCGGTCTGGCCGACGAAGACGTTGGCGGTGGCCGAGAGTGACTCGGTGCGCGAGGTGCCGAGCACCTTCTGCAGCGCGCCGCCGAGGATGCGCACCACCCACTGCATGATGCCCAGGTAATAGAGCACCGCGGTCAGCGAGGAGAAGAAGATGATGATCGGCAGCACCTTGATGGCGAAGACGAAGCCGATGTTGCTGGGGTCGGCGAGATTGCCGAAGAGAAAGCCGATGCCGTCGTTGGCGTAGCTGATGACCTGACTGACCGCCCCGGAGATGGCACCGAGCACGCTCTTGCCCACCGGCACGTAGAGCACGAAGGCGCCGATACCGGCCTGAATCAGAAAGGCGCCGGCCACGGTGCGCAGCCGGATCGCCTTGCGGTCGCTCGAGAAGGCGAGCGCGATCAGCAGCAGAACGACGACGCCGACCAGACCCATGATGAGTGTCATGTTGTTGTCCTTGGTGTTGGTCTCGGAGAGGAGGAATTGCGGTTCTGTGTGCGCTTTTTAACATTTTTATGTTTGTCTAGTCACTTATTGTTTTTATTCTGACAACGCCATAGAGTGAGTGACATCATCGCTCCTTGTCTGTCTGGCCGCTCCGCGGCGGCAGGGCTGCGCGCCGAGCAGGGCACCCTGGCGCGGCGCTGGCAGGGCGGAGATGAACCTGGCGCTAAGGCGCACCGGCAGTGACGCCGCGACAACAATCCTGGCGCGATAACAATGACGCCATGACAACAGACAACAACGAGGCATGGGAGAGGACATGAACGGGAACGGCATGAGCAAGGCCAGCGTCCTGCTGGCGCTGTGGGGGCTGGCGGTCACGCCGGCATGGGCGGCCGACGACGCGAGCGAGCAGGGCAGTGCGCCGGTGATCGAGCAGGAAACACCTGCCGAGGGACCGCAGGCGGTGGATGAGACCGCGGACGGCCCTTATCTCTCCGACTGGTACCACCAGAACCTGACCGTCATCGGCAGCAAGAACATTCGCTTCGGCCCGCAGCAGATCGACGATATCTATCTCGAGTACGAATTCTTCGGCCGTAAGGGGCCCCTGGATCTCTACGGCTATATCGACTTTCCCAAATTCTTCGGCATCGGCAATCGCCCCGACCGCGGCATCTTCGACAAGGGCTCGCCGGTCTTCATGGAGCTGGAGCCGCGACTGTCGATCGACGACATGACCGGGCAGGATCTCAGTTTCGGGCCGTTCAAGGAGTGGTTCGTCACCTTCGACTACATCTTCGACTGGGGTCACAACAGCGACAATCGCCAGAACACGCTCTATGCGGGGCTGGGGACCGATATTGACACCGGCTCGCCGCTGGGGCTCTCGTTCAACTTCTACAAGCGTCGCCAGTGGGAGAACTACGGCGCCGCCAACGAGAACTCCTGGGACGGCTATCGCGCCCAGCTCAACTACTCCTATCCGCTGGGCACTTTCGACAACGGCGCCTCGCTGGTCTATGTCGGCTTCACCAACCACGACTTCGGCTCGGACCTGGGTGATGGCAACTCGGTACGTACCAACGAGTCGACGGTGGCCACCAACGTGCTGCTGTACCAGTTCACTCACCTGCGCTTCATGGCGGTGGCGCGCTACTTCCATAACGGCGGGCAGTGGAACGACGGCGTCACCGCGCCCTTCCCCAATGCCAGTGGGGAAAGCTTCGAGCTGCGCTCTACCGGCTGGGGGTACTATCTGGGCGTCGGCTGGCAGTTCTGATCGGCCTGCCTGTCGAGCCGTCGCGTCATCGGGGAGCCTGCGGGCTCCCCGATGCGTCTGGGCGCTTAGATCAGGCCGTACTGACTGGCCTTCATCCGCAGATAGCCGAGCCCATCGGTCAGCACCTCCTCGCGGGAGGGAGCGACATCGCGCCAGACCGAGAGCGCGCTGGCCACTTGCGGTGGCACGGTGATGAAGCTCTCCATGGCCATGCCACCCTTGAAGTCGATGGCGGCGAGGGCGGCGAAGACCTCGTCCCAGGCGATGGTGTCGCGGCCGGGAGTGCCACGATCCGAGGCGGAGAGGTGGATGTACTTGAGGTGCTCGCGGGCGCGAAGAATGCCCTGGGCGATACCTTTTTCCTCGATGTTCATGTGGTAGGTGTCGAGGTGCACGAAGACGTTCTCGGCGCCGACCTTCTCGCACAGCCTGACCGCCTGGTCGGCGGTGTTGATCAGGTGATTCTCGTAGCGATTGACCGCTTCCAGCCCATACAGCATGCCCTTCGAGCGGGCGTAGGCGGCGGCACGTGCCACCACGCGTGCGGTGTCATCGAACTCCTTCTCGGTGGGGCGCTGGCCGGTGCGCTGACCGATACCCCCGTAGATGACCCCGCTCATGGCCTTGGCGCCGATCTCGGCCGACTTGTCGATGGCCATAGTGAGAAAATCCAGGGCCCCCTCGGGGTTGTTGGTAGGTAGCTTGTCCAGCGGTAGCCCGAGCGAGCAGACGCACGCCACCTCGGATTGCTCCAGTAGACGACGAGTATGCGCAGTGTCCACCCCCTCGGGGTCGAGCATGGTGATCTCGAGGAAATCGATATCGTGCTTGACCGCTTCCGGGATCGCGAATTCGGCGGCCTCCCGGTTCCACTCCATGGCCCACATGGCGGTGTGCACACCAAAGCCAGTGACACTCATAGGTTCATCCTTCTGTCGTTGATGTCTTGGATAGATCGATGTCGTGAATCACACCCAGCCGTGACGGCGCTGCGCAGCGTCAGCGATGTCGGCGACGATCACGGAGCCGACCCCACAGGTAGCGCACCACCATCACGGCGATGAGAATCCCGCCCCACAGGGCCGTGGCGAGGTGCTGATTGGTCCCGAGCAGGTTGAGGCCGGAGCTGATCACTTGCAGGATGATCAGCGCCATCACCACCGGGGCCACACGGCCGAAGCCGCCGAAGGGGTCGACTCGGCCGAGGAAACAGGCCAGCACAGTGATCAGCAGGTAGGCTTCGCCGTGGCCGACGCGCACCGAGTTGAAGCGGCTGGCCATGATGATCCCGGCGACGGCGCACATGACGCCGGAGAGCACATAGACCAGGGTCAGGGCGCGTCGCGTGCTGATGCCGGAGTAGCGCGTGGCTTCGGTATTCGAGCCCAGCATGTATATCGAGAAACCCAGGCGGGTACGATTGAGGATCAGCGCCCAAAGAGCGGCGCAGGCGGCGAACACCCAAAGCGGCAAGGGGATGCCGAGCCAGGTGCCCTGACCGAGGCCCACCAGCGCCTCGGGGAAGCCCGATATGCTGCCGCCACGGGTGAGGAACTCGCCCAGCCCGCGCAGGAAGATCATCATCGCCAGCGAGGCAAGGATCGGGTGCGCGCCGGTATAGGCGACGATCGCCCCCAGCGCCCAGCCGATCAGAGCGCCGCTGAGCAGCGCTGCCAGTATGCCCAGCAGGATCCCGCCCATGCCGGCCTCGGTACCACCCAGCCAGCCGATCACCCAGGCCATCACCAGGGCCGAGATGTTTGCCGAGAAGGTGATCGCCAGATTGAGTCCGCCGGATAGCAACGGGATCAGCATGGCCAGCGCCAGCAGGCCCAGTTCGGGGAGCTGAAAGGCGATCGAGGAGAAGGTGGCGCCGGTCAGGAAGCGATCCGAGAGCAGGCTGAAGATCACCACCAGAACCCCTAGCACGACCCCCATGCCGGCCAGCTCACCGCCCGCGGTCGTGGGGCGCGGGCCGCGAGCCGTGTGGTTCAGAAGACGCGAGATCACGGTCTGACTCATGACAGTGCCTCCTGCTGACGCGTGATGGTACGCCGGCGGGCAAGACGGGCGCGCAGGACGTCGAGGGTTTCTCCCGACATGCAGATGGCGATCAGAATGATGGCGCCGACGATCATGCGGAAGGCGTAGGGTGAGATGCCCAGGAGGTTGAGTCCGTTCTGAGTAATGGCGATCAGCGCCAGGCCCAGTACCGCCCCCAGCAGCGTGCCGCGCCCGCCGCCCAGGCGCGCACCGCCCAACACCACCGCGGCGAGGACCTCCAGCTCGCGCCCGTACAGCGCATTGGGCACGACTTCCTGGGCGTAGTGCATCTGCATCAGCCCAGCGATGCCGGCGCACGCCCCGAGCCAACCGTAAGCCAGGTAGTGCATCTTGCCGATACTGATACCCAGGCGGCGGGCGGCTTCTGGATTGTCGCCCATGGCGAATAGCTGACGACCCAAGGTCAGGCGGCGCAGCAGCAGCCAGGTCGCCAGCACCACCACGGCCATGATCGCCACCGGCAGCGTCAGTTCGGCCCAGCCATTGGCGGTTTCGTGCTCGAACAGCACTACACGCTCCACCAGCCAATCAGGCAGGTTGTAGATCGACACCCCATCGGTGAAGAACATCAGCAAGCCGAAGAACAAGTTGAAGGTGGCGATGGTCACCACGATCGAGATGATGCGGAAGTGATAGATGAGGGCGGCGTTGAAGGCGCCCAGCAGGGCACCGAAGCCGATCGACAGGGCGAAGCCGAGCGCCCAGCCGCCACCGCCGAGACTCAGCAGCGTGGTGGCGACCAGATACTGCACCACCGAGGCAGCCACGGCGAAGGAGATGTCGATACCGCCTGCGACCAGCACCACCAGCAGGCCGGCGGCGAAAATCACGTTGACCGCCGAGTAGTTGAGCAGGTCGAGCAGGTTGACCAGCGTCAGGAAGGTGTCGGTGGTCAGCGCGAGCCCGCCGCAGATCACCGCGATCACGGCGATCAGCCACAGCTCCGTGCTGCCCAGGCGGGGCAGGAATTTACGCATGGACAGCCTCCTCGATCTGCTCGAGCTCGGTGTTGGCGGGAATGAACGACTCGACCAGACGACCGTCGCGCATGTGCAGCACGCGGTCGGTGTTGAAATAGACCTCCGGGGTTTCGTCCGAGATCAGCAGGATCGCCATGCCCTGGGCGGCAAGCTCGCCGACGATCTCGAAGATGCCGGCACGCGCGCCGACGTCCACCCCCACGGTGGGGCTATCGAGAATCAACAGGCGCGGCTCGGTGGCTAGCCACTTGGCGAGCACGATGCGCTGCTGGTTGCCGCCGGAGAGGCTGGAGACCGGGTCCTGGGGCGTGCCGATCTTGACCTCGAGGCGTCGAACCCAGTCCGCCACCAGGCCGGTTTGCCGGCGCGGCGAGAGCAGTCCGGCCCGGTTCAGCAGGCGGCCGAGCACGGTGATGGCGATGTTGTCGGCGATGGCTTGCTGCTGCACCAGGCCGAGGGAGAGCCGATCCTCGGAGACATAGGCGATGCCGGCCCGGATGGCATCGCGATTGGAGGCCATCCTCAGCGGTCGCCCGTCGAGCAGGATCTGTCCGCGTTCGGGCCTGCGCATGCCGAACAGCGATAGCGCCAGTTCGGTGCGCCCGCGCCCAGGCGCCCGGTCAGGCCGACGATCTCGCCGGGGCGAATGTCGAGATCGATATCCTGATACTCGCCCTGGCGGGTCAGCCCTCTGACCGTTAGCCGGGGCTCGCCGCTGGCTGTCGGCGCGGGCCGGGTCTGGTAGTCGAATTGACGGCCGGTCATCAACTCGGTCAGGCGTGACTGGGTCATGCCGTCGGTGGCGTAAGTGCCAACGTAGCGGCCGTCGCGCAGCACCGTGACCCGGGAGCAGATATCCAGCACCTCGGCCAGGCGGTGACTGACGAATACCACCGCGATGCCCTGTGCCGAGAGTCGCCGCACGATGTCGATCAGTGCCTCGGTCTCGTGCCGCGACAGCGAGGCGGTGGGCTCGTCCATGAACACCAGCCGGGCGTTGGCGACCAGCGCCCGGGCGATGGCCACCAACTGCCGGTTGGCGATCGACAGCGAGGCCACCCGAGCGTCCATGGTCGATGTTCACGCCCAGACTGTCGAGAATCTCAGCGGCCTGCGCGCGCATCGCCGTGGTCTTGACCAGCCGCGGCCGGCGGCCGAGATTGCGCTCGAAGGCGATGTTTTCGGCCACGCTCATCTCGGGGAACAGGGCCAGGTCCTGCCAGATGACCTGAATGCCCAGCTCCCGGGCGCGGGCCGGGTCGATGCCGAGCATGTCCTCGCCGTCCCACTGCATGAGAGCGCCGGGCTCGGGGGCGTGAACGCCACTGATCGTCTTGATCAGTGTGGACTTGCCGCAGCCATTTTCGCCGGCCAGGCACAGCACCTCGCCGGGACGTACGTTGAAGGTGATGTCGTCCAGGGCCTGGACCCCGCCAAAGCGCTTGGAGACGTGCTCGAGGCGTAGTAGCCAGGGGCCTGGATCGATGTCGTCGGGCTGTGAGTGAGTCGGGGTGCGCATGGCCACCTCTGGCGTGATTCTGGGGGAGACGGGGGCGCCGGTACCCCGCTGATGGGGCGCCGACGCGTGGCGTCAGAGGCCGAGCGCGGCCAGCTCGTCGACGGTCTTGTCGTTGATCTCGACCAACTGGTCGACAATGATGTCGCGATGTTTGACGTCGGGATGGATCACGCCGAGGCCCTCGATCTGCATCCCGTCTTGCAACTGCTTGCCTTCGGCCAACAGGGTGCCAAGGGTGACGAAGACTTCGCCGGCTTGTTTCGGATTCCACATGAAGCCGCCGCTGAGTACGCCGTCATGCACCAGGCGGCGACCTTGGCCAGGGGAGAAGGGGCCGAGCACCACGACTTCGCCGCTGCGGCGGCGCTCTTTCACGGCCCGGGCTGCGCCGATCGGGCCCTGGCTGCCGAAGGCCAGAATGCCGCCGAGGTCATCATGAGCACGCATCAGGTCGAGGGCGGTGCGCCGGGAAGCGTCGACATCCTCCGCCACGCCGTAGCGATCACCGGACAGCTGCATGTCGGGGTAGTGCGCCTTGATATAGGCGATGGCAGCATCGGCCCAGGCATTGTGCAGGGGCACGCTGAGCCCGCCGACGAACACCGCGTATTTGCCGCTGCCGTCCATCAATTCGCCTAGCCGCTTGCCATACGCAGCGCCGAAACCTTTGACCGAGGCGAGCTCGAAGTCCCAGTCGACGTTCTTCTGATCGGGGGATTCATGGGTCAGCACGATGATGCCCTGTTCCCGGGCACGAGCCAGTACCGGCTCGAGCACCTGGGCATCGTTGGGTACCACACCGATCACATCTACGCCCTGGGCGATCAGGTCTTCGATGGCGCGCACCTGCAGGGCGGGGTCGGCACTGGTCGGACCTACCATGAAGGCGTTCACGTCCAGCGCCTTGGCGCGCTCCTCGATACCGGCCTCCATGGCATTGAACCAAGGGATTCCGCCGATCTTGGCAACCACGCCGATGGTGAGTCCTTGGCGAGCGCGGGTCCTGTCGTCAGCGCCAGGCACAGGGCGGTGGCGGCGAGAGGTAGCCAGCGGCGCGGGCGTTTGATGCGAGTCATGTGCAGTCTCCCATTGCTGTTGTTGTGGGCGTTGCCTTGCGCGGTGTCGTTGGGTGATAGCCAGGTGGCCGTGCCTGCGACGTCGCTGCTGGTTGGGCCGTCAGGCGGTCGTGTCACCCGCTGCGGTTATTAGCAAAAACCTTTTAGCTTGTGGCGTCAATGCGATCGTGGCATCGTCTTTAGTCACATATCACCGGCTGGCGCCCCGGCGTTGGAGACCGCTATGACCAAGGCGACCCGGAAAGGGGGCATTACGATTCGAGACCTGGCCCAGGCGGCGGGGACCTCGATCTCGACGGTCAGCTTCGTGCTGAACGGCAGTTGGCGACAGCACCGCATCAAGGAGGCGACGGCCGAGCACGTGCTGGCGGTAGCCAGACAGATGGACTATCAGCCCAACCAGCGCGCCAGGGGGTTGCGCATGCAGCGGTCGTCGCTCGCCGGCATGATCGTGCCCCATCACCGCAACCGCTTCTTTGCCGGCCTGATCGAGAGCTTCGAGAGCGAAGCGCGGCGTCGTTCGCTGGTGCCGATCGTGGTCAGCACCCAGCGTGACCAGGAGATCGAGACGCAGGTCGTCGAGACACTGGTGGCGCAGCAGGTGGAGCTGATGGTGATAGCGGGCGTGCGTGATCCGGAGCCGCTCAACCAGCTGTGTCTCGCCCGAGGTGTGCGCTGTGTCAACGTCGACCTGCCGGGCGCCAATACCTTCTCCGTGGTGACCGACAATGTCGGCGGTGCCAACAGCCTGGCGCAGTGGCTGCTGGATGGCACTGCCGCCCACGAGCGGGTGATCTTTCTTGGTGGCCGGGAGTCTGAGTACGCGACGGATCAGCGCGTCGCGGGCTTCATGGCAGCGTGCCAGGCGCGTTCCCGCCAGGTCGAGCCAAGCGACATCCTGCGCTGCGGCTACAGTCCGCTGGCGGCAAAGAGCGCGCTCGAGGCGCTCTTTGCCGACACGGATCGGCCGCCTGCTGCCCTGCTGGTGAACTCGATCACCGCCTTCGAGGGCTTCGCCATGTTCTGGCACGCCCATCCAGAACGGGTACGGCATGTCCGTCTGGCGTGTTTCGACTGGGACCCCTTCGCCGCCTGTTTGCCCCTCGATACCATCATGTTGCGTCAGGACATGGAGAAGATGATTGCGACCTGCTTCGAGTGGTTCGATCGCGCCGACGAGCGTACCGGCGAGGTGGCGATCATTCCGCCGCGTCTGGTGATTGGCGACCCCTCGGAGTCACTGCTGACACAGGAGACGATAGCGGATGCCGACCCCCATCACCCTCGATGATCTACTGGCTCGCCTCACTCCCCTGATGGCAGGCCCGGAACGCCGGATCGTGGCGCTGGCGGGGCCGCCCGGCGCGGGCAAGAGCTATCTCGCGGCGCGCCTGGTGGAGGCGCTGGCGGTGTTCGCCCCCGGCCGCGCCGAGATTCTGCCGATGGATGGCTTCCACTACGACGACACCCTGCTGACGCAGCGTGGTGACCTCGCCCGCAAGGGGGCACCGCATACCTTCGACGTCGAGGGGCTGGCGGTTACGCTCCAACGGATCGCTGCCGATGACGGTAGCGTCGTTGCGGTGCCGGTGTTCGATCGCGCGATCGAGATTGCTCGGGCGGCGGCGCGGCTGATCGGCCCCGAGGCGCGGTTGATCATCGTCGAGGGCAACTACCTGCTGCTCGATGACCCACGCTGGGAGCGATTGGCCGAGAGGTTCGATTTGCGTGTCTTCATCCAGGTGCCTGAACGCACGCTGGAGCAGCGTCTGGCCCGACGCTGGGCGCATCTATCCGCGGCTCAGCGTGAGACCAAGCTGGAGGGCAACGACCTGCCCAACATGCGCCTGGTCCTGCAGCACGGGAGCTGCGCGGATCTCTATCTAGACAACGGCTGATGACCGGCGCCGCGATGCGGCAGGGCATGCGAGTGGCGCGCCGTCGGCAACGTTAGTCGCATCGCCGGCGCCTCGCGGCTAGCGTGGCCGGCGCGTCGAGGCAGGCCCCGCGGCAGAAGACTGCGTGCTGGAATGTTCTTTTTTTCACATCTTCGTGTTTCCGTAGTCACGGATTGTTTTTGTGCTGACAGCCACATAGAGTGAACGCGGCTCGCGAGCCGCGTGGGAGCAGGCGTTCAGAGGGCCTGGGGCCGCGGGCGACTGTGCTTGGGTCATCGGGCCTGGCCGATAGGGCGTGGCGAATAGCGCTTGCGTGAGCGTGCTTGGGCGACAGAGTCATAGGCAGAGAGTGAGGAGAGGCGACGATGGCGATGCGGCGAAGGAGCACGAGCCCATGAACGGACGCAGTGCGCAGCGTCTCGAGCGGCTGAGCGAGGCGCTCAAGCGTGCCGGCACCTTACCGCTCGCCGAGGCGGCGGCGCTGTGCGGGGTCTCGGAGATGACCATCCGGCGTGATATCGCCGCCAGCAGTGGCACCATCGCCTCGTTCGGCGGCCATCTGATGATGGCCGACAATCCGCAGTTCGCCGCCGCTTACCATCTCGATACCCAGAAGGATCGCTTCGCCGCGGCCAAGGAGCGGTTGTGCCGGGAGGCCGCCGCACGCGTCGAGGAGGGCGATACGCTGTTCATCGACTGCGGTACCACGCTGGCGCCGCTGTGCGCACAGCTGCCGCGCCAGTTGAACGTGACCGTGGTCACCTATGCGCTCAATGTGGCCAATGCCTTCAGCCAGCGCGATATGCCCAACATGCGCCTGGTGGTGCTGGGTGGGCTCTACTATCCGGCGTCGCAATCCTTCGGCGGTCAGGACGTCACCACGGCGATCCGGCGCCTGGGCATCAACAAGGCGTTCATCTCGGCCGCCGGGGTGCAGATCGACAAGGGCGCCAGCTGCTTCCACTTCCATGAGGTGGCGCCCAAGCAGGCGGCCATCGAACACGCCGAGCGCAGCATCCTGGTCGCCGACGAGAGCAAGCTGGAGGTGATGCGCCCGGCGTTCTTCGCCGAGCTTGCCGAGTTCGATGCGGTGATCACCAGCGGCGAGCCGGGGCGTGCCTGGCAGGCGCGTGTCGCCGCCGCAGATGGGCCAGCGGTTAGCGTGGTCTGAGTGGCCCGAGAGCGGGCTTCTGGTTATTCTCCGATTTCCTGTGACTGGTACGATAGCATGGTGAAATATTCCTGCTTTTCACAGGAAGATTTCCGCCGTTCGGGCACTTACCATCCGGGTAACCGTTTTTCTTATCGTCTTCGGATCGGATATGCAGCGGGGTGCCGCCGTAATATTCGTCTGATGTCTGCTGCAGGAGCCCTATCATGTCTTTGCCCGTTCCCTCCGCCAGTGCGCCTTTCTACCCCGCTGCCATCGCCGGCCATGACAGCCAGGCGGGGGCGCGCTATACGCTGCGCTCGCCGGCCAGCGGTGAGTCCATCGCTGAGGTCGCCGACTGTAGCGCCGAGGCCGCGCAGTTGGCGGCAGACAATGCTCAGCGCGGCTTCGAGCAGTGGCGCCGGACCACGCCATTCGAGCGGGCGGCGCTGCTGAAGGCGTGGCACGCGGCCATGCTCGAGGCCAAGGAGACACTGGCGCTGACCATGGCCCGAGAGATGGGCAAGCCGATTCGCGAAGCCCGCGGCGAGGTCGACTACGCGGCCGGTTTCATCGAGTGGTTTGCCGAGCAGGCCAAGCGCATCGATGGCGATATCCTGCCCAGCCCGCAACCGCAGAAGCGTCTGTCGGTGCTGCGCCAGCCGGTGGGCCCGGTGTTCGCGATCACGCCGTGGAACTTCCCGGCGGCGATGATCACGCGCAAGGTGGCACCGGGGCTGGCGGCCGGCTGCTCGGTGATCGTCAAGCCCGCCGAGCAGACCCCGATCACCGCGCTGATGCTGGCCGAGCTGTGGCGTCAGGTGGGTGGCCCGGCCGAGGTGTTCCAGGTGATCACCGCCGAGCGTCCGGCTGCGATCAGCGAGGTGCTGATGGCCGATGCGCGCATTCGCAAGCTCACCTTCACCGGCAGCACCCCGGTGGGCAAGCGCCTCTACGCCCAGTCCGCCGCCACCATGAAGCGTATGTCACTGGAGCTGGGCGGACACGCCCCCTTCCTGGTCTTCGATGATGCCGATATCGACGCTGCGGTGGCCGAAGTGATGGCAAGCAAGTTCCGTAACGGTGGCCAGACCTGTGTCTGCACCAACCGTATCTATGTCCAGCGCGGTATCTTCGATGCTTTTGCCGAGCGTCTGGCCGCGGCAACCGCGGCGCTCAAGATAGGCGATCCCGAAGACGAGGCGACCCAGGTCGGGCCGCTGGTCAGCCAGGCGGGGCGCGACAAGGCCCAGGCGCACATCGACGATGCCCTGACCAAGGGCGCGCAGCAGCTGACGCCGGCTTTGCGCGTCGACGGACTCTATGTCGCGCCGACGGTGCTGACCGGGGTGACGTCGGAGATGCGCATCATGCAGGAGGAGACCTTCGGCCCGGTGGCGCCGTTGATCGCCTTCGACGACGAGGCGGAGGCGATCGCCGCGGCCAATGACACCCCGTTCGGTCTTGCGGCCTATCTGTGGACGCGCAGCCTCGGTCGCGCGGCGCGTGTCTCCGAGGCGCTCGACTACGGCATCGTCGGCGTCAACGACGGCGCACCGTCGGTGCCGCATGCACCCTTCGGTGGGGTCAAGGACAGCGGTCTCGGGCGCGAGGGCGGCCACTACGGCATCGACGAGTATCTCGACTGCAAGTTCGTCTCCACGCGCCTGGATACCTGATGGTCGAGGCGCCCTCGGTGCCGCCGGCGGAGCTGGATCTGGCCACGGCACTGCGCGAGACCAAGTTGCGCCACGCCCGCGTGGTGGCCGGAGAGCGTTCGCTCTCGCGGCCGCTGCGCTGGGTTCACATGGTCGACCACCCGGATATCATCGCGTGGGTCCAGCCGGGCCAGCTGCTGCTGACCACTGGCTACCACTGGCCGGATGAGCCGGCGGCGGAGCGCGCGCTGATCGAGGCACTGGCTGAGAAGGAGCTGGCCGGTGTGGCCTTGGCCGTGCCGCGTTTTCTCTCGGCGTTTCCGGCCACCAGCCGGGAGGTCGCCGAGGCGCTCGACTTTCCGCTACTGGAGATACCCTGGGATGTGCCCTTCAGCCAGATCACCGAGGAGGTGCACGCCTGGCTGATCGCCCGCCAGGGGCAACTGATCGCGCGCGCCGAGCGCATTCATCGCGATCTCACTCGTTCGGCATTGACCGCAGGCAGCCTGGGGGATATCGCCGTCGCTCTGAGCGAGCTGCTCGGGCGGGCGGTGCTGTTCACCGGACTCGAGGGCGAGTGGCTGGGCGGCAGCAGCCAACGTGATGCCTGGCCCTTGCCGACGTCAGCGGCGCAGCAGGCGGCGGAAGCAGTGACGGGCAGCCAGGCGTGCTCGCTGGACGATCCGGCGCGCGATGGCCAGCGCTGGCTGGCATGCCCGGTGCGCATTCAGGAGGCGCGGGCGGCACTTTTGTGGATCGATGAATCCGGCGCCCGGGTGAGCGAGCTGGAGCGCCGCGCGGCGGAGCAGGCGGCGCTGATCTCGGCACTGCATCTCTCGCACCAGCGCGCGCTCCAGGCCCAGGAGTCGCGGCTCGGTTACGCCTTCGTCGACTCGCTGCTGGAGGGGCGCTTCGAGGCTACGCCAGCGGCGCTGGAGCGTGCCACCCTGCAGGGCTGGGAGCCCCAGGCGTCGTATCAGGTCTGCGCCATTCTGCTCAACGAGCCGGTGCCGCTCAGCCCTGAAGGGCTCTCACGGCGCGAGCGCTGGGAGCGCCGCCTGAGCCGCTACCTGCAGGGGATCGAGCAGCCGGCGTTGATCTCGGTTTCGCTCAACCAGTTGCTGTTTCTGTTGCGTAGCGATGTGTCGCCTGCGGTGTTATGGCGGCGGCTGGGCGACGGCGAGTCGGCGATGGCGGTCAGCCGGCAGGTGCGGGGTGCCGCGGAGACCGCCAAGGGCGCCGACGATGTGGCACGGTTGACCGCTACGCTGCGACCGGGGGAGCTGCGCGATTTCGAATCGATGCTGTTCAGCCGGGTGCTGGAGGGTGACGACGACGCCCGCCGGCTGTTTCTAGCGCGGATCACCGAGGCGCTCGATCCGGCCGAGCGGGGCACCAGCCTGCGTCACACCCTCGCGGCGTTGGCCGACCACGGCTTTCATCTGGCGCAGACGGCGCGCGCGCTGGAGATCCATATCAGCACGCTGCGCTATCGCCTGGAGCGTCTGCGCGAGGCGCTGGGCATGGATCTGGACGATACCGAGGTGCGCCTTCAGCTGCAGGTGGCGATGCGCCTGTGGGCGCTGAAGGACGACTGATAGGCTCGCCACTCCCGGCGAGCCCCATGACGATGACTGACAAGAGGCCGACCGATGCAACTGACCGATTTCGATACCCTGACCTTCGATGTCTACGGCACCCTGATCGACTGGGAGAGCGGTATGGTGGCTGGGCTGCAGCCGCTGCTCGAGCGCACTGGGCTGAGCCTGAGCCGAGACCAGGTGCTCGAGGCGCATGCGCGCCACGAGTCGAGCCAGCAGCGCTATACCCCGCACCTGCAGTATCGCTGGCTGCTGGCGGTGGTCTACAAGCGGCTGGCCGAGGAGTGGGGTGTGACGGTGACTCACGATGAGTGCCTGGCCTACGGCGACTTCGTCAAGCAGTGGCCGGCCTTTGCCGATAGTGCGGCGGCACTCGGCTATCTCAAGCAGCACTACAAGCTGGTGGTGCTCTCAAACGTCGACAACGAAAGCTTCGCCTACAGCCAGCGCAAGCTGGAGGTCGAGTTCGATGCGGTCTATACCGCCGAGGACATCGGCTCCTACAAGCCCTCGCCGCGCAATTTCGACTATCTGCTGGAGAAGCTCGGCGAGCGCGGCATCGACAAGACGCGCATCCTGCATACCGCGGAGAGCCTGTTCCACGATCATCAGCCGGCCAACCAGCATGGGCTGGCCAACTGCTGGATCTATCGCCGCCACGATCAGCAGGGCTTCGGCGCGACCATGGACCCGGGTGGGATGCCGCGGATCGACTTCCGCTTCGACAGCATGGCGGCCCTGGCGGACGCGCACCGCGAACTAGTGGGCTGAGTCGTTCGAGCGCCACACCTGGGTTTCGTCGATACCGAGGGCACGGAACTCGGCCTGGCGCAGTGGGGCTTCCTCGCGCATAAAGAATTCATCGAGCTGGGGCGGTGCGATCTCCGTGGACGAGAGCATGGCGTGGACCTGACCACGATGATGGGTCTGATGCACGAAGAGGTGCGCCAGCACGCGATGGGTGGGCTCGTGCTGCTGGTGCGTGCCGCGTGGCAGGACGGTCTCGCGCGTCAGCCACGCGGGCGTGGCGCTCTCGCACAGGGCGATCAGACGCCGGTCGAGCCTCTCCTGGGCCGGTTGCAGAGTGTCGATCGCGGCGTGGGGGAGTTCGTCGTCGAAGGCGCCTTGCCCCAGCGTGCCGCCTGCCAGGGCATCGATGTAGTAGGCGTCGACGATCAGAATATGGTTGAGCGTGGCATGAATCGAGGGGAAGAAACCGCTGCGTTCGGCGTACAGCGCCTCCGGCGACAGCTCGGCACAGGCCGTGAGCAGGCGGTGATTGGACCAAAGGTTGCAGTAGGCTTGGTGACGAAAGTGTTCGATCATGGCGGAAATTCCTCGCGCTCGTCGCGGCGTCATCGTTGGAGTTCGATATGGAAATGCTACACGGTCTGGTGGTGATCACCTTCGTTCATCTGCTGGCGGCGGCTTCGCCAGGGCCGGATTTCGTGCTCGTCACCCAGCAGACGCTGAGTCGCGGCCGGCGGGTGGGGCTGTTGTGCAGCCTGGGCATTGCGCTCGGCCTCTCGATCCATATCGTCTACTCCGCCTTCGGGCTGGCGGCGGTGATCGCCAACTCGGCCGAGGCGCTGTGGGCGATCAAGCTCCTCGGCGGGGCCTACCTGCTCTATTTGGGCATCAAGGGGCTGCGCTCGCGCCCGGCGCTGAACGAGGCCGGCGCGGCTACCGGTTCGATACCTGCCCTCCCGCGTTCGGCCTGGCGCGTCGTCGGTGCCGGCTTTCTGTGCAATGCGCTCAACCCCAAGGCGCCGATTTACTTTGTCGCGCTGTTCACCATCGTGCTGTCGCCGGCGATGCCGCTGCATCAGATCGCCATCTATGGCGTCTGGATCATGCTGCTGCAGCTGGGCTGGTTCTCGGCGGTGGCGCTGTTGCTGTCGACGCCGCGCATTCAGCGCGCCTTCCAGCGGGGCAGTCACTGGATCGACCGCGTACTCGGTGCGGCGATGATTGCGCTGGGCCTCAAGGTGCTGATGACGCGGGTATCGAGCTGACCCTGGCCGCTGTCGCCCTTGGCCTGTATCCGTTCGACGCAAGACTGTGATCCACGTCGAGCCTTTGCCTCTCGCCGGGCTTTTGGGCATCCTGCTCGCACCCATTCAACTGGTGAGGAACGCGCGTGAAAACCTGGCTACGTGATCTACCCAAGGTCGAGCTGCATCTACATATCGAGGGGTCGCTGGAGCCAGAGTTGATGTTCTCGCTGGCGGCGCGCAACGGTGTGAGCTTGCCCTACGCCACGGTGGACGAAGTCCGCGAGGCGTACGACTTCAGCGATCTGCAGTCGTTTCTCGATCTCTACTATCAAGGCATGCGAGTTCTGCGCACCGAGCAGGATTTCTTTGATCTGGCGATGGCCTACCTGGAACAAGCCCATGCCGAGGGCGTGGTGCACGTGGAGCTCTCCTTCGACCCGCAGGCGCACCTGAACCGCGGCGTCGAGCTGGCGGTGCCGTTCGAGGGGCTCAATCGCGCCCGGCGTCAGGCTGAGCGTGAGTGGGGCATGACCAGCGCGCTGATCATGAGCTTCTTGCGTGATCGTGATGCCGCCGAGGCGATGGCGGTGCTGGAGAAGGCGGCGCCCTACTACGAGACGATCGATGCGGTGGGGTTGGACAGCGCCGAGGTGGGTAATCCGCCGACCAAGTTCAGTGCGGTGTTCGAGCGTGCCAAGGCGCTGGGTATCCCGCGGGTGGCGCATGCCGGTGAAGAGGGCCCGGCGGCCTATATCAGCGAAGCACTGGATGTTCTCGACGTCTGCCGCATCGACCACGGCGTCGCCTGCCTGCAGGACGCGGCCCTGGTCGAGCGGCTGCGCCAGAAGCAGATGCCGCTGACCGTCTGCCCGCTCTCCAACGTGCGTCTCAAGGTGGTGGCGGAGATGACCGACCACCCCTTGCCGCAGATGCTTGAACAGGGGTTGAAGGTGACGCTCAACTCCGACGATCCGGCCTATTTCGGTGGCGGCGTGCTGGAGAACTATCTCGCCTGCGCCGAGGCTTTCGCCTGGGATCGCGCGACTTTCAAACAGCTGGCGGGCAATGCCATCGATGTCGCCTTCATGCCGGAAACGCGGCGGGCGGCACTGCTGGCGCAGCTAGACGCCTGCTGATGGTGTGATGGCCTGACAAGTCTCATCAGGTCAGCACAGCTGAAAAAAGGACGCGGTATCGGGTCATCGATACCGCGTCCTTGTCGTTGTGGCGCTTGCCTCGGCCCAGTCGGCTCAGAGTGCGTCCAGCGCCTGCGCGAAGCGGGTCACCGCGCCATCGATATCCTCCAGCTTGTCCAGCCCGAACAGGCCGATACGGAAGGTCTGGAAGTCGTCACCCTCATCGCACATCAGCGGCACGCCGGCGGCGATCTGAACGCCCTGGGCGGCGAAGCGCGGGACCAGATCGCTCTCCCGGGTATAGCTGACCACCACGCCTGGCGCTTCGAACCCTGCCGCGGCGACGCTGGGATAGCCACGCTCGGCCAGTAGCGCGCGGACCCGCCGGCCCAGCGCCCACTGCGCCTGCTCGAGCGTGTCGAAGCCGTCCTGCTCCATCTCCTGGATGGTGTGGTAGAGCCGTGTCAGGCCGTCGGTCGGCAGTGTAGCGTGATAGGCGTGCCCGCCATTCTCGTAGGTTTCCATGATCCCCAGCCAGCGCTTGAGATCGGCGGCGAAACTGCTGCTGCTGGTGTGCTCGATATGCGCCCGCGCGCGTTCGCTGAGCATCACCATGGCGCAGCAGGGCGAGGCGCTCCAGCCCTTCTGCGGGGCGCTGATCAGCACGTCCACACCGGTCGACTGCATGTCGACCCAAACGGTACCCGAGGCGATGCAGTCGAGCACCAGCAGGCCGTCGACCGCGTGCACCGCTTCGGCCAGCTGGCGTAGATAGTCATCCGGCAGCAGCACCCCGGCTGAGGTTTCGACGTGTGGCGCGAAGACCACGGCCGGGCGCTCTGCGTGGATGGCGGCGACCACCTCGTCGATCGGCGCCGGGGCAAAAGGCGAGTGGGCGTCGCTGCCCTGACGCTGGGCCTTGAGCACCTGGGTGGCGGCGGCGATGCGGCCCTGGTCGAGAATCTGGGTCCAACGGTAGCTGAACCAGCCGTTGCGCACGATCAGGCAACTGGCGTCGGTGGCGAACTGGCGCGCCACGGCCTCCATGCCGAAGGTGCCACTGCCGGGTACGATGATGCTGCTGTGGGCGTTGTAGGTACGCTTCAACAGGCGTGAGAGTTCGCGCATGACCTGCTGAAAGCTCTGCGACATGTGGTTGAGCGAGCGGTCGGTATAGACCACGAGTATTCCAGCAGGCCGTCGGGGTCGACGTCCGGGCGAAGTGCCGGCATAGGCGGGCTCCTTGAGGTGGAATGAAGGGAAATCAGCGCGCAGCGGCCGCGACGGCGGGCAGCGTGCGCAGATAAGGCACCAGGCGCGCCAGCGCCTCCTCGGCCAGTGCGGGAGCGATGGCGAAGCAGATGCGCAGGTAGTCCTCTCCCTCCGGGCCGAAGGCGCTGCCGGGTGCCACGCCGACCTTGGTGTCCCGCAGCAGCTGCACCGCGCGCTCGAGGCTACTGCCCCGCAGCCCGTGCACCTTGAAGAAGAGATAGAAGGTGCCCTGGGGTGTGAATACGGTGACGTTGTCCAGCGCTTCCAACCCCTGGACCAGGATATCCCGCGATGCCCGGCAGCGGGCGATCTGATGGGCGATGAAGTCATCCCCGGTGTCGAGTGCCACCTGGCAGGCGCGCTGCACGAAGGGGGCGACACCGGTGGTGTTGTACTGACACAGCCGGGCGAAGAGGGTCTCCATGCCGCTGGGGCAGACGACCCAGCCGGCACGCCAGCCGGTCATGCACCAATTCTTCGAGAAGGTGTTGGTCACCAGCAGACGGTCGGTGTCGTCGCACAGCTGCAGAAGAAAGAGGGGGCCGGCCCCTGACCGTCGTAGACGAAGTGGTTGTAGACCTCGTCGGCGACGATCCACAGCCCGCGCTCGCGGCAGAAGTCGCGTAGTCGCTGCATGTCGGCCAGGGGCATGCGCCAGCCGGTGGGGTTGGAAGGCGAGTTGATGAAGATCGCTCGCGTGCGTTCGGTGACCGCGGCGAAGAGAGTGTCGAGATCGAGCGTGATGGCGCCATCGGCATGGAACTCGAAGGCGACCGCGACATTGACGCCACCGCAGATCGCGACCACCTGCTTGGCGTTGGGCCAGGCCGGCGAGGGCATGATCACTTCGTCGCCCTCGTCGAGTATGGCCTGCATGGCCATGACCACGGCGTTCATGCCGCCGATCGAGACGCAGAAGCGCTCGGGCGCTACGTCGACATCCCAGTGGCGTCGATGATAGTCCGACAGTGCCTGTCTCAGGCCAGGCGTGCCCTGGGAGTAACCATAGCGAGTATCGCCCGCCTCGAGCGCTGCGATGGCGGCCTCGCGGATCGGGTGGGCGTGGGTAGATCGCCTTCGCCGATCCAGAGGCGGACCACGCTGTCGTCGTGCCGCGCCAGGTCTGCCACGGTCACAATCTGGTTGTCGGGCATCTCGCGTACCCGGGAAGAGCTGAACGGTTGCAGGGCAACGGGGATCACGTCGGGCATGGGGGTAGGTACCTGGTGGCATCTGCTCGCTCGATCATATCGGGGAAGTCGCGAGCTGGCTAACCGTCATCCTGGAAGCTTTCCGGCTAACAAACCATAACAATTTGGTTTTCCTAAGTTTTACAAATGCTAGGCTAGGATTAATGAAACATGCGAAGTGATTAATAAATTAGTCTTGCGCGCGCGCACGAAAGGGTTACATTTCGCCAAAATAGCGTAACTCGCGTGTTGCGCGCTCGCATCTGGTTACAATTGGGGGATGTTCGATGGCTGCTCTGCTCACCGTGGTCCGGGTTGATGGCAATGTCTTCGTGCTGGATCCGCGCAAGCTGCTGGTCCCCGGCATGGAGATTCCCGAGGGCGCGACCTTGGTGGCGCCAGATGGCGGCCGGCTGATTCTGGCGGACGGTGCGGTGCTGCCGCTCAACGCGGGGCAGCCGCTGATTCTCCAGGTCGTCGACGACGTTCCTACGCTGCTGGTGGCGGACGCTGGCAGTGCCGATAGCGACATCGCCGCACTGCAGGCGGCCATCGAGGCGGGTGTCGACCCGACGGCCGTTCAGCAGGCGCCGGCAGCCGGTAATGCCGGCGGCGGTGGCGGCAGCCTCTCCGGCGAAGGCGGTTTCTCCACCCCGTTCGACATCGCACGGGTGGGGCGTGAGGAGAGCAGCAGCTATAGCTACAACGCTGCCTTCGCAGATCCGGGCGCGCCCGTGGTCACTCCCGCAAGTTTTTCGCCCCCTGCCGCCGATGCCCCCGGAGGAACCGATGCTGCGGCAACCAATCAGAATCCTGTAGCGAGTGCCGGTACCCAAACCACTGGCGAAAACGCGACGTTGAATGGCCAGGTGCCGACGGCGACCGATATCGATGGCACCATTTCCAGTTACCAGCTCGCGACCGGCATAGGTCAGGGCAATGGCTCGCTGAGCTTCAATAGCGACGGCAGCTACGTCTTCAACCCGGGGGCGGACTTCGACAGCCTGGCTCCGGGCCAGAGTCGCGACGTCACCTTTACCTACACCGCCACCGACAACGACGGCGGTGTCAGTGCGCCGCAGACGGTAACCATCACCGTCACCGGCACCAATGACGCACCGGTCGCCAAGTCGGATACCCAGACCACCGGTGAGAACGTCACCCTGAATGGCCAGGTCCCTGCAGCCACCGATGTCGATGGCACCGTCGAGAGCTACCAGCTTGCGACCGACGTGGGCCAGGGCAACGGTTCGCTGAGCTTCAATAGCGACGGCTCTTACACCTTCAACCGGGCGCCGACTTCGACGCACTGGCCGCTGGCCAGAGTCGTGAGGTCACCTTCACTTACACCGCCACCGACAACAATGGCGGCGTGAGCGCACCGCAGACGGTAACGATCACCGTTACCGGCACCAATGACCTGCCGGTGGCCAAGGCCGACACCCAGACCACCGGTGAGAACCAGGTACTCGAAGGTAGCGTGCCGGCGGCGACCGATGTCGACGGCACCGTCGAGAGCTATCAGCTTGCGACCGGCGTGGGCCAGGGCAATGGCAGCCTTAGCTTCAATAGCGATGGCAGCTACATCTTCGACCCGGGTGCGGACTTCGACAGCCTGGCTCCGGGCCAGAGTCGCGACGTCACCTTTACCTACACCGCCACCGACAACGACGGCGGCGTCAGTGCCCCGCAGACGGTAACCATCACCGTCACCGGCACCAATGACGTGCCGGTGGCCAAGGCGGATACCCAGACCACTGGCGAGAACCAGGTGCTCGAAGGTAGCGTGCCGGCAGCCACCGATGTCGACGGCACCGTCGAGAGCTACCAGCTTGCGACCGACGTGGGCCAGGGCAACGGTTCGCTGAGCTTCAATAGCGACGGCTCTTACACCTTCAACCCGGGCGCCGACTTCGACGGTCTGGCCGCGGGTGAAAGCCGCAACGTCACCTTCACTTACACCGCCACCGACAACAATGGCGGCGTGAGCGCACCGCAGACGGTGACGATTACCGTGACCGGCACCAATGATCTGCCGGTGGCCAAGGCCGATACCCAGACCACCGGTGAGAACGCCGCCCTGAACGCTCAGGTGCCGGCAGCCACCGATGTCGATGGCACGGTCGAGAGCTATCAGTTGGCGCAGAACCTCGGCGACGGTAATGGCACGCTGAGCTTCAATAGCGACGGCAGCTACACCTTTAACCCGGGTGCCGACTTCGACAGCCTGGCCGCGGGTGAAAGCCGCAACGTCACCTTCACTTATACCGCCACCGACAACAATGGCGGCGTCAGCGCCCCGCAGACGGTCACTATCACTGTCACCGGCACCAACGATCTGCCGGTCGCCAAGGCGGATACCCAGACCACCGGTGAGAACGCCGCCCTGAACGCTCAGGTGCCGGCAGCCACCGATGTCGACGGCACGGTCGAGAGTTACCAACTGGTGCAGAACGTCGGTGATGGCAATGGTGCACTGAGCTTCAATAGCGACGGCAGCTACACCTTCAACCCGGGTGCGGACTTCGACGGTCTGGCCGCTGGTCAGAGTCGCGACGTCACCTTTAGCTATACCGCGACCGACAACAATGGCGGGGTCAGCGCGCCGCAAACGGTGACGATCACTGTCACCGGCACCAACGATGCGCCGGTGGCAGTCGCCGATACCGGCAGCACTGGTGAGAACGCCACGCTTACCGTCGATGCAGCTCAAGGCGTGCTGGCCAACGACAGCGATGTCGATGGTGGGACGCTGACGGTAAGTGCGGTCGATGGCACCGACACAAACGTTGGCCAGGCCATTGCCGGCTCCAACGGCGGCACCTTCACGCTGAACGCGGACGGTTCCTACAGCTTCAATCCGGGCACGGCATTCGATCGTCTGGCCGCGGGTCAGCAGGACACCACTCAGATCAGCTATACCGTCAGCGACGGCCAGGGCGGCAGCGATACTGCCATCCTGACGGTCACCGTCACCGGCACCAATGACGCACCGGTCGCCAAGGCCGACACCCAGACCACCGGTGAGAACCAGGTACTCGAAGGTAGCGTGCCGGCGGCGACCGATGTGGATGGCTCGGTCGAGAGCTACCAGCTCGCGACCGGCGTTGGTCAGGGCAACGGCAGCCTCAGCTTCAATAGCGACGGCAGCTACACCTTCAATCCGGGGGCGGACTTCGACAGCCTGGCCGCGGGTGAAAGCCGCAACGTCACCTTTAGCTACACCGCCACCGACAACAATGGTGGCGTCAGCGCCCCGCAGACGGTAACCATCACCGTCACCGGCACCAATGACGTGCCGGTGGCCAAGGCCGATACCCAGACCACCGGTGAGAACCAGGTGCTCGAAGGTAGTGTGCCGGCGGCGACCGATGTGGATGGCACGGTCGAGAGCTACCAGCTCGCGACCGGCGTGGGTCAGAGCAACGGCAGCCTCAGCTTCAATAGCGACGGCAGCTACACCTTTAACCCGGGTGCGGACTTCGACGCGCTGGCCGCTGGCCAGAGCCGCGACGTCACCTTCAGTTATACCGCCACTGACAACAATGGTGGGGTCAGTGCCCCGCAGACGGTGACGATCACTGTCACTGGTACCAACGACGTACCGGTGGCCAAGGCCGACACCCAGACCACCGGTGAAAACGCCACCCTGACTAGCCAGGTGCCGGCGGCCACCGATGTGGATGGCACGGTCGAGAGCTACCAACTGGTCAATGGTGTTGGTAACAACAACGGCTCGCTGAGCTTCAATAGCGACGGCAGCTACACCTTCACGCCGGGTGCGGATTTCGATGGTCTGGCCGCCGGTCAGAGCCGCAACGTCACCTTCACTTATACCGCCACTGACAACAATGGCGGGGTCAGCGCGCCGCAGACGGTAACCATCACCGTCACTGGCACCAACGATCTGCCGGTGGCCAAGGCCGACACCCAGACCACCGGTGAGAACCAAGTGCTCGAAGGTAGCGTGCCGGCGGCGACCGATGTGGATGGCACGGTGGAAAGCTATCAGCTGGTGCAGAACGTCGGTGATGGCAATGGCAGCCTTAGCTTCAATAGCGACGGCTCCTACACCTTCAATCCGGGCACGGACTTCGACGGTCTGGCCGCGGGTGAAAGCCGCAACGTCACCTTTAGCTACACCGCCACGGACAACAACGGCGGGGTGAGCGCACCGCAGACGGTGACGATCACCGTCACCGGCACCAACGACGTGCCGGTGGCCAAGGCCGATACCCAGACCACTGGCGAGAACGCCACGCTGACTAGCCAGGTTCCGGCGGCCACCGATGTCGATGGCACGGTCGAGAGCTATCAGCTCGCGAACGGCGTGGGTCAGGGCAACGGTTCGCTGAGCTTCAATAGCGACGGCAGCTACACCTTCAACCCGGGTGCGGACTTCGACGCCCTGGCGGCTGGCCAGAGTCGTGACGTCACCTTTAGCTATACCGCGACCGACAACAATGGCGGGGTCAGCGCGCCGCAAACGGTGACGATCACCGTCACCGGCACCAACGATGCGCCGGTGGCAATCGCCGATACCGGCAGCACTGGTGAGAACGCCACGCTTACCGTCGATGCAGCTCAAGGCGTGCTGGCTAACGACAGCGATGTCGATGGTGGGACGCTGACGGTAAGTGCGGTCAATGGCACTGACATAAACGTTGGCCAGGCCATTGCCGGCTCCAACGGCGGCACCTTCACGCTGAACGCGGACGGTTCCTACAGCTTCAATCCGGGCACGGCGTTCGATCGCCTGGCCGCGGGCCAGACCGATACCACCCAGATCAGCTACATCGTCAGCGACGGCCAAGGCGGCACTGCCACCTCGACGCTGATCGTGACAGTGACCGGCACCAACGATGTGCCGGTCGCCAAGACCGACACCCAGACCACCGGTGAGAACCAGGTACTCGAAGGTAGCGTGCCGGCGGCGACCGATGTCGACGGCACGGTCGAGAGCTATCAGCTCGCGGCCGGCGTGGGCCAGGGCAATGGCAGCCTCGACTTCAATAGCGACGGCAGCTACACCTTTAACCCGGGTGCCGACTTCGATGGTCTGGCTGCGGGTGAGAGTCGCAACGTCACCTTCACTTACACCGCCACCGACAACGATGGCGGCGTCAGCGCACCGCAGACGGTGACCATCACCGTTACCGGCACCAACGACGTGCCGGTGGCCAAGGCGGATACCCAGACCACCGGGTGAAAACGCCACCCTGAACGCTCAGGTGCCGGCAGCGACTGATGTCGACGGCACGGTCGAGAGTTATCAACTGGTGCAGAGCGTCGGTGATGGCAATGGTGCACTGAGCTTCAATAGCGACGGCAGCTACACCTTTAATCCGGGTGCGGACTTCGACGGTCTGGCTGCGGGCCAGAGTCGTGACGTCACCTTTACCTACACCGCGACCGACAACAATGGCGGCGTCAGTGCCCCGCAGACGGTGACCATCACCGTCACTGGCACCAACGATCTGCCGGTCGCCAAGGCCGATACCCAGACCACTGGTGAAAACGCTACCCTGAATGCTCAGGTGCCAGCAGCGACCGATGTCGATGGCACGGTGGAAAGCTATCAACTGGTGCAGAACGTCGGTGATGGCAATGGTGCACTGAGCTTCAATAGCGACGGCAGCTACACCTTCAACCCGGGGGCCGACTTCGACGCACTGGCCGCTGGCCAGAGTCGTGACGTCACCTTCACTTACACCGCAACCGACAACGATGGCGGCGTGAGTGCGCCGCAGACGGTGACCATTACCGTTACCGGCACCAACGATCTGCCGGTCGCCAAGGCCGATACCCAGACCACTGGCGAAAACCAGGTGCTCGAAGGTAGCGTGCCGGCAGCCACCGATGTGGATGGCACCGTCGAGAGCTACCAACTGGTCAACGGTGTTGGTAACAACAACGGTTCACTGAGCTTCAATAGCGACGGCAGCTATACCTTCAACCCGGGGGCCGACTTCGATGGTCTGGCCGCGGGCGAGAGCCGCAACGTCACCTTTAGCTACACCGCCACCGACAACAATGGTGGCGTGAGCGCCCCGCAGACGGTGACCATCACCGTCACTGGCACCAACGATGTGCCGGTCGCCAAGGCCGATACCCAGACCACCGGTGAGAACCAGGTGCTCGAAGGTAGCGTGCCGGCAGCGACCGATGTCGATGGCACGGTGGAAAGCTATCAACTGGTGCAGAACGTCGGTGATGGCAATGGTGCACTGAGCTTCAATAGCGACGGCAGCTACACCTTCAACCCGGGTACCGACTTCGACGCACTGGCCGCTGGCCAGAGTCGTGACGTCACCTTCACTTATACCGCCACTGACAACAATGGCGGCGTCAGCGCCCCGCAGACGGTGACCATCACCGTCACTGGCACCAACGATGTGCCGGTGGCCAAGGCCGATACCCAGACCACTGGTGAGAACCAGGTGCTCGAAGGTAGCGTGCCGGCAGCGACCGATGTCGATGGCACGGTGGAAAGCTATCAACTGGTGCAGAACGTCGGTGATGGCAATGGTGCACTGAGCTTCAATAGCGACGGCAGCTACACCTTCAACCCGGGTGCCGACTTCGACGGTCTGGCCGCCGGCCAGAGCCGCAACGTCACCTTTAGCTACACCGCGACTGACAACAACGGCGGGGTCAGTGCCCCGCAGACGGTGACCATCACCGTCACCGGCACCAACGATGTGCCGGTGGCCAAGGCCGATACCCAGACCACCGGTGAGAACCAGGTGCTCGAAGGTAGCGTGCCGGCAGCGACCGATGTCGATGGCACGGTGGAAAGCTATCAACTGGTGCAGAACGTCGGTGATGGCAATGGTGCACTGAGCTTCAATAGCGACGGCAGCTACACCTTCAACCCGGGGCCGACTTCGACGCACTGGCCGCTGGCCAGAGTCGTGACGTCACCTTCACTTACACCGCAACCGACAACGATGGCGGCGTGAGTGCGCCGCAGACGGTGACCATTACCGTTACCGGCACCAACGATCTGCCGGTCGCCAAGGCCGATACCCAGACCACTGGCGAAAACCAGGTGCTCGAAGGTAGCGTGCCGGCGGCGACTGATGTCGACGGCACGGTCGAGAGTTATCAACTGGTGCAGAGCGTCGGTGATGGCAATGGTGCACTGAGCTTCAATAGTGACGGCAGCTACACCTTCAACCCGGGCGCCGACTTCGACGGCCTAGCCGCCGGCCAGAGCCGTGACGTCACCTTTACTTACACCGCCACTGACAACAATGGCGGGGTGAGTGCCCCGCAGACGGTAACCATAACCGTCACCGGCACCAATGACGCACCGGTCGCCAAGGCCGACACCCAGACCACCGGTGAGAACCAGGTACTCGAAGGTAGCGTGCCGGCGGCCACCGATGTCGATGGCACCGTCGAGAGCTACCAGCTTGCGACCGACGTGGGCCAGGGCAACGGTTCGCTGAGCTTCAATAGCGACGGCTCTTACACCTTCAACCCGGGCGCCGACTTCGACGGTCTGGCCGCGGGTGAAAGCCGCAACGTCACCTTCACTTACACCGCCACCGACAACAATGGCGGCGTGAGCGCACCGCAGACGGTGACGATTACCGTGACCGGCACCAATGATCTGCCGGTGGCCAAGGCCGATACCCAGACCACCGGTGAGAACGCCGCCCTGAACGCTCAGGTGCCGGCAGCCACCGATGTCGATGGCACGGTCGAGAGCTATCAGTTGGCGCAGAACCTCGGCGACGGTAATGGCACGCTGAGCTTCAATAGCGACGGCTCTTACACCTTCAACCCGGGCGCCGACTTCGACGGTCTGGCCGCGGGTGAAAGCCGCAACGTCACCTTCACTTACACCGCCACCGACAACAATGGCGGCGTGAGCGCACCGCAGACGGTGACGATTACCGTGACCGGCACCAATGATCTGCCGGTGGCCAAGGCCGATACCCAGACCACCGGTGAGAACGCCGCCCTGAACGCTCAGGTGCCGGCAGCCACCGATGTCGATGGCACGGTCGAGAGCTATCAGTTGGCGCAGAACCTCGGCGACGGTAATGGCACGCTGAGCTTCAATAGCGACGGCAGCTACACCTTTAACCCGGGTGCCGACTTCGACAGCCTGGCCGCGGGTGAAAGCCGCAACGTCACCTTCACTTATACCGCCACCGACAACAATGGCGGCGTCAGCGCCCCGCAGACGGTCACTATCACCGTCACCGGCACCAACGATGATCCGGTGGCCGTTGCCGATACCGGTAGCACCGGTGAGAACACCATCCTCAATGTGTCCGCTGCCCAGGGCGTACTGGCCAACGATAGCGATGTCGACGGCGGCACCCTGAGCGTCAGCGCGGTCAATGGGGTGGCGGGTAGCGTAGGCACCGCGATCACCGGCTCCAACGGCGGCACCTTCACGCTGAACGCGGATGGCTCCTACAGCTTCAACCCGGGCACGGCGTTCGATCGTCTCGCCGCGGGGCAGACCGACACCACCCAATCATTTACACCGTCAGCGACGGTCAGGGCGGCAGCGATACCGCCACCCTGACCGTGACGGTTACCGGCACCAACGACGTGCCGGTGGCCAAGGCGGATACCCAGACCACAGGCGAGAACCAGGTGCTCGAAGGTAACGTGCCGGCGGCCACCGACGTCGACGGCACGGTCGAGAGCTATCAGCTCGCGACCGGGGTGGGCCAGGGCAATGGCAGCCTCAGCTTCAATAGCGACGGCAGCTACACCTTCACGCCGGGTGCGGATTTCGATGGTCTGGCCGCGGGCCAGAGCCGTGACGTCACCTTCACTTACACCGCCACCGATAATAACGGCGGCGTCAGCTCACCGCAGACGGTGACCATCACCGTTACCGGCACCAACGATGCGCCGGTCGCCAAGGCGGATACCCAGACCACTGGTGAAAACGCCGCCCTGAACGCTCAGGTGCCGGCAGCGACCGACGTAGACGGCACCGTCGAGAGCTATCAGCTCGCGACCGGCGTGGGTCAGGGCAACGGTTCGCTGAGCTTCAATAGCGACGGCAGCTACACCTTCAACCCGGGCGCGGACTTCGACGGTCTGGCCGCGGGTGAAAGCCGCAACGTCACTTTCAGCTACACCGCCACGGACAACAACGGTGGGGTCAGCGCGCCGCAGACGGTGACCATCACCGTTACCGGCACCAACGATCTGCCGGTCGCTCAGGCGGCCACGGCCACGACGGAGGAAAATACCGTCCTGACCAGCCAGGTACCGGCAGCGACTGATGTCGATGGCACGGTCGAGAGTTATCAACTGGTGCAGAACGTCGGTGATGGCAATGGTGCACTGAGCTTCAATAGCGACGGCAGCTACACCTTCAATCCGGGGGCGGACTTCGACGGTCTGGCCGCTGGCCAAAGTCGCGACGTCACCTTTACCTACACCGCCACCGATAATAACGGCGGCGTCAGCGCACCGCAGACGGTGACCATCACCGTTACCGGCACCAACGATTTGCCGGTGGCCAAGGCCGATACCCAGACCACCGGTGAGAACCAGGTGCTCGAAGGTAGCGTACCGGCAGCGACCGATGTGGATGGCACGGTCGAGAGCTATCAGCTCGCGACTGGCGTGGGTCAGGGCAACGGTAGCCTCAGCTTCAATAGCGACGGCAGCTACACCTTCAACCCGGGTGCCGACTTCGACGGTCTGGCCGCTGGCCAGAGTCGCGACGTCACCTTTAGCTACACCGCCACCGACAACAACGGCGGCGTCAGCTCACCGCAGACGGTGACCATCACCGTGACCGGCACCAACGATCTGCCGGTCGCTCAGGCGGCCACGGCCACGACGGAGGAAAATACCGTCCTGACCAGCCAGGTACCGGCGGCGACCGATGTCGATGGCACCGTCGAGAGCTATCAGCTGGTGCAGAACGTCGGTGATGGCAATGGTGCACTGAGCTTTAATAGTGACGGCAGCTACACCTTTAATCCGGGTGAGGACTTCGACGGTCTGGCCGCTGGCCAGAGTCGCAACGTCACCTTTACCTACACCGCCACCGATAATAACGGCGGCGTCAGTGCCCCGCAGACGGTCACCATCACCGTCACCGGCACCAACGATCTGCCGGTGGCCAAGGCCGATACCCAGACCACTGGCGAAAACCAGGTGCTCGAAGGCAGCGTGCCGGCGGCCACCGATGTGGATGGCACCGTCGAGAGCTACCAGCTCGCGACTGGCGTGGGTCAGGGCAATGGTGCGCTGACCTTCAATAGCGACGGCAGCTACACCTTTAACCCGGGTGCGGACTTCGACAGCCTGGCCGCTGGTCAGAGTCGTGATGTCACCTTTAGCTACACCGCCACCGATAATAACGGCGGCGTCAGCGACCCGCAGACGGTAACCATTACCGTCACCGGTACTAACGATGTGCCGGTCGCCAAGGCGGATACCCAGACCACCGGTGAGAACCAGGTGCTCGAAGGTAGCGTACCGGCAGCGACCGATGTCGATGGCACGGTCGAGAGCTATCAGCTCGTGACCGGCGTGGGCCAGGGCAATGGCAGCCTCAGCTTCAATAGCGACGGCAGCTACACCTTCAACCCGGGTGCCGACTTCGACGGTCTGGCCGCTGGCCAGAGTCGCAACGTCACCTTTAGCTACACCGCCACCGACAACAATGGCGGCGTGAGTGCCCCGCAGACGGTAACCATCACCGTCACCGGCACCAATGACCTGCCGGTGGCCAAGGCCGATACCCAGACCACCGGTGAGAACCAGGTGCTCGAAGGTAGTGTGCCGGCAGCCACCGATGTGGATGGTACGGTCGAGAGCTATCAGCTGGTCAATGGTGTTGGTAACAATAACGGTTCGCTGAGCTTCAATAGCAACGGCAGCTACACCTTCAACCCGGGCGCCGACTTCGACGGTCTGGCCGCGGGTGAAAGCCGCAACGTCACCTTCACTTACACCGCCACCGACAACAATGGCGGCGTCAGCGCCCCGCAGACGGTAACCATCACCGTGACCGGCACCAATGACGTGCCGGTGGCCAAGGCGGATACCCAGACCACCGGTGAGAACCAGGTGCTCGAAGGTAGCGTGCCGGCAGCCACCGATGTGGATGGCACGGTGGAAAGCTATCAGCTGGTGCAGAACGTCGGTGATGGCAATGGCAGCCTTAGCTTCAATAGCGACGGCAGCTACACCTTTAATCCGGGTGCGGACTTCGACGGTCTGGCCGCTGGCAAGAGTCGTGATGTCACCTTCAGCTACACCGCGACCGACAACGACGGTGGGGTGAGCGCCCCGCAGACGGTGACCATCACCGTCACCGGCACCAACGATGCGCCGGTCGCCAAGGCGGATACCCAGACCACTGGTGAAAACGCCACGCTGACTAGCCAGGTTCCGGCGGCCACCGATGTGGATGGCACGGTCGAGAGCTATCAGCTCGCGAACGGCGTGGGCCAGGGTAATGGCTCGCTGAGCTTCAATAGCGACGGCAGCTACACCTTCAATCCGGGCGCGGACTTCGACGCACTGGCCGCTGGCCAGAGTCGCGACGTAACCTTCACTTACACCGCCACCGATAATAACGGCGGCGTCAGCGCACCGCAGACGGTGACGATCACCGTCACCGGCACTAACGACGTACCGGTGGCCAAGGCCGATACCCAGACCACCGGTGAAAACGCCGCCCTGAACGCTCAGGTGCCGGCGGCGACGGATGTCGACGGCACCGTCGAGAGCTACCAACTGGTCAACGGTGTTGGTAACAACAACGGTTCGCTGAGCTTCAACAGCGACGGCTCACACCTTCAACCCGGGTGCCGACTTCGACGCTCTGGCCGCTGGTCAGAGTCGCGATGTCACGTTCAGCTACACCGCCACCGACAACAATGGCGGCGTCAGCGCACCGCAGACGGTGACGATCACCGTCACTGGCACCAATGACGCACCGGTCGCTCAGGCGGCCACGGCCACGACGGATGAAAATACCGCCCTGACCAGCCAGGTACCGGCAGCGACTGACGTCGACGGCACCGTCGAGAGCTACCAGCTCGCGAACGGCGTGGGTCAGGGCAATGGCTCGCTAAGCTTCAATAGCGACGGCAGTTACACCTTCAACCCAGGTAACGACTTCGATGGTTTGGCCGCGGGTCAGAGTCGCGATGTCACCTTCAGCTATACGGCGACCGACAATAACGGTGGGGTGAGCGCACCGCAGACGGTGACCATCACCGTCACCGGCACCAACAATGCGCCGGTCGCCAAGGCGGATACCCAGACCACGGATGAAAACGCCACGCTGACTAGCCAGGTTCCGGCGGCCACCGATGTGGATGGCACGGTCGAGAGCTACCAGCTCGCGACAGGCGTGGGCCAAGGCAATGGCAGCCTTAGCTTCAACAGTAACGGCAGCTACACCTTCAACCCGGGTGCCGACTTCGACGCTCTGGCCGCTGGTCAGAGTCGCGATGTCACGTTCAGCTACACCGCCACCGACAACAATGGCGGCGTCAGCGCACCGCAGACGGTGACGATCACCGTCACTGGCACCAATGACGCACCGGTCGCTCAGGCGGCCAAGGCCACGACGGATGAAAATACCGCCCTGACCAGCCAGGTACCGGCAGCGACTGATGTGGATGGCACCGTCGAGAGCTACCAGCTCGCGACCGGCGTGGGTCAGGGCAATGGTGCGCTGACCTTCAATAGCGACGGCAGCTACACCTTCAGCCCGGGCACGGACTTCGACGGCCTAGCCGCGGGTGAGAGTCGCAACGTCACCTTCAGCTACACCGCGACCGACAACGACGGTGGGGTGAGCGCCCCGCAGACGGTGACGATCACTGTTACCGGCACCAATGACCTGCCGGTGGCCAAGGCCGATACCCAGACCACCGGTGAGAACGCCACCCTGACTAGCCATGTCCCGGCGGCTACCGATGTGGATGGCACAGTCGAGAGTTATCAGCTGGTCAATGGTGTTGGTAACAACAACGGCTCGCTGAGCTTCAATAGCGACGGTAGCTACACCTTTAACCCGGGGACTGACTTTGACGGTCTGGCCGCTGGCCAGAGCCGCGACGTCACCTTTAGCTACACTGCCACCGATAATAACGGCGGCGTCAGCGCCCCGCAGACGGTGACGATCACCGTCACCGGCACCAACGATCTGCCGGTGGCCAAGGCCGATACCCAGACCACCGGTGAGAACGCCACCCTGACTAGCCAAGTGCCGGCAGCGACCGATGTCGATGGCACCGTCGAGATCTATCAGCTCGCGACCGGCGTGGGCCAGGGCAACGGCAGTCTCAGCTTCAATAGTGACGGCAGCTACACCTTTAACCCGGGCGCCGACTTCGACGGTCTGGCCGCGGGTGAAAGCCGCAACGTCACCTTCACTTACACCGCCACCGACAACAATGGCGGCGTGAGTGCCCCCAGACGGTAACCATCACCGTCACCGGCACCAACGATCTGCCGGTGGCCAAGGCGGATACCCAAACCACCGGTGAGAACCAGGTGCTCGAAGTAGTGTGCCGGCAGCCACCGATGTCGATGGCACGGTCGAGAGCTATCAGCTCGCGACAGGCGTGGGCCAAGGCAATGGCCCTTAGCTTCAACAGTAACGGCAGCTACACCTTCAACCCGGGGGCCGACTTCGACAGCCTGGCCGTTGGTCAGAGCCGCGACGTCACCTTCACTTACAACCGCCACCGACACAATGGCGGCGTGAGTGCCCCGCAGACGGTAACCTCACCGTCACTGGCACCAATGACGTACCGGTGGCCAAGGCGGATACGCAGACCACTGGCGAGAACCAGTGCTCGAAGGTAGCGTGCCGGCGGCCACTGATGTCGATGGCACGGTCGAGAGCTATCAGCTCGCGACCGGCGTGGGCCAGGGCAACGGCAGCCTTAGCTTCAATAGCGACGGCAGCTACACCTTCAATCCGGGGGCGGACTTCGACAGCCTGGCGGCTGGCCAGAGTCGTGAAGTCACCTTTACCTACACCGCCACTGACAACAATGGTGGGGTCAGTGCCCCGCAGACGGTGACGATCACTGTCACTGGTACCAACGACGTACGGTGGCCAAGGCCGACACCCAGACCACCGGTGAGAACGCCACGCTGACTAGCCAAGTGCCGGCAGCGATCGATGTCGACGGTACGGTCGAGAGCTATCAGCTTGCGACCGGCGTGGGCCAGGGCAACGGCAGCCTCAGCTCAATAGCAACGGCAGCTACACCTTCAACCCGGTACTGACTTTGACGGTCTGGCCGCTGGCCAGAGCCGTGGACGTCACCTTTAGCTACACCGCCACTGACAACAATGGCGGGGTGAGTGCACCTCAGACGGTGACGATCACCGTCACTGGCACCAATGACCTGCCGGTCGCCAAGGCCGACACCCAGACCACCGGCGAGAACGCCACCCTGAACGCTCAGGTGCCGGCAGCGACCGATGTCGACGGGACGTCGAGAGCTATCAGCTCGCGAAACGGCGTGGGCCAGGGTAATGGCTCGCTGAGCTTTAATAGCGACGGCAGCTACACCTTCAACCCGGGTACTGACTTTGACGGTCTGGCCGCCGGCCAGAGTCGTGACGTCACCTTTACCTACACTGCCACCGATAATAACGGCGGCGTCAGTGCCCCGCAGATGGTGACCATCACCGTCACCGGCACCAACGACGTACCGGTGGCCAAGGCCGACACCCAGACACCAGCGAGAACGCCACGCTGACTAGCCAAGTGCCGGCGGCGACTGACGTCGACGGCACCGTCGAGAGCTACCAGCTCGCGACCGGCGGGGCCAGGGCAACGGCAGTCTCAGCTTCAATAGTGACGGCAGGCTACACCTTTAACCCGGGGGCGGACTTCGACGCGCTGGCCGCTGGCCAGAGCCGCGACGTCACCTTTAGCTACACCGCCACCGACAACAATGGCGGGGTCAGCGCGCCGCAGACGGTGACCATCACCGTCACCGGCACCAACGATGTGCCGGTGGCCAAGGGCGATACCCAGACCACCGGTGAGAACCAGGTACTCGAAGATAGCGTGCCGGCGGCGACCGATGTCGATGGCACGGTGGAAAGCTATCAACTGGTGCAAAACGTCGGTGAGGCAATGGTGCACTGAGCTTCAATAGCGACGGCAGCTACACCTTCAACCCGGGTGCCGACTTCGATGGTCTGGCCGCGGGTGAAAGCCGCAACGTCACCTTTATCTACACCGCGACCGACAACAATGGCGGGGTGAGTGCCCCGCAGACGGTCACCATCACTGTCACCGGTACCAATGACCTGCCGGTGGCCAAGGCCGATACCAGACCCCGGTGAGAAACGAGGTGCTCGAAGGTAGTGTGCCGGCAGCCACCGATGTTGACGGCACCGTCGAGAGCTATCAGCTCGCGACCGGCGTGGGCCAGGGCAATGGTGCGCTGACCTTCAATAGCGACGGCAGCTACACCTTCAGCCCGGGCACGGACTTCGACGGTCTGGCCGCGGGCGAGAGCCGTAACGTCACCTTTACCTACACCGCCACCGATAATAACGGCGGCGTCAGCGCCCCGCAGACGGTAACCATCACCGTGACCGGCACCAATGACGTGCCGGTGGCCAAGGCGGATACCCAGACCACCGGTGAGAACCAGGTGCTCGAAGGCAGCGTGCCGGCGGCCACCGATGTGGATGGCACCATCGAGAGCTACCAGCTCGCGACTGGCGTGGGCCAGGGCAACGGCCAGCCTCAGCTTCAATAGCGACGGCAGCTACACCTTCAACCCGGGCGCCGACTTCGATGGTCTGGCCGCGGGCCAGAGCCGCAACGTCACCTTTACCTACACCGCCACCGACAACAACGCGGCGTCAGTGCGCCGCAGACGGTAACCATTACCGTGACCGGCACCAACGATCTGCCGGTCGCCAAGGCGGATACCCAGACCACCGGTGAGAACCAGGTGCTCGAAGGTAGCGTGCCGGCGGCTACCGATGTCGATGGCACGGTCGAGAGCTATCAGCTTGCGACCGGCGTGGGCCAAGGCAACGGTTCGCTGAGCTTCAATAGCGACGGCAGCTACACCTTCAACCCGGGTGCGGACTTCGACGCCCTGGCGGCTGGCCAGAGTCGTGACGTCACCTTTAGCTATACCGCGACCGACAACAATGGTGGCGTCAGCGCGCCGCAAACGGTGACCATCACTGTCACCGGCACCAACGACGTACCGGTCGCTCAGGCGGCCACGGCCACGACGGAGGAAAATACCGTCCTGACCAGCCAGGTACCGGCAGCGACCGATGTCGATGGCACGGTCGAGAGCTATCAGCTCGCGACCGGCGTGGGCCAAGGCAACGGCAGCCTCAGCTTCAACAGTAACGGCAGCTACACCTTCAACCCGGGCGCGGACTTCGATGGTCTGGCTGCTGGCCAGAGTCGTGATGTCACCTTCAGCTATACCGCCACCGACAACAATGGCGGCTTGAGTGCCCCGCAGACGGTGACCATTACCGTCACTGGCACCAACGATCTGCCGGTCGCTCAGGCGGCCACGGCCACGACGGAGGAAAATACCGTCCTGACCAGCCAGGTGCCGTCAGCCACCGATGTCGATGGCACGGTCGAGAGCTATCAGCTCGCGACCGGCGTGGGCCAGGGCAATGGCAGCCTCAGCTTCAATAACGACGGCAGCTACACCTTTAATCCGGGGGGCGACTTCGATGGTCTGGCCGCGGGCGAGAGCCGCAACGTCACCTTTAGCTACACCGCCACCGACAACAATGGCGGCGTGAGTGCGCCGCAGACGGTAACCATCACCGTTACCGGCACCAACGACGTGCCGGTCGCCAAGGCGGATACCCAGACCACTGGTGAAAACGCCATCCTGAATGGCCAGGTCCCGGCGGCCACCGATGTCGATGGCACCGTCGAGAGCTACCAACTGTCAACGGTGTTGGTAACAACAACGGTTCGCTGAGCTTCAATAGCGACGGCAGCTACACCTTCAGCCCGGGCACGGACTTCGACGGTCTGGCCGCTGGCCAGAGCCGTGACGTCACCTTTAGCTACACCGCCACTGACAACAATGGCGGGGTGAGTGCACCTCAGACGGTGACGATCACCGTCACTGGCACCAATGACCTGCCGGTCGCCAAGGCCGACACCCAGACCACCGGCGAGAACGCCACCCTGACTAGCCAGGTCCCGGCGGCTACCGATGTGGATGGCACCGTCGAGAGCTATCAGCTTGCGACCGGCGTGGGCCAGGGTAATGGCTCCCTGAGCTTCAATAGCGACGGCAGCTACACCTTCAACCCGGGTACCGACTTCGACGCACTGGCTGCTGGCCAGAGTCGTGACGTCACCTTCACTTATACCGCCACTGACAACAATGGCGGGGTCAGCGCGCCGCAGACGGTAACCATCACCGTCACCGGCACCAACGATGCTCCGGTCGCCAAGGCCGACACCCAGACCACCGGTGAGAACCAGGTGCTCGAAGGTAGCGTACCAGCAGCGACCGATGTCGACGGCACGGTGTCCAGCTATCAGCTCGCCACGGATGTGGGGCAGGGCAACGGTAGCCTCAGCTTCAACAGTGACGGTAGCTATACCTTCAACCCGGGCACAGACTTCGACAGTCTGAAGGCGGGTGAGAGCCGCAACGTCTCATTTGCCTACACCGCGACTGACAATGACGGTGGGGTGAGTGAACCGCAGACGGTAACCATCAAGGTGACCGGCACCAACGATGCCCCGGTGGCGAACGACGATAGCTACACCACATATGGCAATCTTGGTGGGCTTTACTCAGAGTATTTCGCCTATCAAGAAGGCGCTGACGCCGATGGCCCGAATCTTTCGAGTGTGTCTCAGGCTCAGGCCTTTATCGACGAGAAAGGCACGCCCGATGCGACCTTCGTGGCCAGCTCGCTGTTCTACAATTACATCAGTGGCAATCTGGCCAACCCCGACAATCTGAAGTCCTTCCTCGGTGCAGATGCCGATTCATTGAGCACGGAGACGCCGGCGACGGGTACCGATGCCATTCTGCGGATGCGAGGCGTCGTCGAGCTGCAGGCAGGCAGCTACTCGTTCAAGATCCTTTCGGACGATGGCTATCAGGTGAAGATCGATGGCAAACCTGTGGCCACGGTCGATCACAATCAAAGCCCAGCGACCAACGAGCACAGCTTCACGGTGGCGCAGGGCGGTACGCATGCCATCGAGATCGTCTACTGGGATCAAGGTGAGCAAGCGATCTTCCAGCCCGAGCTGAAGTTTGGTGATGGCGAATACTCACCACTCGGCGACTTTGTCGTCGACTCCCCGCTGACGACCGCGGAAGATACGGCGATCTACCTGCGTCCTGGCGATCTGCTCGCCAATGACACCGACGTCGAAGGCGATACGCTGAGCGTCACGAGTGTCGGTAATGCCAGCCACGGTAGCGTCTCGTTCGCCGATGGGGCCATCGTCTTCACGCCGGAAGCCAACTACAACGGCCCCGCTACGTTTGAGTACACAATCAGCGATGGTCAGGGGGGCAGTGACACGGCAACGGTCACGTTGCTCGTGACGCCGGTGAACGATGCGCCGGTGGCGGTCGTCGATACCGGCAGCACGGGGAGAATGCCATCCTCGACGTGTCCGCCGCCCAAGGTGTGCTGGCCAACGACAGCGATGTCGACGGCGACACCCTGAGCGTCAGTGCAGTCAATGGCGTAGCGGGTAGCGTCGGCCAGGCGATCGCCGGCTCCAACGGCGGCACCTTCACGCTGAACGCGGATGGTTCCTACAGCTTCGATCCGGGCACGGCGTTCGATCGTCTGGGCGCAGGGCAAACGGATACTACCCAGATCGGCTACACCGTCAGCGATGGTCAGGGAGGCACGGCTACCTCGACGCTGACCGTCACAGTGACCGGCACCAACAATGCCCCGTGGCAGTCGCTGACACCGGCAGGCACGGGCGAGAATGACACCCTCAATGTCGCCGCCGCCCAGGGTGTTCGCCAACGACAGCGATGTCGACGGCGGCACGCTGAGTGTCAGCGCGGTCAATGGCAACGATGCCAATGTGGGCACCGCCATCGCCGGCTCAACGGCTGGTACCTTCACGCTGAACGGATGGTTCCTACAGCTTCAATCCGGGGCACGGCGTTCGCTCATCTGGCCGCGGATCAGCAAGACACCACACAAGTCAGCTACACCGTCAGCGATGGTCAGGGAGGTCCGATACTGCCCCTTGACCGTGACAGTGACCGGCACCAACGATGCGCCAGTGGCTCGGCCGGATGTGGCAGAGGTCACGGCTAAGCCGGACTTCGTCTATCTCTCTACGGCACAGGGCTCGCTCGGACCTGGAACTTGACCACGGGAAGAGCCAGACCAGCGTTACCATCAAGGATGGTGCCGGCCAGGTGATCAGTGGTTTGGGCGATATCGCCAGCGCGGCACATCGGGCACGCTCTATGGGGTGGCGTTTGCGGGTGAAGAGGATGTCTCGACGCTTTACCGCATCGAGGCGGCGACGGGCTTGGCTACTGCGTTGGGTGCCGTATCCGGGCTCTCACAGATCAATTCGCTGGCGCCTATGCCTGATGGCCAATTGATGCTGCCAGTGCCGCCACGACGGGGCTGTTCTCGATCGACCCCCAACGATGACTGCTACAAGATTGCCTCGACCGACTTCACGGCGGGCGGTGATCTGCAGTATGTCGGCAACCATCTCTACATGTCCGACTCGAGTGGGAACGTGCTCGAGGTGGCGTTGAGCGGTGACGGCAGCATCCGAACCGATGCCCTCGGCAATGCATCCACGATGTGGTGGCGAGCATGAGTGGCCAGGTGTACGGCTTGGCGGAGAGCGCTACCGGGGATCTGCTGATTGTCACGACCGATGGTCGTGCGACCCCGATGAATGTGGAGACTCACACGCTCGGCACGCCGACCACCCTCACAGCGCTGGAAGGCGGTACGGTTTACGGCAGCGCTAGTGTCATCGATGCCGGCTCGACGTTGGCCAATGGCAATATCCTGGCCAACGACAGTATCCGGAGAGCGATCCGCTGATGGTGACCGGTGTCGCCAATACGCAAGCCGGCACGCAATCGAGCCTTGCCCGGTAGTGCGAGTGTCGTCCTGCAGGGGTATACGGCACGCTGACGCTCAATGCGGATGGCAGCTATAGCTACGCCTTGGATGTCAATCGCCAGGCGACTCGCGAGTTGCCCGAGGGGGGCCGAGGAAGCGATGCGTTCACCTACGTCGTCAGCGATGGTCATGGCGGCAGCGCCACCTCGACACTGACAGTGGGTGTGACCGGCACCAACGACGTGGCAGTCATCACTGGCACCGCAACCGGCTCGGTGACCGAGGACACCAACGTCACACGCCGCAGGCCATCTGACGACCAACGGGGCCCTGACGGTCACGATGATGGACTATGCGCAGAGTGCCTTCGTGCCGGGTCATGCCAGTGCTGATGCCGGCACACTCGGCACACTCGCCATCACCGCCGGAGGCAACTGGAGCTACAGCGTGGCCAACAGTGCCGTGCAGTATCTGAAGGCGGGCGAGACCAAGGTTGAGCACTTCACGGTGAGCACCCTCGACGGCACCACCCAGACGATCTCGGTGACCATTGCGGGTACCAACGAGCTGCCGGAAGCACGCGATGTCAGCGTCACGGGGCGCGAAGATCCGTCGCCCCTGATCGCGGTCAATCTTTCGGGTACGGATGCCGATGGCACGATCGCGAGCTTCCAGCTCACATCTCTCGGCGCCAACGGCAAGTTCTACAGCGATGCCGCAGGCACCCAACAGCTGGCTGCCGGCGCGACGCTGTCGGCCAGCAGCAATGGCGCAACGGTCTACTTCAAGCCCGATGGCAACTGGTCGGGCACCACCTCGCTCAAGTACACGGCGATCGATAACCTGGGCGGCAAGGATGCCACGCCGGCGACGGCCACGATCAATGTCACGGCAGTGGCCGACGCGCCCTCGCTGACGCTGAGTGGTAACAACGCTAACGGCCAGGGATTGCTCAAGGAGACCTTTACCGGTCTACCCTTGGGCACCAGCGGCGACGGCGCCAATCCGGCGACACTACAGTCGACGATCGACGCGGCCGGTACGCCGGCGAGCAGGGGTAACACCACTGACGCTGCCAATGGCGATGTGCCCGTGGGGACCGCGAGCATCTCTCCGGACTGATGTATCTGGAGGCGGGCAAGACCTACACCTTCAGTGGGGTCGGCGATGACAGTATTCGTCTGCTGGTCGGCGGCAACGTGGTCGCCCAGGCGACCTGGGGGGACACCAATGGCACAGGGGACCCCAAGGGCGCTTACTCGGGCTCCTTCGTGCCAAGCGTGAACGGTTACTACACGCTCGATCTCTACCAGCACAATCAGAATGGTCCGGGACACTACAGCCTCAACGTCGGCGTCAACGGCAGTGCTCCGCAGCCTCTCAATACTGCCAACTACGTGTTGATGCAGGATGTCAGCGCGCTCGACGCCGCCAACGTCAACCACTCCGGGCTGCTCGGCAGCGATGGCCATGGCAATGGCTACTACCAGCTCTATGCCATGAACGAAGGCGACGAGGATTCGGTGATCCATCTGTCCAAGATCGCCGCGGCGCTGACGACACCGGGGCTCGAGACGCTCAGTGGCGTCAGGCTTAGTGGTATTCCGGCAGGCGCCACGCTGAGCGATGTAGCCATACCGTGGTCGGCGGCAGTGGCAGCGTGGATCTGAGCGGCTGGAATCTCAATACGCTGACCTCAAGCCGGCGGCCAACTACAACGGCACGATCAACCTGACCGCGACGGTCACCTCGACCGAGAGCAGCAACGGCGACAGCGCGACCACTAGCGTGGCCATCCGGTCACCGTGCATCCGGTCAATGACGCGCCGGTTATCCTGGCGCAGGGCTACAGCGCCACCGTCTCCGAAGAGGGATTGCCGGGTGGTGCGCCGGATACCCAAGGCACGTCCGACACGACCGATTCAACGACCGCCAGTGGCCGAGTGGTTGCCACCGATGTCGATGGCGACAAGCTGGCCTATACGCTGACGGCGCCGACCACGACGTTGACCTCAGGAGGCGCCGCGATCACCTGGAGCGGCAGCGATAGCGGCACGCTCATCGGGTCGGCCGGTGGCAAGGAGGTGATTCGCGCCACCATCGACGCCAACGGCCAGTAACCAGGTCACGCTGAAAGCCGGCATCGATCACCCGAACCGCGGTGAAGATACCCTGAGCTTCAACCTCGGGGTCAAGGTCAGCGATGGTAGCCTGAGCGCCAATAGCAGCATCGGCGTCACCGTCGAGGACGATTCGCCGGTAGCCAGCACACGTGACGTCAACTTCGTACAGGGGGCGATCAACACCAACGTACTGTTGGTGGTGGATACGTCGGAGAGCATGAACGACAGAGTCACGGTGGATGGTGTCGAGCAGACGCGACTGCAGGTGCTGCAGCAGTCGATCCGCGAGATGCTAGGCCGCTACGATGACATCGGTAACGTCAAGGTGGCGCTGGCACCATTCTCGGATCAGCTCGACAGCGCGCCCAAGCAGTGGATGACGGTCGCCGATGCGCTCAAGGCTGTCGACACGCTGCAGGTCGGTGGCGGTACCAACTACGACTATGCGCTGAGCAATGCCCAGCATGCCTGGAACGGCAGTGGCAAGCTGAGCGGCGACGTGCAGAACGTCTCCTACTTCTTCTCCGACGGCGCGCCGACACTCTCGAGCGACAATCCGTCTGCTGGTTATTACGACCGATACGGATACTTTCACGGGAATCCCGGCACTTCCACCGAAACGGCGTTGGGGGACGGAATCAGCAGTTCCGAAGAATCCGCCTGGAAAGCGTTTCTCGGCAAGAATGGCATCGACTCCCTGGCGCTGGGTATCGGTGGCGACGTGAGCCAGACCTATCTCAATCCGGTGGCCTACGACGGCCGTACCGGTGATAACACCGATGCCGTGATCATCCGCGATCTCAATGCACTCGATGACGTGGTCACGGGGGACGGTGCAGATGCCGCTGCTGCAGGATGGCCTGCTGAGCGGTAGCGCTCACGGGCTATCGCTGATGGGCGGAGATGGCGGTTTCGTCAAGAGTCTGGTGGTCGATGGGGTGACCTTCACCTTCGACAAGGCCAGCGGTGCGATCACTGCCTCGTCGAGCGCTGCCAGCTACACCTATGACAGCAGTTCGCACAAGCTCGGTATCACCACCGAGCTCGGCGGCAAGCTGATCATGGACATGGACGATGGCAGCTATCGCTACACGGCGAAGCTGGGCAGCTTCGGCACCGACGCCGTTCGTTACACCCTGAGTGATGCCGATGGCGACACCGCCAGTGGCGTGATGAACATCAACGTCAAGAACGGTGTAACGGCAGCTCATGACGACCATATCATCACCAACATTCTGAGCCCGAGCCTGAGCATCGGCGCCGATGTGCTGCTCGCCAATGACGCCATCGCTGCGGGCACCACGGCGACCACCAACGGCTTGACGCTGACCACCGGCTGGAAGGATCGTGCATCCGATTTTACGGCGGCCAGCGTACAGACTCAGGACAAGCGCAACGTCGATAGTTTCTCTCTCGATCGCGGCAGTTTCTCTACCGCTGCTCAGGCGGCCAACACCGCGGCAACCGTGGTGCGTGGCAGTCTGGCCGGTGGTAGCTGGCTGTCGGGGTTCGGCAGCAACGCCAACGACTTCATGACGTTGACCCTGCGTGCCGGTGAATCCTTGACCCTGGCGACCAATGTCGCGGCCGGCGTGGCGCTGGCCTACAGGGGCGCCGGGGATGGTAACTTCACTGCGCTTGCTGATGGCGGCACCTTCACCAACACGAGCGGCGCTGACAAGAGCTACACCGTTGCCGTCATGAACGTGAAGGATGGCGGCTCGGGGCTCCTCGACGGGTACGGGGCCGAGACCTACGACCTGTCGATGAAGATCGGTTACGCCAACGCCGCCGACATGACCACGACGCTGAGGACCGATTACACCCTCACCGACAGTCAGGGAGGCACCGATACGGCAGCGGTGACCGTCGACTACCATCGCGGCCAGACGTTGACCGGCACCGATGGCGACGACACCCTGATGGCCAACGACAGCGGTACGACGCTCAATGGTGGCAAGGGCGACGACGTGCTGATCGGCGGCAAGGGCAACGACATCCTCACCGGTGGTGACGGCAACGACATCCTGCGCGGCGGCGAAGGCAACGATACCCTGAGCGGTGGCGCCGGCCGTGATACCTTGAGCGGCGGTGCTGGCAACGACATCCTCGATGGCGGTGCGGGGGCCGATCGCCTCGAGGGCGGCAAGGGCAACGACATTCTCACCGGCGGCGAGGGCAGCGATACCTTCGCCTGGATGCGCGGTGACCAGGGCGCTTCGAATGCCCCGGCGGTCGACCGTATCACCGACTTCAAGGGCGGTGACGGCGGCGACCGGCTGGATCTGTCCGACATGCTGGATATCGGCAGCTCGAGCCTCTCCAATGCCGATCTGGCCTCGCTGGCCGCCCAGCAGATGCACTTCGTCCAAGGGGGAAGCCAGCGGGGCGCGGGCACCGCCACCAGCGGCGGCTCGACGCTGGAGATCAAGACCGACGGGCCCAGCGGGGCGGTGACCCAGAAAATCGTGTTCAGCAACGTCGATATGACCAGTCTGGGCGGTTCCGATACCGAGATCATCAAGACGCTGCTGGATCACGGCAACCTGAAGACGAACATGGACGGTTAAGGGGGCCACAAGTTGAGGTGCGCCATAATGAATGGTCACGGCCAAGGCATCACAGGAGAGCACAGGTTTGGTTGATGAACCGACACCCCTTCGTCCCGATCCGCTAGGCGAGAAGGAGAGCGACCCGCTGCTGGGGTCGCTCGTGTTCCTATCGCGCTTTCACGGTGTGCCACGCTCGGGCGATGTGATCAGCGATGGATTGCCGCTGGACGAAGGGCGTCTGACGCTGTCGCTGGTACCGCGTGCGGCGCAGCGCGCCGGGCTGTCGGCCAAGCTCGTCAGCCAGCGACCCGACCGGGTCGCCGACACTGTTGCCGTGTATCGTCGTGCTCCAGGGGCGCCGTGCTGCGGTGCTGCTCGAGCGCGATGCCGAGCGCCAGCAGGCGACGGTCTACCTGCCCGAGGCGGATGGCACCCAAGAGGTCGATATGGCCTCGCTGTGCGAACAGGCCACCGGCCAGATCATCTACGTGCGCCGCGAGCACCGTTTCGATGCGCGCGCGCCGGAGACGGTCAAGCTGGCCGACGGCCACTGGTTCTGGTCGACGCTCAAGCTCTCCACGCCGATCTATCGCGACGTCCTGATCGCGTCGCTGCTGGTCAACCTGTTTGCCCTCGCCGCGCCGCTGTTCACCATGAACGTCTACGACAAGGTGGTGCCCAACCTGGCCTTCGATACCCTGTGGGTGCTGGCCACCGGCATGGGCATCATCGTCGGCTTCGACCTGTTGATGCGCCAGGTGCGCGCCTGGTTTCTGGACACCGCCGGCAAGAAATCGGAGGTGCTGCTGTCGGCCAAGATCTTCGCCAAGGTGATGAACCTGCGCATGGATGCGCGCCCGGTCTCTGTCGGGGCCTTCGTCAAGCACCTGCAGGAGTTCGATTCGGTACGCGACTTCTTCACCTCGATGACCATGACCACCCTGGTGGATCTGCCGTTCGCGCTGCTGTTCCTGCTGGTGGTGTGGATCATCGGCGGGCCGCTGGTCCTGGTGCCGCTGGTCGCGCTGATCATCCTGATCGGCTATGCGATCGCCATCCAGTGGCCGCTGAAGCGCTCGATCGAGCTGGGTTCGCGGCTGGCCACCGAGAAGCACGCACGGCTGGTCGAGAGCGTGGCCGGGTTGGAGAGCATCAAGCTCGCCAACGCCCAGGGCGAGACCCAGCGGCGCTACGAGCGCGCCGTCGGCGAGATCGCCAAATGGGGGGTCAAGAGCCGCAATCTCTCGACCTCGTGTCGTCGCTGACTACCACGGTCAACCAGCTCTCCACGGTGTGTCTGGTGGTGCTCGGCGTCTACTTGATCGGGGAAGGCAGACTCTCGATGGGCGGCCTGATCGCCGGCGTCATGTTGACCGGGCGCGCACTGCAGCCGCTGGCGCAGATGGCGCTGCTGATCACGCGGTTCGGCCAGACCCGCAGTGCCATGGCGGCGATCGACCAGATCATGCAGCTCCCCGATGAGGTCGAGGCGGAGAAGAACTATGTCCACCGCGACCGCCTCAACATGCGGATCGAGTTCGATCACGTCGGCTTCCGCTACGGCGAGGAGGCTCCCGAGGTGCTCAGCGACGTCTCGTTCACCATTGAGCCGGGGGAGCGGGTTGCGATCATTGGGCGCATGGGCGCGGGCAAGAGTACCGTGCAGCGGCTGATGAGCGGTCTCTATCGCGCTTCCGAGGGCAGCGTGCGCATCGATGGTCTCGACATCAACCAGATCCATCCGGCGGACGTGCGCCGGCACATCGGCTTCGCCGGCCAGGACAGCACGCTGTTCTTCGGTTCGATCCGCGACAACATCATCCTCGGCCAGCCCTATGCCGGCGACGAGGCGATCCAGCGCGCGGCCGACATCAGCGGAGTCTCCGAATTCACCCGGCGCGATCCGGATGGCCTTGACCGGCAGGTCGGTGAAGGCGGGCGCTTGCTGTCGAGCGGTCAGCGCCAGTCGGTGCTGCTGGCCCGCGCGATACTCAGCAACCCGGCACTGCTGTTGCTCGACGAGCCCGGCTCCTACATGGACAACCGTGCCGAGGCACTGCTGCGGCGTACGCTGCGCGATCTGCCGCGCAGCCAGACATTGGTGCTGGTGACCCACAAGAGTTCGATGCTCGAGGTCGCCGAGCGCATCATCGTGCTCGACAGCGGCCGCGTGATCGCCGACGGACCCAAGCCGACGGTGCTCAAGGCGCTCAATGAAGGTCGTGTCCAGGCACCGTCCGAGGTGGCGCCGGCGCGGGCTTCGGAGGTGCGCCATGGCGGGTAAGGTACTCAAGTGGCCGCGACCGACGGCCCAGGAGCTGGAGCTGGCCGATGACGCCAGCGCGGCGACGCTGCTCGCCACGCCCTGGCGCTCGCGCATCTTGATCTGGGTGCTGCTGGCGTTTTTCATCGCCTTTCTGGTGTGGGCGGGGCTTTCCAGTATCGAGGTGGTGACCCGCGGCATGGGGCAGGTGGTGCCCTCGTCACGGCTGCAGACGATACAGAACCTCGAGGGCGGTATCGTGCGCGATATCTATGTCCAGGAGGGAGATATCGTCGATGTCGGCCAGCCGCTGGCGCGCATCGACCCGACTCGCGCCAGCTCCGATCTCGCCGAACGCGAGTCGACCCTGGCCGGCCTGCAGGCGACGGTGGCGCAGTATCAGGCCGAGATGGCCTCGGTGACGGTGAAGCCCAATGCCGACGACTGGCACGACCAGGTTGCTGTGTCGACCCAACCGCTGCCGGTCAGCGATACCTTCCAGAAGGCCAACCCGGACATCTACTCCGCCGCCGAGAACGCCTACAGTGCACGCCTCAGCAGCCTGCGCTCCCAGCTCGACCAGGCCGCGGCGCAGATCGAACAGCGCCAGCAGGAATTGCAGGAGCTGCGCTCCAAGGCGCAGTCGCTATCGCGCAGCTATCAGCTCTCGCGTCAGCAGCTCGGCATTACGGCACCGCTGGTCAAGGAGGGGGTGGTCTCGCGGGTGGACCTGCTCAACCTGCAGCGCCAGGTCAACGATCAGCGCGGCGAACTGGAGTCGGCGCAGCTCTCCATTCCGGCCAAGCAGTCGGAGCTGCAGGAGGCGATCAGCAAGCGCCGTGACGTGGCCCAGCAGTTCCGCTCGCGTAGCGCCGATGCCCTGAGCGAGGCGCGCGGCAAGCTCGACAGCCTGCAGCAGGGGCGGGCCAGCCTGCAGGATCGGGTCGATCGTACCCTGATCACCTCACCGGTGCGTGGCAAGGTGCAGTCGATCAACGTCAATACCATCGGCGGGGTGATCGATCCCGGTGCCAGTCTGATGCAGATCGTGCCGATCGAGGACAACCTGCTGGTCGAAGCCAAGGTGGCGCCGCGCGACATCGGTTTCATCCAGCCGGGTCAGCCGGCCACGGTCAAGCTCTCGGCTTACGATTTCACCATCTACGGCGGGCTCAAGGGCAAGGTGTTGCGGATCAGTCCGGACACCGAGGAGGACGACAAGGGCAATACCTACTACGTGGTCACCGTACGCACCGACAGCAATCATCTCGGCAAGAACAGCGACGACCTGGCGATCATCCCCGGTATGCAGGCCACGGTGGACATCATCACCGGCCGCCAGACCATTCTGCAGTATCTGCTCAAGCCGATTCTGCGGGCCCAGCAGAGCGCCATGCGCGAACGCTGAGAGCACCGGGCAGGGAACATCACGACAGAGAGACATGAATCATGAGGCAATGGATCCTAGGCGTCGGGGTAGCCGCGCTGGCGGGCAGCGTGCAGGCGCAGAGCCTGACCGAAGCCGTGACCCAAGCGGTCATGCAGTACCCCACCACCCGCACCGAGATGGCGCGCTACCAGCAGAACCTCGACGACGCACGGGCTCAGCGCGGCGCCTATCTGCCGTCGCTGAGCCTCGAGGGGCGTGTCGGGTATGGCGCCAACGAGAGCGAGACCAGCGGCGTCTCTCGCGATAGCGACGCGCACAGCTACCGGCGTGCACAGCTGACGCTGTCGCAGCTGATCTGGGATGGCAATACCACCATCGAGCGGATTCGTCAGGCCGATGAAGAGAGCAATTATCAGCGCTGGCAGGTGGCGGCGGTGGCCAATCAGGTCGGGCTGACCACGATCCAGGCCTATCTCGACGTACTGCGTAGCCAGCGTCTGGTGGAACTGGCTCAGCGCAACGTCGATACGCATCAGCGTATCGCCGCCGATATTCGCCGCCGCTCCGATCTGGGCGCGGGCACGGCCACCGACACCATCCAGGTGGACGGTCGCATGGCCCAGGCGCAGGCGAGCCTGATCGCTGCGCGTAACAACCTCGACGACGCAACCTCGGCATTTCTGCGCTATGTAGGGGAGATGCCGCGCAACCTGACTCTGCCACCGGCGGCCGACATGAGCCGAGTGCCGCAGTCGTTCGACGCCGCCATGGCCATGGCCACGGCGCAGAACCCGCTGGTCATCGCCGCTTCCCACTCGATTGCCGCCGCCCAGCACGAAGTGGCCGCCGAGCGCGGCGATTTTCTGCCCACCTTCCGTGCCGAGGCGAGCCGCCTGGCCAGCCGCGATTACGACTTCCAGGGCGACAGCGCCGACGACTGGAACGCCGACCTGGTGATGTCGTGGAATCTCTATCGTGGTGGTATCGATCTGGCCCAGATGCGCTCGCGCGAAGACGCCCTGCGTGCGGTGCGCTACGACAGTGATCGCTCGCTGCGCGAGATTCGCGACGAGCTGCGCCTGGCCTGGAATGCCCGCGACTACCTCTCCAGCCAGTTGCCGTTTCTGAACCGCCACGTCGAGGCCAGCCAGCAGACTCGGGTCAACTATCGCAAGCAGTTCGACATCGGCCGGCGCACGCTGCTCGACATGCTCGACAGCGAAACCGAGCTCTACGATGCCGAGCGCTCCCAGGTGGAAGCCGAGTTTTCACTGCGCCGTGCCAACTATCGCCTGCTCGCCGCCACCGGCCAGCTGCTCGATACACTCCAGGTGGATGTCGGCCTGATCGCCGATGCCGGGGAGCGCTATCCGAGCACCATCCAGTCTGGGCCCCAGGGTTGAATACTCTAGGGTTGAGCACCTCAGGGTTGAGTAAGGAGACAATGCCATGAGCCTGTTTCGGCGCTCGGTCGCCATCATGGTGGGGTTGTTGTTGCTGTTCTCGGCGGGCATCTTCGCCATCGAAGTCCATCAGACCCGCGCTTCGCTGGCCGAACGCCAGCAGGCCGACGTCGACAATCTGGCCCAGGCGCTGAGTCTGTCGCTGGTGCCGTTCGTCGAGATCGGCGACTGGACCAGTGCGGAAACCCTGATGCGCGCTGCTGCCGATGGCGGCGCGGTGCGCGAGCTGCGGCTGGAGGCCGTGGGGCGCGATCAGCCGCTGGTGATCACCTCGGAGCGGATCAGCACCACGCCGGCCTGGTTCCAGCATGCGGTGGCGCTGCCCAATGCCATCAGCGAGCGTGAGATCAGCGGTGGCTGGTCGGCGCTGGGCAGTATCCGCGTGGTCTCCGAAAGCGCCGGTGCCTACGATCAGCTGTGGTCGCTGGCGCTGAGCCTGTTGAGCTGGCTGGCGATCGGCATGCTCGGTGTGGTGGTGCTCTGTGTGATCGGCTTCAAGCGGCTGCTGGGACCGCTCAATCGGCTGTCGCGGCGCATCTCCGACATGCAGATCGACGGTTTCGACGAGCCACTGGCGCCCAGCCGTATCCAAGAGCTGCGCGGCATCACCGAGGCGGTCAACCGGCTCGGGGAGCGTCTCAACCAGCAGTTCGACCAGCAGGCCGAGCAGGTGGTGCGGCTGCAGCGCATGATCGAGCAGGATGCAGTCTCGCAGCTCGGCAATCGTGCCTATCTGACCCGGGTGCTCGATGAGTGGCTATCGGCCCCCGAGGGAGGGGCGCTGGTGATTCTGCGTATCGATCATCTCCAGGAGCTCTACCGCCGCGACGGCTTCGAGGCGCGGGATCAGGCGATCCGGGCGATCGGGCAAGGCCTCAAGGGCGCCCAATTGGGCGGCCGTGAAGTGCAGGCTGCACGCCTTTCCGCCGAGGAGTTCGCGCTGGTGCTCCCCGACTGCGATGACGACGTGCGCGAGCGCTGGCTGGCGGACACGCTCGACCGGGTGGATGATCTGGTCGATGCCAACCCGCTTGCCGAGACCCGCCAGCACTATACCCGGGCGGGAGTAGTGCTGCGCGATGCCGGCATGAACCGCGAGGGTGTGCTGGCCCGCGCCGACAGTGCCCTGCGTGATGCGATCGAGCTGGGCCAGCGCTGGGTGGTGGTGCGCCCGGAGAATACGCTGGCCGCGCGTGGCCGTCAGGAGTGGCGTCAGGTGATCGAGCGTGCGCTGGTCGAGCGCGACCTGAGCCTGGTGGCACAGCCGGTACTGCTGGCCGATGGCAGCGAACTGCATCGAGAAGTGTTCGTGCGTCTCAACGAAGGCGACAAGCAGCATCCGGCCTATGTGTTCTTGCCTGTGCTCAATCACTTTCGTCTGGGCGCCCGGCTCGACCGTAGCGTGCTCGATACCCTTGACGGCCTGGCTGGCAAGGTCAGCGGACGCCTGGCGGTCAATCTCACCGCCGATTCGCTGGCGGAGCCCGAGGCCTATCGCGCGCTGGTCGCCTGGCTCGAGACGCATACACGGCTCGCCGCGATGCTCGACCTGGAGGTGAGCGAAGAGATCGCCCTGGAGCATCTCGACACGGTGCAGCAGCTATTCCGCCTCGCCCATCGGCTGGGCGCGCGCTGCGGGGTCGATCGCTTCGCACGCAACCTCCAGGCGATGGCCTATCTGTCGCGGTTGCGTCCTGACTACGTCAAGATCGATCAGGGCTTCTTCGTGCGCGACGAGGTCGATACCGAGTTCCTGCGCAGTCTGTGCATGGCCGCACATCAGGTGGAGTCGCGGGTTATCGTGACCCGCGTCGAGTCCGACGAGCAGCGTCAGCGGGTCAGCGAGGTGGGGGCCGACGGCTACCAGGGGTACCTGGCGCCGACCGCACCGCTCGCGCTGGCCTGAGGCGTGGGCACCCAATGGATGGCGGCGTGGCGCCGCCTTCGCAGCAGGCGGTGCTGCCGAGGCATGTCCCGTGCACGCCGCTGGGGCGTCGGTGGGGGCGCCTGGCTGGCAGGGTTATGCTTGGTAGCGCTGCTCGGTGGTCAGGCCGCGGTCGAGGCGTTGCCGCGGCTGCCGCCGCAGTCGGAGGTCGTCAGACTCTACGGCGCGGCCGGCTGGCAGCGTATCCAGCAGTGGCCGGTGCTGATCGACCGGCTGCAGGGGCGATCGATCGAGGTGCAGCTCAAGGGCGTCAACGATTTCTTCAATCAGCTGCGCTTCGTCGATGATATCGATGTCTGGCACGTCAAGGACTACTGGGCCACGCCGTTCGAGTTTCTGGGCGTGGGCGCCGGAGACTGCGAAGACTTCGCCATGGCCAAATACCTGACCCTGCGCGAGCTGGGGGTACCGGAAGACCAGTTGCGGCTGCACTACGTCAAGTACATCCCCTACGACCAGTTCCACATGGTCGTGACCTGGGCACCGACATCGACCACGCCGCCGGTGGTACTCGACAATATCGATAAGCGGATCGAGCCGGCATCGCAGCGTAACGATCTGCTACCGATCTACAGCTTCAACGGTAGTCATCTGTGGATCAGCAAACTCGGTGGGGGCGGGCGCGAGGTCGGCGATGCCAGCCGCCTGAGCCTGTGGCAGAACTGGCAGCAGCGTCTGGAGCGGGGCACGCTGCGCGATCCGCGGCAGTGATCACTCACCTGGCGCCAATGTCATCGGATGTTTCGAGGAAGAAAAAGATGAACAAGGGAACGAATCGGTCGTGCTGGGCCAGCCTGGCATTGCTCTCTACCGCGGGCTTGCTGAGCGCCTGCGCGTCACCGCAGGTTGGCCACGACGTGGTGGTCGAACGCCCTTCGATACAGGGGCCGGTGCCGGTGAGCGCCGACCAGCTGTTCGATGCCGCGGATCATGATGGCAAGGGCTATCTGACGCCGCTCGACGTCGAACCGCTGGGGCTCGGCGGCAACTGGCATACACTCGATCTCAACGGTGACGGCCACCTGTCACGCCAGGAGTTCCGGGCCCAGTTCGCTTCGCCGCTGGTGCAGTCGACGCTGACGCTGCCCAATGATCTGCGCACCACCCAACCGGTGGTGGATGACAGCTACCGCCTGCCGCCGGAGCCACCGTCCCAGCGTTACCATCCGGCGCCGAGCGATGCGCCGACGCCGGCGACCATCAGCGTGCCGGACAATGCGCCCATCGAGGTGCCGGTGCTGATGGACGATGACGCGGCAGCCGGCATGGATGAGGGCGCCGCCAGCGGCAGTGCCAACTGATCCCGATCCGGGTCCGATCGCCAGTGGCGTGCAAGAGAGCTGTCGCAGGTAGGTCGTCAGCGGCTACGCTGTCGTAGGACGGGCTCATCTTAAGAGGCCGGTCAGCGATGGGAAAAACGATGCGCGAATGGATCAGGAGGTGGCTACAACCCATGTCTGCAACGATGACACGCTCGGCACAAGACCAGGCGGCAGTGAACGAGGCCGTGGCGCAACTGGCGCTCTACCACTTCCAGCGCTGCCCCTTCTGCGTGCGCGTACGCAACCAGATCGAACGCCTGAACCTGCCGATCGAGCTGCGCGACATTCAGCGCGATCCCGACCACCGACGCGATCTGATCGCCGGCGGCGGGCGCGGCATGGTGCCGTGTCTGCGTATCGCCCACGAGGATGGCCATATCGAGTGGATGTACGAGTCGGCGGATATCAATCGTTACCTCGAGCAGCGTTTCGGCCACTGAGAGGGCAATCGGGCGGTGACGCGGCGCCTCGGCTTTCCGTAAAATGAGCGATCTTCATTCATCGTCTCAGGAGTGACCGCATGGCACAGGCCAGCGCCCGCCACATTCTCGTCGACAGCGAGCAGCAGTGTCTCGAGCTCAAGCAGCAGATCGAAGCCGGTAGCGACTTCGCCGAGGTCGCCCGCCAGCACTCCAAGTGCCCCTCCGGCCGCCAGGGTGGCGAACTGGGTACCTTCGGCCGCGGCCAGATGGTCAAGGAGTTCGACGAGGTCGTCTTCAACGGCGCCCTCAACGAAGTCCACGGCCCGGTCAAGACTCAGTTCGGTTATCACCTGCTGGAAGTCACCTCGCGCGGCTGAGCACGGCGCGCGCCGCCGGGGGATGTGAGTCTCCCGGCGGCGACGGGGCGGCACAAAACGTTACGCGCATTTCACCTTGATGACGGCCAGATCGGACTATCTTCAGAGAGCGCGAGGCAGCGAGTGAGTCGCTGCTCGCGGCGTGAAAGGGAAGTTCCACGTCAGCGAGGTGAATGTCATGACTCAACGTTCGAAAGCCGACAAGGCGGAAGGTACCGTCGACAAGGTCGCCGGCAAGGTCAAGGAAGTGGCCGGCAAGGCGACCAAGGATCGCGAGCTGGAGGGCAAGGGTAAGGCCCAGCAGTCCAAGGGGCATCTCAAGTCCGCCAAGGGCGATCTCAAGGACGCCGCCAAACCGCGTCACTGATCCGACCCGTCATCAGCACGGCCCCGACATCTGTCGGGGCCGTTGCGTTTATGTCCGACGGGCTGCCTCAGACGCGGTTGTCGCTGTTGTAGATGGCCAGGTCCAGCTCCTTTTCGCTCTTGCCGACCAGCGTGGTGACCATCAGGTCGCCGGCCACATTGACGCTGGTACGTGCCATGTCGAGGATACGATCGACCCCGGCAACCACGCCGATCGCCTCCAACGGCAGACCGATCTGGGCCAGCACGATCGACAGCATGATCAGCCCCGCGCCGGGCACCCCGGCGGTGCCGATCGAAGCCAGGGTGCCGGTGAGAATGATCATGCCGTAATCGGTCATCGACAGATCCACACCCACCAGCTGGGCGACGAACAGTGCCGCCACCCCCTGATAGATGGCGGTGCCGTCCATGTTGATGGTGGCACCCACCGGCAGCACGAAGCTGGAGACGCCTTCGGAGACGCCAAGGTTCTTCTGCGCGCAGCGAATCGAGACCGGCAGGGTGCCGACGACGACGAAGCCGAGGAGAACGCCACCACCAGGGCGTCGACGATACCGCGCAGGTAGCGGCTCGGATTGAGCCGGCCGAGCAGCGCGATCAGGCCGCTGTAGACCACCAGCACGTGCACCACGCAGGCCAGATAGACCACGCCGATCACCTTGGCCAGCGGCAGCAGCACGTCCAGCCCGTACTGCCCCGAGACGTTGGCGATCAGGCCGAACACGCCGATCGGCGCGAACGCCATGACGATCGCGGTCAGCTTGTACATCGCCTCGGCGAAGCTCTCGAACACCCGCACCACCGGTTCGCCCTTGTCACCGATCAGCATCAGCGAGATGCCCAGGCCGATGGCGAAGATAATGATCTGCAGGATGTTGCCTTCGATCATCGCCTGCAGCGGGTTGTTGGGCACCAGGCCGACCAGGATGTCGATCAGCGAGGGCGCCTCGCCCGCCTGCTGTGGGGCGCTCATCGAGGCGTCGGCGCCGACCCCCGGCTGGAACAGCGTCGCCGCGACCAGGCCGATGGCGATGGCGAAAGCGGTGGTGATCAGATAAAGGGCGATGGTGCGGGCCCCCACGCGGCCCATCTTCTGCGGATCGCGCATGCCGGTGATCCCCACCACCAGGGTGGAGAACACCAGGGGTACGATCAGCATCTTGATGCCGTTGATGAAGATGTCGCCGAGCGGCTTGAACAGACTGGCGTCCTTGCCCATCAGGGCGCCGGCGAGGATACCCAGCAGCAGGCCGGCGATGATCTTCTGCCACAGCGGGATGCGTCGCCACAGATTGGGGCGGGCGTTGTTCGTTGTCATTCACGGGCTCCTTGCGCAGGCCAGATTGCCGGGGGCAAAAGCGCGCATTCTACCCATCCCGCGGGCGTTTGCGATCCGCCCATTCACAACCGGGATACGCTATAACCCGATTACGACCAAAGTCGCGTATGGCGCCCACTGCCGCCACGCGCCGCACGGCGCGCGGCAGCAGGGATGGCGTCACACTTCGCGGTAGAGCTCGCCACCTTCCCGCTGGAAGCGTTCCGCCTGGGCCTGCAGGCCGGCATCGCGCTCGGCGGGTGACGCCTGTTCACCGAAGCGCTCGCGCACCTCCTGGGTGATCTTCATCGAGCAGAACTTGGGCCCGCACATGGAGCAGAAATGCGCCACCTTGGCGGATGCCTTGGGCAGCGTCTCGTCGTGGAAGGCCCGTGCCGTGTCCGGGTCGAGGCCGAGATTGAACTGATCCTCCCAGCGAACTCGAGCCGCGCCTTGGAGAGCGCGTTGTCGCGGCGCTGGGCTCCGGGATGACCCTTGGCCAGGTCGGCGGCGTGGGCGGCGATCTTGTAGGTGATGATGCCGGTCTTGACGTCATCCTTGTTGGGTAGCCCAGATGCTCCTTGGTGTGACATAGCAGATGGCGCAGCCGTACCAGCCGATCTGTGCAGCACCGATGCCGGAGTGATGTGGTCGTAGCCCGGGGCGATATCGGTGGTCAGCGGCCCAGGGTGTAGAACGGCGCCTTCACAGCAGCGAGCTGCTTGTCCATGTTCTCCTTGATCAGTTGCATCGGCACGTGGCCGGGGCCCTCGTCACACCTGGACGTCGTGCTGCCAGGCGATCTTGGTGAGCTCGCCCAGGGTCTCCAGTTCGGCGAACTGGCGGCATCGTTGGCATCGGCGATCGATCCCGGGCGTAGACCGTCGCCCAGCGAGAAGGCGACTCGTACGCCTGCATGATCGCGCAGATCTCTTCGAAGTGGGTAATAGAGGAAGCTCTCCTGATGGTGATGCAGGCACCACTTGGCCATGATCGAACCGCCGCGGAGACGATGCCGGTGACGCGCCTGGCGTCAGCGGCACGTGATGCAGGCGCACGCCGGCGTGAATGGTGAAGTAGTCCACGCCCTGTTCCGCCTGCTCGATCAGGGTGTCGCGGAAATCTCCCAGGTCAGGTTCTCGGCCACGCCATCGACCTTTTCCAGCGCCTGGTAGATGGGCACGGTGCCGATCGGTACCGGTGAGTTGCGCAGGATCCATTCGCGGGTCTCGTGGATGTTCTGCCGGTGGAGAGATCCATGATGGTATCGGCACCCCAGCGGATGCCCCAGGTCATCTTGTCGACCTCCTCCTCGATCGACGAGGTCACCGCCGAGTTGCCCAGGTTGCCGTTGATCTTCACCAGGAAGTTACACGCCCGATGATCATCGGCTCGCTCTCCGGGTGATTGATGTTGGCGGGGATGATGGCGCGCCCGGCGGCCACCTCCTGGCGCACGAACTCCGGGGTGATCTCCGCCGGTAGGTGGGCACCGAACGCCTCGCCGGGGTGCTGGTGATCCAGGCTGGGGTCGGCTGCCTCGCCCTGGCTTTCGCGCCGGCGCTGGTTCTCGCGAATGGCGATGAACTCCATCTCCGGCGTGACGATGCCGCGGCGGGCGTAGTGGAGCTGGGTCACGTTGGCACCCGGGCGGGCGCGGCGCGGGGTGCGTGCGAGCTGAAAGCGCAGGGTCGAGAGCCGCGGGTCCTCGGCGCGGCGGCGCCCGAAGGTGGAGCTGGGGCCGTCGAGCCACTCGGTATCGCCGCGCTCGTCGATCCAGGCGCGGCGTACCTCCGGCAGCCCGCGACGAATATCGATTTGGATCTCCGGATCGGTATAGGGGCCGGAGGTATCATAGACCGCGAGCGGGGCATTGGGCGCGAAGCCGTCGCGGGTCGGTGTCGGTGACAGCGCGATCTCGCGCATTGGCACGCGAATGTCCGGGCGTGAGCCGCGACGTAGATCTTGGTCGAGGCGGGCAGCGGGGCGATGGCGGCGCTGTCGACCCTGGCCGTATCCGAGGAACTGGGGGATTCATGTCGAGCGTGCTCCAGTGCATGACTCAAGTCAGGCCGGCGCACAGCGTAGGCGGGGGGAGGTTGGGTGGGGCGTGAGCGCGGACCGAGGGCGTGGACCGAGAGCACCGACCTCCGCTTGATCCCTACGCCGGTACTAGCCGGATCAGGTTCGTCGGGATCCGCCGTGGCGCCGGGCCCGGAGAGGGCGCAGCGCAGGACGATCTCAGCCGGTTCCACCGGCACCCCGTCAAGCGTCGATGCCGGCGCCCGGCGAGTGGCCGGACGCAGACATCCCGGCCAGTCTGGGGTAGCGCAGAGGGCGGGTCAAGCGGGGGCGTTGGCCCGCGCCAGCCTGCCACCGGGCTGGGGCGCGGCCACGCCGGTGGTGAGCGGAAAGCTCAGTGGCAGGCCGCGCAGCGAGCGCATGGCCAGGTAGGCGAAGCATTCGGCCTCGATCGCGTCCCCGCGCCAGCCGACGCTATCGGCAAGCCGAACCTCGGCACCGGTGCGGTAGGCGAGTTCGCGCATCAGCGTGGGGTTGCGACGCCCGCCGCCGCACACCACGATCCGCTCGGGCCGCTGGGGCAGCAGGGCCATCGCCCGGGCCACGGCGGCGGCGGTGAAGGCGGTCAGGGTGGCGGCGCCATCTTCCAGCGTCAGCCCCGCGGCCATCTCCGCCTGAAAGTCGAAGCGATCCAGCGACTTGGGGTAGGGCGCGGCGAGATAGGGGTGCTCGAGCAGCGCTTGAAGCCGCGGCTCATCCACCTGTCCGCGGGCGGCGATGAGGCCGTCGTGGTCCATCGCCGCGCCGGTGTGCTGGCGCACCCAGTCATCGATCGGCGCGTTGGCGGGGCCGGTATCGAAGGCGATCAGGCGCCCCTGGTCGGATGGCTCGCCGTCCCACCAGGAAAGATTGGCGACGCCGCCGAGGTTGAGCACCAGACTCTCGGCACCGGCGCCCAGGCGCTCGAGCAGCGCGCGATGATAGACCGCCGACAGTGGCGCTCCCTGGCCGCCGTGCTCGACGTCCGCACTGCGAAAGTCATAGACCACGTCGCTGCCCACCAGGCGCGCCATCAGCTCGCCATCGCCCAGCTGGCGGGTGGCGCCACGGCGGCCGGCGACCGGGGGCCGGTGGAGCACGGTCTGGCCGTGGAAACCGACCGCACCGAGCTGTTCGGGGTGGAAGCCATGGCGGGCCAGGAAGTCGAGCACGGCAACGGACTGCGCTTCGGTCAGCGCGGCTTCGGCGCGGCGGAAGATCGCCGGCTCGGGGCCCTCGAAGTGCCATGCCCGAGCGGTCTCCAGGGCCTCGGCCAGCAGCGGGCGGATATCCTGGGCGTAGGGCACCAGCTCGTAGGGGCCGAACTCGTCGATGGTCTCGCCATCGCTGCGCAGCATGGCGATATCGATGTTGCCATCGAGCACGGTGCCGGTCATGAGACCGAGGCTCCAGCCGGATTGCATGGTGGCGTCTCCTGTGTGCTTGAAGCGGGTATGACGATGGTATGACGCTCGCATCGTGAAGAGATGGCTGGTCGCGAGCAGGTCTGGCGCAGACTCTACCGGCTGCGGGCAGCCGCGCAAAGCGGGTGCGCGCCGCGGTTCAACCGGCGATGGCCTCGCGCACGATCTGAATGAAGTGTTGCGCCTGGGGCGTCAGGTGGTGGCGCGGATGGGTCAACCACACCTCGGAGCGCGCATCGGCATCACTGATCGGACGGTAGCGCACGTTGTCGATGTGGATATGGCGAAACGACTCGGGCAGCAGCGAGACACCCAGCCCGCTGGCGACCAGGCTGATGATGGTGTTGGGGCCACCGACCTCCTGGACCAGACGCGGCGTCAGCCCGCGCTGGGCGAACAGCACATTGAACTGGTCGAGCAGACCAGTACCGGCGGCGGGCGAGAAGTAGACGAAGGGCTGGGTGGCCAGCTCGGCCAGACTCAGCGGGGTATCGCTCGCGCCGAGCTCGCTCTGGGCATTGACCACCGCCACTAGCGGTTCGCGGATCAGGGTGAAGGCGGAAAGCTCCGGTGGCAGCGTGGCCGGGCGCATGATGCCGATATCCAGATCGCCCTCCAGCAGCGGCGCGATCTGGCGCTGGCTGTTGAGCTCGTGCATGCGCAGGTCGACATCGGGGTAGCGCTGGCGATAGTGCGTCAGCGTGCGTGGCAGCAGCGGGGTCAGCGGCACCGAGGTGGTGAAGCCGATACGCAGCTGGCCACTCTCGCCGCGGCCGAGGCGAGAGACCAGGCGTGAGGCGCGCTCGGCGCGGGCGAGCACCTCCCGCGCCTCGTCGAGGAACAGCTCGCCCGCGGCGGTCAGCGCCACACGTCTGTTGGTACGCACCAGCAGCCGGCCGCCCAGTTCTTCCTCCAGCGCCTTGATCTGTTGACTCAGCGGCGGCTGGGAGATGCCCAGGCGGGCCGCGGCGCGGCTGAAGTGCAGCTCCTCGGCCACGGCGACGAAGTAGCGCAGGGTTCGCAGTTCCATGGTCTCGTCCACCTGAATGATATCTAAAGGATATCAAAGACTATGAATCATATATTCGAAATAAGGCTTGCGCCGCCTTATGCTAGGTTCTGACCGGCGCTCGGCAGCCACCGCGCGGCCGCTTTCCTCAGGAGTTTCGACTTGCCCCGCCACCGCACCCCCGCGCCACTGCGCGATACCACCTTGGATGCCACGACCGGTGCCGTCAGTGACACCAATCGGTCGCTGAAAAACGCCGCCGAACGTCTCGAGGCGGAGGCCGCCGAGGGCGCCTTTATCGAGCGCGGCCGCCGCGGCTATCGGCCCACCATGCTGGCGCTGTTCCTGGGCGCCTTCTCGACCTTCGTGCTGCTCTACTGCGTGCAGCCGATCATGCCGATTCTCTCCGAGGCCTTCGGTATCGACGCCGCCACCAGCAGTCTGTCGCTCTCGGTGGCCACCGGCATGCTGGCGATCGGCCTGCTGATCACCGGGCCGATCTCGGATGCCGTGGGGCGCAAGTCGATCATGTCGGTGGCACTCCTGGCGGCTTCGACCTGCACGCTGCTGGCGGCGGTGATGCCGAGCTGGTCCGGGGTCCTGGTGATGCGGGCGCTGGCGGGGCTATCACTGTCGGGGCTCTGCGCGGTGGCGATGACCTATCTCAACGAGGAGATTCATCCGCGCTACGTGGGGCTGTCGATGGGGCTCTACATCAGCGGCAACAGCATCGGCGGGATGAGCGGACGCCTGATCAGTGGGGTGATGGTGGACTGGGTACCGTGGCGCTGGACGCTGGCGATCATCGGCCTGGTGGCGCTGCTCGCTGCGCTTTTGTTCATGCGTTGGCTGCCGCCGTCGCGCCACTTTACGCCACGGCCCTTCAATGCGCGCAGCGTGCTTTCCGGCTTCACGGTGCACTTCAAGGATCGCGGGCTGCCGCTTTTGTTTCTCGAAGCCTTCCTGCTGATGGGTGGCTTCGTCTCCCTCTACAACTACATCGCCTATCGTCTGCTGGCGGAGCCCTATCAGGTCAGTCAGGCGCTGGTCGGGCTACTCTCTATCGCCTATCTCTCGGGCACCTACAGCTCGGCCTGGGCGGGTTCGCTGGCCGATCGCCTGGGGCGACCGCGCATTTTCTGGCTGTTCATCGTGATGATGCTGGTGGGGCTGGCGATCACCCTGTTCGAGCCGATCAGTCTGATTCTTGTCGGCATTCTGATCTTTACCTTCGGCTTCTTCGCCGCCCATTCGCTGGCCAGCGGCTGGGTCGGGCAGCGTGCCCGGCAGGCCAAGGGGCAGGCGTCTTCGCTCTATCTGTTCAGCTACTATCTGGGCTCCAGCGTCGCAGGTACCCTTGGCGGTGCCTTCTGGTACTGGGGCGGCTGGCACGGCGTGGCACTGTTCATCGGGGTACTGCTGCTCGTGGCGCTAATGATCGGTGTGTTCGCGCTGCGCCGCCTGGAGGCGCCCGGCGCGGCCGGGTGATGCCCACGCCAGGTAACAACAACGCCAGGGGCCGATCAGTGACCGGCCCCTGGCTGTCTTTTCCGGACTATCTTTCGGCTATTTCTTAGGGGCTATCTCGTTCGGGCGTTAACTCGGATGAGGCTAACCGGAGAGGCCGATGCCGCCGGATTCACTTGGCGAACAGCTGGCTCATGTCCTTGAAGGCCTTGAACTCGAGCGCGTTGCCGCAGGGGTCGAGCAGGAACATGGTGGCCTGTTCGCCGACCTGCCCCTTGAAGCGCACATAGGGCTCGATCACGAACTCGGTGCCGAAGCCTTTCAGGCGCTCGGCCAGGGCTTCCCACTCATCCCAGCCCAAGATGATGCCGAAGTGCGGCACCGGTACATCGTGGCCGTCGACCGGATTGGTGTGTGCCGCCTGCTGAGAAGGCGTCTGCGGGTGCTCGTGGATCACCAATTGGTGGCCGTAGAAGTCGAAATCCACCCACTGCTCGCTGGAACGGCCTTCGCTCAGGCCGAAGGTCTCGCCGTAGAACTTGCGCGCGGCGGGCAGGTCGTGAACTGGAATGGCGAGGTGAAGGGGGAGAGTGCCATGATGAGTGCTCCTCGAGTGTCGTGTGTGGGCTCAGTTTGATGGCGAAAAAAATCGATGGAAAGCGGATAATATTGCAGTCTGATATCGAAAATAATGGATTCAGGACGACAGCATGCTGCGCGACCCCGACAGCATGCGCGCCCCCCGGCGCCACGGGACCTTCTCGGCCGCCGGCGGTGCGGTGGGGCTGACCCAGTCGGCGGTGAGCGCGCAGATCCGCAACCTGGAAGCGGACATCGGCGAGCCGCTGTTCGAGCGCACCGGGCGCGCCGTGCGTCTCAATGCGGCGGGGCGGCGCCTGCTGCCGCAGGCCGAGAGTATGCTCGAGCTGGCCGCGCGCATTCGCGCCTCCAGCGGCGACGAACTGAGCGGCGACTGGCATCTCGGCGCCATCGCCAGCGTCCAGAGCGGACGCCTGCCGGCGATCCTCGCGACGCTGGCGGCGCGCGCGCCGGGGGTAATGACGCGGGTGGTGCCCGGGGTGTCACTGGCGCTGCTCGACCAGGTCGACAAGGGCGATCTGGACATGGCGCTGATCGTCAAGCCGCCGTTCGCGCTACCGCGGGATCTCTACGCCTGCGTCGTCGCCCGCGAGCCCTTTGTGCTGATTGCCCCGCCCGCCAGCCGGGAGGTGACCCTGGAAGCACTGCTGACGCGGCACCCTCTGGTGCTTTACGACCGCGGCTCGTTCGGTGGGCGTCAGGTGGTGCGCTTTCTCGAGCGCCAGGGGTTGCGCCCGGAGATTCGTCTCGAACTCGACGAGATCGACGCCATCGCGCGTCTGGTGGCCTGCGGTCTGGGCGTGGCGCTGATCCCGCGCACCGGCATGTGGTGTTTGCAGTCGCCGCTGCCGGTGCGAGTGCTGCCGCTGGGCGAGCGTGTCTTCCACCGCGAGCTGGTGATGGTGTCGCGTCTGCCACCGGAACAGTCCGCGCTGGTGGCGCTGATCGAAGAGGCAATGCTGGGCGAGGCCGCGCATGCGATTGTCGACGACCCTATGCAATGATTGAGCTGAAATCATTCGCTTTTTTCGCGGCATCCGTGGCCTAGACTGCTCTCTAACGCCATTCAGGAGCCTCGCATGTCTACCACCACACCACGCGGCGTCATCGCCCTGCACCCGGCCATCCGTGACGATATCGGCGATCTGACGACTCGGCGACCGCTGCCGGGGCCGCGCCTGTCGCAGCTCGATCCCTTCCTGTTTCTCAATCATCACGGTCCGCAGGTCTATCCGCCCAATAACCATGGCTTGCCGTTCGGCCCACATCCACATCGCGGCTTCGAGACGGTGACCTTCATCCTCGAAGGCTCGCTGGCCCACGCCGACAGCGCGGACCATCAGAGCGTGATCCATGCCGGTGGCGTGCAGTGGATGACCGCCGGCAGCGGTATCGTCCACGCCGAGATCTCCCCGCCCGAGTTCCTGCGTGACGGTGGGCCGCTGGAGATTCTGCAGCTGTGGATCAACCTGCCGGCTCGGCTGAAGATGAGCGAGCCGCGTTACACCGGGCTGCAGCGCGAGTCCATTCCGACGATTGCCCTGGCCGGGGGCGGTGAGCTGAACCTGATAGCCGGTGAGTTCCAGGGTCGACGCGGGCCTGTCGAGAGCCTGACCGATGTGTTCATGTCGACGCTGACGCTAACGGCGGGCGCTTCCCATACGTTGCCGGTTCCGACAGGGCGGCAGGTCTTTCTCTACCTGATCGACGGCGAAGCCAGCCTCGGCGGCGACGACGTCAAAGCCAAGCACCTGATCGAGCTGGACACGCAGGGAGATAGCATCGAGTTGACCACAACCACCGGGTCACGGCTGATCTTCGGCCATGCGCCAGTGATCGATGAGCCGGTGGTCTCCCATGGCCCGTTCGTGATGAACACCCGCGAGGAGATCGCTGCAGCCATCGATGACTACCAGGCTGGGCGCTTCGGCGGGCTGGCGTGATCAGCGTGGCGGGCGACGCGCGGGCTGTCTAGGCTCGGAGAAGGGTAAGACCGCATGCTGGCATCGCTTGTCGATCGAACGTCAGGTTTCTAACGAGTATCGGGTTTCGGTCGCTCGCCAGCTTCAAGCGTCTATCGCGCTTCAATCCATATCAGGAGACAGCAATGAACGTAGGATTCGTGGGTCTGGGGGCCATGGGCCAGGGGATGGCAGCGCAGCTGCTCAAGGCCGGCCACACGGTGACGGTGTGGAATCGCTCGCCGGCGCCGGTAGAGGCGCTGGTGGCCGAAGGCGCCAAGGCGGCCAAGTCGGCGCGGGCGTTGGCCGCCAAGTGCGAGGTGCTGATCAGCATGCTGCCCGACGATCACAGCGTGCACGAGGTGCTGGTGGCATCCAAGGCGCTCGAGGCGCTGCCCAAGGGCAGCGTGCACGTCAACATGGCCACGGTATCACCGGGTCTGGCGCGGGCGATGAGCGCGCTGCATGAAGGGCTCGGTTCGCACTACGTCGCGGCCCCTGTGCTGGGGCGCCCGGACGTGGCGGCCGCGGGCAAGCTCAATATCATCGTGGCCGGCGCACCGGCGGCGCAGGAGCGGGTGACGCCGGTGCTGGAGGCGCTGGGTCAGCGGCTGTGGCCGGTGGGCGAGGCGCCGGAGCGCGCCTGCGTGGTCAAGATCGCGGCCAACTTCATGCTGGCCACGGCGATCGAATCGATGGGCGAGGCCTCGGCGCTGACGCGTGCCTACGGTATCGATGCCGATACCTTTCTGGAGATCGTCACCAGCACGCTGTTCGCCGCGCCGGCCTATCAGGGCTACGGCAAGATGATTCGCGAGGCGCGCTACACCCCCGCGGGCATGAAGATGGCTTGGGGCTTCAAGGATGTGAGTCTGGCGCTGGCGGCGTCGCAGGAGCGACAGGTGCCGTTACCGTTCGCCGGCGTGCTGCGTGACAGCCTGCTCGATGCCATGGCTCATGGTGATGCCGACAAGGACTGGGCGGCGCTGGCCGAGACCGCGGCGCGGCGCGGTAATCTCGACGCGCGCTAGGCGTTTCCCTATCCGCTACTCTGCCGACACGGGCGATTCAGGACTAGGTTTGTACGAAAAGTCAGCGAGCGAAGGCAAGACAAGGCAAAAATCGGCGAAGACGCGGAGTTTACGGGGTGTAAATGAGCATTCTGAGCTGATTTTTAACGCGGTATTGCCGAGCGCAGGTAGTTTTCGTACAAAGCCTAGCGATAGAGCCGAAAGCGCCGAAAGTCGGGGACGTTGTGCTCCTCTTCCGGTGTCTTCTTCCAGCGCTTGTACTCCCACTGGTACTGCACCGGGTCGAGCGCGATGGCGGCCTCGACGCAGGCGTTGACGCCGGTCGCCGAGGTGGCCTCGTCGCTGGCGTAGACGCGCTCGTCGGCGGCCAGGAAGTGGATCGCGAATCCTTGTCCTTCGGGTAGCCGGCGCGCGACCCCGGTAACCACCCGCGCCTGGGTGCGAGCCACCAGCTTGGGCAGTAGCGTCGCGGTGTAGGCCTGGCGGCCGAAGAAATCGGCGAAGACGCCACTGCCCCAGTCCGGCTCCTGATCCGGCAGAATGCCGATCGCCTCGGCGCGCTTCAACGCCTTGAGCAGGGCAGCCACGCCGCGAGGATTGGTCGGCACCAGCTCGGCGCCCATGCGCTCGCGGCCGTGACGAATCACCGGATCGAGATCGGCGATCTTGGGGGGTTCGTACATGGCGGTGAAGGGAAAGTGGCTGGAGAGCCAGAAGTTGAGCACCTCCCAGTTGCCGAAGTGCGGTGCCAGCACGATCACGCCGCGGTTCTCCGCCCGCGCGTCATCGAGCAGCTCGCGCCCATGCACCTCGACGATTGCTGCCTCGACACGCTGTGGCTCGCCGATCCAGGCAAAACCGAGCTCGAGCATGGTGGCTGCAGAGTGGCGCAGGCTCTGTTGAACGCACAGGCGGCGATCGGCCGGAGTTGCGTCAGGGAAGGCGACCTCCAGATTACGCCGCGACACGTGGCGTTCGCGGCGTGATACGGCGTAGAGTACGCGGCTGGCAACGCCCGCCAGGCGCCACAGTGCGCTCAGGCGCCAGCCTGATAGTAGCCGCCAGAGCCCATGAATGGCGGTGGCATTGAACGATCTCTTCATCCGGATAAGGGTCGGTCTTTCGGCGAGTGTCGCCGGGCATTTTGCCTGTGGCACCGCCCGGGTTCTAGGGCCTGGCAAGAATAGTCGGGTGATCACCAACGCAAAAACCCAGCCGGCGGATGCCGGCTGGGCTGTTCTGGCGCGCTGTGTGAGCCGGGCTCAGTACTGGGTGACGTTGGCCACGTTGCCGTTGCCGTTCTGCACGGTCTGGGCGAAGTTCTGCCAGCCGCCGGACTGGCTGTGGTTGACGCTGTTGCTCCAGCCATCCTGGCTGACGTAGGAGTCGTGGCCATAGCCGGACTGGGTGACGACAGCCCGGTTGTAGCCACCTTTCTGCAGGATGTCGCTATCCAGCTCGTCGCCCTGCTGGCTCACGTCCGACCGGTTTGCCCAGCCACGCTGCATGATGTAGCTGTCGTTGAGGTCGCCATTCTGGGTGACGTAGGCGTCGTTGTAGGCGTGACCCGCAAAGCCTTGCTGGCTGACGATCGAGTCGTTGCGGTAGCCGGCCTGGGTGACCTCGGCCAGGTTGGCAGGGTCTTTCTGGCTGATGCTCGACTCGTTCTCGGTACCGCTTTCCTGACGCACGCGGGCCACGTTGTTGTTGTCCTGCTGGGTGACGCGCGACCACTGGTTGCCGCTCTGCACGACGTTGGCGTCGTTACCGTCACCGTTCTGGTCGATGAACGACTCGGCGGCATTGCTGGCATTGCCGTTGAAGCCGGCCATGGCGTCGATCGCGTCACGCGAGGACTGGAAAGTATCGGACGGGTTGGTATTGCCGCCCGGGCTCGATTGCGTTGCGTCCGCTGCCATAGCGGCTGCGCTCATGGCCATGGCGATGGAAGCTGCGAGTACCGACATTTTGATTTTCATGATTTTCCCCTGGTTCTCTGAGTACCGCCTTGCGTTCCCCTGTACGGCTGCCGAGGCAGCCATCAGTAGGTCACGATGGTGGCCGTTGCGCCGCTACCCGACCGCGACAGCTGGTCGACGGTGATGGCTCGGTGGCCGGTTCCCGACTGTTGAATATTCACGGTGCCATTGGCGCCGCGCTGATTGATCTTGGCCTCGTAGCCGCTGCCCCGCTGCAGCAGCTTGGCGTCGAGCGAGTGCCCGGTCTGATCGATCTCGCCGTCGTTGAAGTTGCCGCGCTGATCGATCAGAGCATCGTTGGCGTAGCCGGACTGACGAATGCTGGCCACATTGGCAGCTTCGCGGCGACTGTTCTGCTGTGCGATGCGGGCGTGGTTGTCGCCACCAAACTGCACCACTGATGCACGATTGGTGCCTGGCGAAGCGATGCTGTCACTACGCGAATCCGGTTGAGAAATAATGTGCTTCTCATAACGGTCGCGGGAGTCGTGGTCATCGACTTCACCTACCTCGGACGCCATGCAGATCGCCGGTGCCACGGCCAGCATCAGTAACGCTGAGACGCTGAGAAGTGGGTAAGTGATGAATGCTGTATGACGCATGATGGCACCCTCGAACGGCTGGCTTTTGCGTGCGATGCGCGTGAATCTGTAGGAGCAATATCGCTGCAATTCCAAGCACGAAACATCGGGATGCGGAGGGATTTAGCGGTATGATAATTCTGGTGTATTCGAGGGCGTGGATCGGGGGTGTTTATAGATGATGATAATAAAAAAGCCGCCAGGTGGCGGCTGTCAATAGCGTGTCATAAAAAGCGCGTATCAGAAGCGATTTCGAGAGCGTCGATGCGACGCTGGGGGCCAGGTTGAGGGGCCAGGTTGAGGGGCCAATTTTAGGGCTCAAGTCGAGGGGGAAAGTCGTACTAATCGTCTTGGCCGGCGCGACTTGACGAGCCGCGCCAGCCCATGACCCTGACTTACATCATCGGCACGCTCTCGTTCAGGTAGTCGGCGAGTACGGTCTTCTCCAGCGGCACGCCGTCGGCGAGATTCCAGAGTCGGTCCTGCACGCCCTCGGCGATCAGGTGAATGACCGCGGACTCGATCGCCGACATCACCGCCATCTGTACCGGCTCGTTGGTGGTCAGGCCGGCTTCCGCCTCGAGCAGGCGGCGGAAGTCGATGAAGCGAAAGACGCCGGCGCGGATCTCCTTGGGTAGATGGTCTTGGTGGTGGTGACGTTGGCCAGCACCTCTCCGCTGGAGATCTCGACCGCGCGCAGATTGATCGTCACCTGATCGACCTGATACTGCCCCGAGGCGCCGATGCCGAAGTACTCGGCGCCCAGCCCGCCGGTGCGCACGTTGGATTCGTAGGCGATGATTCCGCCCTCCAGCAGCACCGAGGCGGAGCGTAGCGAGGGCAGGTTGTCCGGTCGGTTGAAGCGCTCCTGCTCGGCACGGATGATGCGGCGCTCGGTCAGCAGGTTCTGCAGGCCGACCCGCTCCAGCGGCGTGAACCAGCCCGAGTCGGCCAGCGCCCCGGTGAGCATCGCCGCGGCGCCCTGGGTCACGGCGGTGGAGAAGGTACTGGCGGGTGCCGGTCGGTACTGCCCGGTCTGATCGCGAAAATCGTAGACCGCAGCGAGGATCTTGCCGGCGGGGCGAGGCAGCGCCTTGAGATCCTGCCAGGTCGCCCCGCGGGGCGTCAGGGTAGGCGGTTTACCCTCGAGACCGTCGACATTGGCGACCATACCGGCGCAGCCGGAGAGCATGGCGGCAGTCGCCACCGCAGCGATGAGCTTGTACATGTTGTGGTTCCCCTGCGTGGTGTCGCGATGGCTCAGAATCCACCAGCCGACAGCCCGCCCACGTTGATATTGGTAATGTCTCCGGTGGCCTTGTCGGTGACCGTGATCACCAGTTGCCCACCTTCGTCGCTGACCACCACCCCGAAATCGTTACTGTCATAGGAGCCGGTGCTGACGTCACCCGAGCTCACATCCGAAAGCAGCTGCGAGATCAGCCGGCTCTGCAGGCTCTGCACCAGGCGGTCGGTGGGCGACAGGCCCCCGAAGTCGTCGAGGCTGGGGTCTTTGTGGGTATCCTGGGCCTGTGCCTTGCCGAGTAGATAGCTGCCGTTGAACGGGTCGCCGCCGAATGACGGGTTGATCGGGCGATAGATCAGCTCGCCGGCACTGCTCGTCGTGGTGACCGAGAGTGCGCCCAGCGCCAGGGCGAGAGAGAGCGGAACGAGGTTGCGCATGTCACAACTCCTCATCTGAGAGGTCTAGGCTGGGTTGGAGCGATTGCGCGATACGGCGGCGCAGTATCGCCTCCTGGACGACACGCACCGCTTCGTCGGCGTAGCGATCCGCTTCGCTGATGCGTGGCGACAGCTGGGTGCTGAAGTAGATCTGATTGCGCTCGGCGATCCACAGCTGGCTGCCCCAGCGTGGGTCCGGGCGTTCGCTGACGGTGAGTTCGGCGCCGGAAACGATCGGGTCGCGCATGGCCGCCTGGGAAAAGCTGCGGTAGAAGGTGCGACCCGCCATGGTCAGAGTGCGGTCGATGATGATGCCGGAGAGCTCCGGACGCTGCAGATTGAACTGCTGGTCGAGCGCACGTTGCGGGTTCTTCTCATCGATGCTGACGCTAGGGGCGTCAGGTGTCTTGGTAGCGTCCGGTTCGACCCCATCCTGGCCAGGCCGTTCGTGCTCAGCACCAGTAGCACCAGTAGCACCAGTAGCGCCAGACCCGGGAGGCGTGCTCCGGGCGCGTGTTGGCAGGCGTTCATGACGCGCGCTCAATGCTTGGTTCGCGGTCGTGACAGGTTGGGCAGCGCACCCAGATGATCGCGCGCCCAACACACCACCTGGACCCGATTCTGGGCGCCGATCTTCTTGAAGATGTTGTAGATGTGGGTCTTGACCGTGTGCTCGCTCAGGAACAGCTTTTCGGCGATCTGCGCGTTGGTGGCGCCCAGCCCGACCAGCCCGACTACCTGGCGCTCGCGGTGGGTCAGGTATCCCTCCATACGGTAGGCATCCATGCTCTGGCGGCGCAGCTTGTCGATCAGCAGGCTCATCAGATTGCGCGAGAGCCAGATCTGGCCCTGCAGAATCTGCTTCAGGCCCTTGGCCATCAGCTCCGGCGTATCCTGCTGGAAGAACACGCCACGGATATGCGACAGCGAGACCGCGTCCAGCGCGTGGGTGTCGTTCTTGGCATTGAAGGCACAGATCTGGGCTTCGCCGTCGCCCTGGCCGGCCAGACTCTCTTCCCATTTCTGGAACAGAATGGGATCGACCTGGCTCAGGTCGATCAGGACGATGTCGAAGCTGGCGCCGGAGACCTTGTGCGGCTCCTGCGGGCCCGCCAGGCGATAGCTCATCCCGGTATGCGAAGAGAGACTCATCGCGAGCAGGGTCGACTGCGCTGTCTCGCTGGTGACGATCAGCATCGAGGCTTCTGGGCTTGACATGATATTCCCCTGGCGTGCGTCGCCTAGACAGTAAATATTCTGGTTATTGTGTAAGGCTGGCTTTTTGTGTTTCGGATTGTTGCACCGGCTTTCAGGAAGATAAAGTTCCACGGATTGGTATTTTTCTAGTACCTTTCGGCCAAAGAATAATTTTTATCCTTTTAATACAATGTCTTATGGTTTTCTTGGGGTAAATTTCGGCAGCGCCTAGAGCTCGACCTTAGTCGATGTTCGGGGAATTCTCTTCGGTAGCATTTCGTTACCAGTACGAATTAATCGCCTAATTGTTTCAATGCGTATCACCTGGGCCGCCGGCGTGACGTTCTGGGACGAGGGACGGCGCTCCGCCGTGCTCCAGACAGCAGAAAGAGGCGAGCCCGGCGGCGGCGTCAGTGTCTGCGCAGTAGTCGGGCGATGCGATGGTTCGATGCGGCGTCACCGCAGCGTGGCCGAAGGGGGTAGGTAGAACAGACGCGATAGCCGCCGTGATGGGGTGAGATAGTGAGGTAGTGATGAAGGGCATCGGTAGCGCAGGCGGAAGCGGCGCGTAGTCTCACGTGGATTGCCAGGCAGCCGGTGCCCGCCAGCACGGGGATGCGCTGTCGGGCCGAGGGGCGTGACGGTCGTGCTATCAGTCGATCAGCAGGTCGTCCGCGGCATGTCGGTCGGGATGTTCGATGCGCGGCTCGCGGCCGCCACGCAGGATCGAATTGCCTTCGTAGAGCGTGCGCTGGTCGATTCCGGGTGGATCGAGCCAGTCGGACTCGTGCATCTGCTCGCTCTTGCCGTAGACGCACAGGGCGTTGGCATAGGTGACCTGGCGCACCACCTGCTCGTCGATACCGCTGGCGAGCGCCAGACGAGCGGTCTTGGCGACCCCGAGACAGTCGGAAATGCCCCAGTCGCAGGCGCTGTCGACGATGATCCGATCGCCGCCGTAGTGGCGCAGCAGGTCGACCATGCGCGCATTGCCCATCTTGGTCGAGGGGTAGATCGAGAAGCCGGCCCAGTAGCCGCGGTCGAGCGTCTCGCGCACGGTCTCTTCGTTGTTGTGGTCGATCACCACCCAACTGGGGTCCAGGCCCATCTCCTCGCACACGTCCATCGAGCGCGAGGTACCGCGTTTCTTGTCGCGATGCGGGGTGTGCACCATCACCGGCAGCGCCAGCTCCTTGGCCAGGGCCAGCTGGGCGCGGAAATACTTCTCTTCCAGTGGCGTCTGCTCGTCATAACCGATCTCGCCGATCGCCACCACGCCCTCCTTCATGGCAAAGCGCGGCAGCCACTCCATCACGCCCTCTGCCAGCGCTTCGTTGTTGGCCTCCTTCGAGTTGAGCCCGATGGTGCAGTAGTGGCGGATGCCGAACTGTCCGGCGCGGAAGCGCTCCCAGCCCACCAGCGACGACAGATAGTCGACATAGGTGCCGACGAAGGTGCGGGGCTGGCCGACCCAGAATGCCGGTTCGATCAGGGCGACCACGCCGGCGGCGGCCATCGCTTCGTAATCGTCGGTGGTGCGCGAGACCATGTGCGCATGCGGGTCGATATACATCGTTCAGATTGCCTCGTAGTGGTGGAGGTTGTTCCAACCGATACGACCGGTACCGATGAGGGCCGCAGTCTCCGGCACGGAGGTCAGCAGATGACGGGCCGATGGCGTATCGGTCTGGGAGAGCGCCAGCCCAGCGGCCAGCCGCTCGGCGGGTGATCCCGCCAGGGCGCGCTGCAGCGCGGCGTAGGCGCCGAGCGCATCGACACAGGGGCCGACGCAGCGCCACAGCTCGGGCGTGACCGCGCGACCGGCGGCCCAGCGCTCGTCGGCGTACTCCAGCAGAATGCGCGCCAGCTCCGGGTTGTGGCGCTGGTCGATGCCCACGATCGGGGTCAGTCGGCTGCCGATGAATAGTGCCTTGAGCACCATGTGGTTCCAGCGGTGAAGGTCGAAATGGTCGCGGGGATAAGGGTTGCCGTGGGCGATCACTTCGAAGACGGCGCGCATGTTGGAGCGCAGCCCAGCTCCGACCTGAGCGCTCAAGGCAGCGGTTCGGGGTAGAACGAGAGGCCACGATAGAGAGCGATCAGCTCGCGCTCGTCGGCGGTGCGCACGAGATCTTCGAACAGCGCCGCGAACGGGCGCGGACCGCGAAACGTCAGAGCCCGGCGATCCGCGCCGCGCCATCCAGGCTCCAGTCGAGCGGCGACCAGCCCGGCCAGCAGGGCGTGCGCCGCGTCAGGTCCTGGGGGGTCAACTCGAGATCCGCCTTGCCCAGCCGTCGGGGTACCTGTCCCAGGAAAAGATGCAGCGTGCGCTCGTCGGCGCTCGTCTGCAGGTGATCGAGCGCGTGTGAGAAACCAGGTCTCCTGGGCCGTAGCCTGGCGCACGACCCAGTGGCACAGCAGGGCAGTGGCCGAAAGCGATGACGCTGCGTTCGCTCGGCCGGGGAGGATCTCGGTCATGGGCATCCTGTTGGCGATGGTTTGTGGTTTTGTTTGTGGCTATGGTCGGGAGAAGGCGGGCAGGCGCATATCGCTTCGGGTCGATGTCGACAATCACTTTATCGATTGTCGCGGCGAGCCCCTACCTCATTATCTGGCGAATGGTGCCGACAAGGAGGCGTCCGCGGACCATGTTTTTTGGCTATGATGTGAGCCGGGGGGCCGTCTTGGCATGCCTTTTTCATCCCGAAGACCCAATTTCGTGCCTCGGCGGTTGTCGATTGAGCCCGGGTCGATGGGCTGATATGCAGTCTCGATCGCGGCCTTGCCGAGCGCGCTGAAGGGTGAGTGAGCGCTCGCAGGGCAGTATCGCGTTCGCCGCGTATCGGGTATTGCCGCCATCGACAGGCACGAATATCGGCCCATGGCAGCGGTGGGGATGCCCTCGAGAGAGTGAAGATGCACAAGACACTGGTCATATTGGTCGTCGGCTTGAGCCCCCAACTGGTGGGCGAACACACGCCCCATCTGCAGCGCCTGGCGCGACGGGGCGGCCTGCGCCGCGGACGCGTCACCCCGGCGGTCACCTGCAGCGTGCAGGCCACACTGCTCACGGGGCTGGCGCCGGCAGTGCATGGCGCGGTCGCCAACGGCTGGTATTTTCGCGATCTCGCCGAGGTCTGGCTGTGGCGGCAATCCAACCGTCTGGTGGCGGGGGAGAAGGTGTGGGAGGCGGGGCGGCGGCGCCATGTCGACTTCACCTGCGCCAAGCTGTTCTGGTGTACAACATGTACGCTTCGGCGGACTGGAGCGCGACGCCGGGCCGCGCTCTCCCCCGACGGGCGCAAGCTGCCGGATCACTACACCTATCCCCCTGAACTGCACGACGGAGCTCGACGCCAAGTTTGGGCACCTTTCCGCTGTTCTCCTTCTGGGGGCCGCTGGCCAACATCGACGCCAGCCGCTGGATCAGCGATGCGACCCGTCATGTGATGGCAACGCGCAACCCAACGCTGACGCTGACCTATCTGCCGCATCTCGACTACAATCTGCAGCGCCTCGGGCCGGATCTCGATCACCCTGACCTGCAGCGCGACCTGCGTCAGGTCGATGCCCTGTGCGGCGAGCTGATCGCGGATGCCGAGCGCGATGGGCGCCGTGTGATCGTGGTCTCCGAGTACGGGATTACCCCGGTGAAGGAAGCCGTCCACATCAATCGGGCCCTGCGCCAGGCCGGCTATCTCGCGGTGAGGCGCGAGGGCGAGCAGGAGCAGCTCGACCCCGGCGCCTCGCGCGCGTTTGCGGTCGCCGATCATCAGGTGGCTCACGTCTATGTGCGCGACCCGAAGGATCTGCCCCAGGTCAGGGTGCTGCTCGAAGGACTGGCGGGGGTCGACGCGGTGTGGGGCGACAGCGAGAAGCGTCGAGAGGGGCTCGACCACCCCAATGCGGGCGAGCTGGTGGCGATCAGCCAGCCCGACCGCTGGTTCAGCTACTACTTCTGGCTCGACGAGGCGCGGGCGCCGGACTATGCACGCACCGTCGATATTCATCGCAAGCCGGGCTATGACCCGGTGGAGCTGTTCTTCGATCCGGCGCTGCGCGCGCCCAAGCTGGCGGCGGGCTGGCGGGTGTTCAAACGCAAGCTGGGCATGCGTCAGCTACTGGACGTGATCTCGTCGACGCAGACGACGCTGGTCAAGGGCTCCCACGGCCGGGTGACCGACGACCCTGGGATGGGGCCGCTGGTGATCTCCTCCGAGGCCGGGCTGCTGCCGGCGGGGGCGTCAAGGCGAGCGAGTTCAAGGCGCTGATGCTGGCACATGTGTTCGGCGCCGATGCCAGCCTTACGGATGAGCGCGAGTCGGCAGCGACTACGACCTGAGCCCGGCGCCGTGTGCCGGTAGAGGAGATGGCCGGCGCGCCGGCCAGTGACGGCTCGGGCCGGGCGCGTTGAGCTACCGCGCCCGGTTCAAGTGCCGGCGGAGAGACGCTGCAACTGCAGCGTGGCGGCCCAGGCGCTCGCCGCGAGCAGGGCCAGCAGCGGATGACCCAGGGCGGCGATCAGCACCGCATCGAACAGCGAGATCGCGGCAATCAGGCCGACCACTGCCCGCGGTACGTCACCGGGGGCGCGCCGGCGCAGCCAGGCGAGGCAGCACCCCCCAGGCGAGATAGCCGAGCCAGAGCAAACCGGCCAGCAGCGCGGGGCCCGGCAGCAGCAGTACTGCCGCCAGCGTCAGCAGCAGCGGTACCGCCAGCACCCCCAGGGGCCATAGCGCGCCCAGACGATCGTAAGCCTCCTGCCGTGCCGCATAGGTCAGGCCGACGACATGGCAGGCCAGCCCCAGCGCCCCCAGCCATACCAGTGCGCCGAGCTGGCCCCCCAGCGCGAGCGCCGCGACCAGATAGCAGAGCAGGCGGCAGCTGCCCATGACCAGCGGGCTCCAGCTCACGTCCTTGTGCCGCAGATCGTAGAGCAGTACCGCCGCAGCCAGGGCCAGGCCCGCCGTGCCGGCCGCGGCGCCGGTGGTGAACAGCAGCATTACCGCGCTGGCCAGCAGCGCCAGGCCAATTAGCGCAACCGGGGCGCGCCCGATTTCGCCACTAGGGATCGGGCGGGTGGCGCGCTCCTGCGCATCGATGGCGGCGTCGCAGGCGTCGTTGAGATACATGCCACCGAGATAGCACAGCGTCAGCGCGGTCAGCACCACCAGGCCCGCCTCGAACGATCCGCTCGCCCCGGCCAGCAGCGCGCCGGCCAGGGCATTGCTCCATACCGTGGGTAGATTGGAGACCCGGCCCAGCCTCAGCCAGACGTCAGCGCGTCGGCGTCGACGCTGACGCCCAGCTGCTGGCGAACCCACTCGAGTTCCTTCACCACGGCCACTTCCAGCCGCTGGCGGCGTAGCGCTTCGGGTAGTACCTGCCACGTATAGGTCTCCACTTCCAGGTGCGCCGAGATCGGCTGACGGCGATGCAGGGCCAGGATCTCGGCGAGAAAGTCGCGGGTGGTCGAGAAGGGGGGAATGTCAGCGACGAAGATCGGCACGTGGAAGTGCACGCGCCACTCCTCGCCATCGGGTCGCTGCGGATCTGCGAGCGCCTCGGGAAGATCGCTGTAGCGAACCAGCCCGCTCGCGCTGCGCGCCACCACCTGGTGCAGATAGGTCGGTTCGCAGAAGCTAGCCAGCCCCTCGCGGGTGGCCGAATCGAGCGCCGGCACGCGCAGTGCGGCACTCAACTGCAGCTTGTGGATCGGGATACCGGCGTCGCGCAGGGCCGCGACGCTGGTCGTGGGGTTCTCGAACTCGACCGCCGCATGGCAGACGTCGTAGCACACCCCAAGGTGGCGCGGCAGCGCCGCCCGGGCCTGGGTCAGCGACAGTCCGCTCAGCTCGGCCACACGAGCGGCGGCGCTGTCGCAGAACAGATGGTCGCGGAAGAACGCCAGTGTCCCCTCGATGGTCTCGAGAAAGCAGCAGGGCTCCGGCTCCAGGGCGATGGCCACGGTGACGCCGGTACGTTCGAGCAACCCCACGCAGTGCGCCACGCACTTGAGCAGGTTGTCGGCCATGGCCGCCTCGGCGCCTGCGGCCAGCGGCCCATAGGTGCCGGGGACGGTGCTCAGGCTGAGGCTATCGCCGGGCTGGGCCAGCTCCGTCATCAGGTCGGCGAGCCAGCAGGTGTAGTCGAGCCGCGCCCGCTGTTTCCAGTCCGGCTGGTAGACCGCGGCCTTCACCGGCACCCCGTGGAAGGGGCCGAAAGGGAAGCCGTTCATGGTGACCAGACGGTAGTCATGACGCGCCAGGATCGCCTTGAGCTCGGCACGCGCGTCCGGTGCGCGCAGCTCCTCCAGCGCCTGGGCTGAGAGGCGCAGGCCGAGCCCGAAAGAGACATCCGGCGCCAACGTGCGTCGCACATAGGCCACCGGCCCCTCGAGTGCGCGGCGCACCTCATCCCAGGTCTGGGTCGGGTGCACGTTGAGGCAGTAGGTCAACTGACCCAGATCGTCAGGCAGCTGCATGCTGGGCGGTCTCCGTGTGTAGCCACTCGATCGCTGAGACGATCAGGGCGTGATCCATCGAATGGACGTCGACAGCGTGTCCGATCGCGGCCAGCAGGGTGCTGTCAGCGCGCCCCCCAGGTGCTCCTGGAACTCGCGCAGGCCGCTGAGCAGTGCCGGCTGGCCGAGCGCATCGAGCTCCAGCAGCTGCGGGTGATAGCGCGGCAGGCCAAGACGCTCGAGCAGCTGCATCACCCGCCGTGCATCGCTCGCCGCCAGGTGTCCGGCGAGCACCGAGTAGCGGGTGTCGAGGGCGATGCCGATCGCCACCGCCTCGCCATGGCTCACGCCGTGATGGGTCAGCGCTTCCAGCTTGTGGGCCGACCAATGGCCGAAATCCAGCGGGCGTGACGAGCCCTGCTCGAAGGGGTCGCCGCCGTGGCCGATCTGGTCCAGGTGCAGCTCGGCGCTGCGCTGGATCATGTAGGCTTCGGCGCGGGGATCGAAGGTCGACAGCGACTCGGCGTTGGCCTCGAGCCAGTCGAAGAAGGCGGCGTCACGGATCAGGGCCACCTTGATCGCCTCGGCGATGCCGGCCAGGCGCTGGCGGCGCGGCAGCGTGGCCAGGAAGTCGAGATCGTTGAGTACCGCCCAGGGCGGGGCGAAAGTGCCGGTGAAGTTCTTGGTGCCGCGGAAGTTGACCGCATTCTTCACCCCGACGCCGCTGTCGTTCTGCGCCAGCACCGTGGTCGGCAGACGAATCAGGCGCACGCCGCGGTGGGCCACGGCGGCGGCCAGGCCCACCGCGTCGAGGACGGCACCGCCGCCGATGGCGATGACATAGGCGTGGCGATCGACAGCGTGTTGGCGCAGCTCGTCCAGCCGGCTCTCCACTGTCGCCAGACTCGCCTTGATCGCTTCCCCCGCGGCCACCGTGATTGGCGGCGCGATCAGCGTCATGCGTGCGGCGTGGGCCTCGAAGTAGCGCGCCAGGCGTCGGGCCAGATCCGGCCAGGCGGCGGCCACGCCGGCATCCACATAGACCAGGCAGCGGTGGCACTGTTCCGGCTCCCGGCGTGCGACCACCTCCGCCAGGAGCGGATTGTCGGGGGAGAGCAGTTCGCGGGTGAAGGCCACCGGATAGTCATAGGCGACCTGGAAGTGTTGCCAGTGGATCACACTGGCCTCGGCGCCGCGATCAGTGAGCCGAGCGGCGTCGCTCGGCGGCAGCGACGCGGCATCGATGGCGCTGCCGCCACCGGGAGAGAGGGAGACTGCGGGGCGGTTCATGGGGCGATGCCTGCGTAGAGGGTCGACACGACATCGGCGGGCCGTCTTGTCCTCAAGGGCGGCCGCGCCGGGTTCGCGCCTAGCTTCCGCGCTCGGCCCGAGGCGGGACAAGAATGGTTCTTCTGCTACGCAGGATGAGCCGCGCATGGTGCCACGGCATGAGAGGGCGCCAGCGAGCGCCCGCCGAATCAGCCGCGCTTGGCCGGTGCGGTGGGCGAGGGCTCGACCCTGGCCTCCTCGACGTCATCGAGCCGGTCGGCGCGGCGCAATACCGGAAAGGCCCACATCCACAGCCCGACGATCCCCAGGGTGCCGACAGCGCCGATCACCGCCGCCGGCACGGTGCCGAACCAGGCCGCAGTGACCCCGGATTCGAACTCGCCCAGCTCGTTGGAGGCGCCGATGAACAGCATGTTGACCGCATTGACTCGGCCGCGCATTTCGTCTGGCGTTGCCAGTTGCAGCAGCGTCAGACGCACGTAGACGCTGATCATGTCGGCGGCGCCGGCGATCAGCAGGGCACCGAACGAGAGCCAGAACCAGTGCGACAGTGCGAACACCAGGTTGGCCAGACCGAACACCGCCACCGCCGCGAACATCGTCAGTCCCGCATGGCGGTTGATGGCACGCACGCCTAGATAGAGCCCCATCAGCAGGGCGCCGATGGCGATGGCACTGCGCAATGCGCCCAGCCCCTCGGGGCCGACGTGCAGGATCTCGTGGGCGTAGACCGGCAGCAGTGCCACGATGCCGCCGAACAGCACCGCGAACAGGTCCAGCGAGATCACTCCGAGAATCACCGGCTTACTGCGGATATAGCGAATGCCGGCGGTGAAGCGCTGCCAAGCGGTGTCATCCCGCGGCTGGCGTTCCACGGCGTAGCGCACCGGCACCCCGAACAGGCCGAGCAGGGCGACCACGAAACACGCCAGCACCACGCTGTAGTGAGCGCCGCACCGAAGGTGTAGAGCAGCCCGCCGAGCAGCGGGCCGCCGATCACCCCGATCTTCATGATCGAGGAGTTGAGTGCGATCGCCTTGCCCAGCTGCGCCCGTGGCACGATCTGCGGCAGCAGGCTCTGCAGGGTGGGGCCGGTAAACGCCCGCGCTGCGCCGAACAGCACCAGTACGGCGTAAAACGGCAGTGCGCTCTCCGGGCGCTGCAGCGAGAGCGCGATCAGACAGGCGCTGCACACGCCTTGGGTCAGCCAGCTGAGCTGCAGGATACGCTTGCGATCGAAGCGGTCGACCAGGTCGCCCGCCGGCAGCAGCAGGACGACCATCGGCAGGAACTGGGCCAGGCCGACATAGCCCAGCGTCAGCGGATCGCGGGTGATGTCGTAGACCTGCCAGGCCACCACGATGGCCTGAATCTGCATGGCGAACACCGCCGCCAGGCGCGAGACCAGAAAGGCGGCGAATCCGGGTTGACGGTAGACCGGGCGTCCGTCTCCGGGTGGTCATCATCGGCAATCGGGCGATCGACGCGTGACGGATCGTCGGGGGTTGAGGCGGCACTGTCGGCGGTGGGCATGGCGTCCTTGGCGGTCTATGCGGGGAGAGGCTACCTGGATACTAGCTAGCGCGCTAACAGAATAGTAACGGCAGATTTCTCTCGACCTGCGCCGACGTTCGCTTGGCGTGGGGGGGAGAACTACCCTGGTCAATATCAGTCGCCGCCATACGGGGATTTTTCGCCGCTATTCGGCTTTTTCGGCGCCGGGCACGGCGTATAGTGCGCTCGCCGAATACTGCCCGGACGCCTGCTTTCCAGGGCTTCTCAGTCCAGGGTTTCGCATTACAGAGTGTCTCATTCTATGGCTTCTTCGGTCGCCGGCGGCGTCATCGATACCGCTGGACCGGAACCGGTTGCAAGGTGGGTTCGTCGATGTCTCCGCAGTTGCTTTCCATGGCGCTGGCGCCGCTTCTGGGTCTGTTCATTCTGGGTATCGGCAACGGCTTTCTGGCCTCGCTGATCACCCTGCGCCTGGACGCCGCTGGCGAGTCGGTGACCACCATCGGCTGGGTCTCGGCGGCCTACTACATCGGTCTTGCGATCGGGGCGCTGTTCAACGACCGCCTGCTGCTGCGTATCGGCCATATTCGCGGCCTACGCGTTTTGCCTCGCTGGTGGCGGTGACCGTGCTGCTGCAGGGGCTGTGGCTCAATGCGGGGCTGTGGTTCACCCTGCGCATGATCGGCGGCTGGGCCACCCTGGGTGTCTATCTGGTGATCGAGAGCTGGCTGCTGACGGCGGCGGATACCCGCGTCCGCGGGCGCTTGCTGGCGCTCTACATGATCTCGCTCTATGGCGCCGGGGTGATCGGCCAACTGCTGCTCGGGGTGGCCGACAGCGCCGGCGCCAGCCAGCCGTTCATGATCATTGCCATCCTGGCGTCGCTGTCGGTGCTGCCGCTGGGCATGATTCCGCGGGTATCGCCGCTGATCGAGCACGCCGAGCCGCTCTCGCCGTGGCGTCTGATCACGGTCACGCCCACCGGCGTGATGGGCTGTTTCGGCTCGGGGCTGGCGATCTCGGCGATCTATAGCCTGCTGCCGCTCTATCTACAGCGCAGCGGCCTCGACGTGCAGAAGATCGGCGAGATGATGGCGGTGCTGATTCTGGGTGGCATGCTGCTGCAGTACCCCATCGGGCGCTGGTTCGGATCGCCACGACCGCCAGATCGTGCTGATCCTGATCGGTGTGGCGATGACCCTGCTATGTCTGGGCATGATGCTGCTGCCGCCGCTACCGTGGCTGCTGGCGGTGGCGCTGTTTCTGCTCGGGGGCGGGGTGTTCGCGCTCTATCCGGTGGCGGTGAGCCACGCCGCCGACCGCGCCCCGGCCGGCGCGCTGGTGCGCATGAGCCAGGGCTTGCTGCTGATCAACGCTCTCGGCGCCACCCTCAGCCCGCCGCTGATCACCCCGTTGATGACGCATGTCGGCGATGCCGGGCTGTTCGTCGCGTTGCTCGGTCTGGGCGGCTGTCTGGTGGTGTTCTTCGTCTGGCGGCGCAGCCGTCGTCCGGCGCCGGCACCGGTGGCACCGTTCACCTCCAATCCGCCGCAGTCGGTGGTGGGGGCCGAGCTGGTGGTGACCGCGGCACTGGTGCAGGGGGCGACCGAGCACGAGCAGCAGGAGGATCTGTCCCAGGTCGTCCCGGAGGTGGAGACAGCGGTGCCCGAGGCAGAAAGCGCGGATTCAGAAGCCGCAGCGGCCGGGTCGACGGAGACGTCAACTGACGCGGAGACTGCGACGCGCGGCTGGCGCGCTGGAGCCGCGTCTTCAGGGGGGCGAACGTTCAGCGCGCCGGGTCGACCCGCCCGCCGAGTGAGGCATTGCGCCGGAACCAGCCGGCGATGCTGGTGCGCGGCAGGCGGGTCGGCAGCACCTCGTGGGGGATGCGGTCAGCCAGGAAACAGACGAAGGTGCCGGCGCGTGGGACCACCCGAGCGACTTCGCGCTCGCTGTCGTGCTCGTCGTAGAGCGCCATCTCGCCGCCGCCATCCTCAGGCCACTCCGGGTTGAGATAGAGCACGGTGGAGACGATACGATTGGCGCGCCGCGGAAGCTGTCGTAGTGCTTGCGATAGAAGGCGCCGGGCGGGTACTGGGCGAATGCGCCTCGAACTCGAACAGCCCCAGATAGAGGGCGATATTGATCTGCTGCTGGAGTTCGGCCATCAGCGCCAGGTAGCGGCGCTGGGCGAGACTCTCGCGATCGAGCCAGTGGATGGCGTCACCGCGGATGTCGCGGCGCAGGGTGCGCTCGTCACCGCGGCCGATGGCGGCTTCCTGGAGCTGCTGGCGCGCCTCGAGCTGGGTGAGTTCGGCGTGCAGCTCCTGGCACAGGCCGGCGTCCAGAAACCTCTCCCCGGCGTACCAGCCGCGCGCGACCAGGGCGTCGATCAGCGGTGTCAGCTGCTGCTCGTCCCAGTAGGCGTGGTGAGTCTGGGTGTGGGACATCGCGGGGTCTCCGATGGAAAAGCGCGTGGCTGGGACAGCGTGATCGAGAATGCGTAGTTGGAAATGCGTAATTGGAAATGCGTTGACGAGAGTGCATGGCCGGGCAATAGCGCCGAGGCAGACCCCGAGTCATCGGGTGGTACGGCGTCCGCGCTGCGGATGATAGCGCAGCTCGCCGCCCGCCGGCGGCTGCGCCAGCGAGACCGAGCTGGCGAAGCCCACCGCCAGCAGTTCCACCAGCATCATCGCCGATAGCCCCCAGATGATGCGCCCATCGACCTGATAGCTGGGCACGAACCACTCGCGGTCGTCGACCGGGATCACGTCGGTATGGGTGCGCCTGTCGTCGAGGAAATGCGCCAGCGGCACCTCGAAGATCGCCGCGATCTCGCCGGGTTCCGGGGTCAGTGCCAGATCCGGGGGGATGATGCCGACATACGGTGTGACCCGCAGCCCGTGCAGCGAGAGCAAATCACCGAGGCGGCCTACGATCTCCACGTTGGCCGGTGCCAGGGCGATCTCTTCCTGGCTTTCGCGCAGGGCCGTGGCCAGCAGGTCGCGATCCTCGGGTTCACGTTTGCCGCCGGGAAAGGCGACCTGGCCGGCGTGGGAAGAGAGGTGGTCGGTGCGCTGGGTGAACAACAGTGTCGGCTCGCGGCGGGCCACCAGCGGCAGCAGCACGGCGGCCTGAGGAAAGGCCGCGTCGAGCTGGCGGGGACGGTGCGCTTGCAGGCGCTCGCGAAGTGTCTCTAACATGCGGTGCTGATCCTACAGGGCCTGCTCCAGGCCAGCGCAGCGGCGAGTCGCGCTAGGCGGGCGTGGGCAGGGCGATGAATGCATTGCGAGGCGTCGATGAACTACTGCAGTCAGTGTGGCAACCCGGTGCGTTTCGCCATCCCCGAGGGTGACGATCGCCCGCGCTTTCAGTGCGACGCCTGCGGCACCATCCATTATCAGAATCCCCGCATCGTGGCCGGAACACTGCCGGTGTCGGGCACGCGGGTGCTGCTGTGCCGCCGCGCGATCGCCCCGCGCAAGGGCTACTGGACCCTGCCGGCCGGTTTCATGGAGAACGGCGAGACGGTCGAGCAGGCTGCGCTGCGCGAGACCCGCGAGGAGGCGAACGCGGTGGTCGGTGCGCCCTCACTTTACACGCTGATCAGTCTGCCGCACATCGATCAGGTCTACATGATCTTTCGCGGTGAGCTCGACGGTGGCTATGCCTCGGGGCCCGAGAGTCTCGAAGTGGCGCTGTTCGAGGAGAGCGAGATCCCCTGGGGTGAACTCGCCTTTCCGACCATAGAACGCACCCTGCGCCATTTCTTCAGCGATCGGGTGGACGGTCATTTCCCGCTGCACTCGGGGCAGATCGGCCTCGAGGAGCGCGAGCGCTTCTTCGGCTCGGCCTGAGTGCGTTCTCCGGGCCCACGCCGCCGCGCCGCGTGTCTGGCAGCGACGTGCGAGGTGGGCCGCCCCGGACGATAATGGCATAATGGCCGCCGCGCCGGCGGCGCCCTTGGCGGGCGCTCGCCCTGCGCTCATGTCACCTTGGTCGAGCGGGAAGCGTTTGCGATGTGGAAATGGGTCATCCTGGTCTTGGTCGTCATGCTCGGGCTGTTGCAGTACCGACTCTGGTTCGGCGAGGGCGGCATTCAAGAATTCAATGATATCCAGGCGCGTGCCGACGTGCTCGCAGGCACGACCCAGACCTTGAAGGCGCGTAATGACCGCCTGGCTGCCGAAGTGGTCGACCTCAAAACCGGTCTCGACGCGATCGAGGAGCGTGCCCGCAGTGATATCGGCATGGTGCGCAAGGACGAGCAGTTCTTCTGGGTACCCGACGTCGACGCCAGCCACGGCCCGGCCGCCGAGACGGGGGTGATCACCCCATGACGCTGTGGTTGATCGTTCCCGCCGCCGGCCGCGGCAGTCGCATGCAGGCCGACCGACCCAAGCAGTACCTGGCGCTACACGGGCGCAGCGTGCTCGCGCGCACGCTGGAACGGCTGCACCAGGCCTTTCCAGAGGCGGCACTGCGGCTGTGTCTCGATCCCGATGACGCCTATTTCGATCCGGACGACGTGCCCTTCAGTGAGTGGCAGCGTGTCGACGGTGGCAGCGAGCGCGTCGATAGCGTGCGCCGCGCGCTTTCCAGCATTGCGGCCGAGGCGGCCGCCGACGATTGGGTGCTGGTCCACGACGCCGCGCGTCCGTGCGTGCAGCTTTGCGATCTCACCGCGCTCTCCCTAGCGCTGGAGGAGGAGGCCATCGGTGCGCTGCTCGCCGCGCCGGTGGCGGACACCATGAAGCGCGCCGACGCGCGTGGCCGGGTCAGCCATACCGAGCCCCGCGATGGCCTGTGGCATGCGCTGACGCCGCAGGCGTTTCGCTACGACCTGCTGCGCCAGGCGCTGGATGCGGCCCTGGCGACCGGCACCGCGGTCACCGACGAAGCCTCGGCGATCGAGGCCATGGGGCTGGCGCCGCTGCTGGTGTCCGGCAGCCGTGACAATCTCAAGATCACGCGCCCAGAGGATCTGATCCTGGCGGCGCGTATTCTCTCGCTGCAGAGCGAGACCGACAGCGCGGCACAAGGAGTCGAGGCATGACGCTCAGAATTGGCCACGGGTTCGATGTGCACCGCTTCGGTGAGGGCGATCATCTGATGATCGGCGGTGTACGCATTCCCTTCGACCGCGGCTTTGTCGCCCACTCCGACGGCGACGTGCTGCTGCACGCGATCAGCGATGCACTGCTGGGTGCCTGCGCCCTGGGCGATATCGGCCACCATTTTCCCGATACCGATCCGGCCTGGGCCGGCGCCGACAGCCGCGAGCTGCTGCGTCAGGTGGTGGCGCTGATCCATGCGCGCGGCTATCGAGTGGGCAATCTCGACGCCACCCTCCTTGCCCAGGCGCCGAAGATGGCATCCTGGATCGAGCCCATGCGCGCGGCGATCGCCGCCGACCTGGAGACCGCGACGGACAACATCAACGTCAAGGCGACCACCACCGAGCGTCTCGGTTTCACCGGCCGCGGCGAGGGGATCGCGGCAGAGGCGGTAGTCCTGCTGCTGGCGACGGCGCCGTGAGTGCCGGCGCGCCAGCCTGGCCGCCACGCTGGGCCCATGTCGAGACGCCGCCGAGCATCGAGGGCAGCTATCGTGACAGCGCCGAGGCGTTTCAGGTCGAAGAGGTGCTCGACTTCACGCCGGAAGGGGAGGGTGAGCATCTCTGGGTGTGGATCGAGAAGCGCGGGGTGACCACCCCCGATGCCGTCCGCAGCCTGGCCCGGCAGGCCCAGATCGCGGTGCGGGACGTCGGTTTCAGCGGACTCAAGGATCGCGACGCGGTGACCCGTCAGTGGCTGTCGCTGGCGCTGCCGGGGCGCACCCTGGCCTCGGGCTGGGAGGCGCCGCTGGCCGAGCGGGGTATCCATGTGCTGCGTGCGGTGCGCCATCCGCGCAAGCTCAAGCGCGGTGTACACCGTGCCAACCGTTTCCGACTGCGTCTCGACGGGCGGCGGCGAGTTCGGACGACGTGCGCGAGCGCTGGACGCGGCTAATCGCCCAGGGCGTGCCCAACTACTTCGGTCCCAGCGTTTCGGCCCCGAAGGGCGCAACCTGCAGCGCGCCTTGGTGCTGTTCGCCCGCGGCTGGCGCAAGCGCGAGGACCCACAGGGGCTGCTGCTCTCCACCGCGCGCAGCTATCTTTTCAATCAGGTGCTGGCGGCGCGGGTGGCCGACGGCAGCTGGTGCCGGCCGCTGGCCGGCGACGTACTCAATCTGGAAGGCAGCGCCAGCCGCTTTCTGAGCGAGGCAGCCGACCCTGCGCTCGAGGCGCGCGCGGCTGCCGGCGATCTACACCCCACCGGCCCGCTGTGGGGGCAGGGCGAGCCGCACAGCCGTGGCGAGGTAGCCTTGCTCGAACAGCGCGAGGCGGCGGCATGCGCGGCGCTGCGCGATGGTCTGATTGCCGCCGGTGCGCGTCATGAGCGGCGCGCCCTACGGGTGCTGCCGGGGGCAGCGAGCTGGCGCGCTGCCGAGGCGGAGAGCGCAGTGTGGCTCGAGTTCAGCCTGCCGCGTGGGGCCTTTGCCACCGCGGTGCTGCGCGAGTTGATGCGTCATCCGACCCTCGTCTGAACCGTCGCCTATCGACCCGACGATCCGACCCCGACGAGCCGAATTCGACAAGCCCGATCCGAGAGGAGTGAGCGAGATGCGTAGACTGTTGCTATCCAACGACGATGGCGTTCACGCGCCGGGGCTCCGGGCGCTCTATGAGGCGCTCGGCGGGCATGCACGGCTGCGCGTGGTGGCGCCGGACCGTGACCGCAGCGGCGCCAGCAACTCGCTGACGCTGACGCGACCGCTGTCGCTCGAAGCGCTGGACGGCGGCTTCTATAGCGTCGACGGCACCCCCGCGGACTGTGTCTATCTAGGGGTCAACGGGGTGTGGGAGGAGAAGCCCGATCTGGTCATCTCGGGGATCAACCATGGTGCCAATCTGGGCGACGACGTGCTCTACTCGGGCACCGTCGCTGCCGCCATGGAGGGGCGCAACCTGGGGATGCCGGCGATCGCTATCTCGCTCTGCGGCCAGCGCCACTTCGAGACCGCCGGGCGTGTCGCGGCGAGTCTGGTCGGCGGCGCGGAATCGCTGTCGCTGCCGCCACGCAGCCTGCTCAACGTCAACGTGCCGGACCTGCCGTGGGAAGAGATCCGCGGCTTTCGTGTCACGCGCCTGGGCTATCGTGGGCCGGCGTCCAATCCGATCCATATGCAGGACCCGCGCGGGCGTGATCGCTACTGGATCGCGGCGGTCTCGGAGAATGCCGACGACGGCCCCGACACCGATTTCGCGGCAATCGAGGGCGGCTTCGTCTCGATCACGCCGCTGCAGACCGATCTCACGCGTCATTCGACGCTGGACGATGTACAGGGCTGGCTGGATGGACTGTCACACGCCTGAAGAACTCAGCGGCGTGGGCATGACGTCGCAACGAACCCGCAATCGCATGGTCGAACGTCTGATGGCTGCCGGCATTCGCCAGCCGCGCGTGCTGGAAGTGCTGGCCGAAGCGCCGCGCCACCTGTTTCTCGACGAAGCGCTGGCCCACCGCGCCTACGAGGACACCTCGCTGCCGCTGGGGCTGGGGCAGACCCTGTCGCAGCCCTGGGTGGTGGCGCGGATGAGCGAACTGATCGTGCAGGCCGCACCCGAGCGGGTGCTCGAGATCGGTACCGGTTCGGGCTACCAGACGCTGATTCTGGCGCGGCTGGTGGCACGGGTGTGGAGCGTCGAGCGCATCGCTGCACTGCAGAATCGGGCGCGCCAGCGCCTGGCGCGGCTCGGCGCGGGCAATGTGCGTCTGCGCCATGCCGATGGCGGGCTGGGCTGGCCGCAGGCGGCGCCGTTCGATGCCATTCTGCTCACCGCCTGTGCCAGCCAATTGCCGCAGGCGCTGCTCGAACAACTGAAGGATGGCGGCGTGCTGATCGCGCCGCTGGCGGATAGCGATGGGCGTCAATGGCTGACACGGGTACGCCGTCGCGGCCAGGCGTTCGATCATCAACGTCTCGAGGAGGTGCGTTTCGTGCCACTGCTGGAAGGAGTCATCCGTTGAAACGCAGCGTGACGACGGTCTTGAAAGGAATGGGGATGGGTGCCGCGGACGCGGTGCCCGGCGTGTCGGGCGGCACCATCGCGCTGATCGTGGGCATCTACGAAGAGCTGATCGAGACCATCCGGCGCTTCGGCCCGGGGGCGTTCGGTGTCTGGCGCGAGGGTGGTCTGAGCGCGCTGATCGGCTATCTCAATCTGCGCTTTCTGCTGCCGCTGGTGCTGGGTATCGGGATCAGTCTGGTGACCATTGCGCATCTGGTCACCTGGTTGATGGCGCATCATGCGCTGCTGCTCAATGCCTTCTTCTTCGGCCTGGTGCTGGCCTCGGCCTGGGTGGTGATGCGCCAAGCCGGCGCCTGGCGCTGGCGCTATTTGCTGCCGCTGCTGGCAGGGCTGGTGGTCGCCGCCTATCTGCCGCAGCTGCTGCCGGACATGAGTCAGGCGGGCGATTTCACACTGTTCTGTGCCGGTGCCATTGCCATTAGTGCGATGCTGCTGCCCGGGGTCTCCGGCAGCTTCCTGCTACTGGTGATGGGGCTTTACGGCACCGTGATGAGCGGGGTGAAGAGCTTCGATCTAGGGCTGATCGGTATCTTCGGCGCCGGCTGCCTGGTCGGTTGCTGACCTTCTCGCGCCTGCTCTCCTGGCTGCTGCGCCACTATCACGGCATCACCATGATGACCATCGTCGGCTTCATCCTTGGCTCGCTGCCGCAGCTGTGGCCGTGGCGTCAGATGATGAGCTACCGCCTCGCCGCCGATGGCCAGCAGTCGCACTGAGCTATCGCTATCTGATGCCCGCCGATTTCACTGCGGTGACCGGTGAGCCCTCCCAGTGGCTCGCGGCGTCGGCATTGATCGTGGTAGGTGTGGTAGTGGTAATGTGCTTGGGAGAGCGCAAGCCGTCCGAGCCGCACGCATCGTCAGGAAAAAAGGGATTTTCTTCATGAACAAGCGTCGCATCGCGCTACTTCTGGGACTGCTGCCGGCGGTCGCCGTCGGGGTCGTGGGTTGCACCACCTCGAGCGGACGCCCCCAGGTCCAGGATCTGTCCGTCAGCCGCAACAGCCAGCCCAGCGCCACCTATACCGTTAAGGCCGGCGATACCATCTACGGCATCGCCTGGCAGAATCGGGTCGATTTCCGCGATCTGGCCCAGATGAACGGCATTTCGCCTCCGTATCGACTGCAGCCCGGTCAGCAGCTGCGGCTGACGCCCAACGCCAGCGTCGATGCCAGCCAGGGCCAGAGTCTGGCCTCTTCCCAGGGGGCGGCTACCGTCACGCCGCTGGGCGGCAAGACGCAGGCGAGCGCCGCGAGTGACGGCGACAATCCCTCCTGGCTGCTGCCGGCGGGCGGCGGCAACAGCGGTGGGCAGCAGGTCTCGGCGCCAGGCCCGGTGATCGACCAGCGCGCCGCCAACGCCGGTCAGAGCGTCGCTGCCAATACCGGCCAGAGCCAGGCGTCGCACAGTGGCTCTGGTTCTAGCCCCGGTTCTAGCTCTGGTTCTGGCGCCGCCACGCCGCCGGCGCGTCAGCCTGCCGCCGGGGCTGACACGGCTTCGTCATCTTCTTCTGCTTCCATGACGCGTAAGGATACCCGCACGGCGGCCGGCAACGATGCCGGTACCGAGGTGGCGGGGGAGCCCAGTGGCGCGCCGGACCGCTCGAACCGGACCTACAAGCCGGTCGAGAACGTGGCCTGGCAGTGGCCCACCGAAGGGCGCCTGGTCGGTCGTTTCGATGATGACTCCAGTATCACCCCCGGCATTGATATTGCCGGCCAAAAGGGGCAACCTGTGAAGGCAGCCGGGCCAGGGATTGTGGTGTATGCCGGCGATGGTGTGAGGGGATATGGCAATCTCATCATCCTCAAGCACAACGACCGCTTCTTGAGTGCCTACGCACACAACGACACGTTGCGCGTGAAAGAGAACGATGTCGTCAAGGCCGGAGAAACGATAGCTACCATGGGGCAGACGGATGCTGACCAGGTCGAGCTACATTTCGAGGTTCGCGTTAACGGCCAGCCTCAAGACCCGCTCAAATACCTACCCAAACGCTGAACGGTCGTCAGCGCGACAGATCGCTGCAACGGCCGACGTTGCCAAGCTGGAAGACTCTCCGGTTACCGCCGCCAGATTGACCGTGCCCTGCCGGGGCGCGGTCAGCGGCGGCGGCGCACCGCCGAGTCGGCTGGCAGTAGCGTGGCCCGCTCGAGCAGCAACCTAGTAAGTAAACATCGTACGTGAACGCAGTAAGCAGAAGTCGTAATCAAGGACGTAAAAGTAGAGCAAGGATTGCGCGGTCGCCTGGGGCGGCTAGACCCCATGGCGAAGGTACTCAGGAAGCCCAGATTGGGGGTAGTGACATGAGCATGCTTGAACGGGATATTCAGGATGTTGAGCTCGACGGTGCCGACCAGCAGGTCGATACCGATGACACGGATGGCAAAGACGACGAAAGCGCATTCGAGAAGGCGCTCAGTCGCGAGGAGAACAACTACCACCACAGTCTCGATGCGACCCAGATCTATCTCAACGAGATCGGGTTCTCGCCGCTGCTGACACCGCAAGAGGAAGTGCACTTCGGCCGCCTGGCGCAGAAGGGCGATCCGGCCGGCCGTCAGCGAATGATCGAATCCAACCTGCGCCTGGTGGTGAAGATCGCCAGACGTTACCTCAACCGCGGGCTGTCGCTGCTCGACCTGATCGAGGAGGGCAATCTCGGCCTGATCCGGGCGGTCGAGAAATTCGACCCGGAGCGCGGCTTCCGCTTCTCGACCTATGCGACCTGGTGGATTCGCCAGACCATCGAGCGCGCGCTGATGAACCAGACGCGCACCATTCGTCTGCCCATCCACGTGGTCAAGGAACTCAACATCTATCTGCGTGCCGCGCGCGAGTTGACCCAGAAGCTCGACCACGAGGCCACCGCGGAGGAGATTGCGGAGTTCCTCGACAAGCCGGTGGCGACGGTCAAGAAGATGTTGGGGCTCAACGAGCGCGTCTCTTCCGTCGACTACCCGATGGGGGGCGAGAGCGATAAGCCGCTGATCGATACCCTGGCCGACGAGAACGAAGTGGGTCCGGAGTCCAATCTGGTCGATGATGACGTCAAGGCGCACGTCGACGAGTGGCTCGCCGAGCTCAGCGACAAGCAGCGCGAGGTCGTGGTGCGTCGCTTTGGGCTACGTGGGCACGAAGCAGCGACCCTCGAAGAGGTCGGTGAGGAGATCGGGCTGACCCGTGAGCGAGTGCGTCAGATCCAGGTCGAGGCGCTGAAGAAACTGCGCCGGATGCTCGAGAAGCAGGGGTTGTCGATGGACTCGATCTTCGAGTGACGCGCTGGCCGGGAATCGCGCAAAAGCGCGGCATCTCTGGCCGAATGCTTGATCCCCATGCATACATGCGGCATTGTATGTAAACCTCGCGACGAGGCGCCGGCAGGATAGCCGGCGCCTCGTCGTTCGTCAGAACGATTGCTGACGCCGGCGCGCCCGCGCCGTGCGGTGGCAACCGGCTCGCACCAGTCAATACCGGGTGTCTGGGCCGTCTCGAGGCGTGATGCCGGGCCTATATGCCCGCCGCCGTGCCCCGATATCCGCCAGCGCTCAACGATAGGAACCGTCTCGATGTCGCCCTCTGCTCCGTCGTCATCCCGTTTATCCCTGCGCCATGCGCTGCCGCTGCTGCTGGCCGCTTCGTTCGCACCGTCGGTACAGGCGGCCGATCTGCTCACCATCACCCAGGATGCCCTGGCCAACTCGTCGAGCCTGAACGCTTCGCGCTCCACCTTCCGCAGCACGGAAGCGGGACAGGACGTGCAGCGGGGCGATCTGCTGCCGCAGATCAGCGCCACCGGCAGTCTCTACCGTAGCGACTCGCTCGAGAGCCAGCATGCCGCCGGCGGTGCGGGTGGTGGCGCGGCGGCGGGTGGCTCTACCTCGGGTCAGGACTACAACGGCAGCAGCCTCGGGGTCAACGTGACCCAGGTGCTGTTCGATGCCTCCAACTGGTACCAGTACCAGCAGAGCAAGAAGCAGGTGGGCCAGCAGGCGCTGCAGCTCGAGATCGACCAGCAGCAGCTGCTCTATGATGTATCCAGTGCCTACTTCGAGATTCTGCGCGCCAAGGAGGTGCTCGACGCCCGTGAAGCGCAATCCAAGGCGATCGGGCGCCAGCTGGAGCAGGCCAAGGAGCAGTTCAATCGGCCTGGTGGCGATCACGACGTCAATGAAGCCAAGGCCGCCTACGATTCGGCCGCGCCCAGCCCTGATCTCCGCGCGCAGTGATCTGCAGGTGAGCTTCGAGGCGCTGGAGCGTCTGACCGGCAAGCAGTACGACAGCATCGATGGTCTCGCCGACGATCTGCCAATCGCTTCGCCCAAGCCGGCTACCCGCGACGACTGGGTCAATCTGGCGATGACCAGCAGCCCGTCGATCCGCTACGCCGAGGCCGGGGTCGATGTCGCCAAGAGGCGTGGACATCGCGCCGGCCATCTGCCGACGCTGAACGCCTATGCTGATTACGCCTATTCCGACAACGACATCGATGCGCTGCGTGGGCACAACGAAAACGTCGAGGTGGGCGTGCAGGCGAATCTACCGATCTACTCCGGCGGTTCGACCAGCGCGTCAGTGAGGCAGAACACCTACTCGCTGGAGTCGACCCAGTACGACTTCGAGGATCAGCGCCGCTACACCACGCAGCAGGTACGCTCGCTGTTCACGCAGGTGGTGAACGACGTCGAGTCGGTCGATGCCCAGCGCGAGGCGATCGTCTCCAGCCGCAGCGCACTGGAAGCGACCCGTGCCGGCTATGAGGTGGGCACGCGCAATATTGTCGACGTGCTCAACGCCGAGCAGTCGCTCTACGAGTCGATCTCCAACTACGCCGATGCGCGCTACACCTATGTCACCGATCTGCTCCAGCTGCGCCAGCAGGCCGGGGTGCTGAGCCTCGATGTGATCCGCGGCACCAACCAGTGGCTGCGCGACAGCAAGCGGGTCTCGCTCGATCTGGCCGACACTCAGCGCCGCGGTTCGCCGACCGACGATATCGGCGCTCGGCCAACACCGCCGACGCCCTGAGCGCTGCGATTCAGCCGCCGACGCCGCTACCCGTTAGCGGCGTCTGTGTTTACGCCGCTGGCGTCCCGCGGTGTCGCCAAACGCGCTACCATGGCGCTCGCCGGCCGTAGGCGGCTGGTGTCGTATCATCTCTTGGGAGGAGGACGTAGCTACCATGGCAAGACCCCTGCGCGCCGAGATCGATCTCGCGGCGCTGTGTCGCAACTATCGCACGGCGAGCGCTCTGGCGCCGCGGAGCCGGTCGATGGCGGTACTCAAGGCGGATGCCTATGGTCATGGCGCGCTCGCCTGCGCCCGTGCACTGACTGGGCTGGCGCCGGCCTTTGCGGTGGCAACGATCGAGGAGGCGGTGGCGCTGCGCGATGGCGGCATCGAGACGCCGATTCTGCTGCTCGAGGGCATCTTCGAGGCCTCGGAGCTGGCCACGGTCGAGGCGCTCTCGCTGTGGCAGGTGGTGCATAGCGAGTGGCAGCTGGCGGCGGTGCTGGCCTATCGGCCGCGCCGACCGCTACCGGTGTGGCTCAAGTTCGATGCCGGCATGCATCGCCTGGGATTCTCGGCGGACGAGCTCCGCCGCCACTGGGCGCGCCTGCGCCAGGTTCCGGAGCGAGTCACCGACCTGCATCTGATCAGCCACTTCTCCACGGCCGATCTCGCCGATGACAGTGCCTTTCAGACTCAGCACGCCCAGGTCCGTGCCCTGGGCGAGGCGCTGGGTGCACCGCTGTGTCTGGCCAATTCACCGGCCACACTGCAGCACCCGCCGACGCATGGCGCCTGGAATCGGCCGGGCATCATGCTCTACGGCAGCAACCCGCTGGAAGGCGAGCTGCCGGCAGGGGTGACGCTCGAGCCAGTGATGACGCTGCGCTCGCGTCTGATCGCCGTGCGTACGCTGGAGGCGGGCGAGGCGGTGGGCTATGGCGGGCGCTTTCGGACCCGCAAGCGCAGCCGTATCGGCGTGGTCGCCGCCGGCTACGGCGATGGCTACGACCGCCACGCCCGTGATGGTACCCCGGTACTGGTGAATGGCCAGCGCTGCGCCATCGCCGGGCGGGTGTCGATGGACATGCTCACCGTCGACATCACCGAGGTGGCGGATGCCGATGTCGGCAGCGAGGTGGTGCTATGGGGGCGTGGGCTCGATGTCGACACGGTGGCGGAGCACTGCGACACCATCGCCTATACCCTGCTCACTGGGGTGCTGCCGCGGGTGCCGCGGGTCTATCTGCCGGCGGCGCCGGTGAGTTGAGCGAGGGGCTGGAGTCTAGAGTCTAGGGCCCAGGGCGGCCGGCGTGCCGCTCGTCATCACTGTGAATCTGGAAGCGTTATGGCCAAGAAAGTCTATCCCGCCAATCATGCCCATCCCCGCTACTGGGGTACCTGGTTCGCCATCGCGCTGATGAAGGCGAGCGCCTTTCTGCCGTGGCGGCTCAAGCTGGCCGTGGGCCGAGGCATCGGTCTGCTGAGCTGGCGTCTGGCCAAGCGGCGCCGTCACATCACCGATACCAATCTGGCGCTCTGCTTCCCCGAGTGGGACAGCGACAAGCGCGCGGAGATGGTCAAGCGTACCTTCGTGGCCAACGGTATCGGGATCCTCGAGACCGCCACCGGCTGGTGCCGCAATCCCGAACACCTGCGCCAGCGCATCGCCTTCCGTGGCATCGAGCACATGGAACGGGCGCGCGCCCAGGGCAAGGGGGTACTGGTGATCGGCATCCATTTCTCGACCCTCGATCTGGGCGGGGCGCTGCACTCGCTGTTCTTCCCCGCGGACGTGGTCTATCGACCCCACGACAATCCGGTGTTCGAGAACTTCATGACCCGGGCGCGGCGCGATATCTTCGGCGCCGCGATCGATCGCCACGATCTGCGCGGCGTGGTGCGCCGGATCAAGTCGGGCCACGTGGTGTGGTACTCGCCGGACCAGGACTTCGGCCGTGATGCCAGTGTCTTCGCGCCCTTCTTCGGGGTCGAGGCGGCGACGCTCAAGCTCACCGCCAAGATCGCACGCATGACCGGCGCGCCGGTCATGCCGTTCATGTTTCACCGCAATCCCGATGACCGCACCTACACCCTGGAGTATCTGCCGGCATTCGAGAACTTCCCCAGCGACGATGAGGTCGCCGACGCGACCCTGGTCAACGCCTTCATCGAACAGGCGATCCGGCGGCATCCGGAGCAGTACCTGTGGCTGCATCGACGCTTCAAGACGCGCCCGCCGGGTGAACCGTCGGTCTATTGAGCCGGTTGCAAACCGATACTCTGGCCACCTTGACGAAAAGCGCTTCACCAACAAGGCTTAAGATACCCTCAAGGATTGCGAGGGCAGGGCGTCGCGGGGCATGTTGCCGCGCGGCACTTATCAGGCCAGAACAGGAAGTAAAGCCATGCTCAGTTATGCCGTGATTTTTCTCATCGTCGCCATCATTGCCGGCGTTCTCGGGTTCGGCGGGGTTGCCGGGATCGCGGCGACGATCGCCAAGGTGCTATTCGTCATCTTCCTGATCCTGTTTGTCGTATCGCTGATACGCGGCCGAGGCCGCTAGACGCCAACCCGACGACACGACACGCGCAGACGCAAACGCCCGCCTTTTCAGGCGGGCGTTTGCGTTGCTGAGGCAGCAATTCGCCCACCCCGTGCGGGTGGGCGATGCATGCATCAGGCGTCGATGCGCTTGTACTTCATGCGCTTGGGCGTGTCGCTGCCGACCCGCTTCTGATGGTCGGCTTCGTAGTCGGTGTAGTTGCCCTCGAAGAACACCACACTGGAGTCGCCCTCATAGGCGAGGATGTGGGTGGCGATACGGTCGAGGAACCAACGGTCGTGAGAGATCACCAGAGCGCAGCCGGGGAAGGCTAGCAGGGCTTCCTCGAGGGCGCGCAGGGTCTCGATATCGAGATCGTTGGAAGGTTCGTCGAGCAGCAGCACGTTGGCGCCCTGCTTGAGCGTCTGCGCCAGCTGCAGGCGCCCGCGCTCACCGCCGGAGAGCTCGCTGAGCCGCTTCTGTTGATCGGTGCCCTTGAAGTTGAAGCGCCCCACGTAGGCCCGCGACGACACCTCGTAGCCGTTGATGCTGAGCATGTCATGCCCATCGGAGACGGCCTGCCACACGGTCTGGGTGTTGTCGAAGTGGTCGCGCAGCTGCTCGACGTAGGCGATGTCGACGGTTTCGCCCACCACCACCTCGCCGCTGTCCGGCTGCTCCTTGCCGGAGATCAGCTTGAACAGGGTCGACTTGCCGGCGCCGTTGCCGCCGACGATCCCCACGATCGCACCTGCCGGAATCTGGAACGACAGGTTGTCGAACAGCAGCTTGTCGTCGAAACGCTTGGCGACGTCATGGAACTCGATGACCTTGTCGCCCAGGCGCGGCCCGGGCGGAATGTAGATCTCGTTGGTCTCGTTGCGCTTCTGGTAATCGCCGGACTGCAGTTCGTCGAAGCGGTTGAGGCGCGCCTTGCTCTTGGCCTGACGCCCCTTGGGATTCTGCCGCACCCACTCCAGCTCCTGCTTGATCGCGCGCTGGCGGCCCGCCTCGGCTTTGGCCTCCTGCTCGAGCCGCTTCTCCTTGGACTCGAGCCACTGGGAGTAGTTGCCCTCGAACGGGATCCCGTGACCGCGGTCGAGTTCGAGAATCCAGCCGGCGACATTATCGAGGAAGTAGCGGTCGTGGGTGATCGCCACCACGGTGCCGGGGTAGTCGTGGAGGAAGCGCTCCAGCCACGCCACCGACTCGGCGTCGAGGTGGTTGGTCGGCTCGTCGAGCAGCAGCATATCCGGGCTCGACAGCAGCAGCCGGCACAGTGCCACACGGCGGCGTTCTCCCCCGGAGAGATGACCCACGCGGGCATCCCAGGGCGGCAGACGCAGTGCTTCGGCGGCGACTTCGAGCTTGCGCTCGATGTTGTGGGCGTCGGCGGCCTCGATGATGTTCTCCAGGCGCCGCCTGCTCGGCGGCAGGGCGTCGAAGTCGGCATCCGGCTCGGCGTAGGCGGCGTAGACGCCCTCCAGCTTCTCCTGCGCGGCCTTGACCTCGCCCAGCGCCTCTTCGACCGTCTCGCGCACGCTCTTGGTGTCGTCGAGCTCGGGCTCCTGCGGTAATAGCCGATATTGATGCCCGGCATCGGCCGCGCTTCGCCGTTGTACTCGGTGTCGACGCCGGCCATGATCCGCAACAGCGTCGACTTACCGGCCCCGTTGAGACCGAGTACGCCGATCTTGGCGCCAGGAAAGAAGGAGAGCGAGATGTCTTTGAGGATCTCGCGTTTCGGGGGGACGACCTTGCCCACCCGGTTCATGGTGAAAACGTATTGCGCCATGGGAATCCGGTTCGGTTGAGTATCGCGGTCAATGAGATCGGGTCAGGGTCGCTGGCAGCTCCGCGGCGGTGGGCATCGCGGGTCACGCGCGTCTAGGTGCGTGACCGGCCGGCACCGGCCTGCGGGGTGCGGGGGGTGGCGACACGGACAGAGCAGGGTATATGACTAGCGGCGGGATTGCGACCGCCGGCCGTTAACGCGAACGGACGCCTGGGCGCCCGTCGTTACGGCTCTGAGGATGAGCGAGGCGCTCACTCTTCCTCTTCTTCGTCGTCGAAATCCGCGTACCAGTCGTCCTCGATCGCACGTTTCAGGCGGCGCTCTTCGAGCAGCGCCTCGACCTGACGGCGTGCCTTCAGGGTGTCGGCCTTGCTGCTGCGGGGACGCTCGAATTGCTCGTCGTTGACGGCGTCGTAAAGCTCTTGGTCCTCGGCGTAATCTTCACGGCTCATCGTTTGGCCCTCCGATGTGACGGCATCCTGATGATGCTCGAGGGCTATATATCGCCGAATGCGTCGCAAGACAAGCCTTTGGCCGTTTGAAAAAACCTATCGACCTCCCGCGCCAGGATAGCCGATCAGGACAGTCTTTCAGGATAGCCGCCCGGGGCGGTGTGGCAGGGCGGCTTCGGCTCAGGCCGGGTCGCGCTCGGCCTTGAGCGCCTCCAGCTCCTGCAGGGCTTCGACCAGCCCGGTCACGTCCTTCTGTACCCCCACGAAGTAGGTCAACTGATCCTCCTCGTCGTAGACCGGCGTGATCGACAGCTCGTTCCAGAACTGGGAGCCGTCCTTGCGGTAGTTGCGCAGCACCTCGCGGCAGGAGCGGCCCTCGCGCAGCGCCGTGCGCACGCGGTCGATCGCGGGTTGGTCGCGGTCACCATTCTGCAGGAAGCGGCAATCGCGATAGAGAATCTCGTCGATGCTGTAGCCGGTGAGGCGCTCGAAGCCCTCGTTGACGTAAATCAGGATATTCTCGTCACCCTCCTGCTCGGCAACGACGATCCCATCGTCCGAGGCGTTGACGATGCGCTCGAGCAGGGCCGGGCTGATCATGGGGGGACGCTTGGGGTTACTGGCCATCCTTGTCTCCAGGCTGGACATGCGACGGTTTGTAGGGACGATACAAGCGGCCATGATGCCATGGCGCCGTTGGATTACAACGCTTTGACAGCGCCCATCGCGGGCGGGACACAGCGCTTCACGCCTCGACTTCGGCCAGGGCATGGGAGCTTGCCGCGGCGGCCAGCGCCAGCAGGGCGAGCAGCAGCAACAGCGGGGCACTGCCGAGCCACTGGGCGAGCACGCCGAGCAGCAGGCCGACGATCAGCATCAATACCCCGGTGAAGGTATTGGAGAAGGCGACGTAGAGCGCCCGGGTGTCGCTGTCGGAGAGATCCACCACGTAGGTCTTGCGCCCCAGGCGAATGCCCGCGTGGGCGATCATCAGCAGGCCATAGACCACGGCGTAGGGCCACACGCTGGTGCGCGCGGCCTCCGGCAGCAGCACGCAGGCGGCGCCGGCGACACAGCAAAGGGCGGCGCCGATGGCGGCATTGCGCATGACGCGCCGACTGGAGCGATCGGCCAGACGTCCCCAGATCGGCCCACCGATCATGCCGGCGACCCCTGAAGTGAGTACCAGGATGCCCAGGCTGGCCAGGTCGGTGCCGCTGTTCTGCTGGCCCAGCAGGGCTAAGTAGGGCAGTGCCAGGGCGCTCGACAGCAGCAGGGCGCGGGAGAGGTTGAAGTGCAGGAAGCGGCGGTCGCGGCGCATCAGCGAAATCCCTTGCTTGACGCTATCCCAGGCGTTGGCGCCGCCCTCGGTGGCGCCCGGCGCTTCAAGGATTGCGGCCGCGCACAGGGCGTTGAGCGCCCAGCCGAACGCGGCGGCGAACAGCAGCACCGCCAGCGCCCAGGTGCCGGGGCGGTCACCCATCAACATCAGCCCGACACCCACGAGTAGCGTCAGTGCCCCGGCGGCGCTGGCGCTCCAGCCCATCAGGGTGCCACGCCGCTGCTTGGCGATGGTCTTGCCCATCACATCCTTGGTTGCCACCGAGGAGAGCCCGCGCCCCAGCGAGAGCCCGGTCAGCGCAATCAGCACCAGCGCGCCGCCCCAACTACCGTGGCCGAACAGCGCCAGCAGGCCCAGGAGCACTGCGCCCACCGCCTGGGCCACGCCACCGGCCACCCACACCCATTTGCGAATCTTGCGCAGTCGGATATAGCCCGCGATCAGCAGTTGCGGGCAGCAGGGCCCCGGCCTCGCGGATCGGCACCAGCAGGCCGACCATCCACACCGGTGCGCCGATCGCCCCCATCAGCCACGGCAGGATCAGGCGCGCGTTGGAGAGCTCATCGGCGAGCTTGTTGCCCAACGCCGCCACCAGGTGGCGAAAGAAGTTGCCCGGCTGTTCACGGCAGGCGGCATCGGAGATATCCCGGCACATGCGGCTGTCGTCATCGCCGGTGACGCGTTCGAAAAGGCGGGTGAGGCTGTCGTCGTCGCCACCGCGGGTGCTTGAACTTCTTGCCGTCATGGAAAACGTCCTTGTTTCCGATTGGGTGATAGGGTGGGGCCAGCTGCCTGTCCAGGCTGCGGCTCGCCGGCCGCGGGCTTGAGTCAGGCGCGGTGACCCGCGCATCATGCGCGCCAGTGCAATCATCGCCGGGGAGAGCCCCGAGGAGAGTCGTATGGCCCGCATCCGCATTCATTATTGTACGCAATGCCAGTGGCTGCTACGTGCCGGCTGGTATGCCCAGGAGCTGTTGCAGACCTTCGGCGAGGATCTCGAACAGGTGGCGCTGGCGCCCAGCCACGGTGGCCACTTCGAGGTGCTCTACGACGAGCAGACGCTATGGGAGCGCAAGCGCGACGGCGGCTTCCCCGAGATCAAGGAACTCAAGCGCCGGGTGCGCGACCGGCTCGATCCGCAGCGCGATCTGGGCCACACCGACCGCGGTGACTGAGGCGCCTCGGGTCGACGCGGATCGCCTACCACCAGTGCTTGCGCTTGAGCAGCCACATCACCGCACCGCCGACCACCGCGGTGATGGCGACGAAGACGGCAAATCCGTAGTGGCTGTCGGCGCCGGGGATACCCCCGACGTTGATGCCCAGCAGGCCGGTCAGAAAGCTCAGCGGCAGGAACACCGTAGTAACGATCGCCAACATGTACATCCGCTGGTTGAGGCGTTCGTTGTGCTCGTTGAGCAATTGCTCCTGCAGGATCAGCGCGCGCTCCTGCATGGCGTGAAAGTCCTCGACGTAGCGCGATAGCTGGTTGGCACTCTCGCGTACCGAGACCCGGGTATCCTCGTCGAAGCTGTCGGGGCCGTGGGCGATCTGTTCGAGGCAGTCGCGCTGGGGGCCCATGAAGCGGCGCAGGGTGATCAGCGAGCGGCGCAGGTGCGACAGATCGTCGGGGTCGATCTCGCGATCGCTGAGCTGGTCCTCTTCCAGCTCGCCCAGGCGGTCGTCGAGCTGGTGGGCCACGTCGCCGACGTTGTCGACCAGGGTCTCCGCCAGCCAGGCGAGCAGGTCGGGCACCGACAGCGCGCCCTCGCCGCGATCGATGCGATCACGTACCTCGCTGACCGATTTCAACGGACGCCGGCGTAGCGTGATCAGGCGGTTGGCAGAGATCCAGATGCGCAGCGAGATCAAATCCTCCGGGGCTGCCCCCGGATTGAGATTGACGCCGCGCAGCGTGCTCACCGCGCCGTTGCGGAACTTGGCCACGCGCGGGCGGGTATCCTCCTCGAGCAGCGCCTCGATCGCCGCCTCGTCGAGACCGGCGATATCGTCGAGATAGGTGCCCACGTCGGCATGGCGGAAATCGAGATGCATCCACAGCGGTCGCTCCGGCGACTGCCAGGCTTCGCGCAGTTGTCTCACGCTGAGCAGTGAGCCGCCGCCGCTGCCGTTCAATTCATAGGCGGCAACCAGCGCCGTATCGCCTTCCATCTGCATCTGTTGACCTCTCGGTGGGGCGCCCGGTGCCTCCTCGGGCTTGAATCGCGTATGACTTGGTCGGTGTGGCCTGCTCATGCGGTGTCAGCAGGCTCGGCCGGCGACTGCAGGCAGTTTTCGTCCAGAGCCTAGCACGTCGCTGACCGGACGCCAGGCGGTACCACCTGGCTCAGCGTTGGTCGTTGGCGCCGTTGGCGAGCATCGGTTCGAGCTTGGCCCAGACGTTGGCCAGGATGATCGGCTGAGCCTCGGCGGTCGGGTGGATGCCGTCCGCCTGCAGCATGCTGTCGAGATCGACGTCTTCGAGCAGAAACGGCACCAGCGGCAGATCGTACTCGTCGGCGAGCTGAGTGAAGACGTTACGAAAGGCGTTGGTATAGGCGGGGCCGTAGTTGGGCGGCACCTCGATGCCCAGCAGCAGCACGCGGGCGCCCTCCGCGCGGCTGCGCTCGATCATCTTGGCCAGATTGACCTTCATCTGTTGGGGCGACAGACCGCGTAGACCGTCATTGCCGCCGAGTTCGAGCAGGACGATATCCGGGCGATGCTGCTTGAGCAGTTCGGGCAGTCGCGCCGCCCCTCCCGAGGTGGTCTCTCCGGAGATGCTGGCATTGATGACCGTATAGCCCTTGCCCAGCTTGCGTTCGAGCAGGCTGACCCAACCCGCCTGCGGATCGATGCCGTAGGCGGCGCTGAGACTGTCGCCCATCACCAGCAGGGTATGTGCCTGCGCGGCGCCGGGCAGCAGCGTCAGCGCCATGGCCAGCACCAGCAGGGCACGCGACAGGCCGGCGCGTAGCCATAGCGTCGTCGACCTCTTCGTCGAACCGGGCTTCCTCGAACCAGGCAACATGTCTCACTCCTCGGGAGAATCGGCGAACGCGGATATTATCCGATCACGGGCTCGGCAAAACGCTAATAAGCGTTTTCATGCCTCATATACCGGGCACCGTTTCCCTGGCGAGAGGCAGGAGCCGAGCTTGGACCGGCGTGGCAATGGGCGATCGAAATCGCCATGTTGCCGTCGCAACCACGATTCCGGCAAGCCTCACGACCATGATTGCGCTAGGTGGCGTGACCATCGTTGCGTGAGGCGTCGCTACCCTTGGAGCCTCGGGCATCGAGATCCAGGAGCCGGCAGGCGCTACGGAGATGGCGTGCCTCGCCCCGCAGGGCGTCGGTACGCACCTGGCCGGCTCGGGGGAAGCGTGCCAGAGTGGAGGGCATCGGCGGCCACGCCGGGTCGCGCCGCTGCGATCCGGCAGGACGCACCACTGCACAGGAAGCCCTGTTCCATGTCCGACATCCGCGACACGTACGCCGCTTCGGCCGCCACGATCCCGACGCTCGAGGCGCGCGGCCTCGGCAAGCAGGTCACCAGCGGCGAGCGCCAGTTGACCATCCTCGATGACCTCGACCTGTGCGTCATGCCCGGCGAGAGCGTGGCGATTCTGGGCAGCTCTGGGGCGGGCAAGTCGACCCTGCTGGCGTTGCTGGCGGGGCTGGATACGCCTAGCCACGGCGAGCTGGCGCTATTCGGTACCGCGCTGCCGGCGCTCGACGAGGATGGTCGCGCCGCACTGCGTGCCGGTCGTGTGGGCTTCGTGTTCCAGAATTTCCAGCTCCTGCCCACCCTGACCGCGCTGGAGAACGTGATGCTGCCGCTGGAGCTGACCCCCGGCCGCGATCATCAGCAGCGGGCGCGTGACTGGCTGGGCCGGGTCGGGCTCGGCGAGCGTCTGGATCATCTACCCAAGCAGCTCTCCGGCGGCGAGCAGCAGCGCGTTGCGGTGGCGCGCGCCTTTGTTACCCGGCCCGAGCTGGTGTTTGCCGACGAGCCGACCGGCAATCTCGACCGCGACACCGGCAGCGCGATCATCGAGTCGCTGTTCGCGCTCAACCGCGAGGCCGGCACCACTTTGGTGCTGGTCACCCACGACCCCCATCTGGCGCGGCGCTGCCAGCGCTGCCTGCGTCTCGACGGCGGCCGTCTGGTGGCACTCGAGCCCGATGAGGTGCAGGCATGAGTACGGGCAGTTCGCTGCTGGCGCTGTCGCTCAAGGGGCTCCGGCGCGATCTGCGCGCCGGTGACGTGCGCGCGCTGTTCGTCGCCCTGGTGCTGGCGGTGGCGGCGACCACCATGATCGGTTTCTTCCTCGACCGTCTGGATCGTGGCCTGACCCGCCAGGCCGGCCAGCTGATGGGCGGTGACATCAAGCTCGAACAGAGTGACCCTTTCGGCGACGACCTGCGTGACACGCTGCGCAATGCCGGGCTGACCCTCTCCGATCAGGTCGATACCGTCTCCATGGTCAGCCGCGGCGACGCCTTTCAGCTGGCCAGTCTCAAGGTGGTCGACGGCGCCTATCCGCTCTACGGCAAGCTGCGCGTCGATCTCGGCGAGGGCATCATCGAGCGCGCCGCGGGGCCGGCGCCGGGCAGCGTATGGATCGCGCCGCGACTCGCTCAACTGCTCGACGTGGCGATCGGCGAGTCGGTGCAGGTGGGCCAGCGTGAATTAACGGTGTCCGGGCTGATCGACCGCGAGCCGGATCAGTCGGCGGGTTTCGCCAGTCTCAGCCCGCGCTTGATGATGCGTCTGACCGATCTCGAGGCCACCGGGCTGGTGCGTCCGGGGTCGCGGATCGAGTACGAACTGCTGGCCAAGGGTACGCCCGCGGCGGTGGCGTCGGTGGGCGAGCTGCTCACGCGGCTGCGCCAGCAGGGCGTGGAGGTCGAGGACGTGCGCGACGACCAGCCTCAGCTCGGCAGCGCCCTGACTCGGGCACAGAAGTACCTGAGCCTCTCCGGGCTGGCGGCGGTGCTGCTCGCCGGGGTGGCGGTGGCGATGGCCACCCGTCGCTATGTCGACCGCCATCTGGATACCGCCGCACTGCTGCGCTGCTTCGGCGCCAGTCAGCGCCAGTTGGCGCAGCTGTTCGCCTGGCAGTTGGCCTGGCTGGCGCTGGCGGCCTCAGTGGTCGGGGCGCTGCTGGGGCTGGTGGGGCAGGCCGCGCTGCTGGCCCTGCTGGCGCGCTTTCTGCCGCTGACGCTGCCGGCGCCGGGCATGCTACCGCTGCTGTTGGGGGTATTGACCGCGCTGGCGGTGCTGGTGGGGTTCGCCGGACCCAACGCTGCTGCTGCGCCTGCAGCGTGTCAGTGCGCTCAGGTGCTGCGCCGCGAGCTCGATCCGCTGCCCGCCTCGGCGTGGCTGGTGGTGACAGTGGCCGGTCTGGTATTTGGCGCGCTGCTGTGGCTCTACTCGGGCGACCTCGGGCTCGCCGCAGCGCTGCTGGTGGGCGGTCTGATCGCACTGGTGGTGCTGTGGGGGCTAGGTTGGTTACTGCTGGCGCTGGTGCTGCGCCTGGCCACTCGCTTCGGCGCGCGTGGCGGCGAGGCCAGCCGTGCTCTGCGCCTGGGGGCGAGTCAACTGGCGCGGCGGCGCCAGGCGAGTCTCGGTCAGTTGCTGGCCTTCGCCGTCACCTTCGCGGCGATGGCGATCATCACCCTGGTCCGCGGCGATCTGCTGAGTGCCTGGCAGACCCAGCTACCGGCGGATACACCCAACTACTTCGCGATCAATATCCAGCCCGGCGAGCGTGAGGGCTTCAGTGACATTCTCGATCAGGTCGCCGACACCCGCAGTGCGCTCTACCCGATGGTGCGCGGGCGCCTGACTGCCATCGACGACCGCCCCGCGCGCGAAGCGGTGCCCGAGGCGCACCGTAACGACAACGCGCTCAAGCGCGAACTCAACCTCACCTGGCGCAAGACGCTGCCCGAGAGCAATCGGCTGGTCGCCGGGCGCTGGTTCGACACCGACACCCAGGTGGCCGCAGGCAGCGTGCCGATCTCGGTCGAGCGCGGCCTCGCCGAACGCCTCGGCGTGGGTCTGGGCGATAGCCTGACCTTCACCATCGGCAGCGATAGCGTCACCGGCGAGATCACCAGTCTGCGCGATCTCGACTGGGACAGCTTCCGGCCCAACTTCTTCGTGATCTTCCCGCCCGGCGTGCTCGAGCGTTATGGCCATAGCTATATCACCGCCTTCCACCTCGATGCTGGCGCCCACGGCGACGTGCTGGGGCGGCTGGTCGCGGCCTATCCCGGGGTCTCGTTGCTCAACGTCGACGCCATCCTCGCGCGGGTGCGCGAGCTGCTGGCCCAGGTCACCCGGGCGGTGGAACTGGTGCTGGGCTTCGTCCTGCTCGCCGGGGTCAGCGTGCTCTACGCCGCGCTCACCGCCAGTCAGACCCTGCGCGCCCACGAAAGTGGGCTGCTGCGAGTCTTCGGCGCCGGGCAACGCCTGCTCTCGCGGGTCCAGGGTGTCGAGTTCGCGCTGCTCGGCTTCACCAGCGGGCTGATGGCGGCGCTGCTGGCCGAGGGCGCTGCGCTTGGCATCTACGCTGGCTGGCTCGATCTCGCCCCGCGCCTGCATCTATGGCTATGGCTGGTGCTGCCGTTCGGCGGCGCGCTGCTCATCGGGGTGATCGGCCATCTGCTGTCGCGTGGCTTACGCCGGCAGGCGCCGGTGCAGAGCCTGGGACTGCTGGGCGAAGGTTGAGCGCCAGAGAGTCGGTGATAGGCGTGCCGGTGGGCGCGCCGCGGCGAGATGCCGAGCAGATGCCGAGCGGCGTATGCTCGGCGCAGAGACGTCGTGCAGTGAATGCCCCCGGAGAAGTGGGGGCCTGTCGATACGAGATATGAGTGAGAGACCTGGGTGATAACCCTGAGCGATGACCTGATCGAGAGAGACGAGCGATGAGCAATGCACTGAGCGATGCAATGACCCATGCCGACTGGCAGCGTCTGGCCAGCGAGCTGAGGATCGAGACCCGCGCCTTCATCGACGATGCCTTCGTCGACGCGCAGAGCGGCGAGACCTTCGCCAGCATCAATCCGGCCACCGGCGACACCCTCGCCGAGGTCGCCAGCTGCGATGCCGCCGACGCCGAGAAAGCAGTGGCCCGGGCGCGGCGTGCCTTCGACGAGGGGGAGTGGTCGCGGCGCTCGCCCGGGGCGCGCAAGGCGGTGCTGCTGCGCTTCGCCGAGCTGATGCAGACGCACAAGCAGGAGCTGGCGCTGCTCGATACCCTCGACATGGGCAAGCCGATCGGCAGTTCTCTAGGGGACATGGGGGGCGCCATTGCCTGCCTGCGCCATCATGCCGAGTCGATCGACAAGCTCTACGGCGAAGTCGCCCCCACCGGCGATGATGCGCTGGGGCTGGTGCTGCGCGAGCCGCTCGGTGTCGTCGCCTCGATCGTGCCGTGGAACTTCCCGCTGATGATGACCGCGTGGAAAATCGCCCCGGCCTTGGCCGCCGGCAACAGCGTGATCTTGAAGCCTTCGGAGAAATCGCCGCTGTCGGCGCTGCGTCTGGCGGTGCTGGCACGCGAGGCCGGGCTGCCTGCTGGCGTCTTTCAGGTGCTGCCCGGCTTCGGCCACACCGTGGGCAAGGCGCTGGCACTGTCGATGGGCGTCGACTGCCTCGCCTTCACCGGCTCCACTGCGGTGGGCAAGCAGCTGATGCAGTACGCCGGCCAGTCCAATCTCAAGCGTGTCTATCTCGAATGCGGCGGCAAGAGCCCCAATCTGGTCTTCGCCGACTGCAAGGATCTCGACGCCGTAGCTCGTCACGCCGCCGAGGCAATCTTCCACAACCAGGGCGAAGTATGTATCGCGGCCTCCCGGCTGCTGGTGGAAAATCGCATCCGCGAGACCTTCGTCGACAAGCTGCTGGCGGCCGCCGAGCACATGCAGCCGGGCGATCCGCTCGATCCGGCGAGCTTCATGGGCGCGATGGTCGATCATACCCAGTATCAACGCGTGCTCGACTACATCCGCCGCGGTGTCGAAGAGGGCGCAACCCTGCGCAGCGGGGGCAGCGCCAAGGAGGGGCCGGGGCTGTTCATTCCGCCGACGATCTTCGACGGCGTCTCGCCGAGCATGGCGATTGGCCGCGAGGAGATCTTCGGCCCGGTGCTCTCGGTATTCGGTTTCGACACCGAAGAAGAAGCGATCGCACTGGCCAACGACAGTGACTACGGCCTGGCGGCGGGCGTCTGGAGCCAGGATATCGACCGCATCATGCGCGTCTCGCGGCGATTGCAGTCGGGTCAGGTCTACGTCAACAACTGGGCTGGCATGGATCAGACCGTGCCCTTCGGTGGCGTCAAGCAGTCGGGCAACGGGCGCGACAAGTCCCACCACTCGCTGGAGGAGTACTCCGATCTCAAGACCGTCTGGATCTCCTTGGCCCCTTGAACTGGACCTCCTCGATCCTTTGATCTGGATCTCCTCGATTCCTTGAAAGGGAGGGTGGGCTCGGCTCGGTACGCGTCGGGCCGAGCTTCATGCTGCGGTGCGTCCCTTACCCGTCGCTGCCTGGGATGCTCCAGGCCGCTGATCGAGGCGGGGTGCTGACGATGTAGGCAAACTCCAGCATGCCGGCGGCCCGCGCGGTGCGCCGTAAAGACGGTGCGCCGACAGCGGATGTCGCATCCGGTGACGTTTTACCCAGGCTAAAGCCAAGGTGAGAAATTATGCGCGCGCGCATGACGGACTTTCATAGGAAAGGCCGCCGGCGCTGGGGTATCATCGCGCCACGTTTTCATGATCGGAGTCCGCCGGGCGCGGGTCCGATCGTCCCCTCCCCGAGCCGAGGATACCCGCCGATGTTCACGCGAGACATGCAGATTGCCGGATTCGACGATGCCCTGTGGAAAGCGATGCAGCAGGAAGTCGCGCGCCAGGAAGCGCACATCGAACTGATCGCTTCCGAGAACTACGCCAGCCCGCGCGTGATGCAGGCGCAGGGCGCGCAGCTGACCAACAAGTACGCGGAAGGCTATCCCGGCAAGCGTTACTACGGCGGCTGCGAGCACGTCGACGTGATCGAGCAGATGGCGATCGACTACGCCAAGGAGCTGTTCGGCGCGAGCTACGCAAACGTTCAGCCGCACTCCGGTTCCCAGGCCAACGGTGCCGTGTTCCAGGCGCTGGTCAAACCGGGCGATACCATCCTCGGCATGAGCCTCGACGCTGGCGGTCACCTGACCCATGGCGCCAAGCCGAGCTTCTCTGGCAAGCACTACAACGCGGTGCAGTACGGTATCGACGAGAGCGGCCGGATCGATTACGACGAAGTCGCCAAGCTGGCCAAGGAACACCAGCCGAAGATGATCATCGCCGGCTTCTCGGCTTACTCCCAGATCATCGACTGGGCCAAGTTCCGCGAAATCGCCGACAGCGTAGGTGCCTACCTGCTGGTCGACATGGCGCACGTCGCCGGTCTGGTCGCCGCTGGCGTCTACCCCAGCCCGCTGGCCCATGCCCACGTGGTCACCACCACCACGCACAAGACCCTGCGCGGTCCGCGCGGCGGCCTGATCCTCTCCGCCGAGAATGACGCCGAGATCGAGAAGAAGCTGCAGGCTGCGGTCTTCCCCGGCGGCCAGGGCGGCCCGCTGATGCACGTCATCGCGGCCAAGGCGGTCTGCTTCAAGGAGGCCATGGACCCCGAGTTCAAGAGCTACCAGCAGCAGGTGGTCAAGAACGCTCAGGCGATGGCCGGCGTGTTCATCGAGCGCGGCTATGAAGTCGTCTCCGGTGGCACCGAAGACCATCTGTTCCTGCTCTCGCTGGTCAAGCAGGGTCTGACCGGCAAGGACGCCGATGCCGCGTTGGGTCGCGCGCACATCACCGTCAACAAGAACGCCGTGCCCAATGACCCGCAGAGCCCGTTCGTCACCTCCGGACTGCGCATCGGCACCCCGGCAGTGACCACCCGCGGCTTCGGTGAGGCCGAGTGCAGCGATCTCGCCGGCTGGATCTGCGATATCCTCGACGCCATGCAGCAGGGCGACTCGAGCGAAGCCGAGAACGCGGTCAAGGGCCAGGTCGAAGCCGTCTGCGGCCGGCTGCCGGTGTATCGTTGAGTTGACTTGACTCGGCAGAGCGCCGGGTCGATGATCTGAGAGAAGTGGGGCGCCGCCATGCGGCGCTCCATTTTTTTGTGTCTAATTTTTCGATCGGTGGTGAGTGTGAATAGCCTCGCGCCCCGTAAGAATCCAGGTGCTTGAGGAGCGCTCAGAAAGGCTCGCGAGTTCGCCTGCTCACATTTGATAATGTGCTCTGATCGTTATCTGTACAGATGAAGGATGAAGATAGCCTCCACCTGCAGGCGCCAGTAGGGATTCTGGCTTCGCGTGTGCTACTTGTTCGACGACACAAGCTATTTCCGTTAACATTCAGTTCCATATGACCCGGTGCTGGCAGGAGGTTGGAAGCGAGTCGGCAACAGCCAGTGGAGCATCTCTGGAAAAGGCTGAATTAAAATGTGTTTAACTTATCTTTAAATTATAATTTTTTGTATTAGTTGGATTGTTCAAGGGTTGTTTTAGCCTGTAGGTTGTAGCAACTTATGTTCTGGGTGGTGTCTTTTGCCACTCAATGGCGGTAGCGTGCTTGATGAATTTAACTTTAGCCTTTGGAGATTTATACTATGAAAGCACCAACGCCTTCCCTTCATGACTCAGAGCGCAGCGACGACATATCACCAGTGGACTTGATGGTTATTTTGGTGCGTCGCAGGCGGGTTGTAATAGCTATGTTTGTTGGCATGTTGGTCGTGTTGCTGCTTTTCGTGTTTCTCAGAAAACCTATTTACCAATACACCTCCTCGTACGAACTGGCCAGTTACGTTAATCAGTCGGGCGAATTGTTGGGCTTGGAATCGCCTAATAATGTCTTGGCAAAAATGAAAAACATCTACCTTATTCAAGGAGTCAGAGAATTCCTGGATAGTAAAAGCTTGAAGGAGCTGCCGTTTTCGCTAACTGTATCCAATCCAAAGGATACATTGTTGGTGAATGTCGAGTCTAAAGCGACCGATGATCAGAAGAGCCTGGTGTCCGATCTGCATAATCTTGTTTTGAATCGTCTAGCAGACGACCAAAAAAGGCGGGTGGATAAATATCGGGAAATGCTAAGCCAACAGCTCAAGGATGTCGAGAATGCGCTAGCAGTGGTGCAGAAATCAGGAAGTCCGAACGCTAATGAATTAATCTCCGAGTATTTCACGAGGGCATCGAGTTTACGTGGAAAAATAGAGAGTGTGGAAAAGGGGGGGTTAATCAACGAACTTTCCGAAGCTTGGAAAGGATTAATGCCAGCCGGTTGCTGACGATCGCGCTAGGCGTTCCTTTTATTCTTATTTTAGCCATGCTGATAGGTTCTTGATGGAGTTTTTTGCGGCGGTTAAACGACATCTCGACAACGCATGAACTTTGGTGTTGTTTTGAAATTCGATAAAGAAGGTTTGTATTGTGATGTTACCATTGCCTGAAAATGGATGGGTCTAGATGCTTCTGCGGCAATATTAAAAGTACCTAATCAAAATGGAGTTTTGCAGGCGGTTCTGCTTTTTTTGACCCGGGTGCACTAAGTAATGGTCGTTTTTCTTGAGTTGCTTTTTTTGACTTGAGTTTGATTAGTTTAGGTTGAATGACATCTATAACCCTTTGTGAATTAGACTCTCTTCCTCCCTCTGGAGACTTGAATGAAGGTTTCTGATATAAGTGGTCGCTTTTGGTTGATGCTGAAGACCGATATAGGAATGGATTTTCTAAAGACCCTATTTGCACGTGCAATAGCCGCGATTGGCTCGCTACTACTAGGCGTAACGCTGGGGCGGCTCTACGGCGCCGATGGTGTCGGAGTTTTTGCCTTGGCTCAAAGTGTTTTGTTTGGCGCCGGTATCTTGACGCGTTTTGGAATGGATAATGCATTGATGCGCTATGCTGGTAGGGAGCATAATAGCGTGCAAGGTTTTTATTACTTTGTCTGGGCAGCAAAATATTCGCTTGCTGCTGCCTTGATAGTGGCATGTTTACTGCTCCTCTTAAACTCCATTATAGCAGGATTTTTCTCAAGCCCCTCTCTAGGCTCTCTATTACTATATATCGCATTTGCTGTGCCACCTTTTACGGCGAATTATCTCCTTGCAGGCTATTTCAAGGGCGTCAGGCGTCCTGCATCAGCGTGTTTTCTGGAAAGTGGCTATATTTCTCTAGTGGCAGCCCTGTTTTTGATTTTCTATAGCCTTTGCTTTGGGAACGCTGAAATAGGACAAGCAGGTGTTGCCCTGTCTCTAGCAACGTGGTTGGTTTTTTTTCAAGGCTGTGTTGTGCTTTTTTTTCAACAAAAAAGTTACGCGGATTCAAATAGAAACGTACTTGGTAACAAGCCCGATGATCCTCGGGGGTTTCTTAATACTTCTCGGGCCTTTTTTGATGAGCTTGGCTGAGTTTATGCAGAACGTGCTTGTAGTATTTGTTGCGGCCTTTTTCCTGAATAGTCACGATTTGGGTTTGTTTAAGGCGGCCGAACGCTCCGCTCTATTGATAGGTTTTGTTTTGATGTTGATTGCGGCTATTTTTCCGCCTCGTTTTTCTGCGCTTTACCACAATAATGAGCATGACCGCCTGATAAGGTTAGCACGACAAAGTGCGTTCTTGGGGGCTGCACTATCGGTACCGATGTTGTTAATTTGTTTGTTTTTTCCCGATGTGGTGCTATCACTTTTTGGTTCTGGGTTTAGTGATGCGGCTCCTTATCTTCGCCTACTGGCTTTGGCGCAAACTATTAATGTTAGTACCGCTGCAGTTGGGTTCTTACTCAATATGACAGGCCATGAAGGCTTAATGCGAAATATAGCACTGATTTGTACTGGGGTTGGTGTTCTGACATTTGTTGTTAGCATTCCTACCATGGGGGCGTTAGGGGCAGCACTATCGTTAAGTATGGTGCTTGTGTTACAAAATTTAGTTGCACTCTTTTTTGTCAAACGGCGTCTGGGGTTTTGGCTTTATCCAGAGTGGCCTTTTCATTCACCATTAGCAAGAGCAGCTAAAAGATGACCGACCAAATCGGGGAGGAGCGGAACTCGTTACAAGATCGTATCTTTATAGTTAGTGTCGTGCTCATCACTGCCCTTCCGTCAGGTTCACTGGCGGGCTTTCCTTTGAAATATGTTCTACTATCAGTCGTGATGTTCTATTTCGTGATGAGCGTAAAGCGCCTGTCAATATCATTGAGCGCGCATCTGATCGGTATCTCTGGGTTTCTAATTCTGTATGCGATCTATGGATATGCTGAATTCTCACGCTATGCTATAAATGAACTGATTTTGTCACTGGGCGCCGTCGGCTTGGGACTTCTTGTCACGCATATTGTTTATGCGCGGGGGTTTGGAAAACAGAGAGTGCTTACAATCTACAAGGCCTCTGTACTACTTTTGGCCGGAGTGAAGCTGGTTGTCATGGCGCTTTATCTTATTTCGCCGGGTTACGATGCCTTTGTCGAAGAATTTGTCGCGAGTTACGAAAACATCACTGGTGCAAGTTTTTTAACGATGCCTCTTCCTCTTGGACTGGTTAGAATTTATATGCAGGCTGATTTAATTGCAGCGCTACTTCCTTTGGCTGTTGTCTTGCTTCGTACGAAAAATCGTATTACTTCCAGTGATCGTGCAATGGTGGTTGTAGCGATGTTCGTCGTTCTAATCGGTTTTTCTCGCTATAACATGGTGTGTTATGGTCTCTGCCTATTTGTGTTTTGTCTGGCAGATAAGAAAGGTGTTTGGTTTAAAATCCTCCTTTTTTGTATGGTGTTGTTTTCTTCTTTTCTGTTGTTTGATTCTTTGAGGGAGTTTGTCGAGGTTCGTTTTTTTTCAACTCAGAACGATGTTTCTGACGAAGTCCGGTTCTCTCAAACGGTAGTGCTTATTAACTATTTTGAGAAGGCGCCCCTCTTTGGTCATGGCCTGGGGGCTTTTAGCACAGAGATGATACGCTCCACGACCGCTCCTTTTTCTTATGAGCAGCAGTTGCTATCTTTTTTACCGAAATTTGGTGTTTTTGGCTTCTTAATGTTTTTGTCTTACGTATATATAGCTATAAAGATTGTCGCTTCCCGACAATACTATCTTGTCATGTACTTGGCGCTGTTCGTTTCTGCGTCATTTTTCAATCCGTATTTCTTTAGCTCTAATATGCTGGTAGTTTATCTTTTGATATACTATCTATGCTTCTACGATGCGGTTAGGGTTGTGTGATGAGGTCGATTGTTCCTGCTAGTTTTTGTCAGGATGGGATGCTGTAAATTATAATCAATCTTTGATATTATAAAATACACTGCAAGCAGCGACGCTGAAGCGTGCTTGTGCTCTATCAGCTTCTTGAAGAGAGGTTTTCTTGAAAGCCTATTGTGTGATCGTAGCCTATCAGCCCGATGTTGCTCGACTTAGAGTGATGGTTGATGTCCTAAAAAATCATGGTGTCAACGTTGTTGTTGTGGATAATTCTGAGTCACCAGTTGAACTCCATTTAGGCGTCGATGCCGAAGTTATTTGTTTGAACAGAAATGTTGGCATTGCTGCGGCCCAAAATATTGGCATTCGTCGTGCTTTGGATAGCGGCTGCGAAGCCGTCGTGTTTTTTGATCAAGATAGTTCAATTAGCGCTAAGCTACTGACAACTTTACTGGCTAAACTGGCTGGAGGCGAAAAACGGGTCGTGGCGCCTGTCTTTTTTGATGAGAAAGGTGGGTTTGAGTATCCTGCCATTCTTATCAGTCGATGGGGGTGGCGTAAGAAAGTGTATCCTTCAACATCGAATAAACCGGTGTCTGTCGATATAGTGATTTCCTCGGGAAGTGGGGTAAGTCGGGCTGCATTAGAAACTGTTGGGTTTATGGATGAAACGTTGTTCATTGATTATGTGGATACTGAGTGGTGCTTGCGTGCAAAATCCCTTGGTGTGCCTGTCGAAGTTTTGCCCGAAGCCAAAATGCTGCATTCGATTGGTGATGCTTCAATCAATTTAATTATTGTGCGCGTTCCTGTTCATAGTGCTTTTCGACGTTACTATCGTGTTCGAAATTCATTCTTTTTGTTACGCATGCCCCATGTTCCGAAGTTGTTGGCACTGCGCGAAATCATATACGCCTTTATTCATCAGGCGGTTATAATGTTGTTTGTTTCTGGGCGTGGCAAATACTTGCACTATTTCTTGCGGGCGCTTAACGACGGGGTGCGTGGTAAACGGGGGAAGATGAAATGACTCTACAGTCATCTTCGCAAGGGTCTAGGGCACTTCTCGTCGTTCCTAGTTTTAACGACGTTCGTTGTCTGGAGCGTTTGCTAGACAGCCTGCCGGCAGAGTTTCCCCTTTTTGTCATTGACTCTTCTTCGAGTGACGGTACTCAAGAACTGCTGGCTGAGAGACAAGTCGATTACGAGGTCATTCCTCAGCGTGAATTCAATCATGGTGGCACGAGACAGAAAGCTGTCGTAGATCGCCCCGGCTATGAATTTTATGTCTATTTGACTCAGGATGCCTATTTGGTCGAACCCTCAGCTATTAGTAAGCTGCTGGCCTATTTTGATGATAAGGAGGTAGGGGCCGTATGTGGGAGGCAATTACCCCATCTCGATGCCAATCCTCTAGCAAAGCATGCGAGGCTTTTCAACTATCCTGTAGATAGCGAAATCAAATCCCTTGAGGATGCTGCTTGGTTGGGGCTTAAAGTCGCATTTATGTCTAACTCTTTCGCTGCGTATCGCGTCGAGGCGTTGACTGAGGTTGGGGGCTTTCCGGGCGATGTCATCGTCGCGGAAGATATGTTTGTGGCTGCACGCATGCTCCAATCTGGCTGGAAAGTGGCTTATGCTGGAGATGCTTGCTGCCGCCATTCTCATAACTACAGACCTATTGAGGAGTTTCGCCGTTACTTCGATACGGGAGTCTTTCATATTTGTCAGCCATGGATTCAGGAGAACTGGGGGGGGCCAGCGGAGAGGGGCGACGCTTTGTAACGTCGGAATGGCATTATCTGTTGAAAAAGCACCTGAACTGGCTGCCCGTGTCACTGTTTTCAACGGTGATGAAGTTTGCAGGTTATTGCCTTGGTAAGAAATATAATTACTTGCCTGTGTCGGTCAGAAAATACTGTAGCATGCACAAGGGCTTTTGGAAGCGCTGATTTGACATTATGCCCATGTCAAATGCGCTAAGGGAGATATTGTTCCATATGAGTTATCATGATAGGCGTTCATTACAAGGATTCGACGCTTACACGACATCGTTGGCTAGGTTGCTAGATCTTGCCATCATGATGCTGGGGGGATGGGTGGCCTATGCCTTACGCTTTGGGGCTATTACTATGCCCGAGCATTTTTTTGGGCACTACCACTTGGTGCCTTGGTTATGTTACTGGTATTGCCAGGGCTGAATGTTTATCAGACTTGGCGTGGGCGCGTGCGTGGTTTACTTGTATTGCGTCTATTATTTGGTTATTTTCTCATTGGCGCTATGCTCGCGTTAGTCATGTTTCTCTCGCAATTAGGGACTCATTTTTCCAGATTGTGGGTCATCCTCTGGATCGCGGGAGCTTGCTTCGCTTCGATTGTGTACGTGTCGCGGCATATCCGATTGTCAATCGGTTGCGTAAAAACGGTAGAAACCGACGTAACGTGATGCTGATCGGGGATGCTCATTCGTGCGCCACTGCTGTTGCTCATCTGCGACGGCACCCAGAGTCTGGTTTTGATGCAACTCGGCTGCTGATTATTGATAATGACGTTTTTGATGAACTAGAGTCGTTATCTTACGAGCGTTACCGTGTTGGCGACTTTATTGCTCATGAAGAAGCTGAGGTCTGGATCTGTTTGCCCTTATCTAAAGGAGACGTTGTTAAGTCTATTCTGTCTTCGCTCAGCCTGTCGACTGGAAACGTAAGATATATGCCTAATTTGACCGACTTTCGTCTTATTAATCATAATGTCTCCAACTTGGCTGGGCTTTTTTTGCTGGACTTGACTTGTTCCCCTATGTCGTCTGGCGGTGCGCGTCTGCTGAAGCGTCTGGAAGATATTTTGTTTTCAATAATGATCTTATTGGTGTTGAGTCCAGTGATGTTGGTGGTGGCACTAGGGGTGCGTTTGTCCTCACCGGGTCCTGTTTTTTATCGGCAAGAGAGAGTGGGCCTAAATGGTTTGCCTTTTATGATGCTGAAGTTTCGTTCCATGCCTGTCGATGCCGAAAACCAAGGGGTGAGTTGGGGTGGGGCTCGAGCAAAAAAGGTTACTCCTTTTGGAACTTTTATCCGTCGTTTTAGCCTCGATGAACTGCCTCAGCTGCTGAATGTACTGAAGGGTGATATGTCAATAGTCGGCCCTCGACCCGAGCGAACGATTTTTGTTGAGCAGTTCAAGCACGAGATTCCTGGATACATGCAAAAGCATATGGTCAAGGCGGGTATTACGGGGTGGGCGCAGATCAATGGCTGGAGGGGTGACACTGATCTGGCCAAGCGTATAGAGTATGACCTCTGGTATGTCGAAAACTGGTCGATTTGGTTGGACGTCAAGATTGTGTTTCTCACAATATTCAAAGGCTTTTTCAGCCAAAATGCTTACTGACTGATATCTCTATGCAAATACTAGTAACTGGTGGTGCCGGATATATTGGCTCGCATACGCTGATCGAATTGCTCGAGCATAACTATCGTCTCGTCGTTATTGATAATTTTGTCAATAGTCATCTGGAGGCACTAAGACGAGTGCAAGAAGTTACCGGGCGCTCATTGACCTTAGTCGAGGGCGATATCAACGATGCTGCTAAGCTCGACGCTGTATTTTCCGAGCACTCGATAGACGCCGTCATACATTTTGCTGGTCTTAAGGCTGTTAGCGAAAGCGTATTACAACCACTGCCCTACTATCGAAATAATGTTGCCGGTACAGTGACTCTTTGTGAAGCAATGGCTCGTGCAGGTGTTCATCGTCTGGTGTTCAGCTCGTCGGCCACTGTATATGGAGAGAGTGCTCCTGTGCCTTATCACGAGGCACTGCCGCGTGGGCGGGTTGCACAACCCTACGGCAGTACCAAGGCAGTTGCCGAGCAGCTCCTTGAGGATCTCTGCCGCGCTGACCCCCGTTGGTCCGTAGTGTTATTGCGTTATTTTAATCCTATAGGAGCCCATCAATCCGGTCAGATCGGAGAAGATCCACTGGGAACTCCCAATAATCTCATGCCGTATGTGGTTCAGGTTGCTGCGCAAAGACTCGAAAGGTTGTCCATATTTGGATGTGATTATCCTACATTGGATGGCACCTGTGTCCGAGATTATCTGCACGTCATGGATTTGGCCGAAGGCCACCGTCGGGCCCTCGATTGTCTCGCCGCACCCGGTTGCTTTGCCTATAATCTGGGGGCCGGTCGAGGGTATAGCGTACTGGAAGTGGTCGAAACTTTTATTCAAACAAATGATGTGCCGGTACCTTATCAATTCGTGCCGCGGCGCCTCGGTGATTTGCCTGCCTTTTGGGCGAATACCGACAAGGCTGAACGCGAGCTGGGGTGGCGTGCTCGACGAGAGATTTACCCACCATGTTAGCGGATGCTTGGCGGTGGCAGTGCAAAAACCCACATGGCTATCGGTCATGACTTCTAGTGGCTTTGAGGTCAAGCTGTTTTGGTGTTTTTCCTTGAATGATAAAATTGCAAAGCGTTCGTAGACGTGACTTGATTGTAAGGGGACTTCGGGTTTTTAAATGTTTTTTTTTGGGTGCTTCGAAAAAAGACTTTTTCGGAGTGGGCTGAGTATTAAGTTGGCTCTGTCGGGCAAGTTATGATGACATAAACCTTGGCCGTAGCTTTTCGTCGCCACGTATTCTCCCTACACTAGTGGCGCTTCCATCGACAGGTATGTTTATGAAAATTCTGTTAACAGGCGGTGCTGGGTTCATCGGCTCGGCGGTCATTCGCCATGTGATTGATGACACGTGGCATAGTGTCGTCAATGTCGACAAGCTTACCTATGCGGGCAATCTGGCTTCCCTGGGTGAGGTCAGCGATAGCTCACGCTATGCGTTCGAGCAGGTCGATATCTGCGATGCGGATGCCCTGCGCGGCGTGTTCGAGCGTCATCGGCCCGATGCCGTCATGCATCTGGCGGCGGAGTCTCATGTGGATCGCTCGATCCACGGTCCGGCCGACTTCATCCAGACCAATCTGGTGGGGACCGGGGTATTGCTGGAAGTGGCCAGGAGCTACTTCGAGACGTTGACGGAGGAAGGGCGTCAGGCGTTTCGCTTCCACCACGTCTCCACCGATGAGGTATATGGCGATCTCGAAGGCCCGGGTGGGTTGTTTACTGAATCAACGCCTTATGCTCCCAGTTCACCTTATTCGGCGAGCAAGGCCGGTTCCGATCATCTGGTGCGGGCCTGGCACCGCACCTTTGGCCTGCCGGTGCTGGTGACCAACTGCTCGAATAATTACGGTCCCTATCACTTTCCCGAGAAGCTGATCCCTTTGATGATCCTCAATGCTCGTGCGGGCAAGCCGTTGCCCGTCTACGGCGATGGCAGCCAGGTGCGAGACTGGCTGTATGTCGAGGACCATGCACGAGCGCTGATTACGGTGCTCGAGTCGGGTGTGATCGGAGAGACCTATAACATCGGCGGACACAACGAGCACCGTAATCTCGATGTGGTCGAGCGTATCTGTGCCCTGCTCGAGGAGCTCGCCCCTGAGCACCCGGTCGGTGTGGCGTCCTATGCTGACCTGATCACCTACGTCAAGGATCGCCCGGGCCATGATCTGCGCTATGCCATCGATGCTGGCAAGATTTCACGCGAGCTTGGTTGGCAGCCGCGTGAGACATTCGACTCCGGCCTGCGCAAGACCGTGCAGTGGTATCTGGAGAATGAGAGCTGGATAGAGGGTGTCACTAGCGGTTCGTATCGCGAGTGGACGACGCACCATTACGGCTCGAACTGAGTAGAACTAGGACAAAGACCATGAAGCGCAAAGGTATCATTCTCGCCGGAGGTTCCGGTACTCGCCTCCACCCGGTCACGATATCGATCTCGAAGCAATTGCTGCCAGTCTATGACAAGCCGATGATCTATTATCCCCTGTCGACGCTGATGCTGGCAGGGATCGACGAAATTTTGATCATCTCCACGCCTCAGGATACGCCGCGTTTCGAGCAACTGTTAGGTAATGGCCATCAATGGGCATCTCGCTTGAGTACGCCGTGCAGGCGTCTCCGGACGGTCTGGCGCAAGCCTTCATTATCGCGGAGGCGTTTCTCGGCGGTGCGCCGAGCTGTCTGGTACTAGGTGACAATATTTTTATGGTCATGATTTTCAGCCGCTATTGAACAATGCCGCGGCTCGGCCCCAGGGTGCCAGTGTCTTCGCCTATCACGTACATGATCCCGAGCGTTATGGGTGTCGTCGATTTCGATGCCGAGGGGCGTGCGACGTCTCTCGAAGAGAAGCCATCCGAGCCCAAGTCATCCTTCGCGGTCACTGGGCTCTATTTCTATGACAGCGATGTCGTTGAGATGGCAAAAGCGCTTAAACCTTCCGCACGAGGTGAGCTGGAGATTACCGACATCAATCGGCTCTATCTCGAGCGTGGTGACCTCAGCGTCGAGATCATGGGGCGAGGTTTTGCCTGGCTCGATACCGGCACTCATGAATCGCTGATGGAAGCATCGCATTTCGTTGCCACTCTGGAGCATCGTCAAGGATTGAAGCTTTGCTGCCCAGAAGAGATAGCCTGGCGGCATGGATGGATCGACGATGACCAATTGCTGACGTTGGCCGAGCCTCTGGCCAAGAGCAGTTATGGTCAGTATCTGCGCCGAGTGGTGAAAGAGCGAGGGGTTTATCGATGAAAGCTGTGGCGACTGTTCTGCCTGAAGTCATGATTCTGGAGCCGAAGGTCTTCGGCGACGCGCGTGGCTTCTTCATGGAGAGCTTCAATCGCGAGGCCTTCGAAAAAGCCACCGGTTGTCAGCGTGATTTCGTGCAGGACAACCACTCCCGTTCGCGTCGAGGCGTGCTGCGCGGTTTGCACTACCAGCTCGAGCAACCCCAGGGCAAGCTGGTGCGCGTAACTCATGGCCGTGTCTTCGACGTCGCCGTCGATCTACGCCGCTCTTCGCCCCGTTTCGGCCAGTGGGTGGGTGTGGAAATTTCCTCCGACAACCATCGCCAGCTATGGGTGCCCGAAGGCTTTGGCCACGGTTTCGTGGTGCTCTCCGAGAGCGCGGATTTTCTCTACAAGACGACCGACTATTATCATCCAGCGTCAGAGCGCTGCATCCGTTACGACGATCCCGAGCTTGGCATCGAATGGCCTGACGTCGCCGATCTCACGCTCTCAGACAAGGATCTTGCCGGCGCTTCACTGCGCGAGGCGGAGGTCTTCGCATGAGTGAAGCGGCACTGGATTATCTGATTCTGGGTGCCAACGGCCAGGTCGGGCGCGAACTGGCACGGGCCATGCAGCCCTTCGGTCGTGGGCTCGTCCTGGGGCGTCAGGAGTGCGATTTGGCCGAGCCGGGCGCCGTAGCCGCGACGGTGTCACGCCATGCGCCGGGCGTGGTGATCAACGCCACGGCTTATACTGCGGTCGATCGCGCGGAGAGCGAGCCGGCACTGGCCAGACGTATCAATACCGAAGCCGTGGCGGAGCTGGCCGCTGTCTGTGCCGAGCGCATATCCCGCTGGTGCACTACTCCACGGATTATGTTTTTGCCGGCGAGGGCGACATGCCCTATCGACCCGACGATGCGACAGCGCCGGCATCGGTCTACGGCCAGACCAAGCGCGAGGGTGAGCTGGCTATCATTGGGTCGGGCGCCAAGGCGCTAGTGCTGCGGACCAGTTGGGTCTATGCCGCGCATGGGCACAATTTCGTCAAGACCATGCTGCGCTTGGCCAACGAGCGTGACCAACTGCGTATCATCGCCGACCAGATCGGGGCTCCGACCTGGGCCGCTACCATTGCCGATGTCACCGCGCTGGCGCTGCACGGTTGGCGCCGTGAGGGTTGGCCCGAGCAGATGGCGGGCATTTACCATCTGACGGCTAGCGGTGCGACCAGTTGGCACGGTTTCGCCGAGGCAGTCTTCGATGAAGCCATCGTCCACGGGCTGCTCGATCCTGCCCGACGGCCGGCGACCGAGGCCATCGCTTCCCGCGATTATCCGCAACCGGCGCCGCGGCCGCATAACTCGCGACTGGAAACCGCCTCGCTGAGCGCGACTTTCGATGTCGTTTTGCCCCCATGGCGGGAATCTCTGAGTCGCTGTATCAGGGCCCTCGCTGGCTGAAGGACATATCTTCGGTCGCGCCCAAGGCGTCGATCTTTACCACTGCGCGCCGCCGAGGTTTTCATCTCGGCGGCGCGCTGCTTTTACGCCTTCTCTTCGGGCTTGGCGTAGCGCCAGCGCCAGTAATGGGTCACCAGACCGCCGACGACCAGGTTGTGCACGTAGACCCCGGTCCAGAACGAGTCGTAGGACTCGAACTGATTGACGATGATCCAGTAGACGAAGAAGGCCACGCCGAACAGGGCGATGTCATTGGGCATGACTCCGCCGCGCCAGGCCAGCCAGGTCGCGCGTCCGACCCAGAATGTCAGTGCTGCGATCACTGACACGCCCAGCAGGCCGTAGGCTACCCAGATCTCGATGAAGAAGTTGTGTAGATGTCCGAAGTTCTGTTTGACCATCTCCGGCAGCCAGGGCGTGTGGTCGATCACCAGGCTGCGCCCCTCGCCGGCCCAGCCCACCAGCGGGCGCTCCGCGATCCATTGAAAAGCCGCTATCCAGCTATGGATTCGGATACCGATGCTCGAATAGGGCACGGCGTCCAGATTGCCGTGGGCGAGCTGATAGATGACAGAGGACTCAGCGGTGATACGTTCGATCAGTACGCCGCCGAAGAGCCATACAGCGACCAGAGCCAGCAGGCTGCCCAGCGCCAGGCCGACCAGGAGCGGTCGTAGCACGCGCTGGCCGGTGCCGCGCCACCGCGCCCAGGCCAGCATGATGATGCCGGCGAACGGTAGGGCGACGACCAGCGCCAGCCACACCGCGCGGGTCTGGCCGATGGCGATGGCCGTGACGCACAGGGCCATCGCCAGTATCCAGATCATTATGCGCCACAGCACCCAAATGCCGGCCGGCATGATCAGTCGCCTGGCGAAGATCACCAGGCCGAGAAAGGCGACCCCGAACAGCATCGAACCGTGCTGTTGGTTGCGAATGCCGAAACCGACACGTTCACCCTCCAGGCCACGCAGCCATTCGCCTGGGCCGGCAAGCAGCACGGCGAGGAGGAAGCCGAGCAGGGCCAGCATCCACAGCCAAAGCGTATTGCGGGTGCTGCCGCCCAGCCACCAGGCGACCGCGGTGAAGATGAATAGCTTGGCCAGACGGTCGACCTGCGGATTGTCCGCGATCCATTGCGGATGATGGTAATAGCCGAAAGTCCAGGAGATGACTTGCACCACGATCGCGGCCAGCAGTAACCATAGCGCAGCGGAGCGGCGCATCGTCTTTCCGTAGACGAGTATGGCGATGAGACCCAGCAACGCTGACAAGGTACCCGTCTTACTACCAAGATGATCCATCACTATGCCCAGAAAGGCGTAAGCCCAGATACAGGCGACGCCCACAACCCACAAGCCGCGGGGACACTGCCAAGAGCGAGGAGACTCCCAAAGCGGAGGTCGATGCGTCATGGATCTCGTTATCCTCGAAAAATGGTGAGGGCGGCGATACTAAACGTATTTCATCCGCCGTTACAGTTGCCGATGACCGCTCCCGGGACAGCGATCCCTCAGCCGCTCAATTCGTGTCAATGCTGGTATTCGTTCGCCAGACGTGATCCTTGAGGCTTCCTTCCTACAACTTTGGTCTTGTTCATGACCATGGTCTAAGAGCATTATCCTTTGGCATGTCTGAGGCTATGTCGGACATAGTGTCCAGTGAGTTGAACATCCATGCCGACTGACGTGCAAACCGCCGGAGCCGCCGCGGCTCGGGAACCCCGGGCCGACATCGCCGACGCCCTGGCGGCATCGATCTTCGGCGGTGAGTACGCCAGCGGCGAGATGATCCCGCGCGAGATCGATCTCTGCACGCGCTTCGGGGTCAGCCGCAGCACCGTACGCAGCGCGCTGCAGAAACTGGTGAATGCCGGTCTGGTCACGCGTATCTCGGGGCAGGGCACACGGGTGCGCGAGCTGGCCGCTTGGCATCTGCTCGACCCTCAGGTGAGTGCCTGGATGGCGCGCTACGCGCGGCCTAACCCCCAACTGCAGCGTGAGGTCTTTGCCTTTCGCGTGGCGGTAGAGCCGTTCGTCGCCGGGCTGGCGGCGACCCACGCCACCGCCGCCGATCTGCTGGCGATCGAAAGCGCGCATGCGGGCATGCTGGCGGCGTTGGAGGCGCCGGATCTTTGCTGGCAGGGGATGAGCCACGACGACTACGACGTCGCTTTCCACGAAGCGGTCTTCGCGGCCTCGCACAATCTCATCTGGGCGCAGATCTCGCACGTGCTCAAGCCCGCCATTGCCATGATCGTCGCCCGCTCCAATCACAGTGCCGGCGAGCTCGACGACAGCATGGCGCGCCATGCCCGGGTGCTGGAGGCGATTCGCTTGCGCCAGCCGGAGGAGGCCGTCGAGGCCGCACGGGCGGTGCTCGAGCGCACCGGTCGCGATCTCGGCATGGAGGAACTGGTGCAACATCCCCGCGTGATCGGCCTGCCGCAGGCCTCGTCCTGACGCTCGTGGGGCAGCTGGAGACGTCCCGCGTCTGCACATTTCAGTACACTGACTTAGCGAATAGGTGAGCCGTGAAGATTACCCGTTTGAAGACCTGGCAGGTGCCGCCGCGCTGGCTGTTTCTCAAGATCGAGACCGACGAAGGCTGCTACGGCTGGGGCGAGCCGGTGGTCGAGGGGCGTGCCGCGACCGTCGAGGCGGCGGTGCATGAACTCGCCGACTACCTGGTCGGTCAGGACCCGCACCGTATCGAGCATCTGTGGAATACCCTGTACCGCGCCGGGTTCTATCGCGGTGGCCCGATCCTGATGAGCGCCATCGCTGGTATCGACCAGGCGCTGTGGGATCTGAAGGGGCGCGATCTGGGTGTGCCCGTACACCAGCTGCTCGGCGGCCAGGTGCGCGATCGCATGCGCATGTATGCCTGGACCGGCGGTGACAAGCCGAGTGATGTCGGCGCTGGCGCCAAGGCACTGGTCGAGAAGGGTTTCACCGCGTTCAAGATGAACGGCACCGCCGAGATGGCGATCGTCGATTCGCATGCTAAGGTCGATGAGGCGGTGGCCCGGGTGGCCGAGGCGCGCGATGCCGTCGGCCCCGATGTGGGCATCGGCATCGACTTCCACGGGCGTGTCCATCGGCCCATGGCCAAGGCGCTGCTGCGCGAACTCGAGCCCTATCACCCGATGTTCGTCGAAGAGCCGGTGCTGCCCGAGCACCTGCCCAGCCTCAAGCATATCGCCGGCGGCCTAGGCTATCCGCTCGCCACCGGTGAACGCCTGCACACCCGCTATCAGTTCCGCGATCTGCTCGCCGAGGGCATGGTCGATATCGTGCAGCCGGATCTCTCCCACTGCGGTGGGATCAGTGAAGGCATGAAGATCGCCACCCTGGCCTCGTGCTTCGACGTCGCCCTGGCCCCGCACTGCCCGCTGGGGCCGCTGACCCTGGCGGCTTCACTGCATGTGGACGCGGTCAACCACAATGCGTTCATCCAGGAGCAGAGCATGGGCATTCACTATAACCAGGGCAACGATGTGCTCGACTACCTGGTGGACAAGTCCGCGCTATCGATTCATGACGGCTTCTGTGCGATCCCCGACGGCCCGGGGCTGGGGGTGGAGATCGACGAGGCGTTCGTCGAGGAGCGCGCCAAGATCGGGCATCGCTGGCGCAATCCGGTATGGACGCACGAGGATGGCTCCATCGCCGAGTGGTGACGGAGCGCCGTGTAGGCGGCGCTCCCGGTCTTCCGTCTGCCCGGCAGGCGGTCCGCGGTGGATCGGCGTTTCGTCAGGGGTGTCAGCTTGTGGCGGCCCGGTTCTCCTTGCGCTCGACGTTGACCAGCGGATGGCGCTCGAGGTGGGGCAGGGCCAGGCCATCCTCCGTGAACAGGTGCGCGCGGGTGGGGGCGAAGCCGAAACGCACGCTGTCGCGCACGCGGTGGGAGACCTCGCCGTCGGTGACCAGAATCCACTCTTCGCCGAAGCACTGCACGTAGAGCGAGGTGACCCCGCCGAGACGCTCGATGACCACGATCTCGCCCGTCAGCGGGCCGTTGTCATCCAGAACCAGGTGTTCAGGGCGGATGCCCAGAGTGGCAATGTCGCCGGCCTGGCAGCCGCTGCCGTCCACCGGTATACGTGATTCGCCACCGCCGGGCAGGCGCACCAGGACGCCCTGGGGGTCGACGTCGTGTACCTCGACGTCGGTGAAGTTCATCTTCGGCGAGCCGATGAAGCCGGCGACGAAGCGGTTGCGCGGATGGTGATAGAGCGCCATCGGCGAGCCTACCTGCTCGACGATGCCGCCCTGCAGCACCACGATCTTGTCGGCCATGGTCATGGCCTCGATCTGATCGTGGGTGACGTAGATCATGGTGGCGTCGAGCTCTTCATGTAGGCGCGCCAGCTCGATGCGCATCTGCACCCGCAGGGCGGCGTCGAGATTCGACAGCGGCTCGTCGAACAGAAAGATGCTGGGGTTGCGCACGATCGCGCGGCCGATCGCTACGCGCTGACGCTGGCCGCCGGAGAGCGCCTTGGGCTTGCGTTCGAGCAGGTTCTCGAGCTGCAGGATGCGCGCCGCTTCTAGCACTTTCTGACGGCGTTGCTCCTTGTCCACGCCGGCCAGGCGCAGGCTGAAGCCCATGTTGTCCTCGACGGTCATGTGCGGGTAGAGCGCATAGCTCTGGAACACCATCGCCAGGCCGCGTTCGGCCGGGCCGACCTCGTTCATGCGCTGGCCGTCGATCAGTATGTCGCCGCTGGAGACGCTCTCCAGCCCGGCGATCATACGCAACAGGGTCGACTTGCCGCAGCCGGGGGGCCGACGAAGACCACGAACTCGCGATCCTTGACCTCCAGGTCGACGCCCTTGATCACTTGCGTGCCGGCGAAGTCCTTGACGATGTCGTTGAGTTGTAGCGTTGCCATGGTGGTTTCCTGATGGCCATGGGCGCCGTCATGAGTGACGGCTACCAGAGGGTGTAGCCGCCATCCACCACGACGATGGAGCCGGTCATGAAGCTCGAGGCGTTGCTGGCCATGTAGACGATGGTGGGGCCGAGCTCTGCCGGTGTGGCAGCACGCTGCATGGGCGCATCGTCGATCCAGCGCGGCTTGAAGCGTGGGTCGTCGACTGGCGCCATCGCGGTCTTGACGTAACCGGGGGCCAGCGCGTTGACGCGGATGCCGTAGGGCGCCCACTCGGCGGCCAACGACTTGGTCAATTGGTGCACGGCGGCCTTGGAGGCGTTGTAGGCGGGCTGCATCTGCGGGCGATTGACGATCATCGCCGAGATCGAGCCGATGTTGATGATCACGCCACCGCGCGACTGCATTCTTCGGCCGGCGGCCTGGGCGCAGTACCACAGGCCGTGGACATTGATATCGAAGATATCGCGCCAGCGCTCGGGGGTGACCTCCAGCGCTGGAGCATGCTGGCAGGCGCCGGCATTGTTGAGGAAGATATCGACCGGGCCGAGGCCGGCTTCCACCTCGTCGAGCAGCGCATCCGCCGCCTCGGGTTGGGTAATGTCGACCTCCACGGCCATGGCGTGGTGGCCGGCATCGGTCAGCGCCTTGACCACTTCCAGGCTGCGCTCATGTCCACGGGCGGCGATGGCGACCTTCGCGCCGGCCTCGGCCAGTGCCTGGGCGAACGCCTCGCCGAGCCCGCCGTTGCCGCCGGTGACCACGGCGACCTTGCCGCTCAGATCGAACTGCGACATCACATTCATGCGTCTCTCCCTGTGGGGTGTCGGAGTGGCTGGGACTTCTGCCGTCTCAGTGACGGCATGGTGCTCATTTGACGGCGCCCAGGGTCAGCCCCTTGACCAGCCAGCGCTTGACCAGCAGCCCGGCGATCGCCATCGGGCAGACCACGATGGTGCCGATCGCCAGCAGCTTGCCCCAGTCGATGCCGGTCTGGGTCAGCAACTGCGCCGCGGCGATGGGGATGGTCTGGGTGCCGGGGCCGGAGAAGGTCTGAGCGAAGGCGTAGTCGTTCCAGGCGAAGATGAAACAGAGGATGGCGGTGGTCACCAGCCCCGGGGTCATCAGTGGCAGTACGACCAGGCGAAATGCCTGGAACTTGGTGGCGCCGTCGATCATCGCCGCCTCTTCGAGATCGGGCGGCAGGTCGTCGAAGAACGCGGTCATCAGCCAGATGGCGAAGGGCAGATTGAAGCTCAGATAAGCGACGATCAGGCCGAGGTGGGTGTCCAGCAGGTAGAGGTAACGAAACAGCAGATACAGCGGCACGATGACGGCGGCGATCGGCGCCATGCGCGTGCTGATGATCCAGAACGCCAGGTGCTGCTTGCCCTTGATCCGGATCCGCGACAGCCCGAAGCCGGCCATGCAGCCGAGGACCACGGCGATCAACGTCGAGGTGCCGGCGATCAGCAGGCTGTTCGTCAGATAGGGCCAGAGGCTGTTGCCACCGCTGAACAGCGTGGCGTAGTGCTCGAGGGTCGGGGTGAACAGCAGCCGTGGCGTATTGGCGGTGATGATGCTGTTGGGCTTGAACGAAGAGAGCACCATCCACAGGATCGGGACCAGCGTCCACAGCAGCAGTAGCGTCAGCAGGGCGATCTTCAAGGTGAAGGGGAGCCAGCGCTTGGCGGGGGTCATGAGGCATTCTCCCGGCGTTTGAGCAGCTTCGTGAACGCATTGGCGACCAGAATCGAGAACACCAGCATGGTAATGCCGACGGCGGCGGCGTAGCCCAGGTCGAAGAAGCGGAAGGCGATGTCGTAGAGCCTGATGGGAATGATCTTGGTGGAGTCCGCAGGCCGCCGTTGGTGGTGATGAAGATGATCGCGAAGAAGCGAATCGCGTCCATGGCGCGGATCAGCAGGGCCACCAGCAGGATGTTGGAGATCGACGGCAGGATGATATAGAGCAGTTTCTGGCGATAATTGGCGCCGTCCATCTCGGCCGCTTCCAGGGTGTCTTCCGGCACCGAGGTGAGTCCGGCCAGCACGATCAGCGCCACCAGCGGCGTCCACTCCCACACATCCATCAGAATCACCGCGGCCATCGCCGAGCCGACGCTGCCGAGAATATTGCCGTCGAACAGGCCGGTTTCATTGAGTATCCAGGCATACAGGCCGTGGCTGGGGTCGAGCATGAAGCGTCCGAGCAGGCCGACGATCACCGGGGCGATGAACATCGGAATCAGCAGCAGCGAGATGATGATGTTGCTGCCTCGCCTCAGGCTGTAGACCAGCAGCGCCATCACCGTGCCGATGAGCATCTCCAGGCCCACCGTGGACAGGAAGTAGACCAGACTGATCAGCCAGCTGGCGCGGATGTCCGGGTCGGTGAACACCCGCTGCCAGTTGTCGAGGCCAGAAAACGTCATGCTCAGCCCGCCCATCAGGCTGACGTCGTTGAAGCTCATCCAGATGATCGAGAAGAACGGCACCAGCGTGATCAGGGCGAGCAGGACGAGCGCTGGCGACATCATCGCCAGCTCGAACCTCTGCCGCCGTGGTGCGGGCCTTGCGGTCACCAGCGCCATGCGTCACGCCCCCACGATGCGATCGATGCGTTGCTTGGCGCTCTGCATGGTTTCCTCGGGAGACATCTGCCCTGCGAGCATCTTGGAGAGCTCGGTGAAGATCACCGTGTCGACCTCGTTCCACTGGGGAATCTTGGGTCGCAGGCCGATGTGATCGTCTTGCCAGGCGATCAGCATGGTATCCGCGGTGAGCATGTTGGGCATGTCGGTGGGCGGTTTGCTGGCCGCCTTGACCTCGGGCATGTCGTAGACCGACTGGCGTGTCGGCGTGCCGCCGCCGACCTTGCTCTTCAGCCCCATCAACTGGGTCTGCGGCGAGGTCGCCCAGACCAGGAACAGCCACGCTGCCTTCTGCTTCTCGGGCGAGGCGTTGGCGTTGATGCCGATTCCGGTGCCGCCCCACAGATTGGCACTGCGTGCGGGGCCCTTGGGCAGCGGGGCATAGCCGATCTTGCCCTTGAGATCCGAGCTCTCCAGCGAGCCGGCGAACTCGTGCCACTCCGGCATCATCGCGAACTCGCCGTTCTGGAAGGCGTTGGCAACGCCGGTCCAGTCCCAGCTGGTGCTGCCGGGGTGGGCGACCTTCAACAGCTTCTGGTAGAAGCGCGCTGCTTCGAGCGAGGCATCGCTGGTCAACTGGCAGGCGCCGGGCGAGTCGGTGCCGTAAAGGCCGATCTGCTGCCCATTGGCGAAGTAGTTACCGCCGTAGGCGAACAGCACGTTGGAAAAGTCGCACATCAGCGAATCGTACTGCTGAGCCTGGTGACCGGTGCCGTACTTGACCTCGCTGGCGTTGCCGTCACTGAACCACGCGGCGATCTGATAGTACTGTTCCCAGGTGGTGTCGTCCGTGGGCATCGGTCGAAGCCGAGATCCTGCTGCATCTGGTCGCGGTACTTCTCGAACAGATCGCGGCGGTAGATCCAGATCATCGTCGGGCAATCGTAGGGCAGGGCGTACAGGGCATCCGCTTTCTCGAAACGGCCGGCGGCGGCCAACTGCGAGGGAATGAAGTCCTCGATGCCCTTGGGGACGACCGGTTGCTGGCCATCCTTGATGAACGTATTGAGATCCACCAGACCACGATGATAGGGCGCCAGCACCTGATAGGGGTCGGCATAGATCACGTCGTAGGCGCTGCGTCCGGCGCCGAAGTCCAGCGCGACCTTCTGTACCAGTGCCCCCAGCTGCATCTCGGTGATATTGACGGTGATCCCGGTGAGCGACTTGAACGCGTCCAGGTTGGCGGCGATCGCCGTCGTCGGCGGGTGTTCTCGGAGATGAACTGGATGGTGGTGCCGCTGGCCTGTTTCCAGGCTTCATCGCTGGCCATTCCCTGGGCAAGGGCGGTGCGCAGCGCGCCGGCGCCCATCAGCGACAGGCCGGCGAGCCCGCCCATTCCCTTCAATATATCGCGACGCTTGAACTGGGTCATTGTTGTTTGCCTCTGGTGGATTGCGTGCTGGTATTAGTGTCATTCAGGTATCGAGCGTGATCTGCAGCTTGACGTCCTGGGGTCGAGCTGGCGGCGCGTTCGAAGGCTTCGATGCTCTGCTCGAAATCGAAGGTCTCGCTGATCAGCGGCTTGAGATCGACCTTGCCCGAGGCGATCAGGTCGATCGCCCGGTCATAGACCATTGGGCGAGCGGAACACCGTCTCGATGCGCAGCTCCTTGGCCTGGGCCGAGACGATATCGAAGGTGACCGGCTCCACCGGCATGCCGACCAGCAGATCTGCCGGGCGGGTCGGGCACAGGCCAGCACTTCGTCATAGACCCGGGGGCTGCCACTGGCTTCGAACACCACGTCGGCGCCCCAGTCCTGGCCGCAGCGCTTGGCGACCGCGTACGCAGCGACTCGCGTGAGACGTTGACGGGGGTAATGCCAGCGTAGCCCGGCGATCGCCAGCTTCTCCTCGACCAGATCGGAGACCAGTACCTCGCTGGCCCCGCCCGCCAGTGCCGCCAGCGCGACCATCAGGCCGATCGGCCCGGCGCCGGTGACGACGCAGACGTCCCCCGGCTGCATGCGCGCCTTGACCACCGCCTGCATGCCGATGGCGAACGGCTCGATCATCGCCCCTTCCGCGAAGGAGACCGTGTCGGGCAGGGCGAAGGTGAAGGCTGCCGGATGAATGACTTCCGGAGTCAGGCAGCCGTGCACCGGCGGGGTGGCCCAGAAGCGTACGCTGGGGTCGACGTTGTAGACGCCCAGCTTGGAGGCTCGCGAGGTGGGATCGGGAATGCCGGGTTCCATGCATACCCGTTCGCCGACCTGAAGATGGCGGACGTTACTGCCGACCGCGGTTACCACGCCGGATGCCTCATGGCCGAGCACCATGGGCGCATCCACCACGAACGGGCCGATACGGCCGTGGGTATAGTAGTGGACGTCGCTGCCGCAGATGCCCACGGTGTGTATCTGTACGCGTACGTCATCGGGGCCGAGCTGATCCGGCAGTTCGATCTCACGCAGCGACAGCTCGCGTTTTTTCTCCAGTACCAGGGCTCTGGCTTTCATGGCGCGCTTCTCAGGTCGTAGGGGAAACGGGCGAGAGCCGGCCTTCTATCGGCCCGGTTCGACTCGCCACCGGCTTGGCAGTGACGCTACGCGTTAGGCGGGAAAAGCGGCTAGGCTGTAATTTTCGAGTGGCTGATACTTTTTGCAGGGCTTGCTGTGGTATTTTCTATCTTGTTGTTTTTAAACTATTTTAAGGGCTCGTTCGGTGAGGGGTGGTCGCTGTTGGAAGGGCGGCCGTGACCAAAGTATAAAAGTCTGCCGCTCCCATTCCTTTCAGGATAGTCAGGGGTCGACAGAGGCGTCGCTAGCGGCCCATGGGGCGGGCGCCTATCGCCAGTCGAGCGATATGACCGACTGTCTGTTGTGGGTCATTCATCGATGGACATCATGCACCGTATTGGCCGACCGAGGCACTGATACCGATGATCGCTGCGCCGCTCAATGATGCCCCGCTGGGTGCCCCTGTCTTCGAAAGCATCAGCCAGGATCCGAAATTCAGCTTCTATTGGCACTGTCACGACTTCCCCGCGCCGCTCGCACGCTGGAATTACCATCCTGAATACGAACTGCATCTCATCCGCTATTCGCAGGGGCACTGTTTCGTCGGCGACTATATCGGTCGCTTCGCGCCGGGCAATCTGGTGCTGGTCGGGCCCAATATTCCGCATGCCTGGTTCAGCGACCCCGATGAAGCCCGGCCGCTGATCGAAGGGCGCGACGTCGTGCTGCAGTTCAAGGGCGAGTGGCTCGAGCACATGATGGTGCTCTGTCCCGAGCTCAATTGCCTGTCGCCGCTGATCGAGGACTCGGCGAGGGGCGTGGAGTTCAGCGGTGAGGAAGCGGCCCGCTGTCGTGAACTGCTGATCAAGATGGGGGAGCAGGACAATGCCGGCAGGCTGCTCAGCATGCTGGCGATTCTGCGCAGCCTGTCGCAGAGCGATTATCGGACACTCTCCGGGCGTGGCTATGGCCCCGGGGCCAGCGGTGTCTCCTCGGCGCAGGTCGACGCCGTGCTGCGCTATATCCACGATCACTTCCACGAAGCGCTGCGCATGTCGACGCTGGCCGCCCGGCATGGCATGTCTCCCTCGGGCTTTTCGCGTTTCTTCAAGCAGGCGACGGGGGATACCTTCGTGGCCTTTCTACGGCGAATCCGTATCGGCCATGCCTGCCGGCTGCTGCTCGAAGGCCGGCTCTCCATCGCCGATATCTGCTTTCAGGTCGGCTACAACAATCTATCCAATTTCAATCGCCACTTTCGTGAACAGAAGGGGATGACCCCTAGCCAGTACCAGCATGAGGCCATGGGCTCGATGTCGAAGCGCGCCAGACAAATCGCATGATGGCCCCTGGCGCTGCCGTCTTCTCTGAATGTGGCCGGCCGGTGTCGGATCTTTAGGCGCGCGGACGTCGGGCATGGCCGACCAAAGTATGAAGGCGCGCGGGGGGGATTGCTGAATCCTATGTACGACATACTAACTGCATTGTCCTACACGACGCGCTATGCACCGTGTAGGACAATGCCGGCGTGATAACCGGGCGGCAACGAGGAGAGAGAGATGAAAGAGACACGCAAGTTCGCGCTCGAGACGGCGCTGCGCGAGCGCCCGCTGGTGGCGATCCTGCGCGGTATCACGCCGGAAGAGGTCGACGGCGTCTTCGATGCGCTGGTCGCGGCGGATTTCAAGCTGATCGAGATTCCGCTCAATTCGCCCCGCGCCTGGGAGAGTATCGCGGCCATCAGCAAACGCTGTCCGGCGGATGTGGTGATCGGTGCCGGGACGGTACTGGACCCGGCGGATGCCGAGCACCTCGCCGGCCTGGACGCGCCACTGCTGATTACCCCCAACAGCGATCCCGAGGTGATCCGGGCCGGGGTCGCTCATGGTCTGGCGCCGATGATCGGCTGCATGACGCCGACCGAGGCACTGGCCGCGGCCAAGGCGGGCGCGACGGCGCTCAAGCTGTTCCCGGCGGCGCGTCTGGGCACTGCCTACTTCAAGGATATCCGCGCCATTCTGCCCAAAGGTCTGCCGGTACTGGCGGTCGGTGGGATCGAGCAGAGCAACATGGCCGAGTGGCATGCCCATGGGGTGGCCGGGTTCGGCTTCGGCAGCAATCTCTACAAGCCCGGACGCCACGCCGCCGAGGTGGGCGAGATCGCGCGGGCGCTGGTCGCCGAGTGGCAGCGGCTGCGCGAGGTGGCGCAGCAGGCCGAAGCCTTGGAGCGCGAGGCCGACGCATGAGCCAGCGGCTGATCGTCGTCGACTGGGGAACCAGCAACTTCCGCGCCTTTCTGGTCGACGCCGCCAGCGGTCGCACGCTCGACACGCGGCGTTCGAGTTCCGGCCTGCGCGCACTGGCGCGGGAGGAGTTCCCGCACTACTGCGCCGCGCAGGTGAGCGACTGGCGCGCGGACGGGGCGGGCGAGGGAAGCGAGCCGGTGCCGATCTATCTCGCCGGCATGGTCGGCTCGCAGCGTGGCTGGTTCGAAGCGCCGCAGCTGGAGCTGCCGGTGGCCGCCGCCGAGCTCGCCGATCGGGTGATCGCAGCGCCTGGTCTCGACCACACCTGGATCGTGCCAGGGGTGAAGCAGGTCACCTCGACGCATGTCGACGTCATGCGGGGCGAGGAGGTGCAGGCGTTCGGTGCCCTGGCGCTGGCCGGTGTCGACAGCGCCGACTGCTGTCTGCCGGGCACCCACAGCAAGTGGGCGCGCCTCGAACAGGGGCGTCTGACCGACTTCACCACGCTGATGACCGGCGAGCTCTACCATGCGGTGCGTTTCCATACCCTGCCGGGGGAGCCCGCCCGTGACGAGGCGGCGTTCGACGCCGCTGCCTTCCAGCTGGGGCTCTCCCGCGCCGGCCACGCCGGTGGCGTGCTGCACGCGCTGTTCGAAGGCCGCAGCCGACACCTCTATGCCGGCCTGGCCGCGGAGCAGGTGGGCAGCTTTCTCTCCGGGGTGCTGATCGGCGAGGAGGTGCATGCCATGCGCGCGGCGCGGCCGGCACTCGAGCGGGTCCTGCTGGTCGGCGCCGAGAATCTACGCCAGAGCTATACCCAGGCGCTGGAGCAGGTAGGGCTGACGGTGGTGGCGATCGACAGCGACGCCGCCACCATCGCCGGCGTGCTCGCCATCGCGGCGCACCACGCGCTGCGCTGAGCCCGAAGTGCACCATCTCGGTGCGTCATCCTGGTGCATCGCCCGGAGATGCGGGGCGCGAAAGAGCCCCTTTCTGCGTCGCCGCAGCCCAGATGGTGCCGTGCCGCTGGCGTTGGCACGATCCGTGCTACCTTCAAGCGGTAGGGTCACCGAGGCTGACCGATCGTGAACGCGGATAGGGGGATGCGATGAGTGACGCGACTGGCGGGCCGCAGCGGCCCCCCCTGCTGGTTTTCACCGATCTCGATGGATCGCTGCTCGATCATCACAGTTACGACTGGCAGCCCGCCGCGCCCTGGCTCGAACGCCTGGCGGCGGCCGGGGTGCCGGTGATTCCCACCACCAGCAAGACCCGCGCGGAGCTATTGGCGCTGCGCCGGGAGCTGGCCCTCGAACACACCCGTTCATCGCCGAGAACGGCGCCGTCATCGGCCTGCCGCCGGCCTGGCAGCACGCGCGCCTGGATCGCGATCCGGCTTCGCCGGAAGGGCTGGTAGTGAAGACGCCGAGTCTGGATGTCGATTTCATCCGCCGGCGCCTGGACGTGGTGCGCGAGCGTCTGGGGCTGCGCTTTCGGCGCATGGGCGAGATGACGCTCGAGGAGGTGCGCGAGCTGACCGCACTCAGTGCCGAGGGGCACGCCAGGCGATGGTGCGCGAGGGTAGTGAACCGCTGATCTGGGAAGGCGATGACACCCAACTGCAACGACTGCGTGAAACGCTCGACAGCGACGGCCTGCAGCTGACCCGCGGCGGTCGTTTCTGGCATGTGATGGGGGCGGTCGACAAGGGCCACGCGGTGCGCTGGCTGCTGGCACGCTTCGAAGCGCTGCGCGGTTATCGCCCGCCGACTCTGGGGCTCGGCGATGGCCCCAACGATCTCCCCCTGCTCGCTGCCACCGACATGGCGGTGATCATCAGTGCGGATCACGGCCAGCCGATGTCGCTGACTCATGCGCGGCTCTATCGCACCCAGGCGCCGGGCCCACAGGGCTGGGCCGAAGGGGTGGCCCACTGGTGGCAAGTGCCAGCGTAGCGTGGGCCGCCGAGTGCGCTCGGTCGCTCTTGTGCGCAGGCCAGAACGGGTTCGGCGTAGCTTGAGATTGGCTTTTCAAGCGTCTCCGGCGACCGATTCGACGGGTCTATTTCAGCGCTTCCATAATAACGAGGACGTGGCATGAGCGATTTCTACCAAACGGTATCATCACCAATTTCCACAACCTCACCCGACGCTCGGTAGAGGCGCTGGAGAACGACCTCAAGGGCTTCTCGCGCCAGCGCCCGATGGGGTTGATCCTGCCGTCGCTCTACTCGGAGCTGGAGGGGCCGGCGCTGTCGCATATCGTCGACGAGCTGCGCCAGGTTCCCTATCTCAGCGAGATCGTGATCGGGCTCGACCGCGCCGACCGCGAGCAGTTTCTCAAGGCAAGGGAGTTCTTTGCCCGCCTGCCACAGCACCATCGCATTCTATGGAACGACGGCCCGCGACTGCAGGCGCTGCACCAGGAGCTGGCGGCGGAGGGGTTGGCACCGCTGGAGCCGGGCAAGGGCTGCAACGTCTGGTACTGCTCGGGCTATGTGCGCGCCTCCGGCAAGGCGGAGGCGGTGGCGCTGCACGACTGCGATATCGTCACCTACGACCGTGGCCTGCTGGCAAGGCTGATCTATCCGGTGGCCAATCCGCGCTTCCACTATGAATTCTGCAAGGGCTACTACTCGCGGATTGCCGCCGGCAAACTGAACGGCCGGGTCGCACGGCTGATGGTCACGCCGTTGATCCGTGCCTTCAAGATGATCTACGGCCCGCTGCCCTATCTCGACTACCTCGACAGCTACCGCTACCCGCTCTCCGGTGAGTTCTCGATGCGTGCCGACGTGCTCGACGGGATCCGCATCCCCAGCGACTGGGGGCTCGAGATCGGGGTGCTGTCGGAGGTGCATCGCAACTTTTCGACCAAGCGGCTGTGTCAGGTGGATATCGCCGACGCCTACGACCACAAGCATCAGCCGATCTCCGAGGCTGACCCGAGCGGCGGGCTCAACCGTATGAGCATGGATATCGCCAAGGCGATGTACCGCAAACTGGCGACCCTGGGCGTGGAGATGAGCGTCGAGAGCTTTCGTACCGTCAAGGCCACCTATTACCGCACCGCGCTGGATTTGATCGAGGCCTATGATCATGACGCGGCGATGAACGGGCTCAAGCTCGACCGCCACAGCGAGGAGGCCGCGGTGGAGCTGTTCGCCGACAACATCATGCAGGCCGGCGCGGCGTTTTTCGAATCCCCCCGCGACAAGCCGTTCATTCCCAGCTGGAACCGGGTCCAGGCAGCCATTCCCGACCTCCAGGATCGGCTTTTCGAAGCCGTCGAGCGTGACAATGCCGGCGACGTGTGAATACCACGACGACTGAAGCCGGCGAGATATCGCGCTGGCGGGATGCGCCATCCGCTGTGTGATGGGGTCCAAGCTGGCTCAGCCGTTGGCGGCGGCTGGCGGGATGTCGGCTTGGCTGCGTCGACCGCGCTTGGCCTGCAGCAGCGCCAGATCGGCACGGCGAAAAGCCTGGGTGAGGGTGTCTTCCGCGCCCAGCTCGGCGATACCGATGGTGGCCGAGAGCGGCTGCTGGGTACCCGGCACCCGCAGGCCGGCTATGTGATGCTTCAATCTGGCACTCGTCTCGCACGCGGCGTCGAGATCGCTGTCCACCAGCAGCAGAAACTCGTCGCCGCCGAAGCGCCCGAACAGATGATGCGGTGCCATTCGGCCCAGCACGGCATGGCATAGCAGAATCAGGGTCTGATCGCCGACGTCGTGGCCATGATCGTCGTTGATTCGCTTGAAGTGATCCATATCCAGCATCAGCAGTGTGAGTGGCCGGCCGCAACCTCGTGCTTCGGCAAGCATCTGGGTTGCCTTGTCGAAGAAGGCGCGCCGGGTAAAGACCCCGGTGAGTGGATCGCGCGCCGCCAGCTCACTGAGCTGGCGGTTGCGCGCCGCCAGTGCCGGAACGGCAAAACCGAAATAGCCGCTGGTGGCGATCACGCAGAGCGCGAACTGATAGGTCATCGACTGCTCGACCAGACTCAGTCCCGCCACCCACAGCGCGGTCGTCAAGGCAAACAGCGCCAGGCTCAGGGCACTGCGAAAGGCACTCTCGGTATACACGATCCACATCAATGGGATAATCAGAAAGAACACGGCGAAAGCGACATCCGGGCTGCGTGTGTAGGCATCGGCGAGGGTCACGATGCTGAGCAGTCCGATGCACAGCAGCAGCTTGCCGATGAAAGCCACGCTCGGACGTCGGGGCAACTGGAAGTCGAGCCCGCCGAGCCAGGCCGAGAGCGCGGCGTAGCGCCAACTCAGCATGGCCAAAAACAGTGGCGCTAGCACGATGACGCCGGCCATGTCGCCGATCCACCAGGGCAGCCAGATCGCGCCCAGCTCGGTCCAGGCCAGCATGCCCGCCATCTCCAGGGACACGATGCCGATGAGGGTGGCGGCCAGCGCCGAGAGACAGGCGGTCACCAGAAATAGTGGCACCAGGGTCGGGGTAGTGATCTCGGCCTGGCGACCCAGTGCGCTTCTGAGCACCCAGGCGCCGACGCCATAGACGCCGCAGTGGGCGAGACCGAAGGCCAAGCCGGCCGTCAGGATTTCTCGCATGCTCTGGTGCATGGCGTAGAGTTGGTCGACCCAGAAGGTGGCCAGCACACAACTGACGATCAGGCCAGGTAGTGCGCGCCAGCCGAGCACGAGCAGGGCGGCGAAGCTCAGGCCAGCCGGGGGAAACCAGAGGCTGGCATGCGGGGCATACTCCATCAGTGCGGAGAGGCGCCACAGGGCAAGCCAGGAAAGCACCAGCAGGAGATGGCGAAGCCCCTGGCGGGCGAAGCTGGAGGCTAGCCGCCGGCGTCCTGGCGTTGCGTTCGAGAGTAACCGCATGCGTCACCTGACCTTGGGCCTCTGCCGATTCGAAGCAGCGGGGAGTTACACTATATCCGCTATGTTAAGTAAAGTTAAATAAGGTAATTGAATGGGGGCGATAGTCAGCGCGCAGGGTGGTTGTGTCACGACCTCTCCTGCGCGCTGGCGACGTCGCTCGGTTGCGAGTAGGGTGGAGTCGAACACCGGCACGAATCGTCGAGACCGGTGAGAATAACGCCAACAACGACCCTACGCAGGGCCACGTCCTATCCCCGAGAGGAGATTCGCCGTGCCTGATGCAGCTTTCGACCCGCCCGCGCAGAAGCTTGCAGGTGAGGTAACGCCAGATGTCGCGTCATCCACGCCGACCGGCCCGCGCGCGCTATCGCCGCCGGAGGTGCGGACGATCGCCCCCACGGCAGCGAGTGCGCTCGAAGTCGACCACTTACTCGAGTTCGACCACTTACTCGAGATAGACCACAGGGCGTCGTTCGTGCTGACAGCCCCCGATGACCGTATCAGTGTCTATGCGTCCCGTGACGAGGTTCCCTGGCATAACGCACGGGTGTCGACCTCGCCGCGCTTCGATGCCTCGGCGCCGGGCTCTCTGCAGCGGCGCGAGTCTGTCTCCGGGGCGCTGCTGTGGCAGCTCGAGGTGCCGGACTGGGCGCACGCATGTATCACCACCACGCCGGCCGTCGGCGTGGTCGCCTATGCCGAGCGACATCCCTCTACAACGTCGTCGTCTGCCCGCCGCGCGGAGCCCTCCCTGGCCAGCGGTCTGCTCGCCTTCGATCTGCATAGCGGCAAGTTGTTGTGGCATCAGCGCTATGCCGGCGGTGGTCTGCCGTTTCCGCTGCTGCACGCTGGCGAGGTCTATGTCGGCGGCGGTGATCGTGCCATTCACGCCCTGTCGTTGCACGATGGTCACCAGACAGGGTGCATCGGCATGGGAGCGCCGGTGGACCTGGCCACGGCGCTGCTCGACGATCAGGGCCGGCTGTTTCTGAGCGATACCGAGCCGCCCCGGCTCTTGCGCATCGATCCGCTGACGCGCGCTGTGCTGTGGATGGCCGAGCTGCCTGAGGGCGTGGCCACAAGCCCAGCGGCGCGTCCGGCGGTGGAAACGGAGCGTGTGGCGGTGAGCCTGGCGGTAGGGGAGGTTGGTGCGGCATCGACCGCGCTGTGCCTGTTCGGCTTCGATGCGGCCAGCGGCGAGCACGTCTGGGAGGTGGCGCTGGGGGCGCTTGACGCGACTCACCCGCCCGCGCTGGCGGCGCCGCTGGCGGACAACGAACGTTTCTACGTCATCAGTGCCCGCGGCGAGCTGGTGGTGATCGATGCGCTGGAGGGCTGCGAACGTCAACGCCTGGCGCTGGGTGGTCCGGCACTGGCGGCGGCCAGCCTCGAGCGCATCGGCGAGCACCTGGTGGTCACGGCGCCCGGCGGCAACGTTCAGGTGGTGCCGCTGGCGCTGCTGGCGTGAGGTCAGGGATGAGCCGAACTCAATGGCGCAGCCAGCCGTAGCAGACGATGCCCAGTAGGGTCATGGCGAACGAGCCGAGCACGTGCACCAGGGTGCCGGTGATGGCCCATAGCCAGCGCCCGCTCTGGATCGCGGTGACCATTTCGGCAGAGAACGTGGAGAAGGTGGTCAGCGCGCCGAGCAGCCCGGTCACTGCGAACAGTTTCCACTCGACGCTGAGCGACGAGTCCTGGAAAAAGCTCAAGGCCATGCCGATCAGCCACGCCCCCAGCAGGTTGGCGATCAGCGTGCCCGGCGGGATGTGCAGAAAATAGCCGTTGTACTGCGCGCCCAGCCACCAGCGCAGATTGGCGCCAATGGCGGCGCCGAGGCTGATGGCGGCGATCGAAATCCACATGTGTTGCGCTCCTCGTCGATCTCGGCAGACGAGGGGTCTCCTGCAGGCGGGAAGTGCCGGAGCATGACGCCTGCGCAGGACACACCTCGGGTGCGTTGGCAGGCATCATCAGCGGGCTGCGGTTTGCGGCCGGGGCGGCTGGGCCCATGCCGCGGGAGGAATGCCATCTCCCGGGGGCTACTCTAGCCAGCCGTGACGGCCGCGGCAAGTCACGGCTGCACCAGCCACAGGCTGCGATAGGGCCGCAGGATCTCGCGCTCTTCGGGGTGCGGATTCCAGCGCTTGCCATCCTTGAGCACGTCGTACCACTCGCCGCTGGCCAGCGCTTCGATATCCAGCGGCTGGCGCTTGTCGCTGATGTTGTAGATCGCCAGCAACCGGCGCCCGCTGGCCAGCGGGCCGCGCTCGATGGCGAATAGCCCCGGCCCGGAGTCGAGCACGCGCTGCGGCGCTTCGGGATGGAAGCAGGGCTCGCTGGCGCGGATATTGAGCCGGCGCTTGAGCGAGGTAAAGGCTTCGCGGGTGGGCGTGCTGCGGCTGTCGATCAGCTCGTCGAGTTCCTCCTTGACCCAGCGGTGACGGTTGATCGAGCGCAGCCGGCCGCTGCGCTCGACGCCCTCGTGATCATTGAGCGTCGCGGTCAGCGAGTGCAGGTAGACCCCGGGGATGCCCTGCAGCGCGAGCATCAGGTTCTGGCTGCATAGAAAGCGTTCGACTTGCCACGCATCGGGACCGCGGCGGGTGCCCTTCATGGCGTCGAAGTAGGTGATATTGATCTCATAGGGCGAGTCGCTGCCATCGGCGTTGGTCTTCATGCTGACGTAGCCGCCGAAGCGGTGCATCAGTTCGAGCAGCAGCGAGACCTCATGCGGCGGCAGCAGCCCCTCCAGCGCACGCACCCCGATCCCATCGTGGCTGGCGGTGAAGTTGAAGTAGGTGCAGCCGGCGGGCAGTGGCGGCAGCGCGCGCGCCCAGTCCGCCAGCGCGCTGGCATCGCCGCTGGTCAGCGTGTGCAGCAGCAGCGGCGGCAGCGTGAACTGGTAGATCATATGGGCTTCGTCGGGCGTCGCCGTGTCGCTTGCGGAAGCGTCGCCGCTCCCGGCGGCCGATGCCTCAGCCGGCGTGCTCTCCAGGCCGAAATAGCTCATGTTCTCGGCGTGGGGCACGTTGGTTTCGGTGATCAGCAGTGTGCCCGGAGCCACGTAATCGAGGATCGCGCGCAGCAGACGCACGATGGCGTGGGTCTGCGGCAGATGGATACAGCGGGTGCCGACCTCCTTCCATAGATAGGCGATCGCATCGAGGCGGATGATCCGCGCCCCCTGCTGGACATAGAACAGCAGGATGCCGATGAACTCGAGCAGCACGTCTGGATTGGCGAAGTTGAGGTCGATCTGATCCTCGGAGAAGGTCGCCCACAAATGGCGCGTGCCACGTCGGGTCGAGACCGGCACCAGCAGCGGCGAGTTACGCGGGCGCGTGACCTGGGAGAGATCGGTCTGCGGGTCCATCTCGATGAAGTAGTCGCGCCCGGGTTGGGTGCCTGCCAGATAGTCGGTGAACCACAGCGAATCGCGCGAGACGTGGTTGATCACCAGATCCACCATCAGGTCGCTGCGCGCGGCCAGACGGCGGATGTCCTGCCAGTCGCCCAGCTTGGGATCGACCTCGCGATAGTGGATCACCGCGAAGCCGTCGTCGCTGCTCCAGGGGAAGAAGGGCAGGATGTGCAGGCCGCTGAAGACGCCGTTGAGCCGGGTGGCGAGAAAATCGTCGAGCACGTCCAGCGGCGGGCGCTCGCCGTCGATCAGGCTGTCGCCATAGGTGATCAGGATCTGGTCGCGCTCGCTCCAGGTTGGACGCGGCTGGCGGTCTAGCGCACCTTCATGGTGCGCCAGCAGCGTGGTCAGCCGCCGCAGCACCTCGTCCCGACGCGGCCCGTAGACCTCTTCGAGCCTGGCGCCGGCACGGGCAAGGAAGGCGTCTTCGGACAGGGCGGGGTAGTTGGCGGCGCGGCTGGGCATGTGAGGATTCCTGCATGGCGGCGGAGCGAGTCTCTGGCCTTATCCTTGCAGAACTCGGGCCAACAGGGAACGAAACGCGGAAATCGCCGTGTTTCCGGTATCTTGTGCAAACCGTTACACTGCGCGCATAACGCGCCGACGAGTGAACCATCGATGCATTGTCCTTTTTGCGGTACCCACGATACCAAGGTGACCGATTCGCGCCTGGTCGCCGAGGGGGATCAGGTGCGTCGGCGTCGCCAGTGTGCCGCTTGCGGCGAGCGTTTCACCACCTACGAGACCGCCGAGCTGGTGATGCCCCGGGTGATCAAGGCGGACGGCTCGCGCGAGAGCTTCGACGAGCAGAAGATGCGTGCCGGCATGTCGCTGGCGCTGGAAAAGCGTCCGGTCAGCGTGGAATCGTTCGAGGCCGCGGTGGAGCGTATCCGTCAGCGCCTGCGCGCGCGCGGCGACCGCGAGGTGGAGGCGCGCGAGGTCGGCGAAGAGGTGATGGAGATGCTCAAACGCCTCGATCACGTGGCCTATATCCGCTTTGCCTCGGTCTATCGCCGCTTTCAGGATCTCGATGAGTTCCGTGCCGAGATCGACCGCCTGGCCCAGGAGCCGAAGATACCCGGCGATACCAAGCGCTGATCGATCTTCCCTGACCCCGCTGGCCGGCGGTCGCCGCCGGCCGCCTCCACTGCGCGAGAGATGCCGATGTCCGACGCCACGCTGGGTAGCACTGCCTTCGACCCCGACACGTCCGTTTCCGCTGAGGCCCAGGACACGGCCTGGATGAACCGTGCCCTGCGCCTGGCGCAGCGCGGCCACTATACCTGTGACCCCAATCCTCGGGTCGGCTGCGTGATCGTCAATGCCGGCGAGCTGGTGGGCGAGGGCTTCCATCGCCGTGCCGGCGAGGCCCACGCCGAGATCAACGCCCTCGCCGCGGCCGGCGAGGCTGCCCGCGGTGCCACCGCTTACGTCACCCTGGAGCCCTGCTCGCACACCGGGCGCACCGGGCCCTGCAGCCAGGCGCTGATCGCGGCCGGCGTGGCGCGGGTGGTAGCGGCGATGGAGGACCCCAACCCGGCGGTCTCCGGGCGCGGTTTCGCCCAGCTGCGTGAGGCCGGTATCGCGGTGGAGGTGGGCCTGCTCGAAGCGCAGGCGCAGGCGCTCAACCCGGGTTTCGTGCGGCGCATGCAGCAAGGGCTGCCGCGGGTCACGTTGAAGATGGCGATGAGCCTGGATGGGCGCACCGCCATGGCCAGCGGCGAGTCGCAGTGGATCACCGGGCCCGCGGCGCGGCGCCAGGTCCAGCGTCTTCGCGCCGGGGCCAGTGCGATTCTCACCGGGGTCGAGTCGATCATCTTCGACGATGCTCGGCTCACCCTGCGCGCCGAACAACTGGAACTCGACGAGGCCGACGAGATCGTGCGCCGCCAGCCGCTGCGGGTGGTGCTCGACAGCCAGTTGCGCCTGCCACTCGCAGCGGCTTGCCTGAGCCAACCGGGCCGCACCCTGGTGCTCAGCGTCGCCGGTGCCGAAAAGGCCCGGCGTGAGCGCCTCGAAGCCGCCGGGGCGGAGGTGGTGACGCTGCCCGCCGATAGCGCCGGGCGAGTCGACGTCGAGGCGGCGCTGCGCTATCTGGCGACCCGGGAAGCGTGCAACGAGGTGCTGGTGGAGACCGGTGCCACCCTGGCCGGCGCGCTCTTCGATGCTGGCTGGATCGATCGTCTCGAACTGTTCGTCGCGCCGACGCTGCTGGGCAGCGGCGCGCGTCCGCTGTTCGCGCTGCCCGGGATCGACAGCATGCGCCAGCAGCGTCGGCTCGAGATCGACGAGATCCGTGCGGTGGGCGACGACTGGTGGATTCGCGCCCGCCCGCGGGCAGACGCCTGAGCCCTGACGACGACGGCCGGCGACGGCGTTGCGATGCAACGACAGTAGCGTCGGCGCCGCCCGACAGGTAGTCTGTGCCGTCATCGAATCCAAGCGCGCGGTGCGCATGATCAAGGCGATGGCGATAGAGCTATGACGACAGGGGAATCGGGCCGGCTGGCCAGCATCGAGGCGCTCGTCGAAGACATTCGGCAGGGCAAGATGGTCATCCTGATGGATGACGAGGACCGCGAGAACGAAGGCGATATCATCATGGCCGCCGAGTGCGTCGAGGCGAGCCACATCAACTTCATGGCGCGTCACGCGCGTGGCTTGATCTGCCAGCCGATGACCCGCGAGCGCTGCCAGCAGCTCAAGCTGCCGCTGATGGTCGACGACAACGGCTCCGGCTACGGCACCAAGTTCACACTCTCGATCGAGGCCGCCAGGGGCGTCTCCACCGGCATCTCCGCGGCTGACCGCGCGCTCACCGTACGCGCCGCCGCGGCGCGTGACGCGCGCCCCGAGGATCTGGTCCAGCCGGGCCATATCTTCCCGCTGATGGCGGAACCGGGCGGGGTGCTACGGCGTGCCGGTCATACCGAGGCGGCCTGCGATCTGGCAGCGATGGCCGGCTTCGAGGCCACCGGCGTGATCTGCGAGATCATGAACGATGACGGCAGCATGTCGCGGCGCCCCGAACTCGAGCGCTTCGCCGCCGAGCACGATCTCAAGATCGGCACCATCGCCGATCTGATCCACTACCGCATGCTCAACGAGCGCACGGTGGATGCGGTCGAGCGCCAGAGCGTCACCACGGCCTTCGGCGAGATGGCACTGCACGTTTTCCACGACCGCATTCAGCACACCCATCATCTAGCCTTGGTCAATGGCGAGCCTGAGGCGGCGCGGCCGACCACGGTGCGGGTGCATGCTGGCGACACCCTGGGTGATCTGCTGGCGCTGTGCAAGGGCGACGGGCACTGGACCGCCTACACCGCGCTGGAGGCGGTCAGTCAGGCTGAGGCCGGGGTTTTCGTGCTGCTCGACGATGCCAGCCCGCGCGGCGATCTCAAGACCCAGCTCGATGTGCTGCTCGGGCATCGCCCGGCGCCGCGCTCCAGCGCCGCCGATGGCAGTGGTAACTTTCTGTCGATCGGCACCGGCGCCCAGATCCTGCGTCAGCTCGGCGTCGGCAAGATGCGCCTGCTGAGTTCGCCGTGGCGCTTCTCGGCGCTCTCCGGGTTCGACCTCGAGGTGGTCGAGCTTGTCAGCGGTGACGTCTGAAACGCATGGCTTGCGTGCCGACACCGACCGTGATGAGACGGCGTGTGGCGCCCCCGGGGCGGCCATGTCGCCCGCTGGCGTCGAGCCATGCCCGCGCCCGCCGGGACATGGTAAGATGGCCGGCTTCGCGCGCCGAGCGCCTCGTTCTGGCGCCGGCCAATCACTCTTTTTTAGCGTACGCCTGAGGGGGTCCCTCGATCCGCTTCAGGCGCAGTGACTCCGGAACCCGACAATGCAACCGATCGCGCAACTGGAAGGCCAGTTCACCGATGTCGATGGCCGCTACGCCATCGTCGTCGGCCGTTTCAATCATCATGTCGTCGACAGTCTCGTCGAAGGGGCGGTCGACAGCCTGATGCGTCACGGCGTGAGTGAAGAGAACATCGAGCTGATCCATGTGCCTGGGGCGTGGGAGTTGCCGCTGGCGGTCAAGCGTGTGCTCACGGTATCGCGCCCGGATGCGGTGATTGCCCTGGGGGCGGTGATCCGCGGCGGCACGCCGCACTTCGAATATGTTGCCGGCAATTGCAACTCGTCGCTCTCCGCGCTGCAGCTGGCCCACGACACGCCCATCGCCAACGGTGTGCTGACGGTCAACTCGATCGATCAGGCGATCGAGCGCGCCGGTACCAAGGCCGGCAACAAGGGTACCGAGGCGGCAATGGCGGCGATGGAGATGGTCTCGCTGCTCAAGCGTCTGGGAGGTGAGGCATGAGCGCACCGTCGCGTCAGCCGAGCAAGGCCCAGGAGTCGCGCCGTGCGGCCCGCGAGCTGGCCGTGCAGGGACTCTATCAGTGGCAGATGACGGGCAAGTCGATCACCGCAGTGGAGGCCGAGTTTCGCGCCCAGATCGCCGATGAGGATCTCGAGGATCACGAGAACTGGCACAAGGTGATGGAGATTGCCGACGCGCTGCCCTGTTCCACGACCTGCTGCACAACGCCGCCCAGCATCAGCGCGAGCTCGATGCCGCTATCGCGCCGCTGCTCGACCGCCGGCTCGAGGATCTCGACCGCATCGAGCTGGCGATCCTGCGCCTGGGCGCATACGAGCTGTCGCGGCGCCCGGAAGTTCCCTACCGTGTGGTGATCAACGAAGGGGTGGAGCTGGCCAAGATCTTCGGCGCCACCGATGGCCACAAGTACGTCAACGGCATCCTCGACAAGCTGGCCTCGCGCCTGCGGGGTGCCGAGGTCGCTGCTCGCCGGCGTTGACATGAGCAGCGCTGCGTTGAGCGAATTCGCGCTGATCTCCCGCTACCTGGCGCGCCCCGCCAGCGGCCGGGCGGATATCGTCGTCGACAACGGCGACGACTGCGCGGTGATCGCCCCCACCCCCGGCCATCAGTTGGCGATCAGCGTCGACACCTCGGTGGTGGACGTGCATTTTCCCGCCGCTGCGCCACCGGCGGCGATCGGCCATCGCGCGCTGGCGGTGGCGCTGAGCGACCTGGCGGCGATGGGCGCGCGGGCGCGCTGGTGCACCCTGGCGTTGACCCTGCCGGAGACCGATACCGACTGGCTCGCAGCACTGGGCGAGGGCTTTCACGCCCTCGCCGAGCGTTGCGGCTGCGCGCTGATCGGCGGTGACGTGACCCGTGGCACCCTGAGTCTCAGCGTCACTGTACACGGCGAGCTGCCCGCCGGCAGCGCGCTGACGCGTGCGGGGGCGCGGGTCGGCGACTGGATCGCGGTGACCGGCTATCCGGGCCGCGCGGCAGGGGGCTGGCCCGCTGGCAGCAGGGCGAACGCGATCTGGCACATCCGCTGCTCGATGCCTATCTGCGGCCGCAACCGCGGCTGGCGGCCGGTGAGGCGCTGCGCGGTCTGGCCAGCGCGGCCATCGACATCTCCGACGGGTTGCTGGCGGATCTCGGCCATCTGCTGCGCGCCTCAAACGTGGGCGCGCAGCTCGATCTGGCGGCGCTGCCGCTGGCGACGCCGCTGCGCGCCATCCTCGACGGCGATCAGGTCCAGCGCCGCGTGCTCGCCGGTGGCGACGACTATGAGCTGCTGGTGACACTGCCCCCGGCCCAGCTTGCAGGTGCACAGCAGCAGCTTGCCGCGCTGCATCTGCCGCTCACGCCGATCGGCCGCATCGTCGCCGGCGAGGGTATCGGTGGGCTGCCCGAGGCGTTCGCCGGGCTAGGCGGCTGGGATCATTTCGCGGAGAGACGCGCATGAACCGGGCCCCCAAGAGCGTCTGGCGTCGCCCCACCCACTTTCTGGCCTTCGGGCTCGGCAGCGGCGCCGTGCCCTTTGCACCCGGCACCTTCGGCACCCTGGCGGCGATCCCGTTCTACTGGCTGCTCTCGGGATTGCCGCTGGGGCTCTATCTGGGGGTCATGGGCATCGCTACGCTGATCGGCATCTGGCTGTGTGGCAAGACCTCGCGGGATCTCGGCGTCCACGACCACTCCGGTATCGTATGGGACGAGTTCGTCGGCTACTGGCTGACCATGGCCGCGGTGCCGTTTTCGTGGGAATCGGCGCTGGGGGGTTCGTGGTGTTTCGGGTGTTCGACATCATCAAGCCGTGGCCGATCCGCTGGGTCGACCGCCGCGTGGCCGGTGGGATCGGCATCATGTTCGACGACATCCTGGCCGCGGTCTATGCCTGGAGCGTCATGCATCTGTGGTTCTGGCTGCACTGAACGAGCGGCGTCCCGGGTTGCGTACATCACCTGAGAAGACGTCGCCGAATCACTATCTACAGCGACCCCCTCAATCAACTCTGACAAGGAGCGCGGAATGCGCAAGTGGATCGGCGCGGGCGCCGCTATCGTGATCGTCGTGGGCGGGGGCTATCTCGGCGCCCAGGCCTACTCCAGCCATCGCTTCGAGCAGGAGATGTCGCAGCTCGTGGCGCGCTTGGATGCCAGCCCGCAGTGGCAGGTCGAACGCACCGACGTCGACAGCGGCTGGTTCCACTCCAGCGGCCGCTTGGAGGCGCGTTACCTCGATGACGAGAGCGAGCCGGTGGTGATCGAGGCGCCCTACGGGGCCGATCACGGCCTGTTCGAGACCAGCTTCTCCGGCGAGGGGCAGGTGCGTATCGGCGACGACCGCACGCTGTTCGGCGATCTGCTCGAGAGCGACGGGCCGCTGACCTGGAACGGGCGCTTTTTGACCCGCGAGCAGCGCATGGAGGCCACGATCGCGCTACCCGGTTTCTCCCAGCAGTGGACTGTGCCGGCCGGTGAAGTCGGCGGCGAGTTTCGCCCGGCGCGGCCGATGCAGGTCGACTTCTCGGGTCTGACGCTGAATCTCACCCAGCACGGGGATCGGGTCACTCTCGATGGCCAGGCGCCGCGACTGCAGCTACAGGATGCCGACGCCAACATGCTGCTGGAGAACCTGGCCATCGAAGGTGCGTTCCAGGGTGGCCGTCAGGCCTTCGACCAGTCACTCGCGCTCACCCTGCCCACCATCACCGTGGTCTCGCCGGATGGCGCCAAGCTGGTGTCGCACGACTCGCGCTACGCCCTCGATGCCAAGCTCGACGCCAAGGAGATGACGATGCATCTCGAGACTCGGCTCGGCGACACCACCATGGACGATCAACAGCTCGGCAGCGGTGAGCTGGCGATGACTCTTGATCATATCGATGGCGATGCCTACCGCGACCTGGCGGCGGCGCTGGAAGCGCACACCAGTGAGATTCAGGCGGCCGCGGCTTCCGACGATCAGGATGCGATGGCGCAGGCGCTGGCACCGCTCAAGCCGCAGCTGGCGGCAATCTTTGCCGGCTCGCCGCGCTGGGCCGTGGACAAGCTGGCGCTGAAGAGCCCGCTGATGGGCATCGACATGCAGGGCAATGGCGAGCTCAAGTTCGACGGCGACGGGATGGCTGACTGGCATCTCGACACCATGGACGCCGAGGCGCTCAATCGCGAGGTGCTAAAGCGTCTCGACGGTCATTTCGAGCTCAAGGGTGCGCCGCCGATTTTGCTGATGTCGTTGGGTCTGCCGATGAGCGGTGGCCCGCTGCGCATCGCGCTCGACGATGGCGTGATGACCCTCAATGACCAGCGCGTGCCGCTGGTACCGGGTGCTGCCCCCGCTCAGCCGTAAGCGCCTGGCGCCCCGATCCGGGGGCGCGGCGTCGATACCCCTGCGAAGGCCGAGCCGCGTGCTCGGCCTTCGTGTTTCCGCCGCCTATGGCACCGCGCTGGCGGTGCTCTCCTATCCTGTATTGGCACTGGCCGGTCGCGGGTTCACTTGAACTTACGCACCCCTGCCCACATCCCACAGATATCGGGCCGCTTTGGCCATGGACGGATACAGGATCAACGATGAGCGAACACGATTGGAACGCCGATAGCCATATCGACGTGGGCGGCGACACGGCGCAAGGCGAGGAGACGCCGCAGCAGGGGCAGTCGGCCAGCGGTGCCATGGTCCCGTCCGGCGACTACCTGCCGGAACGCATCTACCTGCTGCCGATTCACAACCGCCCGTTCTTTCCCGCCCAGGTGCAGCCGCTGATCATTCAGCGCCAACGCTGGGAAGAGACCATGCAGCGGGTCGCCAACACGCCGCATCACATGGTCGGTGTCGCTTTCATCGGCGATGTCAGCATGGAGGAGATGAGCCCCGGCAGCTTCCCCGAGATCGGTACCGCGGTGAAGGTGCACCGTACCCAGAGCGAAGAACACCAGATCCAGTTCATCGCCCAGGGCATGCGGCGTTTCCGCATCCATCGCTGGCTCTCCAAGACCCCGCCCTATCTGGTCGAGGTCTCCTACCCGCGTGAGCCGGTGGATGCCGAGGCCGCGAAGAAGCGCGCGCTTACGCGATGTCGCTGATCAACGGCATCAAGGAGCTGCTGCCGATCAATCCGCTCTACGGCGAAGAGTTGAAGAGCTATCTCAACCGTTTCAGCCCCCATGAGCCGGGCCCGCTGACCGATTTCGCCGCGGCGATCACCTCGGCCAAGGGGCGCGAGCTGCAGCAGGTGCTGGAGACACTGCCGATCATGGATCGCATGCAGCGGGTGCTGCCGCTGCTGCGCAAGGAGATCGAGGTCGCCCAGCTGCAGAACCAGATCAGCGAGCAGGTCAACTCGCAGATGCAGGAGCGCCAGCGCGAGTTCTTCCTGCGCGAGCAGCTCAAGGTAATCCAGAAAGAGCTGGGCATCTCCAAGGATGATCGCGAGAGCGACGTCGATACCTTCCGTGGGCGCCTGGAGCACCTGCAGGTACCGGAGCGGGTGCAGACGCGCATCGACGACGAGCTCGACAAGCTCTCGATGCTCGAGACCGGCTCGCCGGAATACGGCACCACGCGCAACTATCTCGACTGGCTCACCTCGCTACCCTGGGGCATCACCTCCGAGGATCAGCTCGATCTCAAGCGCGCCCGTAAGGTGCTCGATCGCGACCACGACGGTCTGGCCGACGTCAAGGAGCGCATCATCGAGTTCCTCGCCGAGGGCTCGTTCAAGGGGGACGTCGGGGGCTCGATCGTGCTGCTGGTCGGCCCGCCGGGGGTCGGCAAGACCTCGGTCGGGCGCTCCATCGCCGAAGCCTTGGGGCGTGAGTTCTACCGCTTCTCGGTCGGCGGCATGCGCGACGAGGCAGAGATCAAGGGCCACCGGCGCACCTATATCGGCGCCATGCCCGGCAAACTGGCCCAGGCGCTCAAGGAGGTCGAGGTCGAGAATCCGGTGATCATGCTCGACGAGATCGACAAGATGGGGCAGTCGTTCCAGGGCGATCCGGCCTCGGCGCTGCTGGAGGTGCTCGACCCCGAACAGAACGTCGACTTTCTCGATCACTATCTCGACGTGCGCCTGGATCTCTCCAAGGTGCTGTTCGTGTGCACCGCCAACCAGCTCGATACCATCCCCGGGCCGCTGCTCGACCGCATGGAGCAGATTCGCCTCTCCGGCTATATCGCCGAGGAGAAGGTGGCGATCGCCAAGCACCACCTGTGGCCGAAACTGCTCAAGCGCGATCGTATTCCCAAGAAGCGCATCAATCTGACCGACGCCGCACTCAAGCAGGTGATCGAAGGCTATGCCCGGGAAGCCGGCGTGCGCCAGCTGGAGAAGCAGCTCCATCGCATCGTGCGCAAGGCCGCGGTCAAGTTGCTCGAACAGGATCAGGAGACGGTCAAGGTCTCGGTCAACAACCTCGAGGAGTTCCTCGGCGCGCCACTGTTCCGCAAGGAGAAGGTGCTCAAGGGCGTGGGTGTGGTCACCGGCCTTGCGTGGACCGCCATGGGCGGCGCCACGCTGCCGATCGAGGCGACCAAGGTGCATGCGCTGACGCGCGGCTTCAAGCTCACCGGCAAGCTTGGTGAGGTGATGCAGGAGTCGGCCAATATCGCCTACAGCTACACACTCGGGCATCTGGGCGAGTACGGCGCCGATGCCGACTTCTTCAACGAGGCCTTCATCCATGTCCACGTGCCCGAGGGGGCCACGCCCAAGGATGGCCCCTCGGCCGGCGTGACCATGACCACGGCACTGATGTCGTTGGCGAAGAATCAGAGCATCGACCGGCCGCTAGCGATGACCGGCGAGCTGACCCTGACCGGCCAGGTGCTGCCGGTGGGGGGTATCCGCGAGAAGGTAATCGCCGCGCGGCGTAGCGAGATCTTCGAGCTGATCCTGCCGGAGGCCAACCAGCGCGATTACGACGAGCTGCCTGACTACCTCAAGGCGGGTATGACCGTGCATTTCGCCAAGGTCTATCAGGATGTCGCCAAGGTGGTGTTTGGAAGCTGAGGCGTAGGCTTCATTTCCCTGAGCGACGCCGCCTTGGCGGCGTCGCTCGGGTTATCGCTTGGCAATCTTCGCGCGCTATCGGCTAGCCTAGTTAGTCTTCCCGCCAGTATTACTCATCATCACCATAGTACTGCACGCCGAGCTGGATCAGCTCGCGGCCCTGGGCCTTGCGATGCAGGTTGGTGTCGCGCAGCGAATAGACGCAGCCGCAGTACTCCTGCTGATAGAAGCGCTCGCGCTTGCTGATCTCGATCATGCGCTGCGAGCCGCCTTTCTTGCGCCAGTTGTAGTCCCAGTAGGCCATGCCCGCGTAGGGGGCGACGGCGCGATGGCCGCAGTCGTTGATCTGCGCCATGTTCTTCCAGCGCGAGATGCCCAGGGAGCTGGAGATGAGCGAATAGCCATGCTCATAGGCATAGAGCGCAGTGCGCTCGAAGCGCATGTCAAAGCACATGGTGCAGCGAATGCCGCGCTCCGGTTCGTACTCCATGCCCTTGGCGCGGGCGAACCAGTTGTCGGTGTCGTAGTCGGCATCGATGAAGGCGATGCCGTTCTCCTCGGCAAAGCGGATGTTCTCCTCCTTGCGCAGCAGATACTCCTTCTTGGGGTGGATATTGGGGTTGTAGAAGAAGATCGCGTAGTCGATGCCGGAGACCTGCAGCGCCTCCATCACCTCGCCGGAGCAGGGCGCGCAGCAGGAGTGGAGCAGCAGCTTGTCGTGGCCTGAAGGCAGCGTCAGCGTATCGCGTTGGTCGAGCGTGGACATGGTGTAACCGGGTCGCAGAGAGAGAAATGTCTTCAGCGTGAGATGGTGAGTCGCCGCCGGGGCCGCGTCAATGTCGATTCCGCCCCGAGACCGATCCGCGCCGCCGCTAGGCGGCGCGAGGGCTGGCCGCGTGGGTCAGTCGCGGTCGATGGTCAGGCCGCCCCAGGACTGGCAAACCGGCATCAGTTCGAGGCGGTTGATGTTGAGATGTGCCGGCAGGGTCGCAGCGTGGAAGACCTGTTCGGCCACATCCTCCGGCTGGATCGGCTCGACCCCGCCGTAGAGCTTGTCATGGGCGTTCTGGTCACCCTTCATGCGGACCAGGGTGAATTCGGTCTCGGCCATGCCCGGGGCGACGTCGGTGACGCGCACGCCGGTGCCCTTGAGGTCGCAGCGCAGATTGTAAGAGAACTGATTGACGAAGGCCTTGGAAGCGCCATAGACGTGGCTGCCGGGGTAGGGCCACAGGGCAGCGGTGGAGCTGATATTGATGATTGCGGCGCCGCGGCCGACCTCGATCAGCGTCGGCAGTAGCGTGCGCGTGACATTGACCAGGCCGGTGATGTTGGTGTCGATGACCGTCTGCCAGTCATCCAGATTGGCTTGTTGGGCGGGGCCGGCACCCAGCGCCAGACCGGCGTTGTTGACCAGGACCTTGACCGCCTTGAACGGCTCGGGCAGGGCATCGACGACCTGGGCGACCGCGTCGCGCTCGCGCACGTCGAGGGTCGCGATATGTATCGGCACCTTGGCGGTCAGTTGCTGCTCCACTTCCTCGAGCCGCTCGCGGCGGCGACCGGTGAGCACCAGCGCCCAGCCGGCCTCGGCGAAGCGCTCGGCGCAGGCGCGGCCGAAGCCGGAGGTGGCACCGGTGATGAAAGCGACAGGGGGATGGCTCATGTTGGCTCCTGGAACGGTCGGCTTATCGACAATGAGGCGGCGGCGCGGCGGCCGACGCTGTATAGCACCTCAAAATAGCACCTCAAGATAGCGGGGCGCGGTGATCGGGGAAAGCGAAGGCGCTTGTCTCCGATCACAGACAGGGCGTTGCGCTTTGTGTAAAACCCGGTGATTCCCGGTCGCTATATACGCGGTTATTTGCAGTTTGATTACACTTTGAACGTTCGCTGGGGCACAATCCCTGCCGCCGTGCACGCACACCGACCGACGCCCCCGGCAAGAGTCCTTGAGAGACTCGTCCGTTCATCGCTGACTCCAACCTCAACCCGATCATTTACGGCGCTCGCTTGGATCACCGTGTCGCATTTCGCTCCCTTTCCGATGAAGGGGACATTCATCGGCCTGCTACCCGGTAACTGGGGGAGGAGGAATTCATGCATGCACTCAAGAAGCGCCGCTACCACGGTCTCGAATGGTTGCGTTTTCTCATGGCGCTGTGGATGGTCGCTTACCATTTCGGCGGCATCTACAGCGACATGCCGGACCTGCTTCGCAGTGTCATCGGTATGGGTTTTTTCGCCACCAGTACCTTTTTCATGCTTTCGGGCTTTCTGCTCGCCCATGTCGCGCTGGATGACACCGGGGGCATGAAGATGGGCGGCCCCGCGTTCGTGGCGCGGCGGCTGTGCAACCTCTATCCGATTCACGTCATCACGCTGCTGCTGGCGCTGGGGCTGCTGTTGTTCCAGTACCCGATCCGGCCGGAGGGTGTGCATGTCTACTTCAATTCCCACCCCTACCTGCCGCTCAGCGACGAGGCGCGTGCGGCCTTCGCCGGGCGCATCTCCTGGCCCAGCGCGCTCGGCCACATCGGGCTCCAGCTGACGCTGCTGCAAGCCTGGGAGCCGCGCTTTCTGTGGCTCAACGGCGCCTCGTGGTCGATCTCCGCGCTGCTCTTCTTCTACGCCTGCTTTCCACTGCTGGCACCGCGGTTGATGCGACTGCAGCGCTGGGGCCTGGCGCTGCTGGTGGTGTGGGGGCTGTATGCGGCGGGTCCGCTGGTAGCGACCCTGAGTGGTGCCTTCGACTATGTCACCGTCGGCATATTGCACCGCAATCCGCTGTTCCGGTTGCCGGAGTTCCTGACCGGCATCCTGCTCTATCGTGCCCTGCAGACGGCCGGGCTGGCCGAGCTGCTGCGCCGTTTCCGCTATCCGCTGCTGGCGCTGGGGCTGTGCGGGGTGCCGTTGGGCGTGTGGCTGCTCAAGCTCGATGGTCTGCATCTCTACTATCTGACCCATAACGGCCTGCTGCTGCCGTTCCAGGCGCTGGTGCTGCTCAGTGCCACCGCCTTCGCCTCGCCTGCCAGCGCGGCGAATCGTGCCCGGCTACAGCACCTGGGCGAAGCGGCGCTGTGCATCTTCGCGTTGCACACGCCGCTGATCGGCCCGTTTGCCCGTGCCACCCGCTGGCTGCTGCTGCGCTGGCACGAGGGCTGGGTCGCAGCGAGCGGCAACGCGGCGTTGAAGTTCGCCATCCCGCTGTGGACGATGGCCATTCATCTGACGCTGATCGTGGTGCTGGCACTGATCATGCAGCGCTACGTGGTCAAGCCGCTGCGCGGATGGCTGGAGCGGCGGCTGCCGGCGGCGTGGCAGCCCAAGCCACGGGCGAGTGGCGGCGATCAACCGACCGCGCTGCGCCAAGTTGCGCTATCCTAGCCGTTTTCGGGTCCGGAAACGCTCGCCCAGCGCGGGCGCTTCCAGGCTCGTGAATCCATCGTCAAGGAACGCTGCATGAAGGGAACCATACGTGTAGGGCTGGTCGGCTACGGGATGGCCAGCAAGCGGTTCCATGCACCGCTGATCGCTGCCCAGGAGGGGCTGTCGCTGGTGGCCATCGCCAGCCGCGACAGCGCCAAGGTCCGGGCCGACTGGCCCGATGTACCGGTCGAAGCGTCGCCCGAGGCGCTGTATGCCCGTGACGACATCGATCTGGTGGTGATCCCCACGCCCAATGCCACGCACTACCCGCTGGTCAGCCAGGCGCTGGCCGCCGGCAAGCACGTGGTGGTCGACAAGCCGTTCACGGTCAGCGTGGACGAGGCGGAGAAGCTCTGCCTGCAGGCGATCGAGGCCAAGCGACTGCTCTCGGTGTTTCATAACCGCCGCTGGGATGGCGACTTTCTCACCGTGCGCAACCTGATCGATAGCCAGGCGCTGGGCCGGGTGGTGCACTTCGAGTCGCATTTCGACCGCTACCGTCCGGAGATCCCCACGCGCTGGCGCGAGTCGCCGGGGCCGGGGGCCGGGTTGTGGTTCGATCTCGGTTCGCATCTGCTGGATCAGGCGCTGGTGCTGTTCGGTCGGCCGCAGTCGATCTGGCTGGATCTCGCCGAGCAGCGTGATGGCGCCCAGGTCGACGACTATTTCCATGCCGTGCTGCGCTACGACCAGCGCCGCGTGGTGCTGCATGCCGGGACGCTGGTGGCCGCTGCCGGGGCACGTTTCACCGTTCACGGCAGCCGTGCCAGCTATATCAAGCATGGTCTCGATCCGCAGGAGGATATGCTCAAGCGCGGCGACCGCCTGCCCACGCCCCACTGGGGCGAGGATTGGCGCCACGGCATGCTCACCATCGGCCAGGTGCGCGAGGGGGGCAGCCGGAGCTGCACGAAGTGCCGACGCTGCCGGGTGACTATCTCGCTTACTACACCGGGGTGCGCGATGCCATTCTCGGCCGCGCGCCGCTGCCGGTGACGGCGGAAGCGGCGCTGGAGGTGATGCGCTTGCTCGAGGCTGGAGTGGAGAGCGCCCCAGCGGTCAGGCGGTCGCCATCGGCGGCGCCTGAGTCACGCGTAGGCAGTGATCGAAGCTGAGAGGGTGTTTACAAATTCGTCGAGCGAAGGCAAGACAAGGCAAAATCGGTCGAAAAAGCGGAGTTTACATGGGGTAAATGAGCATTTTGAGACCGATTTTAACGCCGTATTGCCGAGCGCAGGCATTTTGTAAACACCCTCTTAGAGCGCCTTTCACAACCGCCAGACGACATGGGCTTATCCGGCGGCAGGGCGTCGCGAGGGCGCTGTGAACCCTTCCCTGGACGCTACCTTTGCCATCCCTGGCAAGGCCCCTCGCTTTGCCCTGCCTCCGGCGCCCATCGTCAGAGGGCTTGGAAATTGGCTCTTAGGTAATGACGCCGATCTGCCACGGCACGAACTCCTGCTGCCCGTAGCCGTGGCGTTCGCTCTGGCTGGGCTCGCCGGAGGCGAGGGTGAGCAGCCGCTGGAAGATCTCTTCGCCGAGGGTGTCGAGATCCGTCTCTCCATCCACCAGGGTGCCGCAGTTGATGTCCATGTCGTCACGCTGGCGCTGCCACAGGGTGCTGTTGGTGGCCAGCTTCAACGACGGCACCGGGGCGCAGCCGAAGGCGCTGCCGCGGCCCGTGGTGAACGCGATCAGGTTGCAACCGGAGGCGACCTGGCCGGTCACCGAGACCGGATCGAAGCCGGGGGAGTCCATGAACGCCAGCCCGCGTTCGCGCATCGGTTCGGCGTACTCCAGCACCTCGATCAGCGGTACCGTACCGGCCTTGGCCACTGCCCCCAGCGACTTCTCGAGAATCGTGGTCAGCCCGCCCGCCTTATTGCCGGCGGAAGGGTTGTTGTCCAGCGATGCGCCGCGCACGCGGCAGTAGGTTTCCCACCAGTGGATCCGCGCGATCAGCTTGTCGGCTACCGCCGGATTTATCGCGCGCCGCGTGAGCAGATGCTCGGCGCCGTAGATCTCGGGGGTCTCCGCGAGCACCGCGCTGCCGCCGTGGGCGATCAGGCGATCCACCGCCGCGCCCAAGGCCGGATTGGCGGTAATCCCGGAGTAGCCGTCAGAGCCGCCGCACTGCAGCGCCACCCGCAGATGCTCGGCGCCGCAGGGCACGCGCTCGACCTGGTTGGCTTCAGCGAGCAGCCCTTCGATGTGGTGGATACCCTCGGCGATGGCGCGGGTGGTGCCGCCGATCTGCTGGATGGTGTAAGGATAGAGACGTGGGCCCGGCTGCAGCCCCTGGGAGTCGATCAGCGCCTCGATCTGGTTGGTCTCGCAGCCGAGCCCGATCACCAGCACGGCGGCGAAATTGACGTGGCGGCGTAGCCGGCGAGGGTGCGCTGCAGCATGGCCAGCGCTTCGCCGTCGGCGGCCACCGCGCAGCCGACCCCATGGGTCAGCGCGACCACGCCGTCGACGTTGGGGTAGGGCGCCATCGCCTGCGGGTGCACGTCGCGGCGAAAGTGGTCGGCGATCGCGTGGGCCACGGTGGCCGAGCAGTTGACCGAGGTCAGAATGCCGATGTAATTGCGCGTCGCCACCCGCCCGTCAGGGCGCGGGATGCCCATGAAGGTCGCCGGTTCGGCAACCGGTGCCACCGGCCTCACTTCGCTGCCGATGGCGTAGTCCTTGGCCGCACCTTCGGCCCCGTCCTCGAGTTGGCCGATGCTCAGATTGTGCACATGAACGTGGTCGCCGGCGGCGATATCGGCAGTGGCGATGCCGATGATCTGGCCGTAGCGGCGGATCGTCTCGCCGACGCCGATAGGGCGCAGGGCGATCTTGTGCGCGGCGGGCACGGCCGTGCTCAGCACCACGCCCGGGCTCACCTCGGTGCCGGCCGGTAGCGGCTGGCGAGCGATGACGACGTCGTCACGCTCGTGCAGACGGATGACCGACGCCGGCGCGTCGCTGGCTTGCGCGATCAGAGCCATGGTCTTCTCCTCGTTATCGTGCCACTTTCGTCTATGCGACTCATGGCTAAAAGGCTTTTATGATCAGTTGCTTGGAATGTCCCGGTCTTGGACGAACCCTATCTCCGGGCTGCATTGAGCGCTACTGAGAGTTGCTGATCGTGGGATAACCTGTCCGCATTGGACCAACGTCTTATGGAGTGCGCCGCACGAATCCATCCACCCCTCGAGGTCGACCCGTGACCCCAACCCTGGACGAACTGATGTCGCGCCTGCGGCTACGCCAACTCAGGCTGCTGATGGCGCTGGACGAGTGCGGCTCGATACACAAGGCGGCGGAGCGAGTGGCGATCTCCCAGCCGGGCGCCACCCGTGCGCTCAGCGAGATCGAGGCGACCCTCGGCACCACGCTCTTCGTACGCAGTGCGCGCGGGTTGGAAGCGACCGACATGGGACGCTGCCTGGTGCGTTACGCGCGGTTGATCCAGACCGACGTGGCGCATCTGCGCGAGGAGATGATCGGTATTCAGCAGGGCTACGGCGGGCACCTGGCGGTGGGCGGGACCATGGGCGCGATCGCTACCCTGGTCGATGCCATCGCCCGGGTGCGTGCCGAGCAGCCGTCGCTGTCGCTGGAGCTCGTCGAGGACACCAGTGAGGGGCTGTTGCGTCTGCTCGACCAGGGGCGGCTGGACGTGGCGCTGTGCGCGCGCATTTCGGTCGCCAGCCGGCGGACTACCACCGCCAGGGCAGCTTTCCCGAGCCGCTGTGGGTGGTGGCCAACCCGCGCCATGCGCTGGCCGGTGTGGTGCAGCCTGACTTCACCCGGCTGGCCGCGCAGCCCTGGATCGTCTATCCGGTGAGCATGCCGCGCCTGCTCGAGCAGGAGTTCGTGGCGGCGGGGCTGGCGCAGCCGGTCAAGTCGCTCGAGATCTCCTCGACCTACGCCATCCTGGCGATGCTGGGGCGCGACGATGGGGTGCTGGCGCTGCTACCGGAGGGAATCGCCCGCGACCCGGTGGCGCGGGGTGAGATCGCGCGTATCGATTACCGCGTGCTGACCCAGAACCCGCCGTTCGAGCTGCTGTGGCGACGCGACCGTGCGCTGTCGCCGGCTGCCAGCCGTTTTATCGATTGCTATCGAGCCTGCGCGGTTTAGGGCGCAATGGAGAGGCGCGGATTAGAACGCCTTTCACAACCGCTAGACGACATGGGCTTATACGGCGGCAGGGTGGCTCGAGGGCGCTGTGAACCCCTCCCTGGGCGCTACTACTTTGCCATCCCTGGCAAAGGACCCTCGCTTTGCCCTGCCCCCGGACCCATTTTCAGAGGGTTTGGAAATGGGCTCTTGGGGCGTAATGGAGAGCGCGGCGTAGGGGATAGCGGCGTCAGTCCAGGTGAGCTGCGACGAGTGGCTGAAAGCTTGCGCGATGTTTTGTTTTTGTCTAGGTTTGTACAGGTTGGTGGCGCGCCTCTCCTGCCGACGCCGAGAGATGCCGCCCCGCAAGGACCAAGCCCCGGCTTCCATTCCGGGGCCCATCGCATGACGGGATTCCAATGAAAAAGCTCAATGCTGCTCTCTTCGCCGCCCTGCTGAGCCTGCCCGCCGCGGGCGCATTCTCCGAGAGCCGCGCCCCAGCGTCAGCCCGAGACCGGCTCGGCCAATACCCGTACTGGCGGTGCGACTACCAAGGCCGAAGGTGCGACTGCCTATGACAACTCTCAAGGCATCTGAATCGGAGAACAGTCTCCCGGACAACGACAATGCCCAGACCGGATCGGCCAACACCCAGCCCGGCAGCCTGAAAGCCGAAGGGCCGACTGCACAGGACCCACAGGCCGCCGAAGGCCCGATCACCGATACCATGGACAGCAACCATGGCGTCGACTCCGCGCAGGATGTCACGCCCAACCGTGATAAGCCTGGCCGTGGCGTCGTCTGACGCCGCGGCCAGCAGCGCCTGAGTGCTAGCGCAGAAAAGCCATCCGGCTCACGCCGGGTGGCTTTTTGCGTCATTGGAAAGTTTTGTCGGCGAAGGCAAGTGTGGGGGCGACCCGCACCAGGTTCACCACCAGCTCTCGCCGTCGCGTTCGCTGCGCAGCTTGTCACGGGCGATGAACAGCGCGGCGATGGCGCGAGCCTCGTGAAAATCCTCGCGCGCACAGCATACTCCGATATCTTCGATGGGAAACGCCTCCACTGTCAGCGGCTCCGGCTCGTCGCCGGCCAAGCGCTTGGGATAGAGATCGCTGGCCAGCATCACCTGCATACGGTGATCCATGTAGTTGGGCGCCAGTGACAGCTCGATCAATGGCTCGATGCGCCTGGCGCCCATGCCGCACTCCTCCATCAGCTCGCGGTTGGCGGCGGTCACGATGTCCTCGCCGGGGTCGACCACCCCTTGGGCAGGGTCAGTGCATAGTCGTCGAAACCGGCGGCATACTCGTGAATCAGCAGAACGTGATCCGGGTCCGGCATGGCGATGATCATCACCCGCCCTCGACCCTTGCCCTTGAGCCGTTCGAAGGTACGCTCGGCGCCGTTGGAGAAGCGCAGGTCGAGCGACTCGATGGCGAACAGCTGGCTGCTGGCCACCTCGCGGCGCGCCAGCACGCTGGGCTTGGCGGGGGGAGTCGGCGAAAAGTCGGTGGGCGCCATGCGGCCTCCAGGTAAAAGGGCAGGTACTCAGCGTACAATAATCAGTGCGGCACGCCTTGGAAACCCGTTACCGGCCGCGGCGCCGGCGGCCGGGGCGAGGGTTGAAGCGTGCCTGCGAGCCCCCACCTAAAGCAGCCGAGGTGAGAGAGCAATGACATCAACGGTTCGAATCGACAAGTGGCTATGGGCGGCGCGCTTCTTCAAGACGCGCCAGCTGGCGAAAAAGGCGATCGAGGGCGGCAAGATTCGCTACGATGGCCAGCGGGTCAAGACCAGCAAACAGGTAGAGCTCGGCGCGCGGCTCGAGGTCCCGCAGGGCTGGGACACCCTCGAGGTGACGGTCGAGGCGCTGTCGGATCAGCGTCGCGGCGCCCCCGAAGCGCAAAAGCTCTACTGCGAGACCGAGGCCAGCGTGGCGCGCCGCCAGCGCGAGGCCCAGCAGCGCAAGCTGGCCAACCAGGCCATGCAGCCCCCCATCAAGCGCCCCGACAAGCGCGAGCGGCGCAATATTCAGCGCTTCCAGCGCCAGCGCACCGAGGAGTGAGAAGGGCGGCGAACGCCTCTGCAATGGCCGCCGCCTCTTTGTGTTCCGGCTTCTTGTGTCCCGGCTTCTGCGTTCCCGGATGTCGATCTGTGTGGGTGCGCCGGTAAGGGGTTGCCGTGCAGCGTCGGCGGTCCTGTTCCGATTTCCGTTCTGGCGGGACCCGTCGCGGTCCCCGGCAAGAGATTTCAGCGATGAGTGATCAGATTCAGCGGTTTTTATTCGACGACACCAATGTGCGTGGCGAGATCGTCCAGCTACAGGCGGCCTACGCCGAGGTGTTGGCTCGTCACGATTACCCGCGGCGATTTCGCGCCAGCCTGGGCGAGCTGCTCAGCGCGGTGGCGCTGTTGACCGAGACGTCAAGCTCGATGGCACCGTGAGCCTCGAGGTGCGCGGGGTCAGGGCGTCGACGTGCTGATGGTGGAGTCCAACCCGGCGGTTGAGCTGCGCGGTATTGCACGTTTCGATGAAACACGCGAGTTCGACGCTGCCGCCAGCCTGCGCGAGCTGGTCGGCGAGGGGCAGATCGTGATCACCCTCGATCCCAAGGAGGGCCAGCGCTATCAGGGCATCGTGGCGCTCGAGCACGCGATCTGGCGGGCTGTCTCGAGGCCTATTTCAGCCAGTCCGAGCAGCTCGCTACACGCCTGTGGCTGAGCGCCGACGGTGAGCGCAGTGCGGGGCTACTCTGCAGCAGCTGCCCGATGACCACTCGAACAAGGATCCGGACGCCTGGGAGCGGGTGGTCCATTGGCCTCGACCATCACTGCCGACGAGCTGCTGGGCCTCGAGCGCCAGGAAGTGCTCTACCCCTGTTCCACGAGGAGACTACCCGAGTCTTTACGCCCAAGGCGCTGGCGTTCGGTTGCACCTGTTCGCGCGAGCGGGTAGCCAACGCCTTGCACACCCTGGGTGCCGATGAGCTGCGCAGATCCTCGAAACAGGAGCGCGCGGTGGAGACCCAGTGCCATTTTGTCATACCCGCTACCACTTCAGCGCCGCCGACGTCGAAGCGATCATCGAGTCGCCCCAGGCGCCGCCGCCCACCGTGCACTGATCCGCGGCTTAATGCTTACGATCAAAGGCCAATTGACCAGCGCCCGGGGCGATTTGCGCCCCGGGCGCTTTTTGCCATAATGGCGCTCTTTTTTTGCGCCCGCCGAGCGTTGAAGTCGCCAATCTCCGTGAGCAGCGTCGTTAACGTAGCGTGGTGAAGCGTGACTCCTGGTCCGACACGCCGGAGCAGAGCCACGCGCCACCGCAGTCGCGGGCATCTTGCCGTGAAACGTGACGACGAAGGCCTCAGAGCCAGGACTGATGATGATCACCCTCAAGCCCCCCGCCAGGCAGCCCAGGACACAACCTCCCCCCAGGCGCATATCGACCTCAGCGCAGCCGAGCTGGTCGAGTTTGCCCTGGCTCGCGGCGAGGGCGTGCTGGCGGACAACGGCGCGCTGGTCGTGGAGACCGGTGCGCGTACGGGGCGTTCGACCCTCGATCGCTTCATCGTCGACGAGCCCTCGACCTCGGCGATGATCGAGTGGGGAGCGGTCAACCGCCCGATCGGCGCTGAGGTTTCGACGCCCTGTGGGCACGTGTCGAGGCGTACCTGGGCGCGCGCGCGCGCTTCGTCTCGTCGCTGCATGTCGGCGCCGACCCGCAGCACTACCTGCCGGTGCACGTGGTGACCGAGCTGGCCTGGCAGGCGCTCTACTGCCGCAATCTGTTCGTGCGCCCCGCGGCCGACGTGGCCGAGACCCACGCGGCGGACAAGCCCGAGTGGACGCTGATGAGCGCACCCGGCTTCGTCTGCGAGCCGGGTCGCGACGGCACCCGCTCCGAGGCCACGGTGATGATCGACTTCGCCCAGCGCAAGGTACTGGTGGCGGGCATGCGCTACGCCGGCGAAATGAAGAAGGCGATGTTCTCGGTCCAGAACTTCCTGTTGCCGGCAGCGGATGTGCTGCCGATGCACTGCAGCGCCAACGTCGGTGAGGATGGCGAGACCACGCTGTTCTTCGGGCTCTCCGGCACCGGCAAGACGACCCTGTCCGCCGACCCCGAGCGCTATCTGATCGGTGACGACGAGCACGGCTGGGGCGAGGGCACGGTGTTCAACTTCGAAGGCGGCTGCTACGCCAAGACCATCGATCTGTCGCGTCAGAACGAGCCGATCATCTGGGATGCGATCCGCTTCGGCAGCGTGCTCGAAAACGTCAAGCTGGATGCGGCGCGGGTCCCCGATTACGCCGATGTCAGCCTGACCCAGAACGGGCGCGCCGCCTATCCGCTGGAGTTCGTCGACAAGCGGGTGCTGGCCAATCGCGCCGGCGAGCCCAGCGCCATCGTCTTCCTGACCTGTGACATGAGCGGCGTGCTGCCGCCGGTGTCGCTGCTCTCAGGAAGCCGCTGCTACCACTTCCTCTCCGGCTATACGGCCAAGGTTGGCTCCACCGAGATGGGCTCCACCAGCCAGCTCGAGGCGACTTTCTCGACCTGCTTCGGCGCGCCGTTCTTCCCGCGCCCGGCGTATGAGTACGCTGAGCTTTTGATCAAGCGTATCGAGGCCTTCGGCTCGCGTGTCTATCTGGTCAACACCGGCTGGAGCGGCGGTGCCTACGGTCAGGGCGGCAGCCGCTTCAGCATTCCCACCACTCGGGCGGTGATCGGCGCGATCCAGAGCGGTGCTTTGCGCGATGTCGATACGCGCCACATCGAGGGGCTCAACCTCGATGTGCCGGTGGCGGTAGCCGGCGTCGACGCCAAGCTGCTCGACCCCCGCGAGGCGTGGTCCGATGCGCCCGCCTACGAGGCCCAGATGAATGCGCTGATCGACAAGTTCACCCGTAACTTCGCCAAGTTCGATGGTGTCGATCCGGCGATCGTCGCGGCCGGCCCGCGCGCTATCTGAACTCACGCCGACGGCGCTCGGCGGTGAAGGCTCGTGAAGGGATGGCTGCGGCCATCCCTTTCGTGTGTCAGGGCATCCGCCCTGCGGCGCGCAGTAGGAGCCGCTGGCGGCGGTGTGCTACCTTGGCGCGATCTTTTCAGCCGTGATGTGATTCATGTCCAAGATGCAAACTGCAATCGTCTCCGCCATCGCCGAGGAACTCGGTGTCCGCCCGCAGCAGGTCGCCGCGGCCGTCGACCTGCTCGATGGCGGCGCCACGGTGCCGTTCGTGGCGCGCTATCGCAAGGAGGCCACCGGCGGCCTCGACGATGGCCAGCTGCGCACCCTGGAGGAGCGTCTGCGCTATCTGCGCGAGATGGAAGAGCGCCGCAGCGCCATCGTCCAGGCGATCGAGGAGCAGGGCCAGATGAGCCCCGAGTTGCTCGGCGAGCTGATGGCGGCGACCACCAAGCAGCGTCTGGAAGATCTTTATCTACCCTATCGCAAAAAGCGCCGCACCAAGGCGCAGATCGCCCGCGAAGCGGGGCTCGAGCCGCTGGCAGAGCGCCTGCTGGCCGAGCCCGGCCTGACCCCGGAAACCGAGGCGGCGGCCTATCTCGATAGCGCCACCGGTGAGTCGCGCGGTGTCGAGGATGCCAAGGCGGCGCTCGACGGCGCCAAGCAGATTCTGATGGAGCGCTTCAGCGAGGAGGCCGAGCTGGTCGGCCGCCTGCGCGAGCGGCTGTGGGAGGAGGGGCAACTGCGTGCGCGGGTGGTCAAGGGCAAGGAGCAGGAAGGGGCCAAGTTCTCCGACTACTTCGAGCACGACGAGGGGCTGGCCAAGACGCCGTCGCACCGCGCGCTGGCCATGTTCCGCGGGCGCAACGAGGGCGTGCTGGCGCTGACCCTGGTTATGCCGGGGGAAGACGAGGCGCCGATCCATCCGGCGGAGGTGGCGATCGCTCGCCATGTCGGTATCGATCTGGGGGCCGAGCTACCGGCCTCGCGCTGGCTGCGCGAAGTGGTGCGCTGGACCTGGCGGGTCAAGCTCTATACCCACCTCGAGACCGAGCTGATGGGGCGCCTGCGTGAGAGCGCCGAGCAGGAGGCGATCGAGGTGTTCGCCGCCAACCTCAAGGATCTGCTGCTGGCCTCGCCGGCCGGGCCCAAGGCGACGCTGGCCCTCGACCCCGGTCTGCGCACCGGCTGCAAGGTGGCGGTGGTGGATGCTACCGGGCGATTCCTTGAGCACGCTGTGGTCTATCCGCATGCGCCGCAGAAGCAGTGGGACGCGGCGCTGGCGACCCTCGCTCAGCTGGTCGAACGCCACGACGTGGCGCTGGTGGCGATCGGTAACGGCACCGCCAGCCGCGAGACCGACAAGCTGGCGGCCGAGCTGGTCAAGCGCGTGGCGCCGCGGCCGCTGGCCAAGGTGATGGTCAGCGAGGCCGGGGCCTCGGTCTACTCCGCGTCGGAGTTGGCGGCCAAGGAGTTTCCGGCGCTGGACGTCTCGATCCGCGGTGCGGTGTCGATCGCACGCCGGCTGCAGGACCCGCTGGCGGAACTGGTCAAGATCGACCCCAAGTCGATCGGGGTCGGCCAGTACCAGCACGATGTCTCTCAGCTGCGTCTGTCGCGCAGCCTGGAGGCGGTGGTCGAAGATTGCGTCAACGCCGTCGGCGTGGATCTCAACATGGCCTCCAGCGCGCTGCTGTCTCGGGTCTCGGGCTTGAGCCCGATGCTCGCCGAGAACATCGTCGCGCGGCGTGACCGCGAGGGCGCGTTCCGCAGCCGGCGCGAGCTGCTCGAGGTCGAGCGCCTGGGGCCCAAGACCTTCGAGCAGTGCGCCGGTTTCCTGCGCATCATGGGCGGTGACAACCCGCTGGATGCCAGCGCCGTGCACCCGGAGGCGTATCCGCTGGTGGCGCGTATCGCCGAGCGCAACGGGCGTCAGCTCGCCGGGCTGGTCGGCGACAGCCAGTATCTCAAGTCGCTCAAGCCGGCCGACTATGTCGACGATCACTTCGGGGTGCCGACGGTGATCGACATCCTCAAGGAGCTCGATAAGCCGGGGCGTGATCCGCGTCCCGAGTTCAAGGCGGCCAGCTTCCGCGAGGGGGTCGAGAAGCTCTCCGATCTCGAGCCGGGCATGCTGCTCGAGGGCGTGGTCACCAACGTCACCCACTTCGGCGCCTTCGTCGATGTCGGCGTGCACCAGGATGGTCTGGTGCATATCTCGGCGCTGGCCGAGAAGTTCGTCGAGGACCCGCGCCAGGTGGTCAAGGCCGGCGATATCGTCAAGGTCAAGGTGATGGAAGTGGACCTGCCGCGTCAGCGGATCGGACTATCGATGCGCCTCGCGACGAGCCCGGCGCCCAGCGCGAGCGCCAGCCCGGGGGCGGGCGCGGCGAGCAGCGCCAGCGAGGCAAGCCGCAGCGCAGCGGCCGGGGCGGCGGTCAGGGGCAGGGTCAGAATTCCAGCATGGGCGCGCTGGGCGAGGCGTTGCTGAAAGCGCAGAAGCGTCGCTGACGAAGTCGTTAGCCTTGAAAGCGCTATCGCCGACTCCATAATGGGGTTTTGCTCGCGACGTATCGCTGCCGGCGGCTATCGATGGCCGCCGGCAGCGGTGCACGGACAACGGGAGAGGCGTCTCTCCCCATCGGATGAAGGTGTTGCGCGTGTCTGATCAACTCGCCACGAACGTCGACCGGCTGATGACGCCGGCACGCAAAGGATTGCTTGGTCGTCTGCGGCGAGGCATCGAGAAAGAGGGGCTGCGGGTCGATGGCGAAGGCCGCATCGTGCCCACCCCGCATCCCTACGCGCTGGGCTCCAAGCTGACCCATCCGCATATCACCACCGACTATTCGGAAGCGCTGCTCGAGTACATCACCCCGGTCTACTGCCGGCCAGCGGATGCGCTGGCGTTTCTCGGCGACCTGCTGCGCTTCAGCTATCGCCATCTGGGGGAAGAGTGGATCTGGCCGGCGAGCATGCCGTCGAGACTTTCGGGCAACGAGAGCGTGCCGATCGCCGACTACGGCACCTCCAACGTCGGCACCATGAAGCACGTCTACCGCAAGGGGCTGGATCTGCGCTACGGCCGTATCATGCAGTCGATCGCCGGTATCCACTATAACGTCTCGCTGCCGGAGGATATCTGGCCGCTGCTGCAGTCGCTGGAGGGGCGTGAGGCGGAGTCGCCCAAAGGCTATCGTTCGGCGCGCTACTTCGACCTGATCCGCAACTTCCGCCGTAACAGCTGGCTGCTGCTCTATCTGTTCGGCGCCTCGCCGGCGCTGGATCGCAGTTTCCTCGGCGCCGCCGGGCTGGACGGGCGCTGCGACAAGCTGAAGCCGTGGCAGGGAGACGGCGAGACGCTCTACGCACCCTATGCCACCAGCCTGCGCATGTCCGATCTGGGCTACCAGAACAAGGTGCAGTCGCAGCTCAAGATCTGCTTCAACTCGCTCTCCAATTATGTCGGTACGCTGCGCCACGCGATCTCCACCGAGTGGCCGGACTACCAGCGGATGGGGGTCGAGGAGGGCGGCGAGTGGCACCAGCTGAGCGCCAGCATCCTGCAGATCGAGAACGAGTACTACAGCGATATCCGGCCCAAGCGGGTGGCGCGTCACGATGAGACGCCGACCCAGGCGCTGGAAGCGCGCGGGGTGGAGTACATCGAGGTGCGCTGTCTCGATCTCAACCCCTTTCTGCCGCTGGGCATCGACGAGCCCCAGATGCGCTTCATCGATACCTTCCTGCTCTGGTGTCTGCTCTCCGAGAGCCCGTGGATCCCCGACGAGGAGTGCGATCGTCTCGACGACAATCGGCGTCTGGTGGTCGAGCGCGGCCGCGATCCGGCGCTGCACCTGCAGGTGGGCGAGCGCCAGATACCGCTGGCCGAGCGGGGTCACGAGATCATCGCCGGGATGCGCCAGGTCGCCTCGTTGCTCGATACCATCGAGGGCTCGGAGTTGCACCTGGCTGCGGTCGAGTCGCTGGCGACCCGGCTCGACGACCCTGAGTCGACCCCCTCGGCGCGCATGCTGCGCGAGCTCGAGGCACACGGCGGTGAGTGGGCCGATTTCATGACCGATCTGGCCCGGCGCCAGGCCGAGGCGTGGCGGACCACGCCGATGGACGCAGCAAGGGCGTCGCTGTTCGACGAGCTGGTGGCGACCTCGCATCAGCAGCAGCACGATATCGAGGCGGAAGATCAGGTCTCGTTCGCCCAGTTCATCGCCGACTATTTTGCCCGCGCACGGGAACCGCGCCCGGCGGCGTGAGTCCATAAGGCCTGGCGCGCCCGGCGGGCGGCGGTGGGCGCGAGCAGGACCAATACCAAGGACATCGAGACTATGCAGATCAAGCAGTGGGCGGCGCAGGCTAGCGCACGGTGGTGCGGGCTGGGGCTGGCGATGTGCTGCCTGATGATGGCAGTGGCGCTCTATCTTCAGTATGGCGTGGGCCTGGAGCCGTGCCCGCTGTGCATCTTCCAGCGCGTGGCGGTGATCATTGCCGGCTGCGTCTTCCTGATCGGCCTTTTGCACAATCCGTGCCGTCGCGGCGCTATCGTCTACGGCGTGCTGGCGCTGCTGGCGGTGGCCGGGGGCATCATCGTCGCCGGGCGCCATGTCTGGCTGCAGACACTACCTCCGGATAGTGTGCCGAGTTGTGGACCTGGCTTAGACTACATGCTTGGTGCGCTACCGCTGTGGGATGTGATGTCTCGCGTGCTCTCAGGATCGGGCGAGTGCGCCGCGGTGGAAGGTGCGCTCTGGGGCGTGACGCTGCCGCAGTGGACACTGCTGGGCTTTGCGATCATGGCGCTGATACCGCTGGCGATGATTCTCACCCGGCTGCGGGGCAGCGCGGCGACGCAACCGGCGGCCGCGGCCTGAGCGTAGACCGCCACGGCCAGACGCGCCGATCATGCCAGGCGCAGATAGGGCCAACGGATATTCGTGAGACACCGCACCAGGAGAAAACACATGCTGGAGCACTGCAAGACGGCACAGGAGCGCTGGGGTGGGGTCCATTCGCTGATCGATCGCTGGCTCGAGCAGCGCTACGACATGCTGGTGACCCTGGTCGACCTGCGCGAGGTGTGCGAGAGCGACCTCAGCGCGGTCACCAAGGCGCGCATCGATGCCTTCAGCGAAGCGCTGATGGATTACATCAGTGCCGGCCACTTCGAGATCTACCCGCAGTTGCGCGAGGAGGCGAAGGCCTTCGACGACCGCGAGGCGCTGGCGCTGGCCGATGACCTGCTGGAACGGGTCGAGAGTTCGACCCAACTGGTTCTCGATTTCGACAACGATTACGCCACCCCCGCGCGCTGCCAGCACCATACCGCACGCCTGCCAGCGTGGCTGGAGCGCCTCGGTGCGGGGCTGGTGAATCGTTTCGGGCTCGAGGATCAACTGATCAGCCGGGTTCATGCGGTGCACGCGCCGGCCACTGACAAGACAGACCCTCACCAGGCGCACCCCGTCTCCTCCTGAGTCGCGCCATCGCCCTCGCAGCCTGCCACACGCCCGCGGCGTGTGGCGCCTCCACGCCTTGGTGCCTACCGGTGGACGGTTTTCACGGCCGTCTCTCTCCTCCGGCGCTCCGGCATCTCTTGCCGCTCTTGCTCTCCGGCCCCATACCGTTGATGAATCACGGAACGCGGCGCCGATGTGCGCCGGTTCGACGGTCTCAGTCGCGCAGTGTGATCACGCGCCAGCCTTGCTCCTCGGCGAGGCGACGCAGAGCGTCATCGGGGTCGACCGCCACCGGATTGGGGACCTTCTCGAGCAGGAAGCGATCATTGATCGAGTCGCTGTAGAACCAGGCGTCATCCAGAGTCAGTGCGGCTTGGCTCTCCAGCCACTGCTCGAGCCGTATCACCTTGCCCTCACGATAGCTGGGGACGCCGGCCACGCGGCCGGTGTAACGCTTGCCGTCGCGTTCGGGCTCGATCGCGATCAGATCGTCGACGCCCAGACGCCGGGCGATGGGCCGGTGATGAAGCGGTTGGTGGCAGTGATGATCAGCAGATGGTCGCCGCGCTGGCGGTGCCAGGCGAGCAGCTCCTCGGCTTGCGGCAGCAGCACGTGGGGTTCGATCTTGCAGGCCATGAACTGCTGGTGCCAGGCGTTGAGCTGCTCCTCGCTGTGGCGGGTCAGCGGTTCTAGCGCCATCGCCAGGTAGGCCAGGATATCGAGCTGACCCGCTTGATAGTCCCGCAGGTACTGATCGTTGGCCTGGCGGTAGGCGTCGCCGTCGACCGCGCCCTGCTCGATGAGAAACTCGCCCCAGGCGTGGTCGCTGTCGCAGCTGATCAAGGTGTTGTCGAGATCGAAAATGGCCAGACTCAAGGTTGGCTCCCGGTAAGTCGCGATGGTGTGGCGATGGAATGGTGGTCGGGTCGCGATGGCGACGCCGGGCAGTATCGCAAACTCCTCCGCGCTTGCCCATGCCGGGCGCGGGCGCGGGGGCGCCGTTGGCGGTCGGTGCCAGGACGCTGGCCAGGGCTTTTGCCCGGTAAGCTTATTGATGCGCTTTCTCGCTTTGTGGAAGAATGGTTTCAACGACAATTGAGTTAAGGTGAACTCCGTGATAGACGCCGATGGCTTTCGGCCGAACGTTGGCATCATCATTGCCAACTGTGACGGCCAACTGCTCTGGGCGCGTCGGGCGGGTCAGGAAGCGTGGCAATTTCCGCAAGGCGGTATCAAGGCCCATGAGTCACCGCAACAGGCACTCTTCCGCGAACTGGAGGAGGAGATTGGGTTGAAGGCCCATGATGTCGATGTGGTGGCCTGTACGCGAGGATGGCTACGTTACCGGCTCCCACGGCGCATGGTGCGAACGCACTCGAAACCGCTGTGCATCGGCCAGAAGCAGAAGTGGTTTTTGCTGAAGATCCGCTGCCATGACAGCCGAGTCTGCGTCGATAGCACGCCCAAACCGGAATTCGACGGCTGGCGCTGGGTCAGTTACTGGTATCCTCTAGGTCAGGTGGTCTCGTTCAAGCGCGAGGTCTACCGCCGCGCCCTGCGTGAACTGGCACCGGACTTTCACCGTCTGGCGCTGGAGGAGGTGACCTGAGAGGCGAGGTGAACTGAACGGAAGTGACCTGAAAGGGCAACCCGCACCACTGGGCCAGCCCGCGCGAACACCATGGCGGCCCGGCGCTAGCGGGCCGCCCCGATGCCACCACGAGGATCGCCTCGCAGACAAGAAAAAGGCCCATGCTCGATACCCTTCGCCGCATCGTTCAGGAAGTCAACGGCGCCCGCAGCCTGGATGCCGCGCTCGCCACCATGGTGCGGCGCATCCGCAAGGCGATGCGCACCGACGTCTGCTCGGTCTACCTGTTCGATCGCGAGCGCGAAAGACTGGTGCTGATGGATACCATCGGCCTGCGCACCCAGGCAGTGGGCGTGGTGGCGCTTGGCCTGGGCGAGGGGCTGGTAGGGCTGGTGGGTCAGCGCGAGGAGCCGCTCAACCTTGAGGACGCCCCGGCGCATCCGCACTTTCGCTACTTCGCCGAGACCGGCGAGGAGCGCTTCTCCAGCTTCCTCGGGGTGCCGATCATCCACCAGCGCCGCATGCTCGGCGTGCTGGTGGTGCAGCAGCAAGAGAAGCGTCGCTTCGACGAGGGGGATGAGGCCTTCCTGGTGACCATGGCGGCGCAGCTCGCCGGGGTGCTGGCGCATGCGCTGGTCTCCGGCGCGCTCAATCGCCGCGCCGAGCCCGATGGCCAGGCGATGTTCTCCGGGGCGCCGGGCTCACCGGGCATGGCGATCGGCGAGATCGTGGTGATCGCCCCGCCGGCCGATCTCGATAGCGTCCCCGACCTAATTCCCACCGACCCGGAGGCCGAAGTCGCCCATCTGCAGGCGGCGATCGCTCATGTGCGCGAGGAGATTCGCGAAGCCGGGGCGCGTCTGGCCAGCCGCATTTCGGCCCAGGAGCTGGCGCTGTTCGATGTCTATCAGCAGATGCTGGGCGACGCGGCGCTGGGGAACGAGGTCGAGAAGCGCATCCGCGAGGGGCAGTGGGCCCCGGGGGCACTGGCCGACGTGGTCCGACGCCATACCCAGTATCTGGAGCGGGTCGACGATGGCTACCTGCGCGAGCGTGCCGCCGATATCCGCGATCTGGGCCGGCGGGTGCTCGCGCATCTGCAGGAGGGTAGCGAGCGCACCGCTTCCACCTATCCCGAGAACACCATTCTGGTCGGCGACGAGATCAGTGCCGCGACGCTGGGCGAGGTACCCAAGGATCGCCTGGCGGCGCTGGTGTCGGTGCGCGGTTCGAGTAACTCCCACGTAGCGATCCTGGCGCGGGCCATGGGCATTCCCACGGTGCTGGGGATGGTCGATCTGCCGCTGCCGCGGATCAACGGGGCCAAGGCAATTCTCGACGGTCACCGTGGGCGCCTCTTCGTGCGGCCCGATCCCCAGTTGGCGCAGCGCTACGCGCGGCTGATCAAGGAGGAGCGGGCGCTCGCCGAAGTGCTCGAGCACGAGCAGCACCTGCCCAGCCAGACACCGGACGGCCACGCCATGCCGCTGCTGGTCAATACCGGGCTCGCGGTGGATGCGGTGGCGCAGCTCAAGTCGCGGGTCAGCGGCGTCGGGCTTTACCGCACCGAAGTCCCGTTCATGATGAACGAGCGCTTCCCCAGCGAGCAGGAACAGACCCGTCTCTACCACGAGCAGCTGTCGAGCTTCGCGCCGCTGCCGGTGGTGATGCGCACCCTCGATATCGGCGGTGACAAGGATCTGCCCTACTTCCCGATCAACGAGGCCAACCCCTTTCTCGGCTGGCGCGGTATCCGGGTGACGCTGGATCACCCGGAAGTACTGATGGTGCAGCTGCGCGCCATGCTGATGGCCTCGCGCGGGCTCGACAATCTGCGCATCCTGCTGCCGATGATCACCAGTGTCGACGAAGTGGATACGGCGCTGCGCCTGCTGTCGCGGGCGCGTCAGGAGCTTGCCGAGGATGGTATCGAGGTGGCCTCGCCCAAGGTCGGGGTGATGATCGAAGTGCCGGCGACGCTCTATCAGCTCCCCGCGCTGGCTGAGCGGGTCGACTTCTTCTCCATCGGCAGCAATGACCTGACCCAGTATCTGCTGGCGGTGGACCGCAATAATTCGCGCGTCGCCAGTCTCTACGATGCCTGCCATCCGGCGGTGCTCAATGCGCTGTCACGGCTCGCCGCGGAGAGTCAGGCCCTCGAGGTACCAGCCTCAGTGTGCGGCGAGCTGGCGGGAGATCCCGCCGGGGCGCTGCTGCTGATGGGCATGGGCTTCGACGCGCTGTCGATGAACGCGCCGAGCCTGCCGCGGGTTCGTGCCGCCATCCGTCGGGTCGGGCTCGAAGACGCCAAGGCATTGGTGCAGGAGACGCTGGGCCTGCCGACCACTGCGGCGGTGCGCGCTCACCTGCGCCAGCGGCTCTCCGACTGGCAGATCGCACATCTGCTGCCGCCCCAGGATTGAGGAGTCTTCGCGCCAGAGTCTGCGGCTAGGCTGACACTGATTCGCTCACGCACTCTCCCGCCGGCACGCCCATGCCAGCGTAGCGTTGCTCCGTCAGCGTGATGACACCGGCCGCCGCGCTCACCAGGGTGGTGGCGCGGGTGCCGTAGGTCTCCCCTAGGATGAAGATCGGTGACAGCCGTTGCTCGGTCGCCAGGCCGACGCCGGTATCGGGCAGCTTGGCGTCGGCGGTGGGGCGGGTGTCATGCATGGCCTGCCACATCGAGTTCTGCCAATCGCCGTCGGCGAGGGCCTGTCGCAGGGCCTCCCGCGCTCGCACCAGCTTGGGCCAGGGAGTATTCAGCGCGGCGTTGGAAAGCCCATGCAGGCCGGGCGCGACTTCGTCGAGGGTGGTTGCGTCGCGGCCATGGTGGAGCACCCAGAGCCGATCACCTTCGCGCAGCAGGAGGTTGAAACCGGCATAGCGCTGGGCGCCAGCGCTCGCCAGGTCCTGAAGCCAGCGCTGCGGCTCGCCCGCTTGTAGGGCTGCGGTCACCAGCGCCCCGCGGCTGGGCGCATCAGCGGGCGTCGCCATGTGAGCATCGCGGACGTTGGTCAGGGCGGCGAAGCGCCCGCCGGGGGCGGCGGCCAGCCAGGTGCCGCCGCCCTCGAGATCGCGGCCGCCGAGCAGTGGCGCATCCTGCCAGCGGTGCAGGGCGGCGCTGGGGCGGGCGTGGAACTCGTCGCGGTTGGCGGCGAGACGCAGCGGCTGCTCACTATCCGGCTGCCAGTCGAAGACGATCAGACACATGGTGTGACTCCAGCAGCGTGGATGGTGCCAGGGGCAGCCCTGACAGCGGCAGCCATGACAGCGACAAACTGGCAGCGTACCATGAGCAGGCTATTTACTTCCCGCCCCCGGATGTCACACCCAAGGATAACCCGCATGTTTCCAGACCCCGCGCTGGCAGCGCTTCCCGGCGAGATAACCCATTCAATGTCTGACTGTGGGGTAGAAAGATGCTGACGGCCATCCTCATCTACCTGCTGGTGGGTGCCATCGCCGGGCTGCTGGCGGGTGTCTTCGGTATCGGTGGCGGTATCGTGATGGTGCCGGCGCTGGTCTTCGCCTTTCTCGCCCAGCAGGTCGATCCGGCGGTGACCGCCCATCTGGCGGTGGGGACGTCGCTGGCGACCATCGTCGTTACCGGCGCCTCTTCGGCCTGGGGGCACTGGCGCCGGGGCAGCGTGCGCCGCGACTGGCTGCGGCTGATGATTCCAGGGCTGCTGGTAGGCGGTATCCTCGGCGTGCTGCTGGCCTCCGCGCTGCCCGGTGCAGCGCTGACGCGGCTGTTCGGTGCCTTTGCTCTGGTGATGGCACTGAAGATGCTGCTGTCGCGTCCGCCGGCCACTCAGGGACGCACCCCACAGCGCTGGCCGATGGTCGCGGCGGGCGCGGTGATCGGCGGTGTCTCGACGCTGTTCGGCGTTGGTGGCGGGGTGATGTCGGTGCCTTGGCTGTCGCGTTTCACCCAGCGCATGACCGAGGCGGTGGGTACCTCCGCTGCCATCGGCCTGCCGATCGCGCTGATCGGTACCGTGACCAATGTCGTGGTGGGCTGGGGCGAGGCCGGGCTGCCGAGCGGGGCGACCGGTTTCGTGATGTGGCCGGCGTTTCTCGGCCTGATGGTGACCAGCGTGCCGATGGCCCGAGTGGGGGTGAAAGTCGCCCATGCATTGCCTGCCAAGGTGCTGCGACGTATCTTTGCCCTCCTGCTGATCGTGGTCGGATTCAAGCTGATGCTGGGTTGACCGACGATCCCGACCCCTGCTGCCGAAGGAGTGCGCATGCTGGCCTATCCCGATATCGATCCCATCGCCGTCTCGCTGGGGCCTCTCAAGGTGCACTGGTACGGGTTGATGTACGTCGTCGGCTTCGTCGGTGCCTGGTGGCTGGGGCGTCTGCGCGCCGCGCGATTAGGACTCAAGCCCGATGATATCGGTGACATGCTTTCTACGGCGCGCTGGGCGTGGTGCTGGGTGGGCGCCTGGGCTATGCGCTGTTCTACGGGTTCGATCGCCTGATAGAGAACCCGCTGTGGCTGTTCCAGGTCTGGGATGGCGGCATGAGCTTCCATGGCGGCCTGATCGGGGTGCTGATCGCGTCGCTGCTGTTCGCCCGCAAGCACGGGCTGGCCTTCTTCCAGCTCACCGACTTCATCGCACCACTGGTGCCGATCGGGCTGGGCGCCGGGCGTATCGGCAACTTCATCAATCACGAGCTGCCCGGCCGTGTCACCGACGTGCCCTGGGCTCTGGTGTTCCCCGGGATGGGGGGGCAGGGGCGGCATCCGTCGTCGCTATATCAGTTCTTCCTTGAGGGTGTGGTACTGTTCACCATTCTCTGGTTGGTATCGCTGACTCCGCGCCGGCGCGGTTTCTCGTCTCCGGGCTCTTCCTGATCTGTTACGGGCTGCTTCCGCTTCCTGTCGGAGTTCTTCCGGCAGCCGGATCCGCAGCTCGGCTTCATCCGCCTTCGGCTGGTTGACCATGGGGCAGCTCTTGTCGCTACCGATGATCCTGGCCGGCGCGCGGCTGGTGGTATGGTCGCGCCGCAATGCGGTCGACGATGCCCGCGCCGAGCGCGCCGCCGACTGAGCGCGTCTGGCGTCACCCGTGCGGTCAGTGATGCCTGAGCGCACGGTGCTGGACGCGCGAGACATTCGATTTCAAGCACCGTGCGGCTGTCGTCATCGGCCCGCGGTGCCGCTAGTCAAGGAGTGCGAGCCCCATGCGGCCTTATCTCGATCTGATGCAACGGGTGCTGGATAGCGGCATCGAGAAAGCCGACCGCACCGGTGTCGGCACGCTGAGCGTCTTTGGCCATCAGATGCGCTTCGATCTGAGCCAGGGTTTTCCGCTGGTGACGACCAAGAAGCTGCATCTGCGCTCGATCATCCATGAGCTTCTGTGGTTTCTGCGTGGCGACACCAACATCGCTTATCTGCATGAGCACAATGTCACCATCTGGGACGAGTGGGCGGATGCCAACGGCGACCTGGGACCGGTCTACGGCTATCAGTGGGCGCAGCTGGCCGGCGCCGGACGGTGAGTCGATCGACCAGATCGCCAAGGTGGTCGAGCAGATTCGCCGCCATCCGGACTCCCGCCGGCATATCGTCTCGGCCTGGAATCCGGCGCTGGTCGACGAGATGGCGCTGCCGCCGTGTCATGCGCTGTTCCAGTTCTATGTCGCCGAGGGGCGGCTGTCGTGCCAGCTCTATCAGCGCAGCGCCGATATCTTCCTCGGGGTGCCCTTCAATATCGCCAGTTACGCGCTGCTCACCCATATGGTGGCGCAGGTCTGCGGTCTCGAACCGGGGGAGTTCGTGCACACCCTGGGTGACGCGCACCTCTATCTCAATCATCTCGATCAGGCCCGGCTGCAGTTGAGCCGTGAGCCGCTGCCGTTGCCGAGGCTGCGGCTCAACCCCGATATCACGGACCTGTTCGCGTTTGGTTTCGACGACATCGCGATCGAAGACTACCGCTCCCACCCGGCGATCAAGGCGCCTATCGCTGTATGAGTGATGCGACTCTCCATAGCGCCCTGCGCGCCGAACTCGACACCCCGGTGGCGATGATTGCCGCACTCTCGCAGAATCGGGTCATCGGCGTGGACAACCAGCTGCCCTGGTATCTGCCTGAGGATCTCAAGCACTTCAAGGCGCTGACCCTGGGCAAGCCGCTGGTCATGGGGCGCAAGACCTTCGAGTCTATCGGGCGGCCGTTGCCCGGTCGGCTGAATATCGTGATCACACGCTCGTCGAGTTATCGCCACGCGGGTGTACGGGTGTGCCACGATCTGGCCGCGGCGCTGGCGCTTGCCGATCAGCAGGCGTTGATCGACGGTGCCGACGAGATCATGGTGATGGGCGGGGGCGAGATCTACGCCCAGGCGCTGCCAGCGGCATCGCGTCTCTACCTCACCGAGGTGGCGGTGACGCTCGACGGCGACGCGCACTTTCCCGCGTTCGACGCCGCCGAGTGGCAGGAGATCGAGCGCGAGCCCGGGGCTGCCAAGCCGGGCCAACCGGATTATGCTTTTGTCCACTACCGCCGGGCGGGAAGCTCTGGCTGAGTTTGAACGGCCTGCGCGCTCGACGCGCGGGTCGCCGCACAAGCGAGGGAGGAGTCAGGCCGTGTTGACGGAACGAACACAGGCGCTGCTGGCGGAGATCGAGCGCAAGATCGACGCCAGCCAGGCAGCGCTGGAGGCCGAGCGGGAACGCAGCAGGACGCTCGCATCGGAAAATCGCGCGCTCAAGGAGCGCCTGCTGGCGCTGGCCGAGCTCGATCCCCTGATCGCCGGCGGCCATGCCCATCCTGAAGATCCTGACGGTGGCACCCGGGTGCGCGGCCTGGGCAGTCTGGCTTTCCGCCGCTCGCGGCCGCGGGATGAGAGCGCCGACGACGCCTCGCGGCGGGGGCCTTCGCCGCTGCAGCGGCTCACCTCGACGCCGCCCGCGGCAACCGAGGTTTCCGCGGGTCGGGAGGCCCCAGTCGAGCAGTCGGCACCTGCGCCACAGCCGGCGCCGGGCGCCAGCGCCATCCCGGAATCCGCCCCGGTGAGCGCTTCATCAGCGTCTTCGCTACCGCGGGCAAGTACCGATTCAGCCGAGGATGCGAATGGCGTAGGCGGCGCCGAGCCTACTGACACGGGCTCTGCACAGAGCACCCTGGCATTCGGCGCCGAGCACGAAGCGCCTTCGCCCCACGCGCTGCTGGCCCAATGGTACAAGCGCTATCCCAAGGCGTTCTTCAAGGGGCATACCCGCCCGCTGAAGACCGGTATCCATCTCGATCTCTGCGCCTGCGAACCCTGGCCCGAGAAGCTGGTGCGGCGGGCACTGGCCTGCTATGTCCATCTGCCACGCTATCTGAAGTCGGTGCGCGAGGGTGCGCGCCGGGTCGATCTACAGGGCGCGGACAGCGACGTGGTCAGCGCCGAGGAGGCCAAGCACGCCAAGCGCCAGTTGGAAGCGTTGCAGAAGAAACAGCAGGTGAAAGAGACGCGTCAGCGCGCCGACAAGCTCGACCGTAAGATCGGCGAGCTGCTGGCCAAGCATGGCCGTCACGATAGCTGAAGCGGGATAGCGATCCGCTGAAGGCGCTGTGGCAAGAGCGCCACAGGTGTCGGCCGTGTCATGGCACGCTCGATAACACTTTCGTCGTATTTTTCCTGGCCGATTCGGGCGCTATGGTGCGCCCGGCATGAGGCGTCAGTCGCCGGGTGTCGCGTCCATGTCATTGAAATGACATCGCTTGGCGCTAGCGTGATGACGTCTCTCAGCCGTCGATGATGACGCAAAGTATGAGCGCCAGGGCCTTCATGGGCAGCGCGGCGAGCAACGAAAACAGTGTTTTTTTCTTGTTGCGTTTGCCACACGTCCAGTATGGTTTCTCGGCGAGCATTGGACAATAACAAGGCTTCAGAGTTCCGCAGCCGTCATTCGTTCGCGTGACGAAGCTGGTTGAAGGCACCGAAGCCGACTGCATCTGCAGACACGATCGAACAGTAAGCTAGTTAAGGAACCTATCGCGATGAAAAAGACGCTCTTAGCGACTGCTATTGCTGGTGCCCTGGGCGCCTCCGCTGCGGCTCAGGCGGCGACTGTCTACAACCAGGACGGCACGCAGCTCGACATCTACGGCAACATCCAGATCGCCTACAAGTCCATCGAGACTGGTAGCTACAACGACACCACTGGTCGTATCGAGGGCTCCAGCTCCAAAGACGAGCTGTTCGACAACGGCTCCACCGTCGGCTTCTCCGGCCAGCACGTCATCAACCCGGGCCTGACCGGCTACTTCAAGGCCGAGTTCGAGCATGACGCTGACGAAGAGAAAATCAACGGCGGCTTGAATAAAGGCGACCAGGCTTACCTGGGTCTGAAAGGCAACTTCGGTGACGCCCGCCTGGGTTCCTGGGATCCGCTGATCGACGACTGGGTCCAGGATCCGATCTCCAACAACGAGTATTTCGACGTTTCCGACTCGACTCGTGACCTGGCCGGCATCTACGGCAGCAACGGCATCATCGGCAACGCCAACGCTGACCGCGAAGGTGACAAGTTCCAGTACATGTCTCCGGTCTGGGCTGGCCTGCAGTTTGCCGTCGGTACTCAGTACAAGGGTGACGCGGAAAGCGACTTCGATGCTACTGGTTACAGCAACGGTGGTTCCAACGCTTCGTTCTTCGGCGGTCTGAAGTACGCTGTGGGCGCGTTCTCCGTCGCTGCGGTCTACGACGATCTGGACAACTACGAGCTGACCAACGACGTGACCGGCGACAAGGTCAAGGCCAAGGCCTACGGTGTGACTGCTCAGTACACCATCGACACCCTGCGTCTGGCTGCCAAGGTCGAAAACAGCGACCTCAAGATCAATGGCGAAAGCGGCGACATCATGCGCTACGCCGTCGGCGCACGCTACGGCTACGCCCTGTCCGACAACTTCGCTGGTGACCTCTACGGTTCCTACCAGTACGTCGACGCCGACAAAGAAGTGGCTCTGGCTACCAACCGTGGTGCTATCAACGACGCTGGCAACTACGCTGGCGACGACAACTTCAACGAATTCGTCCTCGGTGCGACCTACAACATCTCGCCGGCGATGTACACCTTCGTTGAAGGCGCCCTGTACGACCGTACCCACGACGTGGGCAACGGCGTCGCTGTGGGTGCTGTCTACAGCTTCTAAGCGATACCCGACACGAGCGGCTGCGGCCGCTCGTTCGAACGAAGCCGGCCCTCGGGCCGGCTTTTTCGTGTTTGTCTGTCAGCAGACTTGAGCATTTTTTCTCGCCGGCCTACTTCGCCGATGCCAGCGATCTCGATGCTTCTGCCTGCCTGATGCCGTCGCTGTCGTCGTTCGTTTAAAGGTCGGTGCCTGGTATCGATCTGGAGCTTTCCCCGCGTTGTTGCGGCCTCTTTCTGCGTAGCCGTGAGCGCCGTGCGATCCTGTATCACATCTCTCTTGGCCTCTGCTCTTGCTGCCTTTTCGCGGCTTTTTTTACCACGGGGTTTTTCACCACGGGGTGAGCATTGGCGCCAGATAGGCGACTGCTTGGCCAAGATCATCGAAGCCCATCGGCTTTGCGCCATCACGATGGATAGCGCTTCTCGAGTTCCGACGAAGTGGCGGGGACGATGCCCCTCAACCGATGCTCGCTGCTTCTTAGCGGCACCCGCAGGCCCGAAGAGGGAGGCATAAGTGTGGGTATGAGGAGACTGAATGGGGCTTTCAATACCCACACTTGAACGAGTGCTCGAACAGGGCGCGCCGGTCCGGCTCACTGCCGGGTGAGTCGTACCAGCCGGTGGCGCAGTTCCGGGTCGAACAGGGTGCGGCTGCGCTTCTGCGCGCGCATCAGCGCCTCGTCGTAGTGCAGCCGATCCGCTTCCACCCGTAGCCACCCCTGCGCTTCGAGGGTTTCCAGCAGCGCCGAGAAGAGCCGCTTATCGAAGAACTCCGGCGCGTTGAGTCCGGCCAATAGCGTCAGCCGCTCGGCCAGCAGGCGGCTGTGCTCCTCCAGCGTCTCCCGGGTCAGCTCGCCACTCGGATAGCGCAGCAGCGAGGCCAGCAGCAGGTAGGTGCGTTCCAGGGTCGGTTGCACTGGCTGGCCGAGCAGACGCAACTGCTCGCTGGATTCCAGGTGGCCGGGCTGGCGGCGCCACTCGCTGTCACTCTGCTTGAGTAGCCCTTCGGCGCTCAGGGCGTCGAGGGTGGCCGCCAGGTGCTGGCTATGATCCGCCACCTCGCGGGCGTTCAGCTCGCGGGCGATCAGCGGCCACGCCGGTGCCAGCAGGGTGTCCAGCTCGTCGAGACAGAACGCCACGTTGTTGCGAAAGGCGAAGGCCACCAGCCCGAGGTGCGTGAACAGGTGCAGCACGTTGTTGCGGTACCAGGTGAGCAGTGTGGCCTGTTCGGGCGTGGCGCTGATCAGCTCGCCCAGCGCCTGGGGGCGGCGCTGAATGAAGCCGAGCGCGACCACCTGGTCGATCCAGGCGCAGCGTCACCCGTGGGCAGGCGGCAGTGCGCGCTGCCCGGCACGCGCTGCTGCAGCCGCACCAGCAGTGCCACCTGATGCGCCAGCAGATCGGATTCGATGGTGTGATGTGGTGTCGCCAGCAGCGCCATGGCCACCAGCGAGACGGCATTGATCGTGGCACCGTCGTTGATGCGTTCGGAAAGTGCGTGGCCCAACTGCGGCACCGCGTGCTTGAGCCACTCGGGCGGGGCTGGCTACGCGTTTCACGCCATGCGGGGGCGATGCCATCGAGAAAATCGGTCAGTGACAGTGGTTCGCCTACGTTGACCGCGACCCGGCCGTGCGGTTGGCGCAGATGGCGCAGCACGTGCAACAGATCCAGCGGCGACTCCTTCTTCTTGCTGCCACCGCGCAGTTCGCGCAGGTAGGCATTGCTTTCGAGTACCTTCTCGTAGCCGATATAGACCGGCACGAAGGCGACGTCGCGGGTGGCATCGCGCAGGAACGAGCGTAGCGTCATCGCCAGCATGCCGGGACGCGGGTCGAGCATGCGACCGGTGCGCGAACGGCCGCCCTCGATGAAGTACTCGATCGGCTGGCCGCGGGCGATCAGGCGGTGCAGATACTCGTTGAAGACCGCGGCGTAGAGCCGGTTGTCCTTGAAGCTGCGTCGCATGAAGAAGGCGCCGCCGCGGCGCAGCAGGCCCGATCAACGGCATGTCGAGGTTGCGTCCGGCGGCGATGTGCGGGGGCATCAAGCCTTCGCGATAGAGCACGTAGGAGAGCAGCAGGTAGTCGACGTGGCTACGATGGCAGGGCACATAGACCAGGGTGCGCTTGCCGGCGATTGCCTTGACCGCGTCGAGGCCGTGGACGTCGACGCCGTCATAGAGCCGGTTCCACAGTCGCTTGAGCAGCTCGTAGAGGAAGCGCAGCACCGGGTAGGACATGTTGGAAGCGATCTCGCGCGCATAGCGCTCGGCACGCTTGCGCTCCTTGAGTGCGTGGCTGCGGTTGGCGGAGGCGGCTTCGTCGATCGCCTGACGTACCGCCGGGCTGCCCACCACGCCGCGGACCAGGGTGCGGCGGTGGGAGATATCGGGGCCCAGCACCCGGGCACGCACGCGGCGAAAGTGGACCCGCAGCACTCGGGCCAGGGTGCGCTGGGTCAGCCGGGCCTGTGGGTCGTCGAGCAGTGCTCGCAGGCGGATCGGTTCACCCAGGTGGGCTTCCAGATGGCGGCCGTTGACGATCAGTGACAGCAGGCGTCGCAGACGGCCACTCCAGGCCCAGTCGTCGGCGGCGAGCATCTTCCAGAAGCCAAAATCCTTGCCCGGGGCGCGGCTCCAGAACACGCTCACCGGCACCAGCTGCACGTCCAGCGTGGGGTCCTGTTCGAGTGCGGCAAGCAGCGGGCCCAGCGACTCTGTACCTTGGGTCTTGACGCCACGCCAGGTGCGGCGCAGTCGCGCTAGCGGCAGGCAGGCCGGCAGCATGAGCCCATTCAGTTCGACCCGGCGGCCGGCATCGGGCAGCCCCAGCTTACGGGTCAGTTGGGTCACTGCGAGCTCGTCACTGAGTGCGGGATGCGGGATGACGTAGAGCGTCACCGGCTCGGGGGCGAGGGCCACCGGGTCGGGCTCGATCAGACGGAAGCCGAGCCAGCGGCGCACGCTGGCGCCCATCAAGCGATGCCACAGTCGCCCCGTGCCGCTGAATGACCGCATGCTTGAAGCCCTCGCAAATTCATGAGTATAGCGATATCCGCTGGTGCCGACGATGGCGCGCACGGTGTCTCGGACGCGTGCGGACGACGCCAGCGGGGCAGGCTCTTTTCTGGCGCGGCGAAACGTGCGTCAATCGGGGCCGATACCAGCGGCGGGAGGTGGCATGCGCGCAACATGGAAGGGCGGCAATCGCTTCGAGCTACTCCCGGAAGGCAAGCGCTTCTGGCCAGCCATGCGGACGGCGATCGAGGGCGCGCGCGAGCAGCTGTGGATCGAACTCTATCTGATGGAGTCCGGGGCCCTGGCCGAACGCTTCGTGCAGACGCTGGAGGCGGCGGTGGCACGTGGCGTGGCGGTAAGGATGATGCTCGATGGCGTCGGTAGCATGGGGCTTGCACGGCGCGACCGCCAGCGCCTGCGCGCCGCCGGGGTCGAGCTGCGCTTCTTCAACCCGCTCTCGGTGACCCGTCTGGGCGGCAATCTGATGCGCGACCACCGCAAGCTGGTGGTGGTCGACGGCGAGGTGGCATTCACCGGTGGCTTCGGCATCGTCGACGAATTCGTCGACGCCTGGTACGAGGTGGCGGTGCGGGTCGAAGGGCCCGTGGTCCATGACTGGATGCGCCTGTTCGCGCAGGTGTGGGACTCACCGCTGACCCGGGGCGGGCGTTCGCGGGCCCGGCTCTCGCCGCGCCTGCCGCCGGCGCCGGAAGCGGTGGCGGGGGAGGGCGCCCGCGGGCGGGTGATCTCCGGGCGCGGCCACCGCTATCAGGCGATCCGGCTGTCGCTCCACGGGCGTATCTCCACCGCGCGCCAGCGGCTGTGGCTGTGCACGCCTTACTTCGTGCCCACCCTGAGCCTGCGCCGGCAGCTGGCCCAAGCCGCGCGGCGGGGTATCGACGTGCGTCTGCTGCTCGCCGGCGGGCATCACGACCATCCGGGTATCCGCTACGCCGGGCAGCGCTTCTACGGGCGCCTGCTCAAGGCCGGCGTACAGATCTACGAGTTCCAGCCCACCTTCATCCACGCCAAGTTCTGCGTCGCCGACGACTGGGTCTCGCTGGGTTCGTGCAACTTTGACCACTGGAGCCTGCAGTGGAATCTCGAGGCCAACCAGGAGATCGAGGATAGCGCCTTCGCCGCCGAGGTCGCTCAGCTGTTCCAGCGCAACTTCGCCGCCAGCCAGCGGATCGACGCCGCCTCCTGGCGGCGCCGACCCTGGTGGCAGCGGGTGCGTGAATGGGCTTTCGGCACCGTCAACGCCTGGATGACGCGGCTCAAGTAAGCGCGCGCCTCAGCGCTTGCCGCCGCGCTGTCGGGCGCTACCCTTGCGCGCGCCGCCGCGGGACTTGCCTTCGTGCTTGCCGCCCGGCTTGCCCGGGCCGCGCTTGGGCGCCTCCGGCGGTACGCGAAAATGCAGGTAGAGGTCGAGGGTCAATTCCGGCAACTGCGTGGCCAGGGCGCTGAACTGCGCCTCGTCGGCGACCATCTCGGCCATCTCCGGCTCCTTTTCGAACAGCCCCGACAGCGCCATGAAGGGCAGCAGCAGGGCGGCGACGTGGGATTCGTCCTGGGCGAACCAGGTCGCTTCATCGAGAAACACGGCCTGCATGAAGCCCGCGCACCAGTCCTCGATGGCGGCGGCCATCTCGCCGTCGTCGTCGAGTTCGGTGTCGAACGGCAGCTCCAGCCACTCGCCGCGTTCGAGAATGTCTCCGGCCTGGCGTGTCAGCGTCTCCATCAGCGTGATCACCTCGTCGCGCGCCGCCAGCTCGGCGAACGCCGGTGCCGTCTCGAACAGCTCCGCCAGCCACTGCCCCTGGGGCGGCGACTGCGGCGCCACGGCCAGCGCTACCAGGAAGCCGTGGGCGCTGACCACATCGGGGGCTTCCTCGCCCAGCTGCTCGGGAGCGAGAAGCTCGTCGAGCCTCGCCAGGCCGGTATCGTCCAGCGGCGGATGGCTGTCGATGGCGTCGTCGTGGTCGGCTGACATGGGAGCTCCTGGACTGAAGTGAAGAATCGCGGTGCGGGTGCGCTGGACGCTTCCCGTCGTTGGCGGCATTCTACCATCGGCGTCCCGCTCATCGCCTGCCCGTAGCGATCGACCCTGGCGCCCGCCATCATCGAAACTCAGCCATGCCACGCGACCGCCCCATGACTTCGCTCTCATCCTCGCCGCGTACGCCTGCACTCGCCCCCGCGGACCCTCACGCTCTGGCTCGGCTCGACCGCGCCGCCCTGCAGACGCTGGTCGCGCGCGCCGAGTCCGCCTGGCAGCTGGCGCGGGAGGTCCATCCCGGTTTGCCGCGTCCGCGGATCTGGTTCGATCTGCGCGGCCGCAGCGCCGGGCAGGCGCACTATCAGCGCGGCGGGCTGCGCTTCAACGCCACCCTGCTCGACGAGAATCGGGCCGCCTTCATGGAGGAGATCGTGCCCCACGAGATGGCCCACTGGCTGGTGTTCCATCTCGACGAGGGTCTTCGCGCTCGGCCCCATGGGCGGGAGTGGCAGCGCGTGATGCGCGGCCTCTACGGGCTGGCGCCGACCGTCACCCACCGTTTCGACGTGGCCCGGGCCAGCCCCATGCCCTATCTCTATCGCTGCCACTGCACCCAGCCCCATCGCTTCAGCGCGCGGCGTCACGCCGGCGCCCAGCGCGGCACCCGTTATCGCTGCCGCCGCTGCCGCGGTGAGCTGGACTATGCTGGGTACGACGCCGGTGATGCGGTTGGGCAGGGGGGAGCGTAAGCGGGCGGTGGTCTCGGAGATTAGCCGGTCGTCGCTGGCTCCGACTTGCTCTGCGATCCAGTTGTGGTCAGACGAAGGTCTAATAGGGGGTGACCGTCGCCAGCGTTATATGCTGGCGGTCTTCGTAGCCGATCCGCTATCACATTGAGCTGATTGAGCTTTCACCGTTACAGCGAGGGTCGCGCGGGTCGCCGGAAGTCGGCGCGTCGGCCGTTGAGTCCGAGTAAAAGTCTCGAATCCGAATAAAAGGGGGATCGCCATGAGCGAGCAGCAGCGGGTCTATCCTATCGATCAGGCGCTGGCAGACAAGGCCTGGTTCGATCGCGAGCGCTACGAGACACTTTATCGCCAGTCGGTGGAGGATCCCGAGGGGTTCTGGCGCGAGCAGGCCAAGGCGCTCGACTGGAGCCGCCCGCCGACGCGCATCAAGAACACCTCTTTCGCTCCCGACAACGTCGATATTCGCTGGTTCGAGGATGGCGAACTCAACGTTGCCCACAACTGCCTCGACCGCCACCTGGAGACCCGTGGCGATCAGACTGCGATCATCTGGGAGGGCGACGATCCCGCCGACCACAAGGTGATCACCTATCGCCAGCTGCATGCCCGGGTATCGCAGCTGGCCAACGCGTTGAAGGCGATGGGCGTGGGCAAGGGCGACACCGTCACTCTCTATATGCCGATGGTGCCGGAAGCGGCGATGGCGATGCTCGCCTGTGCGCGTATCGGCGCGGTGCACTCGGTGGTGTTCGGCGGCTTCTCGCCGGATGCTCTGGCCGGACGTATCGTCGACTCCCAGTCACGCATCGTGATCACCGCTGACGAGTCGGTGCGTGGCGGCAAGCAGGTGCCGCTGAAGGACAACGTCGACGCGGCGCTGACCCGCGACGGCACCGATGTGGTCGAGCATGTGCTGGTGGTCAAGCGCACCGGTGGCGAGATCGCCTGGCATGAAGGCCGCGACCAGTGGTTCCACGAGCAGGTCGACGCGCAGTCCGAAGAGTGTCCAGCGGAGACCATGAGTGCCGAGGACCCGCTGTTCATCCTCTACACCTCCGGCTCCACCGGCACGCCGAAAGGGCTCAAGCACACCTCCGGCGGCTATCTGCTCTACGCTGCGCTGACCCACCGTGCCGTCTTCGACTACCACGACGGCGAGGTCTATTGGTGCGCCGCGGACGTGGGCTGGATCACCGGCCACAGCTATATCGTCTACGGGCCATTGGCCAACGGCGCCACCACGCTGATGTTCGAAGGCGTGCCGACCTACCCGAGCCACGGGCGGATCGGCCAGATCGTCGACAAGCACGAGGTCTCGATCCTCTATACCTCACCCACCGCGATCCGCTCGCTGATGGCCCATGGCGAGCGCATCATGGACGACAGCCGGCGCGAGACGCTGCGGGTGCTGGGGACCGTCGGCGAGCCGATCAATCCCGAAGCGTGGGACTGGTTCTACCGCGTGATAGGTAACTCGCGCTGCCCGATCGTCGATACCTGGTGGCAGACCGAGACCGGCGGGCACATGATCACGCCGCTGCCGGGTGCTACCGATCTCAAGCCGGGCTGCGCGACCAAGCCGTTCTTCGGCGTGCAGCCGGCACTGCTCGACAACGACGGCAACCGTCTCGAGGGGGCGACCGACGGCAACCTGGTGATTCTGGACTCCTGGCCGGGGCAAGCGCGCTCGATCTGGAACAATCACGAGCGCTTCGTGCAGACCTACTTCTCGACCTACGAGGGCGTTTACTTCACCGGTGACGGCTGCCGTCGCGATGCTGACGGCGACTACTGGATCACCGGGCGCATCGATGATGTGCTCAACGTCTCCGGTCACCGCATGGGCACGGCGGAGATCGAGTCTTCGCTGGTCGCCCATGCGGACGTGGCTGAGGCCGCGGTGGTGGGCTATCCCCATGACATCAAGGGGCAGGGCATCTACGTCTACGTCACGCTCAACGACGATGTCGAACCCAGCGATGAGCTCAAGCAGACCCTCAAGCAGTGGGTTCGCAAGGACATCGGGCCGATTGCCACGCCGGATGTGATCCAGTGGGCGCCGGGACTACCCAAGACGCGTTCGGGCAAGATCATGCGCCGCATCCTGCGCAAGATCGCGGCCAACGAGTGCGACGGTCTCGGCGATACCTCGACGCTGGCCGATCCCAGCGTGGTCGAGGATCTGATCGAGAATCGCCATATCAAGTCATGAAAAGGTGTAGACACCGGGCTTACTCGATAAGCCCGGTTTTCATCTGTATGACTAAATGAGTGGTTCGTGAGGATGTCGATGCCCACGCTTTTAATCCGAGCGTTGCGGATAAAGACGCGGTATCGGCATTATCCTGGGTTAAGTCGGTAGTGCGAGTGATTCCCCCTTCTTTGTGGCGGGGAGAGCGGCTTTTTACGCCGGGTTTTTCGCGTCCAGGCATCCCCTGCAGTAGCGTCGGGCGGCGGTTTTTTCCCGCTTCGATTTGAGGCTTGGGAATCGACGATTGCATGGGGTAACATGCCATTAATCCAAAGTTGAACCACTTTGTCCGTTGACGAGCCACATGCCCCGAACTCGCTCGACGTTTCGACAGTCCCGGAGGAGATTCAATGGCTTTTGCCCAGAAATTCATCGTTGCCGATGACCACCCACTCTTCCGGGCGGCGCTCAATCAGGCGCTGCGCCAGGTATCGCCGCAGGCAGAAATCGTCGAAGCGGATACCATGGAAGCGACCACCGAGGTGGTGACGCGTCATCCGGATGCCGATCTCATCCTGCTCGATCTGCACATGCCGGGGGCACACGGCTTTTCCGGGCTCATTCAGCTGCGCGGGCAGATGCCGGATATTCCGGTCACCGTGGTCTCGGGCAGCGAAGAGCTCGACGTGGTGCGTCGCGCTATCGACTACGGCGCTTCCGGCTTCATTCCCAAGTCGGCCTCGCTCGACGCCATCGCCGAGGCGATCGGTGAAGTGCTCAAGGGGGAAGTGTGGCTGCCCGCCGAGATGGCCGATGCCATGGGCGAAGGCAACGAGGAAGACGCCCGCTTCGCCGAGGCGATCGCCTCGCTCACCCCGCAGCAGTTCCGCGTGCTCAACATGCTCACCGAGGGGCTGCTCAACAAGCAGATCGCTTACGAGCTGAACGTTTCCGAAGCCACCATCAAGGCTCATGTCACCGCCATTCTGCGCAAGCTCGGCGTGCACTCCCGCACCCAGGCGGTGATCGCGGCGCAGAAGCTGGAGATCGACCCGCCCAAGGTGGTCGACAACTAAGCTACGGCACGAATAAGCCACGGCTCGGGCCCCGGCTCTCCCGAATACCTGCGACGCCCGCATGTCGCGCCCACACTGCGTATACACAATGGGCGTATCGTGCGGGCGTCTTGCGTGGGGTGGCTTTCTTCTCCACGACTCCCCCTCGCTAGTGCCCCTCAGCCGCGTCGCGGAGTGGTTGCTCCGTGCTCCGACCGCGCTCGGCCTCCTCCACCAGCCAGTCGTGGATCGCGCGAACGCGGCGGTCGTCTAGGGCGCCCTGCTGATAGACCAGGCCGTAGCGCTTGCCGGTGGCAACCGAGCCGGCGAAGGGGGCGATCAGACGACCGCTCTCCAGCTCGTCGCCGATCAGCGTGCGCCGGGCGATCGCCACGCCCATCCCGGAGATCGCCGCCTCCACCGTGAGCTGGTTGCGGTTGAAGGTGTAGCCCCGGCGGACATTGACGTGCTCGCCGCCGATCGCCGCCAGGTAGTGCTCCCACTCGGCATAGTCGTGGCTGCCGCGCCAGGCGGTGACATCGTGCAGCAGCGGGTAGTAGCCCAACGCATCGGGGTGGGTCAGCGGCGGGCGCCGGCGCAGCAGCTGCGGCGAGCAGACCGCAAAAATGCGCTCGTCGATCAGCGGCGAGGTCTGCAGCCCGGGGTAGTGGCCATCGTTGAGATCGATCGCCAAGTCGAACCCGCCGTCGAGCAGCGACAGGTTGCTGTCCTCGGCGCTCAAGTGCAGTTCGATATCGGGAAAGCGCGCTTGCAGCCGTGGCAGCCGCGGCATCAGCCACTTGGCCAGGAACGAGGGCAGGCAGCGCAGGCGCAGCACGCCGCTCATCACCCCACCGCGTAGGCGGTCGATCTCCAACCCCACCGCATCGTAGGCCTGGGATACCACACCGGCCAGGCGCTCACCCTCCTCGGTGAGCGCCAACTGCCGCGGCAGGCGCCGAAACAGCCGGAAGCCCAGGCGCTCCTCCAACTGCTTGATCTGCTGGCTGACCGCACCGGTGGTCACGTGCAGCTCTTCCGCCGCGCGGGTGAAGGAGAGGTGCCTGGCGCTGACGGCGAAGACCTTCAGCCAGGCGTGGGTCTGAGCGTTGAGTGACTGGGCCATGATTTAGCCTGACTAAAACCCCGGGCAGATATATTCGATTGAGACCGGTGTAACCGGCGAGCACACTGAAGTCAAACTACATCAAGCATCGGTTCTCGTAACGACGCTTTCTGATTCCAGTGCGACGCTCCCGGGGGAGACGACCATGACCTTCAGCGTGTTTGACCTGTTCAAGATCGGCATCGGGCCCTCCAGCTCACACACCGTGGGCCCGATGCAGGCCGCACACACCTTCGTCACCACGCTGCGCGAGCATGCCCTGCTGCAACCGGTCAAACGTGTGCAGGTCACCCTCTATGGCTCGCTCAGCGCCACCGGCAAGGGCCACAACACCGACAGCGCGGTGCTCGGCGGGCTGATGGGCGAGCAGCCGGTGAGCGTCGACCCCGACGAGCTGGCGCTCAAGCTCGCTGCCGTCGAGCGTGATCATCAGCTGTCGCTGGCCGGCGTGCACAGTATCGACTTCGATCCCGCCCGCGACGTCGAGTGGTGCGACGAGATTCTCGACTATCACACCAACGCGCTGCGTCTGGTGGCCAGCGATCGTCGCGGCGCGACGATCTATGCCAACACCTACTACTCGGTCGGCGGTGGCTTCGTGGTCGACGAGGAGCAGGCCGAGCACGGCGAGAGCGCCACCCGCGGCGTGCGTCTGCCGTTTCCGTTCCGCAATGCCGTGGAACTGCTCGAGATCTGTCGCCGCGAAGAACTCTCGATCAGTGACGTGATGCTTGCCAACGAGAGCGCCTGGCGCAGCGAGGCCGAGACCCGCGCCGGGCTGTGGCGTATCTGGGAGGCGATGAAGGCCTGCGTCGACAGCGGCCTGGATCAGCAAGGCGTGCTGCCGGGTGGGCTCAACGTGCGCCGGCGGGCACCCAATCTGCACCGGCGCCTGATCGCGTCGACGACGACAAGGGGCTGATCGCCAGCACCTTCTCGGCGATGGACTGGGTCAACCTCTTCGCCCTGGCGGTCAACGAAGAAAATGCCGCTGGGCGGCGCATGGTCACCGCGCCCACCAACGGCGCCGCGGGGATCGTCCCGGCGGTGCTGCACTACTACATGAAGTTCCAGCCCGGGGCGTGCGAGAAGGACGTGGTGCGCTTTCTGCTGGCGGCTGCCGCGATCGGCATCCTGTGCAAGACCAACGCCTCGATCTCCGGCGCCGAGGTTGGCTGTCAGGGCGAGGTGGGGTCGGCCTGTGCGATGGCTGCGGCGGGGCTGGCCGAGCTGCTCGGAGGGACGCCCGGCGCAGGTCGAGAATGCCGCCGAGATCGGCCTCGAGCACAACTTGGGGCTGACCTGCGATCCGATCGCCGGGCTGGTCCAGGTGCCGTGCATCGAGCGCAATGCGATCGCCTCGGTCAAGGCGATCAATGCCGCTCAGATGGCGCTGCGCGGGGACGGCGAGCACTTCGTCTCGCTGGACAAGGTCATCCGTACCATGCGCGACACCGGGCGCGATATGCAGGACAAGTACAAGGAGACCTCGCGCGGCGGTTTGGCGGTCAACACCATCGAGTGCTGAGCGCTGAAGTCGAGGGTCTACGCCGGCGTCACGCCGCGCTATGCGAAGACGCCGATATCAACAGTGATAAGGAAATTGAGCTAGAGCTGTGCCACTATCAAATCCCTGAATCCAGGAGTCCCTGCAGCGAGTGCGTCGGCGCGGTCACAGGCCGTGTCCGGGGCTTCTCGGGGCAGTCTGGTGTGCGTCGCGCGATCCGTGATGAAGGTGCTCTGTCATCACGGCAGCGAAGGCGCGCGCCACGTTGCGGGTTAGACCACAAGGCCAAGGGAAATGAGCAAAGACAGCTGCATCATTCGTCACTTCAAACACTACGGTGAGATTTCCGAGAACGACGAGGCGCTGCTGGCGGATCTGGAGAAGAGTCCGAGCGAGGTCAAGGCCGATCAGATCCTGTGGCAGGAGGGCGACAGCGCGCGCGAGTTCTGCACCTTAAGCCGCGGCTGGGCCTACTCCTTCCGGCATATGGAGGATGGCTCGCGTCAGATCCTCGAGATCTACCTGCCCGGCGATATCATCGGCCTGCGCGAGTTTGCCTTCAAGGATCGCCTGACCGGCGTCGCCATGCTCGAGGATGGCGTCATCTGCCACTTTCCGCACCGCGTCTGATCAACGTCTTCCGTGAATCGCTCACGTTATCGGCGATCTTCTTCGCCATCTCCTCGCATCAGCAGGCGCTGCTCACCGAGCGCCTGGTCAACCTGGCCCGGCGCAGCGCGCGCCAACGCCTGGCCCATCTGATCTACGAGATGTTCGTGCGCCTGGAGCGCACCAAGGCGCGCGACGGCAATAGCATCCGCCTGCCGCTGTCGCAGCAGCATCTCGGCGACGCGCTGGGTCTGTCGTCGGTGCATGTCAGCCGTACCCTGACCACCTTCCGCGAGGAGGGGCTGATATTACGCTCGCGCCAGCGCATCGAGCTGCCCGACCCGGCCGCGCTGGCCCGCGAGGCAGAGTTCGGCGATGCCTACCTCAACGATGGCATCGATCACTTCTTCAATCACTGACGCCGTTGTCCGGTCAGGGGGCTTTGCTGCCACCGGAGCCCCCGCCGGCCGCCCAGCCGGCAATGGTGGCGGGGAGTCGCGCGACCAGGAAGTCGACCAGTAAACGAATCTTCGACGACAGCTGGCGATGGCGCGGATAGACCGCCCATACCGCGGTATCGGTGAACTGGTAGCGGTCCAGCACCGAGATCAATTCACCGCGCCCCAGCGCCGGCTCGACATAGTAGTCAGGCAGCTGGGCCAGGCCGATGCCGCGGCGTGCTGCATCCAGCAGCGCCGGCCCGGAGTTGCCGCGCCAGTTGCCGGAGACGCGAATCTCGCGCTGCGTGCCTTCGACCTGGAACAGCCAGCTGTCGCGGGAACCGATCAGGCAGTTGTGATGGGAGAGTTCCGACAGGCTGTGCGGGGGTGAGAGTCGCTGGAAGTAGGCTGGTGAGCCGACCACGTATTCGCGACGCTCGCACAGGCGTCGTGCCAGCAGGCTGGAGTCCTTGAGCACCCCCATGCGAATGGCAATGTCGAAGCCCTCGTCGATCAGCGCCACGGCGCGATTGGTGAAGTGCAGCTGGACATCGAGCTGAGGGTGGCGGCAATGGAACTCGTTGACCAGCGGTGCGATGTAGCGCTCGCCAAAGGTAGTGGCGCAGCTGATCGCCAGGCGCCCTTGGGGCAGAGGCTGCAGCGCGTTGAGCGCATCCTCGGCTTCGCGGAAGCCATCGAGCAGCGAACGGCAGTGCTCATAGTAGACCGCGCCGCCGTCGGTCAGACGGATCTGGCGCGTGGTGCGATAGAGCAGCGGCGCGCCGAGACTCTGCTCCAACTGGCTGACCAAGCGGCTGACGTGCGAGCTGGAAACCTGCAGCGACGCTGCGGCACGGGTGAATGTGCCCAGCCTGACCACGGCGACGAACGCCTCTATCCCCTCCCAGCGCGACATGGCGGCCCCTCGATTATTGCTGTGTGGCAATGATTATGTGCTCTGGGCCAGGTTTATTGCCAGCCAGCGAGCGCCTAGACTGAGTTCAAAGCAGAAATGCTGGGTTTACATCAAAGACGATCGCCAGACCTCGCCCCGGTGAGGTGAGCGAATCGACATTCTCAAAGGAGACCAGAAGATGAAATCGCGTGCTGCCGTAGCCTGGGAAGCGGGCAAACCCCTCTCCCTCGAAGAGATCGACGTCCAGGACCCCAAAGCGGGCGAAGTGCTGGTACGTATGGTCGCCACCAGTGTCTGTCACACTGACGCCTACACGCTCTCGGGCAAGGACCCGGAAGGGCTTTTCCCCTCGGTGCTGGGACATGAGGGCGCTGGCATCGTCGAAGCGGTGGGCGAGGGCGTGACCGACCTGGTGCCGGGCGATCACGTCATTCCGCTCTATACCGCCGAGTGCGGCAAGTGCAAGTTCTGCCTCTCGGGCAAGACCAACCTGTGTAGCTCGGTACGCGCCACCCAGGGCAAGGGCCTGATGCCCGACGGTACCTCGCGCTTCTCCCTCGACGGCAAGCCGATCCATCACTACATGGGCTGCTCGACCTTCTCCGAGTACACCGTGCTGCCCGAGGTGTCGCTGGCCAAGGTTTCCAAGGAAGCGCCGCTGGACAAGATCTGTCTGCTCGGCTGCGGTGTCACCACCGGCATCGGCGCGGTGCTCAACACCGCCAAGGTAGAGCCGGGTGCCACGGTCGCAGTGTTCGGTCTGGGTGCGATCGGCCTGGCGGTGATCCAGGGCGCGCAGATGGCCAAGGCATCGCGCATCATCGCCATCGACGTCAACCCGGACAAGTTCGAGCTGGCGCGCCAGTTCGGTGCCACCGAGTTCGTCAACCCGAAGGATTACAGCGATCCGATCCAGCAGGTGATCGTCGATCTGACCGATGGTGGCGTCGACTACTCCTTCGAGTGCATCGGCAACGTCAACGTAATGCGCTCGGCGCTGGAGTGCTGCCACAAGGGCTGGGGCGAGTCGATCATCATCGGCGTCGCCGGGGCCGGCGAGGAGATCTCGACGCGTCCGTTCCAGTTGGTGACCGGCCGGGTCTGGAAGGGCTCCGCCTTCGGTGGCGTCAAGGGCCGCAGCGAGCTGCCGGGCTACGTCCAGCGCTATATGGATGGCGAGATCAAGATCGACGAGTTCGTCACCCATGACATGGCCTTCGACCAGATCAACGAAGCGTTCGAGCTGCTGCATGCGGGCAAGAGCATCCGTACCGTGCTGCACTATTGATACGCGCCCGAAGCCGCGCGAAACGCGTTTGATACGCGCCCGAAGCTGCGCGAAGCGCGTCCGAACTCGCGTGAAGCACATTTGAGACGTGCCCAACCCACCGGCGGTGATACCGCCGGTGCTGCCAGGAGAAAACCATGTCGATGAGCGAGCAGTTGGAGCTGGTCTCCGCCACCAAGAGCTTCGGTGGCTGGGTCAAGCGCTACAAGCACTACTCGCGGGCGCTGGATTGCGACATGATCTTCGCGATCTATCTCCCGCCGCAGGCCGAGGAGGGCCGGGTGCCGCTGATGTGGTGGCTCTCCGGGCTCACCTGCACCGACGAGAATTTCATGCAGAAGGCGGGGGCTCAGAAGACCGCCGCCGAGCTGGGCATCGCGATCGTCTGCCCGGACACCAGCCCACGTGGGCTGGACCTGCCCGGCGAGCACGACAGCTACGATTTCGGCTCCGGCGCCGGGTTCTATCTCAACGCCAAGCGCGAGCCGTGGTCGCGCCACTACCGCATGTACGACTACGTCACCGAGGAGTTGCCGTCGGTGGTACGGCTGCACTTTCCGGTCAATGGCCGCGAATCGATCAGCGGCCACTCCATGGGGGGCCACGGTGCACTGGTCCTGGCGCTGCGCCAGCCGGGGCGCTACGCCGCGGTGTCGGCGTTCGCGCCGATCGTCAACCCGACGCAGGTGCCCTGGGGCCAGAAGGCGTTCGAGCACTATCTCGGCGAGGATGTCGGCCTGCGCACCCAGTACGATGCCTGCGAACTGGTGGCCAAGGGATCGTCGCGCCAGCCGCTGTTCATCGATCAGGGTGAAGCCGACAACTTCCTCGACGAGCAGCTCAAGCCGGAGCGCCTGGAAGCCGTCTGTGAAGAGCACGATCACCCGCTGACGCTGCGTCGTCATCCGGGATACGATCATAGCTACTTCTTCATCGCCAGCTTCATCGACGACCACCTGCGCTACCACGCCGAGCGGCTTCACGCCAAGCGCTGAGCGAAGCAAGCGTGTCTACATAGTCGAGCCCTGGCGCGAGCGGCCCCTTCTGGGGCCGCTTCTCTGTCCGCGGCCTTGTGCTAGTGGGCCCTGCGGCGGCCTCTCTTGACGTCTCGTCTTGCTGGCGCTGCGTTCACCGGGTGGCGGCGACGCTCTCGGCAGAACGCGCCCACCTGGTCGTGCTGACGTCGACCTCTCTCGGGATCAGGCCGATGTCGTGGAAGGTATCGGCCAGCGTCTGCTGTTCGGCGAGGACGTCGTCGTCGACCGGCGCCAGGCCGTAGTGGGTACGCGCGATGGCACGCTGCCAGATCGACACCGGTAGAGCGGTTGCGCGGGACAAGATCTGCGCGGCATCGTCGGGATGCGCCTCGGCCCAGCGGCTGACCGCTGCGATCTGTTGGTTGAACAGATCGACGATCTCCGGATGAGTCTCGGCGAAGTCACGGCTCGAGAGATAGAAGCTGTAGTGCGACACCAGGTCAGTGGCATCGGTCAGCAGTCGCGCGCCGGCATTCACTTGTGCTTCGGCGTAGTAGGGATCCCAGATCGCCCAGGCATCGACCGCCCCCTGCTGGAAGGCAGCACGGGCATCTGCCGGTTTCAGATAGCGCGGCGTGATCCGAGAATAGTCGAGACCGGCGGCGGCGAGTGCTTTCACCAGCAGATAGTTGACGTCAGAACCCTTGTTGAGCGCCACGGCTCTGCCCGCCAGATCGGCAACGCTGTGCAGCGGTGAATCCTTCGGGACCACAATGACTTCGGTCTTGGGGTTGGCCGGTGTCCGCGATACGTAGACCAGGTCGGCGCCGGCGGCCTGAGCGAAGATAGGCGGCGCATCGCCCACCGTGGCGAAGTCGATGTTGCCCAGGTTCAGCGCTTCGAGCATCTGCGGGCCAGCGGGGAATTCGAGCCAGCGGGCGCCGATACCGCGCGCCTTCAGCGCTTCGTCGAGCGTGCCGCGCGCTTTCAGCAGGGTGAGGATGCTGCCTTTCTGAAAGCCGATCTGCACGCGCGTCGGCGGTTCGTCGGCCGCTGCCAGACTGGCGAAAACGGCAGCCAGAGCGGCGAATAGCAGCACCCCGAGGCGGGCGAAGAGACGCCGATAGCCCCCAGCGCAGAAGGATATCGCGAGAGCGTAGATCCAACGGCCGGTGATCGAGAGATGTGTGATCGCGGTGTGGCAGCGGTGATCATAAAGAGAGGGTTGGAGCATATTGAGTCCTTCGACTGGAAGAGGGCGGTCGTGCCGATATGACGAGTTGGCGTGCTCAGCTCCGGCTGGCTACCGCAGCGGGCGGGTGTTCGTTGTTGGCAATGGTTTCGCCGAAGGGGCCCAGGTCGACCGCCGCGGCGGATCTATCGGTGGCGTCCTCGAGTGACAGCAAGGGGAGGACGGATTCACCGAATCGCCAGGCCTCCTCCAGGTGCGGATAGCCGGAGAGAATGAAGGTGTCGATCCCCAAGGCCTGGTACTCGCGCATGCGTTCCGCCACCGTCTCCGGACTTCCGACCAGGGCGGTACCGGCACCACCGCGTACCAGTCCGACGCCGGCCCACAGGTTGGGGCTGATCTCGAGCTGACTGCGGTCGCCGCCGTGCAATTGCGACATGCGCGACTGGCCTACCGAATCCATACGCGAGAACACTTTCTGGGCGGCGGCGATGGTGTCGTCGTCGAGATGGGAAATCAGCTTGTCGGCGGCTTGCCACGCCTCCTCGTCGGTCTCTCTGACAATGACGTGCAGACGAATGCCGAAAGTCACTTCGCGGCCGGCCTTGGCTGCCGCCTGGCGTACGCTGGCGATCTTCTCGGCGACTTGCGCTGGCGGCTCGCCCCAAGTCAGATACTTGTCGATCGTACTGGCGGCAACGTCGATCGCTGGCTGGGAAGAACCGCCGAAGTAGAGCGGCGGGCCATTGGGCGTCACCGGCCGGAAGATCAGCTTGCCGTCTTCGATATGCAGATGCTCGCCAGCGTGGTTGACGGTCTCGCCGGCCAGCAGGCGCTGGTAGACGTCGAGAAACTCGCGGGTCACTGCGTAGCGCTCGCTGTGATCGAGAAAGATGCCATCGCCACGGTTCTCGACCGGATCGCCGCCGGTCACCACATTGATCAGCAGGCGGCCGCCGGAAATGCGGTCCAGCGTCGCGGTCATCCGTGCGGCAACGGCGGGGGACTGCAGCCCTGGGCGGACAGCGACCAAAAAACGCAGCCGCTGCGTCAGGGGTGCCAGCGCCGAAGCTACCACCCAGGCGTCCTCGCAGCTTCTTCCCGTTGGCAGCAGCACGCCGTAGTAGCCAAGCTGGTCGGCGGACTGTGCGATCTGGCGCAGGTAGTGAATATCCACATTGCGTCCACCCGCCGAGGTGCCGAGATAGTGGCCGTCGCCGTGGGTGGGCAGAAACCACAGCACCTTGAGGCGTGTCGTATCGCTGGGGGGCAGTGTCGTCATGCAGGTCTCTCCATGAGCCTAGGGGGTTGGGGTTCGAGAAGCGTGAGGTGACGCCTCATCGTCGTCGGGCTCGCTGCGTCCGAGGACGCGATGCAGGATTCGCGTCTCCAGAGCCGAGAGCCCGGGCGAGGCCGGCTCCCGCGGACGTGGCAGCGGTATTGTCAGATCCAGGCCGATGCGGCCGTCCTCCAGCACGATGACTCGGTCGGCGAGCTGCACGGCCTCGGCGACATCGTGGGTGACCAGCAGCAGCGTGAAAGCGTGGCGCTGCCACAGCTTCTCGATCAGCGCGTGCATCTCCAGGCGGGTCAGCGCGTCCAGTGCCCCGAGTGGCTCGTCGAGCAGCAGCAGACGCGGCTGATGAATCAGTGCCCGAGCCAGGGCGACGCGCTGACGTTGTCCACCTGAGAGCTGCGCCGGCCACATGGCCGCCTTGTTCTCGAGCCCTACCTCGCGTAGCGCCGCCAGCGCACGTGGGCGCCATTCCCCCGCGAGGCCGAGTCCGACGTTGTCGAGCACGTGCTTCCACGGCAGCAGGCGTGCCTCTTGGAACATCAGCCGGGTGTCATCGCGGTGGGCCGAAAGTGGCTGGCCATCGGTGCTCAGCTGGCCGCTGCCGAGCGTTTCCAGACCCGCGATCAGCTTCAGCAGGGTGCTCTTGCCGCAGCCGCTGCGGCCGACGATGGCGACGAGCTGACCGCTGGGGATCTCCAGGTCGAGACGGTCGAGCACGGCCAGCTCGCCGAAGCGTTTAGCGATGCAGTCGAGCTTCAGATGGCTGCCCGCCCGGGGGCGGCTCGTTGTCGAGATCTCACGGTAGATTGCGCTGTCGTGGGGCTCGGCATCGGACTCGGGAAAGCCGTCGCGAGGATGAAAGAGGGTGGATGGACTCATTGGACCTGACCTCCGCGATAGGCGGGGTTCCAGCGCAGCCAGCGGCGCTCGAGAAAGCGGGCGGATTCATCGGCGAGCTTGCCGAGAATGGCGTAGAGCACGATGGTGAGAACCACGACATCGGTCTGCAGAAATTCACGCGCATTCATCGCCAGATAACCGATCCCCGAACTGGCAGAGATGGTCTCGGCAACGATCAAGGTCAGCCACATCAGTCCCAGCGAGTAGCGCACGCCGACCAGAATGGAGGGCATCGCGCCGGGTAGAACGACATGAGTGAAAAGTGCCCGGCCCGAGAGCCCGTAACTTCTGGCCATCTCCATGAGATCGGCATCGATCCCGCGAATGCCATGAAAGGTATTCAGATAGATGGGAAAAGCGGTGCCCAGCGCGACGAGAAAGATCTTCGCGGTCTCGTCGATACCGAACCACAGGATCACCATTGGAATCAGCGCCAGATGGGGCACGTTGCGCACCATCTGTACGCTGCTGTCGAGCAGCTTCTCGCCCCACCAAGAGAGTCCGCTGAGCGTACCGAGCAGCAGGCCGATGCTGGCGCCGATTAGAAAACCCAGCGCGGCGCGTTGGAAACTGATCAGCAGATGATGCGGCAGCTCGCCGCTGGCGCTAAGGCGCCAACCTGCCTCGAATACAGATAGCGGAGTGGGTAGTAGGCGGCTGGCAATCCAGCCGTCGCTGACCAGCCACTGCCAGAACAGGACGATGAGCAGTGGCACTAGCCAGGGAAGCCAGCGGTCCAGAGTGCGTCTTCGAGCAGGTGACATCGATATTTTCTCCCTCGCCAAGGTCGATGAAATAGCTGTCTGAAAATAACGCTAACAGTGACAGGGTAGGCGCGAGAAATGAAAAATAATGCATTGGTTATGGGCTAAAAGGGAAAGCATGTTCAACGGTATTTCATGCTTATGGATATGCTGTTTTCCGTTTTTTATTTGCCTGTCATTAGCCGCATGGAAAGAAGGTGTTTAAAGATTCAAAGAGGGGTAGGTTGGGAGGTGAATTTCGGGGCGTGGAAAGGGGAGAGGACAGGGGGAGGAAAGGGGGAGGAAAGGGGTATGAGATTTGAAGGGCAGTAACGGGACGTTAAAGGATGCCTCAAGAAAAGGATATGGGAAAACCCGTGGGAAGAGGGCGTGACAATAGAATGCGTAAAGAGCGTCCTGAGAGACATTATCGGAGCGTGCTCTCAAGAGACCGATCTCGGCGGTAACTCGATACATGCGCGCGAACGGGCAGCGGCATCGACTGAGATACGCCGCCTCCCCTGGGTGCTACGCTGGCGCGCTGAACGTCGTCCATCGAATCGATGATCGACACCGGCTGGCCGAGTGCGGCAACTACCGACCCGCGCCTAGGCCATCGCTGCCGTGCGTGCCGGGTGGCGTGGGCGGTACTGTGCCATCACACTCTCGTGGAGTTCGTCGAACGCTTCGTTCAGGCGTGTGTGCAGATCGCCGCCGAGATGGTATTCGCCGTCGTCATCGCGGCTGAGCTGGGCCGCGTTGGCGTAGACGCCGGCGAGCTGACGGCGGGCGCCGAGACTGGCCAGGACCGGTTTGAGGGCATAGTCGAGCATCAGCAGGTGACGGTCGCTGCCGCCGCTGGCCAGCGCCAGCGACGTGGTGTGCGCCAGGGCGTTCTGCGGCAGCAGGTCGAGCAGCAGCTTGAGACCACCGCTGAAGCAGGCCTGATAGACCGGCGGGCCACGACAGGGCGTCGGCATCTGCCACTGCCGTGCGTAGTGCGGCGACGGCAGGATTGTCCCAGCGCCCCTCGACCAGCACGGCAGGATCGAAATCCGCCAGACCGAAAGCGCGGCAGTGCGCTCCCACGGCGCGCGCTCGCTGGGTGACGTGGGTCAGCATGCGTGTCGAGCGTGAGTGGCTGCCGGGGCTACCGGCAAGGGTGACGAGATGCATGGCGATCCTCTCTGGTCTGGGGCGTATGGGTGTTACCGGATGGGCTTCGACGCTAGCAGGGGCTCGGTGGCGCGGGGAAATAAGAAATCCTGCCGTGCTTATGGGGCTGCCTGCGGATCGGCGGCACTCAGTCGCGACGGCCGCCGAGCGCACGCTGTACCGTGGCCTCGTCGAGATCATTGCTGCACAGCGTGAGAAACGCGTAGGCGAAGGCGTGCAAGAAGTGGCCGCGACGCAGCGCGAGGTAGGTGGTGTTGCGGGGAACAGCGCCTGGCCCGAGAGCAGGGTCAGGCCGCGATCGCGCTCGCCGCTGTAGGCTAGCGAGGCGATCACCCCGATGCCCAGGCCGAGCTCGACGTAGGTCTTGATCACGTCCGCATCCAGCGCCGTGAGCACCACGTTGGGTACCAGCCCCGCGGCCTGGAACGCCTGGTCGATACGCGCCCGTCCGGTGAACCCTTCGTGGTAGGTGACGATGGGATAGCCGGCGATATCTTCGAGTCGCAGATCCTGCGCCTGCGATAGCGCATGGCCCGCGGGAACGACGATGCTGTGATGCCAGTGGTGAAAGGGAAAACGCACGAACGACGACCCTTCGTCGTTGACGCCCTCGGTGGCGATGCCGATATCCACGCGCCCGCTCTTGAGCAGCGAGACGATCTCCGACGGGCTGCACTGGTGGAGTTCCAGGTTCACCTTGGGAAAGCGCTCCTTGAACTGGGCCACGATCGGCGGCAGCGCGTAGCGGGCCTGGGTGTGGGTGGTGGCGATCGCCAGCCGCCCCTGATCCTGGTTGGCCAGCTGCTGCGCCGAGCGTTTCAGGTTCTCGGTGTCGAGCAGGATGCGCTCAATGGTCTCCAGCAGGGTGCCCCCGGCGGTGGTCAGGCCGAGAATGCGCTTGCCACGCCGCTCGAACAGTTCGACCCCGAGCTCCTCCTCGAGATCGCGAATATGCTTGCTGGCACCGGACTGGGAGGTGAAGAGGGCGTTCGAGGCGTCGGTCAGATTGAAGCGCTGGCGCACGGTCTCGCGCACGATGCGTAGCTGCTGGAAATTCATGGCGGGCTCGATGGCGGTCTATTTCCGCGAGGATAGAGCGAGTCTTTCAGTCGGATAAATAGATTATCTTCATAACCATATCGGCTTTCGAATTCGTTTTTTATTCGATCGAGGGCTATGCGGGGCGATCAAGCCGGTGAGAGCGGACTCGGCTGGCCATCGTCTCCGGCGCGCTCGACCGCGCATCTCGTGTTCTGTGTCCGTTAACGCTTATTCCCTGTCGCTTGGCGTCAAGTCGTGGCGCCCGATTGCGTCACAGTAAGCGGGTACCGACAACAACACCGAGGAACGCCCGCATGCGAAGATTCACGCTGCCGCAATACGGCTTGGCGCTCACCACGCTGGGCCTGCTCACCGCCGGCCCGGCGCACGCCGATCTCGATCAGGTGCGTTTCGGCGTCTCGCCCTGGCCCGGAGTCACGGTCAAGACCGAGATCGCCGCTCAGCTGCTCGACGCCATGGGCTACCGGACCGAGCAGAAGGAACTGGCGGTGGGGGTCATCCTCAACGGGTTGGCCAACGGTCAGCTGGATGCCTACCTGGGTAACTGGTATCCGGTGCAGCAGGAGATGACCGAGCCGCTGCTCGACTCGGGGCGTCTGGCCCACGCCGCAGCCAATATCAGCAACGCCAATTCCGGGCTGGTAGTGCCTTCCTACGTGCACGAGGCGGGGGTCGACAGCGTGGCCGATCTCGACCGCTACCGTGATCGCTTCGATGGCAAGATTCAGGGCATCGAAGCGGGGACCGGCATCAACGACGCCATCCTGAAGGCGATCGCCGAGAACAAGGCCGGGCTCGGTGACTGGCAGCTGCAGGAGAGCTCCACCGCGGCGATGCTGGCCTATGCCGGGCAGAAGATCGCCGACCACGAGTGGGTGACGTTCGTCGGCTGGGAGCCGCACTGGATGAACGTCAACTACGACCTCTACTATCTGAAGGATGCCGATGACAGCGGTGTCGCCGATATTGTCAGCACGGTCTGGACTCTGGTGCCGGGCGACCTGAAGCGGCAGGACGCCAATCTCTACCGCTTCTTCTCCCAGTACCGGGTCGATATCGCCGACCAGAACGACTGGGTCTACCAGTACAGCCACGAGGAGCGCCCCGCAGACGAGGTGGCCAGCGAGTGGATCCACGGTCATGAGGCGACCGTGGCCAAGTGGCTCGAGGGTGTCACCGCCAAGAACGGCAAGCCGGCGATCGAAGCGGTCAGGGCTGAGTTCGCGAACTGAGTCGCGTTCGCGAACGGGTATGCGCGTTCAGGCGATGCGCCTGACCAGCGCCTGGCAGAACGCCTGCCAGGACTCCCGCATCGCCGGCAGCTCGGCGTGGCCGTGCAGCGCCGAGTGCACCATCTGCGGTGCGCAGCGATAGCCCACCTCGGCGCCGGCGTGGCGCCATGCGTCGACTGCCGCCTCCAGCGGCCGGGTGAGCGGGTCGCGCGCCACCGCCAGCACCTCGATGGTCGGTGTCGGCACTCGCTCGGCGGGGATCTCCGGCACGGCGTCGGCCACGCTCTGCCATAGCGCCAGAATGTCCGAGCGCGACAGCAGCGGGGCGTCGTCGCCCAGTGTCTCCGGCGTGGGCGCGCCCACTACCGGATAGATCAGCCCCAGCACTCCCTGCCAGCCGTGATGGGCAACATCGATCGCCAGACGCCCACCGGCGCTGTCACCCACCATCGCCAGCGGTGCACAGGCGTTGACCACCGCCACACAGTCGGCCAGTGCCGCGGCATAGCTCGCTTCGGGCACGCGGCGATAATCCACGCTCACCACCTCGCGGCCGAGACGCGCGGCCAGATCGGCGGTGATGCCGTGATGGCTCGCCACCGACCCCAGATTCCAGCCGCCGCCATGCAGATAGACGATGCAGCCGCGCTGCGCCCCCCGGGGGGTGAAGCGGCGCACGGGCACCTCGGCGATTCGCGTATCCTCGAACCGCAGGCCCGCCGGGTCGGGCGGCCGCCGCTCGCGTGCAAGCGCTCGTAGGCCGCCCGGCGCTCGGCGAGCGGTGCGTCGGGTTCGGCATCCAGGCGCTCGAGGCGACGGATGAAGGCGTCGATCGACATGCGGTTACTCCTCTTGGCGGGGGCGGTCCCACGATAAGGCGCTGCCACCCCCTGCGCTAGCCACACGTTGCTATACTGTGCGCCTTTGACCGACGTGAGCCACACGCATGCAGACAGGCTGGCCCCGCAAACTGTTGCGCTACTTCTTGATCGCCATTGCCGCTTTCGTCGGCCTGTCGGTGTTCTTCGTTCTGGTGTTCGTTTCGGCCGGTCGGCTCGATGGTGATGGTCGAGCGCAAGGTGGGGGCCTGGCTGCACGGTGACAATCTCGAGATCCAGCAGCAGTGGACACCCTGGTCACGACTCTCCGACAACGCCAAGCTGGCAGTGATGGCGGGGGAGGATCAGCGCTTCCCCGATCACTGGGGCTTCGATACCGACCAGATTCGCCGCGCGCTCACCTCGTGGTCGGATGGCGGTGACCTGCGCGGCGCCAGCACCATCAGCCAGCAGACCGCACGCAACCTGTTCCTGTGGACCGGGCGCAGCTGGGTGCGCAAGGGGCTGGAGGCGTGGTTCACGCTGTTGCTCGAGGCGCTGTGGCCCAAACAGCGCATTCTCGAGGTCTATCTCAATATCGCCGAATGGGACACCGGCGTTTTCGGCCTGCAAGCCGCCGCCGAGCACTACTTCGGCACCTCCGCTGCCGATCTGAGTGTCACCCAGGCCAGCCGGCTGGCAGCGATCCTGCCCAATCCGCGCGGCTGGAGCGCGTCGCGGCCCTCGCCCTACGTGCTCCAGCGCGCGGCCTGGATCCAGCGTCAGATGCGCCAGCTCGGGGGCACCGCCTTCCTGCAGCGGATCGAGTGAGCGCCGCCGACACCGCGATGGTTCGTCCGTCTTTCCCCCCGCCAGGGCCGCAAGCGAAATCTCTCGTTCGAAAGCTCTCAACCAAGAGGTGATTGGAGCGGATGGCCGAGGATGTCATGATCGGCAGCGCCGGGCCGTTGCGAAGGTGACGCGTGGCCACTGGCATGTCAGATAGCGTCCGGGCCAGCTCGGGCCCGGAAGGCAGCGCGTCGGCGTCGGGCGCGCTGGATATCGTCCACGCATCACGTCAGCGGGAGAGTTTCACGCCATGGATACCATTCGCCTCACCATTGTCGGGTACGGCAAGATCGCCCGCGATCAGCACCACCCAGCGATCGACGCCAACCCCGCCTATCGGCTGAGTGCGGTCGCCAGCCGCAACGCCGCCGTGCCCGGCGTCGCGCATTTCGAGACGCTGGAGGCGCTGCTCAAGGAGGGGCCGACGGTCGACGCCGTCGCCCTGTGCACCCCGGCCGGCGTGCGCACCGCCCAGGCCCGGCTGGCGATGTCCCACGGTAAGCACGTGATGCTCGAGAAGCCGCCGGGGGCGACCCTGGCCGAGATCGAGACGCTGCGCGAGGATGCCGCGCGCAGCGGCGTCACGCTGTTCGCCAGCTGGCACTCGCGCCATGCCCACTGCGTCGCCCCGGCGCGGCGCTGGCTGTCGACGCGCAAGATCCAGCGGGTCGATATCGTCTGGAAAGAAGACGTGCGCGAGTGGCATCCCGGCCAGGCGTGGATCTGGCAGCCGGGCGGCATGGGCGTGTTCGATCCCGGCATCAATGCGTTGTCTATCGCCACCGCCATTCTGCCGCGGCCGTTCCATCTGATCGATGCCCAACTGCAGGTGCCGGGTAACTGCCAAACCCCCATCGCCGCCTCGCTCGATTTCGTCGATGGGCTCAAGGTGCCGATTCACGCCGAGTTCGATTTCCGCCAGGTCGGCACGCCGCCGATCTGGGAGATCCACGTCGAGACCGATGACGGCCGCCTCACCCTCGAGGCCGGCGGTAGCCGCATGCGGGTCGACGGCGAGTTGCTCGAAGAGGGCCCGGATGCTGAATACGCCGGGCTCTACGAGCGCTTCGCCGGGCTGATCGGTCGCGGCCAGTCGGATGTCGATGTCAGCCCCTTCCGGCATGTTGCCGATGCCCTGATGCTGGGGTATCGCCATCCGGTCGAGGATTTCATCGAGTAGTCCGCTCGGCGACAGCCTGTCGCCGGACGCAAGATAAAAGCGCCCCCTGCGGCCAGGCTGCAGGGGGCGTTTTGCTTTTTGCTAATAAGTGGCTTTCTGAGCCAGTCGAGGCGCTCAGCGATTCATCGCCTGGGGTAGATAGAGCACGATCTCCGGGAACAGCCGCAGCAGCAGAATCGCCAGCAGCATCAGCAGGAAGAACGGCAGCGTCGCCTTGGCGATGGTGAAGATGTTCTTGCCGGTCAGCCCCTGGATCACGAACAGGTTGAAGCCCACCGGCGGCGTGATCTGCGAAATCTCCACCACGATCACCAGATAGATGCCGAACCAGATCGGGTCGATCCCGGCGGCATTGATCAGCGGCATGATGATCGCGGTCACCAGCAGGATCAGCGAGATACCGTCGAGGAAGCAGCCCAGCACCAGCAGGAACAGCGTCAGCACCACCAGCAGCAGGTTGGGCGAGAGCCCCATGTCGGCGATGGCGGTGGCCAGCTGCGTGGGCAACTGGGTGAAGCTCATCGCCGAGGAGAGGAAGGAGGCGCCGGCGATGATGAAAGCGATCATGCACGAGGTGCGCAGCCCGGCGAACATCGAGTCGAGGAAGATCCGCCGGTCGAAATGGCCGTTGAGCCGTGCGATCAGCATCGACAGCACCACGCCCACCGCCGCAGCCTCGGTGGGCGAGGCGACACCGCCGTAGATGCTGCCGAGAATGCCGCCGATCAATGCCAGCAGCGGCAGCAGGCGCCAGCTGTTGCGCAGCTTTTCGCCCACGGCATCGATGGCTCGGCGTGGCCTGCGCCGCCGCGGCGCCCGGCAACTGAGCGACCACACCACCAGATAGAGCATGAACAGCGCCAGCAGCAGTACCCCGGGGCCGATGCCGGCCATGAACAGCCGCGAGATCGACTGCTCGGTGACCACGCCGTAGACGATCATCATGATCGAGGGCGGGATCAGCAGGCCCAGCGTCGAGGCGCTGGCGAGCGTGCCCACCGCCAGCGTGTCGCTGTAGCCGCGGCGCTCGAGCTCCGGCAGGGTCATCTTGCCGACCGTGGCGCAGGTCGCGGCGGGGACCGCCCCACACGCGGCGAAAGGCCGCTGCCGATGATATTGGCATGCAAGAGCCGGCCCGGTAGCAGATTGAGCCAGGGCGACAGCGCGCGGAACATGTTGTCGGCGAGTCCCGAGCGAAACAGGATCTCGCCCATCCACACGAACATCGGCAGCGCGGTCAGGTCCCAGCCGTAGCTGGCGCCCCAGAAGTCCGAGGCGAGAATCGGCCCGACCTCGAAGCTGGAGAAGCCGGTCAGCGCCAGCCAGCCGGTACCGAGCAGGGCGAAGGCGATCCAGACGCCGCCGCCGAGCAGCAGCGCCAGGGTGAACAGCGGCAAGACTGAGCGTCAGCATGCGAGGCCCTCGAAGTCAGCGAACGAAGCGGTATCGGGAGTCAGCAATGGCATCGTGTGTCACTCCCCGCCGTGGGCGTCGTCGCCGGCGCCACGTAGGCAGAGGGGGCGGTGATGGCCTGGCGCAGTGTCGCCAGCAGCGCTTCGGCCAGCGCCAGACCAGCAGCACGATGCCGCTCACCAGCACGCTCTGCGGAATCCACAGCGGGATCGCCATCAGCCCAGAGGAGACATCGCCGTATTGAGACTCTCCTGGACCAGGCCGATCAGTTGCCATACCAGCAGGCCGCTCAGTGCCAGTGAGATGGCCAGGCAGGCCGCCTCGAACCACACCCGCAGCGCGGCGGCAGGCGTCCGATCAGCAGGGTGACGCGAATGTGCGCGTGGTGGGTGAAGGTGTAGGCCAGGCTCAGAAAGGTCGCGCCGACCAGCAGATAGGCGGCGATCTCGGAGACGCCGCTGATCTCCAGGCCCAGGCGGTTGGCACCGACGGCGTTGAGCAGGGCATCCAGGCAGCGCAGCAGCACCTGAATGGTGACCAGGGCACAGATCGAGATCATGCAGGCGGCGGCGCCCCAGGCGCCGAGGCGGTAGAGCGGATCGAGTCGGAACGTCATCGCGCTAGCTCACGGAGTGGCGGTAGGGAACGAGGGCCCAACGATGGATGGGTCCGGCAAGGACCGCCGCGCGGGCGCCCTGTGGGCGGCTTACTGGGACTGCTGGGCCTGGCGCTCGCGGTAGCGTGTCACCAGCTCCTTGGCCTGATCGGCCGGGCCTGGGCCAATCCTCGAACAGCTGCTGACCGGCGGCCTGAGCTCCTGCTGGAGCTTGTCACTGGGCTGGCTGATGGTGATGCCGTGGGACTCCAGCGCCTTGGCGCTCTTGGCGGCATCCGCCTTGCTCATCATCCAGCCGCGCTGCTCGCCTTGGCGGCGGCGTCGAGCACGGCCTGGCGGGTGTCCGCGTCGAGGCGATCGAAGGCGCGCTTGTTGACGAACACGATGTTCTTGGGCAGCCACAGCTTGGCGTCGTTGTAGTTCGAGACGTAGTCCCACGCCGACATCGAGTTGCCGGTAGAGACCGAGGTGATCATGGCGTCGACGCGGCCGGTGCTGAAGGCGGTGGGGATGTCCGCCTCTTCGGTCTGGGTGGGGATGCCGCCCAGGTTCTCGACGAAGCGCTGGGTGTTGATGTTGGGCGCACGCACGCGCAGGCCCTGGAACTGCGAGGCGTCGGTCAGGGTGAAATCGGTATAGATCCCCTGGGCCGGCCACGGCACCGCGTAGAGCGGCATCAGCCCCTCCTTGGCGAACAGCTCGGTGATGATCGGCTTGGATGCCTGCCACAGGTCGAAGGCGTCCTGATAGCTGGTGGCCAGGCCGGGCAGGGTATCGACCTCGTAGATCGGCGACTCGTTGGAGAGAATGGAGAGGAACACCTCACCTGCCTGCACCGTACCGCGGCGCACCGACGGCTTGATCTCGGCATGACTGATCAGCGAGCCGCCACTGTGGACATTGATGGTCAGTTTGCCATCGGTGGCCGCGGCGACATCCTCGGCGAACGCCTTGGTGTTCTGGGTATGGAAGCTGGCATCGCCGTACGGCGTGGCGAGGTTCCACTGCTCGGCGAAGGCCGGCGTCGACAGGCTCAGGGCGCCGGCGGTGGCCAGCATGCAGAGGGAAAAGAGGCGATTGGGCATGGGGCAGTCCTGATTATTATTGAATGAACGACATCCGAATCATTCTTCAAGCAGGCCGCCGATGGCGTCAAATCGTTAATTCTTATCCGCAGTATCGGTCCAGACTTTCACTCTCGGCAGCGGCGTCCTGGGCTGCTCGGCGTCCGTCCGGAAGTAGTCGGTGGCGCAGGCCTGGGCCAGTTGCGATACCCGGCGGCAGAAGCTGGGGTAGTTGCTGGTGCGCCAGATGGCGTCGTAGACCATCGCCGGCAGTGGGCTCGGCAGGTCCAGCCGCAGCAGCTCGCCACGCGCGCAGGCATCGGCCACGGTGGCCACCGGCAGCGAGCCGATGCCGACACCGTCGACGCTCATGCGCACGATCGTCATCAGCGTGGTCGAGCAGTGGATCTTGGGATCCTCCAGGCCCTGTTCGGCGAGATAGGTCACCAGCTCGCCATAGGGGCGGGCGAGCTTGCTGAACGAGACGAAGGGGAAGCGCGACAGCGCCGCGTTGCCGCCGCCCTCCAGCGCGGCGCGGTGCTGCGGCGCCACGAACAGGCCCATCTCGTAGGTCGCCAGCGGTAGCTGCTCCACCGCCAGGTTGGGCGCCACGCCACCCATGGCGAAGATCATGTCGAGATCGTTGTCGGCCAGGCGCTGCTGCAGGTACGGCGAGATGTCCACGGTCAGCTCGATGGTCAACTGCGGGTGGCGCTCCGCCAGGCGGTTCAGAAAAGTGTTGAACCAGCTGTGAGCGATGGTCTCGATCACCCCCAGGCGCAGCGTGCCGGAGAAATCCTCCTGATTCTGGAACAGGCGCAACGCCTCCTCGCGGCTCTCCAGCAGGCGCTCGGCATGGGCGTAGAACTCGCGCCCGCGCAGGGTCGGCTGCACCGGCCGCGCCGAACGGTCGAGCAGCGACTCGCCCACCGTCGCCTCCAGCCGCGTGATGCGGTCGGAGATGGAGGGTTGGGTCAGGTGCAGGCGCGTGGCGACCTTGCGAAAGGAGCCCAGTCTGACCACCCAGACGAAGGCTTCCAGCTCCTTGAAGTCGAACATGCAGGGCCCTCGAGCAGACGGAAAAGGTGATCGATTCTTGGGCGGCGGGGCGCAGGCGTCAACCGAGAGGGGCCTCGGCGCGCCAACCACCCGATAGGCCCCGGGCATGAAAGGTTGCGCCGATACTGCGCATCGCGAAAAACGATTGGACCCTGACGTCAGCGCTTTCTTACAGTGCCATCAGGCAGCACGACCCAGCGTGATAACGCAAAGTCATCACCGCTAGCCATAACGACAAGCCATAACGACAAGCCATAACAACAAGTCACGACAGCGAGTCATGACGACAGCCAAGAGGTGATTCGATGCGCGTCCCCCTGCTCAACTGCGACATGGGCGAGAGCTTCGGCAACTGGCCCCTGGGGCTCGACGAACAGGCGATGCCCTACGTCGACTGTGCCAATATCGCCTGCGGCTTCCACGCCTCCGATCCTGACGTCATGCGCCGCACGGTGGCGCTGGCGATCGCGCATGACGTGCGCATCGGCGCGCATCCTGGCTATCCCGATCTGGTCGGTTTCGGCCGCCGCTCGCTGGCCTGCTCGGCGGCGGAGGTGGAGAACCTGATGCTCTATCAGATCGGCGCCCTGGAAGGGCTGTGCCGGGCCGAGGGTGGGCGGGTCAGCTACGTCAAGCCGCACGGCGCGCTCTATAACGACATGGCCCGCGACCCTGAGCTGCTGCGCGCGGCGATGCGCGCCATCGTTCGCTACGACCGTGAGCTGCCGCTGCTGGTGATGTCCACCGCCGACCCCGCCCCGGCACGGGCGCTGGCGGAAGAGATGGGCGTGACGCTGTGGTTCGAGACCTTCGCCGACCGCGCCTACGACGCCGATGGCCATCTGGTCTCGCGGCGCCAGCCCGGTGCGGTCCACCATGCGCGCGAGACGATCGTCGCCCAGGCGGTGACCCTGGCTCGGGGCGAGGCGCTCACCGCCAGCGATGGCAGCGCCTTGACGTTGGCCGCGGATACCCTCTGCGTGCATGGCGACAACGCCGAGTCGGTGGCCGCGGTCAAGGCGATCCGAGAGGCGTTCCAGGCGCTGGAGGACGCATGAGCCAGGCACCCACGCCGCGGCTCGAGACCGTCGCCATGGATGCGCTGATGGTGCGTCTGTTCTCGCGTATCGACGAAGCCAAAATGCCCTGGACCCTGGCCGCTGACAGCGCCCTGCGCGAGCGTTTCGGCGCCGCGCTGATCGATCTGGTGCCCTCCTATACCACGCTGCTGATCCACTACGACGTCACCCGGCTGACCCACGCCGAGGCGCGCGAGCTGGCGCTGTCGGCCCTCGATGGTCTCGCCCCGGCGGCGGCGAGCACAGCACGCGAGCACGTGATTCCGGTGTGGTACGACCCCAGCGTCGGCCCGGAGCTCGAGACCATCGCCGCGCGTCTCGATATCTCCCCGAGGAGGTGATTCGCCGCCACTGCGCGCGGGACTACTGCGCTTTCGCCCTGGGCTTCGCGCCGGGCTACGCCTTCATGGGGCTGGTCGAGGAGTCGCTGGCCACGCCGCGGCTCGAGACACCGCGCCAGCGCGTGCCGGCGGGCAGTGTCGGCATCGCCGAGCGTCAGACCGCAATCTATCCGATGCGCTCGCCGGGGGGGTGGAACATCCTGGGGCGTACCGCGGTCAAGCTGTTCGACCGCGAGCGAGAGGAGATCAGCCTGTTCCAACCCGGCGACCGGGTGCGGTTCGAAGCGATCGATCGCGCCACCTTCATTGATCAGGGCGGTGACGTCACGCCGATGGAGGAGCGCTGATGGCCGGGTCACACAATGCGCCAGGTCGGCAGACAAGTGCACCGCCGACGGCCGGACAGCAGACAGGGGCGCACATGGTGCGGGAAGCGAAGGGCGGTGCGCTGGTGGTGGCGGAAGCCGGGCCCCAGGCGCTGGTGCAGGATCACGGGCGCTTCGGCGTGCGCCATCTGGGGGTGACCCAGGGCGGTGCGCTCGACTGGGTATCGCTGGGCTGGGCCAACTGGCTGCTCGGCAATGCGCCCACCGCAGCGGGTCTGGAGATCGCGGTTGGCGGGCTGACGCTGGAGGCAGAGTCGCGGTTGACGCTGGCGCTGGCGGGGGCGGACCTGGGCGCGCGGCACGACGACACGCCGATCGCGCCCTACACCGCTTTCGTCATCGAGCCTGGCCAGCGGCTGGTGTTCGAACGGCCCGTCCACGGCTTGCGGGCGTATCTGGCGCTGCCCGGCGGCATCGCCGCCGCACCGGTGATGGGCAGCCTCGCCAGCGTGATGCGCGAACAGCTGGGCGGTCTCGACGGCCAGGGCCGAGCGCTGGCCAAGGGGGATCGACTCATCGCCCGCCACGCCGAGTGCCAGCCGCGCCGGCTCGACACGCCACCGGATCCGACCGCCGCCGATCTGCCGCTGGCGCTGGTCACCGGTGCCCAGATCGCGCATTTCGACGGTGCCAGCCTGTTCGAGGCCTTCAATCGCACATGGCAGGTCGACAGTCGCGCCGACCGCATGGGGGTGAGACTCACCGGGCCGGTGCTGCGCTGCCGGCTGGGGGGAATGATCTCGGAGGGTATTCCTCTCGGTGCGGTCCAGGTGCCGCCCGACGGGCAGCCGATCGTGCTGCTCAACGACCGCCAGACGGTGGGCGGCTACCCCCGGCTGGGCGCGCTGTCGCCACTCGCCTGCGCGCGGTTGGCGCAGTGCCAGCCGGGGGATAGCGTGCGCTTCGCGGCGGTCACGCCGCAGCGGGCGAGACGCGACTATCTGGCCCAGCTCGCCCGCTGGCAGTGATCCCGAGCGGGCAGTGATGTCGAGAGAGCGGCACTCCGGTGGTGGTCGGGGTGCCGCAGACAGCGATCAACCCTCCGCGCGCCGCATCGGCATGCGATCGATGGTGTCGTAGATCTGCTGTAGATCGACCTCGCCCTTAAGCTCCACTTTTTTGCCGCCATCCTTCCCCACCAGAATGGTGGTCACGCCCTGGCTCGGGTCGACCCCGAGCGCCTCGATCAGTGCGCGGGTCTCGTAGGGTGTCATTGCCACACCGTGGCGCGTCCCCTGGTCACCCTCCACCGTGTAGAGCAGCATCTCGCGTTCGTCGAACTGCGCCTGACTCGCCGCCAGCTGGCGGCGCAGGTTGCGGTAGGCGGGCGCCTGGGCGTCGGGCGTGACCACGATCAGCGGCCGGAACTGCCAGCGATCGGTGATCAACGGGTTGGCCGGGTCGGCGCCTTGTGTGGTCTGTGCCTGGGCGCCGCCAATGAACATGGCAGCACCCAGCGCGAGGGTGGCGATCCACCAGGCTTTCATGGCTGTCTCTCCCTGGGTTGGGTCGGGCGCGTCGAGATCTCTCATCGTGGCTCGCCTGAGAAATCTCGACAGGCCCAAGGTGGGGTGGCGCGAATCATCAACCTGGACCATGAGTGTGTAGGTAGCGTCCAGGCGCGTGACAACTATCTGACGATGACGTGTCTGGATACAGCCTAGCGTGTCTACATCGCGGCGGGGAGAGCGCCTCATCGCTGCAGGTTTGCAAATAAATTTGCAGAAAAGGAAATAAGGGGTTAGCGTCACTTCATCACAGGGAGGACGGTCATGACCGCCACCACCGCTTTCGAGATGCCACCCAGCTCCATCGCTGCCCTGCAGGCACTGGCGATCGCCGCACGCCGCTGCGAGGCTCAGGCCCCCAAGCTCACACCGGGCGCGCTCAAGCTGCTGGAGCAACTGCTGGGCGCCCCCGAGCCGGCCGCCAGCTTGAGCATCTCGGCACTGGCCGAGCGCAACGGGGTCAACGCCTCCAGCCTGACTCGTCTGGCGCATGCCCTGGAGCTCGGCGGCTTCAAGGCGCTGCAGGCACTGTTCCGCGCCGATGCCGCCAGCGGGGCCTTTTACTCCACCCGCGCCGAGCGCCTGCTCGATCTCAGCCACAGCGCCGCGAGCGAGGCCCGGGGCCCGCAACAGCAGCAGCTGTGGGACGAAGAGTCGATCAACCTGGCGCGGACGCGGGAGCACTTGAGCGAGAAGAATCTGGCGCGGGCGGTGCAGGCACTGATCGAGGCGCGGCGCATCCATGTGGTCGGGCAGCGTGCCTGCTTCGCCGGGGCCCACTATCTCGCCTATTACCTTGGCTATCTGCGCAGCGACGTACGTCTGGTCGACTCCCTCGGTGGCACCAATCTGGAACTGGCGCGGGAACTCGGCGAGGGGGATCTTGTGGTGGGTATCGCCTACCGTCCCGAGACCCGGGTCAGCGTGGATTGCTGCCAGCAGGCGCAGGAGCAGGGCGCGCGGCTGCTGGCGCTGACCAACCACCCTGCGTCACGCCTGGCCGAGATGGCCTGGCTGACGCTGGTGGCCCAGGCCCAGGGGCCGTTCTTCTTCAACCCCATGGGCAGTCTGTTCGTCACCCTCGAGACGCTGCTGGCGTGCATGGCGCATGAGATGGGCGCCGACGCGGTGGCCTCGATCCGGCGTCGCGAAGCCATGATCGCGCGCTGGCAGGTGGAGTGAGCCGGGGCCGCCGTCGCGATCCCTGGTATCACCGTCCACAGCATCATGTGCCACCGCATCACCTTGTATCCAATGACGCTGCATCCGACCACCTGACACTCATCTATCTAGGAGCCATCTGCGCATGACCGCCTCTCCCGGGCTCGCTGGCGAGCACCTGGCCACCGCCTACCGGCAAGATGTCAACGCCACACCAGCATCGGATACGCTGTTGATCAACGAACAGTCACGCCTGCGCGAGTCGCAGGGGCAGCGGATCGTCAAGTTCGGTTTCGGCCAGTCGCCGTTCCCGGTGTTCGGAGCGGCGGTGGAGGCGCTCTCCACTCACGCCGCCAGCAAGGCCTATCTGCCGGTGCAGGGGTTGGCGGCGCTGCGTGAGCAGGTAGCAGCGTTCCATCGCGAGCTGGATGCCACCGAGTGGCTGGCGGAGCGGGTGCTGATCGGCCCCGGCAGCAAGCTGCTGCTGTTCGCGCTGATCAAGGCGCTGCCGGCGGCAGAGATCCTGATTCCGGCGCCGGCCTGGGTCTCCTATGCGCCCCAGGCACGCCTGGCGGGGCAGCCCGCAGTCAAGCTGGAGGCGAGCTTCGCCTCGCGCTGGCAGATCTCGCCGCAGCAGCTCGATGAACACTGCCGCGCCGGCGGCCCGCGCCTCCGGCTGTTGATCCTCAACGCGCCGGGCAACCCCACCGGACTGTCGCCGGACGCCGACCATCAGGCGGCGCTGGCCGAGGTGGCGCGACGCCATGGCATCATCGTGCTGGCCGACGAGATCTATGCCCCGCTGCATCACCAGGGCGCCCACCGGGCGTTCGCCCGCGACTATCCCGAGGCCACGGTGACCACCAGCGGTCTCTCCAAGTGGTGTGGTGCCGGTGGTTGGCGTCTCGGTGTGATGCAGGTACCGCCGGCGCTGGGCGAGGAGCTGATGGCGCGGCTACTGGGCATAGCCTCCGAAACCTGGTCGAGCGTGGCCAGCCCGGTGCAGGAGGCGGCCTGTGTCGCCTACCGCCATACGCCGCAGCTCGCCGCCTATCTGCAGCGTCAGCGCGCCTGGCTTTCGCTGATCGGGCAGTGGTGCAGCGCCGAGCTCAATGCGGCGGGCATTCGCACCCACGCCCCGGACGGCGGCTTCTATCTGTTCCCCGACTTCGAGGCGCAGCGTGACAGGCTCGCGGCACGCGGCATTCATACCAGTGCCGAGCTCACTGCCCGCCTGCTCGAGGAGACCGGTGTGGCGCTGCTGCCGGGATCGGCCTTCGGCTGTGCGCCGGAGCAACTGAGCGCCAGGCTGGCCTATGTCGACTTCGACGGCGAACAGTTGCTGGGGCAGGACCCGGCGCGGCTCGAGGCGCCATTGCAGGTGGCGGCCCTGGCCCGGGTCCGCGACGGTATCCATGCCCTCGTGGAGTGGCTATCCTGAGAAGGGTGTCTGCCGCCAACGGCATGGGCGAGGCTGCTGGCCGCTGGCCGCAGCGTTTTCTCGGCCTGCCAGAAATCGCAGGACACATTTCATTGCCGAGAGAAACACTTTCTACGGGAACTCTCGGCCTTGTGCGGCATCCCAACTAGGCACATGCAGCAAATCGACTTCTGGAGGATTGAATGCAACGGATCACTGCGTTTCTCGCGGCAGCCATGATGACCACCGGTCTGGCCAGCGCCCCGGTCATGGCCCAGGACACCGCCGACAGCGCCGCCAAGACCCAGGCGCCGGCGAAGAACTTCTCCGACGCGCAGCTACAGCACTTCGCTGACGCCTCGCAGCAGATCGCCTCGATCTCGCAGGACTACACCGAGCAGCTGCAAAATGCCTCCGACGAGGGCGAGCAGCAGAAGATTCGCCAGCAGGCCAATGACGAGATGGTTCAGGCCGTGAAAGACAACGAGATGAGCGTCGAGCAGTTCAACGCCATCGGACAAGCCATCCAGCAGGACCCGCAGCTGATGCAGCGGGTGCAGGGCATGGTGCAGAAGAAGCAGTAAGCGACGCTCACCAGCGCCTCGAGCGCCCCGCCTCGGATTTCCCGGGGCGGGGCGCTCCGTTTTTGGCGTTCTGTTCTGGGGCGCTGGAGGTCTGAGATGCCAGCGCCTGGTCATGGGGGCGGGCAGGGCCGGGTTCAGCGGCGACGCCCCCGGACGTCCGTGAAGCACAAAAAAAACCGCCGATCGCAGGATCGGCGGTCTGGTTTCGGCAACACATGATGTCATTTCATCTTCATGGGCTGCGACGACGGCTCAGTTGTTGCCGTCGATAGCGTTGCTGGCATCACGCAGCAGGTTGGAGGTAGTTTCCTTGGTGCTCTGCCAGGCACTGGAGGCGCCTTGCTTGGTCTGCTCCCAAGCTTGCGCGGCATTGGTCTTGGCTTGCTGCCACCAGTCGTTGGTGTACTCGGGCTGCTGCTTCAGTGCACCCTGGTCGAGATCCAGCACCACGCGATACTCGATGTCGTCGAGATTGTCGGCGTGGACCGTCTCGACGGTGAAGTCACCTTTCTGGACCACGAATTCCCGATCGCCCATGTCGAGCACGCCACCGGCTTCGATCACCAGCGCTTGAACGCTCATGTCTTCGCCCAGCAGGATGTCTTCGACATCGCCGATGTCATCCTTGGGTGCGCTCTTCAGATAGACGTCGGCGTCCATCAGCTCCCCGGCGGAGTAGAGGCCCTGCAGATCGTGCTTGGCGGTGTCCTGGGCCACGGCGGCCTGGGACATGGCGGCGGAGCCGGCGACCAGCGCGGCGGCACCCAGAGTCTGCTTCCATGACAGTTTTTGCATCTTCGTCTCCTTGCCTGAAGGCTCCATTGACGAACCAATATTCGTCGCAACCCGCGGTAATGCTTTGAAAAACCGTCAGATTACGTACTGTAATATAGTCGTTGAGTGGGCCTTTGCAAGGTGCCTGCGAGCTTAGCTCGGCAATAGGAATGCCAGCTCCAGCGGCAGATAAACGAACGCCAGCAGCGTCGAGCAGAACACCAGGCTGGCGACATACTCCGGCTCGCGCCGGGCGCGCTGGGCGAACAGATAGTTGTAGACCGCCACCGGCATGCTCATCTGCAGCGCCAGAGCGCTGGCGGCGAGGGGCGGCAGGCCGAGCAGGGCGGCAATGCCGAAGGAGAGCCCCAGGGCGATGGGCACCCGGCACAGGGTGAAGATCAATCCGGAGGAGAGGTTGCGCGCCTGAATGCTGGCCAGCGAGACCCCCAGGGTGATCAGCATCAGCGGAATGGTCAGCCCGGAGAGCAGATGCACGGTATTGCCGAGCCAGGCCGGCAGCGGGGTGCCGCTGAGCAGAAACACCAGGGAGAGGGCGATGCTGTAGAGCGTGGGATTTTTCAGCAGCGCCTTCCACGGGTTCCCCCGTGACGCCATCATCATGCCGACGGTGAACTGGATCAGAGCGTTGGCGACCCAGGCGGTCATGGCGTAGGTGAAGCCAGCATGGCCGAAGGCGTAGAGCGATACCGGCAGCCCCATGTTGCCGGTATTGGGATACATCATGGGGGCGAGGATCACCCGCCACGACTTGTTCAGCAGGCGCGCCACGCCCAGGCTCGCCAGTGCCAGCCCGGCGAGCACCAGCAAGGTCGCCAGCAGGGTCATGCCGAAGTCGCCCGGATCGACGTCGGCATTGGCGAGCGAGGCGAGCACCAGCGCCGGGGTACCGACGTTGAACACCAGCTTGGTCACGAATTCGGTGGGATAGCTGTAGCCGAGTCGAATCCAGCCGAAGCCGATGCTCGCGCCGGCCAGTACCGGCGCCATCACGGCGAAGAGTTGAGCGAGCATGCGGGTGTTTCCCCATCAGCGGTGACGATGCGACCCGGGCAAAAAAGCCGGCAGGGTCCAGGCGCGCCATTGTCGTCGATCCCGCGGCGGCGTCAATTCGCAGCACCCCGCCGCCGCCGCCGCCGCCGCCCCCGCGGCGGCGGTCAGCTCCGCGTCACCTCGAGCACGATGCGTCCGTGGTGATTGGCGCAGGTTTCCAGATAGCGATGCGCTTCGATCACCTCGCCGAAATCGAAGCAGTGGTCGATCTGCGGGCGCAGCTCGCCGGCCAGGGTCATGCGTTCGACGTCGGCGATCGCCCGCGCCAGCGCCGGGCGATTCTGGGGAATGCCCAGCTCCGGCTTGCCGCTGAAGTTGGAGAGACTGTGGACATGGAACTGGATGTTCTTGCGGAATGCCGCCTGCGCCGGGAACGAGGTCTCGTTGCCGCCGAGCAGACCGTAGAGGATCAGCCGTCCGCGCGGCGCCATCACCTCGCCCAGCAGGTTGAACTGGGGGCCACCGAGGGCGTCCAGGGCGACATCGACGCCCTGGCCGTCGGTGAGCTTGGTCACCTTCTTGACCAGATCCTGGGTCTCGGTATGTATCACCGCGTCGGCACCCAGGGTCTTCAAATAGTCGATGGCGCCTTCATGGGGCGTGGCCGCGATCACCCGGGCGCCCAGAGCGTGGGCCACCTGCACTGCGTAGGGGCCGCCGATATGGCAGGCGCCGGTGATCAGTACGGTCTCGCCGGGTTCCAGCGCGGCGACCTCGCGGAAACCGAGCCAACTGACCAGAGAAGGCAGGTAGTGCACGCTCGCCTCGATCGCCGAGAGCTGGCTCGGATAGGCGATCAGCGCCTCCACTGGGAGCAGGGTATGTTCGGCGTAGGTGGCGTAGCGGTTGGGGTCGAAGGCGGGAATCGAGGCGACTCGGTCGCCGGGGCGAAACGCCTCGACGTCCGGCCCGACCGCGACCACACGCCCGGCCATCTCGGTGCCCAGACCCGCGGGCAGGGTGGCGCGGGTCGGCCCCATGTTGCGTCGCCACAGCACATCGTGCCAGTTGACCCCGATCGCCTCGGTGGCGATCGCGACTTCCCCCGCCGCAGGTTCCCGCTCAGGGGAATCGATGATGTCGAGGACTTCGGCACCGCCGAATCGTTGAAATTGTATCGTGCGTGACATGGCACACCTCGGACGTTCCGAATCTGTTGCTCGACTCTATCGATGATGACCGCGACACACTATGCTCGATCATCGATACTGGCTATAACGCGTATCGATAACCGCGACGAGACGCTGGCGTTCGCCGCCGCTACCCTCGGACCCATGTGCCGGGGGAACCGGCATGCGCGAGCGATCCGCTGCCGCGGTGCGGGAGAGTCGAGGTGGCAGGCGAGGGGCAAGGCGAAAGGCTGTGCGACGGGCGATGCGAAGGGCTAGGCGAAGGAGTGGGGGATGAATCGAAGCGACCTGCGTGGTGTCGACTTCAAGCTACTGGTGGTCTTCGAAACCCTGATGCAGGAGCGCAGCGTCTCCCGGGCGGCGGAGCGGCTGTTCCTGGGCCAGCCGGCTACCAGCGCCGCGCTGGGGCGGCTGCGCGACGTATTCGGCGACCCGCTGCTGGTGCGCACCGGGCGCCAGATGGTGCCCACGGCGCGGGCGCTGGAGATCTACGACCAGTTGCAGCCAGCGCTGGATGCGATCTCCAGCGTGCTCAGCCGCACCAGCAGTTTCGACCCCAGCACCAGCGAAGCGGTGTTCCGCGTCGGCTTCAGTGACGATATCGAGTTCGCCCTGCTGCCGGCGCTGCTCAAGCGCCTGCGTACCGAAGCGCCGGGGATCGTGCTGGTGGTGCGCCGGGCCGACTTCCACCTCATGCCGCAGCTGCTCAACACCGGCGAGATCACCGTCGCCGCCGGCTACGCCCGCGATCTGCCGGCCAACGCCAAGCAGAAGATCCTGCGCCGCTCCCGGGCCAAGGTGCTGCGCGCCGACGGCCGCCCTGGCGCGCTGACCCTGGACGACTACTGCGAACGCCCCCATGTGCTGGTCTCCTTCGACGGCGATCTGCACGGCTACGTCGACGATCTCCTGGCCGCCCACGGGCGTCAGCGCCGGATCGTGCTCGCCGTGCCGCAGTTCAACAGCCTCGCCTCGCTGCTGCAGGAGACCGACATGCTGGCCACGGTACCGGACTACGCCGCCGACGTGCTCGCCGCCCAGGGCGGGCTGCGCGTCGACGAGCTACCGCTGGCGCGCGACCCTTCGCCGCTGAGCATGGTGTGGCAGAGTGTCTACGACAACGATCCCGCCGAGCGCTGGCTGCGCTCGCGGATTCAGATGATGTTCGCCGACGATTAAGCGTGCATGTACACACCCATCTGACGATGGGCGTCGGGAGCAGGGCGAATGACGAATGAGCCCACGTCGTCTATCGGTCGTGGCATTCCAAGGGGGTGGTGAAAAGCGTTCCAGGGGTGACGCGGGGCGCGGCTTGACTTTGCGAGTGAAGATCAGAATCATTCGCGCTTGCCGGCCGTCCCACGGGCGGAGCCATTTTCGCCACCCACAGGATCGGCATGGAACTACTGCGCGTCGTCTTCCGTCACTACCGCTGGCCGTTCGTCGGCGTGATGCTCCTCAGCCTGCTCAGCGCGGCGCTGGGGATCGGCGTGATCGCCTTCATCAACCATGCGCTGATCGCCACCGAAGCCGGCGCCGGCGACAGCCGTGTGCTGACCACCCTGGTACCGTTCATCGGCCTGGTGGCGCTGCTGCTGGCGGTGACCCTGGGCTCGCAGCTGGCGCTCACCACGCTGGGCCATCACTTCGTCTATCGCCTGCGCGGGCGCCTGATCAAGCGCATTCTCGACACCGATATCGAACGCCTGGAACAGCTCGGCAGCGCGCATCTGCTGGCGAGCCTGTCCAGCGATATCCGCAATATCACCATCGCCTTCGTGCGGCTACCAGAGCTGGTTCAGGGGGTGATCATCACCCTGGCCTCGGTGGCCTATCTGTTTTGGCTGTCGCCGCCGCTGCTGATGGTCACCGCGGTGTGGATCGCCATCACCATGCTGGTGGGGTGGTGGCTGGTGTCGCAGGTCTATCACCATATCCATATCACCCGCACCACCGACGACCGCCTCTATCGCGACTACGAGACGGTGATCCACGGCCGCAAGGAGCTGTCGCTCAACCGCGATCGCGCGCGGCATCTGCTGGAAGAGGTGTATGACGCCCACGCCCGCACCTACCGTGACCACATCATCCGCGCCGACACCTGCCATCTGAGTGCCGGCAACTGGACCAACATCATGATGCTCGGTGCCATCGGCGTGGTGTTCTTCCTCGCCAACGGTCTGGGCTGGTCCAATACCGCGGTCGCTGCCACCTTCTCGCTGACGCTGTTGTTCCTGCGTTCGCCGCTGATCCAGGCGGTGGGGGCGACGCCGACCCTGATCACCGCTCAGGTCTCGTTCGACAAGCTGCGCGAGCTGGAACTGGCGCCTTACCGGCCCTCCTTCGATCTGGTCGAGGAGCACGGCGAGTGGCAGACGCTGTCACTGTGCGGGGTCACCTACCGCTATCCCGAGCGTGGCGGGCGCGAGGGCTTCGCGGTGGGGCCGCTCGACCTCGAACTCGTCCGCGGCGAGCAGGTCTATCTGATCGGCGGCAACGGCAGCGGCAAGTCGACCCTGGCCAAGCTGTTGACCGGGCTCTACCGGCCGCATGCGGGTGAGATCCAGGTCGACGGCGTGACGGTCACCGAGGCCGAGTGGCCGCGCTATCGTCAGCGCTTCGCCGCGGTCTATACCGACTTCCATCAGTTCGACCGCCTGATGGGGCCGCGCGGCGGTGCGGCCGATCCGGCGCTGCTCGACAACTGGCTGGAAACGCTGCAGCTGGCGCGCAAGCTCGAGCTGGACGCCGGCCAGGTGCTGGATACCGAACTCTCCCAGGGGCAGCGCAAGCGTCTGGCACTACTGATGGCGCTGGTCGAGCAGCGCCAGATCTTGCTGCTCGACGAGTGGGCGGCGGATCAGGACCCGCAGTTCCGCCGGGTGTTCTACCGCGAGCTGATGCCGCGCTTCCGCGAACTCGGCATCACCGTGTTCGCCATCAGCCATGACGACCACTACTTCGCCGAAGCCGATCGTCTGCTGGAGATGCGCGACGGCCAGCTGTTCGAACTCACCGGCGAGGCGCGCGACCTCGCCAGCCGCGATGCGGTGGCGCGGATCGATACCGCCTCTCCTTGAGCGCACCCTGTGCGTGCAACGCCTCGGGAAGCGCTGAATAAATTGCCGAACGAGATGAAGGGCAAGGCGCACGGAACGCAGACTCGAAGCAAACGCGTAGAGAACGCCCGTAGGGCGGCCCGTCAGAGCAAGTTGCCGAAGGCAACGCGTCACGCGAGACATAACAAGGGGTTAGGCGAGTCTTCGACCGGGCTGGCGATCCAGTACCGCGCAACGTAGTCATTCGCTCGTGCAGGCATTTATGCAGTGGTTCCCTAGCGGCGTGCTGGCGGCAGCGTCTTCCCTTGCGCTCGCCGACACTCGCCTCCTGCCAGGCGGCGCCCCCGTGGCGCGGCGGGGCCTCGAGTTCGGGGATCAGGTCGCCTTCGCTGAGATGACGCCAGAAGCGCTCGGCGCATGTGCGGGTCATGACCCATGATTGAGCCGCGCCGGATTGAGGTACTGACGAAGTAGGTACGCCAGAGCGCATGCTCGCTATCCTCGCCGGCGGTCTGGGCCGCCCGGGCCCGGGCCGTCCAGGCTGGCGGGCAAGGCGTGCGGTAATCCAGCCGCTGGCCGTCCAGACCCGGCCGCCGCGCGGGGTGGCGATCGGAAGGCGTGCCGCCCAGGCGGTCGGCGAAGTGCTCGGCCCCCAGATCGAGCACATCGTGGCCGGCTCGAACCAGGCGATAAAGCTGGCCTTTGACTCTTCCGCTCCGGGGCAATCCTCCCTGCCATGCAAATCCTCTCCGCCAGGGGGCCCTTGGTCCCCGGGTATCCGCCGTGTCTGCGTTTGTGGCGTCGCGATAAAAGCGCAGGAAGGCGTGCATATGGTGCGCCTCGCGCTGCCGCATGCGGCGCTGATGCAGCACGCGGCCATCGCTGTCGGCGGCGTGGGTAGCGTCGCGCTCGCCGTGGTGCAGGCGCCACATCACCCGGTAGAGCAGGGCCCAGCGGTTCTGTTCGTCGCCGCCGCTGCGATAGCGGGAGGCGCGTTCGAGCAGGGCTAGGTCCTCGCGGCCGATACGCACCGGCGCTGGCGCCACGCTCGGCTCGGGCAGCCTGAGCGCCGGCCTCAGCGCTGGCGAAGAGATCCTCCTGGACCTCGCGAGTATCCCCATACCACTGCCGCCGGCGGCACACCGGCCTGCAGTAGGCGCCGGGCGGCGTCGCGCCACTGGCCGAAGTCCGCGGCGGGCACCACCCAGGGCATGGCACCGGCTGACGGAGCTGGCATCATCGCTGGCTCACCACAGTGCCATCTGCGCCGGCTGCGGCGCGGTCAACTGCTGGCGCAGGCGGGCACTGTCGCGCTGGCCATCGGCGGGGCGCGTAGTCCTGGGTCACCACGAAGGGGCGCAGGGTCTCCACCGGCAGCGCAGCGCGATCAGATCCTGAAAGCGGATCTTGCGCTGGCGGCGCAGCTCGACCAGCCGCTGTACGCTCCTCAGGCCGATCCCGGCACGCGGGCGATCAGCGCCGGCTCGGCGCGGTTGAGATCGACGGGGAAGGTGTCGCGATGCGTCAGCGCCCAGGCCAGCTTGGGGTCGATCTCCAGCTCCAGATTGCCCGGCTTGCCGAGCAGCTCCGCGGCGGCGAAGCCGTAGCCGCGGATCAGGAAGTCGGCCTGGTAGAGCCGATGCTCGCGCAGCAGCGGTGGCGCCGCCTGAGGCAAGCCCGCGGGGCGCTCGGGGATCGGGCTAAAGGCCGAGTAGTAGACGCGCTTGAGCTGGAAGCGCTGATAGAGCTGCTCGGCGGACTGCAGGATGGTGCGATCGTCGGTGGCATCGGCGCGCGACGATCATCTGCGTGCTCTGACCGCCCGGGGGCGTAGCGCGGCGCCAGGCGCTTGGGGTTGGCGCTGCGCGGCGGCTGCTTGGCGTCCTGGCTGGCCGCGTCGTTGGCGGCATCGATGCCCTGGCGGATCTGCCCCATCGCCGAGTGGATGGTGCCCAGCTCCTTCTCCGGCGCCAGGGTCTTGAGACTCGCAAGCGTCGGCAGTTCGATATTGGCGCTCAAGCGGTCGGCATAGCGCCGGGCCTCTTCGAGCAATTTGGGGTCGGCCTCGGGGATCGCCTTGAGGTGGATATAGCCCCGGAACTGATGCGTCTCACGCAGCAGCCTCGCCACCTGGATCAACTGCTCCATGGTGTAGTCGCTGGAGCGGATGATGCCCGAGCTCAGGAACAGCCCGCTGATGGTGTTGCGGCGATAGAACGACAGCGTGATTCGCACCACCTCTTCCGGCGAGAAGCGGGCGCGCGGAATATTGCTCGAGCGGCGGTTGATGCAGTACTGGCAGTCGTAGAGGCAGAAGTTGGTCAGCAGCACCTTGAGCAGCGAGACGCAGCGGCCGTCAGGGGTGAAGCTGTGACAGATGCCCATGCCGCTGGAGGCGCCCAGCCCGCCCTTGCCGCGGGAGCTGCGATTGGGCGCGCCGCTGCTGGCGCAGGAGGCGTCGTACTTGGCGGCATCGGCCAGGATGGAGAGTTTGTCGATCAGCTCCATGGCGCACCTCGAGCAGGGGAGACGGCAGCTCCGGTGGCGGGCCGGCCTTGTCAGGATGGCCGCCGCGATCGGGGAGCATGATGCTAAATACTGTACTCAAAAACAGTGGTTTTGCATACAGTATTCGTGTCTCCGCATAGGCCCGGTGCGTATCAGGCCGATGTCTCGCCTGCCGCCGCCAGCGCCTCGCAGCGCGTGCGGATATCAGCGTAAGGGTAGGCCTCGAAGCGCGCGAACCCCGGCAGCTGGCGCGCCTTGAGCGGGGTGAACAGCGGCATCGCCAGCCCGCACAGAAAGTGCGCCATGCGCTGGGGGCCGGGGGCCTCGCCAAGGGTATCGCGGTGGCGGGCGATGAACGGCGCCAGCGCCTGCTGCAGCGTCTGCGCATCGGGCTCGGGCAGCGGCGGGGCCGGAGGCAGGCTGGCGATACGGCCGTGGCATACCGAGCAATGGCCGCAGCCGGACGAGCCCGACGGTGGGGCCTCGCCGAAGTAGGCGGCAAGGCGCCAGGTCAGGCAGGTGGTGGACTCGAACAGGTCGAGCATGGCGTGCAGCCGTGCGATCTCACTCGCCTCCCGCGCCTGGTACTCGGCCAGCAGGGTGTCGCTCAGGCCGTCGATGTCGAACTCGGGCGTCAGCACCTCGTAGACATCGGTCATGCGCTTGGCTTCCAGCACCACCCAGCCCTTCTCCTGGAAGTACTCCAGCGCCGTGATCACCCGCCCCCGCGAAGCGTCGATGCCGGCCGCCGCCCCAGCCTGATAGAGGCGCTCGAAATCCACCGTGCCCCAGGTGCGCGCCATCGGCACGTTGTCGACGATCAGCCGCACGAAGTCGGCGCGCTCGCCCTCGAAGCGCGCCACCAGCGTCTCTGCCGGCTCGACGTAGCGTAGCCGGTACTCGGCCAGATAAGCGTAGCGTGGGGCGATGACGCCGTGCATTTCCAGGCGCACCAGCAGCGTCTTCAGCGGCAGCAGGCGCACATTGCTGTCGCGCGAGAGGGTGTTTAGTAGCACCGGCCACTGGCGCTCCGGGTGGGCGCCAGCGGCGGCGATCTCGCCGAGCACGTGGCGAATGCCGGCGCGCTCTGGGGTATCGCCGTAGACGAAGTTCTCCAGCACCCGCAGGCCGTCGCGGCCGGCCAGGGTGAGGCAGCGCGAAGGCTTGCCATCGCGCCCGGCGCGGCCGATCTCCTGGCTGTAGTTCTCGATCGACTTGGGCAGGTCGTAGTGGACCACGTTGCGGATATCGCCCTTGTCGATGCCCATGCCGAAGGCGATGGTGGCGACGATGCAGGCGAGCTCGCCGTGCATGAAGCCCTGCTGAATGGCCTCGCGGGTCTCGCTATCGAGCCCGGCGTGGTAGGCCCGCGCGGCGATGCCACGGGCGCTGAGATCACGGGCGACCTGCTCGGCGCTGTGCTGCAGGGTGACATAGACGATGGTTGGCGCGGCCGCACCCGGCTGCTGCTGCGGCGCCAACCACGCCGCCAGGGCTTCCAGGCGCTCGGCGGCCGGCACCGGCTCGACCAGCAGTTCGAGATTGGGGCGATGGAAGCCGGTGGTGATCACGTCCTCGGCGGCGATGGCGAACTTGTCGCGCATGTCGTCGATCACCGCCGGGGTCGCGGTGGCGGTGAGCAGCAGTGCCTGGGGAATGTCGAACTCGCGCTGGTAGTCGGGCAGCTTGAGGTAGTCGGGACGGAAGTTGTGGCCCCACTCGGAGATGCAGTGGGCCTCGTCGATCACCAGTAGCGAGATCGCGATCTGGCGCAGGAAGTGGCGGAAGCGCTCGTTCTTGAGCCGCTCCACCGAGACCATCAGGATCTTGAGCTCGTTGCGCCGCGCCCGCTCCATGATCTCGCGCACGGTGTCGCGGTCCTGGGTGGAGTCGATGCTGGCGGCGGCCACGCCGTGGCGCTGGAGAAAGCCGAGCTGGTCCTGCATCAGCGCCAGCAGCGGCGAGACCACCAGGGTGAGGTGGGGCAGGTGCAGGGCGGGGAGCTGATAGCAGAGCGACTTGCCGGCGCCGGTGGCGAAGATCGCCGCGGTCGAACGGCCGCCGATGACGCGTTCGATCACCGCGCCCTGGCCGCCGCGGAAATCGTCGAAACCGAAGACGCGCTGCAGGGTCTGACGGGCGGTCTCTTGGGTCATGTCGGGCTCCCTGGGTTGGCCGATGCAGCGCGGCCGGGCCCGGCGCTGCGGGGGCGCAGTATCGCACGCCCGGATGACGCTTGCAGGTCGCTACCGTGTCAGCGGCGTACACGGCAGGCGCGCTGGCAAGTGCCGGCGTGCCCGCTCGGCTATCGCGAAGGGCTATCGCAAAGAGCTATGGCGTCGGGGTGTCGCGCTGCGGCCAGGGGGCCGCGCTGGGATTGGTGGCCATCGCCGGCTCATCGGGCGGTTCGGTCTGGTTCGGCGTCAGGGTCGCCTGGGCATGGCGTGAGGAGCGGTAGCTGACGCCGTGGCGCGCCCGCGGCGGCTCGTTGCCGCCATGCAGGGCGGTGACCCGTTCGATGATCGCACGGTCGCCCAGGGTCATGCGGTCGAGCATGCGCAGATGCTGCAGCCAGTTGGGCACCAGGAAGACTTCCTGCCACAGGTCGCGGTCGACGATATCGCGATAGAGCGACCAGCGCTTGGCACCGTTGCGCAGGCGCAGTTTGCGCAGTGGGCGCACCGCGCGGGCGAACTCGCGCAGATGATCGGCATCGATACGGTACTCGATGGTCACCATGACCGAGCCACGCGCCGGGTCGAACTCGAAGTCCGGGCGTTCGGTGTGCGCTTCCGGGGCTTCGATCAGACCGCTGGCATCGAGATCGGGCAGCCGCGAAGGCAGGAACAGCAGCGCCGAGAGCAGCAGCAGTGCGCCGGCCAGCAGTAGCGCCATATGCACCCCGACGCCCTCGGTCAGCTGGCCCCACAGCAGCGAGCCCAGGGTCAGCCCGGCGTAGAGCGCGGTCTGGTAGAGCGCCAGCGCGCGCGCCTTGACCCAGTCCGGCACCAGTACCTGCACCGCCGAGTTGTAGGAAGCGACCGCGGCGATCCAGCAGCCCCCGCCGATCACTAGCGCCGGGACCAGCAGCCACAGTCGGTCGACCCCGCCGAGGATCAGCATCACCCCGCCCAGCAGCATGGCGGCGACGCTGATCAGGCGGCTGCTGCCGAGGCGCTGGCGCGCTCGGTTGACCAGGGTGCTGCCGGCGATCGCGCCGACCCCCAGTCCGCCCAGCATGTAGCCATAGAGCGAGGCGCTGCCGCTGGGGTGCTGATGCGCCAGCAGCGGCAGCAGCGCCCAGATCGCGCTGGCCGAGATGCCGAAGATAAAGGCGCGCAGCATCACCAGGCGGGTGACGCTGGAGTACTGCACGAAGTGCAGCGCCGCCTTGACCCCCTCCCATAGCCGCTCCGGCGGCAGCGACTTGGGCACCACCGCACGCTTCCAACGCCATAGCGCGGCGAGCAGGCCGCAGAAGCAGAGTACGTTGAGCAGGAAGATCCACGCCGGCCCTACCGCCGCCAGCAGCAGCCCGCCGATGGCTGGGCCGATGGCACGCGCGGCGTTGTAGTTGACGCTGTTGAGCAGCACGGCGCTGGAGACCAGATTGCGCGGCACCTGCTCGTTGACCGCCGCCTGCCAGGCCGGGGTGGTGATCGCCGCACCGATCGACACGCACAGGATCGAGGTGAGCAGGGTCGGCGAGAGCAGGCCGAGAAAGGCGATCAGGGTGATGAAGGCGCCGCCCAGCAGCTCGATGGTCAGCCCGAACAGCATCACCTTGCGGCGGTCGTAGTTGTCCGCGATCACCCCGGTGACGATCGACATCAGCACCAGCGGCAGCGCCGCCGCCACCTGGATCAGCGCCACCAGCAGTGCGCCGCCGGCGCTGGAGGTGACCACCCAGGCCGCCGCCACCGACTGCGCCCATACCCCCAGGTTGGCGAACAGGTTGGCGATCCAGATCATGCGGAAGGCGGGCACGCCGAGCGGCGCGAAGGTGCTCACATCCGCCGGGCGCGGCGGGGTCTGGTCGGGCTCGAGGGTCAGATCGCTCTGGCGGGAAACGGGTTGCAGCATGGCGGGCTCGCTGTCGGCGGGCGAATCGGAAAACGCAGGCGGGCCCGCGGTGTCACACCGCGGGCCCCACATGACTAAATATTAGCATCCTGTCGATTACTGCCGCCGTCCAGCCCGACCTTCGGCGCTTTCGGGTCCTGCTGCCTAAATCGCCTGGGCCCAGCGCTGCTCGACCACCTCGCTATGCGCCGCCAGCGGATGCCAGGCCACGGGGCCGTCGCTGTCGGCGAGATCGAACACCTCGCGCCCGGCGACATGGTTGAGGATGGTCGCCGAGCGCCACGCCATCAGCGACAGCTGCGGCTCGGCGATGCCCGTGGCTGTGGCGCCCGGCGTTGACCGCATAGAGCCGGTGGGCGGCGGGGCCATCCCAGGCCACCTCGAAGTGGGGGCCGAGTACCAGCTCGCCCTGGGCGTCGCGTGGCAGACGCTCGGCCAGCGGCGCCAGGCACGCCGGTAGCTGCGAGGAGAAGCCGGTGGCGAAGATCACCACGTCGGCGTCGAAGCGCTCACGCTCGCCGCCCAGGCCGTGCTCGGTGGTCAGGCGCATCCCCGCGCCCTGGCGCGCTAGCGCCACCGCGCTGCGGTGCGGCAGCAGGCGCGCCCAGCGCGGCTCGCCGAGCACATCGAAGCGGTGATAGAGCTCACGGTAGAGGGTCTGCAGGGCGGCGGGCGTGATGCCATCGCTGGCCAGCTTCTGGGCCGCCACCTCGCGCTCGCGCACCGCCCGCGACAGGCCGTGGAAGGCGCTGGTGTAGCCGGGGGTGAAGTACTCGTTGGTGAACGCGGTCTCGTCGAGCGGCTCGAAGTTGCGCCGCCGCGAGATCCAGTCGAGCGAGCGCGGCTGGCCCCAGTGGCCACGCAGGGCATTCAGGAATACATCGGCGCCGCTCTGGCCGCCGCCCACCACCACCACGCGCAGGCCGGAGAAGTCGCGCCGGGTATGGGCGATCTCGGCGGCGTGCAGGCAGTGTGGGCCGCGCAGTGCGGTGGCGAACTCAGGCATCCACGGCGCCTTGCCGGTGCCCAGGCAGAGGTGGCGGGCGCGGTAGTCGCCGCTGTCGGTGCGCAGGCGGAAGCCGTGGGCGTCGAGCTCGATCTCGCGCACCCCCTGGCCCAGTGCCACGCTCTCCAGGCGCTCACCGACCCAGCGCAGGTAGTCGGAGAACTCGGCGCGGCTGACGCTGCCCAGCTCGGCATTGAGGAAGCGATAGAAGCGCCGGTGGCTGACCAGATAGTTGAGGAAGGAGTGGCGGCTGTCCGGCGCCACCGCGGTGACCAGATCCTTGAGGAAGCCGGTCTGCAGATGGGTATCGGGCAGCATCAGGCCGGGGTGCCAGGAGAGCGCCTGGCGCCGCTCGAAGAAGCGGGTGGCGAGTTGCGGCAGGCGCGAGTCCGCCAGGGCGGCGATGCTCAGGTTGAAGGGGCCAGCGCCCACGCCGGCCAGATCGAGAGTAGAGCGTTCAGACATCGGACACCTCCGGTGATGTGATGACCTCGGCGCGTGACGCGGCTTGGCGCACGCCGTGCAGAGGGTTGGCCACGTGCAGATCCATCTCCGCCAGCATGCGCTCGCTGGCGTTGTCGGTGGCGTGCAGGAACTTGGCGCGATTGAGCGTCAGGCGCAGGATGCGCGGCGCGAACAGATCGAAGCGGACGAAACGCTCGGCCAGCGCCGGGTGGCGTTCCCGGTAGGCGGCGAGCACGTCGCCGCAGAGCTGGTAGAAGCGCGTCTCATCCACCCCGCAGGCGGCGGCCAGCGGCGCGATGAAGCGCAGCGTGGTGACGAAGTGGCCGGTCTGCAGATCGTGGATCAGCTTCTCCGGCGGCAGCCGCACGGTGACCGCGGTGAGGTTCTCCGGCAGGTCGCTGGCCTCGGGGAAGTCCTCGTCGACCAGGCGCAGATCGCCCTGGAAATCCTTGAGCGCCAGGCGCTGGGGCCAGCCGTCGCGCAGGATCAGGGTGAGGTTCTGGCCGTGGGCGATCAGCGAGACGCCGTAGCGGCACATCAGGTGCCACATCGGCACCACGGTGACCTCGAACAGCCGTGTGAGCCAGCGCTCCGCGGCAGCCGGCGACTCCGCCCCGGCTGCACGTAGATAGGCGGCGAGCCAGGGCCGGCCGTGCTCGTCGCGCTGCATCAACTCGGCCATCAGCAGCGCCTGCTCGGTGGCTGCCAGGCGCGGCGCCAGCGCTTCGCGCCAGATCACCCCGAACAGCTCGGCGTAGCGGTAGGGGCCTGGGCCAGGCGTGCGTACTGGGCGTGGGGCAGCACCGCACCGGCGGGCTCGGCAAGGATCTCCAGCCCCGCGCGGGCGAACTCCGCGTCGTCCTCGGCGCGGCGCTTGAGCCACGCCGAGGCCGCCGGGCCGGCGAGCAGATAGCGCCCGGGAATGCCGCGATAGCAGGAGGTGTTCATGATCGTCAGCGGCAGCTTGATATCGTATCTGGCGGGCCGGCTGACGTTGGTCAGGGTGCGCAGCGACTGCTGCGGCGCGTAGCGGTCGCCGAACTCGCCCAGATAGTGCAGCCGGCCGTGGGCGATATCGCCGGCGTGCAGCGGCGCCAGCCAACGCTGCCACTGCCACGGATGCACTGGCATCAGACGGTAGTCGGCGGGGGCGTCGACGCGCTCGGCCAGCGCCTGGTGCAGCCGCCCCAGCTCGATCTCGCAGAGTGCCGAGCGCAACAGTTCCGGGGTATCGATGGCCGTGCCGCCGCTTTCGAGTGCGGACGCGGCCACCGCCACCCAGCCCAGCTGGAAACTCTGGCCATGCTCCGGGGCGTAGCGCGCCAGCGCCTCCAGCCCCCAGCCGCGGCGTCCTTTGTTGAACAGGAACTTGGGGTGGCCGTCGAGCAGCCGCTGACGCTGCGGCTCGGGCAGGCGAATGGCGGCATCGGCGCTGAGCCCGCGGCGCGCCTGGCGCAGCTGGCAGTCGGCGCGCAGGGTGGCGAACAGGTCCTCCAGATGCTCGGCGACCTGGCTATCCTGCATGCCCAGCGGCGCGGCCAGCGCGAGCAGGAAGTCGGCCGCCTCCAGGCTCGCCCCGGGGGGCGGGTTCAGGCTCTCGGGGTCGACCTGCGGCTGGCCCCAGAGATTGGTACGCGCGCGGAAGTGCCAGCTGCCGCGCTCATCCAGGTCGAGGCGGTAGCCGCTGGCATCGTCGCCCTGTGGTTCGAGAATGCGCTCGTAGCTCAGCTCGCCGATCATCTTGGCGATCAGCGCGCGGTTGGCGGCACCCCAGTGCGGCGCCAGGCAGGCATCCAGCGCCGCCATCTCCGGGGCTGGGTGCATCATCGAAGGTCTGGGCATCACAGAATCTCGCTGAAGAAGTGATCGCGCTGGCCCATCACCAGGCTCGAACGCTTGTGCGGGAAGTCGAAGTCGCGCAGACGCTCCAGCCCGAGGCGCCCCAGGTGGCGGAACAGCCGCTGGTTGTCGTGGCGCGGCTCCAGCACCAGGCGAGTGGTGCGCGGCTCTGACAGGTAGGCGTAGTGGCTGAGCCCACCCAGCCAGGCATCCACGAACTGCGGCCCGCGCACGTCCTCCTCGCCCACCAGCAGATGAATGCCGCGGTCGAAGGGCGCCCAGGGGTAGTAGGGGGCGAGACGATCCTCGGCGGCCCAGTAGAGCTCGAAGTAGCCGAATGCACGGCCGTCGAACTCACCGATCAGCGGCAGGGTGTGCGGATCGGCCAGGCGCTGGTCGATGAACTCGGCCAGCTCCGTCTCCGGCCACGCCTGCTCCCAGAACTCGGCCACCCGCGGCAGGTGCATCCAGCGCACGAAGCGTTCGAGGTCGCGCTCGCGCTCGATCACCCGCAGGCTGAAGGTCTGGCCCAGCTTGGGCATCTGCCGCCGGTAGATCTCGCCGCTCGGCTTGGCCGGGCGCCGGGGGTGGCCCAGCTCGGGGGCGAAGGGCGTCTCTGCCGGGGTGGTCGGGGCATGGCCCAGCCAGTGCCACGGCTGCTGATAGAAGACTGAGCGCAGCACCCGGGGGCCGCCCAGGGTGGCGAGGAGCGTCGGCCAGTCCGGGTGGTCCTGCCAGTCCGCGTCTTCGAGCACCAGTAGCGCCAGCGTCGGGTGGCGGGCGAAGGCGGCGTCGAGGGCGGCGATCAGCGAGTGAGGGGCGCGCTCGTCGGTGGCGTTCAGGCGCGCGGCGCGGTCGGCGAGAAACGTGAGCGAGGGGGCGCCAGCGCTCGTCCGTTCAGGGCTCGTCTCGGCATTATCCGTATGGCCCAGCGGGGTATCGAGGGTGCCTTCCAGGGTGGCGTTCATGCGAGAGCTCCGGTGAGTCGGATGGCGTTCGGCGTCGCGGCCAGCGGCGCCAGAGAGTCGGCGAGGGGCTGCGTCAACGGATTGCGCAGCGGCAGGTAGAGGCGGGCGGGGTTGCCCAGGGTCGCCTCGTTGACGCCGCTCAGGTAGCAGAAGAAGTTGCCCTTGACCTCCAGTTCGGGGGCATTCAAGGCGTGCTCCAGGCAGTCGAGATCGCCGTCGAGGCGCTCGCGCAGCCCTTCGAGATGGGTGCGCAGGTCGGCCAGCAGCAGCGCTTCCTCGGCCAGGCCGTCGGCGGCCAGGGCGCTGGTGACGGCGAAGGTGGAGTTGATCAGCAGGTAGTAGAGGAAGTAGCGCCGCAGGGTGTCGCGGGACCAGTGATTCTCCGGCGCCTTGGCCAGCTGCGGATGGCGCGCGAGGAAGTGGTCGCTCACACCGCTGCCCTGGCAGTCGCGGTAGTCCATGCCCACCGGCCAGCCTTGGTCGAGGCGCAGCACGATGTTCTGCTGATGCGCCAGCAGCACGATCCCTTCTTCCACCACCAGCCCGAACAGCGGTGTGAGCACGTGCTCGCAGTAGGCGGCGAACCAGCCGCGGGTGGCCTCGGCCAGCGGCTCGTTGCGCTGGGTGGCGGCGGCGCGGACCCGGGCGGCGAGCAGCGATTCGCCCTCCGCCGCCAGCGGCTGCTGGGTCAGGGTGGCGAGCACCACCGCCTCGGCGTTGGGCGCGTGCTGCAGCGGGTTCTCGCGCAGCAGCACCAGGCTGGTGGCATCCACCTCTCCCTCGGCATCGCGCCAGCCGAGCCAGGCCGGCTCCTGCATCACGTTGAATCCGGGGAAGCGCTGGGCGATATCGAGATCGCGCATCCATTCATCCAGACGCAGCCCGCGGGTGACCTCCTTGACGCTGAGCAGACGCAGTGAATTGGTCAGGCGAGCGGAGAGCGAGCCCTTGACCATCCACGGCACGCCGCTGGCGTAGAGCGAACGATGCGATGACGTGGGTACCACTCGGCCTGGCTCTCGCCCAGCCACACCAGCTCACCCGCAGCCTCGAGCGCCTGGACCCCTAGCTGTGCGCGCAGGTGCCGGCCTGCCAAGGGTGCATGGGCAGGGCGACGAACGCCTGCCCGGTCGCACTCTCCGGCAGCCGCGCGGCCAGATCGGCGGGCAGCAGGTCGGCGGCCAGCTCGGCGGCGCCCGGTCGCGGCTGGACTCCTCGACCACCCGCTCGGGGGCGACACCCCACCAGGCGAGACCGACCCTGGCGCGGTGCTCGGGGCAGTAGCGCTGCGCCTCCTGCGCGGTGAAGGGGGCGCGGGACTTGGGCGCGGGGTGGAAGGCGTGGCCAGCGAGCAGGCCCTGCTCGGCGGCGACGAAATTGAGCGGGCCCTGCTGCAGCCGGGTCAGATCGTCCCGCGCCTCTAAGCTCTCCTGGGTGTTGGCGCGGCTCTCCAGTACCCGCTCGCGGAAGCGGGCGCGGGACTCGGCGTCGAGTTCGCCGACCAGTTCTGGCGTCGCCAGCACCCGATCCAGGGCTGCGGCGAAGTCGAGCGGCTGCGATGTGCCGTGATGCACCTGGTGCGGCGGCCACACGAAGCGGCACTCGCCGCTGGCGCTGCGGTGGCGCAGGTGCAGATGCAGCTCACCGTCGCTCAGTGGTAGCACCGCGCGCTCGCCGCTCGCGTCGCTGACCAGCCCGCCAGTGTGGAGCACTCGCGCAGCAGCGCATTGAAGAAGCAGCTCGCGGCGAGATCGACGCGCGAGGCCGCCGCAGAGGGCGTGGTATTCGACATGGGACGACTCCTTTTTCGAGAATCAGTTGAGAATACTAAGGCAAATAAAAATCATTCATATTAATTGAGTGTGTTGATTCAGGATCATCGTGTGAGGTTTCCGGCGTGTGGTGTTCTCGGGTCGTTGCGTTTCTGGCTTGTGACGTCACTGGCTGGCGACGTCCTACCTCAGGAGTGGCCGCCGTGCCGGGCGATGGCGGTGCGTGCGCCGCGTCGCCCGCGGCGCGCTAGCGGTATCAGCAGCAGCAGGGCGATGGCAGCCATCAGGGCCAGGGGCAGCAGGCGGCCAGGGTCGATCAGGCTGACGCAGAGTGCCGCCAGGCCGTAGCCCAAGGTATGCGCCATGCTCAGCAGGCCGGCGCTGGTGCCCTGGGCCTGGTGGCGGGTAGCCGCTTCGGTATAGCCGGGGACGGCCAGGGCGGCGCCGGTGCTCGCCAGCACCACACCGAGCGCGAACAGCAGGCCGAGGCCGATAGAGAGCCCCGGCGTGAGTGTGAACCTAGCGGTGGCGGCGAGTAGGGCATAGCCCAGCGCTAGCCCCATCGCTCCCAGTACCAGCAGCGTGCGGCTCTCCAGACGGCGGGCGCGGACCACCCCGACTTGGGTGGTGAGTGCCCCCACCGCCCCCAGCGAGAGCAGCACGCCCATCCAGTGGCCGGCGCGCGTGGCATCGATCGCCAGTGCCTGCTGCAGCGAGGCCGGTAGACCCAGCTGCATCAGTGAGACCGACATCGCCAGCAGCAGCGCCATGGCCAGATAGGCCAGGTTGCTGCGCGGGGGCAGTCGGTGGGCAAGACCTTGCGATGAGTGCGCAGCGGCGCTATGCCGCGTGTCGCTATCGATGGCGCGCTTATCCAGAGCGTTCTTATCGAGAGCGTCGCCATCGAGAGCACCCGTATCGCGGGCCGGCTGCGGCACGCCGGGCAGCAGCAGCAGCGCCAGCAGCCCGGCCACCAGCATCAGCGCGAACGGCGCATACACCGACAGGCTCAGGCTGGCGGCGGCGAGCAGCGGGCCGAGCAGGCGCCCGCTGCTGAGGCCGGCGCTGACCGCGGCCAGCGCCGGCAGACGCTCGCCACCCGGGTGCAACGCCAGCGCCCACTGCTGGCAGGCCGGCACCATGCCCGAGACCGTCAGGCCGTAGAGCACCCGGGCCACGGCCAGCACCACCAGCATCGCCATTGGCGCCAGTAGCCCCGCCACCGAGGCCCACAGCGCGGCCGCGATCAGCGCAAAGCTGAGCAGATAGCCCAGCAGCGCCTGCACCACCACCAGCCGCGCGCCGCGGCGGTCGGCGACGCCGCCCCAGAAGGGGCTGCCGACGAGAAACAGCATCGACCCGAGCAGAATCAACCCCGCCCACTGCGACAGCGGCAGCCCGAAGTGCGCCACCAGCAGCGGCAGCATCACCAGCAGGCCGTTCTGACCCAGGCCCAGCAGGGCAGCGCAGGCACCAAGGCGCCACAGGGGAGGTAAAGACATGCAACACTCGCTGAAAAATTGAGAATAAGAATTATTATCATGTCAGGAGTGGCTGTCAACGTGCGATACGCAGCGTTGCGTGAGGACTTGTATCGAGGATTTTGGCGCGAGGCATCGTCGCGACGGGTCTCGTCGCGCGTGGATGGTTAGTCGCGCGTGGAGGGTTCGCCTGCAGAGAGATAGGGGCTCAGGGCGTCGCACGCGGGAAGAATGACGATGGACGCAAGAATGATGGGTCGACGCCCACCACTCGGGCGGGCGTCGGCTCGGCGGGAGGCGATCCCCGCGTCGTCAGTACTGGTGGGACCAGGTCAGGCTGTAGGTGCGGCCGCGGCCCTGGTAGTCGTAGAGATACTCGGGGCCGTAGTAGGGCGAGTAGAACATGGTCGCGCGCTGCCCCCATACGGTGGAGTACTGCTTGTCGGTGAGGTTCTCCACCCCCAGGCTGAACTTGCCGAAGCCGGTCTGCTGGCTCAGCAGCAGATCGAGGGTAGTGTAGCCGTCGATCTCGCGGTCGTTGTCGTCCTCGAGGTCGAAGGCGTGGTTGGCCTGCAGGCGTACCGAGCGCTCGAAGTCCGACCAGCCGACGAAGGCGGTCGCCGAGGAGAGCGAGGCGTAGCGGGCATCGCGCTTTTTCCAGTCGCCGTCGGCGTCTTTCTGCTCGGAGCGCACCAGATTCAGCGTGCTGCCGGCCTCGAAGCCGTTGTCGAAGTAGCGGGTCACGGCGCCCTCGAGGCCGTAGTCGCGCTTCTTCTCGTCGACCACTTCGACGCTCAGGTCCTCGGCATTCTCCACCGCCTTGTCGGACCAAGCATAGTAGACCGCTGCCTGGGTGCTCCAGCCGCCGCCCTGGTAGCGCCAGCCGAGTTCGACCTGATCGGTCTTGATCGCGCTCAGCGGGTTGGCCGAGACGCTGATATCGGGCTCTTGCCGTAGTACTTGGCCGGGTCGGGCACTCGAAGCCCTGGCTGTAGCGCAGCCAGTTCTGGTGGCCGTTACCGTAGTCGTAGAGGCGCTGGCGTTGACCAGGGTGGCATCGTAGGGTTGCTGTCCGCCGGGGACGTTCTTGAAGTCGTCGACGTCGACATTCATGCGCTGCTGGCGTGCACCCGCCGAGAGTTTGAGCCCGCGGGTCGCCTGCCAGTCGGCCTGGGCGAAGGCGGCGACGGTGTCGACCCGGTAGCCGGGGTAGCGATCCTCGGAGCGCGCCTCGCGCTGGGTCAGCGCGCCGCTGGCATCGGTGACGTCACGGTCGAAGAAAATCTGGTCGGCATCGAACTTCTCGCGGCTCAGATCGACCCCGTAGGTAAGGCCGACGCTGTCGCTCAGCTGGGCGTCGAACAGCCCCTTGATGCCGCTCAGCTTGGTGTTCTGCTGCGAGGCGCGGAACTCGTAGTAGTCCGGATTGCGCCGTTTGGCGAGGGGTAAAGGCGTTGAACTTGGCCTCCTCCTCGCGGTGGAACGCCTGCAGGTAGAAGTCCTGACCCAGCAGATCGCTGTGGTGGTACTGCACGTTGATCATCTTGCGATCGGTGGCCGGATCGCGGTCCGAGCTGTAACCGTCGCGAATCTCGGCGTCGTCGAGGTTGGGCGAGGCGTCGCCGAGATGGGGGAAGTAGACCCCGCGGTGCCCTTCATAGCCGGAGCGGTAGAGCTGGGCGCCGATGCTCAGCGACTGCTCCTGGGTGAGCACGATATTGAGGTTGCCCATCAGATCGATGCTGCGGTTGTCCTGCAGATCGGTCTGGGTGATGTCGGGGAAGATCTCGTTGCCGCTACCGTCGAACTGGCGGCCGTTGTCGCGGTAAGCGACCCCCAGATAGCCCTGGACGTGCTCGTTGCCGCCGCTGACCGACTGATCGAGATGGTAGTCGAGGTCGTCGCCGTCGTTGAGCCCGCTGGTCACGCCCGCCTGGGTGCGCAGGGTGGGAGCGCCCGCCTTACCCTTGCGGGTGATGATATTGATGATGCCGCCGGTGGCGCCGCCGCCATAGAGGCTGTTGGCGCCGGAGATCACCTCGACGTGATCGATGTTGAACGGATCGATGGCGTCGAACTGGCGCGACAGCCCGCGCGAGCTGTTCATGGAGACGCCGTCGATCAGCACCTGTACGCTGCGCCCGCGCATGTTCTGGCCGTAGTTGGTGCGCCCCTGCGGCGCCAGATCGAGCCCCGGCACCAGCTTGCCCAGCGCGCTCTTGAGGTCGGCGCCGGTATCCAGCTGCTGCTGCAGTTCTTCGTGCTCGATCACCCAGACCGTTCCGGGGATCTGGCTGATCTGGGTCGGGGTGCGCGAGCCCACCACCACCACGGTGTCGTTGGATTCCTGGGCTTGCAGCGGCAGTGCGGACGCGCCGGCGACGACCGCGAGGCCAAGCGTCATTGTCTTCTTCATGAATGTTCCCTTGCCGGTAACGAAACGTTATCGCTTGTGTCGAATCGAGTCCCGGATGCTAGCACTAATCAAAATCAAAATGATAGTGATTCGCATATGTAAATGGGTAACATGTCGCATCCACTGAAACCGCAGTGCATCGAGAAGGTGAGATCGTGTGACGAAATCGGCCGCGCACGACGATGAACGCCGCCGGTGCGCAGGTCGGTCAGCGCTCCGTGTCAGGACAGGCGAGTGGCAGATGGGCAGTTTGTAACCGCTCACCGCGGAGGGCAGTGGTCTATCGCAAGTGCCGGGCTTTCGAGCGCAGCCGGTTTTCGTCTAGGGCCTAGGGCAGCACCGCGATGGGGCACTCATCCCCCGGATGCGGCATGACCCGCATCGGGATACCGTAGATCGCTTCCAGGGTGGCATCGCACATCAGGGTGCCCGGTTCGCCCTCGGCGAGCAGGCGGCCGCTGTGCAGGGCGACCAGATGGTCGCAGTAGCGCGCTGCCATGTTGACGTCATGCAGTACGATCACCACGCCCAGGCCCAGCTCGCGGCAGAGCTTGCGCACCAGCGCTAGTACCTCGACCTGATGGGCGATATCCAGCGCCGCCAGCGGTTCGTCGAGCAGCAGATAGCGGCTGCCCTGGGCCAGCAGCATGGCCAGCCAGACGCGCTGGCGCTCGCCGCCGGAGAGGGTGTCGACCAGGCGGTCGGCGAAGGCCTCGGTGTGGGTCAGCGCGATGGCGCGCTCGATCTGCTGCTGGTCGTGGGCGTTGAGCCGGCCCAACAGGCCGTGCCACGGGTAGCGCCCGAAGCCGATCAGCTCGCGGCAGGTGAGGTTTTCCGCGCTGGGCAGATGCTGGGGCAGATAGGCGACGTGGCGGGCGAACTCACGCGGCTTCCAGAGGGTCAGCGGGCGGCCATCCAGGGTGATGTTTCCGCGGCTCACCGGCTGCTGCTGGGCGAGCAGCTTGAGCAGGGTCGACTTGCCGGAGCCGTTATGGCCGATCAGGCCGTAGATGCGCCCTTCGCCGAAAGTAAAATCGATCGGGGAGAGCAGCTCGCGGCCCGCGATTTCGAAGCTCGCAGCCTGGAGTTCGAACATGCCGGAACGACCTCGCAACGCAGGGGATGGGCGTGACAAGATGCAATCCTAATTCAAATACGAACGCTTATCAAAAAGATCGCGTGGCCGTCAGCCCGCCATCACAAGCCCGACCGGCAGCCAGGAGAGAGAAGAACGATGCGCTGGATACTCAAGAGTGCGCTGATCGCGCTGCTGTTCGCTGCGGGGATCGTGCTGGTGGCCTCGCCCCAGGCGTTCGATCAGCGCCTGGTATCGCTGGAAGCGCAGCGGGCGCTGCCCTCTCAGGCGGAGATGCTGGCCCAGGAGTCGCCGGCGCTCAACGCGGTGTTCCTGGCCATGGCCGACGACCCCTCGCTGTGGATGAGCGCGCAGTTGGCGATCCTGCACTACGGCGATGCGGCGCGGGATGTCCTGGTCGACTACGGCCTCGACCCGGCATTCCAGCAGGTGCTCGCTCGCTATGGCGCCGACAGCGTGCTGCCGGTGATCTACTACCGCGAGCACGATATCGCCACGCTGCGCCTGCAGCACTGGCTGGGCGAGCGCTATCGCCAGGTCAGCAGCCGTCTCACCCAGTGGTGGGATGAAGAGGGCGCGGGAGCCGAGACGCCGACGGCTACCGGCCGCCCGGATAGCGCTGGTGACGGCGCCCAGGATGAGACCGGGCACGCGCCTCAGGAGCAGGCCCAGGCTGACGACCCCGCCGAGCTGACGCCGCTGATTCGCGGCCGCCTGGCCATCGCGGCCCTGGCGGTGGAGGGGCACGATCTGCTGCGCGAGTTCGTGATCGGGCCGGACGGCGAGGTGACGCGGGTACAGAGCGAGCGCCTGGTCAGCGATATCGGCGATCTCTTCACCAGCGGCGTGCGCGATCTCGAACGCCAGTGGCGGCGCGGCGAGTCGATCGATGCCGTCGACGTCGGCTGGGCCGGGGTCGATCTGCTGGTGATGGCCAGCGCGGTCAAGGTACTGCGGGCGGGGCGTGCGCTGCGTGCCGGCGCGGCGGTGGAGGGGCAGGGGGCACGCGCCGCCTCCCGCGGCGTGCTGGTCGGCGGGCGCTTCGCCACGCTGTCTCGCGGGGCCAAGGTCGCCGCAGTGGCGGGCGGCGCCTATCTGGTGGTGCGCCACCCGAGCCTGATCAGCGCGGCCGGCGCCAGTGCTGCCCGCTGGCTGGGCTGGCCGGTATGGCTGGGCCAGTTCGGCGTGTGGCTGGCAGTGCTGTGGCCGCTGCTGATCGTGGCGCGCTTCGTCTACCGCTGGATGCTGGCGCCGCTACTGTGGCTGCTGGTGCCGCTGTTGAAGATGACCTCGCGCACCCCGCGCTGGCTGGCGCGTTCGGGTTCGTCGCGGCATGCTGGAAACGACGCCGCGTCTGATACCACTGTCTCTGATACCACTGTCTCTAATACCACCGCTCTAATACCACTGCCCGCTGATCAGGAGAGCATCACCATGGACGAGGAGGCCCGCGAGCCACAGGAGACACTGGTCTACGCCCCGCCCAGTGTCGAGACCTACATGACGCTGCGCGCCGCCGCGGGCATGCACAGTCGCAGCGTCGCTGGCGCCGCCCGTGGGCTACCCAACAGCCTGTTCGCGGTACAGATCCAGCGGGCGGGAGAGACCATCGCCATGGGGCGGGTGGTGGGGGATGGCGGTTGTTTCTATCAGATAGTGGATATCGCCGTGCATCCCAGGCATCAAGGGCGAGGGCTGGGCAAGCGCATCATGGGCGAGATTCGCGCCTTTATTCTGCGCGAGGCGCCGGACAATGCCTTCGTCAGCCTGCTGGCGGACGGCGAGGCCCATCGGCTCTATGCCCAGTTCGACTTCGTGCCCACCGCGCCGTATGCCATCGGTATGGCGTGGTATCCCAAGCCCGCCCCGGCCTGAGTGCAGCCGGGGCGATGACGGCGTCAGACAGCGCCTAGAACCGGTAAGAGAGCGTGGCGGTCACATTGCGCTCGGCGCCGAAGTAGCAGTAGGTGAGCGAGTTGCACGAGGCGACATAGGACTTGTCGAGCAGGTTGCCGACGTTGAGCCGGGCGTCCACGCCGCTGAGGCCGATCTCGCTCAGGTCGTAGCCCAAGGTGGCATCGACCAGGGTGTAGTCGGGCAGGGTCTCGCTATTCTGGCGGTCGGCATAGATCCGCCGTAGTAGCGTGCGCCGACGCCGGCATCCAGCCCCGCCAGGGCGCCGTGCGCGACATCGTAATGGGCCCACAGGCTGGCCTGGTGGCGCGGCGCGTAGATGGCGTAGTTGCCGCTCTCCCCGGGGATATCGCTCTCCTTGTAGGTGATATCGGTGTAGGCGTAGCCGGCCTGGAGGTAGAACGCCTCCGAGAGCCAGGTTCGTGCCTCTAACTCAATCCCTTGGGACTGGATCTCGCCCACCGAGCGGTAGTCGTCATCGGGCTGCTCCTTGGTGGCGACGTTCTCCTGATTGATGCGGAACAGCGCCACGCTGTACTGGTTGCGGCTGCCCGGCGGCTGATACTTGAGCCCGGTCTCCCACTGGCGGCCCTCCATCGGCTCGAGCAGGTCGCCGTCCTTGCCGGTGAAACTCGTCGGGGTGAAGGCGGTGTTGTAGCTCAGGTAGGGGGCGAGGCCGTTGTCGAACCGATAGAGCAGCCCGGCGCGCCCGCTGAACTGGGTGGCGTCCAGGCTGCTGTCGCTGCCGCCGGCCAGATGGTTGTCGTTCTCGATATCGACCCAGTCGTAGCGGCCGCCAAGGGTGAGGCGCCAGCCCCCGAGCGCCATCTGGTCCTGCAGATAGATGCCGGTCTGGTCGAGATGGTGGGTCTCGTCGGCGTAGACGTTGCGTGCGCTGGTCAAGCCGCCGTCGCGACGCGGGGCGAACGGGTCGATGGGAGAGAAACCGGCGCTCGAATAGGTGACGTCATTCTTGCGCTTCTGATAGTCGATCCCCACCAGCACGGTGTGGTCGATGAAACCGTCATTCAGCTTGGCCTCGACCTGGTTGTCCAGCGTCCACGCCTGCAGCGATTCGCGCGCGCCGTAGTAGCCGCGGCGTAGCTGGTTGGTGTCATCGATCCAGCCGAGCTGCGCCACCTGATCCATGCGCACATCGGCATTGAGATAGCTGAGTTTCTGCCGCGCGACTACGGCATCGCTGAAGCGGTGCTCCAGACGGTAGCCGAACAGGCGCTGGTAGCGCTCGAACTTGTCGAAGTCGTCCTGTCCGTCGAAGAAGTCGTTGTCGATATGCCGGCCATTGCGCCGGCTGACCGCCCCCTCATAGGGCACCCCCGAGTGGTAGCCGCCCTCCGGGTCCTTCTGCAGATAGGCCATCACGGTGAGCGTGGTGTCGTCGGTGGCATCCCAGGTGAGCGAGGGCATGATGGCGTAGCGTTCGTCCTCCACCGGGCCGAACTGGGTGTCGGCCTTGCTACCCAGGCCGACCAGGCGATAAGCGACGCGCCGGCTCTCGCCCAGGGGCCCGGAGAGATCGAAGGCGGCGCTGCGGCGGTCGTGATCGCCGCTGCTGAACTGGAGTTCGTGGCGCGGGGTGAACAGCGGCTGCTTGCTGGTCAGGGCGACCAGCCCGCCGGGAGAGGAGCGCCCGTAGAGCACCGACGCCGGCCCCTTGACGATCTCCACGTTCTCCAGGAACCAGGGGTCGATCACCATCGAGCTGTAGCCGTTGGTATCCCCCATCAGCTTGAGCCCATCGAGATAGACGTTGCTCAGGCTGCCATCCGAGAAGCCGCGCATCACCAGATAGTCGTAGCGGTTGGAGGCCCCCACCTGATTGGTATAGACGCCCGGGGTGTACTCGGCCGCTTCGCGCACGCTGCGCACGTGGCGGATATCCATCTGCTCGCGGTCGATGCTGGAAACGCTCTGTGGGGTTTCGATGAAGGGCGTCTGTGTCTTGGTCGCCGCCGAGGGAGCGGTGACGGTGACGGTATCGAGATCGGCGCCCGCCGTGTCAACCGCGCTCTGGGCGGCGGCACTCAGTGGCAGCAGCGAGGCGCCCAGCAGGCAGAGGGTGAACGGAGAGCGGTAGCGCATGGCCGGCATGGTGTTCCCTGTTATCGAATGTGCGTGGATGTAATCGAGAATTATTCACGATTAGGCCGGGCCACTGCCTATGCCGAATGCCACAAAAGCTATGCCCGCTGCCAGGACGCCCGTGCCGACGCTCGCGGTCTGCAACTCTGACTGTTTGACCCTCACCACTCGCCCATCACCACTCGACCCTCAGCGTTCGCTTCTCACCTCCCGAGGTGCCACGCCGTGGAACTGGCGGAAGGCGGTGGCGAAGTTGGTCGCATGGCGGTAGCGGCGTGACGCGCCGCCTCCTGCACCGGCAGGCCCTCGCGCAGCAGGCGGTGGGCCAGACGCAGGCGGAACTCGCGCAGTTGATCGAACAGCGAGCGGCCATAGTGGCAGCGGTACTTGCGGCGCAGGGCGCTGGGGCTCATGCAGGCAATACGGGCAAGGGCGTCGAGGGAGTGCGCCCGGCCCGGATGACGTTCGAGCTCTGCATGCACCCGGGCCAGCAGCGTCCGATCCCGCGGGCTCAGCGCGCCGGCCGGCTCGGGTGCGCGGTGCTCACCGCTGTCTGCACCCCCGCCGTGCTGCAGCGCCTGACCCAGCATCTGTAGTGCCAGCCCCTCGGTCATCAGCTCGGTGCCGGGGGCGCCCGCCGGCCACTGCAGCGACTCTTCGAGGCTGCGCAGCAGCGCATCGGAGAGGGAAAGCCTGCGGCAACCGTGACCCAGCGCCAGGCGCTCGAGCCAGGGGGAAATAGGGGGAGAGGAATGAGACGAGAGATGAGATGCCTGTGGCTGCGGCGCTTTCAACAGGGTGAGATTGATCGCCCGCACTCGCGGCTGGGCCACATGGCGGGCACTGAGCGACGGTGGCGGGGTGTCGTTGGGCACGTTGTCGTCAGGCACGTCGTAGTCGAGCAGGGCGCTCTGGCCGGCGAGCAGCCGACAGCGCTCAACGCCCAGCGCCAGCTCGGCCTCGCCTTCGAGCACCACGATGATCGAGAGGTGCGCCGGCGCGCCGGGCAGCGCGTGGCTCTCGTAGGTCTGGGCGATGCCGATATCCGAGCTGACCCATTGGCAGCCGGGCCAGGGCTGACACTCGGCGATCCGCCCCTCGACCACGCAGCGCGAGCCGCCGGGGCGGCCGGCCTCGAAGTCGGGGAAGCGATGGGCCAGATGGTAGCGCGCGCTCGAAGTGGGCGAAATCGTCGACGCTCAGAGCGCGGTAGGGCGCCACGCCAGCGGTGGGTGCGGTATCCGGGGTAGCGGAAGCGGACATCGAAGAGACCTGGCAACGAGCAGCGATGCAGTGGCGAAAGTGGCGTCACAGCGGTGCCGTCAACGCCATGGCGAGTAAACGATAATACGTTTCATTCGCCATTTGCTGCCAGTCTCTTCTTTCTTACCAGGCGATGATCGCGATCACCACCAGCGCGAACAGTGCCCACTTGATGGCGTAGTAGAGCGTTTTGTTGCGCTTCTTCAGCGCCTTGCCCTGGCGGCGTACCGCGTAGAGATACTTGAAGGCGCGGTTGAGACCGCCGGTGCGGTCGCTGTCATCGTTGGGCGAGCTGGCGGCAGCCAGCGTGCGCCCGACGAAGCGGTTGAGACGCCGCGCCCAGCCATACTTCATCGGCCGCTCGATATCGCAGAAAAAAGAATCAGGCGGTCCTGATCCGAGCCGTTCTCCGCCCGGTGCAGGTAGGTCTCATCGAACATCACCGCCTCACCGTCGCGCCAGCTGTACTTCTCGCCGTCGACATCGATATAGCAGCGGTCGTCGTTGGGCGTCACCAGACCCAGGTGGTAGCGCAGCGAACCGGCGTAGGGGTCGCGGTGCAGGGTCAGATGGCTGCCGGCGGGCAGTTCGGCGAACATCGCCGCCTTGACGTTGGGAATGCCGGCGAGCAGCTCGGTGGTACGCGGGCAGAGCTGGCGCGCGGAAGGGTGGCTCTCGCCGTACCACTTGAGATAGAAGCGCTTCCAGCCGCGGCGGAAGAAGGAGTTGAAGCCGGCATCGTCGTAGCGCGAGGAGGCCTTGATATGGTCCTGCAGCGCTATCGCCTCGTCACGAATCTCCTGCCAGTTGCCGGTCAGACGCTCCAGCTCCGGGTAGTTGCCGAGATCGTGATAGGGCTGGTCCTTGTCGCGACCGAAGAGGGTCATCAGCGCATTGATCGGCGCCATGAAGGTCGAGTGGTCGGAGATCTGACGCAGCGGCCGATGGCGCACTCGACCCCGATAGTGGGTATAGAGCACGCTGGCAATGAACAGCAGGATGAGTATCCACTTGATCATGGAGAGTCCGTTTCCATAGGGAGAGTGTGAGGGATGGGTGCCGGGTGCGAGTGTCGGAAGAATCGCAGGGGCCCGTCAGGGAAAAAAACCGTTTGTCTGCTCACGATTGTCGCGGAATCGTGACCAGGGTCAAGTGATAGCCATCCACCCGTGCTACCTGGCCGCTGAGTCTACGCCCCGCCGGCCACTGCGGTGACAGCGTCTTGCCCAGCTCCAGCGCGACCGCGCCGGAAGCGGGCTGCCACTCGACCAGACGGGCATGGGGAAAGTAGAAACGCTGGCGCACCAGCGGATAGAGCGCCTTGAACAGGCTCTCCTTGAGCGAGAACACCTGGGTCACGAAGGCCGCCTGCTGCGCCGGCGGCAGGCTTGTTAGCCACTCGCGCTCGCTCTCCACCAGAATCTGCGGCGCCAGGCGCAGCGCGCGGGCCGGGTCGAGTTCGCCCTCGGCATCCAGGCCGATACCGGCAAGGCGCGAGCGTTCCGCCACTACGCTCGCTGCCAACCCCTGGCTATGGGTGATCGAGCCCACGCAGCCCGCGGGCCACAGCGGCAGGCGTTCGCTATCCGTCTCCGGCGTGGTGGGCGTGCCGGTTAGCGCGCCCAGCGCCTGCCGCGCGCACAAACGCCCGGCCAGATACTCGGCGCGGCGCTTGGTGGCCGCACTGGCCAGGCGCTCGGGCAGGGTTACCTGCCACACTGAGAGGTCCGCCGCGCTCAACGCATCGACAGCGAAGTGGAGCCGGGCACACTGCACCCCCGCGAGCGGTTGCGGCCAGGGCCAGGCGGTGCTTTCACCCTGGCAACCCGGCGGCAGCGTATCAGATGAAGCGCTCGTGCTCACGGGCGCATCGGCGCCCATCCCCGGGCTCATACCGGCAGGCCCACTCATGAATCAGCGGTCGACCAGCAGGGCATCGAGCGTGACCGGCACTTCATCGCCGATCTGCTGATAGCCCAGCAGCGAGAGGATCGTGCGCACGGTGCCGTTCTTCATCAGCTGCTTGCCATCCAGCGACACCGGCTCGGCGTTGCGCACTCGGACCCGATCCTCGGCCTCGCGGGTGAAGCGCACCGGCAGGCGCTCCTGGCGCTGCTCGCCGTTGGCATCGGTGCGCAGCTTGAGCACCTCGACGGTGGACTGCCCCACGCGCAGCGAGTTGATGCGCTCCGGCGGTAGCTGGGTCACCACCGTAACCAGGGTGGAATTGGTCAGCGACGACATCCACGGCGGCAGCTGGCCCAGCCGATCCAGCAGATCGGTCTGGTTGAGCCGCACCGGCAGGCGCAGGGTGCCATCCGCGCTGATCTCGCCCTCCATGCGCTGAAGCGCGTGCTGATGGGGGATCCGCTGGCCGCTGCTGGTGATCTCGGTGACCTCCGCGGTGACCTTTGAGTGGCTGGGGTCCATCTGCCACGCCGCCTGCGCCACACCGCCGAACGCCGAGGCGGCACCCAGCAGTAAGACGCCGGCGACGCGGCGTAAAAGCGTATTCGATGACATGGTGTCCTCCCTGGACAGAGACGAGCGGGGCAACGTCTGGTCTGCGCCCCCGGCTTTGGGTATCATACGGCTCCCGCGTTTCCGGGCCTATAGCTCAGTTGGTTAGAGCAGGGGACTCATAATCCCTTGGTCGTAGGTTCAAGTCCTACTGGGCCCACCATTCCCTAAGCCACACCATGACTGGCCAGAGGCTACCCGAGGCGACCTAAGGAGTCACGGGCCCTGTAACACTCTCTGTGACACTTTTGAGCGAGAGATGTTAGTCCCTCTGCCGACGCGCCCCCGTCTGGCATAGGCTATGCTGAAACCTCCACCAGCTCGGAATAGGAGGCACAGTGTGATAGCCCGAACCTCACACCCGATTGAAGAGTCCGCCAGAGGCCCTGTCGAACAGCACCTGGAAAAGGTTCTCGTGGGAAAACTGATGGGAGTGCATCTGGACTACGCGCTGGCTTTACTGATGCCTTTCAAGCTCGTAGTCCTAGAACACATCGGCGGCCTTCGCCCAGTTTGGGTCACCGTTGAAACAGAGAACGAGAAGCGCTCTTGGAGCCCTAGCAGCTACGAGAAGGATGCCAAAGAGGTCTTGAGCCAATTTGGTCTATCGGTTGGCCAGGGGCAATTGCGTGGGGCGCTTGAGAATGTTTTGAAAAGTCAAGTAGGGCCAGCAGTAGACATACCTATCCTGACTAGTCCTGATGTGGCTAGCATCTATTCCGATGAAGCCACGCGCTGACCCCAAACGGCACGCCGTAGCCCTCTGTCTCCCAATATGGCGAATCGATGTGGAACAGGGTGGTGCGGTCGTGCCGAGTGATGCGCAGGTGGTGGGCGGACATCCTTCCCTGCAAGCAGGTGGGTTGTGGCAGGCTATTGAAATTGGTCAAGAAGCGCTCGCCAGCGCATATCTAGAATTCAAAAATTGAGCATTAGTTCTCTCAGGGGATCTATGTAGGAGCGGCTCTCCCATAGCCCCCATGGCCCCCGTCGCGCTGCTGGCTCAGTGGGGCTTTTCTGGGCGTTTTGGCGCCTGAGGCGTGCGCAGGTACAGGCCACATGTTTGTCGCTGCGAGGCGGGTAGGTAGGGCCTCTAGAGCGCTCAGGTAGTCCTGTGGGAGCTGCGTGGTGCCGGTCATATGTCCATCGCCTGCCATGTTAACTCGTACTCCCGATGGCCGGAGACGACCATTGCCTTGTGCACCTAGTGCTGCTGCTTCTCCCGACGACACTTTGCAAGATGGTGGAGCGCAGGTGGTAAGTTGCCTAGGAGCCTCTCTACGCCCTGACCCGCCTGGTCCCGGGTGATAGCGGGGCGGGGTTCCGGGGGCAGGAGGCCATCAGGGGCCTGAGCTGCGAGAAGATGTGGCGCCCCAAGCTGTACCCCCCGTTCGATGGGAGAAGATTTTGAGCTGTTGAATATGCCGAGAAGTGATCTCTTAAAACCCGCAGCATCATTGGTCCTGACAATACCCGACACTATATGAAGGAAAGAGGCGCACAGGATGTCCAGGAAGCCCGCTTTACAGCGGCAATCCCGGTAGCCTAGTCAGCCAGGAAGCATCGCTACCATTCCCCAACACCTTTCACCTTGTGAAAGAGAATGGGAAGTACAGGAAGTCATAGGACGTCCCGTCTACGACGGAAGGTCAAAAGCAGAAAGGAATAACAGGATAGGTCCGCGTGTCTGCGTTGGAGCGCTAGCGACCGCAGGACTACCAGACAGCATAGGACGTTCCGTCGAAGACGGGGAGCCCGGGTAGGTGGGGTTTTTGTTTCGTTAGCATGCTAGTTTTATTGGAGGCTAAGTGCTGTCTGCCTTCCTTGTAAGGCGCTCAGAAGACGCTGGGCCTCTCTGCTGGGCTCTAGATCATGAGTAGAGCCTTGGATGGTGGCATCGTGAAATGCCTGAGCGCCTCTTGCGGCGGTTATATGCTACCTCGCATCAACTCCGCTCTGATCTGCCATCTTCATGGCTCGCTGTACCGTGCTCGGGCTGCATTTCAGCAGTTCGGCAGTCTTGCGCACGCTGAACCCACGGTCACGCAACTCTCGTATCTTCTGGTGCTGCTCCTCGTCTACGGGACGCCCCTTATATTCCCCGCGCTCCTTGGCTTTGCGGATACCCTCAGCCTGACGCCTACGGCGGTCGTCGTAGTCCTTGCGTGACACAGCGGCCAGCATGTCTAAGAGCATATCATTCACTGCCCCTAGCATTCGTCCCGTGAACTCGTCATCCGGGCTGGTAGTCATTGCCGCGTGGCTGGTAGGCAGGTCGAGTGAGACAATGCGTATACCCGCTGACTTGATAGCGGCTTTCAGGCTGTCCCAGTCCTTCTGAGTTAGGCGGGTGAGTCGGTCCACTTGCTCGATTAGCAGGATGTCCCCCTGTTTGGCATCGGCCAGCAGGCGCTCCAGCTCTGTACGTCTCACAGAGGCGCCGCTGGCGTTCTCTACGTACCAAGCGACCACATCCCTACCTCTCTCCTCGGCAAAGCTCTGGAGGGCCTCCTGGGCTCGTGTAGCGTTCTGGTCGTCTGTGGAAGCCCGGAGGTAGCCCCGGATGTAGCTCTGCTTCATTCTATCTGCTCCTTTGTGCTCGTTTGGCTGTGTTCATTATTGGTGTGATCGTATGAGTGGTCAAGAGGTGTTTACGGGTACGGGTGGGTGAGGGGTTGCCTGTACTCGCTGAGGTATACCCTGGGATACAGGGCCGGGGGTGGGATTATTCATGACTGTGACGTATCTTCGAGAGGAACCCGCGATTTCGAGAGTCTCCTCATGGCGTCAGTCTTCTTCTCTTACTGTCACACCGACGAAGCCTTGCGGGACAAGCTGGAGGCTCACTTATCTGTCCTGAAGCGAGAGGGGGCCATCGACGCTTGGCATGATCGGCGGATCGAGGCAGGAGATGACTTGAACGGAGAGATAAGCGCTTACCTTGAGGCTGCTGACATCATCCTGCTCCTCGTAAGCTCCGACTTCCTCAACTCCGCCTATTGCATGGATGTCGAGCTTGCGCGAGCGCTGGAGCGACATAAGCAGGGCGTTGCGAAGGTGATACCGATCATCTTGCGTCCCTGCGACTGGACTCCAGTTCTGGGCAACCTGAGAGCTACGCCGAGAGACGGCAAGCCGGTAACGCGATGGCCGGACGTAGACGAAGCTCTACTAGATGTCACCCAAGACATTCGAAAGGCTGTGCGTCGAATAGGGGGCAGCGGCAATCCTTCAACTGCTGCACCAGAGGAGGTGTCGGCAGGGTGGGAGGCCCAGCCTCCGCAAGTCACAGCTCCCAGGTCAAGCAACCTCCGGGTGGCAAAGCGCTTCACCGACAGGGACAAAGACCGGTTCCGCATCGAGTCTTTTGAGTACATGTCACGCTTCTTTGAGGCATCTCTGGAGGAACTGGCTAAGAGGAACCCTGGCATCGAAGGGGACTTTCGTCAGATTGACGCAAATCGTTTCACAGCTGCGTTGTACAGAGATGGCGTGGAGGAGAACCGTTGCACCGTCTCTCTGCTCGATCAAGGATTAGGTGGTGGGATCGCATACTCCAAGGGCTACCCGCCCTCGGCTCAGGGATTTCATTCAACGAGAGTCTACGCGTTGAAGCTGATGAACACTCTCTCTATCTGCGCTGCCTAATGGCTATCAACTTTCGAGGCACGCAGGAGAACCAAGATTCCAAACTCACTGCCGAAGGTGCGTCGGAGCTTTATTGGGGCATATTCATAGAGCCGCTACAGCGTTGAAAGGGGCAAGCATTGCTACGGGTCGCTGTGCTGAGTCTATGCGCGCGTAGCCAGCATGCTCAGGACGAGCTGCCAGAGCAACGAGGGTAGAGCGGCCCCGCCTATCTGTCTTTCCCTCCGCTCCAACATCTCTCTCTTGAGCTTGCTAGGCTATCTAGCTCACCTGCCTCTTCTGGGCCCATCCTGTGATTACCCAGCTATCCGCATCCTGGGCTGCCGGGTGTGCTCGGGCTACTTCTGAGCCTGTTTGCTTTGCTGCTGGGTCCTAGCCATTAGTCTACAAATGTAGACCGACAACCCCGAAGACCGAGCCCTTGTCTTATCCCGACACTATACGAGGAAAGGCCTGCATGGGCCTACGTACGAACAGAGAGCCCTTTTCGACATATGGGCTCTCGTAGTCATCTTGGATATGAACTGCGAGGTTTTTCATGAATCACGAGATCAGACTGATAAGCCCGGATGGGGCACTCTGGGTTTTTACGAAGCAGCGACTGGCAGCGGCGGCAACGGGGTTATCACAAGGCTCCATCAGTCAGCTAGTAAATAGTGTGGTAAGGCAGGCAAAGGGGTGGAGGAAGGCCACTCCCGAGTTGGAAAAAGCACGGACCCCATTCCCGGTCCAGCCGGGGTGTGGTGTGTCTCGGCAGCAGTGGGCCGCGTGGCACTCCAAAGACAGGAGTAACAACACTACCGGGTATCGTGGTGTCTCAAGGAAAGGGGGGCAACATAATAAGCCTTTTACAGCAGTCATCCGTGTGCAAGGGAGGTCCTACTACCTAGGCAGCTACCAGACCGCGGAGGAGGCCCATACGGCTTACCAGAGGGCTAGAACCCGGTACTACACTGTCTGATTAGCAATGCCAGTTATTGCTCACGTCCTCGAATTAGGCGGCCAGGGTGTGACCGCCAAAATAGATCATCATGCAAATGCGTAAGTGCTTTCTAGGACATCGAGTAGATCCAGCGTGCCCACCATGGGCACCTCCTGTTCCAGTTCAGAGTCCAAGTAAGATTGGACCTCATCCTTGAACGCCCCGAGTTGGTCGTCCATGTAGAGCTCAACGAACTCCCGCCGCAAGCAACTGCGCAGCGTATCCGTGTTCCCCGCATGAGTGCCGAAGGAGTCGTGAATTACTGCGATGTCCTGGATGCCGTTGCCCGTGAAGGCGTTCACAGAGCGGATCAGGTGTGACGCATCCATGCTGTGCACGAAGTTAGGTGCGCTGCTGGACTGCATCTTGATGCTGTCGATCTCCTCCGTTTGCTCGTTAAGCTGGATGCGAATGCCGCCAAAGAGGGCTGTCTCGACCCGCACGGACCGGGACTTATAGATCGCTTGCTCCACGATGAACCCCGTGGGTGTAGTCCATACCAGTGGCTTGCCTTCGTGCGAGCACTGCTTAGCGATGGACTGGATCATAGCCATGCCGTTGCGGGCGGCGACTACCACATCTCCGATTGAATCCCACAGGACCTTGGTGAGTAGGGCCAGAGCGTCCAACAAGGGCAGCTCAGAGGCGTTGTCGCCAAAGGGGTGTGCTGGCATGGGGGGAGTCCCCGCGGCCCGTACACGCTTCTCCTCGGCGGCCCTGAGTCTCCCTCGTGTGGTCCTGGATGGACTCGCGGCAGGTGATGAGTGTGCTTCCGTCATTCGTGTTCAGGCGCGCGCGCTAGACGCACCCCGCCCCTTCCCGCAATCCTTAGCGGGCATTCCTAGGGCTGGCATGTTGCCATGCAGACAGACTATATCATGCGGACACAGGTCCGCCCGGCGCTCCCCGCGCTTGCGGGTACTCTACTCCCTCCGCATTAGCGGGTTTCGATAGTCGTTGCACCTCTGACAGTCGGGAAGATTTCTTACTTGAACGCCAATTCAAGATGACCAATATCGCTATTGCTTAGGTAGCGTCGGTCAAGGCTCTTCCGATCCGGTCAGCTTGGCTCAGGATTACCCAGCGCCAACTGGGCTTTCCCTGAGTTCACGGGTTTTACTTCCGCTAGGGAGTCAACGGAAGGGTCATGACTGGCTTCTTGCAGAGCTTACGATCCACCCCGAAGTCAGCCACGCCTGCGCCATCCGGCGCAACTTACTCGAACAGACCTCCTTCTTACCTGAAGTGATTGACATCTCCCGACTTCCATCAGCAATGCTTGCCAGCACCTCTCGCACCACCGAGGCAACGTCCCCGTAGACATCGTTCGGCTTCTCGCTGTCACATAGGTTCACAGAGGTTCCGCCGCGCCGGTCCCGGAGCATCGCGCTGTAGTGCTGGATACCGGAGCACGAGCCGTCCATCGCGACTGGGATACGGGACTCGAAAGCGCTTGCAGGTTTGCCGTCTGCAACGTGGTCCAGCATGTCCGACCACTCGTAGCACCACGCCAGGAACTGCCAAGGCTTGTCCGCGGTTGTCCAGTCCCGGAAGGTCAGCGGGTCCGCTACGATGTCCTTGATGGTCTCCCGCATGTCCTCTTCGATGAACTGCACGCGCTCGTCGAAGGACACCTTGTCGTTGCCCCACACCCCGGCCCGTGCACAGCCAGCCAGTACCGGCCCCTGTCGCCCAGCGCAATGCTTTGGCGAAGTGAACCATGGCCTTCTGCATGTCCCCGCCCTGCGGCCCCACGAGAGAGCTGCGGCAGTAGACCCGACCGCGGCTATCAAGCGTGTAGACGAAGTACAGCGCGGGGTAGATTGAGAAGCGCTTAGCCTGGGCCAGCACCCGCCGCACCTCGTCCACTTGTGCGCAGCGCTTGCGCTCCTTGCGGTAGACCTCTCGGGTCTCAGCCTTCCAGCGCTTGAAGTCAGCGAGTTGTGCATCCGTCAGCGCCTCGCGCAGCTCAGGGCCACGCAACCCCCGGAACTCCGCGGGGACAGGGGCAAGCTCAGGCTCGAACGGCTCCCGCTGAGGCATGCCTAGCGCCAAGTCCCGGGCCTGGATGCGCTCGGCCACGGCTAGCACAGCTTGGTTGATCTTCCACGGGACCCGCTGGAGGGCATTCGCGGCCTCGTAGACCTCGGGCATTTGCTGGCGCGTCAGGAGGTCGAGATGCTTACGGCGGCGAACCTTCACGAACGGCAGGGTTCGGGCAATCTCCCGGGTGAAGTAGCCGCCACGCTTGGGCCCCTCCCAGTCCCTGGGTGGCACCACGCAGGGCATGTAGTCCGGGTGCAGATGTGACATGAAGTCGCTGTACTGGTTGATCCACGCCTTGATAGTGGGCCCCAGCTCGATGCGGTACGGGCTGCGCCGGGTCTCCTGAATGCGCAGGAACACGGGCTGATCGTCATAGGCCAGGGACTTCTCCGCGATCTCGATCACAAGAGCCCCAACCCGAGCTGGTCCTTCTTGGGCCAGTCCACCCAGCGAGACAGGTCGTTCACATACTCGGGGCGTACCTCGTCAGCAACCTTGCCCTCAGTGTTGGCGAGCACGTTTCGCTGGTGCTGATAGCTCTTGCTGTGAGCCTTGCGCAGGGACTCCCGGATGCGTTGGACGTACCGCGGGGCTGTGTCCTCCAGCTTCGCAAAGCGGATTTGGTCCTCGTACTTTCGACCCATGCGGATGGCAACGCTTTGGATGGACTCCCCAGTATGCACCGCCTCGAAGAGGGATTTGATACCGATGAAGGCACCCTGAAGCGGATCAGTCAGCCTCAGGTGCTGCAATGCTTTGGTGCTACGCCCTGGCTTGCCGTCGTAGTGGTCCAGATATGCCTGGATCCCTGTGCCATGGGGTGCACAAACTCCCGCATTAGCCGCGTGTTGTAGCTCGTGGCGCTGGCGTCCCCGCTCTCGATAGCTCGTTGCTGGGCGCGCTGGAAGCGTGCGACGCCGCAGTCGTGCATCCCTTTCAAGCTCAGCCTGCTCGACGTGCAGGCGCTCGCGGTTCCAGTATCCTGTCGTTAGCATGTTCTATCCGTTGTCCTGTTATGGAATGTCGTGAAGCTCACGCATGATTACAAGTTTTTCTTGTAATTTGAAGCGGAACTTACGATTATTCATAAATGGATAGATCAGCTAATGTGGGGGATGTTTTTACTTGTTTTTATGCCTGAGGTCTCTATAAAGGCCGATTGTTGCATAAGAAATTCTATTACTTGTAGACATGTTTGTCCCTATTTCAAAGTCGCTATTGTCTGATGCAAGCGACAGCGATAGACGGCTCTCTACTAGATCAGCACCAGGGTCTACAAAGAGAGTATCGCCGCACTCGATGCTGCACTCAGGGAAGTCCCGCTCGACTATGATGGCGAAAGTCCGCTCGGAGCAAGGGGAGGGGCAGTAGACCCTAGGTGTCTCCACGTTGCTCATGCATGCCTTGAACGCATCAAGTATCTGGTGGGTTCTCAATAGCGGTACTGTTTGCATGTTGCCGCGTGTCGTTTCCTCGTCCTTTGCCCTGCCTAAAAATAGCCACTCTTCTGGAGTTTCGAGAATTGCTGCTAATTCTTTGATCCGTTTAGCGCGAGGGGTTGTAGCGCGCTCTCCCGTACTCTCCCAAAGCTGTACAGACTGTTGCCTTACACCCAGCCGGCGAGCTAGTTCAGATTGGCTAAGCCCGCTGGCCTCACGCGCATGTCTAAGTCGGTTAGCAAAATTCATCATGAGAACCTTTTGAGAAAGGAGAGAGGTTACAAGCTGTATCCGCGAGAAGCCATCGTCTGAGCCGCTCTCGCAATGATTGCCGCCACTATATGAGGAATAGTGCAGTTCGAATGCTACTCATCGCGAGACCTTACCAAGGAGGCTAAATGGCGGAACTGATCCCAAGTTTGAACCCTGACGGCATCGGAGCGGACCAAGACATCCGAGAAACCAACCGTCAGGCAGCGGCAGTGCAAGCGGAGCAGGAAGCCAGTGCCCCCTCATTCGGGGATACATGGCGGGCGGCAACAGATCGCAACTTCGCCTACAAGGCCCTGGACCGCATCCAGGAGCGTGATAGTCGCCCTGTGGACCCCAACTACCGGGTCGACCCTGATCGCATCAAAAGCCTCGCCAAGGACTATAGCGAGCGCGAGCTGGAGATGGTGGCATCCGCGGTCTCGGAGGACGATTTCGAGAAGCGTCAAGCTGCCATCCGAGAGGCTCGCAAGAATCAGGAGACCATATCTCAGGCTGGCCTGTCTGGGTTCGGGGCGGAGATCGCTGCCAGCCTGATCGACCCCACGATGATCCCGCTCATGCTTTCAACTGGAGGCGGTGCGGCAGCATCCAAGGTTGGCCTGCTGGCACGTGCGGCCCGTGGGTTCGGGGCGGGTGCCGCTATCAGCGGTGGGATCGAGACCACCCTGATGGAGGCAGACACCACCAAGGACTGGTCTGACGTTCTCCTGGCCACTGTTACAGGCGGAGTGGTGTCTGGCGCAGTCCCCGTGGCCCTGGCCCCATTCCAGAGGGCATCGCGGGGAGGGGCGGACATCCAGCCCACCGTCCGGGATGCGGAGACGTGGGATGCGGCCAAGGCCGTGGATGCAGACCTGCGTCAAGCCGGGGTGGACGCTCGGGAGTCGGGGCTTGCTGACGACTTGCAGGGGCTGGTGGACAACACCGTCCTCACCTCTCGGGATTCTCGGCAATCTCTGGTGGAGGAGCTGACTCCGCTGGCCGAGCAGCGCTTGAGCCGAGGCGCGCGAGAGGCGGACACCGCCCGCATCAAGACCTTGGAGTATCAGATCGAGAAGGCGAGGGCCGAAGCCAAGGCTGCGGAGTCCCCCGTCAACATCGGTATGACCAACAAGGCCCGCAAGGCCAATGCAGCGGAGAACGCGGCGGCTCGTGCGGACACGGAAGCGCGAGTAAAGCCCCTGCAAGACGAGATAGACAGCCTGCGGGCCAAGGCTGACGAGGATGCCAAGTACCAAGAGGCGTGGAAGGACATTTCCCGCCTGAATAACGGGATCATCCCCGAGCGCCTGAAGCAGCGATTCGAGGAGCTGGAGGCCGCCCGCAGGGGTCCCGTGGCTGAGGCGGAGCGACGGGTGGCCAAGGAGAAGGCAGACGCGGGACGGGCTCAGGCCCAAGAGGTTCAGCCCGAGTCTACAAATGTAGACGCAGGGGCAGGCCAGCCTGCACAGCCCAGCACGGTAGGTGCCGCCCAGGTCCAAGGGGCGCAGTTCGCTGACGAAATGCACCTCGTGAACGAGGCAGGCCCAGGCTGGGATGCTATCTATGATGGCGTCCGCCTTGCCGAACGGGCACCCGCCAACTGGCAGAACTACCTGCTGGGCAGCAGGCACACCCGGGACTACCTCCAGAGCACCTACAGCACCTTGATCAGGCCCCGAGCAACCTGATCCGTGGGCTCAACATCAAGCTCAATGCCAACCCCAGGCGGGTCTCAAAGGACATATCCCCGCCTCTCACTATCAGGACATGTTCATGCGCCGGGCTATCAACGCCGAGGGTAGCAGGGAGCGCGATGCTGTCCTGGAGTTCGCCAAGTCCCGTGGCATCCCGGGGTGGAAGATGGAGCTGGGTATCGCCAAGGAGCGCCAGGAGTTCGACAACCTCGTGGTCCTGCACATGCGGGGCAAGGTCACGAGCAACGACCCGGCCATCCAGAAGGCGTCCAAGGCCCGAGCTGACATGCTCAAGCAGTCGGTCATGGACCGTAAGGGTTCCGGGGTATATGGGTTCGAAGAGGTCACGCATGACGACCGCTACTTCCCGTTCATCCTGGAAACCACCAAGATGCAGGCGGCCTACCGCAAGCATGGGGAGAAGGCCGTCGAGGACCTCCTGACGGGTGCGTACCAGCGAGGCAAGGTCAAACTCAGCGAGAAGGCCGCTCGGTTGATCGCGAGGGCCCAGATGCGCCGTACCCTGGATAAGGGCCTGAGCAGCCAGACCGGCATCCGCAACATCTTCAGCGAGCCAAATCGGGAGTTCCTCGGCAAGGAGCTGAAAGCCGCGGGGATGAGCCCTGAAGCGGTCAACTCCATGCTGGACGACATGGCTGACGTGTCCCTGCACGAGAGCATCTCCAAGCGCGCCAAGTTCAGCCTGGGGGCCAGTATCTCGCACAGCGAGGGTCAGCTCCGCATGGTCGACCTGCTGAACACCTCCCAGGACGTGGTGATGAACTACGCGAGGGAAGGGGCGGGGGAGTCCGCCCTGGCCAAGCAGGGGTTCAAGACCCGCGCACAGGCAGACGAGGCTATCGACGAAGCCGTCGCTGAGGCGAGAAACCTCATCCAGAACCAGCTCGCGGATGCCAAGAAGGCCGGAGATGCGGATGAGGTCAATCGTCTGGCGCGGTTGGTCGGTGACTCCAACGACGGTCGAATCCAGCAGTACGCCGAGATGCTGCACGACTCCATTCGGCTGCTCATGGGTGAGACCCTGGACACCAACTTCAGCCCCTGGGCTCAGAGCGCAATCCGGCTCTCCCGGGCGGCACGTAAGGCCACAGGCATCCTGCGCCTGGGTTGGAACGGGGCAGCGTCAATCCCTGAGGCTTCTAACGCCCTCGTGACATTCGGGCTGCGCAAGACCCTAAAGAATGTCCCCGCCACGAAGTGGTTCCAGGTGGGCAGGCTCAAGGAAGACCCGAAGCTGGAGGCCATGTACCGCATTATGGGCGCCTATGGGCACAAGGAGAACTACTTCGCCTCCAAGAACTACATGGCGGCGAACATGGGGGAGGACGCACAGTCTCGTCTGGAGCGCATCTACAACAATGGTGCGGGCTACATCCAGGACAAGAACATGCTCCTCTCCGGGTTCCGCACCGTGCAGTCAGGTTCTGAGGAGCTTGCCCAGCGCGCGATGCTCGACCAGATCCTCCAGGCCGCCGAGGGCAAGCTCAAGTTCGACAGCAAGGACCTGCAAATCTGGCGGGAGGCGGGGCTCAGCGATGAGGAGTTCCACGAGGTGCTGGATTACATCCGGGCGAACCCCGAGCACGTGGACGTGGATGGCAAGCAGGTGCGCGTGTTCTCCGCGGACAGCATGAACCCCGAGCTGAGAGACAAGCTGGGCGCCGCTATGACCGCGATCCTGGGCAGGCAAATGCAACGGAACTTCATCGGGGAGACCAGCGTTTGGAGCAACAAGGAGCTGGGCAAGCTGATTACCCAGTTCCGCACGTTCTCTCTCGTCAGCCTGGAGAAGCAGTTAGCCTACGGCCTGCGGGGCAACCACCTCGTCCTGGCGCAGAAGCTGATGTGGTCTACCGCCCTGGCGTATCTGGCCTACAACGGGCGCATCTACATGCAATCCAAGCTCAAGGACGACCCGGAGCAGTACATTCAGGACAGCACTGAAGGCGCGGCTGGCTTGATTGGTGTGCTCAACATGAACAATGTCTACGGCGGTTTTGGCATCCCTCTAGATGGTTTGGCTACAGTAAATACGATGCCTGAATCATGGATGACAGGAGGCGCTAGTGGCGGGTGGGGCTTCCGGGGTTATGGGGTGGATTCCATCCCGGCTGTCGGGGTTGTGGCAGACGCTCAGGGCTTGACTACCGCATCTGTTGGGGCACTAAAGGGCCTACTCTCTGGGGAGGGCGTCGAGCATGAAGACGCCGAGAAGATCGGCAAGAAGCTGCGCAGGCTATTACCGCTGGCCAACACGGCAGCAGTTGGTGCTGCGTTATCCGTGATTAACTGAATGCCTAAACAGAGCACCACAATTGGTGCTCTGTCTTTTTGCTGAAGAGTTTGTAGCTATCCGGGCGCGCTATGCCTGATCGTCCAGATAGCGCAGCCTGATGTCCACACCTCGCATGACACCATCCAGCCACTCTCCCCAAAGACGCATAGCAATCCGCTTCTCTCTCAGATAATCGTATCGGTCATAATGCTTACCAGAAACATCCTGGACTGCATGGCCGTGCAATCTGTCCCTGTCAAACCTCGATACTTGCAATTCACCAAGCACAGTCTTTGCCGTCCTCCTGACCCAGCTGGTCTGCCACTCTACACCGTGCCTTTTCCTGAAGTCGTCGACCAGTGCGGACTGGCTGCATAGAAGCATTGGCTTGCGGTAATCCTTCCGATTCGGGAATAGGAGTTCTGTCTGGCGCATGTGAGCCAGTTCAATTAAGGGTTTTAGAACTTGCACCGCCTGATCGTTTAGCGGAACGATGTGCGGCTTCTTCGCTTTCATGGCGCTAGCTGGTATGTCCATGAGCCTGCGATCCAAGTGCACATCGCGGACTCTAAGCTTTAGAAGGGAGGTGATGCGCTGTCCTGCCGTCGCGATCACGAGATGTACTAGCGGGACTGCATTCCACACGCGCTCCCGCATCTTTGGCATCTCTACCCAGGCAAGGCGGAATGCCTCCGGGCTCAATAGCCCTTCACCTACGCTTTCCCATTGCCCCTGGCGGGGTATGCTAGACACGGGGTTATAGCCCAGACCAAACCCCGCAGAGCGCTTAACTTTTGGGTCGTTCTCCGCGGTCAGGCCGAACTGATATGCCGCATGCAGCCAAGACCTTAGTCGGTTGACCTGAACTTTGGACCCTTTTTGGATGTGGTAAGCCAGAACGTCGACCAGCTCCTTAGTCGTAACCTCTCTCGCTGGTGTGTTCCAAAGCGAGGGGAACGGGAATTTGATACCCCGTTCTAGCCTCCCCGCAGCCTCTGACCAGGACACTCGACCACGCAGCCTCATGTCAATGCAGTAGGCATCGCAAAGATCTCCAAGCGTCCCGTAGGCGCGCTCAGTGTCAAGCCCTTGGCCGTCGTAAGGGCTCTTCTTCATTTCCTCCCTGAAGGCTTGTCTGGCGATCTCTAGGGACATTCCTGGCCAGTCACCCAGCTTCTTCCAACGCCAACGCCCAAGAACCCTACGCCGGACCCTGAATTCCTTGTTACCGGAAGGGCGGACGGTGAGGTACAGGCGGCCAGTCCCATGGTCCCTCGTATTGTCGGAACGGTTCTGCTCTCGTCCTGTGCGTTTCAAGTCTCGAATCAATTTTTCTGTCAGCATGCCTGTTCTCGTGACACATGTTGTGACACATTCGCCCTCTGGTAGCCGGAGGGCGGCTCAGGTCATGGTGATAACTCCAAGGAAATCAGTGGGCTGTAAGATTATGATTTTACTGCAATTCCTCATAATCCCTTGGTCGTAGGTTCAAGTCCTACTGGGCCCACCACAGTTTCCCGTATTTCAGGTCTTCTCCAGACCGCTTCAGGGCATGAGAGCCTGCCTTCAAACTGCCTGTGCCCAAGCACTAGCCTCCCCAACTGATGCGTTTCGCACGCTCGACCCCGCGATTGGCGCTATGCCGTGCTGCCCGCGCAGATGAACGGCGTGCCGGGCCGATCTCTTGGGCAACGCCCGGGCGGTTCGGTTCATTGGGGCCGCACGAAGGCCGATGCTGACCTGGCCGATGGGGAAGACGTCAGGAACAAGGGATTATAAGTCCCCTGCGTCTATAGGTGGACCTTGAGCCCCGCACACGATTTTTACCCCTGCGTATATCGCGCAGGGCATCAGCGTGCATAATCGTTACATTCGAATGTGATGAATCATGGCCGAGCCATTTAGGGAAGGGGGCAGTACAGGGATATGCTGGTCTACAACGCCACCAAACAGCAGTTCATCGATGATGTGCGCGCCAATGTCATAGCTGACACTATCAATAACGAGGTGTCTCGCCGGCTGAACCTAAATTCAAAGCGTAGTGAGGTGCTGTCCTGGGAAAACTCGCTGCGCTTCATGATGAGCGTCCTGCTCGATGAAGGTATCCCTGCCTCGGCGGGCGTGGCGATCGAGTACAACATCCCGTTGAGCAATCGGCGTGTCGACTTCATTCTCACGGGTAAGAGCTCCCAGCGGGCCGATACCGCAGTCATCATCGAGCTGAAGCAGTGGCAATCGGCTGAGGTGACGAAAAAGGACGCCATCGTGAAAACGTGGCTGAACGGTGGCGTGCGTGAGACCAATCATCCCTCGTATCAGGCGTGGTCTTACGCAGACCTCATCAATGACTACAACGAGACGGTGCGGTCGGAGTCGATCCAACTGATGCCCTGCGCCTACCTGCACAACATGAAGCAGGGAGACGCCATCAATCATGCCTTCTACTCCCATCACACCGGTCGAGCGCCTGTATTCATCTCGCCGGATGCCCTGAAGCTCTCGGCATTTCTCAGCCAGCACATCAAATACGGCGATAGCGACAACATCATGTATCGCATCGAGCACGGGGTGATCAAGCCGAGCAAGAACCTTGCGGATGCCCTGGCCTCGATGATGGATGGTAACGCCGAGTTTTTGATGATCGACGAACAGAAACTGGTCTATGAAACAGCACTCGATCTCGCCCATCGGGTGGCCAAGGGCGGCAAGCAGTGTCTGATCGTCAAGGGCGGCCCGGGCACCGGCAAGTCGGTGGTCGCGATCAACCTGCTGGTGGAGCTGACGAAGCGTGAGATGATGACGCAATACGTCTCGCGCAATTCGGCTCCGCGCGAAGTGTTCAAGAAGCGGCTTACCGGCACGCGCAAGAAGACCCATATCGACAATCTGTTCAAGGGCTCGGGCAGCTACGTCAACGCCGAGCCGGATACCTTCCACGCGCTGATCGTTGACGAGGCACATCGCCTGAACGAAAAGTCCGGCATGTATCAGAACCTGGGCGAGAGCCAGATCAAGGAGATCATCGTCGCGTCACGGCTCTCGATCTTCTTCATCGACGAAGCGCAGCGTGTGACGTTGAAAGACGTGGGTACGGTCGAGGAGGTTCGGCGGCGGGCAGCGGAGTGCGGCGCCGAGGTCAGTGAGCTGGAGCTGGCCTCGCAGTTCCGCTGCAACGGCTCGGATGGCTATCTGGCCTGGCTGGATCATGCGCTGCAGATCCGTACCACGGCCAACACCGACCTGGAGGACATCGACTACGACTTCCAGGTATTCGATGACCCGAGCGCCCTGCGCCGCGCGATTCTCGACAAGAACCGCAAGGCCAACAAGGCGCGCATGGTCGCCGGTTACTGCTGGCCGTGGGCGAGCAAGAAAGACAAGCACGCCATGGACATCGTCTTCCCCGAGTACGGCTTTGCGGCCCAGTGGAATCTCGATGACGACGGCATGCTATGGGCAATTGCCGATGCCTCTGTCGAGCAGGTGGGCTGTATTCACACCTGCCAGGGGCTCGAATTCGACTATGTTGGCGTCATCATCGGGAACGACTTCGTCATTCGCGACGGGCGGGTGGTGACGGACGCGGCCAAGCGCGCCAGCCAGGATCGCTCGGTGCACGGCTACAAGACGCTGCTCAAGCAGGAACCGGATCACGCCCGCAAGCTGGCGGATCAGATCATCAAGAACACCTACCGAACGCTGATGACGCGGGGCCAGAAGGGCTGCTATGTCTATGCCACGGACCCCGAAACCCGAGAATATTTCGCGGCCTTTGCACGCGACTCCGCCGGGCAAGGTGAGGATACCGCGCTGGAAGAAGCGCTGGATGGCTTGCACCTGCCTATCGTGACGCGCGAAGACGCCGAGCCGTTCGAGCGTCATGTGCCCGTCTATGACTTGAGCATTGCCGCCGGTCAGTTCAGCGAAATGCAGATCGCCGACGCCGAACACTGGATCGAGCTGCCGGAGCATCTACGCATGAGTCCCGACCTCTTCGTCAGTCGGGTGGTGGGGGAGTCGATGAACCGGCGTATACCCAATGGCGCCTGGTGCCTGTTCCGTGCCAATCCTGGCGGCACGCGGCAGGGCAAGGTCGTAGTGGTCCAGCATCGCTCAATCGAAGACCCGGATTACGGCGGTAGCTTCACGATCAAGCTCTATCAGAGCGAGAAGATCGAGGCGTACGGCGAGTACGTGAACCAGCGTATCGTGCTCAAGCCCCAGACCAACGCCTTCGGCTACAAGGATATCGTGCTCGAGGATGAGCTCGAGGACCTGAAGGTCATCGGCGAATTCCTCTCCGTACTGTAAGCGAGCGGACGGCCCGATGGCGGCCTATGCCGATGCCGGCTGGATAGCGAGCGGCAGAGCAGGCATGCTCGAAGCCATTCGATACCACAGAACCAGGTGATCCCTTCATGTCAGACCCATTCAAGCAGCTCCGTGATGCCCTGGACCAGTTCGCCAGCGAGCGCGACTGGGACCAGTTCCACTCGCCCAAGAACCTGGCCATGGCGCTGACGGTAGAGGCTGCCGAGCTGCAGGAGTGCTTCCAGTGGCTGACCGAGGCGCAGTCCAGGGAGCTGGATGAGCCGCAACTAGCCGCCGTGCGCGATGAAATTGCCGATGTTCAGCTCTACCTGATCCGGCTGGCGGGCAAGCTGGACGTGGATATTGAAGCGGCATGCCAGGAGAAGATGGAGAAGAATGCGGAGAAATATCCCGCCGACCAAGTGAAGGGAAGTGCGAAAAAGTACACGCACTATCAGGATTGACGTGATGTGTGGCCGCTTTGTCCCCCTGCAGCCGCCTTCTCAGCCTGGCCTCGTCCCTCAAGCTTCCTCCCACTAAGTTGGGGCTCAAACAGAGTCGGAGACTCAGCCTGCGGTTTAAATTCTGTTCTATAAGCGGCCATGAATGGCGATTTTGGGCTTGAAGATAAACCAATGTGGTTTATCTTCACTCTGAAGACGGAATTTTAGGCCGCTTTTTCACGTGAAAATAAACCAGCTGCTGCACAAGATCCCGTATGGCGCCGTCGTGACGACTGCCTGGCTGGCCTCTCACGGTGTCACCTCGGATCAGGCGCGTAAGCTGGCCAGCAGTGGCTGGCTGCAACGCGTGGGGTACGGCGCCTACTGCCAAGCGGGGGAGCCTCTTACCTGGGAGAGCGCTGTTTTCGCCTTACAGGAGAGCGACGACACGGGCTTACCACCGCTTTGGCCGGGTGGCCAGACGGCCCTGGCACTGCATGGCTTTGCCCACTATCTGCCCATGGGGGAGAGCACAACGCACCTGTATGGCAAGAAAGCCGTTCGGCTGCCCCGGTGGTTGAGTGATGCCGATTGGGTAGGGGCGGATGGTGCTTCACTCTGAAAAGGGTCTGCCAGTGCAGCTTCCCGGTAGCTTCACTGACTACGCGACGGATAGCAGGGCCTTCAGCTTGCAGGTATCGACCCCCGAACGAGCGGTCCTGGAGTGGATCGCCGTGACGCCGAACGAGCTGCTGTTCAACAGTGAGCTGGTCGACACCTTCGGTGGGCTCAATACGCTGCGTCCACGCCGGCTGCAGGCATTGCTGGAGGGGTGCCGTTCGGTGAGAACCAAGCGTGCCTTCCTGGTGCTGGCTCGCCATGCTGGGCATGCCTGGTACGGTCGTCTGGAACCTCGTCGACTGGATCTCGGCAAGGGCAAGCGGCAGCTCTGCCAGGGCGGCAAGCTGGACAGGGAATATCACGTGACGGTGCCGGAGGCGTTCCTGCATGCCGATTGAAGCTCACTACCACGAACAGGTCAGGCTGTTGGTCTCGCTTCTGCCTTTCCTCAATGACGAGCCGTGCTTCGCCCTGAAGGGCGGTACGGCCATCAACCTCTTCGTGCAGCCATTACCCCGCCTTTCGGTCGACATCGACCTGGCCTACTTGCCGCTGGCGCCCGTGACGAGGCATTGCGACGCTGTCGCGAGGCGCTGCAGCGACTGGCAGAGTCTTTCAGCGCCCGACTGCCAGGTGTGAAGGCCGAGCTTCGGGATAATCGCCGGACGATCTGAGGATCCTGGTGCGTCGAGGTCGCAGCCAGGTGAAGGTAGAGGTATCGCCGGTGCTGCGTGGCACTCTGCACCCGCCCCAGGAGCGCGATGTCGTGGAAGCCGTGGAAGACGATTACGGCTTCGCTGCGGTGCGGGTGGTGTCACTGCCGGACCTATATGGTGGCAAGATCTGTGCCGCGCTGGATCGCCAGCACCCCCGGGATCTCTTCGATGTAAAGTTGCTTCTGAACCAGGGCGGCCTGGATCGAAGCGTATTCGAAGGCTTCCTGGTCTATCTGCTGGGGCATCCGAGGCCCTTGAACGAAGTGATCAACCCGCGACTGAAGCCCCTGGAAAACGTCTACCAGCAGGAGTTTGTCGGGATGGCCAGGGTTGACCTTCCTTTGCAGGAGTTGGAGAGCGTCCGCGATGAGCTGCTGTCGCGGCTGGGGCAGCTAATGACCGATGAGGATGTTCGCTTCCTGATGTCCTTCAAGCAGGGGGCGCCTGACTGGGCGCTGCTTCCGCTGCCGGGTGTTGATCGGCTGCCTGCAGTGCGCTGGAAGCTCGCCAACATCCATAAGATGCATCCGGACAAGCATCGTCAATCACTGGAGCTGTTGGAGCAAGCCTTGGGCATGCTTCGCGAATAACGGCTGGTGCCCTGATGGTTCAGCGGCCTAAGTAGACTTCTCCTCTTATCCCTGAAGCGCTAGGCTGTTACGCAAGATTACGCTAGGCGCAGGGGGTGACATGGTGAACAGCGGGGAAGCTCTGTTCCAGCGGGACATCATCGAGGCCATAACGGCCTATGGCTGGGAGTACGTCAGCTGGCTGGAATTGCCCCACTATCGCCTCATCAAGCGTGAGGAAGAATGCTTGCGCCTGGAAGTGGCCAGGTAGGGCTACGCCTACCTCAGTCAGCGATGTCCGCTCAGGCAAGCCCCACGACCCCGAGAAGCAGCGCATGGCCGATATCATTGACCGACTCAACGACCTCTACAGCGCTGAGGTCAGCGTTCGCCAACGGTATCGCCGACCGCATCGAACGTGACGAAGCGGTGATGGCCCAGGTGCGCAACCAAAGCGAAGGCCAGGTGATGCATGGCCTCTTTCCCAAGAAGGTCCCTGACGCCGTGCTCTACGACCTCAGCGACCATGAGAAGCAAAGCATGCCGTATCTGGGGGATGAAGAGACTGGGAGGCGGTTTGCGTTGTTGATACTGAAGTTGCTGGCGGGGAGGTCGAGCAATGGCTTGCAAGCTACATAAGAGGCCTATTATGGCTGATAACGAACCAAAGCTGGCTTTTAAGTGCCCGCTGTAGACGACTGCAATGAAGCGGGAGCGGTCGGGGACCCCACTGCAAACAGCCTAAGATTGTGATAACTAGGCATTAGTGGACGCCCACGCGGTGGTAACTGCCTAGCCCTCTTAGACTGAGTGCTGATCTCTTGCGAAGTCCAGGCGCATAATCTTCCACAATCTACCAGTCGGTTACTCGACTGATGGCTACTCAGGAATTTTTCAAGCTAGCTATGACACAATCACCCGAACTCGCCGGCGGCGAGGGTTTTACCTTTGAGGGCGATGCGGCTGCATTCTATCTCGCCGCGCTGCTCGCCGAGGCATATGCACCCGGCATCGATGACCGGATCGTTGTCTGCGTTTCGGTACAGCAGCGCGACTTCGGCGAACCGCTCGATGATGTGATCGTCGATTTTGAAGACACCACGAAGAACCCTGCTCGCTTGAGCCTCCAGGTAAAACGTTCGCTCACAATCAGCAAGGCGGAAACAAACTCCGATTTTCGTGACATCATTCGCGACAGCTGGGCTACTCTCAAAAAGCCTGGTTTTCGCATTAACGTCGACCGCTACGGGGCAGCAGTTGGCACCGTTAGCCCGGCCAAGGAACGAGCGCTCAAAACCCTTTGCGATTGGGCTCGTGAAAGCCTGACGGCCAACCATTTCGACGCTCGCTTTGAGGCGGGTGGCAATGCCAGCGCCGACATCATAGCGGTCAAGGATGACGTCGTAACACTGCTGGAAGAGACGAAGGGAGTACCGTGCACGAGTGATGAAGTGCATCAGTTCCTTGCTCACTTTGTACTCATTCAGTTCGACCTCCTTCGCGAAGGTGCCACTGATCCCCCTACTGCCATTAATCATATTCGAGGTTGTCTCGCACCCGGTGATGCATCCAAGGCTACACTTGTCTGGTCGCGGACCGTTCAGCTAGCTCGTGCATCAGCAGGGAAAGCAGGCCAATTTGATCGCGCGCGGCTTGTTCGATTGATCTCCTCTGTCGCACACCTTCGCGGCGCACCATCACTCAACCTCGACAAGTTCAGAGAACTGGCCGAGAGCTACGCGAACCTCATTCCGGACGATGTTGGCGGAACGAAGCTTGACCGAACCTCAGTCCTTGGGGACCTAGACGCCAAACTTTCCATAGCACGAGTGGTCCAGATCCGCGGCCTGCCAGGAAGTGGTAAATCAGTCTTGGTGAGGCGAGCGGTACAGCGCGAGTTGGAACACGGACCAGTCCTCTTCCTCAAAGCCGAACAGCTCGAAGGCACCAGTTGGATCAGCTACGCGATCTCGCAGGGTCTCTCTGGTGCTCCCCTGGAGCAACTTCTCGTGGAGATCGGAGCCGCCGGCACTCCCATTTTGTTCATTGATGCAATCGATCGCATCGAGAAGGAGCACCAGCCCATCATTCTCGACGTGATCCGCGCCATCGTGGAGTCACCGCTGCTCGATAACTGGCGCATTGTTGCCTCCCTTCGAGACACAGGCATTGAAGTGCTTCGCAACTGGTTGGGCGACTTCCTAAACGTCCTAACTGTCGAGACGCTTGGCGTTGGTCAGCTGACTGATGAAGAGGCCGAGACACTCGCAAAAGCCAAACCACACCTCAGGCCTCTTCTGTTTGGGTCAGCCCAGGTGCAGGAGATAGTCCGACGCCCCTTTTTTGCGAAGGTGCTAAACCAGAGTTATGTGGCTGACCCTAGTGTTCAGACATTCACTCCCCGATCTGAAGTCGATTTGATCGAGAATTGGTGGCGACGGGGCGGCTACAACGAGACCGGACAAAGCGCAATTGAACGTCAGCGCTTACTGCTCGATTTAGCTTCTCTTCGTGCCCGAAAGCTTAGCCATCCGATTCGTCTTAGCGAGCTCACCACGGTAGCACACATCGAGGACCTACGATCTGACGGCATACTCCAAAATGCTCGCGAGGGAATTTCTGTTCGCTTCGCTCACGATATCTTCTTCGAATGGGCTTTCTTCCATGTCCTGGCCGATCGTGGGGATCAATGGATGGAAGAGGTCAAGGCATGCGGAAGAGCCGCCGGCGGGGCACGTGTCGTCGAACTTCTCTCCCAATGGAGTACACGCAGGGAGAAGAGTGGCCAGAATACCTCGCCCAAACGGAAGGATCGGAACTCAGATCGCAATGGCTGCGCGCGTGGCTGGTCGGTCCACTAGGAACCGCAAAGTTCGAAGCAGATGAGAATCAGTTCGCGACGGCGGTCTTTGCCGACGACTTCCGACTGTTCAGAAAGACACTCGTCTGGGTTCCAAGCGGAGAAGACCTCCCCCAACGTGAATATCCTCGCTGGGAACCTCCCACAGGAGCAACGCCAACAGTTTGCTTATCTTCTCGGGTGGCCATCCGACTTCAGTGCGTGGGGTCGCCTCATTGACTTTATCCTTCGGCGCATTTCAGACATTCCACAGAGACTTTATCCGGAGATCGTCGCTATCTTCGAGGTTTGGCAGAACGCCCTAGCCGATCTTAGCAACCCAACGTCACGCGCTCTTCTCCAACAATGTGCTACCTGGCTCGCTGCCATCGACGCGATTAGTACCGCCGATGGGCCGGACGACAACTCAACGTACTGGGGGAAGGTGCCCAATCAGGGGACATTCCGGCAATCCCTAAGCCGGCTCCTCTTAAGAGCGTCGAGAGCCGAGCCAACCCTAGCGGCCGACTATTTGCAGCGCGTCACCGACTCGAAGAACATTCGTGACGATGCGTTTCATGACACCATTGCCTTCTCACCCACCCTTGCTCAATCGCTGCCTCATTCCCTCGTCGAGCTTTCCTTGGCTTTTCTACGAGAGGAGCTTCCAGCAGGCCAAGTCGCCCGAGAAGAACGGGAACGTCATGCCGCATCCGAGTGGCGCAAGGCTATACGGGCTAAACCGGAAGCCAAGCGCACGTCTCAAGAGCAAAGGGCGCTGTCCTGCGCAGTTCCCCTGAGAACTATCGACGATTTCAGCGACCACGACTGGAACAGATTATCGATCCGCGATGATTTTAAAAGCTTTTCACCCCCTTCGCCGCTTCGAGAGCCCTTTCACTCGCTTTTCCAATCTTCGCCGGAAGAGGCATTGCGGCTTCTTCGAGAGCTCTGCGATCACGCGATGAATGCGTGGCGACAGCTGCATCATTATTCACGAAGTCGTGATGGTACTCCCATACCGCTCGAACTGACCTTTCCCTGGGGAGCCAAAGGTTCTGGGGTACCGACCGGGAGTATCTTTGGTGTCGTTCGATGTGGGCACCTAGTGCCATTGGCTGCGGGTTTATGGCGCTTGAGGAATGGTGCTTTGCCGAGCTAGCGCGCAGCCGGCCCGTTGACGATCTGATCCAGATAATCGTCGAGGGTAACGAGTGCATCGCTATCTTGGGCGTCGCGTCGGTGATTGCGCTTCACACCGAGACAGTATCTGAAACGACGTTGCCACTCTTCACCTCGCAGCGCCTGTTGGCCGCAGATCACAACCGAATGGTGCAAGACCTCTCTCCGGCTGCTAGCCTAATCGGTTTCACGTCTCGCACCGACAGGCCTCACATTGAGGCGATCCAAGCAGCAAATGCCCGGCCGGTACGCAAGGCACAGCTTAGTGGGATGGTGCCAAGGTTCGTCTTTTCGACGGGGCCGATCCGCGACCGGGCTAGTGAAGCGATCCTTAATTTCAAGAACGATCTGCCCTATCAGTACGAAGAGCACCGCAACAATCCGAGGGCAAGGGAGCACCTCACAGCTCAGGCCCTCGAATATGCCGAACTGGCGGACCCGAAAAACTATCAGGCCTACCGCACCAAAGAGGATTCAGACCAGGTTGCGATTGTCCATGTGAGCCCTTCCGCCGCTAAGCCTGAAAATGTCGCTAGGGCAGAAGAGGCTGCTAAGCGGCTTAGGCAAACGGGCCTTTGGACGTGGGCGTCCAAGTCCTTCGAAGAGAAAACACTAAGCGACACCCACACGGTCGAGGGTGCCATCGCTTTGGCCAGGGAAGCGGACGCCAGCGACTTGTTCGAGCACTCGAACGAGGAAAACGAAGAAGAGCTCTTGGGTATACGTCGCGGCGCGGTCGCCGCTACCGCCGCCATCGCGCTCAACTTTCGAGACGGGCGCACTCAAGAAGACCTTGAGTGGGCTCGTGACGCCTTAAGGCGCGCGATCCAACTACCAGAAAAGCCAGATCGGATGTGGTCGCCTGGTGCCGTCATCCCGTGGCACCACGCGATCTTCGTGGCACGCGGCCTTGCCGCGGATCTCCGCGAAGGTACGGCGGCGCGCGGCGCGGCTCACGACCTCCTCGGGCTGATTGCGCACCCACTGGAAGTCGTTTCGTTGGCCACGCTCGAAGAAGCCTGCAAGCTTTGGTTCATGGATCCCAAGCTGACTTGGGCCTCGCTGGTCCTGGCATTATCGCTCTGCCACATACCACGGCGCCCGCGTGATCATTACCGTCAACAAAGTGAAGCACCCCACTCATCAAGTGAATTGCAAGCTGCGGTCGAGGCTGCGCTAGCCTTCTATGAGAACGGAAGCGGATGGGCCTCCCTTCCGCTACCACCTCCGGCATGGGTGAAGGTCGACCCCGAGAGTGGTCGGCGTTGGAATCGAGCTTACGAAGAATACGACGCAGATGATGCGGCTGACACGAATGAGATGTGGGGGGAACCGGATGTCCTCTGGCATTCAGACCAGGCTGAAAAAATACTTGAGCGAATCCCCTTCGACGAGATCCTGAGCAGTAACGCGAAGAGTGCGTTCCTCGATTTCTTCGCTGGCATCCTCGACTGGACCAATCAGAAGAATGCGCCGCCTTGGGTGAGAACCGGACGTCGAAATCGTTCGTCCACTCAAATTTTTGAGTGGACCCACACCCTAGGGTCAAGCCTAGGCCGGATAGCCGGTCTTCTCCCTCTTAGCGATTTTCAGACCCGCTTCCTCGATCCGATTCTTGCGCTTGAGGGAGATAATTGCTGGGCTCTCCTTTATCCATTATCGAGTACCTACGTCTGTTCCTACGTGTACGATGCGCCAGTCATTCCATCCGATGCAATCAACATACTTGAACTCTGTCTTGAACGACTTCTTCAGGACCCTGCCTTCAAGCGTGACGCCTATCGGAGTGGAAGATTCTCAGGCTTCGATCAACCCAGGCTTGTTAATACATTGATGTTTGTCTCAGTCGAACACGCGAGCTTAGCCGCTCGTTACGTGAATGGCGACTGGACTGAAATCAGCCGCATCCTGCCCCTTATCGATCGTTTTGTTCGTGCGGGCGGATGGGCTGCTTCCGTGATGGACCCATTCTTGACGCTCTGTGAGCGAGCTAAGGCCAACTACCCGGCCGAAGCCTTCGCTGACCAAGTACTCGCGATCACCGGCGACGGACCTGACAATCTAAAGGGGTGGCATGGAACGTTCATTCCAGCGCGCATCGCTGAGCTGGTGCAGCACTTCGCGCATCGTGATGCGCAGATGACGCCGGCTCTAGCTCAGAAATTTCTGCGCATCCTCGACATTCTGGTCGACATGGGCGACCGGCGAAGTGCGGCGCTTCAGCTTGGCGAGGTATTCCGCGAGATTCGTTTGCCTTCCTAGCCTGAGGATTGGTCTTAAAGGACATTTTAATTAGGACTGAAGGCGTGATAAACGTTGCACGAGGAATAAGTTTTTGGTCGGTAGCTTGTGGTCAATGTGGAAAATCTGAAGGTTAATGTATGAAAGCTGACTTTTCTTGTGTGTAGATTGCATGTCCGCTTCTGGCCGTAAGCGGTCAGCATGCCTCTGAGAAAAGCAATTTTGCGCCCCTCATAGGCATGCTGCTCGAGATAGGGGAACCCCCAAACGGTACACCACCGGTACACACACCAGCTTCCTGTGCTATCCTTGAATTTCGCTAACCTACTGATTCCAAAGAACTGTACCTTTCGCTCGATTACGGTTGGTTTTCCTTGTGTGTCAGTAACTTATTGCTTTAAAAGCGAACTCATAATTCCTCGGCTTGTGGGCTCTCTCTTGACCGGGCCAGGCATCGAATCGGTGATATAGCGCTTTCCCATCCGGCTCTCTGCTTCCTCTCCAGACATTGCCCACGTATGCGTCTGCCTACCCAATGGCAGCCACACGCAGCAAATAGCGTCTCCGCTGATCAATGCCAGACCAATTCTCTTTATTTCTCCGGAAGCCAATACCAACCCCACTCATGTGTCATTGGGGTACCGGTACCGACTTGGCTCCAGCCCTAACTTCTGCAGCCGATAGGCGAGCTTGGCGCGGGTGATGCCCAGGTCACGGGCGGCCTGGGAGACGTTGCCTTCGGCGTTGCCGAGTACGCGTTCGAGCATCTGCCTTTCCCGTTCGGTCACGGTGTCTTCGGCGTGGCTCGCGGTATGGGGTTGCGTAGGGCGGGATAGCGAGACCTCTTCGGGCTCGGCGGTCTCGAGATCGCCCGCGGCGTTGATTCTGAGCTTGGCGCCGGGGCTGGAGGAGAAGCCGGCATCCTCGAACAGATGAAAAGCGTCGATCGGCCCGCCGTCCAGGGCGTTGATCACCCCGCGCTCCACCAGGTTCTGCAGTTCGCGCACGTTGCCGGGGTAGTCGTAGGCGAGCAGGGCATCGGAGGCTTTACGCGTCAGCCCGGTGATCGATTTCCGGTAGCGCTCGGCGTAGTGGCGCGAGAAGTGCTCGACCAGCAGCGGAATATCGTCGCGCCGCTCCCGTAGTGGTGGCAGCCGGATCGGGAAGACGTTGAGACGGTAGTAGAGGTCCTCGCGGAAGCGCCCGGCCTGCACCTCCTGCAACAGATCCTTGTTGGCGGCGGCGACGATGCGCACGTCGACCCGGATCGGCTGGCTGCCACCGACCCGTTCGATCTCGCCATCCTGCAGCGTGCGCAGCAGCTTGCCCTGGGCTTCCAGGCTCAGCGAGGGGATCTCGTCGAGGAACAGGGTGCCACCGTCGGCGCGCTCGAAGCGCCCAGGGCGGCTGCGCTCGGCGCCGGTGAAGGCGCCTTTCTCCACGCCGAACAGCTCGGCTTCGATCAGCGTATCGGGGATCGCCGCGCAGTTGAGCGCGACGAAGGGACCTTCGGCCAGCAGGCTGCTGCGGTGCAGGGCGTTGGCGAAGAGGTCCTTGCCGACCCCCGATTCACCATTGAGCAGCACCGTGGCCGGCGTGGGGGCGACCCGCTCGATCTTCTGCAGGGCGATGCTGACCGCCGCGGAGACCCCCACGATCCGCTGAGCGTTGCTTGCATGAGGCTCGATGCCGGTGGCGTCGATGCCTGTGGCGCCGGCATTTGTGGCGTCGGTTTTGTTGGCGTCATGGCGTGGCGCAGACGTCGCGACGGGTTGCCGACGCGTGGTTCGCCCTTGTGCCGTGGCGGGGGAAAGCCGCTGGCGGTCGAGCTGCAGCCAGTCGAGATCGTCGTTCGCTTGCATGCGCTCGCTGGTGGTCTCGCCCACGATCCGGCAGTGCGCGGCGCCGCAGCCGGCGCATTCGAGTTCCCGGTAGATCACGCGCTTGCCATAGAAGGCGCTGGCATAGCCGCTGGCGTAGCCGAGCTGCATCCAGCACACCGGTTCCGCGGAGAGCCCGTGCGCCTTGAGATGCTCGGCGGCTTCGACGGAGTCGTGCCACAGGAACTCGGCATCGAAGGTGCCGTTGGGGATGTCATGGTCGCGGCGGATGGTCTCCACCTTCACCATGCCCATTACCGCATGTATGCGCTCACCCGCACTCAACACCCCGGCATCGTCGCTATCCGGCCAGTGCTTGCGTACGAAGGCGGCATCCGAGGCGCCGGCCGAGAAGCCGACGCGCATCAGCAGGTCGCGCGCCCCCGCGGGCCCCAGGGTTTCGATCAGCTCGCGCCGCAGGGCGCCGAAGGAGTGGGCGCCGAACAGCAGCATGCGGCGGGTATCGAACCAGATCCGGCCGTCGTTGGGCGTGAACCGCAGGCTCTCTGTCAGGTCGTGCAGTGTGGGTGGATCGCCGGCATGCAGAGCATCTTTTATAGATTTTGCTTGATCAGCTCTTTCCGTTATTTCCGAGAGGCGTAGCTTTCTGGGCATGAATTTACCCTACCAAAGTCGCAGAAAAAGAGCGTGATTTTCGCTTTTTATCTGTCAGTTTTTATAAAAATGATGAATTTTATCAATCTTAATAAAACACGATCTCTCTCACCGTTATCCATTGGTCTCCCGGCTGAATGATTTTTTGCTGGTTCGGCGGTGGCTTAGCCGCCTTGCTTAGACATAGGTCTACGCCGTTGCGCTGATGGCATGTGGCTTGCTCTGTATTGATGGGAAGCAGACCAATTCCATCCAAGAGGAGAAAGACCATGTCCAATGCACCGGCCAGTACGGCTTATCGCATCGTCGAAGTGCCAGAGCCGATGAAGGCAATGCAGGATCGATTCGGGCGCGAGGGGAGCTATGTCGGGCTCTCGGAAGCGGAGAGCCCCTGGGTTCCCTTTGGCGATAACGCCGCCATTCGCCATCTCGCGTTCGATGTTCGCAACAACGTCTACTGCAATATCCTGTGGATCAAGGGCCCGGGCGTGATCGGCACGCACCGTCACCGTGGCATGGTCTGGGCGGTGGGGATGGAGGGGACTTTCCGCTATCTGGAGTACGACTGGGTCTGCGGCCCCGGAGAGTTCATCACCGAAATGCCCGGCCAGGCGCATACCCTGGTGACCGATGAGCCGAACGGCATGAAGGCGCTGTTCTGGATGCAGGGCGCCAACGAGTTCTTCGACGAAAATGGGGAATGGCAGAAACCCTGGACGTTTTCTGGTTCATCAATCATTACGTGACCTACTGCGAAGCGCACGGCATTCCCATCAACGAACAGCTGTTTCTGTGAGGGAATGCCATGCGCTTTTTCGAACAGTTCAGCGTCGAGGGGCGTTCGGCGCTGGTCACAGGTGGCGCCTCGGGTCTGGGGCTGGCTTATGTCGAGGTGCTGGCGGAAAACGGTGCCAGCGTCACCCTGGCGGATATCGATATCGATGCCGCGGAGCGTGAAGCGGCGAGGCTGAGATCGCAGGGGTTCGCGGTGCAGGCGCAGGCCCTCGATGTGGCGGACCGAGCGCAAATGGCCCAGGCCTTCGAAGCACATGTCGACCGCCATGCGGGGCTGGATATCGTCTTTGCCAATGCGGGGATCGACCCCGGTGCCGGGTTCTGGAACCCGGGCGGCTGGCGCAACGAAGAGGGGCAGGTCGATACCCTCGATCCCGAGCGCTGGGATCGCACGATCGCGATCAATCTGACCGGGAACTTCAATACCTTGCGCCTGGCGGCGACCTACATGAAGCCCCAGCGCCGCGGTGCCATCGTCGTCACCTCGTCGAATGCCGCCATCATCACCGAGCCGGTGGTGGGGCTGCCCTATATGCCGGCCAAGGCCGGTGTCTCTCACATGGTGCGCCAACTGGCGCTGGAACTCGCCGAGTTCGGTATTCGCGTCAATACCATCGCACCGGGTGGCTTTGTCACCAATATCGGCGGTGGCTGGCTGAAAGATCCGGAGGTGCGCCGGAGCTGGGATGCCAAGGTGCCGCTGGGGCAGTTGGCGGAGCCCGAGCAGATCAAGGCGCTCGCGCTCTATCTGGCGTCGGATGCGTCCGCCTACATGACCGGGGCGCAACTGGTCATCGATGGTGGGACCTCGCTGGGGAGGGTCGGCTGATGCGTGCTGCCGTCTTCAACGAATTGCATCGGCCGCTGGAGATCCGGGAGCTACCCGACCCCACGCCGGGTGCTGATGAGGTCGTGGTCCAGGTAGAACGCTGCGGCATCTGCGGTTCTGACCTGCACATGACCGAAGATGCCGTGTTCGGCCTCTGCCCCGGCGATGTCCTGGGCCACGAGTACGCCGGCGAGATCGTCGCCTGCGGCAACGAGGTAACGACATTGCGCCCGGGGCAGCGGGTCTCGGTGATGCCGTTTCGTAGCTGCGGGCGCTGTCTCTCTTGCCTCTCCGGTGAGCCGGCCTGGTGTCAGCAGATGGTGCTTGAGGGTGGGGGGTATGGCGAATATGCGGCCACTGCGGCGCGCCAGTGCATACCGCTGCCCGAGGGCGTGAGCACGCGTGACGGGGCGATCGTCGAGCCACTGGCGGTGGCGCTCCACGGGGTCCGGCTCTCCGATCTACGCCCCGGTGACCGTGTGCTGATCATCGGCGCCGGCCCTATCGGCCTGGCGGTGGCGTTCTGGGCGCGCCGCTTCGGCGCCAGGCAGGTGGTGGTCCAGGATGTCGCCCGCTATCAAGAGGCGCGTGCCGGTGAGATGGGCGCTACCGGTTTCGTCTGTGCGCCGGATGAGCCGGTGGCCGCGGCCACACGCCAGCTCGGCGGCGAGGCGGATATCGTCTTCGAGTGTGCCGGCGTTCCCGGGCTGATTGCCCAGTCCATCGAACAGGTCAGGCCCCACGGCACCATCCTGCTTCTCGGCCTGTGCACCCGGCCGGATGCGTTCGTGCCCTTCGCCGCACTCTCGAAGGAGATACGCCTGCAGACCGCTGCCTTCTTCTCCCGACGCGAATACGAAAGTGCCCTGGATGTGCTCGATGCCGGCGCGGTAGAACCGCGCCATTTGATTACCGACATGGTGCCGCTCGCCAACGTGCCAGCGGTATTCGAGGCCCTCAAAAGCCGCACTCGCCAATGCAAGGTGCTCATCAGCCATGAACAACAACAACTCTGATGTAACAACCCATGCCACAGCCGACGTCACAACTGATTCCACAGCCGACGTGACACCCAATGCGCGCTGCAGTTCACGCTATCAGATCCTGCTGGTGGCACTGCTGAGTTTGAACTTCGGTATCGTCTTTTTCGACAGGAACGCGCTCAATTTCCTGATGCCTTTCGTCCAGCCCGAGCTCGGGCTATCGAATACGGAAATCGGCCTGACCGCTTCCGCGCTTTCGATCACCTGGGCCATTTCCGGGCTGATCTTCGGGGCGATGTCGGATCGCAGCGGAAGGCGCAAGATCTTTCTCGTGCTGGCCACGCTCATCTTTTCCCTCTGTTCCTTCCTGACCGGACTCGCCACCTCCTTTCTGCTGCTGCTCGGTGCGCGGCTGCTCATGGGGATCGCCGAAGGGCCCATCCTGCCGATCTCGCAGACGGTGACGGCGATAGAAGTCGCGCCCAAACGTCGCGGTGTGGCCATGGGGGTGATGCAGAACTTCGGCTCCAACCTGCTCGGCTCCTTCGCCGCGCCGGTGGTGCTGGTCGCTGTCGCCACGGCCTTCGGCTGGCGCGAGGCGTTCTTTCTCGCTGGCGTGCCCGGGCTGATCGCCGCCGGGCTGATCTGGTGGTTGATGCGCGAGCCCGGCACGGCATCGGTGCCGGCCACTGTGGCCGAACGGCCAGCGCCACGCCGGCCGAGTATCCGCGAGATGCTCGCCCACCGGAACATGCTGATTTGCTCGCTGATGGCGATCCTGTTGATCGGCTATCTGGTGGTCTGCTGGTCCTTCATGCCGATCTATCTCACCAGCGTACGCGGCTACTCGCCCCAGGAGATGGGCTGGCTGATGGGGGTGCTGGGGATATCGGCGGCGGTGGGGAGCTTCGTGGTCAGCGGGATTTCCGACCGGATCGGGCGTAAACCGGTGATGATCATCACGCCGTTCATGGGGCTGATTCTGACCCTGGGCGCGATGTACTTCCAGGGCAGTGCCTACATCCTCGCCATTCTGTTCTTCTTCGGCTGGTCGCTGAACGGCATCTTCCCGCTGTTCATGGCCATCGTCCCCTCCGAGACGGTAGACCCGCGCTATATCGCCACCGCCCTCGGGTTCGTCTGTGGCGTCGGTGAAGTGCTGGGTGGCGGCATCCTGCCCACGGTGGCCGGGGCAGCGGCGGATATCGCCGGGCATGCGGCGCCGCTGTGGCTGATGAGCGGCATCTGCGTTGTGGCTGGCTTTCTCGCCATGGGGCTCAAGGAGACGGCGCCGGTGGTGTTGGCCCGGCGGTCACAGGCTGCACTCGCCTAGGCATATCTGAAACTCGAGCCTTCTCTAAAACTCGGCTCCTGTTTGACAAGTCCTGCGCTTAGCGCAACTCAATCGATGATAAGGATAATAATAATGTCCTCACGTTATGCACGTCTTCACGCCAAACACCAGCTCGGCATCAGCAGTCGGCCCGCGTCGCTCTCCCGCATGATGACGCTGGCCAAGCCGATGCTTTCGGCAGCCGTGATCATGGCTTTCTCGCTCAACGCCTGGGCTCAGGCGTCAGAGGTCTCGGCGCGGCTCGACGATAATCAGAAGGCGCCGCGTTATACCCAGGGAAAGCCCCTTTTCGCTGGTATGGGCAGCGGGCTGGAAGCTGCCGGCATCACGCCGCACCTCTCGCTTTGGTCGCTGTGGGTCGGTAACCCGTCGACCGGCCCCAGGCAGGGGAGCCACGCCATCACCAACGATATCTTCGCGGGCGCTGACTTCGACCTGCAGAAGATGCTGAACATTCCCGATGCGACCTTCCATCTGGAATATACCTTCTTCCCCGGCAACCATAACGTCGGGCAGCCGACGCCGCCTGCCTATGCGGGGGCAGCGGGGAGCTATTTTGGTGGCTCGCCGGCGCGCAACGATATTTCCAGCGGCTATCTATCCGAATTCTCTTATGAGCAGAACTATTTCGGCGGGCGCTTGAAAGCGGTGCTGGGGCGTACCAACGCCCGGCGCTATTTCTTCGAGAACAACTGCTCCAGTGTCGTGGCCTGCAACGACCCCATCTGGGACTTCGCCACCGGCTCGCTGCCGCCACCGTACGCCTCGTGGGGCGCCTTCGGGCAGCTTCAGCTCGGCAACCACAAGAGCCTGAAGCTGGGTGTGTTCGAATCCGACCCGCAGCAGTATCTGGACAAGGGGCACGGCTTCGACTGGAACCCTTCGGATTCAGCCGGGGAGAGCATTCTGGCTGCGATAGGGCATGAGACGACCTTCTCGGATGAGGCTTATCCCGGCCGCTACGAGCTGATCGGCTTCTACAACACCAGTGATCAGTACGACCCGCGCAGCGGTGAGCGCGATGGCAGTGGCACCGCTGGTGCCATGTTCAAGTTCCGCCAGGCGGTCTGGCGTCCGGACGGCGGCAGGGGCGGCATCGCAGACCCCCAGGCGCTGCTGGTGTTCGGCTCGGTAGAGGCGGCACCCGGTGACAACCAACCCTATCAGGCGTTCATCGAGACCGGGCTCACCTACTTGAAGCCCTTCGATAGAGCCGCCGACATGGCCAACATCAAGGCGAGCTACGCCCGCCTGGGCAGCCGCCAGATCGAGGCGCAGCGCGAGGCCCGCGTGGCCAATGGCGGCACTGCCGAGCGGGGTTCCCGAGACGTGTTCCGCATCGAGACGAATTACCATCTCGGCCTGCCGGCATACATGTTCCTGGAGCCGTCGGTGCAGTACAATCAACCCCAGCAACTTCTTCAATCCGGCAGCACCACGTCTCAGATGACGGGTTCGTCGTGGCGCTGCAGTTTCGGCATCGATCTGGGCAAGGCCATGGGGCTGAGCGCAGCCGATGAGCCACGACAGGTGCTGGGCCGGCATGCCGTCTATCGATAGTCCGGCGGCGGTCGGCCCGGCGCTTTCATGGCGCCAGCGGAGGTGGCGCTTTAGAGCTCGCCCCTCAGCGCCCATAGTTCCGGGAAGAATTTGAGCGCCAGCGCTTTCTCCAGATAGGCCACCCCCGAGGTGCCGCCAGTACCACTGCGCTGGCCGATGATGCGCTCAACCGTCTTCATGTGGCTGAAACGCCATTTGTGGAAGTTGTACTCGGTATCGATCAGCTTCTCGGCGAGTTCGTAGAGATCCCAGTAGCGATCGGGATGGCGATAGATGGTCGACCAGGCGGTTTCGACCTCGGGTGAGGGGGTGTAAGGCGTCGACCAGTCGCGCTGCAGGGTCGCCTCGGGGAGCTCGAAGCCGCGCCGTGCCAGCAGTTGCAGGCAGACATCGTAGAGGCTGGGGGTGTCGAGCACCTCGTGCAACCGCTGATAGTGGGCCGGGTGGCGGCGGTGGGCTTCGGCCAGGCGCGGGTGCTTGTTGCCGAGCAGAAACTCCAGCTCGCGGTACTGATACGACTGAAAGCCCGAACTCTGGCCGAGACTGTCGCGGAAGGCGAGGTAGTCGGAAGGTGTCATGGTCGCGAGCACCTCCCAGGCATTGATCATCTGCGCCTGGATGCGCGCGACCCGGGTGAGCATCTTGAACGCCGGGCGCAGCTCGTCGGCGCTGATCGCCCGCGCCGCTGCGTGCGCCTCGTGCAGACACTGCTTCAGCCATAGCTCCGAGACCTGATGGATGATCACGAACAGCATCTCGTCGTGCTGATCGCTGATTGGGTTCTGGCAGGCGAGCAGCGGCGCCAGGTCCAGGTACTCGCCGTAGCTCATGGTCTGGTCCCAGTGCACTTGCTGCTCGTTGCCCAGGTCGAGGGTACTGCGCTTGTTCGGGGTCGGATTGTCGTCATGCATTTGGCTTACCCCCTGGTCGTGCGTTGTTGTCGAATGCTGTCATCGACCGTTGTCATCAAATGCGGTTGGTGGATGTCGCTAGCGAGCGTGTCGGCCCGGTTCGAGCTTCAGTGTTTCGTCGGCGTGCTCGAGAATGTCGAAATGGTCGTACCCCGGCATCAGGGTGACCGTCACCGGCACGCCGTCGCGTTCGGCCTGGGCCGCGAGTGCTTCGCCCTGGCGCTGAAACACCGGCGGGTCCTGCTCACCGTGGACCAGATCCAGGTGAGGCAGGCCGGTCAGCGGTAGGCACAAGGGGCTCAGGCGCTCGGCGCGGGCTTCGTCCAGGTCGAGAGGCTCAGCGATGGAGGTACCGAGCAGCGGGCGCAGGTCGTAGACGCCGCTGATCAGCCACAGCGCTTCGATCGCCTTCGGGCACTTCGCGGCGAGGCAGCTCATCAGCGCCAGATGCGCCCCGGCGCTGTGGCCGCCGAGGCGTATGCGGCCACTCAAGCCGAGTGCTTCGCACTGGTCGAGCAGATAGCGCACACCGTTGGTGCTCTCGGCGATCAGGGTCTCCAGCGTGGCTGCGGGGGCCAGCGGGTAGTTCAGCGAGGCGAAGGCCCAACCGCGCGTCAGCCAGCTCTTGGCCATGAAGTCGGTGGCGCTGGCGTCCAGTGCCTTCCAATAGCCGCCGTGGAGAAAGATCATCAGCGGCCAGGGGCCGTCGCCCGCCGGCCGGTGCAGATGTAGCCAGGCGTAGTCCGCATCGCCATAGGTGAGTCGTTGCGGCGGATTCGCTGCGCGCAGCGTGCGGCCCAGCTCGGCCTGATGGGCCAGGGTGCCTTCGGCATCCCGCGCCCAGCGCCGCGGCGTGGGCGTATTCGCGGTCTTCGAGACTTTGGGGCGCTTGCATCAGGTCACCTCCGTGCGGGTCTGAAAATGCGGATCGCGGTACTCGGCGCTCTCCATTACCTTGCGGAACTCGTCAGCGGCGTGCCAGACATCGACATGGCTGAGGTAGAGCGGGGTGAAGCCGAAGCGCATCAGCCCCGGTTCGCGGTAGTCGCCGATCACGCCACGCGAGATCAGCGCCTGGACGATGGCGTAGCCGTGCTCGCGCTGGACTAGACCGACCTGGCTGCCGCGCTGCGCCGGGGGCGGGGTGATGTCCTCGATGCCGTGCGTCTCGAACAGGTCGGTAAGGCAGGCGCGGAAGAGATCGGCCAGCGCCAGGCTCTTGGCGCGCAGTGCGGCCATATCCACCTGCTGCCACAGCCGCAGTGAGGCTTCGAGCGGGGCGTAGGCCAGTGCCGAATGGGTGCCGGTACGGAAGCGCGTCATCCCGTCGGCTGGGGCATAGTCGGCGTCGAAGGCGAAGGGGTGGGCATGACCATGCCAGCCGGAGAGCGGCTGCCAGCCTGCCTGCTGGGCATCGCGACGGACATACAGAAAGCCGGGTGCCCCCGGGCCGCCGCGTTGAGGTATTTGTAGGTGCAGCCAACCGCGTAGCGGACTTCGCTGCCGGCGAGATCGACCGCCAGCGCGCCCGCCGAGTGGGCCAGATCCCAGATCACTTCCGCACCACTGGCATGAACACGGCGAGTGGTCTCGGCCATGTCGCGCAGTTGGCCGGTGCGATAGTTGACCTGGCTCAATACCACGACGGCCACCTGCGCATCCAGGTGCGCCTCCAGCGGCGCGCCCTCGGGCAGGAAGCAATGCGTGAAACCGGCGCTACGGCAGAAGCCTTCGGCGATATAGCCGTCGGCGGGGAAGTTGCCACCCTCGCTGAGGATGACCGTTCGGGCTCGACCCTGGCGCTCGGTGATATAGCCGAGCAGCTTGAACAGGTTGAGGGTGATGCTGTCGCTGACCAGCACCTCTCCCGCGCGGGCGCCGATCAGCGGTGCCAGCAGGTCGCCGAGGCGCTCGGGGGCATCGAACCAGCCCTGGTTCCAGCCGCCGACCAGCGCATCGCGCCACTGATCCCGTGTAGCATCCAGCGCCTCGCGGGCGGCCCGCGGCTGTGCCCCCAGCGAGTTGCCATCCAGATAGAGCACACCCTCGGGTAGGGCGAAGTGAGCCTTGAAGTCCGCGAGCGGATCTTGGCTATCCAGGTCGCTGGCATCGGTGAGCGTCGGGCGCATCGGCATCTCCAGTCATGTTGAAGAGAGTTCATGCCGTAGCGTAAGCCGATCAGGCCGCTGCGTGTTTGTGTTATTTTGCGTATTGTCGGTAATAAATGAAAAATAAATGCATTAAATGGGGTTATGTGCAAAATGGAAGCGCTAGATGCCTTCGATCGTCGTCTGCTTCACGCCATGCAGCGTTCACCGCGTCAGACGCTGACCGAGCTGGCCGAGCGCGTGAATCTCTCGCCCAGCCAGTGCTCGCGGCGGATCGCTCGGCTCGAGGCGAGGGGGATCATCCAAGGGTACGCGTTGCGTCTGGCTCCCGAGGCGCTGGGGCTCATGGTGACCGCTTTCATTACGGTGTCGGTGGAGAAAGCGCGGCTGGGGTCGCCGCGGGAAACGATCGCCGCGTTACTGGCCTGCGACGAGGTGATCGACTGTCACTCGACCACCGGCAGCCACGATTTCATCCTCAATGAAGGTGGCGGATCTCGCCGAACTCTCACACTTTCTCTCGTCTGTGGTCAGTCCAATTCCGGGAATTCGCGATGTTTCCACCCAGGTGGCGCTGGAGTGCTTCAAGGAGGCCGGGCCGCTCAAGGTGAAAAGTTGAAAATCGTGGACAGGGGTAGGTATTCAGGTTCTCGTCGCTGTCGAGCCGGCGTTTTGGCCGAGAGGATAGGGCCAGGGGTACCGAAAAGGCATGAAAAAATCCCGGCTGACGCAGACCCGAAGGTGAGCATCCAAGCCGGGTAAAAGAGGGGCCTATTGCTACCCATCACGAATGAGGGGAGATAGGAGACACGTGACTTCTTGGCCAAGTCACACTCTCAGGATGGCGCAATCCTTGAGTATTAGTAAGTCTAAATTGAAGACTTTTGTAAGCGCTACGTATCGGATGGAATCGGGTACAAAAAAGACCCGATAAGGGCGACGGGGTTGCCCGTGCGACCAGTCGGGTCGAGGCGGTCGCAGGGAGCAACCCAAAGCGTGTGGCCGAACCTCTTTCTCGGCCCCGCATGGCGGCCTCGGACGGGGCTTCACGGGAGCACCGAGGTCGCCGTGTGTCTCTGCGGCTTCCTGAACTTATCGGCCATGGTCGTCGGGAGTTGAGGCGTTGGGAACCTTTTTTTGCCTGTAGGCCGTGAGGATGTGGTGAAGCTGACAGGTGGGAGGGGCTCGCCAGGGATGGCGAGCATACAAAAAGCTGGGAGCGGTTTTGAACGTCGCGTAGCGACGGCCCGAAGGGGGCTCGCCAGGGATGGCGAGCATACAAAATAGCTGGGAGCGGTTTTGAACGTCGCGTAGCGACGGCCCGAAGGGGGCTCGCCAGGGATGGCGAGCATACAAAATAGCCGGGAGCGGTTTTGAACGTCGCGTAGCGACGGCCCGAAGGGGCTCGCCAGGGATGGCGAGCATACAAAATAGCCGGGAGCGGTTTTGAACGTCGCGTAGCGACGGCCCGAAGGGGCTCGCCAGGGATGGCGAGCATAAAAAACGCCCGGGAGCAGGCGTTGCCTGCAGCCGGCAGAAAGATCGCGAGATCGCGACCATGAACCTGGTAGGGCTACGATCACGGCCGTTTCGAAATACGACAAAAGTGTAAGCCGTGAATGCCGTGCCGCGTGTATTGCAATTTACTCAATAATGAAAAGCGTGAATTGGAGAAAAACACACTCAACACCCGTTTATTGACGCAAGGCTAACAGTGTTTTCACGGAAAGAAAAAAAGATATCGATGCTTGTTTAGTCGGCCACACAAAAAGCTCACGGCCGCCTCTTGGGAACGGCCGTATCGATATTCCGAGCGGGTAGGGGTCAGCGCAGCTGGCTATCCTTGCTGCCGCGGCGGTTGTACCCGGACTGGTGGGTGTGGCGTTTTCGGCTTCGGCCTGGCATGCCAAGCACAGCCTGACGCCAGGCACGGCTTCGCGCCGAGCCTGGGGAATCGGTTCTTCGCACTCTTCGCAGTGGGTCAGGCTCGGGCCGTGCCGTTCGAGCCGTCTGCGTACCTCGTCGATGCCGTCGTTCACGGTACTGTCGATCTGATCCTGTACCGCGCCGTCGTGTGCCCAGCCTCCGGCCATGGTGGTGCTCCTCTCTCGAGACCCGTTGCTCTCTTGCCGGCCCGTTGCGGATCCGTCTCATCACAAGATGGCGTCGAATCGCCCCGGCGACAAGCCCGGGGCGAGTCATGGTGGCGAGATCAGTCCGGCTGGGTGCCGGCCGGCCGGGCGTGCTCCCGCGGCGGCTCGTGCACGCAGAGTACGCGGCAGGGGGCGAGATGGGTCACCTTGTGCGAGACGCTGCCCATCATCAGCCCCTGTAGCTGGCCGAGGCCGCGGCTGCCCATGACGATAGCGTCGACGCCCAGGCGCTCGGCCACGGCGACGATCACCCGGCTCGGGTAGCCCTGCTCGATCAGCAGGTCGAACTCGCCGTTATAGCCGGGGAAGGAGGGCAGGGTATCGAGGGCGGCGTCGAGTATCGCGCGCCCCTCGCGCTGCGCGGTCTCCACCGAGGCGGCCTTGAGCGCCGCCTCGACGCTGATCAGCTCGCCATGGTGCAAAGGCGGGAAAGGTTCGCGCACGTTGAGCAGGTGCAGCTTGCCCTGGACCGGCGCGGCCAGCTGGCAGGCGACGTTCAGCGCGATATGGGAGTCCGGCGATCCGTCGATGGGAATCAGCAGTGACTTGAACATGACGACCTCCTTGCAGGCCCGAGCGGCTCGGGCGGGGTCAGGTCCGGCGCCGGGGTTCGGCTGCCGTGGCCACGGGCGTACCCGTCAGAGCCACGATAGGCCAGGCGGAAGCACCCGCCCAGTGGGCGATTGTCGCACCCGCGAGCGCAGATCGGAGACTCGATGTCACGTAGCGATGCCGTGAGCGCCGACAGGCGCTGATATCAGTTAGCTTTCGCGTCGACAGGCGCTTATGGCAACAAGGGGTTGCGTCAATCAAGACGAGAGATCAGTCACCACCCAGATGGCGGGCGGTGTCGACCTCATCGAGCCAGCCCCGGGGGCCTGCGCTGTCGATCACCCGCAGATGCTCGCCGTTGCTTTGTGCACTGAGCGGCGCATCGGTGGCCACCAGCACGCTACCGGGGACCAGCAGCGGCAGCAGGCGCGCCTTGAAGGCGTCCGGCAGGCTGACTTGATTGACCACGCTGGCGGGTACGCGTTGACCGGCTTGCTGTTCGGCACCGGGTACGCCGATCGCGATCCAGCTCGGCATCGTCGGTGTGCTGGCCGGGGCGGTCGGGGTATTTGTCGCCGTTGAAGACGCTGTATTGGCCGAAGGTTCTGGGTTGGCCGATGTCCCGGTGGCGCCACCTTCGACGATATAGGCGCGGGTGCCGCCATGCTCGTCGGGGCGTGCCAGCTCGACCCGTGAGCGCCCAATCTCGATGCCGTTGCGGTAGACCACCAGCATTCGATCGCTGCGGCTCAGAATCATCGAGATCGGCCCTACGGTGGGGGGCGAGAGCGCCCACGCCCAGGGCTGTCCGTTGGCCAGCGGCGGGCTATCGATATCGGCGCCGGTATGCGGGTCGATGGGGCTGGCGGGGCCGGGATGGACCAGCGAGACCGGCGCCTCGCCGGCCTTCGCCACCACCACCGTCATGCCCAGGTTGGAGGCGTCGAACAGGTGGCGGGCGAATCCGCTCGGCAGGTGCACGCAGCCGTGGGACTCCGGGTAGCCCGGCAGGCCGCCGGCGTGCAGCGCGATGCCGTCCCAGGTCAGCCGCTGCTGAAAGGGCATCGGCGCGTCGTTGTAGAGGTTGGAGCGATGGTCGCGATCTTTCTGCAGCACCGTGAACACGCCGGTGGGCGTGTCGTAGCCGGGGCGGCCGCTGCTGATCGTGCTCACGCCGATCAGCACGCCGTTACGATAGACGTAGGCGCGCTGCTCGGTGAGGCTCACCACCACTGCCATGGGGCCGCCACGGGTATCATCGCCACCCCAGATCCAGGCGCCCGGGACCAGAGCGTCCAGTGGGGTGTCCACCGGGCTCGACTGGCGCTCACCCCAGAAGGGGGCGGCCAGGCTCGGCAGTGGCAGTGCGAGCAGGGCGACCAGCAGCCCCGCGGTGATCCTGCGCGGTCGCGCTGCGGCGCTCCGGTACCTTCCCATGTCGTGACTCCACACCTGTGATGGGTGACTCAGGTTTCGTTCTTCACTCTGGTACGTCATCACGCGCCTCGCAACTCGGGCGGGATGGTTCCTGGTCAGCGTGAACCGATCAGACGCTCGCGGCTTTCTGTACGGGCCACCTGGGCCTGGCCGCAGCGGGTCAGGGCGGCATGCAGCAGCCAGTCGCGCTGGGGAGAGTAGGCGAACACGAACTGGCCCTCCTTGAGCACGTCGATCACGCCGCCGGCGACCGCTGGGCGCAGCGCCGGACAGCCCCAGCTGCGGCCCAGGCGGCCCTGGGCGGCGTCGCGGGCCGGGTCCACGTAGCTGGCGCCATGCATCACGATCGCCCGGCTCATGGCGGCGTCGTTGAAGCCGGGCTCGAGCCCGTCCAGGCGCAGCGAGTAGCCGTTCTTGCCCTGATAGGTGTGGCGGGTGACGAAGAGCCCGAGGCTGGAAGCGTGGGAGCCATCGCGGTTGGAGAAGTGCTCGGGGATATCGCCGCCGGAGCCCTGGCCGTGGGCCACCACCTCGCGATAGAGCAGGCGTCGCTGGGCCAGATCGAACACCCACAGCCGTGGCTCGAGGGACGAGCGGCTGTAGTCGATCACCGCCAGCCGCGCGGCGTCCTCGGCGACACCATGGTGCTGGGCGCACTGCATGGTGGCGAGCCCCAGCGCCAGCACCTCGGGGTCGGCATCCGGGGCCAGGCGCGCGAGTGTGTCGGCAGAGAGCTGGGGCACGGTGGCGGCACGGGCAAGCAGGTCGGGCGCTGGTGCCGCGAGGGCGACGGGGACACAGGGCAGCAGCGCCAGCAGCAGGGCGGTCAGCGAGATCTTCATCGGCGGGGAGCGTGGGCGGTCGCGGAAAGCGCCAGCATGCGCGAGAAGCGCCGGAGAGACAAGCCGGCAGCGGCGCACTCAGTGTGGGTGGCTGCCACTAAAGTCTAGCTGCTTTCATTTAGTTACCTAAGTACATTGAGCCCCGACCGGGCTGTGGCCCTGGGCTTCGTACGAAAACTATCTGCGCTCGCTGACTTTTCGTACAAGCGCTAGTGGACCGCGCATGACTCCCGCCAGACGCCCACAAGGCGTTCTTTCCGTACCAGGGGCCATACATGATCACATTCATTGCATCGATCCTGCTCTTGATAGCGGGCTACTTCACCTATGGGAAATTCGTGGAGCGCGTCTTCGTCGCCGACCGCAAGCGGCGCACGCCGGCCTTCACCATGCGTGACAACATCGACTACGTGCCGATGAACACCACGCGCAACTCGCTGATTCAGCTACTCAATATCGCTGGGGTGGGGCCGATCTTCGGGCCCATCCTGGGGGCGCTCTACGGGCCGGTCGCCTTTGTCTGGATCGTCATCGGCTGCATCTTCGCCGGTGCCGTCCACGACTATCTCACCGGGATGATCTCGATCCGCAACCACGGTGCGCACCTGCCGCAGCTGGCGGGCAAGTTCCTGGGCAAGGCGATGAAGCATGTGGTCAACGGCTTCGCCATTCTGCTGCTGCTGCTGGTGGGGACGGTCTTCGTCACTTCGCCGGCGGCGCTTTTGGCCAACATGACGCCGCTCTCGATCACCCTGATCACCATGGTGATCTTCGCCTACTATCTGCTGGCGACGCTGCTGCCGATCGACAAGATCATCGGCCGCATCTACCCCTATTTCGGCGCGCTGCTGCTGTTCAGCGCCCTGGGTATCGGCCTGGGCATGGTCTTCACCGGTGCGCCGATTCCGGAGCTGTCGTTCGAGAACATGCATCCGCAGCATGCACCGATCTTCCCGCTGCTGTTCCTGACCATCTCCTGCGGTGCGCTCTCCGGCTTCCACGCCACCCAGACCCCGATCATCTCGCGTACCACCGAGAACGAGGGCAGCGGGCGCAAGATCTTCTACGGCATGATGATCACCGAAGGGGTCATCGCCATGATCTGGGCCGCCGCCGCGATGAGCCTTTTCCACGGTGACCAGACACTTTCCGACGTGCTCGCCGCCGGCGGCCCCGCGGCCGTGGTCAGCCAGGTCTCCACCACCATGCTCGGCGCCATCGGTGGCACTCTGGCGGTACTCGGGGTCATCGTGCTGCCGATCACCTCCGGTGATACCGCCTTCCGCAGTGCGCGCATGATCATCGCCGACTACCTCAAGATCGACCAGCGTCCGCTGGTGCGCCGTCTGTTGATCGCCGCGCCGCTGTTCGTGATCTCCTACGCACTGACCCATATCGACTTCACCCTGCTGTGGCGCTACTTCTCCTGGGCCAACCAGACCACCGCAGTGATCGCGCTGTGGGTCGCCACCATGTATCTGGTGCTGTCGCGCAAGCCGTATCTGATCACACTGATTCCGGCGCTGTTCATGACCATGGCCACCTTCACCTATCTGGCCTACGCGCCGATCGGTTTCGGCCTGACGCTGCAGGTGAGCTACGTGGTCGCAGCGATCGGTACGCTGATCTGTGTGGCGCTGTTCATGAAGCGCGTGCGCCGACTGAGCGGCGGTATCTTCGCCGTCGATGAGCCGGAGACGCCACGCCGCCAGGCCAACGGCAAGATCGGCGAGCTGGCCACCGACTGAGTCGAGGCGTGGCCTAGACGGGCCGCGCCTGCCGCCGGCGTTCGAGGGGCTCGACTGAGACTCGGACGCAGGGCGTTCAGGCGAGCGACACAGAAAAACGGGCCCGTGCCAATGGCACGGGCCCGTTTCTATGGGGAAGGCTGAATCCAGAGAGGCCGGCCTGGATGAGCGCGGCCGGCACGGCCTGGATGTGAGAGCGCGCCGGCAGCGGGGCTGCCGGCGCGCGCCTCAGGAGGCCTTGTAGAGCTTGTCCAGCGCGGCGTTGAGGGTCTGGCTCGGACGCATGGCCTGGCTTGCCAGTTCGCGGCTGGGGTTGTAGTAGCCCTTGATGTCGACCGGACGCCCCTGGACTGCGTTGAGCTCGTCGACGATGGTCTTCTCGCTCTCTTCCAGGGTCTTGGCGATCTCGGCGAACAGCGACTTCAGCTCGGTGTCTTCGCTCTGGGCGGCGAGCTGCTTGGCCCAGTAGAGCGCCAGGTAGAAGTGGCTGCCACGGTTGTCGAGCTCGCCGACCTTGCGCTTGGGCGACTTGTCGGCGTCCAGGAACTCGCCGTTGGCCTTGTCCAGGGTCGCGGAGAGCACCTTGGCACGGGCGTTGTCGAAGGTGTTGCCGAGATGCTCCAGCGACGCTGCCAGGGCCAGGAACTCGCCCAGCGAATCCCAGCGCAGGTGGTTCTCTTCGAGGAACTGCTGCACGTGCTTGGGCGCGGAACCCCCGGCGCCGGTCTCGAACAGGCCGCCGCCGTTCATCAGCGGGACCACCGAGAGCATCTTGGCGCTGGTGCCCAGCTCCATGATCGGGAACAGGTCGGTGAGGTAGTCGCGCAGCACGTTACCGGTGACGGAGATGGTGTCTTCGCCCTTGCGGATACGCTCGAGGGAGACTTTCATCGCCTCGACCGGGGCGAGGATACGGATATCCAGACCGCTGGTGTCGTGCTCCTTGAGGTAGGTCTCGACCTTCTCGATCAGGCGTGCGTCATGGGCGCGGTTGGCGTCGAGCCAGAAGATCGCCGGGGTGTCGCTGGCACGTGCGCGGGTGACCGCGAGCTTGACCCAGTCCTTGATCGGCGCGTCCTTGGCCTGGCACATGCGCCAGATGTCGCCGGTTTCCACGTCGTGGCTGAACAGGGTGTGGCCGTGCTCGTCGGTGACCACCACGGTGCCGTCGGCCGGGATGTGGAAGGTCTTGTCGTGGGAGCCGTACTCCTCGGCCTTCTGCGCCATCAGCCCCACGTTGGGCACGCTGCCCATGGTGGTCGGATCGAAGGCGCCGTGCTGCTTGCAGTCCTCGATCACGGTCTGGTAGATGGTGGCGTAGCAGCGGTCCGGGATCACCGCCTTGGTGTCGTGCAGGGCGTCATCGGTGCCCCACATCTTGCCCGAATCGCGGATCATCGCCGGCATGGAGGCGTCGATGATCACATCAGACGGCACGTGCAGGTTGGTGATGCCCTTGTGCGAGTTGACCATCGCCAGCGACGGACGCTCCTGGTAGAGCGCGTCGATGTCGGCCTTGATCGCGTCCTGCTGCTCGCTCGGCAGCTTTTCGATCGCGCTGTAGAGGTCGCCGATACCGCTGTTGGGGTTGAAGCCGGCCAGCTTGAGCGCCTCGGCGTGCTTCTCCAGCGCCTCCTTGTAGAACTCTTCGACCACGATACCGAACATGATCGGGTCGGAGACCTTCATATGGTCGCCTTGAGGTGCAGCGAGAAGAGCACGCCGCGCTTCTTGGCATCCTTGATCTCGCTGTCGATGAAGTTGCGCAGCTGGCGGCTGCTCATGACCGCGGCGTCGACCACTTCGTCGGCCTGGACCGCGAGACCCTCCTTGAGCACCTGGCTGCTGCCATCCTTCTGCTTGAGTTCGATCTTGAGCTTGCCGGCCTTCTCGATGATCGCCGACTGCTCGCTGCCGTAGAAGTCGCCGTCGCTCATGTGGGCGACGTGGGACTGCGAGTCACTGCTCCACTCACCCATGCGGTGGGGATACTTGCGCGCGTAGTTCTTGACCGACTTGGGCGCGCGACGATCGGAGTTGCCTTCGCGCAGCACCGGGTTGACCGCGCTGCCCTTGGCCTTGTCGTAGGCTGCCTTGATCGCTTTCTCTTCGTCGTTCTTGGGCTCTTCCGGGTAGTCCGGCAGCGGATAGCCCTGGCTCTTCAGCTCCTTGATGGTGGCCTTGAGCTGCGGGCCGGAGGCGCTGATGTTGGGCAGCTTGATGATATTGGCTTCCGGCGTCTTGGCCAGCTGGCCAAGCTCGGCGAGATCGTCGCTGACGCGCTGGCTGTCGTCGAGCAGGTCAGGGAACTGCGCCAGTACGCGGCCGGCGAGCGAGATGTCGGGGTCTCGACGGTGATGCCGGCGGTGCCGGTGAAGGCTTCGATGATCGGCAGCAGAGAGTAGGTGGCCAGTGCCGGCGCTTCGTCGGTCAGGGTATAGATGATCTTCGCGCGTATTGGACATGTCTGTTCGTTAACCTCTCTTTGGCGATGGCACGTGGGCGATGCGCGTTGGCGATGGCACGGGGTGTCGAGCGCGGGCAAAGGCGCCGGCTACGCTGCGATCCAGAGCCCGTCGAGGCACCCGGCATCGCGATACGGACGATGCCACGCGCGCAAATCGGCGGCCCCGGCTGTCGATGGGCGCCCCTGGGTGACGAGTGGGGGCGCGCGCCGTAGTTGTCGACAACCTGGCGGATCGGGGCAGAGTATAACAGCGCCCGGTGACAGACGCATTCACACGGGCGGGGCTCGCGGCCGGTGACAGCCAGGTCAGCCCGCGCTGGCTCAGCGTGCCAGGGTGACGATTTCGATCCAGTTGGCCTTGTTGCCGGCCGGGGCGTCGCTGGCATGGGTCAGTTCACCGCTGGCGGCATCCACCCGATAGAGCGCGAGATGGTCGCTGCGCTCGCCGGCGACCACCAGGAACTCGCCCAGGGGGTCGATCTCGAAGCCGCGCGGCTGAGCCACCGTGGGCTGGTTGGTGACGAAGGTCAGGCTGCCGCTCTCGGGGTCGGCGCGCAGCGTGCTCAGGGTGCTGGTGCGCTCCGAGAGATAGAGATGGCGGCCATCCGGGCTGATATGCAGATCCGCGGCCCAGATCCGCGGGGTATCGTCGCCCTGCGAGATCTCTTCACGCGGCATGCCGCGGGCCAACTCGCTCTCCGGCGGCAGGCCAGTACACACTCGAGCCGGCTCAGGGTGCCGCTGTCGGCATCCAGAGAGAAGGTGGTGACGCTGGCATCGAACTCGCCGAGTACGTAGACGAAGCGCCCGCAGGGTGAGAACACGAAGTGGCGCGGGCCGACGTTGGCGTCTGTGGCGGCGGCTTCCGGTGTGTTGGGGGTCAGCTTGCCATCGAAGCGGAACTGCGCCAGGCGGTCGTCGCCGAGATTGGTGGCGAGAACGTGGCGATCGTCCGGGGTGGCGAGAATGGCATGGGCGCGGCTGCCGGTGGGGCAGGTCTGGCTGGCGTCGCCGGCCACGCCATCGGCACCGATCGGGCTGACGCTGACCACGCTGTCACCGTAGGAGGCGGCGAGCAGGTGGCGCCCGCTGCGGTCGGTGGCGATATACGCCATGCTGCCGTCGAGGCGGCCGCTGCCCAGCGGGGTGAGCGCGCCGTCGTCCTCGATGCGGTAGCTCAGCACGCGCAGCGGCTGGCTGCGGATAGCGGCATACAGAAACTGGCGGTCGGGGCTGATCGCCAGTGGCATCACGTTCTCCGCAGCCGGCGTGGTGGCGAGCGGCTCGAGCCGGCCGTGCTCGCGGTGCAGGCGATAGCTGCCGATGGTGCCGTCGCCGGCGTTGGCCACGTAGACGACGGTGTCGAAATCGGATGACGACATGCGCGCTCCTCGGGTGGGTGAAAGGGAAAGGGCTCTTGTTTTAGCATCGCGCAGGCACCGGCGTCGATTGGCGACTCAGCCGGGGCGAGGCGTTCACGCCCCCTCCCGCTTCAGGCGGCTGCGCAGCAGCTCGAGGATGGCACGCTCGTCGGGGCTGGTCAGCGTCTCGTCCTGTTCTATCTCGGTCTCCACCAGCTGGCGGAAGTGCGACAGCGTGCGCCCGTCGAGATAGCTCTCCACCACTCGCGGGTCGATATAGCTCGCCTTGGCGATACTGGGGGTGTTGCCGAGCCGCTCGGCCACCCGTGTCACCGCCTCGCGCACGTTCTTCTCGCTGCTCTGGTCATCTTTGCCCAGGCCCAGCTCGTCGAGCGCCAGCGCGGCGATCGAGGTGCCTGCCCAGGTGCGGAAATCCTTGGCGCTGAAGCGCTCGCCCATCACCTCGTGGATATAGTCGTTGAGATCGTGGCTATCGATGCGGGTCTTGTCTCCGGCATCGTCGAAGTACTTGAAGATCTCGTAGCCGGGGATGTCATCGAGCTCGGCGACGATCGCCGCCAGGCGGGCATCCTCGACCACCCGGTGCTGCTGCTGGCCGCTCTTGCCCTGGTAGTCGAAGATGAGTTCGTCCCCGTCGATGGTGAGGTGCCTGGAGCGCATGGTGGTGAGCCCGTAGGAGTCGTTCTCCTGGCGGTAGCGCTCGCTGCCGGGACGGAAATAAGCGCTGTCGATCAGGCGTACCATGCACGCCAGCACCTTCTCCCGGGGCATGCCGTCGAGGGTCAGGTGCTGCCCGGTGACCCGACGCATGCGGGTCAGGCGGCCGGCGAACTCGACCATGCGGTCGAACTTCTCGAGTTCGCGCCGCTCGCGCCAGGCGTCGTTGTAGACGTACTGCTTGCGCCCGGCACTGTCGCGGCCGGTGGCGTGAATGCGGTTACGCTTGTCGAGGAATATCTCCACCTCGCGCCAGGCCGGTGGGATGGCGAGCCCGGCGATCCACTCGCGCCAGCGCTTGTCCTTGAGGGTGGTGCCGTCGGGTGTGCGGTAGGTGAAGCCTTTGCCGCAGCGGTGGCGGGTGACGCGCCGCGGGGTCGACCGGGACATGGCAAGCTCCTTTTGCCGATGAAGAGGGCGGAGAGTAGCGGGTGGGCGGCGCCGACTCCCTGTCGGCTACACCACCGCTGCCTAAAGGATAGTCGGCCTCGGCGCGGCCGTGGGGCCCCCCAGCGCGGTGCCTTCAGTCCAGCGCGCTTCGTCTAGCGCTCTCGGCTACGCTATGAGCTAACGGCGGGCGCGATAGGGCCGCCGCAGGCCAGGCGGGCAGCCGTGTCCGCAAAACGGCGATACCAGGGAGTGGCAGCGCATGATCGGGCGGTTTCAGTGGGTCTGGCGGCGGATGCACCGCTCGCTATGGTATCGGGCATCCCTCTATTCGCTGGCCGGGGTGGTGACCGCGCTGATCGCCTGGGTAGCGACACCGTGGCTGGCGCTGCCCGAGGTCTTCACCATCGGCGCCAGGGCGGTCGACAGCATCCTCGACATCATCGCTTCGAGCATGCTCGCGGTGACCACCTTCTCGCTCAGCGCCATGGTCACCGCCTACGGCTCGGCGACCAGCAACGTCAGCCCGAGGGCGACCCTGCTGCTGATCGAGGATCGGGTGACCCAGAACACCCTGGCCACCTTCATCGGCGCCTTTCTATTCAGTCTGGTGGGGATCGTCGCGCTGGCCGCCGGGATCTACGACGCCGACGGGCGCACGCTGCTGTTCGCCGCCACCCTGGTGGTGATCGTGCTGGTGGTCTATCAACTGATCAAGTGGGCCGGCTATCTCACCCGCCTGGGGCGCGTGCGCGACACTATCGGCAAGGTCGAAAGCGCGGCCTGCGCCGCTCTCGGTGCACGCATCGAAAACCCCTATCTCGGTGGCGAAGCGATGCCCGCCGTGCTGCCCTCGGGGCTGAGCACGGTGCGGGCGGGGCAGGTGGGCTATGTGCAGCATATCGATACCGCGCATCTCGGTAGCCTGGTCGAGGACGCCGGGGAGGCGATCTATGTGCAGGTGCTGCCGGGCAGCTTCGTCGATCGCCACGCCGTGCTGGCTGCCAGCGCCACCCTCGACGAGGCGCGCATCGACGCGATCCAGGCCGCCTTTACCATCGGCCCGCTGCGCCACTTCGACCAGGACCCGCGCTTTGGCCTGATCGTGATGGCCGAGGTCGCCTCGCGCGCGCTCTCGCCGGGCATCAACGACCCCGGTACCGCGATCGATGCGATCGGCTGTGCGGTGCGGACGCTGACGCCCTGGGTCGAACACGCCACGGGTGGCATCGGCGAGCCCGAGTCGCCGGTCCGCCACGTGCATGTCGAGGCGCTGTCGACCCAGGATCTGTTCGATGACTTCTTCACCCCGGTGGCGCGGGATGGTGCCGGTAGCGTGGAGGTCTGCATCCGTCTGCAGAAGGCGCTGCGTGCGCTGGCGGTGGCGGGGGATGTGCGGATTCAGGCGCTGGCGCGGGAGCATATGCAGCTGCTGGTGGCGCGCTGCGAGCACGCCATGCCGCTGGAGGCGGACAAGGCCAGGGTGAAGGCGCTGCTCGACCCCGAGCCCGCCCGTTACACCTGATACTCGATATCCAGGGCCGCGAACCGGCGCCCGGTCTGCCCTTCGGGCGGGGGCGCCGGCCGCGGCCGTGGTGGTTCAGTTGAGGCCGAGCAGCCCACGCAGGGTCGACAGATCCTCCGCCAGCACGTTGACCGGGCCGGTCAGGGCGCGGCGGTCGGCGTCGCTGACCTTGTCGTAGGAGACGAAGCCCTTCTTGGGATCCTGGGGGTCGACCCGGTAGTCGGCCAGGATCGCCTCGACGTCATCGAAGTTGCCCTGCACGCGCTTGACGAAGCCGGCGTCTTCCTCGGCGGCCAGCGGCTTGAACAGCTCGAAGATCTCCTGGGCGCCATCCACGTTGGCCTGGAAGTCCCACAGGTCGCTGCGGCTGTAGCGGTCCTCTTCACCGGAGACCTTGGTCGCCGCGACCTCCTCCATCAGCGCCGCGGCGCCACCCACCACGGTCGAGGGCGGGAAGGTGAGCCCTTGCACACGCTGGTCGAGGTCGTCGACGTCTTGCATCAGCCCCTTGGCGTAGGGGGCGAGCCCTTGGGTGCTCTGGGCCTTGAAGAGGCCATACTCGAGGCGGTGGAAGCCGGTGAAGTCGGGGTCCTTGACGCCATGCTCATAGTCGTCCTCACGCGCATCGATGCTGGCGTCGAGGTCGGCGAACATCTCGGCGATCGGCTCGATGCGCTCGTAGTAGACGCGGGTGGGGGCATACAGCGTCTGGGCCTTGTCCAGGTTGCCCTGTTCGATCGCCTGGGTGAACTCGCGGGTATGGGCGACCAGCTGTTCCAGGTTGTCGAGCACATAGAGCTTGTACTCGGCGATCGGGCCGACCAGCGCATCGGCGGGGACGGCGGCCTGGGCGGGGGCGTTGAGTGCCATCAGCGCCAGGGCGCTGACGCTGATCCAGCGGGAGAGCGGTTGCATGGTGAAGCTCCTTTCGATGATCCGTGGTGAGGATTGTCTGGACACTACCTGGGGCAGCGTCGGGTCGATGCCGTGTTGCTAGCCGTGTGGTCCTGGCCTGGGCCCGTCTTTGCGGGCCTTGTCTTTACGGGCCTTACAGGCTTGGTCTGTAAGCGCACGAGCCCCCTCAGGTGGTGGCTGCCATCAGCCCGCGCCCCAGGTAGTCCTGTTCATCCCGCGCGCCGGGCAGTACGAAGAAGTAGCCGCCGCCGACCGGCTTGATGTACTCCTCCAGCGGTTCGCCATCCAGGCGCTTCTGCACCGTGATGAAGCCCTCCTGCAGATCCGCCTGGAAGCAGATGAACAGGAGCCCCATGTCGAGCTGGCCGTTGGGCTCGACGCCGTTGGCGTAGTTGAACGGGCGGCGCAGGATGCGGTTCTTCTCGGTCGCCGGGGTGCGCGGGTTGGCCAGGCGGATATGCGCATCGAGTGGGGTGATCTTGCCTTCGGGGTCGCTGGCGTAGTCCGGCACGTCCTGCTCGACCCCGCCGGAGAGCGGCGCACCGCTCATCTTCTCGCGGCCGAAGATCGCCTCCTGTTCGCCCAGCGGAGTGCGGTCCCAGCGCTCCACGTAGTTGCGGATGATGCGCACCGCCATGTAGCTGCCGCCCACCGCCCAGTCGGGTTCGTCGCGCTGCGCATCGACCCAGATCAGCTCGTCCATCAGTGCCGGGTCCTGGGCACTGGGGTTGGCGGTACCGTCGCGGAAGCCGAGGAAATTGCGCGCGCTACCGTCGATGTCTCCCGGTGAGGGTGGCAGCAGCGGCACGTTGCCCTCCTGTTTCCAGCGCACCAGCAGGCTTCCGGGGGTGTGCTTGATGATGTCGCGCAGCGCGTGATAGGCGGTATCGAGGGTGTTGGCGCAGATCTGCAGCGCCAGGTCGCCGTGGCAGCGGGCGGCATCGAGGGCGTCGTTGGGAAACCCCTGCATGCGCTCGAGATGTCGGGGCCGCGCGGGGGCGAGGCCGAAGCGGTCGTCGAACAGCGAAGCGCCCAGCGCCACGGTCACGCTCAGGCCGTCGGGGGGGATACGCGGGCCGAGGATGCCGGAGTCGGGCGGCGGGAAGCGTGGGTCGCGCTGGGGGTAGGCGCCGCCCTGGGTCAGAAAGGCGATACGTGTGGTCAGCGTGCGCAGCAGTATATCCAGCCCCTCGCGATCGCGCGCCAGCACGTCGAAGGAGACCAGCATGCCGCTGGCCTGGCGCGGCGTGGTGATCCCCTGCTGATGCGGGCCATGGAAGGGGTAGGCGAGTTCGGGATCTTGAGTCAGGGGCGCTGGTGACTTCTGCACTGCGCTGGGTGTGGCCGGCGGCGTCCGCCATGGCCGGCTCGGCCAGCGCCTGGCCCGGGCAGAGGCCCGCGAGCCCCAGGCCGAGGCCGGTGGCCCCGGCGCCGCGGAGGAAGCCGCGGCGGTCCAGGCGGGTGTCGCTATGGGTAGAGAATCCAAACGGGCAGCGGGAAGATGACTGATCACTCATGGCTGTTTGACCCTATACGGTAACGATTGACGATGAACTCATCCGCTCAGGGCGAGCGCGTGATTGACCGCCGCCAGCGCCTTGGCCAGTGCCTCGCTGTTCGCGAGCAGAACCTGTGCGGTGGCGGCCGGCACCGCGCCGGCGTCGAGCAGCGCCGGGGGCGCGTCGGGGGCCGCGGACTCCGCCGTCGACGCGGCGCCATCGGACCCTGGCGGCGCGGCTTCGGACAGAGACTGCTGCAGGGCGGACAGGGCCTGATCGAGCTGACGCTGGAGCGATGGCGCCTGACGCGCCAGCAGCGGGTCGAGCAGCGACACGATCTTGGCACTGCCTTCGCTGAGGCCGATCAGTTCATTGAGCGCCAGCGGCGTCATCTCGCCGTCGACCACGCGGTCGTGCCAGGTCTGCAACGCGCGGGCGCTGCCGTTGGCCAGCTGCGCCGGCGGTATCGACGCCTGGGCGAGGCGCTGGGAGAGGACATCGAGGTCCGCCATCAGTTGCTTGGCCACCGGCGTCAGCCCGGCTGTGGAGCCAGCGCTGAACAATCCCTGAGCCAGCCGTGGGAAGCCGCCGAAATCCGGGTCCTGCTCGCGCCCGGCGTAATAGTCGGCGGGGGCGTTGAGGCGCTGGTCGAGATCGCCGAACAGGCCGATCGGCATCGCCAGACGCTGGTCGATGCGCCGGGCCTGGAGATAGGCCGTGCGCGCCGCCGTCAGGTCGCCGGCGGCGATCGCCTGCGCGAGCGCCGCACTGGCGCGCTCGAGCTTGCGCATCTGCAGCGTGGTGTAGACGCGCAGCTCGGCCCGCGCGCCGACGAAGTCATGCGCCGCCAGCGTCCGCGCCGTCCCGGCATCGCCGCTCGGCGTCACATGCAGCTCGCCGTGGGGGTTGCTCAGCAGGCCACAGGTCATGGCGTAGTCGCCCGGCACCAGGTCGACACGCAGCGGCTGGCGCATCCCGGGGGCGATGTTCTCGCGCTCGGCCAGCACCATGACGCCGTCGATCACCTCCCACTCGATGGCGCGATCCGAGCGGTTGACGATGGTGAAGGTGCGCTCGCCGGCGGGTACCTCGACCCGTGCCGGCTGGCAGCCCCTGGCGTCGATCGTGATCAGCGTGCCGTCATCGCTGCCGCTCTCGACGGCGCGCAGCGACAGCGCGAACACCCCGAATGCGATCAGCATGAGTAGAAACGAGGCCACCAGGCCCAGGCGCATCAGACGCGGCGAGGGCGCGTGGTGGGCGGTGCTCGGGGTGGCGTGGTGCGAATTCATCCCTGGCTCCCCGCGGTGGCTGCGGTGTGCGTCTGACGCCGCGGGCGCAGCAGCCACAGAGCGATCAGCAGATAGCCCAGGTAGACGACGACCTCGCTCAGGGTGGGCGCCGGCTGATAGCCGAAGATCCCGGCGAACAGCGACCCCAGAGGGGTGTCCAGCGGCAGCACGCTGCTGAGATCGAACACCACCTGCTGGGCGTGGTTCCACAGCCCCGCCTCGTGCAGTGCGCGCACCGAGCCGGCGAGCAGCCCGGCCGCGACCAGCAGGATGAACACGCCGGTGACGCGGAAGAAGTGGCCCAGCGGCAGGCGCAGACTGCCGCGGTAGATCGCCAGGCCGGCGATCACCGCCACGGCGATACCCAGCAGCGCTCCCAGCGGTGCGGCACTGCTCGTGCTTTGCTGGAACACCGCCAGGAGAAAGAAGATCGATTCCAACCCCTCACGCGCCACGGCCAGGAAGACCATGCCGATCAGCGCCCAGGTGTGGCTGCCGCCGCTGAAGGCGTGATCGAGCGCCGACGTCAGCTCGCGTTTCATACCGATGGCGGCGCGGCGCATCCACCACCATCCAGGTCAGCATGCCCACCGCGAGCAGCCCGACCACGGCCTCGAACAGTTCCTGCTGGCGCTGGGGGAATTCGGCGCTGGCGAACTGCAGCCCGGCGCCCACCAGCAGGGCCAGCGCCACTGCCAGAAAAATGCCGATCCAGACGGCGGGCATCCAGGCCTGGCGCTGGGTCTGATGCAGATAGGTGGCGATGATGCCGACGACCAGCGCGGCCTCGAGGCCTTCACGCAGCATGATGAGAAAAGGGATGAGCATGGGGCGAACCTGACGCGGATGAAGAGGATGAGGGATAAGAGAGAAACACTTCGTTGCGCGAATGATACTTGTTTTCAACTGTATGAGGTAACAGTTTGTTGCCGTTTCCGCAAGCGCAAGCTGACCGGCGGTGGAAAATCTTGAGGCGAAGATGAGGGTAGGGTGGCGCTATCGGGAGCCCGAGAGCGACCTTGGCATCGCTCATGGCGCAGAAAGTGTTCCAGAAGCGACACTTTCCATCCCGTGGGCGGTTATGCTGTCGCAGACAGATAAAAAAGCATGCGTCGCGTTGTCACACGATTTAGAGTCGATTCAAGGCCGAAAAACGATCCAGGAAGTGCAAAGATACGGCCAGTTTCAGCCTCTCTTGAGGGCGCCCGCCGCAATGGGCTGACGGCGCAAAGTGCCCGCAGGAGCGACCGACGCCAGGGACGCGCGATAAGAATAACCACCTGACACTGTGATGGAGTAACCTGACATGGCGATTTCTTCTCCCGTTTCCCGCGAACGGGATCTGGGTGTATCCGAACCCCAGACCCTCGGCTTCCTGTTGCTGGACAACTTCACCCTGATTTCCTTGGCGTCGGCGATCGAACCGCTGCGTATGGCCAATCAGCTGGCCGGTCGCGAGCTCTACCGCTGGTACATCATTACCCTGGACGGCGCCCCGGTGCGCGCCAGCGACGGCATGCAGGTGACCCCCGACGCCAGCACCCAGGCACCCTTGAACCTCGACTGGCTGGTGGTGTGCGGTGGCGTGGCGCCTCAGCGTGCGGTATCGCCGGCGCTGCTGAACTGGCTGCAGAGTCGCGGGCGCACGCTGCGGCGTGTCGGCTCGGTGTGCACCGGCAGCTGGGCGCTGGCCCAGGCCGGCCTGCTGGATGGCTACGAAGCGAGCATTCACTGGGAGTGTCTGGCGGCGATGCAGGAGGCGTACCCGCGTACCGCTTGGAGCACGCGCCTGTTTTCGATCGACCGCGACCGCTTCACGGCTTCCGGCGGCACCGCGCCGCTGGACATGATGCTCAACCTGATCGGGCGCGATCACGGCCGCGAGCTGTCGGCGGCGATCTCGGAGATGTTCATCTGCGAGCGTGTGCGTGGCGAAGAAGACCAGCAGCGGGTACCGCTCAAGCACGTACTCGGCACCACCCAGCCCAAGCTGCTGGAGATCGTGGCGCTGATGGAGGCCAATATCGAGGAGCCGATCGAGCTCGACGAGCTGGCCAGCTATGTCGATGTCTCGCGTCGCCAGCTGGAGCGCCTGTTTCAGCGCCACCTGCACTGTTCGCCGTCACGCTACTATCTCAAGCTGCGTCTGACGCGGGCACGCCAGTTGCTCAAGCAGACCCCGCTGCCGATCATCGAGATCGCCTCCGCCTGTGGCTTCGTCTCCACGCCGCACTTCTCCAAGTGCTACCGCGAGTACTTCGGTACACCGCCGCGGGAGGATCGTGGCGAGTCGGTGAAGATCCGGCGTCTGGAGCCGATTCTGCGCCAGCCCACGCCGGAAGAAGATGCGCTGATGCAGTTCAGCAGCGCCAGCGTCGCGCTCAATCACGCGCGTGGCGAGCCCACCTACGCCAGCGTCACGCTGAACTAGCGCCGCTGATCGACGCCCGGCCGCCGCGAAAGCGCTGGCGGCCGGGCGTGAAGGGCCGGGTCGGTACGCCTTCATGGCGCGCCGGAACCGGTCCTTTCCCCATCCCGTACTCCCACGCTTGTGACGTTCTCTAACGCGATGTCCTGCCATCGCGCCGCCAACCGCCGCGCCGCCAAGCGTTGCGTCGATAGGCTGCTGCATCCAGCGGTCGCGGACTCGTCCACCGCTAGCTGAGCCCCGTTTCGTGGCGCAGGCGCGACTGAATCAGGTCGACGAAGGCGCGGGCGCGGGCGGTGATGCCGTGGCGGTCAGGGTGAATGGCGATCACTTCCAGCGGCGCCGGGGCGAGGTCGAGGTCGAGCGCCATCAGCTCGCCGGCATCGATCCAGGTCTGGCAGAAATGACGCGGGATGATCGCAAAACCAATGCCCGCTCTGGCCCCCGCGATCAGCAGGGTGCTGCTGTCGACGCGATAGCGGGCAGGGACCTTGAGCGAGATCGGGCGGCCCGAGTCGTCGATGAAGTGCCATGGGTTCGCTTCCAGGGCGGTCAGCGTCGACAGGCACGGCAGTGCGGAGAGCTCCCGCACCGAGCTGGGGAGGCCATGCTCGGCGATCACACGCGGTGCGGCGACCACGACGCTCTCCATCGTCACCAGCGAGCGCACCACCATGGCGCTGTCGGCGAGCCTGCCCCGGTGGTAGCTGATCGAGACATCGACCTCGCGTCTGATCGGATCCAGCGGCGCCATGCTGGTGATGCAATCGAGATGGATGCCGGGATGCGCTGCCACGAATTCCGCCACGCACTCGTTGAGCCAGCGCACCGCGAACTCGGAGGGAATCGCCACGGTCACCTTGCCGCTCAAGGCGTCGTCGCGGCCGTTCAGCTCCTGCGAAAGCTCCTCCAGGGCGGCGATCAGATGATGCGCGCGCTCGTGCAGGCGGCGGCCATCCGGCGTCAGGCGCAGGTGACGGGTGTTACGCAGCACCAACGGCTGGGCGAGTTCGCGCTCGAACTGGGCGAGCTGGCGTGCCACCGTCGACTTGGGCACGCCGAGCGCTTTCGAGGCGGCGAGTATCGAGCCCTGCTCGGCGATACTGACGAAGATTTTGAGATGGTTGAGGTTCATGATCCTGAATTCGGGAAACTGTTTCCTGACGCCCCGCGTTGAGCGCGGGGAAGCGGCGGCCCTAAGGTACTCGCCATTCCCAGGGCCGGCGACAGCGCAACAGCGCGTCGCCAGCGGGTCGTCACAGGAGGCAGAGCAGCATGAACAGTATCGTCGATCGGGACCCCACCGAAACCGAAGAGTGGACGGATGCACTGACATCCCTGATTCGCGTCGGCGGTGAGGCGCGGGCACGTTTCGTGATGGGCAAGCTTTTAGAGAATCCCGCACTGGCCTTACGCCGGGAAGCGCTCGAAACGCCGCACCGCAACACCATCGGCAGACGCGACCAGCCGGCTTATCCCGGTGATCTGGCGCTGGAGCGCAAGCTGCGCTCCGCCATTCGCTGGAACAGCGTAGCGATGGTGGTGCGGGCCAATGCCAAGGACAAGAGCCTCGGCGGGCACCTGGCAAGCTACATGTCCAGCGCCACGCTCTACGAGGTGGGGTTCAATCACTTCTTTCGCGCCCGCTGCGAGCGCTTCGCCGGCGATCTGGTCTACTTCCAGGGCCATATCGCGCCGGGGATCTACGCCCGCTCCTTTCTCGAAGGGCGCTTCGACCAAGCGCGACTCGACAACTTCCGCCAGGAGGTCGGCGGCAGCGGGCTCTCCTCCTATCCGCACCCTTATCTGATGCCGGACTACTGGCAGTTCTCCACTGTCTCGATGGGGCTGGGGCCGATCCAGGCAATCTATCAGGCGCGCCTGATGAAGTATCTCGATCAGCGCGAGCTGTCCCCGCTCGAACAGCGCAAGGTCTGGGCCTTTCTCGGTGACGGTGAGTGCGACGAGCCCGAAGCCATGGGCGCGCTCAACGTTGCCAGCCGCGAACGGCTCGACAATCTGATCTTCGTGGTCAACTGCAATCTGCAGCGGCTCGACGGCCCGGTACGCGGCAACGGCAGCGTCATGCGCGAGCTGGAGCGCGCGTTCAAGGGGGCCGGCTGGCGCGTGATCAAGGTGGTCTGGGGCAGCGGCTGGGATGCGCTGCTCGAAGCCGATCACGATGGCCTGCTCGGTCGGCGCATGGATGAGGCGGTGGATGGCGAGTATCAGAACTTCAAGGCGCAGGGCGGGGCCTACACCCGGGAGAAGTTCTTCGGCAAGTACGCCGAGCTCGCCGAGCGTGTCGCCTCGCTGTCGGATACCGACATCCATAATCTGACCCGCGGCGGTCACGATCCGGAGAAGGTCTACGCCGCCTACCACGCCGCCGTGCGCAGCGATGACGGCCGTCCCACGGTGATCCTCGCCCATACCGTCAAGGGCTACGGCATGGGCAGCGAGCACGGCGAGGCCGACATGGAGGCGCACAACATCAAGACGATGAGCGGCGATGGGCTGCGTGCGCTGCGCGATCGCTTCGAACTGCCCATCGATGACGCGGCGCTCGACGCGGTGATACGTGATGGCAAGGGCATGCCCTACTATCGGCCGGCGGCGGACAGCCCCGAAATGCGCTATCTGCACGCGCGCCGGGCCGAACTCGGTGGCTATCTGCCCGCCCGCGAGGCGCGTGTCGAGGCGCTGAGCATTCCCGCATTGGACGACCGTATCTTTGCCACCCAGACCCGCGGCAGCGGTGAGCGCAAGCTCTCCACGACCATGGCCTTCGTGCGCGTGCTGACGGGGCTGGTGAAGCACCGGTCGCTGGGTTCCCGGGTCGTGCCGATCATTCCCGACGAGGCGCGTACCTTCGGCATGGAGGGGCTCTTCCGCCAGCTCGGTATCTACGCCCCCGAAGGGCAGACATACGAGCCCGCCGATGCCGGGCAGATCATGTTCTACCGTGAGGATCGCAGCGGGCAGATCCTCGAGGAGGGGATCACCGAGGCCGGGGCGATGTCGTCCTGGATCGCCGCGGCCACGGCGTACGCCAATTACGGCACGCCGCTGATCCCGTTCTATGTCTACTACGCCATGTTCGGCTTCCAGCGCATCGGCGACCTGGCCTGGGCCGCCGGTGACATGCTCTGTCGCGGCTTCATGGTCGGTGGCACGGCAGGACGTACCACGATCAACGGCGAAGGGTTGCAGCATCAGGATGGCCATAGTCATCTGTTCGCCTCCGTCATCCCTAACTGCCGCAGCTACGATCCTACCTACGCCCATGAGGTGGCGGTCATCGTGCGCCACGGGCTAGTGGAAATGGTCGAGCGCCAGCGGAATGTCTTCTTCTATCTGACGGTGATGAACGAGAACTACGTGCACCCCGCCATGCCGGTAGGCTGCGAGGAGGGGATCGTCCGCGGTCTCTATCTGCTCGACGAGGACGACGCCACCGCCGACGATCGCCCGCGCGCCCAACTACTGGGCAGCGGTGCCATCCTGCGCGAGGTCGAGGCGGCGGCGCGGATCTTGCGTGACGACTACGGTGTCGCCGCGGATGTCTGGAGTGCGACGAGCTTCAACGAGCTACGCCGCGAGGCGCTCGCCTACGATCGCCGGCGATTTCTGGCCCCCGACCAGGCGCTCGACAAGCCCTGGGTCACCCGTCAGTTGGCGGCACGCGCCGGACCGGTGATCGCCGCCAGCGATGCCATCCGTCTCTACGCCGACCAGATCCGTGCCTGGGTGCCGAGTGACTACCACGTGCTGGGGACCGACGGCTTCGGCCGCTCTGACACCCGCGAGGCGCTGCGCGACTTCTTCGAGGTCGACCGTCATCACGTCGTCTTGCTCACGCTCTCGGCGCTGGTCGAGCGTGACGAGCTGGCCCCCGAGATCGTCGTCGAGGCCATGGCCCGCTATGGCCTCGACACCGCGACCCCGAACCCCTGGGAGTGCTGAGATGATGCGCAGTGATTCCGCCAGCGTTGGCAGCGCAGGCGCCCGCGCGGACCGCCGCGTGCATGCCTGCCCCGCCGTGCGCAAGCGTGCCCGGTTGCTCGGTCTCTCGCTCGCGGCGATCTGCGGTAGCGGCCGCGAAGGGCGGATCACGCCGGCAGACGTGGCGCGCTACGCCGCCGGTGGGGCGCCGGACTCGGAGACGCGCCCCGCTGACTGAGCACGATAGGGTGGGGATGCGTTCGGTGAGCCGGCGTTCGGCGCCCGATGCTGGCCAGCCGACGTTCAACCGAGCATCGGTCTGACCAGGGTCATCACGCCGAAGGTGGCGACACCGACGATCACCGGCAGGCCCAGTGAACGGGTTCGCCGCCAGGTCAGCAGTGTGGCGGCGAGCCCGACGAGCGTGGCGATCCAGCCCGTGGCGTCAGGCACCCTCGGCACCAGCGATACCCCCAGCACGGCGGCGATCATCATCGGCCCGAGCACGCCGAGCCACGCCGGCATCGACTCCGTGCCCGCACGCTCGCGGGAGTGGCGCAGTCGGCGCTGCATCCAGAGTAGCGGCAGCAGCCGGATGAGATAGGTGCCGAGGGCGCCGGCGAGCAGGGCGATCCAGAGTTCGACGCTCATCGCTGACCTCCTGGCAGGCGCGGGGCCCGCAGGGTGAAGAAGCAGAGACCGCCGAGAGCCGCCGCCAGCGGGATACCGACGTTGGCCAGACCGCCCAGGGTGAAGGCCAGCGCTGCGGCGATGCAGACACACAGCGCCAGCGTCCAGCGCGGTGAGGTGAAACGCGGCACCACCAGCACCAGGAAGAGCGCGGGCAGGGCGAAGGGCATCACCTCGCCGAGCAGCGGCCACTGCGCCATCAGCCACTCCCCGGCGAGGGCACCGAGCAGCGAGCCGGCGATCCAGCTCAGCCAGGCGAGCAGCGCCGCGCCGCAGAACCAGCCGACCCGCTGGCGCTCGGCGAGCTGGGGCAGGCGGGCGTGGGCCAGGGCGAAGACCTGGTCGGTCAAACCATGCATCAGCCAGGGCCACCAGCGGCTCGGCGGTAGCCAGGGGGCGAGGTTGGGCGCATAGACGACATGGCGCAGATTGATCAGCAGGGTCATGGCGACCGCCAGCCACAGCGGCGCACCGCTGGCCACCATGCCCACGAACACGAACTGCGAGGCGCCGGCGTAGATCAGCCCCGAGATCGCCAGCGTCTCCAGGCTGCTGAAGCCGGCCTGGGTGGCGACCAGTCCGAACGAGACGGCGACCGGGATATAGCCACTCAGCAGCGGCAGCGAATCGCGCACGCCCCCCAGCCAGGCAGGGCCGGCGGAGGTGGCAATGTCGTGATCAGACATGGGCGTCGGGCTCTGGCAGATAGACGATGGTGACCAGCAGCGCGGCACCGCTGTCGCCGCTGAGATAGGCGTGTGGCACGTCGCTTGCGAAGGTATAGAGCTCGCCGACATCGAGCTGGCGGCTATCCGCCGGCGGTCCCACCGTCAGGCTGCCCTCGAGCAGTTGCACCGTTTCGCGGGTGCCGGCGGTGTGCGCTTCGGCCTCGCGCCGGTGATCCGGGGCCAGCCGCATCAGGTAGGCGTCCACCGGCACGCCGCTGCGACTCTGCATGATCAACTGCACGCTGGCACCGGCATCGTCGACCGCGGCGGCGAGCGGGGCGACCAGGGTGCCGAAGGGCACGCCTAGCTGGCGTGCCAGCCGCCACAGGGTATCGAGGGTGGGGTTGCCGTCACCCTGTTCCAGTCGCGACAGGTTCGACTTGGCGACCTGGGCCTCGGCGGGCCAGCTGCGACAGCGACAGCCCGCGCGCCTGGCGCAGTGTCTGCAGATGCTGGCCGAGGGTGTGGCGTGAGGCGGAATCCATGGCGGCAGGCTCCTGAGAGGCGTTATGGGGTTACGAGGTGTCAGCGCGGTGGCGCCATGAGGCCGTGGCGTTGAGAACAGTCGCGGCATGTCGCGATTGGAATCGCGTCATGGACGGCTGTTCTATTAAAAGAACGTTCTACAAAAGGAACACTGGCGCGTCAAGCGCGATGCGGCCGCGGCTGCCGGGCATCGCGGTGGTAAAAGGCGACAGGGCGTCGCGAAATCGGGGCGTGAGCGGCCCCGGTAAGCGTGCGCCGGGGCGTCGTGGAGAGAACGCTGGGCGTGACGCAATCGGAACACTCGGATTCGCTTTCGGTCGGCGAGCGGGTAGGGCGCAGGGATATGCTGCGCGGAACAGTCGCTCTCGCCGCTTCATCATCGTGATGCCAAACCGGGAGCGCGCAACCGAGGAGGATTTCCGCATGTCGACGTCATCCGTGCACGACGATGCCATCATCATCGACGGCCTGATCATTGCCAAATGGGACCGCGCCCTGTTCGAGGACATGCGCAAGGGCGGCCTGACCGCGGCCAACTGCACGGTGTCGGTGTGGGAGGATTTCGAGGCCACCGTCGACAACATCGTCGCCGTCAACCAGCTGATGCGCGACAACGCCGAGCTGGTGCGCCCGGTGCACACCACCCGCGACATCACCCGGGCCAAGGAGGAGGGCAAGACCGGCATCATCCTCGGTTTTCAGAACGCCTACGCCTTCGAGGACAAGCTGGGCTACATCGAGATCTTCAAGAAGCTCGGCGTGGGTATCACCCAGCTCTGCTACAACACCCAGAACCTGGTCGGTACCGGCTGCTACGAGCGCGACGGTGGCCTCTCCGGCTACGGCCGCGAAGTGATCGCCGAGATGAACCGGGTCGGCATGATGTGCGACCTCTCGCACGTCGGCTCGAAGACCTCCGAGGAGATCATTCTCGAATCGAGCAAGCCGGTCTGCTACTCCCACTGCCTGCCCAGCGGGCTCAAGGAGCATCCGCGCAACAAGTCCGACGAGGAGCTCAAGTTCATCGCCGACCACGGTGGCTTCGTCGGCGTGACCATGTTCACGCCCTTCCTCAAGGCGGGTGTCAACGCCACCGTCGAGGATTACGTCGAAGCGATCGTCTACATCATGAACATCGTCGGCGAGGATGCCATCGGTATCGGTACCGACTTCACCCAGGGCCAGGACGAAGCCTTCTTCGAGTGGCTGACCCACGACAAGGGTTACGCCCGCCGTCTGACCCGTTTCGGCGAGATCATCAATCCCAAGGGCATCCGCACCATCGGTGAGTTCCCCAACCTGACCCAGGCGCTGCTCGACCATGGCCTGTCCGAGCCGGTGGTGCGCAAGATCATGGGCGAGAACTGGGTGCGGACGTTGAAAGACGTCTGGGGCGAGTAAACCGTGCCGAGCCGGCTGCGCGTCGCGAATACGGCGTTGAAGTCTGCCGCTCTCTGCTCATGGACAACCTCGTCCACTGCGCGAGCCCGGCAGACTTCGCCTTGTCTTCGCTAGCTCGCTCGGCTCCTGGAACGTGAAAGCGGAGTCGGCTGGAGTCCCCAAGCCATCATTCTGCGCTTAGCCCGCGGCTGGAAGCGCCGCTCAAGAACAACTTCAGAGGTAACCGATATGACCCAGATGGCTCCCGAACTGCCGATCAACGTCGATAGCGACACCGGTATCTGGACCACCGATGCGCTGCCGATGCTCTACGTGCCGCGCCACTTCTTCATCAACAACCACGTCGCCATCGAAGAGGCGCTGGGGGCCGAGGCCTACGCCAAGATCCTCTACGACGCCGGCTACAAGTCCGCCTGGCACTGGTGCGAGAAGGAAGCCGAGCTGCACGGCCTCGAGGGCGTGGCGGTCTTCGAACACTACATGAAGCGCCTGTCGCAGCGCGGCTGGGGGCTGTTCATCACCGAGGCGATCGACCTCGACGCCGGCACCGCCAAGGTACGCCTGGAGCACTCCTGCTTCGTCTATCAACTGGGCAAGACCGGCAAGAAGGAAGAGTACATGTTCACCGGCTGGTTCGCCGGCGCCATGGACCAGATTCTTAAGGCCCGCGGCAGCAGCCTGCGCACCCGTGCCGAGCAGACCCAGAGCGGTGCCGAGGCGGGCTGCGAGGTCGGCTACTTCGAAGTGGCGCCGCGCTGACGGCGGCGCCGACACGCCCCGCGACAGCTACCCATAATTCAAGCAATTCCGTGTACTGAAGAACTCTTGGCGGCCGCGCCCGATCTGGGCCCGGTGCGAGTTCGAGGAGATGACCGGCCATGGCCCATGAAGCGCTATTCAAGCCGATTCAAATCGGCAAGCTGACGATCCGCAACCGTGTGGTCAGTACCGCCCACGCCGAGGTGCACGCCACCGACGGCGGCATGACCACCGATCGCTACGTCAAGTATTACGAAGAGAAGTCGAAAGGCGGCTGTGGGCTCTGCATCTGCGGCGGCTCCTCGCCGGTCTCCATCGACAGCCCGCAGCAGTGGTGGAGTTCGGTCAACGTCTCCACCGATCGCATCATTCCGCACTTCCAGAATCTGGCCGATGCCGTGCACAAGCATGGCGGCAAGATCATGATCCAGATCACCCACATGGGGCGGCGTTCGCGCTGGGACGGCTACAACTGGTCGACCCTGGTGTCGCCCTCAGGGATCCGTGAGCCGGTCCACCGTGCCACCTGCAAGACCATCGAAGAGGAAGAGATCTGGCGCATCATCAGTGATTTCGCCCAGGGCGCACGCCGGGTCAAGGAGGGCGGGCTCGACGGCTGCGAACTCTCCGCGGTCCACCAGCACCTGATCGATCAGTTCTGGAGCCCGCGCGTCAACAAGCGTACCGACCAGTGGGGCGGCAGCTTCGAGAACCGCATGCGCTTCGGCATGGAAGTGCTCAAGGCGGTGCGTGCCGAAGTCGGCGACGACTTCTGCGTCGGCATGCGTATCTGCGGCGATGAGTTCCATCCCGATGGTCTCTCCCACGACGACATGAAGCAGATCGCCGCCTACTACGATGCCACCGGCATGGTCGACTTCTTCGGCGTGATCGGTTCCGGCTGCGATACCCATGACACCCTGGCCAACGTCATCCCCAACATGTCCTATCCGCCGGAGCCGTTTCTGCATCTGGCCGCGGGCATCAAGGAAGTGGTCTCGGTACCGGTCATCCACGCCCAGAACATCAAGGACCCGACCCAGGCCGAGCGTATCCTCGAGGGCGGCTACGTCGACCTGGTGGGGATGACCCGGGCGCATATCGCCGACCCGCACATCATCGCCAAGATCAAGAACGGCCAGACCGACCAGATCCGTCAGTGTGTGGGCGCCAACTACTGCATCGACCGCCAGTACCAGGGGCTCGACGTGCTCTGTATCCAGAACGCGGCGACCTCGCGCGAGTACATGGGTCTGCCGCACATCATCGAGAAAACCAGCGGGCCCAAGCGTAAGGTGGTGGTGGTCGGCGGTGGCCCCGGCGGCATGGAGGCGGCCCGCGTCAGCGCCGAGCGCGGCCACGACGTGACCCTGATAGAAGCCCAGTCCCAGCTCGGCGGCCAGATCACCCTGGCCGCACGCGCCCCGCAGCGCGACCAGATCGCCGGTATCACCCGCTGGTACGAGATGGAGCTTGCGCGCCTCGGCGTCGATGTCCAGCTCGACACCCGCGCCGACGACTCGATGGTGCGCGACCTGCAGCCCGACTTAGTGGTGCTGGCCAACGGCGGTCATCCGTTCCTCGAGCAGGTGCCCGAGTGGGGCTACTCGGACAACCCCGACGAGTGTCTGTCGGTCAGCAGCTGGGACATCCTCAGCGGCAAGGTCGAGCCGGGCAAGAACGTGCTGGTCTACGACACCATGTGCGAGTTCAGCGGCATGTCCACCGCGGACTACCTCGCCAGCAAGGGTGCCACGGTGGAGATCGTCACCGACGACACCAAGCCCGGCGTGGCGGTCGGCGGGACCACCTTCCCGACCTACTATCGCAGCCTCTACCAGCAGGCAGTGGTGATGACCGGCGACCTGGGGCTGCACAAGGTCTACCGCGAGGGTGACAAGCTGGTAGCGCTGTTCGAGAACGAGTACACCGGCGAGCACGAGGAGCGGGTGGTCGATCAGGTGGTGATCGAGAACGGCGTGCGTCCGGACGAGTCGCTCTACTATGCGCTCAAGTCGCGTTCGCGCAACCACGGCCAGATCGATATCGAGGCGCTGTATGCGATCGCGCCCCAGCCGACCCTGGCCGAGAGCGGCGAGTTCGCGCTGTTCCGGATCGGGGACTGCGTGGCGCAGCGGAATACGCATGCGGCGATATACGATGCCTTGCGGCTGTGCATGCACTTTTAGTGCAAAGCGATTGCGCTCGCTCAGGCATTGTTGAAGTCCGGCTCGCCATGCTCATGGACAAACACGTCCACTCCGCTGGCTCGCCGTCCTTCGCCGCGCCTGAGCGTCGCTCATGACGCTTTCTCTAGCCTGGTGACAGGGCGGTACGCGCTTTTGCGACCGCCTCTCGCCAACCCGATCCGATACGCTTTCTTGGTCGGTGCGATTTCCGGAGAAGTCCGATGCTGCAGACGCTACTCCCCATTCTGATCTTTGCCGCGCTGGCGGTGGGTGCGGCGGGCGCGGTGCGCCGCATCCGGCTGTGGCGCCAGGGGCGGCGCACGCCGATGCGGTGGCATCGGCTCGTGCTGATGCCCAAGCGCTATCTCAATGATCTGCACCATGTGGTCGCCCGCGACAAGGCGATCGCGCATACCCACGTGGCCACCGCCGGGGGCTTCGTCGCCGCCATGGCATTGGCGCTGGTGGTTCACGGCTTCGGCTGGCGCAACCCGATTCTGGGCGGGCTGCTGCTGGCGGCGAGCCTGTGCATGTTCATCGGCGCGCTGGCGGTCAACCGCCGGCGTATCGATCCGCCGGCCAAACTCTCCAAGGGGCCGTGGCAGCGGCTGTCGAAGAGCCTGCTGGCCTACTCGGTGGGCATGTTCCTGGTCAGCTTGCCGCTGGTGGGCGTGGCGCCGACCCTGCTGGGCGGCGGCGTGTTGGCGCTGATCCTGCTGGCGCTGGTCGCCTGGGGCCTGGCCGAAATGCTGATCGGCATGGGCTGGGGCGGGCCGATGAAACATGCCTTCGCCGGTACCTTTCATCTGGCCTTCCACCGCCGCCCCGAGCGGTTCGACGATCAGCACCGCGACGTGGCGCACGATGTGCATCGCGGCAGCCGCTCCACCGCGCTCTTCCCGCTCGATCTCACGGCGAAGACGCTGGGCGTGGAGAAGCCCGCCGATTTCCAATGGGAGCAGCTGCTGGGCTTCGACGCCTGCGTTCAGTGCGGCCGCTGCCAGAATGTCTGCCCGGCCTATGCCGCCGGCCAGCCGCTCAATCCCAAGAAACTGATCCAGGATATGGTCGTGGGCATGGCTGGCGGCAGTGACGCCCGCTACGCCGGCTCCGGCTATCCCGGCATCGAGGTCGGCAAACACCATGGCGGGCCAACGGATGCGATCGTGCCGCAGCTGGTCGAGGCGCAGACGCTGTGGGCGTGCACCACCTGCCGTGCCTGTGTCGAGGAGTGCCCGATGATGATCGAGCACGTCGATGCCATCGTCGACATGCGCCGCTTCATCACCCTGGAGCGGGGTGAGACCCCGGAGAAGGGCGCCGCAGCGATCGACAATCTGATCGCCACCGACAACCCCGGCGGGCTTGACAACGCTTCGCGTCTGGACTGGGCGGCGGATCTCGACATTCCGCGTATCCAGCAGCGCCCGGAAGGGGTCGACGTGCTGCTGTGGCTGGGCGACGGTGCCTTCGACATGCGCAACCAGCGCACCCTGCGCTCGCTGGTCAAGATCCTGCACGCCGCCGAGGTCGACTTCGCCGTGCTGGGTGACGAAGAGCGTGACAGTGGCGACGTCGCCCGGCGCCTGGGCGACGAGGCGACCTTCCAGCGCCTCGCCGAGCGCAATATCGCGACGCTGTCGCGCTATCGCTTCCAGCGCATCGTCACCGCCGACCCGCACAGCTTCCACGTGCTGGGCCGCGAGTATGGCGCCTTCGGCGGCGACTACGTGGTCAAGCACCACTCGACCTTCATCGCCGAGCTGTTCGACGCCGGCCGGCTCAGCGTCAAGGCCGCCGAACCGGGGGAGACGGTGACCTACCACGACCCCTGCTATCTGGGCCGCTACAACGGTGAGTTCGCCGCGCCGCGTCAGGTGCTCGCCGCGCTCGGCGTCGAAGTCGCCGAGATGGAGCGCTCCGGCTATCGCTCGCGCTGCTGCGGCGGCGGCGGCGGTGCCGCGCTCTCCGACGTGCCCGGCAAGGCGCGTATTCCCGACATGCGCATGGAGGACGTGCGCGAGACCGGGGCGACCACCGTGGCGGTGGCCTGTCCGCAGTGCACGGCGATGCTCGAGGGCGTGGTCGAACCGCGGCCCCAGGTCAAGGATCTCGCCGAACTGGTCGCCGCCGCGCTGGTGGAGCCGGCTGCGGCGCCGACCGCGCGTACCAGCAGCGAAGCCCCTGAGGAGGTTCCGGCATGAGTGTCAGACGACTCGACCCACACGCCGAACGCGCCCGGCGCAATCGGCTGCACCCGCGACATCTCGAATTCGCGCGCCCGGCATGGCGCTGGACCAGCGCCGACGGGGTGACCCGACTCAACCCCCACGCCCTGGGCGCGATCGGCCCCAACGGCATCCGGCGCATCGACCGCAGCGGCGCTAGCGTCGAGGCGGCGGCGGTGGCCCCCAGGCCAGCGCCGAGCCGAGCCGGCGCCAGGTCAGCGTCGAGACACCCAAGGCGTATGTCGCGGTGGTGCCGGAGCTGCCGGAAGGGCGCTTGAGCGATCACGACCGCGACCTGCTCGGGCTGGCGCGCCAATTGGCCGAGGCCCGCGGCGGTGCCGAGGCTGGGGTGGCCGTGGTTGCGGTCACCTTCCAGGCCGAGGTCGCCGGGCTCGAGGAAGCCGGCGCCGACCGCCGGGTCGATCTGTCGTCCCGGGTCGACGCCGACAGCTACGCGCCTGAAGCGCGTCTGGCGGCGCTCGCGGCGGTGGAAACCACGCTCGCCCCGATGCACTGGATCTTTGCCGACGACTTTCCCGGCGGCGGCGATCTCGGCCGGCGCCTGGCCGCGCGGCTGGCGCTTGCCTCGACTGCGGGTGGCGATGCCCGGCACGTGCAGCGACCCGGGTGTGGCAGTTCGCCGATGGCCAGACCCTCTCCCGCGCCGGTGACCGCCAGGACATTCAGCGCGAGGTGGCGCGGGTGCGCTGGCGCTGCCGGAGTGCGCAGCCGGTCAGCAGAGACCCAGCATGCGGCGACGCTGCTGGATCTCGATGCGCTGGGTCATGATGTCTCGGCCAGCGACGAGCGGTCAGCGCCGGGTGTCGCCGATCTCGGCCGGGTCGCGGTGGATCCGCAGCAGATTCCGCTGGCCCAGGCGCCCTTCATTCTTTCCGCCGGCCGCGGTGTCAGCGACTGGGAAAGGCTACCATCACGCCGCCAAGGTGCTGGGTGCCAGCGAGGGCGCCTCGCGGGTGGCCGTCGATGACGGCTACATGCCGCGCTCGCGCCAGGTCGGCGCCACCGGCACCTTCGTCAGTGCGAGCTGCTATGTCGCGGTAGGCATCTCCGGTGCGGTGCAGCACTGCAGGGCATCACAAGTGTCAGCGCGTGGTCGCGATCAACAGCGACCCGAGCTGCGACATGGTCAAGCGCGCCGATTTCGCCATCATCGGCGATGGCGACGCGGTGCTGGCGGCGGTCTGCGCCCAGCTGGGCCAACCTCATCCCGAGAGCGGCGACAGCCGGCACGAGGAGGTGCGCCATGACGCAGCCTGAGCGCAGTTCGAGCACTGCCGGTGAGGCCAGGGTCGTCGCGCTGGTTTCCAGCGGCCGGCATCCGGTCTCCGGACGCGCCGGGCGGGCGCGGGAGGATGCCCGCGCGGTGGAGATGGGGCTGACACTGGCGGGGGCCTCGCTGCATCTGGCCCACGCCGGTGACGCCGAGGAGCGGCGCTGCCGGAGTACCTGGGCATGTTCCACGGCCCTCGACGGTGCTGGCGGACCCGGTGAGCTGTCGCTGCTGCCGATGGCCGCCGGCGACGACGCCGTGCCGCTGCTGGCGAGCTGGCTCGAGGCCTATGGCGCCAATCTGGTGCTGACCGGGCAGCGCGCCGAGTGCGGTGAGGGCTCGGGTCTGCTGCCCTATCTGCTGGCGGAGCGGCTGGGCTGGGCGGTGGCCACCGGCGTTGCTGCGATCGAACACTATGCGGGCGATCGCGTCACCGTGCTGCAGGCGCTGCCCCAGGGGCAGCGCCGGCGGCTCGAGGTGCGCCTGCCGTGCCTGCTGTGCGTCGACGGCGTGGCACCGATGCCGCGCCAGAGCGCCTTCGGCCCCTCCCGTCGCGGGCGGGTGGAGGCGGTTTCGAATGTCACGGCTGAGCCCGATACGCTGCAGGCGGCGTGGCAGTGGCAGCCGGCGCGGGCACGCCCAAGCGTCTCAAGGTGGTCAAGTCGACCAACGCTCGTGACCGCTTCAAGGCCGCTGCGGCCAAGTCGGCGGCTTCCGGGGGGCAGGTGCTCACCGATCTCACGCCGGACGAGGCAGCGCAGAAGCTGATCGACTATCTGCGCGCCGAGAAGGTGTTGCCGGCGGTACAGCCCGGGGACGAGGGGCAGCCTTCCGCCTGAATCCGGCCAGCCGCGGCATGGCCAGCGGCGTCTGCCTCAGTAGTCGAGCAGCTTCGGCATTCTTGCCGAGAGCGGCTGGCCGCCGAGCACGATACGGCTCGGCGCCACCGGCTGGAAGGCACCGTCATGGAAGTAGGCGGCGTGGGTGCGGTCGAAGGTCACCAGCGGTTCAGGTCGGTACGCTTCGACTCCGGCAGCATCATCAGCGTCAGATTGTCGAGAATCAGATGGCTGCCGTCGTCCTGGCGGTAGCGCAGTACCGCATGATAGGTCGGGGTGAGGGTGTCGTCGGCGGCGAGGAAATCCAGCCGTGCAGACGGTGTCCCCGCCTGGATCAGGATCTGGTACTTGGCGATGGCGAAGTCCTCGCAGTCGCCGTAGCCGTCATTCACCAGGCGGTCGAAGCCCTTCCAGGTATCTACCTTCTCGAACTGCTGGCGGGCGGCGTTGTTGACCACGCGGTTGACGTAGATCAGCCGTTTTTCACCGTGCAGCTGCCGCGCCTTGGCTACGAACTCGGCACGCGTGAGGGTTACCGCCGAGGCGCTGGGGTCGTCCCAGTAGGTGAAGCTGCCGGCGCTGGCCGTCGGGGCGATCGCGCTGCCCAGCAGAAGCAGGAGCAGGGCGGGTAGTCGTCGGTGCAGCGGGGCCTTGGCGGCGGATGAGAGCATGCGGAGGTTTCCGTGGCGGACGTCGACTGTCCCGGGAGCGACAGTCAGACGATACGCGTCTCGACCCGTCGCGGTCGAGTGCAGTAAATAGAGATCAGTGCCGTAAACAGCGACTCATGCGGCGGTGGCGAGCCGCGAACCCGGGCCGAGGTCGGCAGGGCATGAGTCCGATCAGACCCGAGGAGGTGTTGCATGATGATCGTCAATCTCGTCGACGGCGAGGATTTCCGCCAGCGGCTGGTCGCGCTGGGCATTCACGTGCCCGAAGCCGCCTGTCCGGAGACCTGCGCTCGGCTGGCCGCGGGCTGCTACCGTGCCGGACGCGTGCCCGAACTGCCGGCGGCGATCCGCGAGCTGACCGAGCAGAGCGACATGCTCCTGCCGTCGGTGAAAACCGCTATCGATCAGCACCTGCTGCCCGCCTTCGACGGGCACTGAAGCGCAGTGCTCTTCCCTCCCTGCAGTGCCCGTGCCGGGCACTGCGGCCGCTCAAATCTTGCGTAAGCCCCACATAAAATACATCCCCCCGATCAGGGCCGCGATCAGCCCCGCCGGTAACTGGTAGGGGAAGAACAGATTACGCCCCAGCCAGTCCGCCAGCACCATCACCACGATGCCCAAAAGCCCCGCCCCGAGTAGCTGATGGCGGGCCCGATGCAGGCCCATCAATCGCGCCATGTGCGGGGCCAGCAGGCCGATGAACGAGAGCGGCCCCACCACCAGGGTGGCGGCCACGGTGAGCAGTGCCACCAGCGCTAGCAGCACCAGTCGGCTGCGATCTACATCCACGCCCAGTGCCCTGGCGGTAGGGGCGCCGAGCGGGAGTAGCGTCAGCCAGCGGCCCAGCGGCAAGGTGAGGGCGAACAGTGCCAGCGCCACCCCGACGATCACCCCCGCCGAGGTGAGGCTGGCGTAGTAGGTCGAACCGCCCAGCCACGCCAGCAGCTGCTGGGCCCGCGGGTCGTTGCTCGACAGCACAATGGCGCGCAGGGCGTCGAGCAGGGCGGTGATCGCGATCCCGGTGAGCAGCAGTCGCTCCGGCACGAAGCCGCTGCGCCGGTTGCATGCCACCAGCACCAGCAGCGCGGCCACCGCTCCGGCAAAGCCGGTGACCCCGCCGCTCAGCGGCGCGATCCCCAGCGGCAGTAGCATCAGCACGATGACCCCAATGGCGACTCCGGCGCTGATCCCCAGCACTTCCGGGCTCGCCATGGGGTTACCGGTCATGCGTTGCAGCAAGGTGCCGGCGGCGGCCAGCAGCAGTCCGGCGGCGGCGGCAGTGGCCACCCGTGGCAGGCGCCAATCGATCACCAGGTCGAGCTGGCCCCAGCCCACCCAGGCCGGATGGGCGCCGTGGGCATCGAGGCTGAAGCCGAAGCCCAGTGCCACCACCACGGCGATGACCGCGAGTGCGCTCAGCAGCCACAGCCGGCGGCGCGGGTCGGCGCGTCGTGGCAGGACCAGCCCGGCGCTCGGCTGGGGGCGCGTGCCGGCGAGCTTGAGGCGGGGCAGCAGCCATAGCAGCAGCGGCGCGCCGAGGGCCGCGGTCATCGCCCCGGTGGGCAGCATCGAGGCAGTCAGCGGCGAGAGCTGCTGCACTACCAGGTCGGTCAGTAGCAGCAGCAGGGCGCCGATCGCCATCGACCAGCCCAGCCGCTGGCCCAGGGTCCGCGCCCCGGCCAGGCGCGCGATGGCCGGCGCGGCGAGCCCCACGAACCCGATCAGGCCCACTGCGCTCACCACGCAGGCGGTGATGAAGATCCCCAGTCCGAGACCGGCGATACGCAGGTTGCGCAGTGAGATCCCCAGACTCTTGGCGCCTTCTTCTTCGAGATCGAGCAGCGCCAGCGGGCGCAGCAGCATACACGCCAGCCCCAGCGCGACGAGCAGGCGCACGAGCAAAAATCGGGTGTCCTCCCAGTTGTTCTGGGACAGCGACCCCGAGCCCCAGATGAACAGCCCGGCGAGACTCTCCTGGTGGAACAGCAGCAGCGCGCTGTTGAGAGCGCTGATATAGAGGCTCACCACCATACCGGAGAGCACCACCACCATCGGCGCTAGCCGCCGGCGCCAGGAGAGTGCCAGTACTACCAGGGTGGCCAGCACCCCGCCGCCCAGGGCGATCCACTCGCGGCCGGCCAGCAGCCAGCTCGGCCCCCACAGGGGGCGATCACCAGCGCCAACTGGGCGCCGCTGGTCACCCCCAGGGGGCCGGTGAGGCGAGCGGATTGCGCAGCACCTGCTGCATCAGGCAGCCGGCCAGCGCCAGCCCGGCCCCCCCCAAGAGCGCCACGCACAGGCGCGGCAGGAAGGTGTAGTGCAGCACCACCTGGCGGATATTCTCCTCGTCGGGGGCGAGCGCCGCCTGCCACCAGTGGCCGGCGAGATCGCCGAACTGCGATACCAGGGTGAGATAGCCGAGCACGGCGGCGAGCACGCCCATGGCTGCGACCAGCCCCAGCGGGGATTGGCGCAGCAGCGAGCGGCGCAGGGCCGAGCCTGGCAGGGGATGTGTGTTCATGGATGCTCCGCTGCCGCGGGCTGCAGCGCCGCCACCAGCTCACTGGTCAGGCGCGATAGCGAGGGCAGGCCGCCGAAGGTCCAGACCGGCTCGATCTCGCTGACGCGGCCGGCGCGCACCGCGGGCAACAGCTGCCAGACCCGGTTGTCGGCGAGTTCGGCGGCGACGTTGCGCGGGTAGGGCTTGATCACCACGATGCGCGCCTCGGGGTGCTCGGCCAGGCGGGTGATCGGCACGCTGGCGAAGCCCCAGCCGTTGGTCGGCCCTGCCAGGCGTTGATGAGCGGGGTGCGTTCGAACAGCGTGCCGACCATGTTGCCGGCGCCGAAGACGCGCACGTGCTGGGCATCGGCGAACTGCACCACGTAGACCGGCCGAGTGCTGTCGGCGAGGGCTTTCGCAGCCGTCGCGAGCTCGAGCTCGGTGCGTGCGATCAACGCCTCGGCCGCCGCCTCCCGGCCCACCAGCTCGCCAATACGGCGGGTCATGGCGCAGGTGCCAGCGAAGTAGTCCTTACCGGTATAGAAATTGTCCACGATCTCCACCGGCATCAGCCGTGCGAGACGCTGATCGTCGCGCACGAACAGCGCACTGGTCAGCAGCAGATCCGGCGGGCGCTGGGCCAGCAGTTCGAGATTGGGCTGGTTGCGCAGCCCCATGTCGATCGTCTCTGCCGGTATCGCCGGGGCGCTGACCCACTTGCGATAGTTGGCGATGTCCGCCACCGCGTAGGGGGCGACACCGAGGGCGATCAGCGTCTCGGCGGAGGACCAGTTGGCGGCGGCGATGCGCGGCGTGGCGGCGGCCTGGACGGATGCCGTCAGCAGCAGCCATACGCCCACCAGCAGCGCGATTCGGGTGACGACGGCTGGGCGTGAAGGACGAACTCGCGGCAACGTGACGGTTCCTGACAGCGGGGTTCGAGCGCGGGATGCCCGGCCTCGCGTGGCGGCATGGGCGGTTGAGGGGCCGCCTGTCGGGGGCGGCGACCGCGAGTGATGGTAGATCGAATGACAATCGTTATCAATCGCTACACGAGAGTTTGTTATGAGTACGTCTAAGAAGCATTCGCATTTTCATCCGTCACAAAGCGGTCTAGAATAGCCCGACGTGGCGCATACGTTCGATTCGGGCGCTCGACGAGCGGCCGTGCCTCGCGCCGAATCATCAAGACGATGCCTCAAAGCGGTTCCTCAGAACGATTCATCAGAACGATTCGTCAGAACGATTCATCAAAACAACGGGACTAGGGGACTAGACCATGTCATCAGGGAACTCTTCTTCGGCGAGCCGGCTTCAGGCTCGTCACGTGCTGACGATCGTTGCCATGGGGAGTGCACCCCTGGTGACACCGGCCTGGGCGCAGAGCGAGGCGGATGCGTCGTCGCTGGATACCGTGACCGTCACTGGCACGGTACCGACCTATGGCGATACGCCGCCGCCGGCTTTTGCCGGTGGCCAGATCGCCGCAGGTGGTCGTGTCGGCCTGCTGGGTGAGAAGGATGCGATGGACATCCCGTTCAGCGTCACCAGCTATACCAGCGAGCTGATCGAGAACCAGCAGTCGCAAACCCTGGGCGATACGCTGCAAAACGACGCCTCCGTGAGCGTCGGTCAGGGTATGGTATCATCTACGGGGAAGCCTTCAAGATTCGCGGCTTCGATCTGAACGGGGATGACGTGGCCTACGGCGGCCTCTATGGCGTGCTCCCGCGCCAGCTCATCAACAGCGATATTGCCGAGCGTATCGAAGTCTTCAAAGGGGCCAGCGCCTTCACCTCGGGTATTCCCATCGGGGGCAACGGGGGGATCGGTGGCACCGTGAATATCGAGCCCAAGCATGCCGGTAACGAGCCGATGCTAAAGCTCTCCAGCGGCTATCGTTCCGACAGCTACGGCGAGGTGGGTGTCGATGCGAGCCGACGTTTCGGTGACCAGAAGCAGTGGGGCGCGCGGGTCAGCGCCATGCGTGGCCGCGGCGATACTGCCATCGATGACGAGAACCAGCGCGACACCTCGGTCGTCGTCGGCCTCGACTACCGTGGCGAACGGGGACGCGTTCTGTTCGATGTCGGCCATCAGAAATCGACCCTGGAGGGCGCTCGCTCCAGCCTCTACACCGGGGCGGCGACGGAAGTGCCTTCGGTGCCGGATGCCTCCTCGAACTACACACCCGCCTTCGGCGGCTCCGCGCTCGAGACCAATTTCGGCATGGTGCGCGGCGAGTACGACCTGAACAACGACTGGACCGCCTTTGCTGCGGTCGGCGGGAACCGCAAATCGCACCATCGAATATCGTCTCGGCGAACCCGAGATTGACCGATGACAACGGCAACGCCAGCGTCAACGATTTCGAGACCGGCAATCACATCGATAACTTCGCCAGTCAGGCGGGGGTCCGTGGTTATGTCCTTACTGGGCCGGTGAGCCACGACGTGACGCTCGCTTACTCCAGCGCTTACCGCAAGTTCGATTCCGACTGGAGCTTCCTGGCGGCGGGTACGACCAATATCTACGATCCGCAGGATCTGTCGCGGCCGCAGGGCGACCCTTCTGTGGGTGGCAGTGTGACACGCACCCGCTCTCAAGGTGTCACCCTGAGCGATACGCTGGGCTTCCTGAATGATCGCGTCTTGCTGACCCTGGGGGCGCGCTATCAAGAGCTGGAAGTCGACGAGCGTCCCAACGCGGGTGGTAACAACCGTTATGCCGACCGCCGTGTCACGCCTGCAGTGGGTGTCGTCTTCAAGGCGACGTCCAACGTGTCGCTCTATGCCAACTATGTCGAGGCGTTGCAGGATGGCGGCACCGTCACCGATAACACGGCCTCGAACTATGGCGAATACCTGGGCATTGCCCACGCCAAGCAGTATGAAGTGGGCAGCAAGTTCGATTATGGCGACATTGGCGGCGGCATCAGCCTGTTTCAGATCGAACTACCGACGGCAGCGGTCGTCGATGGTGTCGGCAGTCTAGATAACGAGCAGCGCAACCGTGGTGTCGAGCTCAGCCTTTACGGTGAACCCCTCGAGGGTCTGCGTCTGTTCAGCAGCGCGACCTGGATCGATGCCGAACTGACCAAGACCCAGGATGGCACGAGGGTAACCATGCGACCGGGGTGCCCGAGTACCGTGTCGTGCTGGGCAGCGAGTGGGATGTCCCGCATGTCGACCGCCCTCACCGCGACCGGTCGTGTCATTCATACCGGGACACAGTATGCCGATGCCAGCAACGATCTCGAGCTGGACCCGTGGACGCGACTGGACCTGGGTGTGCGCTACACCACGCCGATCGGTGGTGCTGACTGGGTATGGCGTGCCGGTATCGACAACGTCACCGATGAAGATTACTGGGCTGGCGCGTCCACGGCCTTTGCCGGTTATCTGATCCAGGGCGAGCCGCGGACGTTGAAGTTGTCGGCAACCGTGGAGTTCTAGTCCTCGGATAGCATGACCATCAATGAAAAGGCGCCTCCCGAGGGAGGCGCCTTTTTCATGGAGCTGGCATCATGGGTCTGGCGCGATGGATAGGTCGTCAGTAAGCCGCGCTGAGCACCATGGCGTTACTGCGAAGCCACCTGCAGCGGGGTCGAGGCGGGTACGCCGAGATTTTCGCGCATGGTTTCGCTGTACCAGTTGACGAAGTCGATGACGCCGAACTCGTAGGTCTGCGAGTAGGGGCCGGGCTGATAGGCCAGCGAATTGATGCCGAGCTGGTTCTCTTCCGCCAGACGGCGATCCTGCTCGTTGGTGGCATCCCACACCTGGCGCAGGCGCGCCGGGTCGTAGTCGACGCCTTCCACGGCATCCTTGTGCACCAGCCACTTGGTGGTGACCAGGGTCTCCTGCGGGCCCAGCGGCAGGACGCGGAAGACCACCGCGTGATCGCCCATGAAGTGGTTCCACGAGTTGGGCAGGTGCAGGATACGCAGCGAGCCCATGTCGGCATTGGGGATGTTACCCATCAGCTTGTTGCAGCCGGGCTTGCCATCCAGGGTCATCGAGACGATACCGTCGAGCAGCGGCGTGCGCGTCAGGCGGTTGCGCTTGCCGAAGCGCGCCAGCTGCCAGGGCACCTCGCAGGCGGTCCAGTCGGCCTGCTTGCGCGCGACCAGATCCCGATATTCGCCGGTGGAGCGCGGGTCGTCGGTGTCGTCGAACTCGATCAGCGAGTTGAGCAGCTCCGGGTGCGAACCGCTGCAGTGGTAGCACTCGCGATTGTTCTCGATCACCAGCTTCCAGTTGCAGCGCTCGACGATGTTGGACTCCACCGCGACCTTGACGTTGTCCATGTCGTAGGGCGAGAGGTAGTGCTCGAGCGAGACCAGGAAGTCGTCGATCGGCTCGGGATTCTCGCTCAGGTTGATGAACACGAAACCGCCGGCGCTCTTCACCGCCACCGGCTTGAGGCCGAAGGCGCTCATGTCGAAGTCGTCGCCCATGTCGCTGCCGGCGAACAGCAGGCGACCATCGAGTTCGTAAGTCCACTGATGGTAGGGGCAGACCAGCTTGGCCACCTTGCCCTTGTCCTTGAGACACAGGCGCGAGCCGCGATGACGACAGACGTTGTGGAAGGCGTGAATCTTGTTTTCGGCGCCGCGCAGAATGATGATCGAGTTGCTGCCCACTTCGAGCTTGAAGTAGTTGCCCTTGGCGGGAATTTCGCAGCTCATGCCGGCGAACAGCCACTGCTTCTCGAAGATCTCCTCCATATCGACCTGGAACAGGCGCGGGTCGTTGTAGAAGGGTTGGGGCAGCGAATAGGTCGGGTTACGCTGTTCCAGCATATCCGCCACGGCCTTGCGGGTCGCGCTGAGAGAGTCATCCAGGCTGTCGCGTGGAAGTGGTGACATGGTCGCATCCTCATCAAACAATATATTGTGGGTCTTTCCCGAGCCCATCGGCGGGATCGACCTGGGTGTGGCGGCGCGTGGCTAGGCTGTAGCGATTCGATCCGTTCGGCGGAGTGTCGCTCAGGCGATAGCTTGGAAGTTGTCCAGCCGCGACATTCGTCGATACCAGGGCGACCGGTGGCGTTTTCCCCGGGGCACGATACGGCGGCCCAATCGACGAAAGAGTGCCGGGGTTGGGGGTGGCTGGCATGCCCGTGTCGTTGACGGGAAAGTCGTACCCGGCCGGCGTGCTCAGAATCCGGCCATGAGGTAACCCACCGGAAGTGGGCGCTGTGGCCGCTTCCCCTGATCGAGTGCCATGACGATGCAATTTTTCAATCCGGTCACAACTCAGACTTGGACCAACGGCCGCCACCAGGTGCGCTGCGTCAAAGTCATCCAGGAAACGTGGAACGTCAAGACTTTCTGCTTCATGGCCGATCAGCCGGTAATGTTCTTCTTCAAGCCGGGGCAGTTCGTCACCCTGGAGCTTGAAATCGCGGGCAAGCAGGTCATGCGTTCCTACACCATTTCGAGTTCGCCCTCGATCCCCTACAGCTTCTCGATCACGGTCAAGCGACTGCCGGGTGGCCAGGTCTCCAACTGGCTGCACGACAACCTCAGTGCCGGTGACGAGATGGTCGTGCACGGCCCGGTGGGCGACTTCAACGTCATCGACCACCCGGCGGAAAAGGTATTGATGCTCTCCGGCGGGGTCGGCATCACCCCACTGATGTCGATGACCCGCTGGTTCTTCGATACCAATGCTGCGGTGGATCTGGAGTTCGTGCACTGCTCGCAGGCGCCCAACGACATCATCTATCACCGCGAGCTGGTGCACATGTTCTCGCGGCTGCCGGAGTTCCGCCTGCATATCGTGTGCGAGCGTAGCGACGAGCTGAGCCAGGCCTGGGCCGGATTCCGCGGCTACCTGTCGCGTCAGATGCTGAGCCTGATGGCGCCGGACTATCTCGAACGCGAGATCTTCTGCTGTGGCCCGGCACCGTTCATGCAGGCGGTGCGTCAGGTGCTGTTGGAAGACGGCTTCGACATGGCCCACTACCACCAGGAGTCGTTCGGGGCCACGCCGCTGGGTGTCCAGGAGGATGTCATCGAGCTGGCCGAGCAGGCCGAGGCGGAGGCCGAAGAGGTCGATGTCGCCGATCTGACGCCGGTGGAGTTCGCCAGCAGCGGCAAGAGCATCCGTATCGGCGAGAGCGAAACCATCCACGCCGCCGCCGCCAAGCTGGGGCTGCACATCCCCAAGGCGTGCGGCATGGGGATCTGCGGCACCTGCCGGGTGATGAAGCTCGAAGGCGAGGTGGAGATGGAGCACAACGGCGGGATCACCGAGGAGGACGAAGCCGAGGGTTACATTCTCTCCTGCTGCTCCAAGCCCAAGGGCAAGGTGGTGATCGACTACTGATCGCCGATCCCGCCCCGGCCTGCAGGTCGGGGCGAGTCGCTTGTTGCCAGGTGATCGCTGCTAGGCGATCGCTGCTCGCGCAGCACCCACCTCCGGTCTCGCCATGCCCTGGGGCCGGTTTCGGACGCCGGCCCCCCGGGTGCGTCTCATGCCACGCTTGGGCTGTGTCCGAAAAGTCGGCGGGCGAAGGCCGTTGTCGTGCAGTGCCTAAGACCTTAGACATCGCCACTGTCGTCGTTGCGTCACCCGGTGGCGCAACCAGACATCTCCCCCGGGGCGGGGGCTCTTACGCTGACCCACGTCTGTTGTTCCGGATCCGCCCCGCCAGACGGTCGGACGCGACGGCAGCCAGAGACCAGCCACAGGAGTTCACGTCATGTCTTCACCCGCCAATCGCGGCGTCGTCTATCGCGGCCCCGGTAAAGTCGCCGTCGAGAACATCGCGTTCCCGGAACTCGCACTGGGCAGCCGTCAGTGCCAGCACGGTGTCATCCTCAAGGTTCTGACCACCAATATCTGCGGCAGCGATCAGCACATGGTTCGCGGCCGTACCACCGCGCCGGAAGGCCTGGTGCTGGGCCACGAGATCACCGGTGAGGTGGTCGAGTGCGGACGCGATGTCGAGTTCATCAAGGTCGGCGATGTCGTCTCGGTGCCCTTCAACGTCGCCTGCGGCCGCTGCCGCAACTGCAAGCGTGGCGACACCCATATCTGTCTCAACGTCAACGGCGACCGTGCCGGCGGCGCCTACGGTTATGTCGACATGGGCGGCTGGGTCGGCGGGCAGGCCGAGTATGTGATGGTGCCCTACGCCGACTTCCAGCTGCTGGTGTTCCCGGACAAGGAGCAGGCGCTGGAGAAGATCCTCGATCTGACCATGCTCTCCGACATCTTCCCCACCGGCTTCCACGGTTGTGTCACTGCCGGCGTCAAGCCCGGCTCGACCGTCTATATCGCCGGTGCGGGTCCGGTGGGCCTGGCGGCGGCGGTTTCGGCGCAACTGCTGGGCGCGGCCTGCGTGATCGTCGGCGACATGAACGATCAGCGTCTCGAGCAGGCGCGCAGCTTCGGCTGTGAAGGGCTCGACCTTAAGCAGGACGCCAGCATGTCCGATCTGATCGAATCGGTGCTCGGCGTGCCGGAGGTGGACTGCGCGGTCGACGCGGTGGGCTTCGAAGCCAACTGCCACGGCCACAATCACGCCCACGAGCAGCCGGCGACGGTGCTCAACGCAACCATGGAGATCACCCAGGCCGGCGGTGCCGTGGGTATTCCGGGGCTCTACGTGACCGAAGACCCGGGCGCCGAGAGCGAGGATGCCAAGCACGGCAACATCTCGATGAAGTTCGGGCTGGGCTGGGCCAAGGCGATGTCGTTCCACACCGGCCAGACCCCGGCGATGCGCTATCAGCGTCAGCTGATGCAGGCGATCCTTCACGAGCGCGTGCATATCGGCAAGGCGGTCAACGTTCAGACCATCTCGCTCGACGACGCGCCCAAGGGCTACGCCGCCTTTGATGGCGGGGCAGCCAAGAAGTTCGTGATCGACCCCCACGGGACCCTCGGCTGATCCCGAAGCCTGACTGACGCCGCCCGAGGTCAGGGCGAGTGTGACGTGCCGGAAGCGCCTGCGGGCGCTTCCGGCCGTTTTGCGTTTGGTTTTGGCCGCGCCGGGCGGCAGAATCGAGGGCCACCGCCACCCGTCGCAGAGAGCCGAGCATGACCGTATCCGACCCTGATCTTCCGCGCTGTGCCTGGGCGCAGACACACCCGCTGAATGCCGCCTACCACGATGCCGAGTGGGGCGTGCCCGAATATGACAGCCGGGCGCTGTGGGAGAAGCTGATCCTCGACGGCTTCCAGGCCGGGCTTTCCTGGCTCACCATCCTCAAGAAGCGCGACGCCTTCCGCGAGGCGTTCGAGGGCTTCGACCCCGGGCGTATCGCCGGTTATGACGAGACCGACGTCGAGCGCCTGCTCGGCAACGCCGGCATCGTGCGCTCGCGATCCAAGATCGAGGCGACCATCGGTAACGCCCGCGCCTATCTCGCCATGCGCGACAGCGGCGAGGATTTCGCCGACTTCCTGTGGGGCATGGTCGGTGGGCGGCCGATTCAGGACTCTATCGGCAGCGACGGTTCGGTTCCCACCCAGACGCCGCTCTCTGTCGATATCTCCAAGGCGCTCAAGAAGCGCGGCTTCAAGTTCGTCGGGCCGGTGATCGTCTACGCCTGGATGCAGGCCGTCGGCATGGTCAACGACCACGCCGAGGGTTGCCATCGCCGCAAGCCCGTGGCGGCCATGGGCTGAAACGCTATCCGGATTGTTCTTGCCGGTCGGATCGCCGCCTTGCCAGGCATGGCGGCGGCGTTTCTGCTGCTCTCACCCTCGGATACCGCTATCCCCGTACGCCTCTCGTCGCATGCCGCTGTCGCAAATCGTCAGGCCATGTCGCAAACGCACTCTAGCGTGACGTGGCAGAGCATCATGCTCCCCCGGGCGGGCGATACCATCGCGGAAAATCACCGCACGCCGACCGCGTGTCGCCACGGCGACGAGCGACGTAGAGAGGGTCCCCATGCAACGTTATTCCGGTTTCAGCCTGGTCAAACACGCGCTCAGCCACCACGAGAACTGGCAGCGCCATTGGCGCAACCCCACGCCCAAGAAGCGCTACGACGTGATCATCGTCGGCGGTGGCGGCCACGGTCTGGCGACGGCCTACTACCTCGCCAAGGAGTTCGGCGTCACCAATGTGGCGGTGATCGAGAAGGGCTGGCTGGGCGGCGGCAATACCGCGCGCAACACCACCATCGTGCGTTCCAACTATCTGTGGGACGAGGCGGCACAGCTCTATAACCACTCCCTCGATCTGTGGAAGGGGCTATCGCAGGATCTCAACTACAACGTGATGTTCTCTCAGCGCGGCGTGCTCAACCTGGCGCATACCCTGCAGGACATGCGTGACGTGCAGCGCCGGGTCAATGCCAACCGCCTCAACGGCATCGACAGCGAGGTGGTGACCCCCGAGCAGATCAAGGAGATCGAGCCGGCGCTGGATATCTCCAAGAGCGCGCGTTACCCGATCATGGGCGCCTCGTGGCAGAAGAGTGCCGGGGTCGCGCGTCACGACGCGGTGGCCTGGGGCTTCGCCCGCGGCGCCGATGCGCTGGGTGTCGACCTGTTGCAGAACACTGAGGTGACCGGCTTCAAGATCCGTGACGGCCAGGTCTACGGCGTGCATACCAACCGCGGCGATATCGAAGCGCATACGGTGGGCTGCGTGGCCGCAGGCAACTCGGGTGTGCTGGCCAAGATGGCCGGGCTCAAGCTGCCGCTGGAGTCGCATCCGTTGCAGGCGCTGGTCTCCGAGCCCGCTCAAGCCGATTCTCAACACCGTCACCATGTCCAACCACGTGCACGGCTACGTCAGCCAGTCCGACAAGGGCGACCTGGTGATCGGCGCAGGGATCGACGGCTACCTCGGTTACGGCCAGCGCGGCAGCTTCCCCACCATCGAGCACACCCTGCAGGCGATCGTCGAGATGTTCCCGATGTTCTCGCGGGTGCGCATGAACCGGCAGTGGGGCGGCATCGTCGATACCTGCCCCGACGCCTGCCCGATTCTGTCCAAGACCCAGGTCAAGGGACTCTATTTCAACTGCGGCTGGGGCACCGGTGGCTTCAAGGCCACCCCCGGCTCCGGACACGTTTTTGCAGCCAGTCTGGCTAAAGGGGAAATGCACCCCATCGCGGCGCCGTTCTCCATCGACCGGTTCAATACCGGCGCCTTGATCGATGAACACGGCGCCGCCGGCGTGGCGCACTGAGGAGAGCACACCATGTTTCATATCTTCTGTCCCTACTGCCAGGAGTACCGCGAGGAAGAGGAGTTCCATCCCAGCGGTCAGGCACACCTTGTCCGGCCGGCCGATCCCGCCAGCGTGAGCGACGAGGAGTGGGGCGACTACCTGTTCTTCCGTGACAACCCGCGCGGTATTCACCACGAGATGTGGGTGCACCGCCTGGGCTGTCGCAAGTTCTTCAATATCACTCGCGACACCGCGACCTACGAGATTCTCGAGACCTATCGCATGGGCGAGCAGCCGAGCATCACCGCCGCCAACGCCGAGGTGCGCCGCGAGCAGGGCGTGCAGACCGCCGACGGCGGCTGGCAGACCGTGGGCGCACAGCCCGAGAACAGCCGGCTCAACGAGGAGACGCCGTCATGACCCAGTCCAACCGTCTCAATCAGGGCGGGCGCATCGACCGCTCGCGGCGGCTGTCGTTCATCTTCAACGGCCAGCAATATACCGGCTTCGCCGGGGATACCCTGGCCTCGGCGCTGGCCAACGGCGTGGATATCGTCAACCGCAGCTTCAAGTATTCGCGGCCGGCGGGATCACCGCCGCCGGGCCGGAAGAGCCCAATGCCATCGTCCAGCTCGGCGCCAGCGAAGCCGCTCAGGTTCCCAACGTGCGTGCCACCCAGCAGGCGCTGTATGACGGCCTGGTGGCACGCGGTACCAACGGCTGGCCGAACGTGCAGCGCGATGTCATGAGCTGGGTCGGCAAGCTGGGTGGCAGCTTCATGCCGCCGGGTTTCTACTACAAGACGTTCATGGCCCCGGCCTCGATGTGGATGACCTACGAGAAGTTCATCCGCAAGGGGGCCGGCCTTGGCCGTGCGCCCACCGAAGCCGACCCGGATATCTACGACCATTTCAATCAGCACTGCGACGTGCTGGTGATCGGTGCCGGCCCCGCCGGGCTTGCCGCCGCGCTCTCGCTGCGCGTGCCGGTGCGCGGGTGATCCTGTGCGACGAGCAGGAAGAGATGGGCGGTTCGCTGCTCGACAGCCGTGAATCGATCGACGGCGCCCCGGCCAGCGCCTGGGCCGAACAGGTTTTCTCCGAACTCGCCGGTCTGGCCAACGTCACGCTGCTGCCGCGTACCACCGCCAACGGCTATCACGACCACAACTTCGTCACCCTGCACGAGCGGCGCACCGAGCACCTCGCCGATACCGCCGCGGGCGCCGGTCGCGAAGGTGAAGTGCGTGCACGGCTGCACCGGGTGCGTGCCGGCGCGTGGTACTGGCCAGCGGCAGCCACGAGCGCCCGCTGGTCTACGCCAACAACGATGTGCCCGGCAACCTGGTGGCGGGGGCGATCTCTGTCTATATCCGCCGCTATGGGGTGGTGCCGGGGCAGCGCCTGGTGCTCTCCACCAACAACGATCACGCCTACCGCACGGCGCTGGACTGGCAGGAGGCTGGCCGTGAGGTGGTCGCGGTGGTCGACTCGCGCGCCAAGCCGGACGGCGATCTGGTCAAGCAGGCCCGCGACGCCGGTATCCGGGTCATCACCGGCAGCGCCGTGATGGAGGCCACCGGCAGCCAGCGCGTCAGCGGGGCCAAGGTGGTAGCGATCGACACCGAGCGCTTCGTGGTGACCGGCAAGGTCGAGACACTCGAGTGCGATACCATCGCCAGCTCCGGCGGCTACAGCCCGGTGGTCCACCTGGCCTCGCACACCGGCAAGCGCCCGCAGTGGCGCGACGACCTGCTCGGCTTCGTGCCCGGCGAGGTCAAGGGCATGCATTTTGCCGGCGGCGTTCATGGCGTCTATGCCCTTGGCGAGACGCTCACCGACGGCGCCGATGTCGGTGCTGAAGCAGCGCGTGCGGCGGGCTTCGAGGAGGCCGCGGCGATCGCGGTACCCGAGGTCGCGGTGCGCCAGGAGTCGCCGACCAGCGCGCTCTATCAGATCCCCCACGAGAAGCCGCCGCTGCGCGCGCCCAAGCAGTTCGTCGATCTGCAGAACGATGTCACCGCAGCCGCCGTGGAGTTGGCGACCCGCGAGGGCTTCGAGTCGATCGAGCACGTCAAGCGCTACACCGCGCTGGGCTTCGGCACCGACCAGGGCAAGCTGGGTAACATCAACGGTATGGCGATCGCCGCGCGCTGCCTCAATCGCTCGATTCCCGAGGTGGGGACCACGGTCTTCCGTCCCAACTACACCCCGGTCAGCTTCGGTGCCATCGTCGGCCGCCACTGCCGCGATCTGTTCGATCCCGAGCGCTATACCGCGCTGCACCAGTGGCACGTGGAGAACGGCGCCGAGTTCGAGGATGTCGGCCAGTGGAAGCGCCCCTGGTACTTCCCGCGCCGGGTCAACGGCAAGCGGGAGACGATGCACGAGGCAGTGGCGCGCGAGTGCCTCGCGGTGCGCCGCGGTGTGGGTATCCTCGACGCCTCGACCCTGGGCAAGATCGACATCCAGGGGCCGGATGCGCGTGAGTTCCTGGGCCGGGTCTACACCAACAAGTGGGCCAAGCTGGCACCGGGGCGCGTACGCTACGGGCTGATGTGCAAAGACGACGGCATGCTGATGGACGACGGGACTACCAGCTGCTTGGCCGAAAATCACTTCCTGATGACCACCACCACTGGCGGCGCCGCCGGCGTGCTGGAGTGGCTGGAGCTGTGGCATCAGACCGAATGGCCGGAACTGCAGGTCTACTTCAACTCGGTCACCGACCACTGGGCGACCATGACCGTGACCGGTCCGGACGCGCGCAAGCTGATGTCGGAAGTGACCGATATCGACCTCGACCGTGAGCAGTTCAAGTTCATGGACTGGAAGGAGGGCAAGGTCGCCGGCGTCCCCGCACGGGTGTTCCGTATCTCCTTCACCGGCGAGTTGGCGTTCGAGATCAACGTCCAGGCCAACTACGCCATGCACGTGTGGAAGGCGCTCTTCGCCCATGGCGAGAAGTACGACCTCACGCCCTACGGCACCGAGACCATGCACGTGCTGCGTGCCGAGAAGGGGCTGATCATCGCCGGTCAGGACACCGACGGCTCGGTGACCCCGGAGGATCTGGGCATGCACTGGGCGGTGGGTTACGACAAACCGTTCTCGTGGATCGGCCAGCGCGCGCTGACGCGTCCGGACACCGCCCGCGAGGATCGCAAGCAGCTGGTGGGGCTCAAGCCCAAGGACCCCAAGGTGGTCCTCGAGGAGGGGGCGCAGATCGTGCTCGACCCCGAGCAGAAGATTCCCATGACCATGATGGGCCACGTCACCTCGAGCTATTACAGCCCGGTACTGGAGAGCGGCTTCGCGCTGGCGGTGCTCAAGGGCGGACGCAACCGGATGGGCGAGACCGTCTATCTGCCGATGTCCGATGGCAGTGTCCACCAGGCCGAAGTCGTGAGTACCGTCTTCATCGATCCCAAGGGAGAGCGCCAGAATGTCTGAAGCCCGTTCTGAAGATAATGGCGGCAACGCCGCCACTTTCGATACGCATCCGGGCGCTGACGCCGGCGTCACCCCCGAGTCGCCGCTGCAGTGGAGCCGGGTACAGGGGCGCGTCACCGAGGAAGGTGGTGCCGCCGAGCAGATCCGAGTGGTCGAACGGCCGTTCCTCGGTCATCTGGTGCTGCGCGGCGGTGCCATCACCCTCGACGAGGCGGTGCGTGCCGAGCTCGGCGTGAGCCTGCCGGGCAAGCCGCTGGGGCTGGTGCTCGACGCCGAGGGCAGCCGTTCGGTGCAGTGGGTCTCGCCGGACGAGTGGCTGGTGATCGTGCCCGCCGGCGAGGAGTTCGAGCTGGAGAATCGGCTGCGCGCGCGGCTGGGGGATGCCCACTTCGCCATCGTCAACGTTGGCGGCGGCCAGACCCTGCTGGAGCTCTCCGGCGAGAAGGCGCGCGAGCTGCTGATGAAGTCGGTCACCTACGACGTCCACGAGCATGGGCTGACGGTGGGCAAGGCGGTAGGCACCGTCTTCGCCAAGACCAGCGTGGTGCTGCGGCGTCCCAGCGAAGAGCGCTTCGAGCTGGTGGTGCGGCGCAGCTTCGCCGACTACTGCGTGCGCTGGCTGCGGGATGCCGGGCGCGAGTACGGGCTGCGCGTGGAATCCGCGTCGCCCTGACCATCGAGCGCCCCCGTCGTGGCGGGGGCCTGGCCCTGTCGAGACGCCTTATCTGATCAGCGTCTGGCATCTCGGCAGCGCGCAGCGGGAGCCAACATGCACTCTGAAAACAATAGCTGGATTCTGTCCGCCCAGTGCCCCAGTCGGTTGGGCACGGTGGACGTGGTGACCCGCTTCCTCAAGGAGCAGGGCTGCTATATCACCGAGCTGCACTCCTTCGACGACTACCGTGGCGGGCAGTTCTTCATCCGCGCGGCTTTTCTGCCGGAGCAGGCCGACTTCCATGGCGACGACTTCCGCGAGCTGTTCACGGCGCGGGCATCGGCGTTCGACATGCACTTCGAGCTGACCCCGCCGGACTATCGCCTGCCGGTGGTGATCATGGTCTCCAAGACCGACCACTGCCTCAACGATCTGCTCTATCGCTATCGCACCGGGCAGCTGGCGATCGATGTGCGTGCCATCGTCTCCAACCATCCGGATCTGGAGCCGTTGGCGGCGTGGCATGGGCTGCCCTATCACCATCTGCCGATCACCCCGGAGACCAAGGCGGAGCAGGAGGCCGAGGTGCGCCGGGTGGTCGAGGAGAGCGGGGCGGAGCTGGTGATCCTGGCGCGCTACATGCAGGTGCTGTCGCCCGAGCTGTGCCACCACTTCGCCGGCCACGCGATCAATATCCACCACTCACTGCTGCCCGGCTTCAAGGGTGCCAAACCCTACCACCAGGCCTACGAGAAGGGCGTGAAGCTGGTCGGCGCCACTGCCCACTACATCAACGACGATCTCGATGAAGGGCCGATCATCGCCCAGGGCGTCGAGGCGGTCGACCATGCCCACTACCCGGAAGATCTGGTGGCACGTGGACGCGACATCGAGTGCCTGACCCTGGCGCGGGCGGTGCGCTACCACCTGCAGAAGCGCGTCTTCCTGCATGCCGGGCGCACGGTGGTGCTCTCCGGCTGAGCGCGCCTCGGCGCATCCCGCCGGCGCCTGTCGAAAAGCTGAAAAAGCCCGTGTTTCCACGGGCTTTTTTCCTTGCTCTGCCATTGGCGGCGGGCCACAATGCGCGGGCACGGAAGGGGAGTATCCCACCGCCGGCGCCGCGTGCGCCGCCGGTTCGATGATGTCGTCAGCACGGGCCACATTGCCCCGGTATCATCGGTTGTTCGGGCACCCAGCGGGTGCCGCGGTCAGCGGGAGAGACTTTCGGTGACGTTCACCGTCAACCGGAGGTTTCCTCATGCATGTCCCCCTATGGGTCTGGCTGGCTACGATTGCCGGCATCGCTGCACTCTTCGTCTTCGATTTCTACGCCCACGTGCGCAAGCCGCACGAACCCACCTTCCGCGAAGCGGCCTGGTGGTCGGTGTTCTTCGTCGCCCTCGCCGTACTCTTCGGCGGCGGGCTATGGTGGGTCTGGGGGCCGCAGCACGGCGCCGAGTACTTCGCCGGCTTCATCACCGAGAAGAGCCTCTCGGTCGATAATCTGTTCGTCTTCCTGATCATCATGTCCAAGTTCGCGGTGCCACCGGCTTATCAGCAGAAGGCGCTGCTGATCGGCATCGTGATCGCGCTGCTCATGCGCGGCGCCTTCATTGCAGTGGGGGCGGCGGCGATCGCCCAATTCAGCTGGATGTTCTATCTGTTCGGGCTGTTCCTGCTGTATACCGCGGTTCAACTGATGCGCGAGGGCGCAGGTGGCCACGACAGCAACGAGGAGTACGAGCCCAACGCCATCGTGCGCTTCGTGCAGAAGCGGCTTCCCGCCACCGACACCTATGATCGCGACCGCTTGATCACGGTGCAAAACGGCAAGCGACTGGTGACGCCGCTGTTCATGGTGGTGGTGGCCCTGGGCATGACCGATGTGCTGTTCGCGCTGGATTCGATCCCGGCGATCTACGGGCTGACCAAGGAGCCCTATATCGTCTTCACTACCAACGCCTTCGCACTGCTCGGCCTGCTCCAGCTCTATTTCCTGATTGGCGGGCTGCTGTCACGCCTGGTCTATCTGGGCATCGGGCTGTCGCTGATCCTCGCGTTCATCGGGGTCAAGCTGATCATCGAGGCGATGCACACCAACAATCTGGCGTTCATCAACGACGGCCAGCCGCTGCATCTGGTGCCGGAGATCCCGATCTGGCTGTCGATGACGATCATCGTCGGCACCCTGGTGGTCACCACCGTGGCTAGCCTGATCAAGAGCCGCGGGCAGCAGCAGGCCGGCTGAGCGCCGGCGATGCGGCATAGATCCGGTGCAGCAGCGCGCGGATCTGCGACATGGGAATGGCCTGTTCCGGCCCGGGCGGCAACGCACCGGGCCGGAAACCGTTGTGGAGAAGCCCCTCGAGCAGCGCCGGGTCGCCGCTGATCACGTGCAGCGGTACGTCCCGGCCCGGGTGCGGGCCGATGATGCTCGGCGCGGCCTGGTGATCGCCGAGGATCAGCATCAGCGTATGCTTTCCGACCTGGCGCTCGGCGAAGCCTGCCGCCGCCTGCAGGGCGTAGTCGATGGCCGGCGCATAGTGGGCGCGCATCGCCTCGGTGTTCTGCCACAGCGAGGCGTAGTCGTCGCCGGCACCGGCCCAGCGCGAGAATACCTGGCCATCGCCGACGCTGTCCCAGTCGACCAGTGTGATCACCGGTGACCAGGGGGCGTGGCTGGAGAGGGTGGCCAGCTCGACGAAGGTGGCACGCGACGACGTCCCGGTGGCGCTTGCCGAGGCCGCGTCCAGATAGTCGCCGACACGTTTCCAGGTGAACTGATCGGGCATGCTGGCCCAGCCCATCGGCGGCCCGCGGTAGCCGAGGCTGTCGGCGGTGTGGATCTCGTCGTAGCCGAGCTGGCGGCCTTCGGGCCAGTCGCGGATGATCCCCGGCATCACCGCCAGGGTGCGGTGGGCGCTGGCGGTGAAGTCGTCGACCAGGGTCGAGCGATGGCGGTTGAGCATCAGCTCGAAGCGCAGCTGCGAGGTGATCGGCAGCCCGCTGAGCAGCGTGGCGTGGTTGAGCCAGGACTGGCCGCCCAGGGTCGAGGCGGTGACCCGGCCGGTGACCATCGAGAGCCCCGACGCGGCCAGCTCGGATTCTATCCGCGCCAGGCGCGGGCGGATCTCGTCGGCGAACGGTTCGCGCTCGATCGCGGCCACCCCGTAGGACTCGATGAAGCCCAGCACCACGTCGACCCCTGCCAGCCCCGGCAGCGCTCGCGCGCCAGGATCGTTCTCGAGCTGGCCGCCGAACGCCGCCAGTGCGTGGCGAGTCTCCATGGCGCGCTGCCACTCGAAGGTCACGAAGCCCAGTGCCGGGCTGCCGATACGCGTGGCGTCGAGGCGCCCGGCGTGCTGCAGCGCCAGGCCGCCGGCACCGAGTGCCAGCAGCGCTACCCCCACCCCGCGCGGGAGTCGAGAGCGGTGGCTCGCCGCCAGCAGCGTGCTCAGCGCCCAGCCGACCGCGAACAGCGCCAGCCCCAGGCCGCAGGTCACAGCCAGCGTCAGCGCCAGGCCCAGATTGGCGACCAGCAGCTCGATCAGGATCGGCAGCAGCGACAGATCGGTATACAGGTTGATCGAGCGCCCCTGCATGGCCTGCATCAGGCCATCGCTGAGCGCGCCCAGGGTGATGCTCACGCCGATCAGGGCAACCCCGGCACAGGCCCATTGACGCGGACGTGACGGTGGCAGCAACAGGAGCAGGCCGATCAGCAGCGGCGCCTCCAGTGCCAGCCAGTGGCGCGGGGGGAAACCGGCCCAAGGAAGTTCGGGGGTGAGCAGCAGAGCGTTGAGCAGTAACCACGCCAGCAGCAGGCGCCAGCCGGCCTTGGCCCTGGCCGACTCGGGGAAAAGCGTCATGATTCGTCCTGAATCCAGTAAGCGGGAAGTCTTGGCCCGAGCATAGCACTGCGCATTGTTCGGGCGCTGCGCGCGCCGCTCAGTCAATCGTCGTGGGCAGGGTGGTGGCAGCCACGTTAAACTAACGATTTCACGCGACAGGGAGTGCTGCCATGCCATCCGCCCAGGAACTCATCGTCGAGCCGAGTCACGGCCGCGCCGCCGACGCCTGCGTCATTCTGCTCCACGGCCTCGGTGCCGACGGCCACGACTTCGAGCCGCTGGTGCCGGCGCTGGGTCTGGATGCGACGCTTTCGGTGCGCTTCGTGCTGCCGCATGCGCCGCAGTTGCCGGTCACCGTCAACGGTGGCATGAGCATGCCGGCCTGGTACGACATTCTCGAGATGAATCTGGGACGACGGGTCGATGTCGCTCAACTGCGTGCCTCCGCCGAGCGGGTGCAGGGACTGATCGAGGCACAGATCGAGGCCGGCATCGACAGCCGGCGGATCATCGTCGCCGGTTTCTCCCAGGGCGGGGCGGTGGCCTACGAGGCGGCACTGTCGTGCCCGCAGCCGCTGGGCGGGCTGCTGGCGCTCTCGACCTACTTCGCCACCGCCGACAGCATCGCGCTGGCTGAGGAAAATCGTCAGCTGCCGATCGAGGTACACCATGGCAGCGCCGATCCGGTGGTGCCCGAAGCGCTGGGACGCGAGGGCGCCGAGCGGGTCGAGGCGCTGGGCTATCCGGTGCACTATCGCACCTACGACATGGGCCATAGCCTGTGCCCCGAGCAGGCCAGCGACATCGCGGCCTGGCTCCAGGCGCGGCTGGGCTGAGCGGGTATCGCGATGCACAGCATGGACGATATCGGCGGCGCCTCCGACGATCCTAGGCTGTCGAGCCCGGCAGCGCAGCGCAATCGCGGGCCCATCGGCGAGATCCTGCGTCAGGTGCTGCCGGCCCGCGGCAGCGTGCTGGAGATCGCCAGCGGCAGCGGTGAGCACGCCGTCTACCTGGCCGAGGCGCTGCCCGGTCTGCGCTGGCAGCCCTCGGACACCAGCCCGGAGGCGCTGCGCTCGATCGCCGCCTGGCGCGAGGCCGCCGCGCCGCCCAACCTGCTGGCGCCGCTGGCGCTCGATGTCACCGCCGAGTGGCCCGAGATCGCGGAACTGGCCGCGGTGTGCGCCTTCAATCTGGTGCATATCGCGCCCTGGGCGGTGGCAGAAGCGCTGTTCGCCGGCGCCGGCCGCCAGCTGCCGCCTGGGGGCATGCTGGTGCTTTATGGGCCGTTCAAGTGCGCCGACATACCGCTGGCTGCGAGCAACGCCCGCTTCGACGAGGCGCTGCGCGCGCGTGATCCGCGCTGGGGGATTCGCAAGCTGACGGCGCTGGAAGCGCTGGCCGCCGAGGCCGGGCTGGAGGCGCTGCAGGTGCACGAGATGCCGGCCAACAACCTCTGCCTGGTGTGGCGCCGCGTCGCCCAGGCCTGAGCGGCGCAACTCGACTACACTGAAGTTCATTCCCGACGGCCGACAAGGAGTAACGCCGTGTCAGACTTTTCCGTGGAATTCCGGATGCCCAAGGGCTGCCCCAACTGCGGCAACCACATGATGAAGGTCTCCCAGGCCAAGCAGCCCGACGATGGGGTCTTCTGCACCTCGTGCAATACCGAGGTGTGCGCCTGGGACCAGGCCGAGCGGATTCTCGACGAGACCCCGCGCAGCGAGTCCGAGCAGTTGATCGAGGATGTGATCAACAACAAGAAGCCCGATAGCGACGACGAGTGACGCGTGATACGACGCTGACGTCAGAGAGCCCCGGCCGAGTGCCGGGGCTTTTTCGTATGGGGGTTGTCTATTCATTGGGGCGTGTTGCAGATCTCTGAGAGCGGCGGGGCGAGCCCCCGCCGTCTGGATCTCATCGGGGTTACAGCAGCTCTTCGGCCGCCAGCGCCAGGCGTGAACGCTCCACGCTCTTGAGCGTGATGTGTCCGGCATGGGGCCAGTTGCGGAAGCGCTCGACCACCGCGGCCATGCCGCAGGTGTTGGCGGTGAGATAGGGCGTGTCGATCTGGCCGACGTTGCCCAGGCAGACGATCTTGGTGTTGCGCCCGGCCCGGGTGACCAGCGACTTGAGCTGCTTGGGGGTGAAGTTCTGGGCCTCGTCGATGATCAGGAAGGTATCGTTGAGCGTGCGCCCGCGCATGAAGGTGGGCGAGCGGATCTGCACCCGTGAGCCGATCAGCTGGCGGGTGGCACCGTCGCTCCAGCTGGTCGAGCCCTCGCGTTCGTCACGCAGCAGGTTATCCATGTTGTCGTGGAAGGCACCCATCCACGGAGACATCTTCTCCTCCTCGGTGCCGGGCAGAAAGCCGATGTCCTCGCCCATGGGGATGGGCGCGCGGGTGAACACGATGCGTTCGAACTGCTTGGCGTCCAGCGTCTGCTGGAAGGCCGCGGCCAGGGCCATGAAGGTCTTGCCGGTGCCTGCGCTGCCGGCCAGGGTGATGAAGTCGATCTCCGGGTCCATCAGCAGGTTGAGGGCGAAGTTCTGGCGGCTGTCGTGGGCGTGGACGCCCCAGACGCCGTCGTGATGACGGTAGTTGGTGAGCAGCTGCAGGGTGGCGCGGCGCGGCGAGTGGCTGCGCACGATCGCCTCGAAGTCGGCGCCGTTGTCGCTGTCGGAGACCAGCATGCCGACATGCCAATCGTCGGGTATCGCGCCTTCCAGGTGGTAGAGGGTATGCCCCTCGGCGCGCTCGACCATCACCTCGACGTCCAGCGACTCCCACAGGCCGTGGCCGTCGCGGCCGGCGTCGGCGTAGACCTTGGCGCCCTCGATCATGGCGTCGAGATCGTCGAAGGCCTTGTCGCTGAGGTAGTCCTCCACCGGTACCTTGAGCGCGGCGGCCTTGACCCGCAGATTGATATCCTTGGTCACCAGGATGACCGAGGCGTCCGGGCGGTCACGGCGCAGGCGACAGGTTTCGGCGAGAATGCGATTGTCCGGAGAGTTCTCCAGGGTCTCCAGTGGCTCCAGATCCTGATAGCAGAGGAAGCGCAGGCGGCCTGCGGGTTCGCCGCTGGCACGCGGGATGGGAATGCCTTGCTGAATCTCCTCGGGGGTGACGTGGGCGGTGAGATCGGAAAGTGTGCGGCTGATCTGACGGGCGGTGCGAGCGATCTCGCGCATGCCGTTCTTGTGCTTGTCGAGCTCCTCGAGCACGGTCATGGGGATGACCACATCATGCTCTTCGAAATGGTAAAGGGCTGCGGGGTCGTGGATCAGGACATTGGTGTCCAGTACGTAGAGCCTGTTCGCTTTCTTGTCGATACGCACCATCGGCAAAAGCACTCCTGTGAGTTCAAGGCTTCTCGACCCTGACAGAGTGCCGTGACAAGTCGATGTCGGGCAGGAGACTCCGTCAGTGCCACTGTCGTGTCGGACGCAAGAACGGTGTCGGCGTTACCTCCCTGACGTAACGGAGTCGATCTCAGAATGGGCCTAAGCGACAGAAACTTCTACCCCCGCAAACGGAAATTAGTGTCGCTCCCAGTGCAGGTCCGCTGCGTTGCGGTTCGCCCGACGCTTTTCATGCCGGGCAGGCAGCAAAAAGCCCCGCACCGGGCGGGGCTTTTTCGAGTTAGGGCTTTTCTTGAGCTGACCACCGATCTTGTATTTGCCACAGCGTTGGTATTGGCCGCCGACCGATCAGATATTGTCGTCGCCGCGCTGGGTCTTCTGCGGGTTGACCTGGGCGATCGCCGGTTCGTCGCCGTTGCTCTGGTCGAGCTTGGCCAGCAGGTTTTCCGACTGGCGCTTGAAGGCGGCCAGCGCCTTGCCGGTCAGCTTCTGCGAATCCGGCAGCTTGACGCGCATGGCGTCGACCTGACGGTTGTTGACCAGGATCTCGTAGTGCAGGTGCGGCCCGGTGGTGCGTCCGGTATTGCCGGAGAGGGCGATCTCCTCGCCCATCTTGACCCGCTCGCCGGGCTTCACCAGCGCCTTGCTCAGGTGCAGGTAGCGGGTGACGTAGCCGTTGTCGTGACGAATCACGATGTACTTGCCGGCGAGCGGGTGGTTGACCACCTTTTCGACCCGGCCGTCGGCGGGGGCATCGATCGGGGTACCGCTACGCATGGCGAAGTCGGTGCCCTTGTGCGGGCTGATCCGACCGGTGACCGGATGGTGCCGACGCAGGTTGAACGGCGAGCTGATGCGGTAGTGACCCTGGAAGGGGTAGCGGTCGAAGGCGGGATCGAGACCGTTGCCGTCCGGGGTATAGAAGTGATCGTCGGCGCTGTACGTACCACGGTCAGATCCATGCGCTGGCCTTCGTACTTGGCGGCGAGGATCTTGGAGTCCAGCGACTGGCCGTCGATCATGTCGGATTCGACCAGCACCTGGAAGTGATCGCCGGCGCGGGCGTCGCGGCGGAAATCGAGCTTCTTGGAGAGCACATGGGTCAGTTCGGAGACTTCGGCACTGGAGAGCCCGGTGGACTGCGCCGAGAGCGCGAAGGAGCCGCTGACGGTGCCGCTGAACATGCGCTGAGTGGCCTCACCGGCCTTTTCGATCGGCGCATAGGCGAACTCGGCGGTCTCGCTGTCACGCTCGATCAGATAGCCGTCGCGGGGATTCTTCATCACCCGTAGCGCCAGCAACTGGCCGTTCTCGTCGAGCTTGTAATCGAAGGTACGACCGACGCGCCAGCGGGTCAGCACCTTCTTGTCCGGCACCGCGCCGAGGATCTGGGTCACGTCGCTGTACTCAAGCCCCAGGGTGCGCTCGGCGGTCAGCGCAAAGGAGTCGCCCGGCTGGATGGTGTAGCTCTGCCACTCCGGCACGTACTGTTCGTGCGAGGCGATCTCGCTGCCGAGCTCGGGATCGCCGCTCGGGTCGAGCATCCCGTCGGAGGTCCAGTCCTCGTAGGAGGTGCCGCCGATATCGTCGTCGCTGTCGCTATTGGCAGCGAAATCATGGCCGCTGGCGCCCAACGCCAGGGCCGACTTGAGTGCCGTGGCGGCGAGTAGCGGGGGAGCGGTGGCCGAGCCGGCACCGGTCGCGGCGCTGGCCGCGGGGACATCCTCGCTGGCCTGCGCCTGGGGAATCAGATCGACGTCCATGACTTCCAGCGGCTTCAGCTGCGCCAGCGGGATATCGTCGGAGAGACGCTGGAGTGTCGAAGATTCGCCCGCCTTGTCATGACCCATGGCTGAATCATGATTGCCAGCCGAGGCGATGATCGACTGCGAAAGTGTGGCGGTCGAAGCGACGGAAATCGGTGTCTGCGCGGTGTCGGCGTGGTCGAAGACGCCGATGATCTTTTGCGTACCCAGCACGGTGACCATGGTGGCGACCGGAAGCAGCAACACTTTATGAGTGCGGGGTAGCGAATGGAAAATTCGCAGCATGAAGGTGAAGGCCCGAGTAAAAAAGGTGACAAACTAATATAAAGGCTCGGGAACCATACCCCATGGCGGTATTAATTGCCTAGTCTGTATTAATGTACAGCATCGAATCCCAGACACCATGGGGTGCGGAGAAGAGTGCCCTGGTGTCAAGCAGATGTTTTGCAGACTAACTTTCAGCGCCCGGTATAGCCCCGGTTCGCGCAGCGTTTTGCACTGATATGGTGCAATAAAAACGTTGCTATTTTGCGTCAATGGTGTCGCGTAAAACCCTTGTATCAGTTTCCGATGACGCCGATAAAAACTACCCGGTAGGCGCTGGAAGGGCGCATCCGAGGCACACGCCCGCGTCCAGAGTGTACGTGCCGAATGGCCGCGTGCAACGGGTTTCTCGATGCCGGTGACGCGGTAAACTGAAGGGAACGTGGCCCTTCTGTCCGGGCTCATGAGCGTTTTCAGCCGGAGGTGAGCGCATGCCGAGAGTGACCTTGCTGCAGTGGCAGATGCTGGCGGCAGTGGCCGACCATGGGGGGTTCGCCAAGGCGGCGGCGGCGATCCACAAGAGCCCCTCGACGCTCAACCATGCGATTCACAAGATCGAGGAGCAGTTGGGTGTGCGCCTGTTCGAGCCCAAGGGGCGCCAGGTGGTGCTGACCGAAGCCGGGGAGATGCTGCGCGCCGGGCGCGCCAGCTGATCGAGAACGCGGCGCTGCTCGAGGATGTCGCCGAGCGCCTTGCTGGCGGCCTCGAGGCGGAGATCACGCTGGCGGTAGACCAGATCTTCCCCGGCTGCGCGCTGGCCGAGCGCTGACCCGCTTCTCGTCGGCCTATCCCCACGTGCGTGTACAACTGCACGAGACCGTGCTCAACGGCGCTGTCGAATGCTGTACGAGTCGCGCGCCGATCTGATCATTTCGGGCTTCAGTCCGCAGGCTTTCTGGGGCAGCCGCTGGTGGACATTCCGTTCATCGCCGTGGCTCACCCCGAGCATCCCTTGCACGGCCTGGGTCGAGCGCTCGATCTGCGCGACCTGGAAGGGCACCGCCAACTGGTGGTGCGCGATTCCGCCGTGCGTCACCGGCTGGACGCTGGCTGGCTGAAGGCCGAGCAGCGCTGGACACTCTCACACCTCTCTACCTCCATCGACATGCTCGAGCGCGGGCTGGGCTTTGCCTGGGTACCGCAGACGCGAATCCAGGCGGCGCTCGACGGCGGCCGGCTGAAGGCACTGCCGCTGCGAGTCGGCGGTATCCGCTACGCATCGTTGCAGATCATCCATCGCGATATCGATGGCGCCGGCCCGGCGACCCAGGCCCTGGCGCAGGCGCTGATCGAGGCGACCGTCGCCAGCTGCCGCGATGCCGACCCGCTGCTGCTGCGGGAGGGCGGGGAAGCGCGCCAGATTCCATTGGCTGGCACCCCGCAGGCGTAAGGTTCGTCTGTGCCGAACGTTGGCAGCGAATTTATCCGCTCGATATTCGATGCCGGCGCTCTATGCTGAACGTGAATGATGCTGAAGGCGAATCGCGTGCGCGGCGCGCCGGGAATATCGGAATAGGGAGAGACGCATGGGCCTGTTGGTCAACGGTGAATGGCAGGACAAGTGGTACGACACCCAGAGCCACGGCGGGAGTTCGTGCGCGAATCCGCCAAGCTGCGCGACTGGGTCACTGCCGACGGTGAACCGGGGCCGGACGGGCAGCCGGGCGTGCCCGCCGAGGCCGGCGCGCTTCCATCTCTATGTCTCGCTGGCCTGCCCCTGGGCCCATCGGGCGCTGATCATGCGCAAGCTCAAGGGCCTCGACGACCTGATCGGGGTCTCCCATACCAGCCCGCTGATGCTCGACCAGGGCTGGTCGTATCACCGCGACGAAGGGTCCAGCGGCGATGCCGTCAATGGGGTCGAGTACCACCATCAGCTCTATACCTTGACCGACCCGCGCTATACCGGACGGGTCACCGTGCCCGCGCTGTGGGACAAGCAGCAGGGCCGGATTCTCAACAACGAGTCGGCGGAGCTGGTGCGCATGTTCGACTCGGCCTTCGACGGGCTCACCGGCAACCGGCTCGAGTTCTATCCCGAGGACCTGCGCGAGGAGATCGACGCGGTCAACGCCGATGTCTACGACAACGTCAACAATGGCGTCTACAAGACCGGCTTCGCCACCGAGCAGGCGGTCTACGAGAAGCACTACGAGGCGCTTTTCGCCTGCCTCGACCGGCTCGAGGCGCGTCTCGCCGAGCAGCGTTATCTGGCTGGCGCCTGGCTGACCGAGGCGGATATCCGCCTGTTCACCACGCTGATCCGCTTCGATGCGGTCTACTTCGGCCACTTCAAGTGCAACCGCCGGCGGATCGAGGACTACCCGCAACTCGCCAACTATCTGCGCGAACTCTATCAGTGGCCGGGCATCGCCGAGACGGTCGACTTCGACCATATCAAGCGCCACTACTATTACAGCCACGACACCATCAACCCGACCCGCATCGTCCCGCGGGGGCCGCAGCTGGACCTCGAGCGTCCCCATGACCGTGGGAGACTGGAGGGCCACGGTATCCGCGAGCGCGCCTGATACCGCGATATCGGATCAGATTTGACGTCTCAGAGGGTGTTTACAAATTCGACGAGCGAAGGCGAGACAAGGCGAAATCGGCCGAAAAGACGGAGTTTACGGGGTGTAAATGAGTACTTTGAGGTCGATTTCAACGCCGTGTCGTCGAGCGCAGGCATTTTGTAAACACCCTCTCACCTGTGGCGTCATATGTGTGGCTCCTTATGTATGGCGCCGCAGCCAGCGGTCCAGCGCATTGGCGAACTCGCGCCGCTCGGTATCGCCGTAGGCATCGGGGCCGCGGGTCTGCTCACCGCTGGCGCGCAGCGTCTCCAGGAAGTCGCGCATCTGCACCTTGGCGCGCACGTTGTCGGCGCTCAGCGGCTCGCCGCGGGTGGTCATGACGTCGGCACCGCGCTCGATCACCTCCTGGGCCAGCGGCAGGTCGCTGGTGATCACCAGATCGCCGGGGCGTACCGAGGCCGCGATCAGGTCGTCGGCAGCATCGAAGCCTTGGGCTACGCTACGCGCCTTGACCCAGGCCGAGGGCGGCAGCGGCAGGGTGTGATTGGCGACCATCCAGGTTGGGGTGTGGGTGCGCTCGGCGGCGCGCAGGATGATCTCGCGGGCTGCCCGCGGGCAGGCGTCGGCATCGATCCACAGGGTCACGGCGGGTGTCTCATCCGCCGTTGTTTCGGGTATCTCTTCGGGCATCGGCGCTTCTCCTGGAGCCGGATGACTGGCAGCGGCGATTCTAGCGGTGATAGGCCGCGCACTCACCTCTCGATGACACCTCTCGACGGCAAGGCGCCGCAGAAGAAAGAGTGGGGCAGAAGAAAGAGTGGGGCAGAAGAAAGAGTGGGGCAGAAGAAAGAGTGGGGCAGAAGAAAGAGTGGGGCAGAAGAAAGAGTGGGGCAGAAGAAAGAGTGGGGCAGAAAAGAGGGGGTGATGTAGGAAATTTACGATCGTGGTGGAGGTGGTGCTTCACCCATGGTATAGTTGCGCTTCCTCGCATGTGTTGACCCCACCATCCTGCCGATATGTCTGCAATCCACGCCATCGACCCGTGAGTCGATGCTACTACCGGACGTATCTCGTGTACGACGCACGGCGCAAGCCGACTTCTGCGTCCGGATGCAACGATGGCGCGCTTTTATCGGTCGATGATTCTCACGACCGGGCGCAGCAAGGTCGCCACAGACGTCTCCGACTCCGGCACTCGCGCCGACTCGGTGACAATGCCAGGTGCGACCGGTGTCGGTCGGGCCACAAGCCCGCGGCACCATGACATTTTCGCCGGTACCTCCACCGGCCACTCCAAGGTGTGAAATGACCTCGACTGTAGTTGCGACGCCAAGCTTTGGCGATCTGGCGCTATTGCCGGAAGTACTCTCTGCCCTCGATACCCTGGGCTACGAAACACCATCTCCGATCCAGTCGCAGACTATCCCTGCGCTGCTCGACGGCCGCGACGTGCTGGGCCAGGCCCAGACCGGCACCGGCAAGACCGCTGCCTTCGCCCTGCCGCTCTTGAGCCGACTCGAGCTCGAGCGGCGTGAACCTCAGGTGCTGGTACTGGCACCGACCCGCGAGCTGGCCCAGCAGGTGGCCGTCTCGTTCTCCAAGTATGGTCAAAATCTGAAAGGTCTCGAGATCGCCACCCTGTGCGGCGGTCAGGAGTACCGCGAGCAGTTGAGCGCACTCAAGCGCGGCGCTCAGGTGGTGGTCGGCACCCCCGGCCGGATCATCGATCACCTGGATCGTGGCAGCCTCAAGCTGGAAGGGCTCTCTGCGCTGGTGCTCGACGAAGCCGATGAAATGCTGCGCATGGGCTTCATCGATGACGTCAAGCGCGTTGTCGCCGATGCGCCCAGCGACTCCCAGCGGGTATTCTTCTCGGCCACCCTGCCGAGCGAGATCGAGCGTATCGTCAACCGCTATCTGGTCGATCCGGTCAAGGTGGCGATCGAATCCAAGGTCAGCACCGGCGAGAACATCGAGCAGCGTGTGGTCCGGGTCGAAGGTCCGAGCAAGCTCGAAGCGCTGGCGCGTATCCTCGAAGTCGAGCCGGTCGATGCCGCGATCGTCTTCGTGCGCACCCGTGCCGCCTGTACCACGCTGGTCGAGCAGCTCACCGCGCGTGGTGTCAACGCCGCCGGCCTCTCCGGCGACCTCGACCAGAGCCTGCGTGAGCGCACCATTACCCGGCTCAAGCGTGCCAAGGTCGATGTGTTGGTAGCCACCGACGTGGCTGCACGCGGCCTCGACGTGCCGCGTATCACCCACGTGGTCAACTACGACCTGCCGCAGGATTCGGAAGCCTACATCCACCGTATCGGGCGTACCGGCCGTGCCGGCCGTGACGGCGTGGCGATCACCTTCGCCGGCGGTCGCGAGACGCGCAAGGTGCGCTGGGTCGAGCAGGCCACCGGCCAGCCGATGACCGAAATGCCGCTGCCCGACGAGAGCGCCATCCGCGCCCATCGCGACGACCGCTTCAGTGCGCGTCTGCTCGAGATGCTCGAAGCCGGTGCCGGCCAGCAGCGTGAGCTGATCGAGAAGCTGGTCGCAGAGGGCCACGATCCGATCGATCTGGCCGCCGCCATGGCGACCCTGGCACGCGCCGGTGAAGCACCGATCGGACGTATCACCGCAGGCCCTGCACGCCGCGACAACCCGCGTGATGGTAGCCGTGATGCCAGCCGCGAGCGTGGCCCGCGTCGCCGCGACAGTGCCCCGCGTGAAGGCATGACTCGCTATCGCGTCTCGGTCGGCCACAAGGATGGCGTCAAGCCCGGCCAGCTGGTCGTGCGCTGGCCAACGAAGGCGGTATCGAAGGTGCGCGGATCGGTCGGATCGACATCCGCAACGCCTTCTCGGTGGTCGAGCTGCCCAGCGGCCTGCCCAGCACTATCCTGGCCAAGATGTCACGTGCCCGGGTCGCCGGCCGCTCGCTGGAGATCGCTGAAGATCAGGGCGCGCCGGAGCGTGCACCGCGCCGCCGTAACGACGGCGATGCGCCGATGCGCCGCTCGCGCGCCTGATCCCAGGCCTGTTGGTCCTACGCCGCCCCTGATCGTCAGGGGCGGCGTTTTTGTGTTGGCGGGGTATGAGCCGCGAGTCTGCCGCCACCGGTTTGGGCCATGGTCGGACAGCGACCAATGATCATGGTGTGCAATAATCGTTTTCAATCGCTGAATCGAGACAGGTGTCGCGCCGGTGCGGTGCGCCCACCGATGGCTAAGGAACGATATGGTCAAGACGCTCAAGGACCAGCTCTACCAGGCGTTGCTGCGCAGCATGGCCAGCGGTCATCTGGAGCCCGGTCTGGTGCTGCTGGAGAGCAATATCGCCGAGATCTTCGGCATGAGCCGTTCGCCGGTGCGTCAGACCCTGGCGCGGCTGCACGACGAGGGGGCGATCAGCCGCTTCGAAGGGCGTGGCTACGTGGTCGGCGGCGAGCCGAGCGAGGTGGTGCGGCGCTCGCTCACTGCGGCCGACTTCCGTGCCGCTGGCGGGCGCGCCTCGGTCAAGCGCACCGAATCATGGCGTGCGCTGGCCGAACGGGTCGAGCACGATGTGGTGCTCGGTTCGATGAAGGGGCGTCTGGAGCTCAACGAGCTGGAGCTCTCGCGTACGCTCGACGTCAGTCGCAGCGTGACCCACCGCATTCTGCTGCAGTTGCAGTCCCTCGGCGTGGTGGCCAAGGTCAAGTATTCGAGCTGGAACGTGGTGCCACTGGACAGTGATCGGCTGCATCAGCTCTACGAGGCACGCCGCCTGCTCGAGCCGTTCATGATCGGCAAGGCGTGTACCCGTATCGGGGCGCAGGACGTCGAACGCTATCTGCAGCGGCTGGCCCAGGCCGAGCGGCACTATCCGCATATCGATCCGGGGCGGCTGGATGCGCTGGAGCACGACCTGCACCATGACGCCCTGGTCCATGGCGCCAATGACGAGCTGCTATCGATGCTGCAGCGCACCCGGCCGATCCTGCTGATCAGCAAGCACCTGCTGGGCGGTGAGATCGCGCTGCCGCCGGAGGACCCCTTCTTCGCCGCCCACCGCCAGGTGTTCGAAGCGCTGGCGGCGGGGCAGGCGACACGCGCGAGTCAGACGTTGAGCGACCATCTGGCCTGTTCCGAGTCACTGGTGCAGGCGCGGCTGGTCAGCTTCCAGCGTGATGGCGAGATCCGCATTCCCGCCTATCTGCGCTGGCTCAGCCGCTGCTGAGCCGCTGCTGAGCCGCTGCTGAGCCGCGCCGATCGCGCTCTCCGGCGGCGCCTCGATCTGGGGCGTCAGGCCATCGGCCGGTTAGTCATCGGCCGGTTAGTCATCGACCCGTCAGTCATCGACCGGCAGGCCATTGTGGCGGCGCAGCTCACGAATGATGCCGCTGTGGTCGAGATCGCCATCGCCATGTTCGAGCATGGCGCCGAACAGGGCATCGGCGCGGTGGCTCAGCGGCAGCTCCAGACCCAGGCTGGCGGCTTCGGCCAGAGCGGTCTGGGTGTCCTTGTGCTGCCACTTGGCCGGCCCTCCAGGAGCGAAGTTTCCGTCCAGTATGCGCTCGCCGTGCTGGGCAAGAATGGTCGAGTCGGCGAAGCCGCCGAGCAGCGCCTCGCGTACCCGGGCCGGGTCGGCACCCCCGCGTTCCACTAGCAGCAGCGCCTCGGCCACCGTGGCCAGGGTATTGGCGACGATCATCTGATTGGCCAGCTTGGCCAGCTCACCGCAGCCGGCGGGGCCGACATGGGTGGGGCGGCCCAGGTGGCTCAGCAGCTCGCGGCTGGCTTCGAAGGCGCTGGCCTCGCCGCCGGCCATGATCGCCAGGGTGCCGTCGATGGCGCCGCGTTCACCGCCGGAGACCGGGGCGTCGAGATAGTCGATGCCGCGGGCTGCGGCGGCCTCGGCCTGGGCGCGGGCGGTGGCCACCGGGATCGAACTCATCACGATCAGTTGGCTGCCGGCGGGCATGGCAGCGATCACGCCGTCCGCGCCCAGCAGCACCTCGTCGCATATCGGCCCGGAGCTGAGCATCACGATCAGGGTGTCGACATCAGCCGCCTCCGCCGGGGTGGCGGCAAGGTGGATACCGTGATCGGCCAGCGGTGCCAGCTTGTCGCGGCTGCGATTCCAGGCGCTGACGGCATAGCCGGCAGCGGCCAGGCGGCGGGCGATCGGTGCGCCCATGATGCCGGTGCCCAGAACACCGACGCGTCTTTGTGTGGTCATCTCGCCTTGTCCTTAACTGACTGTGTCTTGCCGGGTGTGCAGCGCGCGACACGGTGTGGACCCGCGCGCACCGCCCGCGCCGGCGTCAATCGCCGCTGGTCGGCAGGATACGCCCCGGCGAGAGCAGCTCGCGGGGGTCGAGCAGATGCTTGATTCCGCGCATCAGGTCGTACTCCGGCCCCGGCAGGGTGTCCAGAAAGGCAGCCTGCTTGAGCCGACCGATGCCGTGCTCGGCGCTGATGCTGCCATCGAACGCTTCGACGATCTCGAACAGGCGCAGCTCCAGATCGTGGAGCAGGGGCGGACGCTCGGATTCCGCCAGCGTCGCCGGCGGCAGGATGTTGAAGTGCAGGTTGCCGTCGCCGATATGGCCGTAGGCGATCACCGTCGCCTCCGGGCAGATCTCTGCGATGGCATGACAGGCCTGGGCGTGGAACAGCGGCAGCGAGGAGATCGGCAGCGAGATATCGGTGCGCAGATGCTCGCCGGTCTGCCGCTGGCCCTCCAGCATTGCCTCGCGGATCAGCCACAGCTGCTGGGCCTGAGCCTCGCTGGCGGCGAGCACGCCGTCGACCAGCAGCCCCGCCTCGGCACCTTGTTCGAACAGTGCCTCGATCATCGCATCGAGATCGGCGGGGCCGCTCGCCGCCACCTCCATCAGCACGTAAGTGGGGTGGGGCGCGTCGAGCGGGTCGCGCAGGTCCGGCGCTGCTCGCATGGCCAGCTCCAGGCAGTGCCGCGGGATCAGCTCGAAGGCGGTGAGCAGATCGCAGCAGCAGCGTCGGGCCTGGGCGTAGAGCGCCAGTACCGCTTCGATGTCGGCGCAGGCGAGCAGTGCGGTGCGGGTGACCTGGGGCTTGGGGAAGAGCTTGAGCACCGCACCGGTGACGATCCCCAGCGTGCCCTCGGCGCCGATGAACAGCTGCTTCAGGTCATAGCCGGTGTTGTTCTTGTGCAGTGCACGCATGTGGCTGAGGATGCGCCCGTCGGGCAGCACCACTTCCAGGCCCAGCACCAGCTGGCGGGTCATGCCGTAGCGCAGCACATTGAGCCCGCCGGCGTTGGTGGAGATATTGCCGCCGATCTGACAGCTGCCCTGGGCGCCCAAGGCCAGCGGGAAGTAGCAGTCCGCTTCCTCCGCCACCTCCTTGATGGTCTGCAGCACGCAGCCGGCATCTACGCTCATACTGAAGTTGAGCGGGTCGAGTTCGCGTACCTGGTTCATGCGCTCGAGGCTGAGCACCAGCTCGGCGCGCTCCTCGTCCGGCATCGCCCCGCATACCAGTCCGCTGTGCCCGCCCTGGGGCACCAGTGGCAAGTCGTGGCGATGGCAGTAGGCGACGATATCCGCCACCTGGGCGGTGTTCTCCGGTCGCACCACGGCCAGGGGCATGCCGCCGCGGCGCCCGGTCCAGTCGGTGCGGTAGCGGGCCAGGTCATCCGCCTGGGTGAGCACGCCACGCGGGCCCAGCAATTTTTCGAGTTCGCCGATCAGGGCGTTGTCGCGGGTCATCGTCGTCTCCCTATGCTCAGCGATACCACAGCACGATGCCGGGGAAGACCAGGAACAGCACCAGCAGGCCCAGCAGGGTGAAATAGAACGGCAGCAGGCTCTTGACCAGACTCTCCATACCCACCTTGCCCACGCCGCAGCCGACGTAGAGCACCGTGCCCACCGGCGGCGTGATCAGCCCGATGCCGAGGATGAAGGACATCAGTACGCCGAAGTAGACCGGGTCGATGCCCAGCTTGACCACGACCGGGGTCATCAGCGGCGCCAGGATCACCATCGCCGGGGTCAGGTCCATGAAGAAGCCCACCACCAGCAGGAAGGCGGCGAGGATCAGCAGCAGCAGGAAGCGGTTGTCGGTCAGCGCCGAGAGGGTCACCACCAGCTGTTGCGGGATCATGTTGGCGGTCAGCAGCCACGCCAGCACGCTGGCGAAGGCGAGCAGCAGCATCACCACGCCGGTCAGCTTGCCGGTGTTGATGCAGAGCTGGAAGAAGCGCTTGAGGCTGAGGCTGCGATAGATCACGAACGACACCACGAAGGCGTAGACCAGCGCGATCGCTGCGCTCTCGGTGGGGGTGAAGACCCCCGAGAGGATGCCGCCGACGATGATCACCGGCAGCAGCAGGGCGAGGGCGGCGTCCTTCAGCGCGCTGCCCAGCTCCGGCAGCGAGAACGGCTGGCCGCGGCCGTTCTTGCGCGACTGCACGTAGGTGGTCACCGCCAGCCCCAGGGTGATCAGAATGCCGGGCACGATACCCGCCATGAACAGCGCCGAGATCGAGGTGTTGGTGACCACGCCGAACAGGATCATCGGGATCGACGGCGGGATGATGATCCCCACCACCGAGGCCGCGACGACGATCGCCGTGGCCAGCGGCCCGCTGTAGCGGTGGCGCTTCATCGGCTCGATCATCATGCTGCCGACGGCGGAGGCGTCGGCCACCGCCGAGCCGCTGATACCGCCGAAGAACATCGAGGTCAGCACCGCGACCTGCCCCAGGCCGCCGGCGACGAAGCCGACCAGGGCGCTGGCCAGACGGACCAGGCGCGTGGCGATGCCGCCCTCGCTCATCACCTCGCCGACCAGGATGAACAGCGGGATCGCCAGCAGCGGGAAGGAGTCGAGCCCGTTGACCGCCTGCGCCACGATCGGTGACAGCGCATAGTCCGACTCGAAGAAGATGAACAGGGTAATGGCGGCGAGGCCGAACGAGATCGGCATGCCGATGACGATACAGATCGCCAGACCGACGAGAATGCTCCAGAGAATCATGCTGTTTTTCCTCGCAGCAGGGCGACGAGCGCGACGCTGTTGGCGATCAGCGTGAGGACCGCCATCACCGGCATGGCGCTGTAGAGGAAGGTCTGCGGAATGCCCAGCATCGGCGTGGCGCTGGTGTAGCCCGAGATCAGATCGCGGAAGCCGAACAGGATGCAGATGCAGACGATATAGATCACCGCGATGGCGAGCAGCGAGGCGGCGCGCTTGAGCGCGCTCGGCGCCTTGTCGCGGAAGAAGGTCACCGCGACGTGCTCGTTGCCGAGACTGCCGACACCGGCGCCCAGCAGCACCAGCCAGATGAACAGCACCCGGGACATCTCCTCGGCCCAGGTGTAGGAGTAGTTGAGCACGTAGCGGCCGAAGACGTTGGCGGTGACGCAGAAGACGACACCCAGCACGAGCAGGCCGACGGCGATCTCCAGGGTCAGCTTGAGCCACCCCAGCACGCCGCGTGCAGTGGACGAGGAAGCGGTCATCGCGCTCTCCGAGCAAGCGGGGCGTGACGGCCAGGCCGGCACGCCCCCGACAATGAGACGCGGCCAGTCTCTCGACCGGCCGCGGGGGTGGGATTACTGGGCCGAGGCGGCGGCCTGGCGGATGCTGTCGATCAGGTCACCGCCGATCTTGTCGCGCCAGTTGGCGTAGACCGGCTCCAGCTTGTCCTGGAACACCTTGACCTGGGCCGGCGTCAGCTCGGTGATCTGCATGCCTTCGTCTTTCAGCTCCTGCTTGATCTGGTCGTTCATGCTGCGGCTGACGTGGCGCTCGTAGTCGCCCATCTGCTTGGCGGCGTCACGCAGAAGCTGCTGATAGTCGGCCGGCAGGCGGTTCCAGAAACGCTCGGAGACCAGCGTGATGAAGGGCGTGTAGACGTGGTTGGTTTCGGTGGCGTACTGCTGCACCTCGTTGAACTTGGAGGACTTGATGGTGATCCAGGGGTTTTCCTGGCCGTCTACCACGTGCTGCTCGAGAGCGGTGAACAGCTCGGCGAACGACATCGGCGTCGGGTGGCACCCAGGGTGCGCCAGATATCCAGGTGGATCGGGTTCTGCATGGTGCGGATCTTGAGACCGTCGAGATCCGACGGCTTGGAGACCGGACGCTTGCTGTTGGTCAGCTGACGGTAGCCGTTCTCCGACCAGCCGATCGCCACCAGCCCCTTGGTCGAGGCTTCCTTCAGCATGCGCTGGCCGATCTCGCCATCGAGCACCTTGTCGGCGACTTCCGGCTTGGGGAACAAAACGGCAGATCGAACACCGCGAACTGCGGGAACATGTTGACCATCGGCGAGGTCGAGGGCGAGGTCATCTCCAGCGTGCCGGCCTGCAGCGCGCTCACCGACTGCAGATCGTCGCCCAGCTGGGCGCTGTGGAACATCTGCACCTGGATATGGCCGTCGCTGCGCTGCTCGACGATCTTCTTGAAGTACTCCAGGCCGCGGTACTGGGCGCTGGACTGGGTCAGGCCGATGTTGAACTTGAGGCTGTAGTCCTTGCCATCGCCCTGCACGACATCGCCCTTGACCTCGGGCAGCGGCGGCATCTCGGTGGCGGCCACGGCCGACAGACTGCCCAGGCCGAGCACGCCGGCGGTCAGCAGCGACATCAATGAGCGGCGCAGCGGCAGGGTTCGTGTGGTTGTTTTCATCTTCGACTCCAGAGCATGTGGGCTGGTGGTCTGGGGCAGGACGGCGCCAACTTGTTGTGGCTTGTCGAGGCGACCGCGCCCTGCCGGGGGGCGGCGCTAGGCGGAGTGCCAGGCGCTGCCGTCGGGGTAGCGGTGGGCCGCGAGCGACGCCGCTTTCATGGTCACCCCGTAACCCGGGGCATCCGGTACCTGATAGCGGCCGCGGTGGATCTGCACCGGGCCTCGAAGTGTTCGTGCAGATGGTCGACGTACTCGAGCAGGCGCCCCTCCAGCGAACCGGAGACCGCGATGTAGTCGAACATCGAGATGTGCTGGGTGTACTCGCACAGGCCCACGCCGCCGCCGGGGGGCATACCGGGATGCCGTACTTGGCCGCCAGCAGCAGTACCACCAGCACCTCGTTGAGCCCGCCCAGGCGGGCGGCATCGAGCTGGCAGAAGTCGAGCGCCTCGGCCTGGAACAGCTGCTTGAACATGACGCGGTTATGGCAGTGCTCACCGGTGGCGACGCCGATCGGCGCCAGACGGTGGCGGATCTCGGCATGGCCGAGAATGTCGTCGGGGCTGGTCGGCTCCTCGATCCAGTGCGGATCGAACTCGGCTAACTTGCGCATGTTGGCGATCGCTTCGTCGACATCCCACATCTGGTTGGCATCCATCATCAGGGTGCACTCGGGGCCGATCTCCTCGCGCAGAATGCGGGCACGGGCGCGATCCTCCTCGATGTCGCCGCCACCTTCTGCTTGAAGTGGCGCCAACCCTCGTCCAGCGCCTCGCGGCAGAGGTGGCGCATCTTCTCTTCCGAGTAGCCCAGCCAGCCCGCCGAGGGTGTAGCCGGGGTAGCCGTGCTCGCGCAGCTGCGCCACACGCTCGGCCTTGGTCGGCGCCTGGCGGCGCAGCAGGGCGATCGCTCTCTTCTGGCGTGAGGGCATCGCTGACGAAGCGGAAGTCGAGACACTGGACCAGTGCCTCCGGGGTCATGTCGGCGAGCAGCTGCCACACCGGCTTGCCCTCGCGCTTGGCCCACAGGTCCCACACCGCGTTGACCATCGCCGCGCAGGCCAGATGGATGACGCCTTTTTCCGGCCCCAGCCAGCGCAGCTGGCTGTCGCCGCTGGTCAGATCGCGCCAGAAGGCGCCCATGTCGGCGGTGATCTCCTCGAGCGTCCGGCCCTCCAGGCGCGAGGCCAGGGAGTTGACCGCGGCGACGCAGATCTCGTTGCCGCGGCCGATGGTGAAGGTGAGTCCGTGACCTCTGATGCCATCTTCCGCATCGTGTGCAGGATGACGTAGGTAGCCGAATAGTCCGGCGCCGCGTTCATCGCGTCCGAGCCGTCGAGCTCACGCGAGGTGGGAAAGCGAATATCCTGGGCTTCGACGCGCTGAATGGTCGTCATGGGGCGCGGTTTTCCTTATGGCTTACGGCACGAAATGGGTCGCGCTAATGTCGGGGAATATGCCAATTGTCGAGACATCAATCGATGGCCTCGGCGGCGATTCTGGACAGCCTAAAGGAGCGATGAAGCCCCGAATAATCGTTTTTTTTGCAACTGGAATAACCCGGGGTTATTGTCTTTGACCAAAGAATAAAGGCAGGGATGCACATGTCCCACGATAGTCGAATTCACATCAAGAGCTGGTTGCGCATCAAGCACCTCGTTCTGCTGGTAACCCCGACGAAAGTCGTAGCCTTCACGCCACCGCGCGGCACATGAACATGAGCCAGCCCGCCGCCAGCAAGATGCTCAGGACATCGAGAACTTCTTTGGCATGGCGCTGTTCTTGCGCCAGCCACGGCAGATGACATTGACGCAGCGTGGCCGCCTGCTGGTGCGCTATGCGCGCAGCATCTCAACGACACCGACCGCCTGATCGACGATCTGATTTCGCTGCGCGAGGGTGGTCACGGCAAGCTGGTAATCGGCAGCGTACCGGGTGCCGCGCCGGTGTTTGCTGCCGCAGGCGATCATTCAGCTCAAGCGCGAGCGCCCACAGCTGGCGGTGAACGTGCAGGAAAATTCCAGCGATCGTCTGCTGGCCGATCTCGAGTACAAGCGTCTGGATGTGGTGGGCTGGGCGCTTCACCGACCCGCCCAGCACCACTTGTTCGATTTCCTCCCGCTGCAGGCCGAGCCGGTCTCGATCGTGGTACGCGCCGGCCACCCGCTGTGCCAGCACACCCCGACCCTGGCCGAGGTAGTGCGCTGGCCGTGGGTGATGCACCCCACCTCCAGCCCCATGCGTGGCCTGTTCGAGGTGGCCCTGGCCGAGGCTCAGGTGCGCTCGCCGCGCAATGTGATCGAGACCACCTCGACCCAGACCACGCTGCAGCTGGTCAGCGCCTCGGACGCCATCGCGCTGCTGCCCACCTCGATACTGCGCACGGCGATCTCTTCGGGGCGCTTCGCCGCGCTACAGCTGACCATCGGCGAGCCGCTGGGCTACTACGGGGTGATGACGCGCAAGGGCGAGGAGCGCGCCGAAGTGGTGGACTTTCATCTCACTACTGATGACGCGCTCCGAAGGCTGAGCGCCGCGTCGCGAGACCGGTGCGGCCGCTGTCCACTCAGCTCGGGACAGCGGCTCGCGCCTTCACGCTGACGGTGGCACGCGGCGACAGGGCGGTGTCATTCGATGATGTGGAACTGATCGAAGTAGCGCTCATTGAGCGTCATCCCAGCCCCGGGGTGTCATCGTCGAGGTCGAGGCAGCCATTGACCGGCTCGGGATCGCCGTCGAACAGGTAGTAGAAGAGTTCGTTGCCGATCTCGACATCGTGGACCGGGAAGAATTCGGACATCGGAGACGCGAGGGAAGCCATGGTCAGGTGATAATTGTGCATCTGACCGGCATGCGGGATCACCGGCACGCAGAAGGCCTCTGCCATGGCATTGATCTTGCGTGCCGCGGTGATACCGCCGACCCGGTTGGTATCGTACTGGATCACGGAGACCGCGCGTTTTTCGAGCAATTGGCGGAATCCGTAATGGGTGAACTCATGCTCGCCACCGGAGATCGGGATACTGGTCAGCCGGTTGAGTTCGGCATAGCCGTCGATGTCATCGGCGATCACTGGCTCTTCTCCACCAGCGCGGCTGGAAAGGCTCCAGCCTGGGCAGCATGCGCTTGGCGTAGTCGAGGTTCCAGCCCATGTAGCAGTCGATCATCAGGTCGATGTCGTCGCCGATCACCTCGCGCACCGCGGCGACACGGTCGACGTTGGCGCGCATGCCCGCCGGTCCATCCTTGGGGCCGTAGCCGACACGCATCTTCATCGCCTTGAAGCCCTGGTCGAGATAGGACTGCGCCTCTTCCTGCATCGCCGGCAGGTCCATGCAGTAAAGCTTGGAGGCGTAACAGGGAATCTTTTCCTTGGTGCGCCCGCCTAGCAGTTTGAACACCGGCTGACCGGCCGCCTTGCCCATCAGATCCCAGATCGCGATGTCGACGCCTGAGATCGCCGCCATGCCGATCCCCTTGCGGCCCCAGGCCAGGGTGGCGCGATACATGCGCTGCCACAGATATTCGTAATCGAAAGGGTCCTGGCCGATGACCAGTGGCGCCAGGTACTGGTCGATGATCGTCTTGGCGACACGCGGCGCGAGCGCCACGTTGCCCAGCCCCACCAGCCCGGTGTCGGTCTCGATCTCGACCGCGGTCCAGCCGTGGAAGCGAAAGCTACCCATGGAGTCGCTCTTGTCCCACAGCTCGTCCATGGCGTTGGCGCAGAAATGCGGCGTCGGGGGAACGGTGTGGCCTTTCCATTCGAAGACCCGGGCGGACGCGGGTGATTTTCATGTGATGTTCCTTGTCGTGGATCGGCTCAGGCCTCTGACCTGGCGGCGGCTCGTCTCATCCCGAGACGGCTGAGCCGCTCGCCACGGGATGGTACGTTTCACGCGCCTTGACGACGTGCGAGGTGGGCGATCAGGCGGCGAATGCCGAAGGTCCACGGCGGCAGCTGGTCGCTGCGCGCGACCACGTTGCTCAGCCGCCCCAGCTTGGGCGTGCTGATGTCGACCCGGTCACCCAGGTGGTGGGTAAAGCCCTGGCCTTCGCCGTCGCGATCTTGGATCGGCGAGAACATGGTGCCGAGGAAGAGCATGAAGCCATCCGGGTACTGATGGTGCGCCCCCTGGGTCTGGCTCACCAGGTCGAGCGGGTCGCGGCTGATCTCGCGCATGTCGCTGTCGCCCTCGAGCACGAAACCGTCGTCGCTACCCTCGATACGCAGCGAGACCCGCGCCTGGCGCACGTCGTCGATACCGAAGTGGGCGTCGAACAGGCGGATGAACGGGCCGATGGCGCAGGAGGCGTTGTTGTCCTTGGCCTTGCCCAGCAGCAGCGCGCTGCGCCCTTCGACGTCGCGCAGGTTGACGTCGTTGCCCAGGCTGGCGCCGCGCACCTGCCCCTGGGCGTCCACCGCGAGCACGATCTCCGGCTCCGGGTTGTTCCACTGCGAGGCGGGATGCAGACCGACCCGGGCGCCGTGGCCCACCGCGGAGAGCGGCTGCGCCTTGGAGAAGACCTCGGCATCCGGGCCGATCCCCACCTCCATGTACTGCGACCAGGCGCCGCGTGCCTGCAACTCGCGCTTGAGCGTCATTGCCTCTTCCGAGCCGGGCTGGATGCGCGACAGATCGCTGCCGATCAGCGTCTGGATCTCGCGGCGCAGCTCGGCCGCGCGGTTGAGATCGCCGCCGGCCTGCTCCTCGATCACCCGCTCCAGCAGGCTGACCGCGAAGGTCACGCCGCAGGCCTTGATCGCCTGCACATCGCAGGGTGCGAGCAGATAGGGTGCCATCGGTTCGGCCGTGGCGCTGTTGGCCAGCACCGTCGCCAGTGGGGCGATCAGCGGTGCCTCGGCGTCGCGCACCAGGCCCGCGGCGTCGGGGTGTTCGAGCAGATCGGCCATGGTGGCGACATGCGCGGAGAGATCGACCAGGGTATCGCCACGCACGGCGACGATGGCCGGGCCGCCGCGCTGCGGGTCGTCGCCCAGCCAGGCGCGGCCCACCAGCAGGGCGCGATCGGCGTCCTCGGGCAGGCAGTCGAGTGACTCGGGCAGGCGGTCGGGTGCTTGGGCTTGCGTCATGGTTGAACCAGCTCTCGATGATCATGGGTGACTGAACGCCGGCACGCACAGGGTGCGAGCACGGCGCGGGCAAAGCGTCGTGTGGCGGCCGGCGGCTCAGCCGAACGGGGTCGTGCCGGCCAGCGATGAGCGTGCCACTGCCTGGCGCATCGCCGCTACCACATCGTCGGGCAGCGGGATGCCGTCGGCGAGATAGTCGCGCCGTCTTGCCAGGCCGGACTGGCCGGGCAGGCGCACCGGGTGCTCGGCGTCGCGCGGGCGTGCCTCGCGGCAGCGTCGGGCGAGATGGTCGGTCTCGTCGAGGAACGCATCCGTACCGCCGAAGCGCGCCGGGTCGATCACCATCACCATCACCGAGGCGCCCCAGGTGGTGGGGCCATCCTTGCGCCCGAAGCCGGCCAGGGCCGAGGTCAGCGCCTCCACCATCAGCCCCAGGGCGAAGCCCTTGTGGCCGAAGGCGAGTTCGCCCAACGGCAGGATGCTGCCGCCCGGTTCGGCGAAGTAGTCGGCGGGATTGTCGCTTACCTTGCCGTGTCCGGAGAGGATCGCCGGATGCGCCAGGCGCCCGCCCGCGGCATGGGTCTTGCCCACGGTGCCGTTGGTGATGGTCGACATGCTGACATCGATCAGCAAAGGCTGCTCGCGGCCGGGGATGCCCGCCGCCAGCGGGTTGGGGGTATAGACCCGGTCGAGACCGCCAAATGGTGCCACCGAGGCCACCGCTGGGTCCGAACTCAGGATCAGTGGCACCAGGTTGGCCTCCACCAGCGGCTGCAGATAGGCCGCCAGGCAGGCGATATGGTGCGAGCGCTTGAGACTGACCATGCCCAAGCCGAAGGTGGCCGCCGCCGCGCGGCAGTGGTCGAGGGCGCGCTGCACCAGGTAGGGCCCGAGCAGGTAGTGGCCGTCGAACAGCGCCGCTACCGGGGTGTTTTCCTGAATCTCGAGGACCCCGGGATCGCCGCTGGCGTTGCCGGCGGCGAGATCCTTGAGGTAGCCGTCGGCCAGCTTCACCCCATGGGTGTGGTGGCCGAGCAGATCGCCCTCGACCAGAATCCTGGCGGTGGTCTCGGCAACCTCCTCGTGGGCGCCTGCTTCCTGGAACAGGGCGTTCAAGGTGGTGCGCAGGGTGGCGGCATCGTAGCGGGTCATCTCTCGTCTCCGGCGGTGGTGGCTGCGGGGCGGCGCAGCCGGCGGATGTGCTTGATCAGCGTCGGCAGCAGCCAGATCAGGATCACCAGCGCGCCGAGGGCGGCGCTGATCGGGCGTTCGAAGAAGGCGAGCAGGTCGCCGCCGGACTTGAGCATGGAGCTCATGAAGCTGTTCTCCAGCGTACCGCCGAGCACCAGCCCCAGGATCGCCGGCGCCATGGGGAAATCGTTGCGTGCCAGCACGAAGGCCACCAGGCCGATGATCAGCATGATCCAGATATCGGTGACCGAGTTGTTGATGGCGAAGGCGCCCACGATGCAGAAGGTGAAAATCACCGGCATCAGCATCTTGCGCGGGGTCAGGATGAAGACCTTGGAGGCGCGGATCGCCAGATAGCCCAGCGGCAGCATCATCAGGTTGGCGATGAAGAACACCGTGAACAGGGCGTAGACCTGGCTACCGCCGTTCATGAAGATGGTCGGCCCAGGGTTCATGCCCTTCATGTAGAGCACACCGATGACGATGGCGGTGATGGTGTCGCCGGGGATGCCGAACACCAGTGCCGGCACCCAGGCACCGCTGATGCCGGAGTTGTTGGCCGAGCTGGCATCGACGATCCCTTCGATATGGCCGCTGCCGTACTTCTCTTTCTCCTTGGAGCGGCTCTTGCCCAGCGCATAAGCGATCCAGGCGGCGATATCCGCCCCCGCGCCCGGCAGCGCGCCGATCAGCGTGCCCAGGGCGCTGCCGCGCAGCATGTTGCGCCAGTAGCGGCGCAGGGTGGCAGGGGCCTGACGGAACACGCTGTCCTTGGCCATTGCCGGCACGCTGCGGGCCTCGTTGCGCGAGCCGTAGAACAGCATGATCTCGTTGAGCGCGAACATGCCGATCATCACCGGAATGAAGTTGACCCCGGCCATCAGGTCGGGCACGCCGAAGGTGAAGCGCGGCGCGCCGCTCATCATGTCGAGCCCCACGGTGGAGAGCAGCAGGCCCACGGTGAGCGACAGAAACGCCTTCAGCCGCGATCCGATGGCGATGAAGATCGAGCAGCTCAGGCCCAGCAGCGCCAGCCAGAAGTACTCGAAGGAGCTGAAGTTGAGCGCCACCTCGGCCAGCGAGGGCGAGACGAACACCAGCACCAGGGTGCCGAACAGGCCCCCGAACACCGAGCACAGCAGATTGGTGCCCAGGGTCTCCCGGGCACGGCCCTGGCGCGCCAGCCGGTAAGATTCACCGACGTAGGCGGCGGAGGCGGGGGTGCCGGGGATGTTGAGATAGGTGCCGGGAATGTCACCGGCGAAGATCGCCATGGCCGAGGTCGCGACGATCGCCGCGATCGCCGGCGTGGCGTCCATGTAGAAGGTGATCGGCACCAGCAGGGCCACCGCCATGGTGGCGGTGAGGCCGGGGATGGCGCCGACGAAGAGCCCGAACACGGCCGCCGCGACGATCACCAGCAGCGTCTGGGCGTTGAACACCATGGCCAGGCCTTGCACGAAGGTTTCCATGAGCGATTACCCGATCCAGGCCAGACTTTGCGGGAGCAGTGTGCCCTCCGGCAGCGGAATCAGCAGATAGCGCGAGAACAGCAGGGTGACGATGAGCGACACCACCAGGGCGACGCCCAGCGCCAGCCACCATCTTGCCCCGCGCATCAGCATCAGCAGCCACATCGAGAGCAGCATGCACAGCCCGGCGCCGAGGGTCTCGGCGGCCAGGATGTAGAACACGATCAGGGCGCAGGGCACCAAGGAGAGCGCCAGCCCGCGGTAGTCGTAGCGCGAGAGCCCCGGATCCCCGGGCGCGTGCCGCCGGGCGACGAGCACGCGGACCTGGCTCAGTGCCAGCAGTGCGCCGCCGATCAGCATCCCCCCGCCGATCAGCGAGGGGAACAGCGACGGCCCGTACTGCAGCGAGGGCATGGTGGGGTAGGTCTGGGCCACGGCGATCACCACGCCGCCGCCGATGGCAAAGACCAGACCCAGAAGAAAGTCTCTCATCGTGCGACTCCCGCGGGCTGCGCCCTCACTTGGCCAGGCCGACCTGTTTGACGATCTCGCCGAAGCGCTGATCCTGCTCGGCCATGAACTTGCCGAAGTCATCGGCGCCGCGCCACTCGGTGCCGAAGCCCTGCTTGGCCATGAAGTTCTGGTAGGTGTCGCTCTGGTAGGCCGCCTCGACCGCTTTCTCCAGCGTCTTGACCACGGCCGGGTCCATGCCCTTGGGACCGGCGATGCCGCGCCACTCACCGATGGTGTAGTCGCTGCCGATTGCCTCTTTCAGCGTGGGGACGTCGGGGAAGCTGGCAAGGCGCTCTGGTGCCATGATCGCCAGACTCTTGACCTTGCCCGCCTCGATCATCGCGCGCCCTTCGGGCACCGAGCTGGGCACGATATCGATGCTGCCCGCCGCCATCTCGGTCATCGCCGGCGCCGCGCCCTGGCTGGGAATCCAGGTCACGCGGTCGGCCTCCATGCCCTGGTCGAGCAGCAGCCCGGCGAAGGCCAGATGCCACACGCCACCCTGGCCGGTGCCGGAGGCGTTGTAGGTGCCCTTGGGCTCGGCCTTGACCTTGTCGAGCAGCGTCTGGGCGGAGTCGAAGGGGCCGTCGGCGGCGACCTGGATGCCGGCGTAGTCGTAGTTGATCTGGGCGATCGGGGTGTAGTCGGCGTAGGTGAGCTGGGTCAGGCCCTGCCAGTGCATCATGTTGATCTCGCCGGTGACCAGGCCGAGGGTGTAGCCGTCGGGCTTGGCCAAGGCGATGGCGGTGTGTCCGACCACACCGCTGCCGCCGGTACGGTTGACCACGTTGACGGTCTGGCCGAGCTCCTTCTCCAGCGCCGTGGCGATGGTGCGCGCGGTGGCATCGGTACCGCCCCCCGCCGCCCACGGCACGACCAGGGTGATCGGCTTTTCGGGGTAGTCGGCCAGTGCCGGCAATGGCAGGACCAGGGCAGCGCCGAGCAGGCCGAGGCAGAAGCGTTTCGCGGTCGTTGAGGTGGTCATGGCGATATCTCCAGAGTGACGTGTCGTTTGGTTATCGTTGTGTGGTGCGTCGTTGTGTAGATCGTCGTCTTGCTCGGGGGTGGTTGCGGGCGTGACCGCTGCTCGCAACGGGTATCTGGCGGTGACACGCACGACACCTGCCAGGCCCTGCGTACCGGTACCCGATGCGCGGGTGTCGAACGTATCCGAACGGGTACCGATATCGGGCGAATGACGCTTTTTTCCGGCTCGTCAGGCGCCGCACTCATGTCTTCGACGCTATGACGAATGAACATTGAGTGCAATATTCGTGTTTGCTAGACATTGGTCGAGTGCGCCTGCCGTCAGGGTGGGAAGCTGTCACCATGGCGGTCGATGAGCGGGGCCAGCGGCGCCTGCCGAATGAGCCGCCCAGCCTAGCGCGATTCGCGGGTGGGGTATTTGCGCCGAAAGTCTATGTTGTACTTATTGACAGTATGTTCAACATAGTCGACATCGGTACCTATCGCCGCACTCGAATTCGCTCGATCGTTCAGCGAGCCCGAATCCGCTCTGCTGTCTAGCGAGCCCAAATCCGCTCGGTCGTTCATCGAGCCCAATCAATGCCGAGGAGAGCAAAGACAATGCGCCTGATTCAATGTCGCCACGAGGGGCGATTGACGGTGGGCCTGGTGGTCGACGCCGAGAGTGTGCAGGTGGTGGCCGCGGAGGATGGGGTTTACGGCCTGGCGCGGCAGGCGATCGCCGAAGGGCGCCCGCTGAGTGAGGTGGTCGAGGCGGCGCTGACCGACACCCGGCTCGACTATGCCGCGTTGGTCGACAACGGACAGCTGCTGCCGCCGCTGACCCACCCGGACCCGGCCCACTGGCTGGTCACCGGCACCGGGCTGACCCACCTCGGCAGTGCCGACACGCGTTCGGCGATGCACGCCGCGACCCTGGTCGACGAGAGCACCTTGACCGACTCCATGCGCATGTTCCGCATGGGCGTCGAGGCGGGCAAGCCGGGCGCCGGCGAGGTAGGGCCGCAGCCGGAGTGGTTCTACAAGGGCGACGGCGACTGCGTGGTGGCGCCCGAGGCGGCGCTGCCGTCTCCGAGCTTCGCCCAGGATGCCGGCGAGGAGCCGGAGCTGGCCGGTCTCTATGTGATCGGCGATGACGGCACCCCGTGGCGGGTCGGCTACGCCGTCGGCAACGAGTTCTCCGATCACGTCACCGAGCGCTTCAACTACCTGTGGCTGGCCCACTCCAAGCTGCGCGCCTGCAGTTACGGCCCAGAGCTGCTGGTGGGCGAGCTGCCCGCGCACCTCGAGGGCACCAGCCGCATCGTGCGCGATGGCAAGACCCTGTGGGAAAAGCCGTTTTTGACCGGTGAGGCCAACATGGCCCACAGCCTGGCCAATCTGGAGCACCACCACTTCAAGTACCGCAACTTCCGCCGCCCGGGCGACGTCCACGTGCACTTTTTCGGCACCGCCACGCTGAGCTTCGCCGACCAGGTGAGGGTCGAGCCGGGCGACCGCTACGAAATCGAGTTGCCGGCGTTGGGGCGGCCCCTGCGCAACACCCTGGAAGCCGACGCGGACCTGGGCTACGCGGCGGCCAAGCCGCTGTGAACCGCCTGATGTCACGTCGTTTCACCCGGCGCCGCCCGGGTCCCCTGGCACGCCGGTGCCGCGCTGCGCGCGGCGCCTCTCTGGAGCCTTCCGATGTCTGATTCCTCCGCGCGCCGTCGCGAGTCACTGCGCTCGCGCTGGTGGTTCGACAACCCCGACCACGCCGGCACCACGGCGTTGTGTCTCGAACGCTACATGAACTACGGCATCACCCTGGAGGAGCTGGCCGCGGGCAAGCCGATCATCGGTATCGCCCAGTCCGGCTCCGACCTGACGCCGTGCAACCGCCACCACCTCGAACTGGTCGAGCGCACCAAGGCGGGAATCCGCGCCGCCGGCGGGGTGCCGTTCGAGTTCCCGCTGCATCCGATCCACGAGAACGTGCGCCGGCCCACCGCGGCGCTGGACCGCAATCTCGCCTATCTCGGCCTGGTCGAAGTACTGCACGGCTACCCGCTGGATGGGGTGGTACTCACCACCGGCTGCGACAAGACCACGCCGGCCTGCCTGATGGCGGCGGCCACCGCCGATCTGCCGGCGATCGTGCTCTCCGGCGGGCCGATGCTCAACGGCTGGCGCGGTGCCGAACGGGTCGGCTCCGGCACCATCGTGTGGGAGCTGCGCAAGCGTCTCACCACCGGCGAGATCGACTATCCCACCTTCCTCGCCCGGATCGCCGACTCGGCGCCCTCGGTGGGGCACTGCAATACCATGGGCACCGCCTCGACCATGAACTCCATGGCCGAGGCGCTGGGTATGAGCCTGCCCGGCTCGGCGATGATCCCGGCGCCCTACAAGGAGCGCCCGATGGTGGCCTATGCCACCGGTGCGCGCATCGTCGAGATGGTGTGGGAGGACCTGCGCCCCAGCCGTATCCTGACCCGCGAGGCATTCGAGAACGCCATCGTGGTGTGCTCGGCGCTGGGCGGGTCGAGCAACGCGCCGATCCATATCAACGCCATCGCCCGCCACGCTGGCATCGAGTTGACCAACGACGACTGGCAGCGGCTCGGCCACGACGTGCCGCTGCTGGCCAACGTGATGCCGGCGGGCGCCTATCTGGGTGAGGAGTTCTTCCGCGCTGGCGGCGTGCCGGCAGTGATCCACGAGCTGCTGGGTGCAGGGCGCGTCCACGGTGAGGTGCTGACGGTGAACGGCCACACCCTCGCCGACAACTGCCAGGGTCGCGAGACCCAGGATAGCGACGTGATCCGCCGCTACGCCGATCCGCTGGTGGCAGCGGCGGGTTTTATCAACCTCAAGGGCAATCTGTTCGACTCGGCGCTGATGAAGACCAGCGTGATTTCCGACGACTTTCGTCGCCGCTTCCTCTCCGACCCGGACGATCCCGACGCCTTCGAGGGTCGGGTGGCGGTGTTCGACGGCTCCGAGGATTATCACGCGCGGATCGACGATCCGGCGCTGGGCATCGACGAGAAGACGATCCTGGTAATGCGCGGTGCCGGCCCGGTGGGGCACCCCGGGGGCGCCGAGGTGGTCAACATGCAGCCGCCGGAAGCGCTGCTGGCGCGCGGGATCGAGTCGCTGCCGTGTCTGGGCGACGGGCGCCAGTCGGGCACCTCGGGCTCGCCCTCGATTCTCAACGCCTCGCCGGAAGCCGCGGTGGGCGGCGGCCTGGCGCTGCTCGAGAGCGGCGACCGGGTGCGCATCGATCTGCGCCGCGGTGAGGCCAATCTGCTGGTCGACGACGCCGAGCTGGCGCGGCGGCGAGCAAGCCTGGAGGCGCGCGGCGGCTACCCCTACCGCGATCATCAGACGCCGTGGCAGGAGATCCAGCGCGGCATGGTCGAGCCGCTGGACCGCGGCATGACGTTGGCCCCGGCCACCAAGTACCGCGCCATTGCCTGGGACTTGCCGCGCGACAACCACTGAGAGGGGGCTGAGCGGGAGTTTACACAATGCCTGCGCTGGTCGAATTTTTAACCACTCTCTGAGCGCGACGCCGGATGCTTGTCTCTTCCGGCGCCGCGTCGCTTCAGACCGACTTCTCTACAGGCCCGCTTCTCGCCTGTCGACTGCGCCCGAGCCCACCGCTCGGGCGCTTTTTTTGCCGATACTCTCTCAGTCGCCGGGCGGCGGCCTCTCCCCTAGCAACGTCTCCGGCAGCGCCAGCCCCAGCGCATTGGCGGTGCCCTGAAGGACCGCCACCGAGGCCTGAAAGGCCTCGGCGGGGCGCGGGTACGGATGCTCTCCATCAGCACCCGGTGACGCTCCAGGCTCCCTCGGGGTCGCTGGCACTGACGTTGGAGGTCTCTCCACCAGCAGATGGATCGATGGGCGCAGGATGTGCGAGAGCTGGGTCCAGACGATGTTGTGGTGGCCCTTGAAGATGGCGACGTGGAAGGCCACGTCACAATCGCTGTGCAGCCGCGCGCGCTGCCCAGCATCGACGGGCTGGCGCAGATGCTGCCCATGCCGTCGAAGGCCTCTTCGATCGCCACCAGGTCGCGGGCGGTGGCGCGCTTGGCCGCGGTCATCGCCACGTAGGGCTCGACGTCGAAGCGAAAGGTCAGGATCTCGCGCTGGATGCCGGGGTTGGGCGTGGCGAAACGCGTCATCCAGCAGTGACCTGGGGGTCGAGAATATTCCACTCGGAATAGGGGCGAACGCGGGAGCCGTAGCCGGAGATGCGCTCGATGATGCCGGCATCCACCAGTTGTCGCAGATCGCTGCGCACCGCCGAGCGGTTGAGCGCGAAGCGCTCACAGAGATCGATCTCCTTGGGCACGAATTCGCCGGGCTGGTAGCGGCCAGTGAATATCTCCTCGGCCAGCGCTTCGGCGACGCTGGGGCGCGGTGCGGGCGGGGAGCGGCGGGCGGCTTTGACCTCGGGCATGGTTCGGCATCCAGGATTGGGGGGCTCGCGCGGCGAGAACCGATAGCGCTCATCTTAACCGCCGCGGGCGGCGGGTGGCGATGCCCGGTGTGCCGGGCCGGCCGCTATCAGCTTGTTCCAAATCGATCTTTCGGCTCCGGGTCGCGGTTACCCGCAAGCGGGATGGATTGGGTAACATGGCGCGCCTGTCGTCTTCACCCCGTTTTTCAACCGGACATTCGCTATGCAAGAGAGCCAAGAGACCCCGTTCAAGCGCAGCATGCAGAGCCGCCACCTGGTGATGCTGTCGCTGGGCGGGGTCATCGGCACCGGACTCTTCCTGAGTTCGGGCTACACCGTCAATCAGGCCGGCCCGCTGGGCGCCATTCTGGCCTATCTCATCGGCGGTCTGGTCGCCTGGCTGGTGATGATGTGCCTTGGTGAACTCGCCGTGCACATGCCCGAGGCGGGGGCCTTCAGCGCCCACGCCACACGCTATATCGGCCCCGGCACGGGCTACACCGTGGCCTGGCTCTACTGGCTCACCTGGACCGTGGCGCTGGGTTCCGAGTTCACCGCGGCGGCGGTGTTCATGGGGCGCTGGTTCCCCGAGGTGCCGGGCTGGTACTGGAGCGCGATCTTCGCCGCCATCGTCTTCGCCACCAACGCCTTCACCACCCGGCTGTTTGCCGAGACCGAGTTCTGGTTATCGCTGATCAAGGTCGCCACCGTGGTGATCTTCGTGGTGCTGGGCGCCGCCGCGGTGCTCGGCTTCGTGCCGCTGGCCGACGCGCCGGCGGGGGCCCCGGCGCCGGGGCTCTCCAATCTGTGGGCCGAGGGCGCTTTCCCCACCGGCTACCTGGCCATCGGGACCACGCTGCTGGCGGTGATGTTCGCCTTCTCCGGCACCGAGTTGATCGGTATCGCCGCCGGCGAGACCGTCGACCCGGCGACCAACGTGCCGCGCGCCATTCGCGCCACCCTGTGGCGGCTGATCCTGTTCTTCGTCGGCACCATCGTGGTGATCGCGGCGCTGCTGCCACGGGAGCAGGCCGGGCTGGTGGAGAGTCCGTTCGTGGCGGTATTCGACCGTATCGGGGTGCCCGGAGCGGCGGACGTGATCAATCTGGTCATCATCACCGCGCTGATCTCGGCGGCCAACTCGGGGCTCTACGCGTCGTCGCGCATGCTCTGGACGCTGTCACGCCAGGGCACGCTGCCGCGCGCGCTGGGTCGGCTCAATCGCCGGGGCATTCCGCTCAACGCGGTGATCTTGAGCATGCTCGGCGGCTTCGGCGCGCTCTTCTCCAGCGTCTATGCGCCGGATCTGGTCTACCTGGCGCTGGTCTCGATCTCGGGGCTGGCGGTGGTGCTGGTGTGGATGGCGATCGCCGCCAGCCAGTGGCGCTTCCGCCGGGTCTACGTGCGCGCCGGCAATGACCCGCGCGACCTGGTCTACCGCACGCCGGGCTATCCGTGGGTGCCGCTGGCCGCCTTCGGTTTCTGCCTGTTCGCCTGCGTGGGCATCGCCTTCGACCCCCAGCAGCGTATCGCGCTCTACTTCGGGGTGCCGTTCGTGGCGCTCTGCTACGCCTGCTACTACCTGACCCGCCCGCGCCAGCCCGTTGGCGGGGCGCCCACCACCCAGCCCGATCCGGCGGAAGACTCGCACCGCCGCTACGCTGATGTCACCGAGGAGCCCACCTCATGAGTGCTGCCAATCCGAGCGCTACCCCGACCGGCGCCAACCCGATCGCGGCGATCGCCGCCCAGGCCGGTTTCATGATCGTCGACGGCGCGCTGGCCACCGAGCTCGAGCGGCTGGGCTGCGATCTCAACGATGCGCTGTGGTCGGCCCGGGTGCTGCGCGAGGCGCCCGAACGTATCCGTGACGTGCACCGGACCTACTTCGAGGCGGGGGCCGATGTCGCCATCACTGCCAGCTACCAGGCCACGCGGGAGGGGTTCATGCGCGCTGGGCTCGAGGCCGCCGAGGCCGACGCCCTGATCCAGCGCTCGGTGACGCTGGCGAAGGAGGCGCGCGACGCCTGCTGGGCGGCGCACGCCGACGCCTCGCGCCCCTACCCGCTGGTGGCGGCTTCGGTGGGGCCCTACGGCGCCTTTCTCGCCGATGGCAGCGAGTATCGCGGCGACTACGCCATCGGGCGCGCTGCGCTGGCCGAGTTCCATCGTCCGCGTCTGCGCACGCTGCTCGAGGCCGGCCCCGATCTGCTGGCGGTGGAAACGCTACCTTCGCTGGAGGAGGCTTTGGCGGTGGCCGGGCTGCTGCCCGACCTTTCCACGGTGCCGGCCTGGTTCACCTTCTCGGCCCGCGATGAGGGGCATATCAGCGACGGTACGCCGATCGAGCGCTGTGGTGAGGCCCTGGAGGCGTTACCCGGCGTGGCCGCCATTGGTATCAACTGCACGGCGCTGGCCCATATCGAGAGCCTGGTCACGCGTCTGCGCGGCGTCACCCAGCTGCCGATCATCGTCTATCCCAACTCCGGCGAGCACTACGATCCGGTGACCAAGACCTGGCATGCCGGCTGCGCCCACGCGCCGGCACCGCGGGATCTCGCCGAGGGCCTGCCGCGCTGGCTGGCCGCCGGCGCCAGCGCCATCGGCGGCTGCTGCCGTACCGGGCCGGAGGATATCGGGGCGTTGGCCCGGGCCCGCCGAGCACGCATGCCCGGCTAGAACACCCAGTTGGGCAGCGTCAGCGAGATCGCGGGGACGAAGGTGACCATCAGCAGTAGCGCCACCAGCAGCAGCCAGTAGGGCAGGATCGCGCGGATGAAGGCGCCGATCGAGACGCCGGTGATCGAGCAGGTGGTGAACATCACCGTCCCCAGTGGTGGCGTGATCGTGCCGATCGAGGCGTTGAGGATGAAGACGATGCCGAAGTGCACCGGGTCGATGCCGAACTGGGCGGCGACCGGCGCCAGCAGCGGCGACAGCACGATCAGAATGGCGTTGCCTTCGAGGAACATGCCCAGAATCAGCAGCAGCAGGTTGGCGATCAGCAGGAAGGCGACCGCGCTGCCGACCCCCGAAGAGAGCATCAGCGCGATCTGCTGCGGAATCTGCTCCCAGGTGAGCACGCGGGCGAAGCCCGACGCCACGGCGATGATGAAGAGCACGTTGACTGCGGCCATCAGCGATTCGCGAGTGGCCACGGCGACGCTACCCAGGCCCATCTGACGGTAGACGAACAGCCCCACGATCAGCGCGTAGAGCACCGCCATGGCCCCCGCCTCGGTGGGCGTGAACACGCCGATCCGGATACCGCCGATCACTACCACCGGCAGCAGCAGGGCGATGATGCCGGCGCGGGTCACGCTGATCCACTCGTGACGCGATACGCGTTCACGGCGCGGTTTCTGGTAGCCGAGACGCCGGCACTGAATCGATACCAGCACCATCATGGCGACCGCCATCAGCACGCCGGGGACGACGCCGGCCAGGAACAGCCGGCCGATCGAGACGTTGTTGACGTAGCCGTAGACGATCAGCGCGATGCCCGGCGGAATGGTCGAGGTGATCAGCGACGACGAAGCGGTGACCGCGCTCGAGAATGCCTTGGGGTAGCCGGCCTTGGTCATGCTGGGGACCAGCAGCTTGGCGTTCATGGCCGCGTCGGCGATGTTGGAGCCGGAGAGCCCGCCCATGAAGGTGCTCAGCAGCACGTTGGCCTGGGCCAGACCGCCGTGCAAGCGGCGGGTCATCAGCTCGGCCAGCTTGAGCAGGCGCTCGGTGATGCCGGAGTGGTTCATGAACACCCCGGCCATGATGAAGAACGGAATCGCCAGCAGCGAGATCGACTCCAGACCGCCGGCGAGGCGCTGGATCAGCGTCACCATGGGCTGGTCGGCACCGATCAGGAAATAGGCCAGGCTCGACGCGAACAGCGCGAAGGCCACCGGCGTGCCCAGGCAGAACAGGATGAAGAGCGCGACGAGCGCAATGCCAACGGCCATCGATATCACTCCTTGGTGTTCAAGACATCGGCGGTGTCGACGTCGGCGGTCGCGTCCGATGACGCCACGTCACGGTCATCGGTGATCAGCCGCACCAGCCCGTGGTAGAGCATCATGGCGGCGCTGATGGGGATGGCGACATGGATCCAGGTGTAGGGGATCTGCAGCATCGGGGTGCTGCGAAAACGCGAGAAGGGCAGCAGTTCCAACCCCCAGTAGAGCATCGCCAGGGCACACAGCATGACGATGCCGACATTGAAGAGTCGGGTATTCCAGCGGCGCAGGCGGGGCGGCAGCTTGTCGCCCAGCAGGCCGATCAGGACGTGTTCGTTGCGACGCACCAGGGCGCTGGCGCCGAGAAAGGTCGCCCATACCATCAGCAGTTGCAGGATCTCCTCGCTCCAGGCCAGCGGAGACGAAAACAGATAGCGCATGAAGACGTTGGCGATGGCGACCAAAAACAGCCCGAACAGCGCCAGGCTGGCGATGACCTCATCGAGGCGCATCAGGCGGTCGAGCGCCTTGAAAAGCGTTTGCATGGTCAACTCCAGGGCGCTCCCGCTCGATGTCGAGCGGGAGCGCTGTCATGCCGGGAAAGCGGCTCGATCAACCGTTGATGATCTGACTCACCCGTTGATACAGCCCTTCGCTCCACTGCGGAAACGCCTTGGGAATCTCCTCCTGGGCGCGCTCGCGGAAGGGTTCGATATCCACCTCGTTGACCTGGACGCCGGCATCCTTGAGCTGCTGAAGCGACTTGTCGGTCTCTTTCTCGACCAGGGTGCGCAGGTTGGCGGCCATCGCCTGACCGGTCTCGGTGAGGATCTTCTGGTCCTCCGGGCTCAGCTGCTGCCAGAACGCCTCGCCGGTGACGAAGGGGGCGACGGTGTGCATGTGTGAGGTGAGGTTGAGGTTCTTGACCACTTCATAGAACTTGCCGCCATACAGCACCGGCAGCGGGTTCTCGACGCCATCCACCAGGCCCTGGGCCAGCGCCGGATAGACATCGCCCAGCGACATCGGCGTGGGCACCGCGCCCATCGCCTGGATCGCGGCGACGTACATCGGCGAGTTCTGGACTCGGATCTTGACCCCCGAGAGATCCGCCGGAGTCGCCACCGCGTCGCGGGAGAGCAGCTGGCGCACACCGTAGACGGTGTTGGGAATCACGATGTGATAGCCGGCGGCTTCGACCTTCTTCTCCTGCTCGGCGAACCAGGCGGAGTCGAACACCTTGAGCTTGCTGTCGAAGTCATTGGCCAGATAGGGCGCATCCAGCACCGAAAGATCGGGCACTGAGCTCATGAAGTTGGAGTAGGCGGTGATAGTGATCAGCGGCGAGCCGAAGCGCGCCTGCTCCATCACTTCGGTTTCGCCGCCGAGCTGGCTGGCGGGGAACGCCTTCAGCGTCAACTCGCCATGGCTTGCCTTCTCGACCTCCTTGGCCCAAGCCTTGACCGCCACGTCGACCGGTTCGCCCGGCTGGTTGCCGTAGGCGACACGGATCTCGGTGGCGGCCTGGGCCGGCCCGGTGAGCGCCAGGGCGCTCAGGCCGGCGAGGGAAAGGGAGGCGGTGAAACGGAGCCAGCGCTGCATTGTCATGGGTGTTTCCTCTTGTTTATTCGTTGATCTGCTCGTTGTGGATCTTGTTGTGGTCGGTCAAGCGTGGTCGGTCATTCGTGGGCGGCGTCAGGGCCTCTAGTTCGCCCCGCCGAGGGCATCGATGAGCCCCGGCACCTGACGCCCCTGGCGCGCGGCGCGTTCCACCACCGGACGCAGGCGGCGCTCCAGCTTGGTCGCATGGTGCTGGGCGATGTCCGCCAGGCGGTGGTCGAGGAAGGGGTTGGCGAAGCGCTCCAGGGTGACGTCGCGGTAGCGTTCGAGCTCGTCGAGCGGCAGCTCGGCGGCCAGCGTCGGCAGTACCTCGTCGTCGAGCAGCGCGCGCAGTGGCTCGCTCAGCGCGTCGCGCTGCATCGCCTCGCGCACGAACTCCACCGGCCGGTCGGCACGCTGCCAGCGGTCGACCAGATAGGTGTGGGCGAGATTGAGGATGTGCAGCTTGCACATCGACTGCGGCCCCAGATCGTCGACGATCTGGACATCCGGGTGGTGGCAGGGAATCGCCAGGCCGGGTCGGCGCTGGATGGCCCACAGCGCATAGGGTTCGGCGATCGCCCCCAGCGGCTCCAGTGGCGCCGAGACAATGCGGTCGACCAGGGTATCGGCCCACACACAGCGGGTCTGGAGCCAGTCGATGAAGGCCTCGGAGTGGCCGTCGCGCCGTGCCAATCGGGTCACCCGGGCGAGCAGCTCCTGGGCGTTGTGCTCGATCAGCTCGCAGGGCAGCAGCGTCAGCCGTCGCGGCCGGCATCGAAGCGGGCCCGCAGCAATTGGGTCAGCTTGCCGGGATAGCTCGTCGGCAGCGGATTCAGGCTCGAATCGGCGCCGACCTCGAAACCGTCGTCGGCGGTGTTGGAGACGATGATCTCGGCGTGCTCGACGACATGGCGGGTCAGCGCCTGCCACTGCTCGGCGGCGATGAGACAGGAATCGATGCTGTCGACGTGCTGCTCGCGGTCGATCTCCACGCCGTCGCGGCGGCCACGGATCCGCAGCGGATAGCGCTGCTGGGCGGCGAGCAGGCGCGCCTTGCGCTTGCCTTCTTCGCGCGGCGAGGACTGCACCACCAGCAGGCGGCGCGAGCTGGCTCCGCTGGCCAGCGATTCCGAGACCAGGGCGTCGACGTGGGCGAGCAGAAAGCGCCCGGTGCCGAACTGGACGATGCAGGCATCGCTGTCGAGAGCCTCCGTGGGGGCGCTCATGGCGCTGCGACTCATAGTGACACCCCGCGCTTCCAGGGAATGAAGTCGTGCTGGGAGAGGCGCTGCGCCCGGGTGACATGGCGCCCGGAGGCGACCTCCAGACACAGCGCCAGCAGCGCCTCGGCGAGTTCGTCGATGGTGCGCTCGCCGCTCACGATGGGGCCGGCGTCGAAATCGATGATGTCCTGCATGCGCTGCGCCAGCGCGCTGTTGCTGGCGATCTTGAGCACCGGTGCCACCGGGTTGCCGGTGGGCGTGCCGAGCCCGGTAGTGAAGAGGATCAGGTTGGCCCCGGAACCGGCCAGGGCGGTGGTCGACTCGACGTCGTTGCCCGGCGTGCACAGCAGACTCAGGCCCGGGCGGCGGTGGGGCTCGGTGTAGTCGAGCACATCGACTACCGGCGCGTCGCCGCCTTTCTTGGCCGCGCCGGCGGACTTCATCGCATCGGTGATCAGGCCATCACGGATATTGCCCGGTGAGGGGTTCATCGAGAAGTCGGCGCCCACCGCCGCGGCGTGACGCTGGTAGGCGCTCATCAGCTCGGCAAAGCGTGCCGCCACGGCTTCGCTCGTGCAGCGCGCGGTGAGCTCGTGCTCGACCCCGCACAGTTCGGGGAACTCGCTGAGCATGCCGCTGCCGCCCAATGACACCAGGCGGTCGACCACCGCGCCCACCAGCGGGTTGGCGGAGAGCCCGGAGAAGCCATCCGAACCGCCGCACTCCAGCCCCAGCACCAGCTTGTCGAGGGTGGCGGGCTGGCGCGTGACCCGGTCGGCGCTGGCGAGGCCGTCGAAGATCGAGGTCAGGGCGTCGCGGATCAGACGCTCCTCGCTGGGCGAGGACTGCTGATCGAAGTAGTCGACACGCTTGAGCCCCTGCGGGTCGCGCGCGGCGACCGCCGCCTTGAGCATGCGGATCTGCGCCTTCTGGCAGCCCAGGCTGAGCACCGTCGCCCCGGCCACATTGGGATGGCAGACGTAGCCGGCGAGCAGCTGGCACAGCGCTTCGGCGTCGTCGTCGGTGCCGCCGCAACCCAGGCTGTGGGTGAGAAAGCGCACGCCGTCGACATTGGGAAAGCGCCGCGACGGTGTCCCCTCGTCGGACGCATCCGCGGTGGCTTCGATGCCCTCGAGCAGGCCCCGGGCCATACGCTTGTAGTCACGATAGGGGTCGTCACCCAGGGCGTCGGCGACGCACTGACGCAGCACCTCGATATTGCGGTTCTCGCAGAATACCAGCGGGATCACCAGCCAGACGTTGGCGGTACCCACGCTGCCGTCGGCACGGTGGAAGCCGTCGAAGGTGGCCTGGGCGAAGCGTGACACATCGGGCGGCGTCCAGCTTCGCGAGCCGGGTCGGGCGTCGTCGCCGGCGGTGGCGTGAGCCAGGTTATCGGTGGTGATCGCGCCGCCACGGGGGATCGGCCGGGTGGCGCGCCCCACGGTGACGCCGTACATGGTGACGAGATCACCCGAGGCGAGATCGGTGAGCGCGAACTTGTGCTTGGCGCGCACGGTATCGGCCAGGATGAGGCGCGTCTGTGCCACCGTCACCTCGCGCCCGGCGGGCAGGTCGGTCAGCGCCACCGCGACGTTGTCGCCGGCGTGAATACGCAGGCTCTGACGCGCCGGCGCGTCGCTGGCGATGGTCGTCTTGCTCATGCTCCGGTCTCCGCGTCGTCCAGTGTCACCATCGCCTTGATCACGCCGCTGCCGGGGGCACACCAGGCCGGCATCCGCTCGGGCAGTGCAGTCAGCGTCGCACGGTGGGTGATCAGCGGGGCGGTCTGCAGCCGGCCTTCGGCCATCAACTGGGTCACGTGCTCGAAATCCTCCCGCGTGGCGTTGCGGCTGCCGAGCAGGGTCAGCTCCTTCTTGTGGAACTCCGGATCGCTGAAGCGGATCTCGGCCTTGACCACGCTGACCAGCACGTAGCGTCCGCCGTGGCCGGCGAAGTCGAAGCCGCGATTCATCGCCGACGGATTGCCAGTGGCGTCGAACACCACGTCGGCCAGGGCACCATCGTTGAGCGCCTCGATCCTGGCCACCACGTCGTCGTCGGCATGCCAGGTCGCATCGGCGCCCAGCGCTTCGCGGCACAGCGCCAGCCGGTCGCGATTGGTGTCGACCATCGCCACCCGCGCGCCGCAGCTCTTGGCCACCTGCAGCACGCCGATACCGATCGGCCCGGCGCCGACCACCACCACCAGCTCGTCGGCGGCGACCTGGGCGCGGCGCACGGCGTGGGCGCCGATGGCCTGGCACTCGACCAGCGCCAGCGCCTCGGCCGAGAGCGTGGGCACCGCCACCAGGTGGGTGGCGGGCACGTTGAGCGTCTGCGCCATGCCGCCGTCGCGGTGCACGCCGATCACCTGAAGCGCCTGGCAGCAGTTGGTGCGGCCCTGGCGGCAGGCGCGGCACTCGCCGCAGTGCATATAGGGAATGACGTAGACCGCGTGGCCGACCAGCGCCGGGTCGACATCTTCGGCTACCGCGACCACCTCGCCGGCCAGCTCGTGGCCGAGTACGCGGGGGTATTCGAAGTAGGGCTGATTGCCGCCGAAGGCATGAATATCGGTGCCGCAGATACCGATACGACGGATGGCGACCCGCGCTTCGCCCGGCGCCAGCGGGGGCGTCGGGCGCTCGACCAGCGCCATCTCGCCGGGGCGCGAACAGACCACGACTTGCATGTAGATTCTCCTGGCGGATGAGGGTTTCGGCCTAAAGGTCAGGCCAATTGACGCTCAGGCCACCTTCCAGACTCAGGAAGGCGGCGTGGCGTCGCCGGGCGCTCAGCTCTCGATACAGCGCTGGTGCTGTTCGCCCAGCCCCTCGATGCCCAGACGCATGGTTTGACCCGGCTTGAGGAATACCTTCGGGTTCTGACCCATGCCCACGCCCGGGGGCGTGCCGGTGGAGATCACGTCGCCCGGTTGCAGGCTCATGAAGCGGCTCAGGTAAGCGACCAGATGCGGGATCTGGAACACCATGGTGCGGGTCGAGCCGTCCTGGTAGCGCTGGCCGTCGACCTCCAGCCACAGATTCAGATCGTGAGGGTCGGCGATCTCGTCGCGGGTCACCAGCCAGGGGCCGAGCGGGCCGAAGGTGTCGCAGCCCTTGCCCTTGTCCCAGGTGCCGCTGCGCTCGAGCTGGAACTCGCGCTCGGAGACGTCGTTGATCACGCAGAAGCCGGCGACATGATCCATGGCGTCGGCTTCGTCGATGTAGCGCCCGCCGGTGCCGATCACCACGCCGAGCTCGACCTCCCAGTCGGTCTTGGTCGAATCGCGGGGGATCTCGACGTCGTCGTTGGGGCCGCAGATGGCGCTGGTCCACTTGTTGAACACCACTGGCTCGGCGGGTACCTCGGCACCGGTCTCGGCGGCGTGATCGGAGTAGTTGAGGCCGATGCAGATGAACTTGCCCACACGGCCGACGCAGGGGCCCAGGCGGGTGTCGGCGGCGACTTCGGGCAGGCGGCTCGGATCGAGCGCGGCGAGTTTGGCCAGGCCGGCGGCGCTGAGCACCTCGCCGGCGATGTCATCGATCTCGCCGGAGAGATCGCGCACGCGACCGTCGGCGTCGACGATTCCCGGTTTTTCCTGGCCCTTGGGGCCGTGGCGTAGCAGTTTCATGAAGACTCCTTTGAGGAAAGCGTTGGTTGAATTTGGGTACGAAGTGATCGAGTGACGTTGAGACGAAAGCTTTTTCAGGACCCAGGAGGCGCTGGATAAACAGGCGAGCAGAGTGAAGCGCAAGGCGCCCGGAGCACAGGAACCGGAGCCTATGGGGTATAGGTGAGGATTCCGCGCACCGCGTAACGCCGCGATTCACCTGCGCAGCCATTTATCCTGTGTCTCCCTAGTTGGACCAGCCGCCATCGATCATCTGCACTGTCCCGGTAATGAAACCGGCCTCGTCGCTGGCCAGCCAGGTCGCCAGCGCGGCGATCTCCTCCACCTTGCCCAGCCGGCCCATGGGCTGGCGCGCGCGACGAAACTCGGCGAACACCTCGTCGGCGCTGGCGCCCCTGCTGGCGCCCTGCTCGCGCGACTCGCGCGCAGCGAGGGGGAGTCCACGTGCCCGGGCAGATGGCGTTGCAACGGATGCCGAGGGTCATGAAGTCGGCGGCGATCGACTTGGTCAGCCCGATCACCGCGCCTTGGTGGTGCCGTAGGCGAAGCGGTTGACCACGCCCTTGGTGCTGGAGGCGAGCGAGGCCATGTTGATGATGCTGCCGCCGCCGTTCTCCAGCATCGCCGGCAGGGCGGCGCGCAGGGTATAGAACATCGAGTCGACATTGAGTCGCTGGGCCTGCGCCCATTGGGCATCGTCGCACTCGAGGATCGAGCCGGCGGGCACCGTACCGGCGCAGTTGAAGACGATGTCCAGCGCGCCCAGCGAACCGATCAGGCGGTTCACCGCGGCGGCGTCGGTGACGTCCAGCGCGTGGCACTCGGCGGCCTCGAGCCCGTCGAGCTTGGCCGCATCGATATCGGTGGCGATCACCCGAGCGCCCTCGGCCAGAAAGCGCTCGACGGTGGCGCGGCCGATCCCCTGGCCGGCGGCGGTGATCAGAGCGGTCTTGTGGGCGAGGCGCATGGCGGGGCTCCTGAGCGTTGTCGAAGTTGGCTGACTGTTGTCGCACGGTGGCCTTTCGCTTCTAATGTCTAAAGGCCTGACCATTGGGCCGAGTATTATCCTATGCGCGAGACGACCGCAAACCGCCAAACGTCTAATGGCAGCGCCAGCGCCCGGGATTGCGTGCCAGTTTTCGACCAATGTCTAACAAGGACGCCGTTCCCGGGGGCGGCCTGCCACAGGAGATCCCGCGATGCCGATTCAGACCATTCGCGCCCAGCGGCTCTATCGCCAGATTGCCGATCAGCTGCTGGCGCTGATCCGCCAGGGCGAGTTCCCGCCGGGCTCGCTGCTGCCGCCGGAGCGTGACCTGGCGCAGCAGCTCGGGGTCAGCCGCGCCTCGGTGCGTGAGGCGCTGATCGCGCTGGAGGTGGTGGGGCAGGTCGAGGTACGGGTCGGCCACGGCGTGCTGGTGCTGGAGCGTGCGGCGCCGGTCGAAGCGCCGGTCATGCACATCGCCAGCCGCCAGGAGCCATGGGCGATCGATCCCGAGTTCGAAAGCGAGATCGAGCTCGATCTGGATGAGGAGATTCCGCCTTTCGCGCTGCTCGAGGCGCGCCGCTTCATCGAGCCGGAGACCGCGGCGCTGGCGGCGCTCAACGCCAGCGACGCCGATCTCGAAGCGATCCGCGCGGCCTACCAGCGCAACGTCGAGGATAATCGCCACGGCGGCAACAACATGGTCGGCGACCGCCTGATGCATATCCGCATCGCCGAGGCCTCGGGCAACGCCGCCTACGCCATGTTGCTCAAGCACCTGCTCGGCCATCAGTACGGGGTGATGTTCCGGCGGCTGCAGGCACTGTTCATGTCCACCGATATGCCAAGCCGCTCACAGCAGGATCACAGCCGTATCCTCCTCGCCGATCGAGGCGCGGGATGCCGAGGCCGCACGCGCGGCGATGGCGGCGCATCTCGACCACGTGCTCGGGGTATTCTTCGATAGCTGAGCCCTATGCCGTTGCCGCCGACGATTCGATCGTATCGATGCTCGGGGGCGAAAAAAGCCAGTGTCGACATGCCCGCAGGCCGACTAGCCTTGCAGGAGTATTCACCGGGACACGCATCCCTCTGCCGGCCGTCTGCGCCGGCGCTACCCCCGCTGCAAGGAGCGTGCAATGAGCAAGGTACTGGTGCTTTATTATTCGAGCTATGGCCATGTCGAGACGCTGGCCAAGGCGATCGCCGAGGGAGCCAGCGGTGTCGGCGGCACACAGGTGGACGTGCGCCGGGTGTCCGAGCTGGTCCCCGATGAAGTGGCCGAGCAGTCGGGTTACAAGACCGATCAGGATGCACCGGTGATCGAGAGCCCCGACGCGCTGGCCGACTACGACGCGATCATCGTCGGTACGCCGACCCGGTTCGGCAACATGGCCTCGCAGATGCGCAACTTCTGGGACATGACCGGCGGCCTGTGGGCCCAGGGCAAGCTGATCGGCAAGGTCGGCAGCGCCTTCGTCTCCACCGCGAGCCAGCACGGCGGCCAGGAGACCACCTTGACCTCGATCCATACCACGCTGCTGCATCACGGCATGGTGATCGCCGGCGTGCCCTACAGCTGCGCCGGGCTCACCAACATGAGCGAGATCACCGGTGGCACGCCCTATGGTGCCTCCACCCTGGCGGGGGCCGACGGCAGTCGCACACCCAGCGAGAACGAGCTGGAGATCGCCCGCTTTCAGGGCAAGCACGTGGCCGAGCTGGCGGCCAAGCTCGCCGGCTGAGGCCGGCCGGCGACGGCCCGCCGCCCCCGGGCCGACCAACGAGAGCCGCTGATCTCATCGAGATCAGCGGCTTTTTTCTGGGCGATAATCGAACTCGTGAAAATCCGCCGCGAGGCCGGCCCCGGAGAGATCCTGGGCGCAGAGGCCGACGAAGGTACCGGTGAAGCGGATGTAGTCCGGATCGTCGTCGCACAGATGGGAAATATCGAGGGGGTCGCCGATCGGCTGCCAGTCGACGGCGTCGGCGTGTCGATCCGGATCGCCTTGTGTATCGACCGGCGCATGGAAGAAACGCAACTTTTCGCGCGCCAGGCGCGCCATCAGGCGCACGTCACCCGCCATCAGAGGGACATCGGCGGTCAGCGGCTCGTCATAGACGCCGTGGCGCGAAACGACGATACCGAGGCAACGGCCCAGCGTCTCCTCCCGGGTCACCCTGAGATAGACATAATCCTTGGCGTCGTAGTAGAGGATCAGCCCCGCCATCTGCTGGAAATGCTCGGGGTCGAAGGAGAGGCGTGTCTCCACCTCCAGCTCAAAGTGGCTCAGACGCCTGGCCAGCAGGCTCTGTCGGTGGGTCGACTGCATCGACTCGCCGCCCTTGAGTCGCAGACAGCCCGGCGCTCGCTCAGCGACAGCCAGGTGTCGTCGAACGGCCGGCGCAGACTCTGCCAGTAACGGTGTAGGCTCGGGCGCTCGAAGGTATCGCGATCCGGCTCGGCCGGGGGCGGCTGCCAGGCGAGATGCGGGCCGGCCACCCGGTGGCTGGGTAGGGGCCGCCATCGATGCGAAGCCAGTCGTCTTCCGTCCAGACACAGCGCTGCAGGCGGTTTCGCGCCCCAGTATGCAGCGCCCGGCGACGACCGGGCGGCACAGAGGTGGGCGCAATACCACTCGCCCCCGGGAGTCTCCACCAGACTGCCATGGCCGGCCTTCTGCAACTGATCGCGCGCATTCGGGTTCGAGGTGAGCACCGGGTTGGTCGGGTCGACCTCGTAAGGACCGGTCAACTCACGTGAGCGAGCCACCGTCATGGCATGACCATAACCGGTACCGCCCTCGGCGGTGACCAGGTAGTAGTAGCCGTTTCGCCGATAGAGATGCGGGGCTTCGGTGACGCCCAGAGACGTCCCCCGAAAGATATTGTGCACGGGCCCGGTGAGCTGCTGGCGTTCGATGTCGTAGCGCTGCAAGGCGATACCGGCGAAGGCGTTCCGGCCCTTGCGGAAATCCCAGATCATGTTGAGCAGCCAACTGCTGCCGTCATCGTCGTGGAACAGCGAAGGGTCGAAGCCACTGCTGTTGAGATGAACCCGCTCCGACCAGGGCCCTTCGATCCGCTCGGCGCTGACCAGATAGTTGTGGGTATCCTTGAACGCGCCCCGGCGACTCTTGACGTCGGTGTAGATCAGATGGAAGCGGCCATGTGCGTAGCTCAGGCACGGTGCCCATACGCCGCCGGAATCGATGTCGCCGATCATATCCAGCTGCGAGCGCCGGTCGAGGGGCGAGGGCAACTGGCGCCACTGGGCCAGATCCCGGGAGTGATAGAGGGCGACGCCGGGAAACCATTCGAAGGTCGAGGTGGCGATGTAGTAGTCGTCGTCCACCCGGAGTATCGACGGGTCCGGATGAAAGCCGGGCAGGATGGGGTTGGCAATGAGGGACATGCGGTCTCCTGTCGCGACGGGGTTCAGCGTTTGGCGGCGAGATCGGCGACGATGGCCGGATAGCGCTTGTCGAGGTCGTAGAACAGCATCAGCACGATCATCAGTGCGCAGAGGCCCATCGGCAGGTAGACGAACAGTGCCTGGATCGCGAAAAGTGCGGTGTCGCTCTGCTCGCCGCCACCGCCGACATAGCCGCCGAAGGCCAGTATCCATCCCAGCAGCGCCGTGCCCAGTCCGCTGCCGATCTTGATGCCCATGCTGCCGCCGCTGTAGACCATGCCTTCGTTACGAATCCCGGTCTTCCACTCTCCGTACTCGATGGTGTCGCCGAGCAGCGCGAACATGCTGCCGTTGATCGGTGCCTTGCCGAGTCCGCGGATGGTACCGGCGACGATCAGGTAGACGTTGCCGAGGTCGATCAGCATGACGCCGTAGCCGACCAGGGTGATCAGCTCGCCGACGATGATCGCGTTGCGCTTGCCGTAGCGCTTGGTGATCGGCGCCACGAAGGCCATGCCTGCCAGGATGAAGACGATGTAGGCGGTCGTGATGACGCCTACCAGCCAGGTATCGTCGAGCAGGTACTGGGCGTAGTAGACGACCGCCCCGGAGTTGAGTGCGTTGAAGATAGGTGATCAGGATGAACAGCGTGGCCAGCGCCCAGTAGCGATTCTTGCCGAGGGTGCGCAGGCTCTGCTTCAGGGAACCGGTGCCTGGCGCCGGCGCGCTTCTGCCGGCTGGACGCGTTCGTGGGTGCTCTTGAAGGTGAACAGGAAAAGCCCCGTACCGATGGCGCCGAAGATCGCGAAGGTGACGATCCATCCCGCCTGGCCGCCGCCGAACAGCGTGGCGACCGGCAGCGTCAGGTTGCTGACCAGCAGCACGCCGATCAGCGCCAGGCTCATGCGGAAGACGTTGAGCAGCGAGCGCTGATACTGGTCCTGGGTGATCAGCGAGTTGAGCGTGCCATAGGGTACGTTGAGACCGGTATAGACCAGGCATACCAGGTTGTAGGTCACCGCGATGTAGACCGTCTGCCAGAACGGCGAGACGTCGGGCACCGCGAACAGCAGCACCGCCGAGACCGCGAACGGCACCGCCAGCCACAGCAGCCAGGGCCGGGCCTTGCCGTGTCGCGAAGTGGTCTTGTCGATCACGTAGCCCATGGCGATGTCCGAGACACCGTCGAACACCCGCGAAAACAGCATGATCGAGCCGATGATACCGGCGGCGACGCCGATCACGTCGGTGTAGTAGTAGACGATGAAGATGCTCATCGCCTGCCAGATGAAATTGCTGGCCAGGTCCCCGCAGCCGTAGCCGATCCGCTCCATCAGCGGTACGGCGGCAGCGGGATCGTGGGCTGACCCTGGGGTTGTCTCAGTCTTGCCTGTCTCTGGGGGGCTTGTCTCTGTAGGGCTTGTCGTCAGCGTGCTTGTCTCGCGCGTCATGATCACCTCGCTGCCTGTGAGGGTCACCGCGGCCGCTGCTCGTGGCAGGACCGCGACGACCACCTCTGTCCGCGAATTGCCGCCTTACTCGTAGACCATCTCTTCGAGTTCCAGGCCCTTGGTCTCGCGGACGAAACGCGCTACGAAGAAGATCGAGATCAGCGCACACAGGGCGTAGAAGCCGTAGGCGCCGGTCAGCCCGATCGAGGCGAGCATGATCGGGAAGGTCATGGTGATGGCGAAGTTGGCCACCCACTGGAACAGCCCGGCAATCGCCAGCCCCGAACCGCGCACCTGATTGGGGAACATCTCACCCAGCATGACCCACATCACCGGACCCCAGGAGACGTTGAAGCAGAACACGTAGACGTTGGCGGCGATCAGCGCGAGCACGCCGTTGCCGCTGGAGAGTGCCAGGCTGCCGTTGACCATGTCGGCGGTGGAGAAGGCGTAGACCAGTAGCGCCAGGGTCAGCGTCATCCCCAGCGAGCCGGCCCACAGCAGCGGCTTGCGTCCGATCCGGTCGATCAGGCCGATGGTGACCAGACAGGCGGCGATACTCACTGCGCCGCTGATCACGTTGATCATCAGGGCGTCATTTTCGGAGAAACCCACCGCCTGCCACAGCACGGCGCCGTAGTAGAACACCACGTTGATACCCACCAACTGCTGGAACACCGCCAGCCCGATGCCCACCCACACCAGCTTGAGCAGCTTGCCGGTGGCGGGATTGATCAGGTCCGACAGGCGCGGCTGATGGCGGGTGGAGAGCGACTGGCGAATCTCGCCCAGACGGCGCTCGGTGGTGGCGGCATCGTAGACCAGTCGCAGCACCCGTTCGGCCTTGGCTTCCTGGCCGGCGCTGACCAGAAAGCGCGGGCTCTCGGGGATGAACAGCAGGGCCACGAAGAAAATGCCGGCGGGCACCAGCTCCATCCAGAACATGCAGCGCCACGCCTCGAAGCCGAACCACAGCGGCTCGGTCGAGCCGCCGGCGACGTTGGCCAGGACGTAGTTGTTGAGAAACGAGAAGAACAGCCCGCCGATGATTGCCACCTGCTGGATGGTCGCCAGCCGGCCGCGCAGATGCGAGGGGGCGATCTCACTGATATAGGCCGGTGACATCACGCTGGCGGCGCCCACCGCCAGACCGCCCAGCACCCGGTAGATGACGAACTCGAGCGAGCCCCCGGCGATACCCGAGCCCCAGGCGCTGATCAGGAACAGCACCGCGGCGACGATCAGCAGCGTTCGCCGGCCGAAGCGATCGGCCAGGCGCCCGGCGAAGAACGCCCCCACGGCGCAGCCGAGCAGCATCGAGGCGACGTTGAAGCCGGTGCCCACGCTCTCCGAATGGAACGCCTGCTGCAGGCCGTCGACGGTGCCGTTGATGACCCCGCTGTCGAACCCGAACAGGAAGCCGCCGATGGCGGCGACACAGCAGATCAGCATGACCACGAAAGGATGTTGCGAAGCACTGGATGTTGGCATTGTCTAGCTCCGTTGGCGTGTGTTCAGGCGCATCTCGAACAGGGGATACGGGCGTGAACCCTGGGGTGGGCCTGGGCCGCTCACAGCCAGCCGGCGTCGACCCAGTAGTTGTGGGCGGTGCAGGCGGCGGCATCGTCGGAGGCCAGGAACAGCACCATCGCTGCGATGTGCTCGGGATGGATGCGCAGCTTGAGCTTCTGCTCGGCGACGATCTGCGCTTCGTCCTCGGGGTGTACCAGCGCGACTGGCGTGGGGTCTTGACGTTACCGGGAATGACGCAGTTGACGCGGATACCGTCGCCGCCCAGATCGCTCGCCAGCGCCCGGGTCAGCCCCTCGATGCCGGCCTTGGCGGTTTCGTAGAGCAGCATGCCCGGCTGGCCCAGATGCCAACTGATCGAGCCGAGATTGACGATCGCCCCCCGGCCCTGGCGGCGCATGGCGGGTGCCACTGCGCGCGCTGCCAGCACCAGATGGCGCAGATTGACGTTCATGCGCTCGTCCCAGTACTCGGGGGTGACGTCCTCCAGCCGGTGGCGGTCGTCGTTGGCGGCGTTGTTGACCAGCACGTCCAGCGTGCCGATCGTCTCCAGGGTCGTGGCCAGCGCCGCCGGGTCGGTGAGGTCGCAGCGGTGATAGTGCACCTTGTCGCCCAGCTCGGCGGCCAGCGCCTCGGCGTCGTCCAGAATATCGAGGAAGTGCACCTCGGCGCGCTGGGCGGCGAAGGCGCGCACCAGCCCTTCACCGATGCCGGACCCGCCGCCGGTGACGACGACACGCTTGCCCTGGAGACTGGGATAGATCGCTGTGGACATCGCACGCTCACTGTTCAGAAAGGATTGAGTTCGAGAAGAGTTAGTAAATAGCATTAACTAATCCTGGATCTCAGCATGCGCCGGGGTCGGAAGACTGGCCATTGGCCATTGGTGGTAAGGGGGGCAAAGGGAACAGACTGCAGGCGTGGTGGTGGGTGCGGCCCGGGGAGGAGCTGCTGCGCCTGCCAGTGGGGCTGATGCTGCTTTCGATGGCTCTGATATAGTCCCTGCATCGCCTTCCGTGCCGAGCCGTCCATGCCCAATCACTTCACACCCCACGCCGCCGGTGACCTCAACTACCTGAAGAGCCTCAATCGCAGCACGATCTTGAGCACGGTACGCCGCTATCCGGGGCTGTCGCGTGCCGATATCGCTCTGCGTACCGGGCTGACCAAGGCCACCGTGGGCAGTGTGGTCAACGTGCTCGGCGAGCGCGGCTGGCTGCGCGAGGGCGAGCTGCACGCGCGCGGCGGCGGGCGCCCGGGGCGCTCGCTCTATCTGGATGGCGAGCAGCATGTGATGCTTGGCGCCGAGGTGGGGGTGAAGGGGCTACGCGTGGTGGCGTGCAATCTCCTCGGCGAGCGGCTCGCCAGCCAGCGCCTGGACGTCTCGCCCACCATGCCGGAGGAGACCGCGGCGATGCTGGCGCGGCTGATCGAGGCGCTGCTCGGAGATCCGGCGATCGCGGCGCGGTCCTGCCTGGGGCTCGGGGTGGCGCTGCCGGGACCGGTGGCGCCGCAGGCGCCGATTTTGCGGCTGGCACCCAACCTGGGCTGGGTCGACGTCGACTTCCTGGCGCTATTACGTGCCGAGCTCGACTCGCCGGCGGGGGTGTGGCTGCTCGACAACGAAGCCAACGCCGCCGCCTTCGGCGAGTTCTATTTCATCCAGGGCACGCCGCCGGAGTCGATCGCCTATCTCAGTGCCGGCAGCGGTATCGGTTGCGGGGTGGTCAGCGGTGAGCACTTTCCGGTGATTCCGCGGGGGCACCAGGGGTTGGTGGGGGAGATCGGCCATACCGTGCTGGTGGCGGACGGCGCTCCCTGCCACTGCGGCAACCACGGCTGTGCCGAGACCCTGGTCAGCGGCTGGATGCTGCGCGAATCCCTCGGCGTGGCGGCCGATGCCAGCCTGAGTGCGTCGCTGCTGGCGCGTCTCGACGAGCCCGAGGTCAGTGCGGCGCTGGCGCGGGCCGGGCGCGCGCTGGGGCTCTTGATGCTCAATCTGCATCACACCCTCAACCCCTCGATGCTGATTCTCGGCGGCTCGCTGATGCGCCTTGGCGCGCCGCTGGTGGCGCCGGCGCTGGCCTACTTCGATGCCCACCAGAATGACCTGCTGCGCCAGTCGCAGCGGGTGCCAGTGAAGGTGGTCGAGGACAGTACCTTCACCGCCGCCTGCGGCGCCGCCGCCCAGGTCATGGCCCGGGCGGCGATCGAGGTCTGAGCCGCGCTCAGTTGTGCTGCAAGCGCACCTCGCTGGCCCCGTTACCCTTGGGCTCGACCCGGATCTGGAGCGGGATTCGCTCGTGCATCTCCTGCACGTGGGAGATCACACCGACCCGGCGGCCCTGGGCCTGCAGGCCATCGAGGGCATCCATCGCCAGCGCCAGCGACGCCGGGTCGAGGCTGCCGAAGCCCTCGTCGATGAACAGCGACTCGATCGCCAACTGGTGCGAGGCCATCGAGGCCAGCCCCAGCGCCAGCGCCAGCGAGACCAGGAAGGTCTCGCCGCCGGAGAGCGAGTGCACCGAGCGCCGCTCGTCGGCCATGTCGCCATCGATCACCAGAATGCCCAGCTCGCTGCCGCCCCGTTCCAGGCGGTAGCGCGGCGTCAGCGCGCGCAGGTGCTGGTTGGCGTGGGTCAACAGGTGGTCGAGGTTGTAGGCCTGGGCGATACGCCGAAAGCGCTTGCCATCGGCGCTGCCGATCAGGCCGTTGATTCGCTCCCAGCGCTGCACCTCCTGCGCTGCGGCTTCGCGCTGGCGCGCCCCCTCCTGCTGTACCCGGCGCCGGCGGCATCCTCGGCGAGCTGCTGCTGGGCGGTGTCGCGGCGCTGCTGCTGGGCCTGCCATTCGCTCTCCAGCGCCTGCAGGTGCTCGCGCTGGGCGGCGTGGCGCGCGCTCAGCGCATCTTCGTGCTCGGTGTCGAGCAGCCGCGCCTCGGGGGTCTCTGGTAGTAGCAGACGGCGCTGCTCGATCAGGGCGCGGCGGCGCTCCTCGACCGCGACCCGGGCCGCGTCGCGCTCGCGCTCGCGTCGTTCGCAGGCCTCGCGCAGCTGGCGATGCGCGGCCTCGGTATAGCCCAGCAGGGTCTCCAGTCGCGCCTCGTCGAGCTCGGGTTGGGTGCGTCGCCACGCTTGCCAGGCGTGATCGAGCTCGGCGTGGGTGGTCTGTTCCTCCTGCTGGCGCTGGGCCAGATCGGCGATCTGCGGGTCAGCCGCGTGTGGGTATTCTCCAGGGTCTGCCACTGCGCCTGGCGCGCTTCCCACTGCTGCTGCGCCTGCTGGCGCTGATCTTCCAGTGCAGCCTGCCAGGCCCCGGCCGAGGCGTGTTCGCCCAGCGCCGCGCCGAGTGCCTGATGCGTACGCGTCAGCGCCTGTTCCAGCTCCGGCAGGGCGGCGGCGAGGTTTTCCAGGCGCGCCTGGTCGAGGGCCTGGCGTGTCTCCCGCTTGCCCAGTTCCAGGGCCAGGCTCTGGTGCTGACGTTCGAGCGGGTCCAGGTGCGCTCGATGGTATCGAGCCGCTGCAGCCGCTCGCTGGCCTGCTGGCGCTCACTCAGCGTCTGCTCGCGCTGGTGCTGCAGCCACTCGCCGGGTTGCTCGGCGATGCTCAGCTCGGTGCTCAGCGGGTGGTCGGCCAGGGCTCTGGCGGCGGCCTCGCGGGCCGGCGCTAGCGCTTGCTGGCGCTGCTCGGCAGCCAGCAGCGTCTGGCGGCAGCTGCGCCACTCGACGCTCAGCTCTTGATGCTGCTCGCGGGCGGCCGCCACGCGCTGGGCCTCCTGCTCGAGCTGCTGGCGCTCCTGGGCTTCGATGCTGGCGACCAGCGCCTCCCCCGGATGCGCCGGCGGCGCGTCGCGGTAGGGGTGATCGATGGCGCCACACACCGGGCACGGTGTCTCTTCACGCAGCTGCTGGCGTAGCCGCGCGACCTCGTCGCTACGCGCAGCGCGGGCGCTCTCGATCTGTTCGCCGATCTGGGCCTGGCGCTGCTCGGCGGCGGTGAGATCGCGCTTGGCCTGCTGGCCTGCCTGTTCGAGTTGGGTCAGCCGCTCGCGGCTCTCTGCGAGCTGTTGCTGCAGCGTCGCCTGCTCATGATCCAGCCGCTCGCGTTCGCGCCACGCCTGGGTCAGAGTGTCCAGGGCGTCTAGCCGTGTCTGGGCGCCGTCACGGCTGCGGTTAAGGGCGGCGCGCAGGTCAGCCGCGGCGGTCTCCGTCGTCGCTGTCTCCAGCAGCGCAGCGAGGTGCTGCTGCTGGGCCTCGATCTGCTGCGCCTGGGTGGCCAGGCGCTGCTGTAGCTGCGTCTGCTGCTGTGCGCTCTCGGCCGCGGCGGCATTGAGTTGCGCTTGCTCCGTGCGCTGCTGATCGCACTGCTGCTGGAGCCGATCACGCTCGCTCTCCAGCTGGCGCGCCTGCTCCAGCTCGGGCTGCGCGTCGCGCTGCGCGGCGGCGGCGCGTTCGCGGGCGGTGCTGGCGGCTTCCAGCTCGGGTGTCAGGGCCTGGCGTTCGCCGTCGCAGCGGTCGAGTGCGGCGCGGGCTTCGGCCAGCTGCTGTCCACGCCGGGCCAGGGTCTCTGCCAGGCTGCGTCGCTGCTGGGCACGCTCGCACCAGGGGGCAATGGCGTCGAGCTGGGCGAGGGTGTGGCGCTCCTCCTGGGCGGCGGCGATCGCTGCCTCGGCCGCCTGCAGGGCGCTCTCGGCCTGCTGCCAGTCGGCGCTCAGCCGGGCCTGACGTTCGAGCTCGGTGCCCTCGCCACGCAGCTGCTCGCGCCGGGCCTGCAGCGCTGCCAGCGCCTGCTGCTGTGATGCGGCCTCGCGCTCCAGGTCGGCGCGGCCCTCGGTGTCCGCCGGCAGGGCGTCGGCGAGGCGCGCTTCGATCGCCTCCAGCGCGCCTCTGGCCGTGCGCGTGCGCTGGAAGGCGGCGCGCGAGATGGCGGAGTAGTGCTGGGTATCGGTGAGCCGCTCCAGCAGTTCGCTGCGGGCGTTGTCATCGGCCTTGAGAAAGGCGGCGAACTCGCTCTGGGCGAGCAGCACGGCACGGGTGAACTGGTCGAAATTGAGTCCCAGCCGCTCCGGCAGCAGGCGGTCGAATTCGCGCTTCTGTGCCGTCAGCAGCTGGTTGGCGTCGAGATCGGTGAGCGACTGCTCGACCTTCTGCAGGCTGCCGTCGAGCTTGTCGCGGGCCCGACGCACGCTCCAGCGGGCGCGGTAGCGGCGGCCGTCGCGGCCGACGAAATCGACCTCGGCGAAGCCGCTGGCGCAGCCGCGGCGCAGCAGGGTACGGGCATCGGCGGTGGTCAGGGTGTCGCGGCCCACATCGGCGATCTGGGAGTCGCGCACCGGCGCTTGGCGCAGTCGCGGCGTGCTGCCATAGAGCGCCAGGCAGAGTGCATCGAGCAGAGTGCTCTTGCCGGCGCCGGTGGGGCCGGTGATGGCGTAAAGCCCCTGGTCGGCAAGGGGTGAAACGGTGAAGTCGAGCTCGTGGCGACCGGCCAGCGAGGCCAGGTTCTCCAGCCGGATGGCGAGTATCTTCATGCCTCACCCTCCGCGTCCTGGACTTCCTGCACCAGGGTGGCGAAATCCCGCGCCACCGCTTCCGGCGGCGTCTCGCCATACTCGGCCTGCCAGCGGCGGGCGAAGATCTCCTGCGGCGTGAGGCTGTCGAGATCGAGCGTGACGCTGTCCGCGGTGTCGCCCCCGGCGTTGGGGTAGTGGCTATGAATGCGCAGCAGCCGCAGCGGCTTGTCGGCGATCGCCGCCTCGATCCGGGCGCGCAGATCGGGCTGCGGCGTCTCGAGGGCCACGCGCACCTCCAGCCACGGCCAGCGCTCACGCGGTAGTACCTCCCCGGTGGTGGGCTCGGGCTGCCATGCCAAAAGCTCGGCCTCGACTGTCTCGACGCTGCCCGGGCCGATGCGCTCCAGCGCCACGTGGCGAGGTATCGGCAGGCTCTCGATGGAGTCGAGTTCGGCCCCGTTCAGGCTCACTTCGAGCACCTGGTGCGGATAGTGGCTCTCGCTGAAATCCAGCGGCAGCGGCGAACCGCTGTAGCGGATGCGCGCCTCGCCCACCTGCTGTGGCCGGTGGAGATGTCCCAGCGCCACGTAGGCGATCGAGGGCGGAAAGAGCGCGGCGGAGATCGCCTCCTCACCGCCGATCACGATCGGTCGTTCGCTCGCCTCGGAGACGGCGGCGCCCTGCAGATGGGCGTGGCTCATCGCCACCAGCGCCTGGCCCGGTTCGCGGCGGGTCTCGGCGGCTGCGACCAGCTCGCGGTGCACGCGTGCGATACCGTCGCGGTAGTCGTCGGTATCGCCGCCGGTGACCTCTGCCGGGCGCAGGAAGGGCAGCGCCAGGCACCAGGCGCGAATCTCCCCGCTGGCGTCGGGCAGCGGCACCAGCAAGTGCTCACTGTCGAGCCTGCCATCCTCGAGCCAGTGCACCCGCCCCAGGGCATGGGTGTTGAGACGCTTCATCAGCGGCGCCGGCAGTTCGATGCGCGAACCGCTATCGTGGTTGCCGGCGATCATCACGATCTCCAGCGCCGGCAGGGGGCGGCGTGGGCGGCGACGATGAAGTCGTAGAGCAGTTCCTGGGCCCGCAGCGAGGGATTGACCACATCGAATATGTCACCGGCGATCAGCAGCGCATCGGGCTGGCGCTCGGCGAGCGTCGCCAGCAGCCAGTCGAGAAAGGCGCGCTGTTCGACATGGCGCTCCTGGCCATGGAAGGACTGGCCCAGGTGCCAGTCGGCGGTGTGGAAGAATTTCACGATGTGGCGCCTTGTGACGTCTGAGAGAGTGAATTGGAAAAAGCGACGCCAAGTGTAACGCGCCGCTCGGTTTGGAGCCGAACGCAGGTTCTCGATGTTGGAGAGACGCTGTGTTGGAGAGATGCCGTCGGCGCAACTAGGCTTTGCGGCGTCGACAGCACGGGAGAGCACCACCGCCATGGCACTACATGACTGGAATCTGACGCCGGAGGCGGCGATCGCCCTGCAGAAGCGGCTGGCACCGAGCGTCAGGCGCGAGGATACGCTGGGCGAGGTGGGCCTGATCGCCGGCATGGATATCGGCTTCGAAGATGGCGGTGAGACCACCCGCGCGGCGCTGGTGCTGCTCGAGTGGCCGTCGCTTGCGCTGGTGGAGCAGGTGGTGCATCGCGAGCCGACGCGCATGCCCTACGTGCCGGGGCTGCTGTCGTTTCGCGAGATACCCGCGGCGCTGGGGGCCTTCGAGCAGCTCTCGCGGCGCCCGGATCTGATCATGGTCGACGGCCAGGGCATTGCCCACCCGCGGCGCCTGGGCATCGCCTCGCATCTGGGGCTGTGGCTTGATCTGCCGACCATCGGCGTAGGCAAGAGCCGGCTGTGCGGCCAGTTCGGCGAGGTGCCGTCGGCCAAGGGGGAGTGGACGCCGCTGACCGACCGGCGGCGCGAAGAGGATCCGAGTGACGTCAGCGTCGACGCCCACGGCCGGGTCACCATCGGCGCGGTGCTGCGCTCGCGGGAGGGAGTGAAGCCGCTGTTCGTATCGCCGGGGCACCGGCTCTCTTTGCCCACCGCGGTCGACTGGGTGGTGCGCTGCCTGGGCCGCACCAAGCTACCGGAGCCGACCCGGCTGGCGGATCGGCTGGCATCGAGGAAGGGCGAGGTGGCGGTCAGCGGGCAGCTGTCGCTGTAGCCGCGCTGTCGGGCATTGCCTAGCTGTCAGGTATTGCCTAGACGATATCCAGCGATACCGGCTCCCGTGGCGCCGGAAAGGCGTTGTCGAGCCGGGTGAGGTCGTCGGCGTCGAGGTCGATATCCAGGGCGGCGGCGTTGGCGTCGACATGCGCCAGGGTCGACGCCTTGGGAATGGCGACCACCGGCCTCGGCCGCTCGTGCTGAGGGCAGGCAGGGCGGATGGCCCAGGCCAGCAGAATCTGGGCGGCGCTGGCGCCATGCTTGTCGGCGATCTCGTTGACCACCGTGGAGGAGAGCAGCTTGGCCCGCAGCCGGCCACCCTGGGCCAGCGGGCAGTAGGCCATCACCGGCAGATGGTGGTCCTGCATCCACGGCAGGACATCGACCTCGATGCCGCGGGAGCCGAGGTGGTAGAGCACCTGGTTGGTCGCGCAATCGGCGGCGGCCGGCAGCGCTTCCATGGCTCTGAGGTTGCCGGCATCGAAGTTGGAGACGCCGAAGCGGCGGATCTTGCCCTGATCGCGCAGCCGCTCGAACGCCTCGAAGGTCTCCTCCAGCGGAATGCCGCCGGGCCAGTGCAGCAGATAGAGATCGAGGGTCTCGATCCCCAGCCGCTCGAGGCTGCCCTCGCAGGCGGCGATGGCGCTGTCGCGACCGGCGTTCCAGGGGTAGACCTTGGAGACCACGAAGGCGTCGTCGCGGCGACCGCGCAGCGCCTCGCCGACGACTTCCTCGGCACCGCCGTCACCATACATCTCGGCGGTGTCGATCAGCGCGAGGCCCAGGTCCAGGCCATGCTGCAGCGCCGCCACCTCCTGCTGGCGCGGCACCCGATTCTCGCCCATGTACCAGGTTCCCTGGCCGATGGCCGGCAAGGCCAGCGCTGGGGCGTCGCCGCTGGCGGGAAATTCGATCCGTGGTCTCTGCCCGGGCATGCAAGACTCCCTTTTGGTTTAGGCGTTGCTGTTATGCTGGTCGCCACTCGCGGGTTTCGCAAACCCGACATCGGCCATCGTCTACCGCTTCCAGGAGAATCTCCATCGAACCCTCTTCGCTCCGCCAGACCCGGGCCTGGGTCGAATCCTTCGTCGTGGCCCACGATATCTGTCCCTTTGCCGGGCGCGAGATGCGTCGTGATGCCATTCGCTATGCCGTGGCCGAGGCCAGCGACCTGGAAGGGCTGCTGCACGAGCTGGTGGCCGAGTGCCGGCATCTCGATGCCCACGCCGATATCGCCACCACGCTCTTGATCGCACCCGCGGGCATGGACGATTTCGACGTCTATCTGGACTGGCTCGAACTGGCCGAGCGGTTGATGGAGGCGTTGGGCTATGTCGGTATCTATCAGCTGGCCAGCTTCCACCCGGACTATGTGTTCGAGGGCGTCGAGGCGACAGATCCTGCCAACGCCACCAACCGTTCCCCCTGGCCGATGCTGCATATTCTGCGTGAAGCCGAGCTCGAACGGGCGATCGCCAACCACGCCGACCCCGAGGGTATCCCCGAGCGCAACATGGCGCGACTGCGCGAGCCCGGCTCGGCGGCGCTGGCGGCCGGGCTGGCCGCATGTCGCGTCGAGTGACGCGAGTCCATGCTTGTGCCGCGACCTGCGCCGATGGCTGCCATGCCGTGTCGGGGCTATTCTGGGGCTGATCCAAGCGGAGAGGCCGAGTAGCCTGGCCTTCCGCCGTCAGATGTTGTCACTGGGCCCCTTCGGGGCTCTCCAAGGAGCGATACCATGCAGACCGTTACCCGTGGCGGTGAACCCGTCGAGGTGAGTGGCCGTTTTCTCGAGAAGGGCGACAAGGCGCCGCCGTTCACGCTGACCGATGCCGAGCTCAAGGATGTCCAGCTCGACGACTACGCCGGCAAGCGCAAGGTGCTCAACATCATCCCCAGCATCGACACCAAGACCTGTGCGATGTCGGCGCGCAAGTTCAACGAGCGCGCCAGCCAGCTCGACAATACCGTGGTGCTGGTGGTGTCGGCGGACCTGCCGTTCGCCCAGGTGCGCTTCTGCGGGGCGGAAGGGCTCGACGATGTCAGTACGCTCTCCTGCTTTCGCCATCCCGAATTCCGCCAGCTCTCGGCGTGTCGCTGGACAGCGGCCCATGGCCGGGCTGTGCGCGCGGGCGTGGTGGTCCTCGACGAAGAGGATCGGGTGGTCCACGCTGAGCTGGTCGGCGAGATCAAGCACGAGCCGGACTATGACGCCGCGATCGCAGCGCTCGACGCCTAGATGGAAAGGAAAGATCCTAAGTTCGATGAGAGTTCAAGGCATGGTCTACACGATTCGCGAGCCATCCCCACGGATGGATGCGGACGACGACCGCAGCCTTCACACGACCCATGGAGACGATGATGACGATCAAGAAATCCGGTTCCGCCGAGTGGAAGGGCAGCCTCAAGAAAGGCAAGGGTGTGGTATCCACCCAGAGCGGTGCGCTCAAGGAGAACCCTTACGGTTTCAATACCCGTTTCGAGGGTCAGCCCGGTACCAATCCGGAAGAGCTGGTGGCTTCCGCCCATGCCAGCTGCTTCTCGATGGCGCTGTCGATGCTGGGCGAGGAGGTATCGAGCCCGAGAGCATCAAGACCGAGGCCACCGTGATCATGGAGCAGGATGACAGCGGCTTCACCATCACCGCGGTCGAATTGAAGACCGTGGCCAAGATCCCCGGCGCCGATCAGGCGACCTTCGACAGCGCTGCGCAGAAGGCCAAGGAGGGCTGCCCGATCTCCAAGCTCCTCAACGCCAAGATCTCGCTGGACGCCAAGCTCGAGAGTTGAAGCGCCTGGCGCTGACCACCGCGAGCCGGCCCCAGGGCCGGCTCGCTGCGTTTTGGGCGGCGTTCAGGGCCATGACGGCGTGTTGGGACTCTGTTAACGTACTCTGCCCCGCGCGTCTTGCCTGACATCCGCTGCCGGCTTCACGGCGCCCGGGCGGGAACAGGGACACACCCGACTTCGACGCCCCACGACACAAGACAATAGCCATGGCCACTCTTCCTCAGTACGACGCGGCGCCGTCGCGCCCCCTGTCTCGCGGAGACATCAAGGTCCTGTCGCTGTCCGCCCTTGGCGGCGCGCTGGAGTTCTACGACTTTATCATCTTCGTCTACTTCGCCACGGTCATCGGGGCGCTGTTCTTTCCGCCGGAGATGCCCGAGTGGCTGCGCATGGTGCAGACCTACGGCATCTTCGCCGCCGGCTATCTGGCGCGGCCGCTGGGCGGCATCATCATGGCGCACTTCGGCGATCTGCTGGGGCGCAAGCGGATGTTCACGCTGTCGATCTTTCTGATGTCGGTGCCGACGCTGCTGATCGGCTGCCTGCCTACCTATGCGACGATCGGCTACGCCGCGCCGCTGCTGCTGGTATTGATGCGCATTCTGCAGGGCGCGGCGGTGGGCGGCGAGGTGCCAGGGGCCTGGGTCTTCGTCACCGAGCACGTCTCGCGCAAGGACGTCGGTCTGGCTTGCGGCACCCTGGCCTCGGGGCTGGTCGCCGGGATCCTGATCGGCTCGATCATCTCGGCCTTCTTCAAGTCCTACTACAGCGCCGAGGAGATGAGCGCCTACGGCTGGCGAGTGCCGTTTCTGATCGGCGGGTTTTCGGCTTCATCGCGGTCTACCTGCGCCGCTACCTGGAAGAGACCCCGGTGTTCGCCGAGATGCGCGCCAAGAAGGCGCTCTCCGACGGGTTGCCGGTGAAGCGCGTGCTCGCCAGCCACCTCGACAGCGTGGCGCTGTCGATGGGTGTGACCTGGATCCTCACCGGTGCGGTGGTGGTGGTCCTGCTGCTCACCCCGAGCATGCTCAAGAGCCTCTACGCCATCGATGCGTCCTATGCCAACGTCTGGGCCATCGTCTGCACCGTGTTCGGCAGCATCGCCGCCGGCTGGTGCGCCGACCGTCTGGGGCGGGGTGACCCTGATCCTGTGGAGCCTGCTGCTGGGCGTCGCCTACTGGGTGATGATGCACAGCGTGCCGCAGGACCCGAGCCAGCTGCTGTGGAGCTACTGCCTGGCCGGCTTCGGCGTGGGGATCGTCGGTGTGGTCCCGACCATTGCGGTGAAGTCATTTCCGGCGGCGGTGCGTTTTCTCGGGGCTGTCGTTCTCCTATAACGTCGCCTACGCCATCTTCGGCGGCTTCACCCCGGTGGTGGTGTCGACCTTGATGATCTCTCACCCGGCGGCGCCGGCCTATTATATCGCCGCGCTGGCGCTGCTCGGGTGCTGATCGGGCTGTTCCTGCTTTGGGCGCCGGGTGGGCGTCGGCTGGCGGTAATGCCGTCCTGAGAGAGAGGGTGCTTACAAAATGTCTGCGCTCGACAATACGGCGTTGAAATCGACCTAAAAATGCTCATTTACCCCCTGTAAACTCCGCTTTTTCGGCCGATTCCGCCTTGTCTTGCCTTCGCTCGCCGAATTTGTAAACACCCTCTTAGACCCTCGCGCCCGCTCCCCGGGGCGCGTCACCCGGAGCAGGGCGATGCCCGCGACCCTCGAACAGCGCATTCTGACCCTCTCCATCGCCGCCACCCTGGTGGTCTCTGCCCTGGGCGTGGCGCTGGGTCTGATCTCGGGCTCGGAGGCGATCCTGTTCGACGGCGTCTTCTCGTCGATCGATGCGGCGATGTCGATGCTGGCACTGGCGGTGACGCGCCTGGTGATGCGCGAGTCGACCCGCCGCTTCCAGCTCGGCTACTGGCATCTGGAACCGATGGCCGCGGCCTTCAACGGCGCGGTGCTGGTGCTGCTGTGTTTCTACGCTTTTCTCAACGCCCTCGGCACCTGGCTCAAGGGCGGCAGCGAGCCGCAGCTGGGGCTGGCGCTGGGCTACGCGGTGGCGGTGAGCCTGATCTGCTTCACGCTGTTCTTCTGTGAGCGCCGGCTCAATCGCCGCGCGCGCTCGGAGTTCGTGCGTATCGATCTGCAGAACTGGCTGATGGCGGGGCTCATCACCAGCGCGCTGCTGCTCGCCTTCCTGCTCGCCTGGGCGATGGAGGGCACGCGCTACGCCGGCTGGATCCCTTACGTCGACGCCACCCTGGTGATGCTGTTGACCCTAGTGTTCGTGCCGATCCCGCTACGAATCGTCTACCGCGCCATGCGCGAGGTGCTGATGGTGGCGCCGTCGCGGCTCGACAGCGAGGTGCGCGCGGCGATGGCGCCGGTGATGCGCCGCGAGGGGCTGCTGGCGTTCGACAGCTACGTGGCCAAGAGCGGGCGCGTGCACACCATCGAGGTGCATATCCTGACCACCCCCGAGTTCGCCCGCGACGGCGGCATCGCCGTGTGCGACGAGATCCGTGCCGAGATCGCCGCCGGGCTCAGCGTGCCCGCCGAGCAGCGCTGGTTCACCGTCGCCTTCACCGCCGAGCAGCGCTGGCTGTAGCGCTATCCCGCGGGCTGCCCGCCGCCTGCACCAGGGCGCGGATCAGGCGCTGCTGGGAGCGGCTGAAGAGCATCAACTCCGGGTGCCACTGGACCCCGATCAGGAAGGCGTGATGCTCGCTCTCGATCGCCTGGACCAGCTCGTTGCGATCCCGCGCCACTACCTTGAGCCCCTCGCCAGGGCGATCTACCGCCTGGTGGTGGAGGCTGTTCACCTGGCAGTAGCGGCGGTTGAGAATCTCGGCCAGACGGCTGTAGGGGTCGATCTCCACGCGCTTGCGCGGCAGCACCGTGCGCCGGTTGCGGATATGCCGGTAGGTGGACTGGATATCGCCGATCAGGCTGCCACCGAGGTGGATATTGATCATCTGCGCACCGCGGCAGATGCCCAGGATCGGTAGCCCGAGTGGTAGGCAACTGGCGAGCAGGTCGAGTTCCAACTCGTCGCGGGCGGGGTCGATGCGCACGTCGAGCTGCATCTCACCGCCGTAGCGGTGGGCGCCGATATCGTCACCGCCGCCGATGATCAGGCCATCCAGCTTGCGCCGCAGCGGACGCGCCGGCGACACCCGCAGCGGCAGCCCGCCGGCGCGCCACACCGAGAGCCAGTCGCACCACCACGCCATGCGGCTCTTGTGGTCCGAGGTGGTGATGCCAATCAGCGGCCGCCGGGTGGGTTTCTCGCCGGCCATCAGGAGCGCATCCAGCGCTGCAGCGAATCGAGCCAGCGGCTCAAGGTTGGCTGCGCCAGGTGCTCGCGATAAGCCTCGCAGCGCTCGGCCAGACGTGCCGGATCGGCGGCCAGGCGCTCGACCTCGACCCAGCGATTCCACTCCAGGCTGGCGCCCCAGTCGGGATCGGAGAGCGAGGCGTTGGGCAGCCGATAGTGGTAGGTCGGGCGCGGCTTGACCAGCCCCTCCTGCAGCAGCGGGCTGGGGTGGTCCGGGGCCAACCAGGCGAACAGCGGCAGCAGGTCGAGCTCACGGTTGCGGGTGGGGTTGGCTTCCAGGTAGTCGTCGATCAGCTGCGCCAGCGTCGGCTGGTAGTCGGGGTCGAGCACGAGGCTTGCGTAAGTCTCGGAGAAGGGCCGGGTGTGCGGCAGCATGTCCCGGGTGAGGTCGACCTCGATCTGATCGCGCAGCCACTCGGCCAGAATCAGATAGGCGCGCAGATGAGCGAGCACGCTCTCCACCTCGGGTGACGGAATCTCCGGATTGAGATGCAGCCCGAAGGCGTAGATCAGGCTGGCATCGGTACCTTCGGCGCCGTGGCTGCGCAGGCGTCGAATAGCGCATCGAGCTCGGCCAGGGCGTGCCACGGCAGCGGTGGGCAGACGATCTCGGTGGGCACCAGCCCGGCGACCATGTCGCCTAGCCATTCGCGGGTGCGCGAGTGCAGGCTGGCACGTAGGTGCTCGCCGATCCCCGGCGGCTGGCCGTTGTGCGAGCGGGCGCGTGCCAGCAGCGCGGCATCCGGATGCACGTACTGGCTGTCGAGCTCGATATGGAAGGTGCCCCAGGGCGTGTCGGCGACCCGCAGGCGATGGGCGCTGTCATGCTTGAGCGTGCCGCCGAAGGTCGCCTCGACCAGGCGCGCGGCAGCCAGCGGGGCGATGCCGGCGAACTCGATCTCCACCCCGACGCAGCGGGCACGGCCATCGCGGTTGTCGGGTTGCGGGGGCGTTGTCAGGGACACATCGGACTCCTTGCCGGTACGCGGTGGCGCGGCCACAGGGGCGTGATCGTGGCGATGATTCGACGGCATCAGAGCAGCTCGTTCACCCAGAGCCTAGCAGGCCTGAGAGTGGATGACAGTCGCCTTGTCGGGATCCGGCAGACCTTGGTGGGTGATTGGTGCCGCGAGCAGGGGCGCAGGGCGGGTCATCAGCCCCAGTGGCTGAGTACCACGCCGCCCAGGATCAGCCCGCCGGCCACCAGGCGTTCGCGTCGCAGCGGCTCCTTGAGCCAGACCACGCCGATGGCGATGGCGAACAGCACGCTGGTCTCGCGCAGCGCCGCGACCAGGGCGATCGGTGCCTGGGTCATCGCCCAGATAGTAATGCCGTAGGCGCTCAGCGACAGCGCGCCGCCGATCAGCCCGACCCGCCAGTGGCCGATCAGGGTCGGCAGCACCCCTGGCCCGCGCATCAGCACCAGCGTCGCAGCATGCCCAGGCCATCGAGCAGGAACAGCCACACCACATAGCTGGCGGCACTGCCGTTGACCCGCGCGCCGCTGCCATCGGTGAGCGTGTAGCCGGCGATGAACACCGAGGTGATCAGGGCATTGGCCAGGGCCGTGTGGACAGGCGGTGCTGGGCGCCGCCACGCAGCGCCATGCTGAAGATACCCAGGACCAGCAGGGCGATGCCGGCGTAGCCGAAGGCGGTGGGCGAGTCGCTGAGGGCGAAGATCCCGACCACGGTGACCAGTAGTGGCGCACAGCCGCGGGCGATGGGGTAGACCTGGCCCAGGTCGCCGCTGCGATAGGCGCGTGCCAGGACACGTTGTAGCCGATGTGCAGGAAGGTGGAGGCGATCAGCCACGGCCAGGCGGCGGCGCTGGGCATTGGCACGAAGGCGACGCAGGCCAGCGAGATCAGCGCGCAGGCGACCTGGATCAGTGACAGGGATTAGGCGGTCGAGACCCACCTTGACCAGGGCGTTCCAACTGGCGTGCATCAGGGCGCCGGCGAGCACGGCGAGGAGGATGGGTGTGGTCACGACATGTCCTGGTGTCGGCTGCCTGGCCATCGCATGCGGATGCCGGCGCTGTCATAAGTTTGTCATAGTCTGCCCCAGCCCGGTGGCGGCGTCGATCCCGTGTGCTGGGCGAGCCGTGCCGGGGTAGGATAGGCAGCCTATCGGCCCGGCCGAATCTCTGTTCTTTGGGAGCGTGAATGTTCAGTGTTCTGCACGCCAACCACCTCGAGGATCTGCGCGACCTGTCGCTGGCGCTGATGCAGCGTCAGCGGCTGCCACCCCTTACCCCCGAGACCTTCCTGGTGCAGTCCAACGGCATGGCGCAGTGGCTGCGGCTGTCGCTGGCGGAGGCCGATGGCGTCGCCGCCTCGGTGGACTTCCCGCTGCCGTCGAGCTTCGTCTGGCGTGCCTACCGCGCAGTGCTGGAGCGCGAGGGCGCGCCGATTCCGCAGCACTCACCGTTCGACAAGCGTCCGCTGGCGTGGCGCATTCTGCGTCTGCTGGAATCCCGGATCGAAGCGGAGCCGGCGGTGTTCGCGCCGCTGGCGCACTATTTATCCGCTGACGCGGGGTCCGCCGCAGGCGCTTTGTCCGCTGACGCGGGGTCCGCCGCAGGCGCTTTGTCCGCTGATGCGGGAGCCGCCGCAGGCGCTTTGTTCGCTGACACCGGGGCCGAGCCGGCATCGGACAGCGCCGGCGCGCCAGGTTCCGCCGCCGAGCAGGCCGAGCGCAAGCGCTGGCAGCTCGCGGTGCGTCTGGCCGATCTGTTCGACCAGTATCTCAACTATCGGCCGGACTGGCTGGCGGCGTGGGAGCAGGGCGAGATGGCACCGACGGATCTGCCTGCCGACCAGCGCTGGCAGCCGGCGCTGTGGCGGGCGCTGCTGGAGGATGCCGACCCGGCCGAGCGCGAGTTCCATCGCGCGCGGCTGCATGGGCGCTTCGTGCGCGCCGCGCGGGCCCTCGACGCCTGCCCGCCGGGGCTGCCGCCGCGGCTGTTCGTGTTCGGCATCTCGGCGCTGCCGGCGCAGCTCCTGGAGGCGCTGCACGCACTCTCCGGCGTCATCGATGTCTTTCTGATGATCACCAACCCCTGTCGTCACTACTGGGGCGATATCGTCTCCGACCGTGAGGCGATCAAGCGTGCCGGGCGTCTCTCAGCGGCCGCCCAGACCCGCCAGCAGGAGCGCCACCCGGAGGCGCCGTGGCTCGCCGAACTCGATGAAGAGGCGCTGCATCTGCAGGCCAACCCGCTGCTCGCGGCCTGGGGCGCCCAGGGCCGGGACTTCATCGTCGGGCTCTACGAATTCGAGAGCCAGGATGGCGGCTTCGACGTCGAGACCGATCTGTTCCAGGACCCGGCCTCGACTGGGGCGCCCTCACTGCTCGCGCAGATCCAACAGGACGTGCTCGATCTGCGCCATCCCGGCGAGCTGGCGCGCGAGCAGGGCCACAAGCGCACCATCGCGGCCGACGACGCCTCGTTGTCTTTCTACCGCGTGCACTCGCCGCTGCGCGAGGTCGAGGTGCTGCACGACCGCCTGCTCGCCGCGTTCGACGAGGCGAGTGCGGGGGTGCGCCGCTGCGCCCCCGCGACATCCTGGTGATGGTGCCGGAGATCGATATCTACGCCCCCTATATCGAGGCGGTGTTCGGCCAGTACGCGGCGGACGATCCGCGCCACGTGCCGTTCACCATCGCCGATCAGGTGGCCAGTGAAACCCATCCGCTGATGGTGCTGGTGCTCGCACTGCTGGAGCTGCCGGAGCGGCGGCTCGGGGTGAGCGAGCTGCTCGATGCCCTCGACGTGCCGGCGCTGCGGGCGCGCTTTGGCATCGATGAGGGCGAGCTGCCGCGGCTGCGCCAGTGGCTGGCGGAGAGCGGCGTGCGCTGGGGGCTTTCTGCCAGCCACCGCCGCGCGCTGGGCTTTCCTGCGCTGCACGAGAACAGCTGGGCGTTCGGCCTCGAGCGCATGCTGTTGGGGTATTCAACCGGCCCGCTGCCGCCGGAAGCAACCGGCCCGCTGCCGCCGGAGTCGACCCGGGCGAATGCGACAGAGTCGACAGCGTGGCAGTTCGACGCCATCGTGCCCTATGACGAGGTCGGCGGGCTGGAGGCGGATCTCGCCGGACGCCTGGCGGAGCTGGTGGCGGCGCTCGAGGCGCAGCGCGCCGAACTCTGCGCGCCGGGGACGCCGGCCGAATGGCGGGTGCGCCTGGGGGCGCTGCTGGCGCGGATGTTCCAGCCCGCCGGGCTCGACGAGCACGACGTCCTGGCGCGGGTCGATCAGGCTCTGGGGCGCTGGCAGGCGAGCTGTGAGCTGGCGGCCTTCTCCCAGCCGATCGGGCTCGGTGTGGTGCGCGATGCGCTCAAGGCGGAACTCGACGAGGGTGGCCTGGCGCAGCGTTTCCTCGCCGGCAAGGTCAACTTCGCCACCCTGATGCCGATGCGCGCGATCCCGTTCCGGCATATCTATCTGCTGGGGATGAGCGACGGCGCCTATCCGCGCACCCGCCAGCCGCAGGATTTCGATCTGATGGCAGGGCGTGCGCGCCCCGGCGACCGTTCGCGGCGCGACGACGACCGCTATCTGCTGCTCGAGGCGCTGCTCTCCGCCCGCGACCGGCTGACCCTCTCCTGGGTCGGCTTCGACCAGCGCGACAATACCCCGCGGCCGCCCTCGGTGCTGATCGGCGAGCTGCTCGACATGCTCGAGCAGGGCTGGCAGCCGGCCGGTGATGACGTCGAGGGCGACGATCCCGAGCGACGCCTGGCCGAACGCCTGATCGAGACCCATCCGCTGCAGCCGTTCTCACGCCGCTACTTCCTGGCCGACGACCCACGCTTCACCTATGACGCCAGCTGGGCGCCGCTACATGGCGCGGCGGCGAATGAGAAAACGGTGGGGCAAACCGAAACCGGGGCGCACCCGCGTACCGTCGATGATGCCATTGCGCCGGGGCCGGAGAGGCCCCAGCCCCCGGCAGAGGCGCTCGGGCTGAGCGATCTGCAGCGACTGCTGCGACGCCCATGGAGCGTCTATCTCGGGCGGCTCGGGGTGCGCTTCCAGAGCGCCGAGGTACCCGACGAGGATAGCGAACCGTTCACGCTGGATGCGCTCGAGGACCACACCCTGAGGCGTGAGCTGCTCGATGCCGGCCGCCGCGGCGAACCCCTAGTGCAGGTGGCCGAGCGCCTGCGTCTCGCCGGGCGGCTGCCGGCGGCGGGGTTCGGCCAGGCACTTATCGAACCGCCGCTCAAGCGCCTGAGCGCGCAGCTGGCGAGCTGGCGCGGGCTGACCGCGACGCTCACCGTCGGTGAGCCGACGTTATTGCACTTCGCCGCGCCGGCGGCGGGCACGACCCCGGCCCTGGCGCTGGAGGCGCGCCTGGATGAGCTCTACCTGGGCGACGAGGGGGCCGAGCTGGTCACCCTGGAGACCAGCCACTTCGGTCACTTTCGCCCCGAGGGCGAGGGGCCATGGAAGAAACTGGGCAAGCCGCACCGGCTCCACGCCGGCTATCTGCGCTGGCTGCTGGCCAACGCCGCGGGCGAACACGCTACCGCCTGGAGTGCGCTGTTCGAGGATCGGGTGCTGCGCTTCCCGCCGCTAGAGCGGGCGTTGGCGCGGGAGACGCTGGCTGCCTGGCTGGCGTGCTGGTGGCGTGCCTGGTGCGCGCCGCTACCGGCTGCCGGCGAGCTGGCCAGGACACTATGGGGCCAGTGTGGCAGCGACACCCTGGCGGCGCTGGCCGCCGGTGAGCCGCCGGAGGCGGCCCTGCGCGACACCCTGGCGGCCCAGTTCGAGGCCGGCAACTTCCAGGTCGAGGCGCTGATTCGGCGCGAAGGGGCGCTGGGGCAGCTATGGCCCGATTTCGACAGCTTCGCCGCCGCCGGCGGTGTGGGCGAGAGCGTCCGCCACTATCAGCCGCTGCTCGACGCCATGCGCCGTGCGACGCAGCGTGTTCACGCCACGGGAGAGCGTTCATGAGCGAGAGCGTCGTCGCCCTCGAACTCGACAGCCTGCCGCTGACCGGGCGCCATCTGATCGAGGCCAGCGCCGGCACCGGCAAGACCTTCACCCTGGCCGCGCTCTACGTGCGCCTGGTGCTCGGCCCGTTGCCCGGGCGTGAGACACTCGACTTCCCGCGTCCGCTGACCCCGCCGGAGATTCTGGTGGTGACCTTCACCGAAGCGGCCACGGCGGAGCTGCGCGAGCGTATCCGGGCGCGGCTCAAGCAGGCCCGCGAGTGGCTCCTGGCGAGCCCCGACGCGCGCCGCGACCGCGTGCTGGCGACGCTGCTGGCACCCCTGGTAGCAGCGGGCGAGACGGCCTGTCGTAGCGGCGCCGACGCCTCGATCAGGCCGCGCGGCTGATGGACGAGGCGGCGATCTTCACCATCCACGGCTTCTGCCAGCGCATGCTCACGCGCCACGCCTTCGACGCCGGCGCGCGCTTCTCCGCCGAGCTTTTGCAGGAGGGTCGCCCGCTGCTGACCCAGGTGGTCGAGGACTACTGGCGGCGCGAGTTCTACCCGCTCGACGCGCGCTGGCAGCGCCAGATTCGCGCCCACTGGAGTGGGCCCGAGGCACTGGCCGCGGCACTGGCGCCGCTGCTCAAGGATGGCCAGCCGCAGCCGCTGTGGGTCGGCGGCGAGGCGGTGGACGCGCCGCAGACGCTGGCGACGCTGTTCGCCGGCGCCGAACAGACACTGAGCGAGCGCGAGACGATCGAAGCGGCGCTGCGCGCGAGCTGGGACGAAACGGCGATCCGCCAGGTGTTGGCCCAGGCGTTCGAGGCCGGCTCGCTCAACAAGCGCAGCTATAAGGTCGAGGAGCTGGACACACGCCTGGCGGCTTACGCTGCCTGGCTTGCCCGCGGCGAGTTCGAGGCGGCGGAGGAGATCAGCGACAGCAGCGGGCGTTTCTGGCTGGGGCAGGCCAAGCTCGAAGGCGCCACCCGCAAGGGCGCCACGCCACCGGCGCACCCCTTCTTCGCTGCGCTCGACCGCCTGGCCGAGCACGGGCGGCCGTTCGATGCCATTGCCGCCCGCGTGCTGGTGCACGCTCGCGACCGTGTGGCCCAGGCCTTCGCCCAGGAGAAGCGGCGCCAGGGCGTGTGGGAGTTCGCCGATCTGCTCAACGATCTGGATGCGGCGCTGACCCCGCGGCCCAGGCCGGTGAAGAGGCCGCCGCATTACGCCTGGCGGCGCGGATCCGGCACGAGTTGCCGGTGGCGCTGATCGACGAGTTCCAGGACACCGACCCGGTGCAGTACCGGATCTTCTCGCGTCTCTACCGTGCGCCGCAGAGCGACCCGGCGACCACGGCGCTGCTGATGATCGGTGACCCCAAGCAGGCGATCTACGCCTTCCGCGGCGCCGACATTCACACTTATCTGCGCGCCCGGCGGGCCACCCCGAGCCGCTTCACCCTGCTGCGCAACTTCCGCTCCACCGAGTCCATGGTGGCGGCGACCAATGCGCTCTTCGCCGGCCATCCGGAGCCCTTCGGCAGTGCCGAGATCCCCTTCGTCGCGGTGGATGCCAGCGCCAAGTCGACGCATCTGGTGACCCAGGAGGGCGTCCCGGTGGCGGCACTCGGCGCCTGGTGGCCGGATAGCGAGCGCTACGCCCAGGGTGACTATCAGGCGCGTATGGCGACGGCGACCCGGGCTGAGGTGCAGCGGCTGCTGGAGGGCGCGTGGCGCTTTACCGGGGAGCACGGCGAGCGCACGCTCAAGCCCGCCGACATCGCGATTCTGGTGCGCAACGGCCCCGAAGCGCTCAAGGTGCGCCGGCGCTGGCCGAGGGCGGCATTCGCAGTGTCTATCTCAGCGAGCGCTCCAGCGTGTTCGACACCCCGCAGGCGTTCGAGCTGTTGCAGCTGTTCGAAGCGGTGGCGCAGCCGCGTCAGGATGCCCGGCTCAAGGCCGCACTCGCCTCGCGGCTGCTCAACGACAGCCCCACGGCGCTGGAGGCGCTGCTCGCCGACGAGCTGGCCTGGGAGCGCGAGGTCGAGCGCTTCGGCGACTATCACCGGCTGTGGCAGCGGCGCGGCGTGCTGCCGATGCTGCGCGCGGTGATGCGCGACTTCCGCATCGCCGAGCGTCTGGCCGCACGCGCCGACGGCGAGCGTGCCCTGACCGACCTGCTGCATCTGGGGGAGCTGGCCCAGGCTGCACAGCAGCGACTCGACGGCGAGCAGGCGCTGCTGCGCTGGTGGCATCGGGCGCTGCAGGCGGGTGAGACGAGTCTCGACAGCCAGGCCCTGAGCCAGCGCCTGGAGAGCGACGAGGATCTGGTGCAGGTGATCACCGTGCACAAGTCCAAGGGGCTGGAGTACCCCATCGTGCTGCTGCCGTTTGTCTGCTCCCACCGCCCGGCGGAGCCCGACCGCCAGACGCAGCTGCTGGCGCTGCGTCCGCCCGACGGCGAGGGCAGCGTGATGGTCGCCAGTCCCGACGAGACGCAGCGGCGCGACGCCGATCTGGCGCGACTCGACGAGGATGTGCGGCTGCTCTACGTGGCGCTGACCCGGGCGATCTTCGCCTGCCGTCTGGGCGTGGCCCATGTCGGGCGCGGGCGCAGCCGCGGCGGCTGTCTCCACGAGACCGCGCTGGGGCGGCTGCTCGGCAGCCAGGCCGAGGATGACGGCGAGGCCCTGCTGGCCCGCCTGCAGGTCGCCCAGCGCGCCGGCTGGCTCGAGCTCTCGGCGCCTCCCGAACCGCCGGCCTGGCGCCTGCGTCAGGCCCAGGCGGCGGGCGAGACCAAGCCGGCGCGGCGCTTCCAGGGAACGATCGACGACGACTGGTGGATCGCCTCCTATACGGCGCTGATCGCCGATGCTCGGCTTGGCGATGGCGAGGATCTGCCGGCGACCCTCGACGTCGAGGTGAGCCAGGAGCGCGATCCGGTGCCACGGCCGCGGATTCGCTCGCTGATCGACTTTCCGCGCGGGCCACGGCCGGGCACCTTTCTGCACGGCCTGCTCGAACGTCTCGATCTCGATCGTCTCGCGACGCCGGCCTATGTCCAGGAGGTACGCCGCGGGTGGCGCGTGGGCTGTCCCTTGGCGGCTACGAGGCGGACTGGGGCGAGCTGCTCAGTGACTGGCTCACCCAGCGCCTGTGCCAGCCGCTGCTGCGCAGCGCTGCGGGTGAGGTGCGGCTGACCACACTCTCGGCGTGGCGCACCGAACTCGAGTTCTGGCTGCCGGCGACGGCGGCCTGGAGTGCACCCCTCGACCGCCTGGTGAGCCGGCTGGAGCCGCTGCCCGGGCAGCGCCCGCGGCTGGCGCCGCGCAAGCTCAACGGCATGCTCAAGGGCTATATCGACCTGGTGTTCGAGGCCCACGGGCGCTGGTACGTGCTCGACTGGAAATCCAACCACCTGGGCGATGACCCCGCCGACTATCTGGGCGAGCGGCTGGCGGCGGCGATGGTCGCCCACCGCTACGACCTGCAGTACGTGCTCTACGTGCTGGCGCTGCACCGGCTGCTCGCGGCACGCCTCGAGGATTACGACTACGCCCGCCACATGGGCGGCGCCTGCTATGTGTTCCTGCGCGGGCTGGCGTCGGAGGCTGTCGACACGGCGCCCGAATCCGCGCCGGGGGCTTTTAATAAGGCGCCCGATCCTGCGCCCGGCGTCTTCTTCCGCAGCCCGTCTCAGGCGCTGATCGAGGCGCTGGACGCCTGGCTCGATGGCGATGAGGGGCCGGCCAACGCACTGCTGGCCTCGGCCGAGGAGGTCGAGACATGAGTTCGCAAGATCACGACATGTCGCCGCAACCCGCGCGAGCGATCAGTTCTCCCTCGATCTGGCGGCGCCGGCGCCGCCGGTGCTGCAGCGGGAGGGGCTGTTCGCGGCCCTGGCGTTGTGGGTCGAGCTGGGCTGGCTGCGCCAGCTCGACCGCCACTTCGCGCGTTTTCTCGCCGCCCACGATGGCGGTTCCGATCCCGATGTCGATCACACCACCGACGGCGGCGATCCGCTGGTGTGGCTGGCGGGGGCGCTGGTGAGCCATCAGGCGGGGCGCGGCCATGTCTGCCTCTCGCTGCCACGCACTCTGGCGGCGCCGCACTCGGCGCTGTCGCTGCCGCCGCTGGATGGCGGTGAGCCGCCGGCCACCCCGGTGACGCTGCCGGAGCAGCTGCTGGCCGGGCTCGATCTCGCCGACTGGCGTGAGCGGCTGGTAGCCTCACCACTGGTCGCCAGCGCCGAGGTCGCCGCCGCCAGCGCCACGCCGCTGGTGCTGGAGGGAGACCAGCTCTATCTGCGCCGCTACTGGCAGGCGGAGTGCGGGGTGGCGGCGCGGCTGCGCCAGCGGTTGGGCGGCAGTCTGCCGGTGAGTGATGCCATGGCCGCGCCGCTGGCGGCGCTCTTCGCCGGCAACGCGGGCGCAACGGCTGATGCTTCGACGAACGCCCCGACTGGCAGCGGGTCGCCTGTGCGCTGGCGCTGCGCCAGCGGCTGACGATCATCTCCGGCGGCCCGGGCACCGGCAAGACCACCACGGTGACCCGGCTGCTGGCGCTACTGCAGCAGCAGGCGCTGGATGCCGGGACAGCGCTTCGGATCCGTCTCGCTGCACCCACCGGCAAGGCCGCCGCGCGGCTGTCGGCGTCGATCGCCGGCGCGGTCGCCAAGCTGCCGGTGGCGGAGGGCGTGCGCGCGGCGATACCGCAGGAGGCGCAGACCCTGCACCGCCTGCTCGGGGCGCGGCCGGACACGCGGCATTTCCGCCACGATGCCGAGACGCCCCTGAGTCTCGACCTGCTGGTGGTCGACGAGGCCTCGATGGTCGATCTGGAGATGATGGCCGCGCTGCTGGCGGCGCTACCGCCCCAGGCGCGGCTGATTCTGCTCGGCGACAAGGATCAGCTCGCCTCGGTGGAAGCGGGCTCGGTGCTCGGCGATCTCTGCGTCGGTGCCGGGGTGGACCGGGAGGTCGGCTACACCGAGGCGACCCGCGCCTATCTGGCCCGGGTGGGTGGCGAGTCGCTGCCGCCAGCGGCGATCGCCAACCCGTTGGCGGATCATGTGGCGATGCTGCGCCGGAGCTTCCGCTTTCACGCCGATAGCGGTATCGGTGCGCTGGCCCGTGCCGCCAATGCCGGCGATGGCGACGCCTTTCTCGATTGCCTGGGCGGGGAGTACGCCGATATCGAGCGTATCGGCAGCGAGGGCGCGGCCTTCGAGCGTCGGGTGGTGGAGGGCTATCGTGCACTGTTTGCGGCCCTCGCCCGCGGCGCGCCCGCCGCCGAGCTGCTGGCACTGCAGGGGCGCTTTCAGGTGCTGTGTGCACTGCGCCGAGGGGAGTGGGGCGTCGAGGGGCTCAACGCGCGCATCGCCCAGATTCTGCGGCAGCAGGGGTTCATCACGCGCACCGATGGCTGGTATGCCGGGCGCCCGGTGATGGTGACCCACAACGATCCGCAGCTGGGGCTCTACAACGGCGATCTGGGGCTGACCCTGGCCGATGCCGACGGGCGCCTGCGGGTCTGCTTCGTGCAGGGCGATGGGGTTCGCCAGGTGCTGCCCTCGCGCCTGGATGCCGCCGCCACCGCCTTTGCCATGACCGTGCACAAGTCCCAGGGGTCGGAGTTCGAGCATGTACTGTTCGTGCTCCCGGCGCGGGCCAACCCGATCGTCACCCGCGAGCTGATCTACACTGGCGTCACCCGGGCGCGTTCACGCCTGAGCCTGGCGCTGGCGGCGGGGTCAGGGCAGAGCCGTACGCTGCGTGAGGCGATCGCCCGGCGCGTGGTGCGCGAGAGCGCGATCGCCGAGCGCCTGCTGCGCCACGCCCCCGCGCACGAGAGAGACGAGGGCACGCCCGAGACGCCGCGGCTCTGAATCACTGGTCTTTAAATGGTGCCCCCAATCACCCTACAAGGAACCGGGTATGACCGACGCGCAACGCGTTCTCCACTGGCAGGATCTGACCGGCCCGGAGCTGGCCGCGCGGGTCGACGCACGCACGGTGGCGGTACTGCCGCTGGCGGCGATCGGCAGCATGGAGCGCATCTGCCGCTCTCCACCGATCTGGATATCGGCCTGGGCCTGCTGGCCGCCGCGACATCTGAGCTTGAAAACCACGGGCTGGACAGCCCGGGCACGGTGGTGGTGGTGCTGCCGCCGCTGGCGCTGGGGGCGAGTAGTCTCGAACATACCGCCTTCTGCGGCACCCTGAGCCTGATGCCGGAGGCGGCGATCGGGGTGATCGAGGCACTGGGCGAGCGCGGCGGTGAGCCGCGCCGGTATCCGCCGCCTGGTGTTGTTCAACAGCCACGGCGGCAACAAGGCGGGGTGATCGATCTGGCCGCGCTCAAGCTGCGTGCGGCCCATGGTATGCTGGTGGTCAAGGCCAACTACTTCCGTTTCCCGCCGGCCGAGGCGCTGCCCGCCGAGGAGCTGCGCCATGGCCTGCACGGCGGCGCGCTGGAGACCGCGATGATGCTGCATCTGGCACCGGGAAGGTGCGCCGCGAGGCGCTGACCAACGCGGTCTCCGAAGCCCAGCACCAGGCCGATGCCGGCGCCCGGCTCGGCCCCGAGGGCGACGCCGGCTACGCCTGGATGGCCCAGGATCTCCACCCCAGCGGGGTCACTGGTGATGCGACGCTGGCCGACGCCGCCACTGGAAGCCGGCTGGTGGCCCACTTCGCGGCACGGCTGGCGGAGGTGATCGAGGCCGCCGCCGCGTTCGATCTCTCGACGTTGCGTTAGGCTGGCGGGCGCTCGAGTGGCGAGGATGATACCGGCGAGCGAACGGCGCCGATGGCCGGCGCCGTCGCTGCATGAGGGGAGCGTGAGAAGCGGGGGTTACTTGGTCACCGGGCGCTTGAACGGGGCCACTCGGCTATCGCTCTCCTGGCCCAGCACCTCTTCCAGCCAGTGGCCGGCACGCTTGGCTTTGGCATCGAGATAGCGTTGATTCTGCCGCGTCAGCTTGCCGTAGACGCCGCGCCGATTGACCACTTCGATGCCGCCCTGGGCCATGGCGTTGAGCTTCTCCGGGTTGTTGGTGAGCAGCTCGATGCGCTGGATCTGGAGCTGCTCGAGCATCTCCAGGGCAACGCCGTAGGTGCGCTCGTCCTCGCCGAAGCCGAGCACCTGATCGGCATCCACGGTGTCGAGCCCGCCATCCTGCAGGGTGTAGGCGCGCAGCTTGTTGGCCAGGCCGATGCCGCGCCCCTCCTGGGCCAGATAGAGCAGTACGCCGCCACCGCGCTCGTCGATCGCGCGCACGCTTTCGCGCAGCTGCTCCCCGCAGTCGCAGCGCAGGCTGCCGAACAGGTCGCCGGTGAGACAGGCCGAATGCAGACGCACCGGCACCGCATCGTTCCAGGTCTGCGGGTCACCGATCAGGATGGCGATATGCTCGCGCATGCCGTCGGCCTCGCGAAACATCACGAAGCGGCTCTCTTCGGCATGAGAGAGCGGGATCTGTGCCTCGCTGGTGCGCTTGAGAAAGTGCGAGCGGTGCTCGGCGTAGGCCGCGATCTGCTCGGCGGGCAGCGCCAGCACCGAGCCTTCGGCGACCAGCGCCTCGACCTGGGCGCGGCGCTCGGCGGCAACGTCAGCCACTACCGCTGCCGGGATCAGCAGGCCGATACGCATCATCTCCAGCGCCGCTTGAGCGCCTGATGAGGCAGCTCTCGGGCGGCTGTCGGCAGGCAAGCGCTTGTCTTCGGCGCTGGCCCAGGCGATCACCTCCTCGGCGGTATCGGCGGCGTCGATCGGCAGCAGCGCCGCGGCGTGCTCGGTCTCGACACCTAGCCGTGCCAGGCGGTGGCGGGTCAGAGACAGGGCAGGCTGGCTGCCGCTCAGCGCTTGCAGGGCCGCCAGCGCCTCGTCGTCACAGCCTTCCAGCGGGTGGACCATGACATCGCTGCCCTCGGCCCTGACCAGTACCGGCAGGCCGCGTCTCAGGTCGAAAATCGCTCGTTCTACCTGTCGCATCTCATCTCTCCTTTCGCATCATCCATGATTCAAGCCGGTGTTTGGGAACCGCTGCCTAAATGTCTGCACGAGCGAATGACTACGTTGCGCGGTACTCGAAGGCTCACCTAACCCCATGTTATGTCTCGCCTTCTGCGCTCCGTGCGCCTTGCCCTTCATCTCGTTCGACGATTTATTCAGCGCTTCCTTTGCTGCTTCACCGCTGGGCGTCGGCTCGGGCGCTTCCGCCAGCGGTAGGGTTTGCTAACCTTGCACGCGTGATCTCCGTGTAGCGCAACGACGCTCGCTGCGTCCTTCCCCCCAGTCTGGCCGAGGAGTGCCCATGTCCACCAGTTTCGAGAGCGCTACGATGATCGATACGCCGCTCGCCTGGCGTTGGATTCGTGATATCGCCGCGGCGACGCGATGCCAGCGTTTCGATGGCAGAGTCGGGCGAGACGGTCTGCGCCTCGAGGTCGATGCCGAAGGGAGCTGGCACAGCGATGCCGAGGTGAGCAGCGACGCGGCGCAGCTGCTGTCGATCTGGCTGCCCTGGTGCGTCGCCGATCTCAGCCAAGGCCCGCGACTCATGGCCCAGCTCGGCCAGAGTCTGGATGGGCGCATCGCCACGGTCAGCGGCGCCTCCCATTACGTCACCGGCCCCCTCAGTCTGGTTCATCTTCACCGCACGCGCGCGCTGGTGGATGCGGTGGTGGTCGGTGCCGGCACGGTGGACGCCGACGACCCCCAACTGACGGTGCGCCACGTGGAGGGCGACAATCCGCTGCGGGTGGTGCTCGATCCGCGCGCCCGGGTCTGCGCCACGCGGGGGGTGTTCACCCGCGACTCGGCGCCGACCTGGCATCTGGTGGCCGCGGCGCGCGCTGCGCAGGTCACCGCCGAGATGGCCGCGCAGGGCGCGGGTCATGTCACGGTCAAGCCGTTGCAGGTCGATGCTGCGGGGCTGATCCGGCCGAGGTGGTGGCGCTGCTGGCCGAGGGTGGCTGCCGGCGCATTCTGGTCGAGGGCGGGGGTCTGACCATCTCGCGCTTCCTCGAGGCCGGCCGGCTCGATCGCCTGCATAGCGTGGTGGCGCCGATGATCATCGGCTCCGGCCGGGCAGCGCTGACGCTGCCCGAGATCGAGACGCTGGACCGGGCGCTGCGTCCTGCCTGCCGCCACTTCAGCCTGGGCGAGGATATGCTGTTCGACTTCGACCTGCGCCGTGGTGCGGCAAGCTGAGCCGGGAGTCTCGAACGCCGGCAGACGATGTGCTGCGCCCATCAGAGGATCTCCCGGTCGCGGGCCAACACGGCGGCCCGCGGTGTGACATCGGCGCGCGTCGCTCGGCCCAGTGGTCGCGGGCCAGCACCAGGGCGCCGGGCAGGCTGCCGAGCAGGATCAGCAGGCCGTAGGTGATCGACAGGGTCACCCCCTCCTGGGCCGGCAGCCCGGCCAGCGGCCAGATCAGCGCCGCGGCGCCTTCGCGCAGCCCCCAGCCGGCGACGCTCAGCGGGATAGCCATCGCCAGCAGCAGCGGCGGAACCAGTGGCAGCAGCACGTCCAGCGAGTGCGGCAGCTCCAGCGCCCGGGCGGCGCACATGAAGACGGCCACGTAGGTGGCGACGACCAGCAGGGAACTCAGCAACTGGCGCGGCCAGACATGGGAACCCAGCAGCGCCTGACGCAGATCCTGCCCCAGCCGCGCCAGCGCTTTGCCCAGGCGTTGACGCCATAGGCTGGCCACCGTGACCAGTGCGAGTAGTGCCGCGGCAGCGATGGCCCACGCCCAGCTTAGATGCGCGCTACCCAGGCCGGCGACGATGGCCTCACGCAGCGGCGCTGCCATCACCAGGGTGACCAGAGCGACCAGTACCAGCGCGATCTGACCCGAGGCGCGCTCGATGATCACCGCGCGGATCGCCGCGCCGCGCTGGCCGGCATCGGTGTGGCTGCCGTGGCGCCAGGCGCGGGTGGCATCGCCCATCACGCCACCAGGCAGGATCTGATTGAGGAAAGTCGCCAGGTAGTACTCGCGCAGAGCGCGGGGCCAGGGCAGGGCGATGCCCACGTGGTGCGCGGTGAGACGCCAGCGCCAGGCAGAGATCATGACCTGGGGCAGGCTCAGCGCGACGCCCGCGACGACCCACAGTGGCGACGTGTGCCGAGCCGCGCCACGATCTCGCCGGTATTCAACTGCCAGGCGAGCGTGGCCAACAGCGCAGGGTGATACCCAAGCGCAGCGCGCGGCGTGCCGGGGTCTCACGCCGGCCGATCCTGAGGCGTTGTGACAGACGTTTCGAAAGAGGTGTCGAAACGACATGCCCGGGGCCGACTCCGGTGGCAGGGCGAGCAGATCGCGATGGCCCAGGGTCAGCATCAGCCGGCCCGCGTCGAGCGCTGAAAGACGCGCCCGGTACCAGTTTTCGATGCGCGTGGCTTGCGCCGGCGCCTGCTCCAGCAGTGCCGTCCGCCAGCCGCCATCAGCGCGTCGATCAGCGGCCAGGTCTCCCGACCCAGGCGCCAGGGTGAAGGCGCTTCGCGCAGATGGTAGCCGTGGCGCAGGAAGGCCTGCTTGAGATAGCTGGGGGCGAGGGTGCCAAGCGCTTCACCGACGCCCTTGTCACCGCTGCTGATGGGTGGCGAGGGTATCGAACGACGCGGTCGTCATTATCTTCCAGTGTCTGCCGGCGCTGTCTTGGAAGTGGATCTCGCCATCTACACTGAGCGTGAACAGCACGCGCACAGCCGAACTCGCGGCAGCGCGCGGCGAGGGTGTCGATCCACTCGGCAGAGACCAGATCTAACAGCGCTGAAGCCGTGACCAGGTCGGCGCCGTCCAGCGCGTCATCCAGCGCCTGTGTCAGCGTGGCCTCCAGCGTTGTCAGGGATCGGTTCCCCCGCGGCGCTGACGAGTTCACCACAACGGCTTCGTGCATGTTCCAGCAGGCTGGCGTCGTGGTCGACCAGCCGCCAATACTGAGGCGTGCGCAGCTGCGGCGCCAGATAGCGCAGATTGGAGCCGCTGCCGCAGCCGAGATCGACCAGCGTCGCCGTGGCAGGGATGCTGGCGCGCTGCGCCAACCAGTGGTCGGCGGCGTGGGTCAGCTGGGCGTCGCGGGCGCGGTGGTCGGCCGGTTCGCGCAGCGCGTCAGCCAGGCATCGCTGAAGTGGGCATCGGCGCTGAATGGCGTTGGTGTGCTCATGTACTCTCCGTGTCAGGGCTGCGGCGAAGGGCGCGCGGCGCTGTCCCAGTCGCCCAGGGTGTCACGCAGCGCCCGCGCCCCGTCGCGGCAGCGCTGGTACTGCTCGGGCTCATTCAGCAGCTTGGTCAGGGCTTCGCCCATTGCCTGGCTGTCACCCGGCGGCACCTTGATGCCGGCTTGCTCCGGCAGGGTGTGGGCTAGCGCCCCGCCGGTGGTGGTGACCACCGGCAGGCCGTGGGCCAGCGCTTCGGTGATGACCATGCCGTAGCCCTCGTAGTGCGAGGGCAGCACGAACAGCGTGGCGTTGCGGTAGTGCTCGCTCAGCGCCGCACTGGGCTGGGCGCCGAGCAGGCGGATACGCGCCTCCAGGCCGTGGCGGGCGATCGCCGCCTGCACCTGCGCGGCATAGTCCGGGGCGCGGTCGAGGGCGCCGATCAGGTCGCACTGCCAGGGCAGGTGTGTCATCTCGGCGAGGGCCTCTACCAGGACGTCCTGGCCCTTGCGTGGCGTCAGGGTGGCCACGCACAGCAGGCGCGGCGGGTCGAGATCGCCGTGGGCCAGCTCGCCGCGGATCACGCCGGGTTCGATCACCGCGATCTTGTTCGCGGGGACGTCGAAGTCGGCGAGCCGGTGCGCGGTGTAGACGCTGGTCACGACCACCCGATCGACCGCGGCCAGACCGCGGGTCTCGCTGATGCGAAAGCGCGCGCGCTCGGGTTCGCCGAGGCCGGTCTCGTCACACAGCGGATGATGGAGCAGGGCGGTGATCGACAGGCGCGTGGCGTGGCGCTCGACGATGGCCGGTAGCCCGCCCATGGCGAGACCGTCGATCACCACCCGGCTGCCATCGGCCAGCGCGGTCAGGGCGCTGTCCAGCGCATGCGAGGCGACCGCGTCGGGTTCGGGGAAGCGACCCTCCAGGCCGACCACGTTGACCGCCCAGCCCTGGCGGCGCAGCGCCTCGACGATACGCGCGTCGTAGAGGTAGCCGCCGGTGAGCTGCTGCGGGTCACCGGCGACGATCAGCGTGAGATCGCTCATAGGCCGCCTTCGTAGCTGGCCCAGGCGATGTGCGACTCGTGCAGGGTGACCGCGAGTGCGGTGAGATGGCGGCCACCTTCGCCCAGCTCGCCTTCGCGGATGGCGTGCGCCAGGCGGTCGAACACCACCTTGGCCATGAACTCGGTAGTGGTGTTGCGACCCTTGAACTCGTCGACGTCATCGAGATTGCTGAGGGTGAACTCGGCCAGAATCCGCTTGAGGGTGTCGCTGGCGAGCCCGATGTCGACTACCAGGTCGTCGTGATCCAGTTCCGGGCGCTTGAAGGTGACGTCGACCACGTAGGTGCGCCGTGCAGCTTCTGCGCCGGGCCGAAGGTCTCGCTGTTGAAGCTGTGGGCGATCATCATGTGATCGCGGACGGTCAGGCTGAACATTCCTTGTCTCCTCGTGCCGGGGCGGCGGTACGAAACGCGGCCGGCGGCGGTGTGATGGCGTCTTGGCGAGCGCTTTGCGCTGCGCTCAGGCGTAGCGGATACGCTCACAAAGGGTATCGTCGTCGCTGCGGCTGAGCCGTGCCAGGGTCTGTGGCAGATCGCGGAAGTGGCTCTCGCCGCTGATCAGCACGTCCAGACAGTCGTCGTTGAGCAGCGACAGCGCCAGTGACAGCCGGCGCTTGTGATCCCAGCGCGCACGGTGGCTGGGCGAGACGCTGCCGACCTGACTCGAACGCAGCGTCAGCGGCGGGCGTGGAAGGCTTCGCCCAGCGGGAGATTGACCTCGCGGCTGCCGTACCAGCTGAGCTCGACCACGCTCGCCTCGAAGCCGGCGATCTTGAGCGCAGTCTGCAGTCCGGCGTCCGAGGCGCTGGCGTGAATCACCAGATCGCGCTCGTCGGCGGCGTTGTCCGGAGTGACGAACTCGACCCCCAGTGCGCTACCCAGGAAGCGCTTGCGCTCGTCGATGTCGATCAGCTGGACCTGGGCGCCGGGAAGCTTGGTGCATAGCCAGGCAACCAGGGCGCCGACCACGCCGGCGCCGACCACGCTGATACGGTCGCCGGCGGCGGGCGCGGCATCCCACATGGCGTTGAGCGCGGTCTCCATGTTGGCGCCGAGCACGGCGCGCTGCGGCGGCACATCCTCGGGAAGGCGCACCACGTCGCTGGCGGCGATCCGATAGTGGGTCTGATGTGGATAGAGGCAATAGACGTGGCGACCGTGCCAGTCGTGGGCGCCCTGTTCGACCACGCCGACGTTGGAGTAGCCGTATTTCACCGGGCCGGGAAAGTCGCCGCTCTGGAAGGGCGCGCGCATGCGTGCGTACTCGCTGGGCGGCACCTGACCATTGAAAACGAGGGTTTCGCTACCGCGGCTGATCGCGCTGTAGCAGGTGCGCACCATCAACTCGCCAGCGTCGCTGAGTTCAGCCTGGCTGATCTCGCCGCTGCCGTCGCCGAGCGACCAGAAAGCGTGTGCGTAGGGGGTTGTCATAAAGCGTCTCTCTTGAGCTGGCTTCTGGCCTTGGGCTGAGTTCTGACCTCGAGCCGATCTGTCGCTTCGAGCCGGCCGATAGCAGGCTGTTGCTGCGGCCAGGGCGCCCGCTACTCGCTTGAGCCAACTTTCTGTTCAATAATTTCTAATGCTGGCCGGAGGCCGAGGCTCGCCTGAGTGGGCCGGGCCGATGAGTTGAGTATGGCAGAGCGTGGCGGTTTGTCATTTATACAATAACTGTACACGGAGTTGTTTTTGCATCGACTCGTGCCGTGCGACACCACCGGTTCAGGTGTTTCTCATCGGCGTTTTAGCGGTAAACGGCGCCTGTCTTCGCGGGCTGCTGGCGGGTTGGCATGCGTGCATCCAGACTTGTACGGCGGGCGTATGGATAGACAGTGACAGGGACGTCGAAAAAGAAGAAGGAGACACATCATGGCGGATGGACCGGTACGGATGAGCGCGCTGCCACACAAAAGACGACAGGGCTGGTGGGGGTGGGTAGATCTGGGCGCCGGATTGGCGCTGGTGGCGCTGCTGGTGGAGTGGGTGCACTGGGCCTTTTCCGCACCTGGTGGGCTGCGTCTTACCGCCGGTGGTGTCTATGTCGCCATTGCCACGGCGGTACTGTGGGCGTGGCCAGCGGCGCGCCAGGGCATCGGCTGGGCCAATCGCATCACGCTGCTGCGCGCGGTCTTCATCGCGCTGGTCGCCGGCCTGATCGCCTATCCCGCCTTCATTCAGCGCCACGCCGAGGGCATCGCCGCACTGGCGCTGCTGGCGCTGCTTCTCGACGGTATCGATGGCTGGGTGGCGCGTCATACGCACTCGGCGACCCGCTTTGGTGCGCGCTTCGACATGGAGCTCGACGCCTTCTTCATCGTCGTGCTGTGTGCGGCGCTGGTGGCGCTGGACAAGGTGGGCAGCTGGGTGCTGGTCATCGGTCTGGCGCGTTACGCCTTCATCGGTGCCGGACTCTACTGGCCCTGGCTGCATCGCGAGCTGCCACTCAGTTACCTGCGCAAGACTGTCTGCGTGTGGCAGGTGGCGACGCTGCTGGTGTGTCTGCTGCCACTGGTGACACCTGCCTGGGCGGTGGCGTTGACCGCACTGGCAGCGGCGCTGCTGGCACTCTCTTTCGGGCGTGATCTGGTGTGGTTGTGGCGGCGGCGGAGGGCGCCATTGAGCGACAGCGTCTTCTGACGCCCGGCCCATCCCGGCCCCGTCTCCGCCGGTATCGGGCTCGCCTTGCCCCGCAGCTCGCTATAGGATCGGCCCTGCAACCGATACCGGCCTCGCAAGGCTCAACTAGCTAAGGTTTCATATGGTGCAGGAAGCTTTCTCGCTCGGCGGCGAGCGTATCGAACCCGGCACCCGGCGACAGGTGGATCTGCCGGCAGCCAAACTCTATACCCATGCGCCTCTGCACATTCCGGTAGAGATCGTCCACGGCCGACAGCCCGGGCCGACCCTGCTGGTGTGTGGGGCGATCCATGGCGATGAGCTCAACGGCGTCGAGATCGTACGCCGGCTGCTCAAACTGCCGGCGCTGTCGCGTCTGCGCGGGACGCTGATCGCGGTCCCCGTGGTCAATGTCTTTGGCTTCGTGCAGCAATCGCGCTATCTGCCCGACCGCCGTGATCTCAATCGCTGTTTCCCAGGCAGCGAGAGCGGTTCACTGGGCTCGCGGATCGCGGCGCTGCTGCGCGAAGAGCTGGTCGACCGCGCCACCCATATCATCGATCTGCATACCGGGGCGATCCACCGCACCAACCTGCCGCAGATCCGTTCCCAGTTGCGCCGCAATGCGGAGACCCAGGCCATGGCCGAGGCCTTCGGCGTGCCGGTGATACTCAATGCCGAACTGCGTGAGGGGAGCCTGCGCGAGTACGCCCAGAACCGTGGCGTACCGGTGCTGACCTACGAAGCAGGGGAGGCGCTGCGTTTCGAGGAGTGGGCGATCGCCCCTGGTGTGCGCGGCATTCGGCGGGTAATGCGGCTGATCGGCATGCTGCCTGCCGAGGGCCGGCGGCGCACGCCGCCGGCGGCCGAGGTCGCCAACGGCTCGAGCTGGGCGCGGGCGCCGATCGACGGCATCCTGCGCCCGCGGGCACGGCTGGGGGCGAGGGTCGCCAAGGGGGAAGTGCTCGGGGTGGTCGCCGACCCTTTCGGCAACGACGAAGCGCAGGTGGTGGCGAGCGCCGACGGTATCGTCATCGGCATGAGCAATCTGCCGCTGGCCAACGAGGGCGAGGCGCTCTTCCACGTGGCACGCTACGAGGAGATCGACGAAGTCGAGAGTGCGGTGGAGAGCTTCCAGTCACGCTTCGACACTCCCGGCGCCTGAGCGTGGCTCAGGCGATTTCAGCCAGGCGTTCTTCGTCGACCAGACCCAGGGCGTCGTCGTAGACTGCGATGCCGGCGCCGTCGCGATGGGCATGCTCGGATAGGTGGCGGCGGAAGCGCCGCCCGCCGGGGCAGCCCTGGAACAGCCCAAGCAGATGGCGAGTGACGTGGTTGAGCCGCGCCCCCTCGGCCAGGCGTTCGACGATATAGGGGCGGAAGGCGCGCGCTGCCGCATGGCGGCTGGTGGCTGGCCCGGGGCGCTGATAGAGCGCCTGATCGACTGACGCCAGCAGCCACGGATTCTGGTACGCCTCGCGGCCGATCATCACGCTGTCGACGCCTGCGTCTAGGTGGGCCTGGCAGCTCTCCAGGCTCTTGATGCCACCGTTGATGCCGATATGCAGCTCCGGATGCTGCGCCTTGAGACGATGCACCCTGGCATAATTGAGCGGCGGGACATCGCGGTTCTCCTTGGGCGAGAGACCCTGTAGCCAGGCCTTGCGGGCGTGGATCACGAAGGTCTCGCAGCCCGCTGCCGCGACCTGCTCGACGAAGCGCTCGAGATCGGCGTCCTCGTCCTGCTCGTCGATGCCGATACGACACTTCACCGTCACCGAATCGAGACCGCCGCGCGCATGGCGGCAACGGCGCGCCCACTCTTTCGGGATGGCCCATCAGGCAGGCGCCGATCAGGTTGTTCTGCACCCGGTCACTGGGGCAGCCGACATTCAGATTGACCTCATCATAGCCCCAGTCCTGGGCAATCTCGGCGCACGCCGCCAGCTCGCCAGGGTCGCTGCCGCCGAGCTGTAGCGCCAGCGGATGCTCGCACTCGCTGTAGCCCAGGAAGCGCTCGCGCGGTGAACCGTGGAGCAGCGCCCCGGTGGTGACCATCTCGGTATAGAGCAGCGTGTGCCGGGTCAGACGCGCGCGAAGGCGCGGTAGTCGCGTGGTCCAATCCATCATGGGCGCCACAGAAAAACGGCGAGCTTGGTCTGCTGGGCTTTGAGTCGGCATATCAGTCACTTGCGTTACGCACTACTGTTTAAATATACACTATCTGATACCATGAAATCCCGCCGATAACTGGGCTCACTGTACCGTATTTGTACCAGGTGCCCTTGATCTCCCTTCGAGCGAGCGAGGTGGTACACCATGGCGTCATTTCAGCGGCGTGGCACGGGGTGGCGCGCCATTGTACGGAAGAAGGGCCACCCTTCACAGAGCAAGACTTTCTCGACGAAGGCACGGGCCCAGGCATGGGCCAAGAAGGTCGAGGGGGAGATCGAGAGCCGGCAGGCCGGGGCGCTTCCGGCACTGACGATAAAGGATGCGTTGCAGCGTCATCTGGCTCACCTCGAGCGCACGTCTTCCCGCGGGCGAAAGAACCAGACCGCGGTCAACAATCTCTGCCGTGGCCTGGACGCCGATGCGCTGGTTGCCCACCTCGAGTACACCGACCTCGCTGAGTATTGTGCGACCCGAATCCATGTCGACGGCGTGAGGCCGGCCACGGTCAAAAGCGACGTCATGTTCCTGTCGGGTGCGGTGACCACGTGTGTCGTCGAGGAAGTCCTGCCGGCGACGATGCAGGTCAAGATGTCGAACTGGCGTAAGGGTTTGCAGCGGTCTGAGTTGATCGGCGACCCCGAGTCTCGAGACCGACGGCCGTCGGCCGAGGAGCTGGCCGAGCTGCTGTCGCACACGCGCCACAACAAGGCGCTCAGGCGTATCGGCTATCACGCGCTGATCCGTTTCGCCATCGACTCATGCATGCGTCTCGACGAGATCTGCTCGCTACAGTGGGCCGACCTGGATGAGGTCGCCGGCACCGTCATCGTGCGACTCAGGAAGCACCCGACGAAGCGCACCGACGAGGTGGTGCCGCTGATGGGGGAGAGCCTGGCGATCATTGGCGCGCAGCCGCGAGATGGCGAGCGGATTTTCCCGTTCAACGCCGACTCGGTATCTAACGGGTTCCGCCGGATCTGCCGATTTCTCGGTATCGAGGATCTTCACTTCCATGACCTGAGACACGAGGGGATCAGCCGCCTGTTCGAGCGCGGCTATCAGATACAGGAAGTGGCAATGGTATCGGGGCACCGTGACTGGAAGAGCCTCAAGCGCTACGTCAATCTGCGCCCGGGAGAGCTGGTGCGGAAGGAGAGGGCGAGGAGCGCCTAGGCGGCGCTGCCTCGCTGGCTGTCGATGTACTTGGCGGCGTCTGCGACGTGCACCATCGGCTGGCGCGCTGTGCGGGTCAGCGCCACCGGGAAGGTGCCCGCGGCGATGCGGTTTCTCGCGGTCTGCAGGCTCACGCCCATGATGTCCCGGCAGAACACGTCGAGCGGGATCAGCGGCTTCTCGTAGCACGCCAGCAGCATGAATTCGGTCTTCATCGGTGGTGTCCCCCACGCGCTTCAACGCTGGAATCGGTTCTGGATCGCGCGCCGGCCGCTCAGGCCGGCGTGCTCCGCGTGTTGGCGTTCTCGGCTTCCAGCCGCCGGCAGCGGGCGTTGAGGTCTTCGCCGATCTCCAGCGCCTCGCGCAGCATGGCGTTGGATGCCTCGAGCTGCAGCTCGAGGCGGTGGGCCTTGCCGGTGGCGTCGGCCAACTGATCGCGCAGCATGGCCACTTCGTCGCACAGCTCCTGGTAGCTCTTGTTCATCGGTCGGCCTCAGTAGTGGTACCGGCCGGGCATCGCCCTGCGCGGTGTCGTGGTCATGTCCGCCGCTTCATGTGCCGGGGTGGTGCGGATCTCGACCACGTCGATCCGGGGCATGAAGCGTGACGCCAGGGCGATGCCGCCCTGGATGGCCACGCCCAGGCCAGCGGCTAGCACCAGCAGAGAGACCACACGGGTCACGCGGTGGATGGCGTTACCGAACATGGCGCCCCCTGGCTTCGCGGATGGATTGGCATTCGATGCAGGTGGTGGCCCAGGGCGCGGCCTCGCGCCGGGCCGCGGGGATCTCCTCGCCGCACCCCTCGCACTCGGGCTCGGCGGCGACGCTCGCCGGCAGCCGGTGGCGGGCGAGCGACTGGTTCAGGTGGCGCTCGATCACGTCGCCGGCGTTGTCTGCTGCGTCAGCCATTGGTCGGGGCCTCCTGCCAGCTCATTACCTCTTGCATCGACAGCGTCCGCGGCGCGGTCTCGATGTCGATGAAGTGCAGGCGCTCGCCGATGTGGATCAGGTAGCCGTCGAACAGCACCGGGGCCTCGGTGATCGCGGGCGTGAGCTGGCGCCGGTTCTCGGGCTTCTTCAGTTCCTCGAGCAGGGCCGCTTTCGCCTCGCCCAGCAGCAGGTTGGCGCCTTGCACTTGGGCTTTTCTCTCGTCGAGGTGGGTCTGGCACTCGGCCACACGTTGGAAGCAGGCTTCCAGGGTCTGGGTGGTCATCTCTCGTCTCCTCACTCGCCCCAGTAGGTCAGTTCTTCGTCCGCCGCGGCTTCCGGCGGTTGCTGGCCGTCGCCAGGGTGCGCGAGGCGGTCGCGCTCGGCGTCGCCCCAGGCGCTCTCCGCGGCCTGGCTGGCGATGTCGTTGGCCACGCCGGTGCGACGGTGGAGCCGTAGCGCGAAGCGGCGGCACCACTCGTCATGTCCCAGCAGGCGCTGGCGTTCGGTATCGCGGGCGGCGCGGTCGATCAGGGTTTCGGTCTGCATGTCGGTCTCCTTCAGATGCTGTCGGGGAAGAACTCGTCCGGCCATGCCGGCGGGGCGATGGGCGTGGGTGCCGCCGGGCGGCGGCGCGGATCATGCGCTGCTCGAGATCGGCGTTTTCCACTTCGGCGCGGGCTTCTTCTCTGGCGCGCCACTCTCGGTAGCGGTCGAGCTGGGCTGCCAGCTCTTCCGGGGTGAGGTCTTTCGGGGTCAGCAGACCCCGCGGGATGAGGCTCTGGCTGTCCCCCGGGGCGGGGGCCGTACAGTTAGTGACACAAGTCCAAGGGGCGGCGGCTGCGCCGCCTCCCGAAAACCCCGCCGCCGGCACGCTTCGGGCGCACGTGCCAGCGGTAGAGGCGCGTCAGGTACTCGGACACGCGGCCCTTGCCGTCGCTGACGGCGAGGCCCTTGGGCACCTGGATCTCATCGCCGTAGCGGCCGCGCTGGATGAACTCGGCGTGCTGCTCGCCGGTGGCGTGGCTGAAGTCGTCTCCGCCCTGGCTGGTACGGAAGGCGGGGATCGACCACGGCTTGATTGGCTGGCGCTTGCGTGGGGTGTTCGGCCCGCCCATCAGGCGCACGAACCGGCACCACTCGCCGGCGTTGGCCGCTGCGCGGATGCGGTGGAAGACCGCCGACGCGCGCGGGTGGGGCTGGGTCGCCGCTTCCCAGCGCTTCACCTGCTCTTCCTGGGCGTCCGTCAGGCGGCGGATCTCGCGCCAGACCGTGACGCTGGGCAGGCCGACGAACTGGAATTGGCGGATGCCCCAGCAGGCCGCCCACGCCTCGATGCGCGGGGCGGCGCTGTTCAGCTCGTGGCCGTAGCGGTCCAGCTCGTCGCCGTCGATGCCGGCGCGGGCGAACTGCTCGCCGTTGATGTTCTTCGAGATGTACTTGGCCACGTAGCCGGCGGCGGTGCCCCGGGTGTCGTCGATGCGCTTGGCATCGAAGCGGGCGGTGGTCTTGCCGAAGCGGTTGAACAGCTCCTCCGGGGCCTCCTCCTCGGCGTAGCCGCGCAGGGTCTCGGTGACGGCCTCGGCGTCTTCGGGCTTCATCCACACCAGCAGGTGCCAGTGCGGGGTGCCGTCGTGGTGCGGTTCCACCACGCGGATGCCGTAGATCGCGCGGTTATCGCGGGCCAGCCGGGCGCGGGCCCTGGCCCATACCTGCTGGATGTGCTGCTGGGCCTGCCGTGGGGTCGAGCCGTCGTAGCGCGGGTTGCGGCGGCAGCGGTAGCGCTCGCGGCCGTGGCGGTCCCTGGTGCGGTTGGCATTGATCGGGTGAAAGCGGCTCGGCGCGGTGAGGGTGTAGAACATGCCGACGTGACCCAGGCGCCGGGCTTCGACCTCGGTATCGCGGATGCGCAGCATCAGCTCGGCGCGGCGGTGGTCCGGGTTGGCCAGCCCCAGCTCGGCCAGCTCGGCGAGGGTGTAGGTCTGGCCCGCCTGATTGATCGCCTCCAGGGTTTCCAGCAGCGTGCGGTTGCGCACCCGCTGGGCGCGGCGGCGTTCCAGGGTCATCTCGCTGCAGTAGATGCCGGCCTGGGCGTGGACCCGGTACGCCTCGCGCTGGACCTGCTCCAGCCGGCGCCCGGCCAGCCGGCGCAGCTTGCGGCGCCAGAACCCGGGGCAGCTCAGCCGCGCCAGTTGCTCGCTGGCCGGCTGTTTCACCGGCGGCGGGGCGATGCCGTGCAGGGTGGCGCGTTTGCGTGCGGCGGCGGCGGCCATCTCGTCGGCCACGGCCAGCGACATGACCGGGGCGCGCTCCCAGCGGAACACCGCCATGAGCGGGATACCGGCCGGCGGCGGGGTGAGCGGGTTGCGCGCCTCGGCGATCTGACGTGCCATGGCGCGGGCCTGGGCCGAGAGCGGTACGCCCCGCGGCTGGCGCACGCGGCGGGGCGGCGGCAGCAGGCCGAGACGCAGCCGGCGGTTGTGCTCGGCGATGCCGCCGATCAGCTTGTTGCGGGCATCTTCCACCGCGCGGGCCTGGGCCTGGGCGTAGTCGACCAGGGCGTCATCGTCGTGGGTGGCGTTGAGACTGCCGATCTTGAGCCGCGACTCCACCTCGCGCAGCCAGTCGCAGCCGGCGCGCAGGCCCTCGATGGTGGTGGGCTGGGCATGACGGCGGGCGATGAAAGCGCGCTTGAGATCGTCGGCGATCACCGGAAAGCGGCGGTAGACGTGCTCCGGCTCGATCAGCCCGGCGCTCTGGCGCGCCAGCCAGCGGTTACCCGCGGCGTTGCCGTAGCGCTCGGCCACGTGCAGAAAGCCGGCGGCGAGATCTTCGGCCAGCGAGGGCAGGCGCTCGAAGATCGCCGCGCGCCAGGGCCGGCAGTCCACCGTGCCCCAGTCGCGGGTACGTTCGATGGCGCTCATTGCGACTCACCGAGGCGCGGTGTCAACGCGGCGATGATGCGGCCATCCATCACATGCACGTAGTTAGCCAGTTGCCGCTGCTCTGCCAGCAGTGCCCTGGCGCCTTTAGCATCGCCCTCCGCTTCTGTCTGTAAGGCCAGTTGCACCATTTGCATGCGGGCCTCCATCAACGATTGGGCGATATGGCGATAAGTGATACGGCTCATTGCGCCCCCGCTTCGATCAGGCTCAGCCAGTGCAGCGCGCTCGCGGTATCGCCTTCGGCCAGCGCCCGGCGGGCGTTGGCGGCCAGCGCCCGGCTGGGGCTTTCGCCCTGCAGGCGCTGGCCCAGGCGCTGGGCGTAACGGCTCATGCGGCCGATGGCGGCGCGGATCGCCTCGCGCCCGGCAGGCGGCATGTCAGCGATACCGCGCAGGGCGTCGCGCGCTTCGAGCCCGGCGCTGGCCGCGAGCGCCTTGCGCTCGGCCAGCTTGAGCCCGGCCCAGAGCTCGGCGAGATCCTCATCGGCGCAGCGGGCGTGCAGCTCGGCGCGTAGCGCACCCCAGCCGGCGCGGGCATCCGGCTCGACCAGGGCAAGGTGGCGGCGTGGCGTGGGCGTGGTGGATTGGGGTGCGGCGGCCATGGGGCGTACCTCGCGAGCGTTGAGGGTTACTGCAGCGGGCGGTGATTGACGGTGCGCAGGGCGCCGCGGTTCCGGGCGCGCTGGCGCTGGGCCAGCAGGTCGCCGACGGTGAACGAGACCGGCGCGCCGCCGGCGGTGCGCAGCACCACCACATCGCGGGTGCTGGCCTCGAGATCGATCCAGGCGACCTGATTGAGCGACTCGAGCGCAGCGCTGGCGTGCAGGGCGGCCAGCTCGGCGGTGGCCTCGCTCATGGCGTGCTCGCTCATCAGGTGGCGGGTGCAATCTTCCAGCGCGGCGGCGCGTTCCAGACCGCGGCAGTGGCGCAGCAAATACGCGGTGGCGGCGTTTTGCGGGTCGAGTTGGGGTGCCCGGCCGGCATGGCGGCCAGCGGGAGCGGTGAGCGTGGTCATGGTCGGTCTCTCTCGACTAGGGAGTGTCTCGGACCTCGCGCAGCATCTGCGCGAGCATCGTGGCCTTGAGCCCGGGGAGGCCGGCAGGTCCACCTCGGGGTTGGGCTGCAGGCTGGGTGTCAGCGTGCAGGTGAATTCGAACGAGAACTTGCCGCGCCAGCCGCAGGCCGGGTTCTGGCACTCGATGGCGCCCTCGCGGTAGAGCCGCGTGACCTGCTGCGAGTAGCGCACCCGCGCATAGCCCCCGCAGTGCGGGCAGACGTTTCTCGCTCGAGCGGCGTCGGTCACCGGTGTCCTCCTTGGATCGGGTAGAGCGCGCGGCCGCGGCCGGTGAGATCGGCGGTACCTGTCCGCATCCGCCGGCGCATCAGGAATTCGGCAGCCTCGTCTCGGCTCGCCAGCCCTTCCTGCAGGCGTACCCGTTCCAGCTCTCGCGCCATCTCTTCATCGATGTCGACGGTGTGATTCGGCATGGGCGCCTCGTTTTGCACGGTGGATGTGGTGCCGGATGCGGTGCTGTGTTCAGCCGGCGCGGGCGGCGATACTGGACTCATCGCTAGCGCGCCCCAGACCCAGCACGGCCTGGGCTTCCTTCATCATCATCTGGCGCATGACCTCCGCCTTGGAGACGCCCAGGTAGTTGGCCATGGCGGTGATGATGTCGGCCTCGTACTGATCGAGGTACACGGTGCAGCGCTGACGAATGCGTTTGGGGTCCTGGTACATGGCAGCGATTCCTTGTGCGAATCAGGAGACGGCTTCGGGGTTGGGGGTGTGTTCCAGGCCGCGCAGCAGGAGCAGGCGCAGGGTGCCGGAGAGCGAGCGCATCTCGCGCTCGGCCATGGCCTCGACCCGGGCGCGCTCTTCCCTGGTCACGATGGTCATCATCGGGCAGTTACAGCCGTGGGGAGATTGGCGGCGGCGGGGCTGGGTCATGTGGTACGCTCCTAAAGTGTTCTAAAGTATTGACTTAGCGATTGCCGGACGGGGATTGGCGCGCATGGCGGGAAGCAAGATCAGCAGTACGGCTGCCCAGGTAAAAGGCATCATCGACTTCATCGAGCACGGCGGCGGTGTCATCGATGCTCAGCGCCGGCTGATCGCGCTCGAGTCTGAAATCGTCACTCTCGAGCAGCGATATCTGACGCTGGAGCAGCGCGCGCTGGCGCTCACCAAGGAAAATGATGAGCTTAAGGAGCGAGTGTCGGAGATGGAGCAGCTTGAAGTTGAACGTGATGGCTACGACGACTATCGCCTTCCGAGCGGGCTTGGGTCATGGCCGCTCGCCGGCCCGGAGAGCAGGAGCTTGGCGAGCCCGGCATGTACCTGTGTCGCCGCTGCTTTACACGACGCAAGTACGAAGTACTGCAGCCGGTCAACCATGGGCGCTCCCTTGAGTGTCATGAGTGCCGCTCCGTCATCGAGATGGGCCCGAGGCATAGCAACGAGCTGGATATCAACCGCTGGGACTGACTTCCTTGGCGGCTTAAAGACTGTGAAACGAACAGTAATCGCCAAAATGGCATTTATCAACACATTGGCGATTGCAATTAACTATTAGGCGGCAGCGATGATCGACAAAAAGGCAATCGCTGAAGGCGTCCTTGAACGGATGAAGTCTGTCTTGGAGCTGTCTTCTGATAAGGAAATTGCCGCTTATTTCGGGATTTCGCCGACATCTGTCCACAATTGGCGTCGTCGTGGAAGCGTCCCCTACGACGAATGTGTCAGATTGGCGATTGCCAAAAAGATCAGCCTTGGGTGGCTGGTGCTGGGTGATGGCGATGTGGCCGATACGTCTCTGGCAGTAAACGAGCCTGCTGGGCTTTACCTCTCTGACTCACCGCCCGAGACAAAGTCGGTGCCTCTCTACGACGTCGAGGGCGCCGCGGGCGCGGGACGCTCGCTGGAGCATGAGACGGTAGTCGGCCACTTCCCGATGACCGCCGAGCTGATCGCCCAGCTTGGCCTGACCGACGCTCGGCTTGCCGGGATCCGGGTGCGGGGTGATTCCATGGAGCCGACGCTGTTCGATGGCGACTGGACGTTTATCAACCTGAACGACACCAACTGGTCGCTCGGTGGGGTGTTCCTGGTGTGGGTCAGCGGTGAGTTGCGCATCAAGCGCGTGCAGCGGCTCTCGGGCGGGGCGATGTACCTGATCAGCGATAACACGCACTACGAGAAAGAGATGATCCCCCGCAGCCAGATGCAGGAGGTCGCGATCATCGGCCGCGTGAAGACGCGGCTGGGGGGGATTGCTTGAGGGAGTGGTGTGTGGGATTGAATATCGTTATGACTAAAGCGAGGCGTCTGACTCGTTGAAGTGCGTGCTGTGATGGGCCGCAATTTTGCTGATGATTATGGACTGATCAATCCTGCCGAGCTCGGCTCGGCGAATATTCTTGAGTGGCATTGAAGATGGTAACAATCCAATGAGCACCCTTTTGACTATCGATAGCCATAAGCTGGATATTAGAGTTGATAAGCTTTGTCTCACTGGTTTCAGGTGTTACAAAGAGGCTGTAATAGAATTTGAAAAAGACCTGACTGTTTTGGTCGCACCTAATGGTGTTGGTAAGAGCTCTATACTTGATGCTTTGGCAATTGCTTTTGGGGCTATGTTAACTCGTTTGCCAAAGATTAAAGGGACTGCGCCGCTAGATACCGATATTAAAGTTGATGCGGATGGGCGAAGGGCGCCATACATGCGTATCAGTACTTCGCTGCTCAATGGTATTACATGGGATCGCGCTGAAAGGGGTAGCGAGCGGAACTTTAAAGCAGCAGATCTTCCTGGCTTTCGCGGGTTGTCAGAAGTTAACAGATTGGCTGATGATATATTTAGTGGCGGAGGATCGTTTAAGTTTTCCCCTGCCCGTTTTGGCCTATTACGGTACCGGGCGTGGTGTTTTCGAAAACCCGATGCGTAGACGCAATTTTAAGAAAATGTTTCCGCGGCTGGATGGGTATGATGAATGTCTAGCGTCCAAGGTAGACTTCCGTTCGTTCTTTCAGTGGTTCCATTACATGGAGAACCTGGAGAACCGGAAAATTGTTGAGTTCAAGGATTTTGATTATCAGTTGCCGGTTTTGGCAGCTGTTAGAGAGGCTATGGAGGGCGTGCTGCCAGGTTTGCGCAATCCAAGGACTGCATTGGCCCCCTTGCGTTTCCTGATGGATTACGATTCTCCCCGCGGGACTATAGAACAACGCATCGAACAGTTAAGTGACGGTTATAGAATATCATCGCCATGGTGATGGATATGGCTGCCAAAATGGCTGAGTTGAATCCCGACTCTCCTCGCATCCTTGAGACATCGGGGGTGGTCATGATCGATGAAATCGATCTTCATCTACATCCGAGCTGGCAGCAAAAGATCCTTCATGATCTAAGAAAAACATTTCCCAATGTTCAGTTCATCGTTACCACGCATAGTCCGCAGGTGCTTACGTCAGTCGATGCGAGATCGATCCGTATTGTAGGTGAAGATTCGATTGAGTCTCCCAGCGTAAATACTTTGGGAGAGAAAAGTGGGGCGGTATTGTCCTCTATATTTTCTGTGTCTGAGTGGCCTCCTGAAGAGGTTGCAGATAATCTGAGGCTCTTGAATGAATACAGGACTCTGGTGTCTTCAGGCGCTTACGATACTCAAGAAGCGTTAAAGCTACGTGCGGCTCTAGACGAAGTCTACGGACATTCGCATGAGGAGTTGGTCAGGTGTGATCTTTATCAAAAAAGGCTGAAGTTTTTGAAGGAAAAGAAAAAAGGTGAAATGTGAGACCTCTAAATAGATCAGATGAGCCTCTTAATTGTAATGGTGGTGGGTTGTTTTCCGATCTTGAGAATTCGCTTGGTAGAAAAGTAAGGAGTTCAGATTGGAATGTTAAGGTGACCGCAGGAATCAAGAGGGTAGCCAAACAAGGCATGCTCTCGGATCAACATGGTCTTTGCTGTTATTGCGAGGAGAGTTTAAACATTGACAATTCTCACGTGGAACATCTAGTTCCAAGAAATCATGCGCCAGAATTAACTTTAGATTGGGGTAATTTGGCTGCGTGTTGCCAGAACAACAGCCGTTGCGGACATAAAAGAGGGTCTTTTCATCCCGTAGTTAATCCTTATTCAGACGACTGTATTTCGTGGTTTGAGTGTGATTTTCGTGGGCGTTTGTCTGTTTCCGAAAATATACCGGACGAACACAGAAAGCTGGCTTCGGATTCTCGGCAGATGCTTGGGTTGGATTCTTGTCCAGATCTAATAAGAAGGCGGGAGCGGGTAATATTATATGTTTTAAGGACGTGGGGTGAGTTTTTTGATGATGCCGCTCAAGATGAAGGTCTGTTCGAAATGATGCTGTACGAAATGTTTTTAGAGCACGGTTTGCCTTTCCGCACTTCAATTTTGAGTGCATTGCATTTGCCCTATCACCTGCTCCAGCACGAAATACGATTTTGAGATCTTTGCCTTTTGGCCTTCTCCTCTGAATGATTTATTGGCGACATACATTGCTAAATGTGGATGAGAGCGTCGGTGATCTTTTTTCAATGATTCTTATAGCGGTGTTAGTCGGCAATTCCCCGCACGTGTGGCTGATATGACTATCTCGAGCTGTTTGTCGCGGTGCTTGTGATGGAAATCTTGGATGAGAGCGCGCAGAATGGCGAATAATGTCTATCATCACCCGGCATTTTCGAGTCAACAGGATGGCGGAGGAGGGCCTCCGGACATGGAGCAACGTCTCAGAAAACTCGAGCAGGATGTGGCGATCATCAAGGAGACCGTGGCGACGCGGGAGGATCTCCTCCGCGAGACCGGATCTATTCGCTCCGAGATGCACTCGCTATTGCGCCAGCAGACGATGTGGAGTGTTGGCACCATCATTGTCGTGGCTGGCCTTATCTTTGGCATCATGCGGTTTACCAGCGGCGCCTGATATCTCCGTTTTCGAGTGGAAGCCGGGGATCTACCGCAGCGCCCGCCGTGCCCCGTCAGCGCGTCTCTCGTACCCGTGGTGGCGATTCGGGCCATTCCCCGTAGGCCGCCTCTGACAGGACCAGCGTCTCGACCGCTTCGATATCCTGAAGCCGGTGCTTCAGCCCACACTCCCAGATCACCAACACGCGCCAGCTCGAGGCTCAGCGGCGGGCGTTCAGAACTACATGCCGCTGATTCTCACCAACGAGAGTCTGGAGCCCTGGCTCGATCCGGCGCCCATTGATCGCGACACCATTCGCCGCTTCGTGCGACACTTGACTTGCCGGCCGAGGTGTTTACACATTTGGCCGTATCAACCCGCGTGAATAAGCCGGGCGAGGAAAGCGCCTCGTTGGTGAATCCCCAATAAACTTGGCATCAATCAGCTCTAGCTCTATCTGGTCTCTCAATAGTCGTAGGAAAGCTGAATGAACAATATTGTTAATTTTAAAGAAATCCCCCCTGGGAATGGTAAGGATGATGCGCAAGATGAATTTGAACTTTTTGTAAGGGATTTGCTGGTGGCACTGGGTTACGATATTGTCAAAGAACCTGCGCGTGGTGGCGATGATGGTATAGACCTTGTTGTTCGCGAATACAGTTATGGTCCAATGGGCAAGAATTCTCGACTTGTCGGTGTGAGCTGTAAGCACAATGCGCATTCCAACAAGGCCGTTGGTAGAGAAGATGAGAAATTTAATCTTTCTGTTGCCGACGCGTTTGGCTTTAAGGTGTTTTATGCTTTCTATAGTACTATTGCCTCGGAGTCTTTAGGGAGAACGCTTGCAAATCTTGGTAAGAAATTGGATGAAGTTAAAGTGTTCGATCATTCCCTGATTTCAGTTCTGCTGAGAGAGAATGATGCTTCCTTGAGAGTTTTTAGAGATTATTTTCCCGTTAGCTTTGGGGGTTATCATCTTTGCAATAGAGGTAGCGGCATCTATAGGTCTCCGCCTGTTATGGAGTGTGATTTTTGCAGTAACAATGTTATCAGTCGTTTTGAGGGTTGGTTTGTTTTGTTTCGCAGTATGTTGTCGAAGATAATGGTTGTAAGCATAGAGATTTTATAAAGTTATCTGTTAGATGTGAGGCTCATTCAAATGTTGAATCGTTCCCTCTTGACGTGCCAGGGTTGGATCTTTCCCGGAGTGATATAGATATTGATCGGTGCAGTGTGCTGTCCATGACAGAGCCCCGTGTCTACATAAAAAGACTTTTACATTACATGGATGGTTTGTGCACCGGTTCTTATAGGATGCCGCTGCCTTTTTATCGTCAATTCAGGAGGATGAATAATGGGATGTTTTATTTCGTCTCAAGAAAAGTTGATGTCGATCATGAGGGCCGGATGCTCGATGCCTTTAATCCTATTGACCTATTGCGTAGCGATTAAAGTAGGTGGCTTATTTTACCAATGGCAGTTCACCCCATCGAGTTGTATGACTCGGTGACCGGTGCGCACAGCACAGGTGTCAGGCGGCGCCGGCACTGGGCGTGCCGATCGTGACGGTTCCGTGCTCTATCTTCTGATTCAGTTCGTCCATCACGCCCATCAGCTTTTCGCTACGTCCCGGTCGGCGTCGCTTTGCTGTGTGTCCAGGAGTGAGAGCCGCTCGGTGCCTCGGTCGCAAATCTCCATCAGCCGCCGCCTTTTATGTAGCGCCCGTTCGGCGCGTGAAGGCGTTCTAGTACCTGGATGGCTGCGGAGAAGATCCGCCGATGCCGCTCTACAACGTGGCGCTGGGTGGCGTCGGGAACATGGGTTTCGTCGATACGTGGCCAGGCGGACGATTCGGAGCTGACGTTCGATAGCGTGTGGTGGGGCTACAAGCCGAAGTGGGCGGGGTAGGCAGCGCCGCAGCCGATCAACGCTTACGTGGGGGTGTCTCTGGCCATTCCGTATAGTCTGACAGACCCTCGATTGGCTCTTCGATATCGCCAATGGCATCGCGGCAGAAGCGCAAACCACACTGCCAGACACTAACACACGCCACCTTTTTCGATCAGCTCGGCCTGCTGGCGCTTATCTCGCTCGACGTTGCGCGCGAACTTTTCCTGCCAAAATTCGACATGCGACTTCGGCGTACTGGCGTAGACGCAGCCGGGTGCCGGTGCCAGTAGCAGCCGTGCACAAGAAAATGCGAGGCGGTACTTGGGTAGGACCAGATCCGGCTTGCCGGGGAGATCTTTTGCGGTGTACCGGAAGCGGTAGCCGCGAGCGTGCAGTCGCGGCGCAGCGCGATTTCCGGGCCGGTGTTCTTCCCAGCGACCGAGGCCATGATTTTGGAGCGGGTGGCGTGTCTACGTGATCGGTCATTGGGCTTCCTTGCCTCTATGAGCCGGGAAGGTCACTCCATTCTAGCGTAGACGCTCAGGTCCTTATCCGAAATGTCGCTCGCTGCCACCAGCTTGTAGTGCTTTTCGCGAACGACCTTGATTTCGTCGTCATCGATCATGAGCTCGAACATCGCAATACGATCGTCACCCATAAATTGACCGAGACCGCTCGGCAGATCAGTTCGGATATTCCTGCGCGCAGTAGCGAACGTCTTGGTTCGTTTGGGTGATCGCGTTTGGTCTTTCCCTCCCTTGGCTTGAACCGGGATGACGTACTGTTGACCGTTGCTGTTCACCCCCGTAAATCTCGTCGATTTCGATCTGCCCCATCTTTTTGACCGACGTGCGTAGGTGGCTCTGGAGCGAGTACGAGGCGATTCCGAGGAAATGTCGATCAGCCTGTTGTAGCGTACTTTAGCTAGCAGGGCTTGCTCGTCGTATTTGGCGTTTTTTCGAATGATTTCCGGTGTCGCGTCGGGAATCTTGATCGTCAAGAGATCATTGCGCGGGAGAATCCTGCTTAGCTTAACCTGCTTGAAACGATATTTAGCTCGGCCAGCGCCTTCGATAATCCACTCTAGCCCGGGATCTGCCGTGTCGAGAATGTGCTCGGGCAGTGGCTGACGATATCGAAAAGAGTAGATTACATCGCCTAAATTCGCCGGCCTTTGCAGGTCGAGCGTCGTGACAGCTTCGACGATTTCATCGCGTACGAAAACGAACCCATCAGGGTTCGTTGGGTAATGCTTATTGAAAATGTAGGAGATCGCGCGATAGAGCGCTTCTTTACCTTGGGGCTTTCATCCGACATCGGCTTTATCCCTTACCACCTTCTTCGGTGTACTTGTCGTTTTGCGCGTGCGCTGGGCGATGGTGTTGTGCGGCACGCCGAAGTATCTCGCTGCCTCGCCCATATCCATGTAGAGGAACTCGGCGTCGTTGAGCTCCAACTTCTTCCGAGGTTTCTTCGGTTTCTCGCCGAGCGCTTGCATGATGCTGCCGGCGACTGCGCGGCCCAGTAGCGGCGGCACGCTGTTGCCGATCTGCCGGAAGCCGTGCCACTTGGTGGAGTGCAGGCGGAACCAGTCGGGATACGAGTGCAGCCTAGCCGCTTCGCGTACCGTGATGACGCGAGGCAGGTTGGGGTGGATCGGCCGCGGCGAGTGAAGGCGCCACGGGCACTGTCCGTACCGGCGCGCAGCGTGTTGCAGAGCCCTTCGGGAGCCAGCTTGCGAAAACGACTGACGGGCTCGGTTTTCCCTGGCACCGTTTCGGTAAAGCGGCTCTGGGAAAGCTCGGTGGTGTTCCGTCCGCAGGCTGGATGAGAGCAGCCCGAGATCGTGGATCCGCGTGTACCCGAAGTCCTCGGGATCTCGCTCGAGACCGCGCAGCCGTCTGGCGTAGGTCGATTCGGTTTCCCATTCGACATGCACGGCATCCGTCGAGCGGAGCTCCTCGAACCGGTTGGCATCGGGCAGATCGCCGATGGCATCCCAAACCGTGGCGCCTTGCTCGAGCGGCGCCGGGTATGTCGGTTGGTCAGGCCTTTGCGGGCGCCCATCAAGAACAAGCGCTGCCGGGATTGGGGCACCCCGTAATCGGCGGCGTTGAGCACTTGGTAGGGCATGACCACGTCGTAACCGGCTTTGTCGAGCGCGGCTATCATCTCATCGAGGAACTTGCGGTGTTTGCCGAGCGTGAGCCCTTTGACGTTTTCGAAGACGCAGTATTTAGGCTGGAGCTCGGAAACCAGTCGGACGTAATGCGAGGAGCTCGTTACGCGGGTCGTCCAGTACGCGCTTGCCGATCAACGAGAAGCCCTGGCAGGGCGCGCCGCCGAACACCACATCGATTTCGCGATCGCCGATGCCGGCTTTTTGGCGCACGTCGTCGCCGGTCAGATCGACGACACTGGCGCAGATCGCCTTCGAGTAGGGAAAGTTGTACTCGTGGGTCGCGCAGTGGATCGGGTCGATTTCCACGGCTGCGGCGATGTCGAAGCCGGCTTGCTCGAACCCTAGGGACATGCCGCCGGCGCCGGCGAAAAGGTCGATGCCAATGGGGCGTTTGCTGGTGTTGGTCATGTGACTCGATCTGACTTCCGATTGACGACGCGAAAGGGCTCACTATACCGCCCTGCATCGGATGATGCAGTGAGGCCGAGCCCTTTCGATTGATAGGTGTATGGATATACAGCCATTGGCGCTGCGGTTGCAAGCCCGTGTGCAGGTGAGGGTGAGCGATGCCTTCTGGAGGCCAAGCGGCCGGAGTGCTTTGGGTCGCCAACGATGGGGACGGGATGCTCGGCGTCTTTAGGGCATTCCAAGGCGGTATGCCGCTCGGGGCCTAACGACTCGGCGACGCGCCCCGCGTCTCGAGCGTCAGCTCAGTCGAGTAGCCGCCGTCGCCGATCTCGTGGCGCACCTCGGTGAGCACCCATTCGGTCTCTTCGATCTCACGCTTCCAGCCATAGCAGCGGGCGGGTGTCTCGGAGTAGAGGTCGGCGCGGCCCTGGGCGAGCGTGAGCGAGAAGCCCGCGATGCCGCGCTGCAGGCGCTGCCATTCGGCGTTGGCGGCGGTGAGGGCGTCTTCCTCACTGGCGTAGGTGGGGCGCAGGCGCTTGGCGTTCTCGTTCTCCCCGGCGATGACTTCCTTGCGGCGGCCGCCAGAGACGTCGTTCCAGGCGGCGATGACGCCGGTGTAGTTCTCGCGGTCCGAACTCGAGTAGCGGTGCTGGTCGCCGTCCCGGCGGCGGATGACGATGGGCGGGATCTCGGCGCCGGTGGCGGTGGTGGCCTGGCCGGCGGGGATGAACAGCAGCCGGCCGGCCTTCACCGTGGCCACCGCATCGAAGCGCTCGGCCAGCCGGGTGAGGAAGTGCATGTCGCTCTCTTCGGTCTGGTCGAGGTGCGCGATGCGGATGCCGGCCAGCGTGGTGCCGGCCCTGGGCTCGAGGTCGTGGCGCTTGCCGGGCAGGGTGCCGCGTAGGTTGGCGCTGCTGGCGCGGATGGTGAGGAGGTCCGGGGCGCCGCTGTGTTCGACCTCGTCGACGATGCGGGAGCGCGAGAAGGTGATGTGGGCCGCGGCGCCGTCGTGAAAGCGGCGGTCGCTATCTTAGTCCACGCCTTCGCAAGGTAGACGTTGGGCGTGATGTGGTTGCCTTGGACGGTCACGTTGAGTGGGGCGCGGCCATGGGCGACCTCGATAGCCGCGCTTTGGCGCCCCCAAGCATGGCCTAAGCAGGCGGAGGGGCGCTCCGGAATCGGCCAGCCGGAGTGCGCCGACGCAAGAGGCGTGTTTTCAGCATGAACTCGGCAGTATCGAGCAACGCGAGCGGATGAGGTGACTTGTAGGCTGGAGGTGGTTGATCGATGGGGCCGATGCCCCATGGCCTCACTGCCGACATTCACCCACGACATGCCGATTCGCGCGGCACGACGACTAGGGAGTTCATCATGAGTGACATCATCTGGCCCGAGGGTTTCGTCCCCGGGTTCACCGACAATTTCTGTTCCAATGAAGTCATCGTCGAGGGGGTGTCCGCGGCGGACATCTGGCCGCTGCTGGTGATGCCATCGCGGTGGCCCACGTACTACAGCAACGCGGCCGATGTGAAGATCTACGAGGATGCGGGCCCGGCGCTGGATGCGGGCGTGCGATTCTTCTTCACGACTTTCGGGTTTCCCATCGAGGGGCGCTGCCTTGAGTGTGTGCCGCCGATCATGGGGCAGCCGGCCAGAATTGCTTGGCATGGCTGGAGTGGTGAGGAGGGCGCCTCGGACCGTATGGACGTCCATCATGCCTGGCTGATCGAGGATCTCTCGGCGAATCGCGTCAGAATTCTCACTCAAGAAACCCAGAATGGGGAGCCGGCGAAAGAATTGGCGCGCCAAGTTCCCAACCGATGATCAATGGGCACCAGGAGTGGCTGGATGGGCTGGTGGCGACGGCGAGTGCGGCCACCCCGCGATGATGGCCAACCGGTACGGCAGTTTGTCGTTGCCCGGTAACTGGCTGATCGGTCTTCAGCCGTGCTTCTGAAAGATGCCTCCGCCGTTGCGGAGGCGTCTATTTGTTCTTGAGCCGATACCGGCTTGCCTGAGGGCCGAATGCCTGCTCCCGCTCGCGTCCTTTTCTCGAAGGGAACGTCGCTGTCCTGACGCGGTGATGCTGGGGCTTCAGCAGAAGAAAAGCGGCATCGAGCTGCTGCTTGCTTGCTGGCGGTGGGTCGCCCAGGGCATTACCGCGTCTAGTGAACGCTCTAGCTCGAGCCGACGCTTGAGCGTGCGATTCTCCGCCGTCAGCGCCGATAGGCGGGCTTCGGCAGTGTCCTGTCGGTCGAGCGCTTCGCCGAGCAGTGCGTTGGAGGCCGACAGGCGTGTCTCCAGCACCCGCTTGGTGCGCTGATGCGCCAGGCGCTCTTCGGCGATCATGGCTTGAAGCGCCTCGAGTTCTGTCAACTGGTGTGCTTGCGTCATGTATACTCCCCCGCGTCCTTGGGTGATGTGCTAAGTATACCTCGGATTATATCGCGAGTATTGCTCTTTGTGACCCGAGTTCACAAAGGTTCACGTTCGCGGTGCCAGGGTCTGGCCGACTGAAGTCAGGGTAAAGAAGCTTGGAGGAGGCATCCAGACGGGGAGGGGCATAGGTTCTGCCACCATGGCTGGACTGTCCAGGTCACTCGGGTAACGTGTCGAGGCTTCAGAGAGGGGCGAGATAGATTATGGTGCCCGGAGCCGGGCTCGAACCGGCACGGTGTTGCCACCGAGGGATTTTAAGTCCCTTGCGTCTACCAATTTCGCCATCCGGGCCGACGACGTAGGGAGATACGGGAGGTCGACAAACCGAGGGGGTCTGAAGCTCGGGAAGTGGAGGCTGGAGTCGGAATCGAACCGGCGTACACGGAGTTGCAGTCCGCTGCATAACCACTCTGCCATCCAGCCTTACAGATTCGGAAGCGATGTGAATGTCCCGAAAGATCGAGTTGTGAAGCGGGAAAGGATATCGATCGGACCGGCGTTCCGGCTCACGACCCTCGATCCTGCTGGCAACTCTACGAGTTATGGAGCGGGAAAGGAGATTCGAACTCCCGACCCTCGCCTTGGCAAGGCGATGCTCTACCACTGAGCTATTCCCGCTCAACTCGCCGACGAATTATAAGGATAAGTCCGTAACTGTCAAACGCTTATGGCATTTTTTTGCTTACATCGAGCGCGTCAGCTCGGGCCAGGCCGCACGCAGATACTGCATCATCGACCACAGTGTGAGCACGGCGGCGGCGTAGAGCAGCACTACGCCAAGGGCGGCGATCTGGGTCCCGGGGGGGAAACCGAGCAGCAGCACCAGCGCGATCATCTGCAGCGTGGTCTTGGACTTGCCGATCCATGAGACCGCTACGCGCTTGCGCTGGCCGATCTCGGCCATCCATTCGCGCAGCGCCGAGATGACGATCTCGCGACCGATGATGACCAGTGCCGGCAGCGTCAGCCAGAACACTTCATAGCGCTCGATCAACAGGGCCAGGGCGACCCCGACCATCACCTTGTCGGCGACGGGGTCAAGGAAGGCGCCGAACGGCGTGCTCTGGTCCCAGCGCCGGGCCAGGTAGCCATCCAGCCAATCGGTGATCGCCGCCAGCCCGAACAGGCCGGCGGTCACCGGCAAGCTCCAGCTGTAGGGCAGGTAGAACAGCACCACCAGCAGCGGTATGAACACGATTCTTGCCAGAGTGAGCATGTTGGGGATGTTCATCGAGCCGCTAGCATCCTTGCTTGAGGTGAAGGTGGGGGCATTTTACGCCGCTCGGCAACGCTCATCCATGCAGCGCCTGGTGAATGGTCGTCGCCATCTGTTCATTGATCCCCGGCACGCGTGCCAGGTCGTCGCGGGTGGCCTTGCGTACCCCCTGCAGACCGCCGAAGAAGCGTAGCAGCTCGCGACGGCGTTTGGGGCCGACACCGGGAATGTCCTGCAGCGACGAGGTGCGGCGCTGCTTGTCACGGCGCTGGCGGTGTCCGGTGATGGCGAAGCGGTGGGCTTCGTCACGAATATGCTGGATCAGATGCAGCGCCGGCGAGCTGGTGTCGAGATCGAGAGTGCGGTCGACGGTCTCGATGAACAGCGTCTCCAGTCCGGCCTTGCGGGTAGTGCCCTTGGCCACCCCGATCAGGGTCACGCCGATGACATCTAGCTCGGCGATCACTTCCCGTGCCATGTTGAGCTGGCCCTTGCCGCCGTCGACGATCAGGATGTCCGGCAGCTTGCCTTCGCCTTTCTGCAGCCGCTTGAAGCGTCGTGTGAGCGCCTGGCGCATGGCGGCGTAGTCGTCGCCCGCGGCCACACCCTCGATGTTGAAGCGGCGATAGTCCGACTTGACCGGGCCATCTCCGTCGAACACCACGCAGGAGGCGACCGTGGCTTCGCCGTGGCTGTGACTGATATCGAAGCACTCCAGCCGAGCCGGCGGGCTCTCCAGCGACAACGCTTCACGCAGAGACTCGAAGCGTCGGCTGAGCTGGCTGCGGTTGGCCAGCTGTGTTGCCAGATGCTGCTCGGCGTTGGTCAGTGCCAGGCGCTGCCACTGGGCGCGATGGCCGCGAACCTGGGCGGTGACGCGTACACGGCGTCCGGCGCGCTCGCTCAGCGCGCTCTGCACCAGCTCGTTGTCGGCCAGCGGATGGGAGGTGATGACCTCCTGCGGAATCTCTTTCGACTGCCCCAGGTAGAACTGGCTGACGAACTCGCTGATGAGCTCTTCGGTGCCCAGGTCGAGGCCGTTCTGTGGCTGATGGTGACGCGCGCCGAGCATGCGACCCTGACGGATTGCCAGCACGCTGATACAGAGCCCGCCGGGCTGCTGGGCCAGGGCGAAGACATCGGCATCACCCTCGGCATTGTCGACGAACTGCTTCTCCTGCAGTCGTCGCAGCTGCTGGATCTGATCGCGCAGGCGCGCGGCCTCCTCGAAGTCCAGTGCTTGGCTGGCCTGTTCCATGGCCTCGGTCAACTGCCCGGTGACCTGTTCGCTACGCCCTTCGAGACACATCACGGCGTGTTCGATGTCACGCTGGTAGTCCGCCTGGCTGATGAAGTCGACGCAGGGCGCGCTGCAGCGCTTGATCTGATACTGCAGGCAGGGGCGCTGACGATGGGCGTATACGCTGTCCTCGCAGTTGCGGATACGGAAGATCTTTTGCATCAGCGATAGGCTTTCGCGCACCGCGGTGGCGCTGGGGTAGGGGCCCAGATAGCGTCCGTCAGCACGCCTCTGACGCGCGCGCTTGAACTCCAGCACCGGGTAGGGGTGACGGTCGGTGACGAAGACATAAGGGTAGGATTTGTCGTCGCGCAGCAGAATGTTGTAGGGCGGCCGCAGCTCTTTGATCAGCGTCTGTTCGAGCAGCAGCGCTTTGTCTCGCTACGGGTGATGGTCACCTGAACATCTTGAATGCGCGCCACCAGCGCCTGAGTCTTGGCGTTCAGAGCGCCACGGAAGTAGCTTGCCAGACGCGCCTTGAGGCGCTTCGCCTTGCCGACATAGAGCACGTTGGCCTGGGCGTCGAGCATACGGTACACGCCGGGCGACTCGGAGACGGATTTGAGAAAGTGCTTGGCATCGAAGGATGCCGGGGAATCGCTGGGGCTATCACTCATGCCGAGAGTATATCAAAAACACGCCGCAGCGCCGCGATCCGGGTATCGGCCGGTGGCGACTCGAAACGCGTCGAAACCGTGTATCAATGCGTGTCGAAACCGTCGACCAAGCCGTGCTTGAGGCCCAAGTGGGTGAGTTCGACGTCGGACTGAACCTTGAGCTTGTCGAAGATGCGGTAGCGGTAAGTGTTGACCGTCTTGGAGCTGAGCCCGAGCTGCTGAGAGATGAGACTGACGCGTCGGCAGTTGATGATCATCAGTGCGATCTGCAGTTCACGGTCAGAAAGCTGGTCGAACGGGTTGCCTTCGCCCTCGCGGCGCGCCAGCACCACGCGCTGGGCGATGTCGGGGCTGATGAAACGCTCGCCTGCGGCGATCCGCCTGACTGCCTCGATCATCTGATCGAGCGGCGTTCCCTTACTGATGAATCCGGCTACGCCAGCATCGATCAGACGTTGTGCCGTAGTTTCCTCGACCTGACCGGTGAGCACCACGACGCTTATCTGAGGCTGTTCGCGGAGGAGTTTGAGGATCGCTTCGAGTCCGCCCATGCCGGGCATGCGAATATCCATCAGGGCGATGTCGGGGAAGCGGTCACGGCAGGCGCTGAGCGCTGCTTCGCCGCTATCGACCTCGGCGACGATCTCGATGTCGGACTCCTCGTCCAGTACGCGGGCGATACTAGTGCGAACCAGATGGTGATCATCGGCTAGCAATACCTTGATCAAGATGACTCCTGCCCTCTGCCTCACGTATCGGCCGGATCAGCGACCGCCTGGGTGCTGCCGGTATATCCATAGCGGGAACGTCCTCGACCTCTGGTCGATCACGCCCTACGCCTGTTGCGCCCGCATGTTAACAGACACGCTGCACCGAGTTGACAAGAATCTTGCTACCGGCAAACCCGGGCGCAGCGCTGCCTAGAAGTTGGGGGGTGAGAGCGCTCCAGGAGCGGCTTCTCGCCCCGGACTGGATAGATCGAGGTCGGGAAAGTGGGCAGCTTGGCACGAAATCGACAAAACTCATTGACAGCCTTCACATTCATCCGTAAATTACGCCGCGTTCCTTGGCGAACACGGTACGGGGCCTTAGCTCAGCTGGGAGAGCGCAACACTGGCAGTGTTGAGGTCAGCGGTTCGATCCCGCTAGGCTCCACCAACTTTTATTCTGGAAAAAGCCGCCTGGCGCACTTTGCGCTGGCGGCTTTTTTCATGCCTGCAAGCCTTCCTCTGAATGAATCTCGAATCCCAGGGTCGATCGCGTCTCGGCGCGACTATGCCGGTGGTATCGATGCTTGTGCTGATGTGGTGTCGGATGCCCTCGGGCCGGCGCCCGATCAGCGACCAAGGTCGCATGGCGGTAGTGGCTGCCTTGTACAAGTATAATTTTCGTGTATAGCTTTTATGTAGGTCTTGTCCTGCGGGTTGGCGAGCATCTTGCCAGGGAGGCGGCATGCGATACGCAGAGTTTGTACAACTTCTTGGCGAAGGTCGTGTGACCGAGCTGCAGGTGGAGTCGCTCGATGCGCACGTTCTCCTACCGGGTGATCATGGGGGAGCGTGCCGAGGTGCTCGAGGAGGAAGATGGGCGACCCGTGCGGCTGAGTTCGCTGGGGCATGCGCGGCACTACCTGCCGCGAGTAGGCGGCGCCGACGTGCCACTCTTTCTAGTGACGCAGCCGCCTGGCAGCACGATCATCGGCTCGCAGGTCTACGCGACGTCGCACAAGACGCGCCTGGATGCGAGCTGAACAAGCGGGCCCGGCAGGTAAGTCAATGTCGGCGCTGGTTGAGTTTTTCTGCCAGCTTGCGTGCAGCTTCCTGCCCTGCGTGGTGACTGATGATGCCAGGGGCACCATCGCCTTGCTGGGTGGGCGCAGTATCTACCACGATCCACTCCGCAGCGTCGCCATCGTTGAGAGGGGTGAGGGGTCTGGCCACAAAACGTGTCATCGCGCGCTACTCCGTGCTATTCGGCGAGGCACCGCATCTGGTCACTGGTGCCGCCTCAAGAGAGCCTAGTCGATAATCGGGGTGAGGAGATACCCTGACCATCGGTAGTCGACTCGAGTTACGCAGGTGTGACATAGAACCGCTAAACTTGACATGATGTCACCGAGAAGAAGGAGTGAGTCATGTGTGCAAAGACTACCCAGTGCCCGCGCTGCGGTCATGATCAAACCGATGCGCCGACCAATGCCGAGGGCGTCGAGCGGTGTCCGCAGTGCGACGCCAAGCGTGACGCACATTCGCCCACGGCGCAGGAACTACTGGAGCGTGAAGAGGCTTACGTCAGCCACGCCATCGACGAGACGATAGAGCGTGAGCTCTCCAGACGCCACGACGAGCAAGGAAAGCCGAAAAGTTGAGCCCAGCTCGCCATGGCCGGTGTGGCCGTCTATCAGGGTTCGTTGGCGCGGGGTCTGCCCTGGGGGCCTAAGGGGCGGCTCAGAGCGATTTCGATGGCCCGCTCGCGGGATATGCCTCGCGCCATCAGGGTTCTGACGCGCGTCTTGAGGGTACTCAGGGGGATGCCCGATTGGCGCGACAGGGCGTTCAGGCTATCGGCGCGCAGCACTCGTTGCTCGCGTCGCTTCATCAGGGGAGTTTCCTTTCCCCGTTTGGTCAATTTCATGCAGCTCTCCACGATCGTTGGCACGGTTCACGCGACCGCTCGTGACAAGCAGTATGACTGTCGATGCCGAGATATCTTCCATGAATTCGCCGACCCTACACCAAGCGCGAGGAGCCTGTCGCTCTTTTAGCGCGGCGTTCATGACCACAAATGGCCCTGGCAGTTCGGACTGTTCGATCCTTTGGTGGCCTGGCTCGCGGTCACAATGCCCCTGCCGCAGAGAGGTGCGGGGCGCTGTCTCCAAGGTGAAACGGGTGACGCGGAGAGAGACGATCGGGAGTGCGAACGATGGCGAGTGCTAGACGAGAAAACAGATGCCGATGAACGAGCGTATCTTCGATGTCGCGATTCGGCCTCGGGCCGGTGATGCGCTGTGGGAGGCCTTCACGCCGGCGCTACCGGGGCTGCATGCGCTGGGTGAGAGCGACCTCGACGCTGCCGCCCGGCTCGCCGAGGCGATCGTGCCGCATTTGGCCACCAATCTGCAGCAGGGGCGTGCGATTCCCGGGCAACCTCGCGCCGGCGTTTACCTGCAGGAGTATGGGTTGGTGCTGTGGCAGTTTCTGCGAGTGCGTATGGGACCGCTCAAGGCGGGGCAGAGCGCCGTCGAAGTGATCTTCCCCGATATCGAGACGCTGTTCGATGCCGAGATCGGGGATGTCGACGAGTCCCTGCTCGATGTTTGAGCGCAGCCCGCTTGACAGCCCTCGCCGTCAAACGCAGACTGGCGCCATGATGACGATACCCAGCTACAGACCGATCCAGTGGTGGTGGCGCCTTTGATTCCAGGGCGGCCCGCTGACGACTGTAAAAGATGCCGCCCCACGGGGCGGCATTTTTTCGTCTGAGAGATGGCTCCGTGAGGCTGGCAGAGCGCCGGGCCGAAGTCGGTTCCGGTGGGACGAAAAACGACAGCCATGACGCGATCACGTATGAATATCAGGAGCTTACTGCCGTGCCAGTCCTCATGATCGATAACTACGACAGCTTCACCTTCAATATCGTCCAGTATCTGGGTGAGCTGGGCGCCGATGTCATCACCCTGCGCAATGACGAGATCGACCTGGCAGGGCTGGAGCGCCACGCGCCCTCGCATCTGGTCGTTTCGCCCGGCCCCTGCACCCCCAACGAGGCGGGGATCTCGATGGCCGCCATTCGTCATTTCGCCGGACGCATCCCGATTCTCGGCGTCTGCCTGGGGCATCAGGCGATCGGCCAAGTCTACGGTGGCCATGTGATTCGGGCACCGCAGGTGATGCATGGCAAGACTTCACGTATCCGCCACGCTGGCCAGGGCGTGTTCGCCGGTCTCGAGGACCCGCTGGAAGTGACCCGCTACCACTCTCTGGTGGTGGACGCCGCAACCCTGCCCGAATGCCTGGAAGTGACCGCTTATACCGATGAGAGTGACGTCACGCCGGGGCTGATCATGGGTCTCCGGCACCGTACCCTGGATATCGAGGGCGTGCAGTTCCACCCCGAGTCGATCCTCTCGCGCCAGGGCCATGAGCTGCTGGACAATTTCCTCAAGCGCCAAACCGCGTCGCAACCGCTGGGAGAGACACATGCAAATGCGTGAGGCGATCGCTGCGCTGCTGCGCCACGAGAATCTGGGCTACGACGACACTCACGCGATCATGCAGACGATCATGACCGGTGAGGCTACCGATGCCCAGATCGCCGGGTTTCTGATCGCCCTGGCGATGAAGGGCGAGACCGCCGACGAGATCACCGCGGCGGCCCAGGTCATGCGTGAGCTGATGCAGCCGGTGGCACTCGACTGTGACAACGTGGTCGATATCGTCGGTACCGGAGGCGATGGTGCCAACCTGTTCAATGTCTCCACGGCGTCGAGCTTCGTCGTCGCTGCTGCTGGCGGTCACGTGGCCAAGCACGGCAATCGTGGTGTCTCGTCGTCGGCGGGCAGCGCCGACCTGTTCGACGTTGCCGGCATCTACCTCGACCTGGATGCCGCGACTATCGCACGCTGTATCGAACAGGTCGGGGTCGGCTTCATGTTTGCGCCGCGCCACCACCAGGCGATGCGCCACGCTATCGGTCCACGTCGCGAGATGGGCGTGCGTACAGTGTTCAATATCCTGGGGCCGCTGACCAACCCCGCCGGCGCGCCCAACCAGCTGCTCGGCGTCTATGCGCCACATCTGGTACCGCTGGTGGCGGAGTCGCTGCGCAAGCTCGGCAGCCGCCATGTACTGGTGGTGCATGCCGAGGATGGCCTCGACGAGATCTCGCTGGCGGCGCCGACCCGGGTGGCGGAGCTGCGTGACGGTGAGATTCGCGAGTACACGTTGACCCCCGAGTCGCTGGGTATCGAACGCCAGGCGCTGGCGCCATTGAAGGTAGTGACCGCCGAGGATAGCCTCAAGCTGGTCAAGGAGGCGCTGGTCGGCAAGGGTGCGGCCGGGGATATCGTGGCGTTGAATGCCGGCGCCGCGCTGTACGCCTCGGGCGTCTCCGATTCGCTGCAGGAGGGGGTGCTGATGGCGCAGGATGCCCAGGCCTCCAAGCTGCCGCTGGAGAAGCTCAAGGAGTTGGCCGACTTTACGCGGGTATTCGCTGATTGACCCCGACATCGATTCATCTCGATATCCTTTCACCCCGACACCGAGAGCTCCGCGCATGAGTGAATCACAGGACAAGGCGTTGCCGACCATTCTGGCCAAGATTCTGGCGCGCAAGCGCGAAGAGATCAGCGAGCGCCGTCCGCGCACCAGCGAGCAGACCTGGCTGCAGCGTGCTCAGGCGCAGAGCGCCCCGCGTGGCTTCGTCGCCGCGCTCCGGCGCTGTATCGAGGGGGGAGACCCGGCGGTGATCGCCGAGATCAAGAAGGCGTCGCCCTCCAAGGGTGTGATCTGCGAGGATTTCCGCCCGGCCGAGATCGCCGCCGACTACGCCGCCGCCGGTGCCAGCTGCCTGTCGGTGCTGACCGATGCCGACTACTTCCAGGGCGATGAGTCTCATCTGATCGCCGCGCGCGAGGCCTGCGCGTTGCCGGTGATCCGCAAGGACTTCATCATCGACGGCTACCAGATTGCCGAAGCGCGCGGCATCGGTGCCGACTGCATTCTGCTGATCGTGGCGGCGCTGGATGACGTCCAGCTCAAGGATCTCTATCGCCAGGCGCGGGAACTGGGCATGGATGTGCTGGTCGAGGTCCACGATGTGTTCGAGCTGGAGCGTGCGCTGACGCTCGATCTGCCGCTGGTGGGTATCAACAACCGCGATCTGCACACCTTCGCGACCTCGCTGGATACCACCTTCGACCTGCTCAAGCGGGTGCCGGCCGGCGTGACCGTGGTCACTGAGTCGGGCATCCATACCCGCGACGACGTCGAGCGCATGCGCGAGTACGACGTCAACGCCTTCCTGGTCGGCGAGGCTTTCATGCGTGAAGCCGAGCCGGGCAGCGCGCTGCGCCGTCTGTTCTTCTGAGCCCGCTGCGCAGGCGTCGTGGCACGCGTGCCTAGACGGGCGCCGGCGCTGAACACGAACACCGCCTTTGAGGCGGTGTTCGTCGTTCAGGGAGAGGGGGAGTGCGGCTGCCGGGGCCGGCTCAGAACTCCGGCGAATCGGGGAAGATCAGACTGATCAGGGTGTCTCCCGCCTTGGGCATCAGCGGCTTTTCCGCGGTGGCGGTGCGGATGCGGCCGTTGGCGGAGAGGGTGAACAGGGTCAGCAGGCGGTCCTGATGGATACGCCGATAATCTTCGATGTCGAAGTTCTCGCTGATCTTGGCCTGGCGCAACACCGCGCCCTGGCCGATCAGGCTCGACAGCCGGGTGAAGCTGGTATTGCCATCGAACAGCAGCGGCAGGTGAGCAAGTGCCTGCTGGTGATGGCGCTTGGCGCTGCGGCTGGACTCCACCGCCAGGCGGAATACCTTGCCGTGCCCCAGAACGTGCTCGAAGTGCAGCGCGGCGAGATTGTTGAGCTCGCGGTAGGGCGATAGCGGCAGCAGATGGCCGATGCCGGTGAGTTCGAGGTGCTGCGCGGCGTGCTCCGACAGCGGATTGCCGTAGTAGGTAGGCAAGTTGGCCATGCGCGCTTCCTGCACCGCATCCCAGTTGTGGTCGCACAGACGGACCACGAAGCCAGCCTCCTGCAGCACCTGGCCGAAGGCGCGGGCGACCGGATTGGCACCAATGATCAGAAACCCTGACGGCGTCGGCTCGCTGACCCTCAGCAGACGCGCCAGCGGGCGCGAGAAGAGGCTCTGCACCACCACGGTGCTGATGATCACCAGGAACGTCACCGGCACCAGCAATTCGGCCCCCGGCACCTCGAGTGCCTCCAGGCGAATGGCGAACAGTGAGGCCACCGCGGCGGCGACGATGCCGCGCGGCGAGAGCCAGGCCAGCAGGGCCTTCTCACGCCAGTTGAGCGAACTACCCAGAGTGCAAAGCCATACCGTCAGCGGTCGAGCGACCCACACCAGAATGGCGAGGAAGGCCCACGCCTCCCACGACAGCAGGCCCAGCTGTTCCAGGCTCAGGCGTGCCGCGAGCAGGATGAACAGGCCCGAGATCAAGAGGATCGACAGCGTCTCCTTGAACTCCAGAATCGGCTGAGTGGGCACCCCGCGCATGTTGGCCATCCATACGCCCATCACCGTCACCGTGAGCAGCCCCGACTCGTGGAACAGCAGGTTGGAGAGCGTGAACAGGGTGAGCATGACCATCAGCGTGCCGAAGCTGTGCAGCCGCTGCGGCAGCCAGTGGTGGCGCAGCACGCTGCCCCATAGATAGCCGCCGGCGATACCCAGGCCGAAACCGATCACCGCGGTCTGGGCGAAGCTGATCAAGGTATGGGTGGCGGCGCCGTTGGAGACTCCCAGTGCCACGAACTCATAGACCAGTACCGCGCCGATGGCGCCGATCGGGTCGATCAGGATGCCCTCCCAGCGCAGGATCTGGCTGACATGCTCGCGCGCGCGCAGGGTGTGCAGCAGCGGCAGTACCACGGTGGGCCCAGTGACCACCAGCAGTGCGCCGAGCACGCTGGACATTTCCCACGACAGCCCCAGCACCAGGTGCGCGGCAGCGATCCCGATCAGCGCCGTGATCAGTGCGCCCCAGGTGACCAGACGGCTGACCGTGCGACCGTGGCCGCGCAGCTCGCGGAAGTCGAGCGTCAGGCTGCCCTCGAACAGGATCACCGCCACGGCCAGCGAGACCAACGGGAACAGCAGGTCGCCCAGAATGGCGTCCGGCTGCAGCCAGCCGGTAATGGGGCCGGCGATCACACCGGCGAGCAGCAGTGGCAGGATGGCGGGCAGACGCAACTGCCACGCCAGCCACTGACAGATCAGCGCCAGCAGACCGATGCCGGTCAGGGCAAGGGCAGCGTTTTCCATGGCCAGGCTCTCCGAGGTGATTCCAGTGGCGGATCAAAAGGCGCGCAGACTAGCGGCGCCGGCGCGCCGATGCAATGCCTGCGACACCGCTGCGTGCGGGTCGCAGAGCATAGGCCATGTGGCGTCATCTTGCGCGGTGAACCCTGGCGCGTCTCAGCTCGTCTGGTCGCGGCGGCGGGCGACCTGCAGCAGCGCCTGGAGCGGATGCAGCAGCTGGCGCTGCGATAGACGCTTGGCCTGGCTACGGCAGGAGTAGCCGGTGGCCAGCAGCGTGCCGGCGGCGGTGTTTTCTACCGGTTCGCGCCAGGAGAGATCGTAGATCGCCTCCGAGGTGGCGCGGTTGCGCGCTTCGTGACCGTAGGTCCCGGACATGCCGCAGCAGCCGCTGGCGATGTTTTCCAGGGCGAGCCCGAAGTGGGCGAAGAGCTGCTGCCACGCCTTGGGGCTGCCCGGGGCGTTGGTCTTCTCGGTGCAGTGTGACAGCAGGCGGTAGCCGGGATCGGCGTCGGCCGCGCGCTGCTTCCAGCGGGCCGGCAACAGCGCCGGGCCGCGGGCGAGCAGCCATTCCTGCAGCAGTAGCACCTCGGGCACCGCCGACGGACCCAGCAGCTTCACATACTCCTGGCGGTAGGTCAGTGTCATCGCCGGATCGATACCCACCAGCGGCACGCCGAACGCGGCCAGAGTCTGGAGTCGCGCGGCCTGCCTGGCCGCCACACGTTGGAAGCGGCCGATGAAGCCCTGCACGTGCAACGGCTTGCCGTTGGGCTGGAAGGGGGCGACGAAGACGCGCAGGCCGAGCCGCGTGAGCAGCTCGATGATGTCGAGCACCAACTGAGACTCGAAGTGACTGGTGAAGGCGTCCTGCACCAGCACCACGCTGCGGGCACGCTCCTCTGGCATCAACTGGGCCAGGCTGGTGGGCGTGGCCTCGACCACGCCCCAGGCGCGCAGCACCTTCTTGAGATGGGTGCGCGAGAGTCGCGGGCTGTCGACCATGCCCAACGTTCGTGTCAGCAGGCGGTCGATCAGGCGGTTGTCGAGCAGCGCGTTGTAGAGCGGTGCCACCCGCGGCAAATGGGGCACCACGAACTCAAGACCGCCGATCACGTAGTCGCGCAGCGGCCGCGCGTAGCGGCTGTGGTAGCTCTCCAGAAAGCGCGAGCGGAAGTCGGGCACGTCGACCTTGATCGGGCACTGGCCGGCGCACGATTTACACGCCAGGCAGCCGGCCATGGCGTCATACACCTGGTGCGAGAAGTCCGCCTCGCCGCGGCGCCGAGCCAACGCTCGGCCGAGCTTGCCGGGCTGGTCGCGCAGCCAGGCCAGGGTGCCTTCCCGGCGCGTGCGCCGGGAGAGTTCGACCACGTCGACCCCGGCGTTACCCTGGCGCCTTAGCCACTCGCGCATCAGGCTGGCGCGCCCCTTGGGCGAATGCACGCGGTCGCGGGTCGCCTTCCACGACGGGCACATGGCGTCCGCGGGGTCGTAGTTGTAGCAGGCGCCGTTGCCGTTGCAGTAGACCGCACTGGCATTCTCCTGCCACACGCGCTCGTCGATCTGGCGGTCCAGCTCGCCGCGGGTAGTCACGCCATCCACCGTCAGCAGGCCGGGATCGACCTCGATGGCTGCCCGTTCGGCGGTATGGCTGGGTGCGTCGGCGCCTTCTTCCTCGGCATGGATCGGAATCGCGTTGCCGGCGTCGTCGGGCCGGGTGGCAGACGGGTTTGCGTTGCCGGCGTCTTCGGGCCGTCTGGCAGACGGGTTTGCGTTTCCGGCGTCTTCGGGCCGGATAGACAGCGGCGTGGCGATCTTGCCCGGGTTGAACTGATTGTAAGGATCGAAGGCGGCCTTGATCCGCTGCAGCGCCGGATAGAGCTCACCGAAGAAGCGCGGCGAGTACTCCGAGCGCACGCCCTTGCCGTGCTCGCCCCACAGCAGGCCGCCGTAACGCTGGGTCAGCGCGGCCACGGCGTCGGAGAGCTCGCGGATCAGGCGTGCCTGGGCCGGGTCCTTCATGTCGATCGCCGGGCGCACGTGGAGCACCCCGGCGTCGACGTGACCGAACATGCCGTAGTCGAGGCCGTGGGCATCAAGCAGGGAACGGAACTCGGCGATATAGTCGGCGAGTCGTTCCGGTGGCACCGCGGTGTCCTCGACGAAGGGAATCGGACGGCGTTCGCCCTTGGCGTTGCCGAGCAGGCCCACCGCGCGCTTGCGCATGGCATAGACCCGCGCGATTCGGGCGCGACCCTCGGCCAGGGTATAGCCGAGACGCTCGACGCTGGTGTCCGCGCCGAGGTGGTCGACGAACGCCTGTACGCGCTCGGCCAGGCGGGCGGGGTCGTCGTCGTTGAACTCGACCAGATTGATGCCGCGGATCGGCGCGCCCTCGGCGTCAGCGGGGAAGAACTCGGCCACGCTGTCCCAGACGAAGTCGTCCATCGCCAGCATCAGTACCTTGTCGTCGACCGTCTCGATCGAGGTCGGTCGCAGCGGCTGCGGCTGATCCGGCAAAGCCACGTTCATCAGCGCCTTGGCGTCGCGCGGGCGTCCATGAAGCCGGCGTAGCGCACGTTGACCAGGGTCGAGTGCGCGGGCAGCGGCAGCACGTTGAGGGTCGCCTCGTTGAGCAGGGCGAGCGTACCCTCGGCGCCGCACAGCAGGCTGTTGAGGTCGCAGTGCCCCTCGCATCGATCAGGTGGGCGAGGTCGTAGCCGTGAGGCAGCGGTTGAGCGGCGGGAACTTGGCCGCGATCAGCTCGGCCGCTCGGTGGCCACCGCCCTGGCTTCACGGTGGACCCGGCCGACAATGTCGTCGCGGGCGCAGGCGGCGGCGAGTGCCTCTTCCGCCAGCGGCTGGCTGTGCAGGCGCGTGCGCCATGCAAGACGACGTCGAGCTCGAGTACGTGATCGCGGGTCTTGCCGTACTCGCAGCTGCCCTGACCGCTGGCGTCGGTGGAGATCATGCCGCCGATGGTGGCGCGGTTGGAGGTCGAGAGCTCAGGGGCGAAGAACAGCCCATGAGGTTTGAGCGCGGCATTGAGTGATCCTTGACCACTCCGGCCTGGACGCGCACACGGCGGCGCTCGACGTCGATCTCGAGAATCCGGTTCATGTGGCGGGAAAGATCCACCACCAGGCCGTCGGTCAGCGACTGGCCGTTGGGCCAGTGCCGCCGCCGCGGGGGGCGAGCACGATGCTGCGGTGCTCGTCGCGGGCGATCAGCCGCGCGATGCGCTCGAGGTCTTCGGCGTCGCGGGGATAGAGCAACGCCTGCGGCAGGCGTTGATAGATCGAGTTGTCGGTGGCCAGCACGCTGCGGTCGGCCAGCTCCGGTGCGATCTCGCCGCGGAAGCCGGTGTGCTCGAGGTCATCGAGGAAGCGGCGGTAGTGCGCGTTCAGGGCCGAGGCGTCGCCGGCCGGATCAAGGCGTTCGATCATCATGGTCATCAAGCTGTCACGGCGGCCGGCGGGCGGCACACTCTAATTCGGGGATTCGCGCCGCGGCGGGCACGAGTCGCATCATGGGCCGGGCGCCACGGTCTCGCGCGGCGGCGAGGAGTCATGGTGCCGGTCGGGCTTTTCCTTACAATAAACGATCGCTCAGGCGAGGCGGGTGCCCATGGGCTACGCGTGTCGTGCTGACCCTCGAAGACGTCAATCAACGGAACGCCACCATGCTCGATCCCAAGCTGTTGCGGAGTGATCCGCAGTTCGTCGCTCAACGTCTGGCCCTGCGCGGCTTCACGCTCGATACCGCGTCGCTCGAGTCGCTCGAGTCCCGACGCCGCGAACTGCAGACCGCAACGGAGCAGCTGCAGAACGAGCGTAACGTGCGCTCCAAGGCGATCGGCAAGGCCAAGGCGGCGGGCGAGGACATCCAGCCGTTGCTCGACGAGGTCGGCCAGCTCGGCGACGAGCTCGACCGCGCCAAGACCCAACTGGCCGAGGTGCAGAGCGAGTGGGATGCGCTGATCGCGGGGCTGCCCAACCTGCCGCACGCTAGCGTACCCGAAGGCGCCGACGAAGACGACAACGTCGAGCTGCACCGCTGGGGTACGCCGCGCGCCTTCGATTTCGAGGTGCGCGATCATGTCGACCTGGGCGCGCGTTTCGGCTATCTCGACTTCGAGCTGGCGACCAAGCTCACGGGCTCGCGTTTCGCTGTGATGCGCGGGCCGATCGCTCGCCTGCACCGGGCGCTTTCGCAGTTCATGCTCGACAAGCAGACCCTCGAGCACGGCTACGAAGAGTGCTACGTGCCCTATATGGTCAACGCCGACTCGCTGATGGGCACCGGTCAGTTGCCCAAGTTCGGCGAGGATCTGTTTCGCCTCGAGGAGAGCGGCTACCACCTGATTCCGACCGCCGAGGTGCCGCTGACCAACTTCGTGCGTGACGAGATTCTCGATCACGCCCAATTGCCGCTCAAGCTCACCGCGCATACCCCCTGTTTCCGCAGCGAGGCCGGCGCCTATGGCCGGGATACCCGCGGCATGATCCGTCAGCACCAGTTCGACAAGGTCGAGATGGTGCAGGTGGTCGACCCCGAGACCAGCTACGACGCGCTGGAGACCATGCGCGGCCACGCCGAAGCGATCCTGCAGGCGCTGGCGCTGCCTTACCGGGTGGTCACCCTGTGTGCCGGTGACATGGGGTTTGGGGCGACCAAGACCTATGACCTCGAGGTGTGGCTGCCGAGCCAGGAGACCTACCGCGAGATCTCCTCGGTCTCCAACTGCGAGGATTTCCAGGCCCGGCGCATGCAGGCGCGTTTCCGCCATCCGCAGCAGAAGAAGCCGCAGCTGGTGCACACTCTCAACGGCTCGGGGCTGGCGGTGGGGCGCTGCCTGCTGGCGGTGATGGAGAATTATCAGAACGCCGACGGCAGCATCGATGTGCCCGAGGTGCTGCGCCCCTACCTTGGCGGCATCGCACAGATCAACGCTGAATGATGGCGCTGTAACGTCGGTGATCGCTCGCCCCGGCAGGTCCGGGGCGGCCTTCAGATCCATGGATCTGTGGGTTCGATAGGGCGGCGCCGGCGGTCAGTGACTGGCCGTCGTCTTTCACGCGGGGCATCGGCGATAACGCGGCAAGTTGGTTATAACGCTACAAGAAAGCGTTCCTTCGGGATCCCTCGCTGCGCCCCTAGAATTTGGCTATAAGCATTGGGGTCAAGTGATGCATCCAGTTCTAAGGCGCTGCAGCGTCGGCTGAGATGGAGGCGCTGATGACCCCCGGCCATCCTGGCCCGGCTCCACTCGACCCGACGGTGATTCGTGACGCCCTCTCTGACGCTTCAGCTAGATCCCTTCCAACTGACGCTGTGCCTGATCGGCGGCGGCAGCGAGGCGCTCGCACTCGCCCGCCAGGTGGCCGGCAGCGGTGTGAGCCTGACGCTGTACGCCGCTGAACCGATGCCGGCGTTGGCCGCGCTTTGCGCGCAGCAGGGTTGGCATCACGCGGCGCGGGTTCCGGCACCGGCGGCAGGGGAGCTGTGGCTGATCGCCTCGGGGAGCACCAGCAGGACCGCCAGTTGGCGGAGGCCGCACGGGCGGCCGGGGCCCTGGTCCATGTGCGTGGCTGGCCGGCGCTATCCAGTGCGCGGCTGCCGCCGCGCATCGATGTCGACGCCGTCGCCGAGCGCGAGGCGGACTCACCCTGGCGCCGCGGTCGAGTGGCGCTGGTGGGAGCCGGCCCGGGTGATCCGGAGCTGTTGACCCTGCGTGCGCTCAAGCGCCTGCAGAGCGCCAGCGTGATCGTCCACGATCGCCTGGTCAGCCAGGAGATTCTGGCGCTGGCCAACCCCGAGGCGCGACGCTTCTACGTGGGCAAGGCGCGCTCGCGGCACAGTGTGCCCCAGGAGGGGATCAATCAGGCGTTGGTCGAGTGGGCGCGGGCGGGGCATGAGGTGGTGCGTCTCAAGGGCGGCGATCCGTTCATCTTCGGCCGCGGCGGCGAGGAGCTCGAGACGCTGGCCGAGGCCGGAATCGACTTCGAGGTGGTGCCCGGCATCACTGCGGCCTCGGGCTGCGCCGCCTACGCCGGCATCCCGCTGACCCACCGCGACCACGCCCAGTCGGTGCGCTTCGTCACCGGGCATCTCAAGAACGGCAGTTGCGACCTCGATTGGCCGGCGCTGGCCCGCGGTGACCAGACGTTGGTGTTCTACATGGGCCTGGGCGCCCTCGACCTGATCCGCCGCCAGCTGATCGCCCATGGTCTCGATGCCCAGACCCCGCTGGCGCTGGTCGAGCAGGGCACTACCGCCAGCCAGCGCGTGCATCTAGGCACCCTCGAGACCCTGCCGGCAAGCCTCGCCGACGCCACCCCGCGGCCGCCGACGCTGATCGTGATCGGCAGCGTGGTCGCGCTGGCGTCGCGCCTCGCGTGGTTCCAGCCCACCGCCAGCGGTGCCCTGGGCTGGGTCGAAGGCAAGCATCCGACACCGCTCTCCCGCGCGGACAGCGCCTGACGCATTGGTGCGATTGCCGCGGGTTGGCGGCCACTGTGCGTTGACGCCACCGCCCGGCGCTTCGAGAATGCAGACAATCGACGTCGTTGGGCCGGGAGGCCGCCATGAATATCGAGCAGTTGGACATCCGCGGCCATCTGGCACAGTTCGCGCCTTTCGATCATCTGTCGGACGAGCTGCTCGATCGCATCGCCGGGTCGATCGAGATTCGCTACTTCCAGGCCGGCAGCGAGCTGCTCTCCAAGGATCAGCCGATCGATTCGCTGTGGTATATCCGCAGCGGCGCGGTGGAGATGTACCAGCGCAGCGGGCGGCTGTTCAATCGTCTGGGTGAGGGCGACATCTTCGGCTACTCGGATCTGCTGCATCAGCGCCGGGTGCGTTATCCGGTGCGGGCGATCGAGGACACCCTGATCTACTTCGTGCCAGCAGAGATCTTCGATGAAATCTGCGAGGTGGATGACGACTTCTCCGAGTTCGTCGATACCGGCGGGCGGCTCAAGGTCACGGTGCAGCAGCAGCGCGACGACAGCGGGCTCATGACCACCCGGGTGCGCAAGCTGATCACGCGTCAGCCGCAGATGGTGGAGGCCGACACCACGCTGCAGGCGGCAGCTCAGCGCATGCGTGACGAGAACACCACCTGCGTGCTGGTGGTGGACCTCACCGAATCGCAATCCCCCTATACCTTCGTCGGCCGTGATGGCCGCCACTGGAAGCTCAATGGCATTCTCACCGACCGCGATTTCTGCACCCGCGTGCTGGCCGAGGGCAAGTCGCCGCAGACCCCGGTGGGCGAGGTAATGTCGTCGCGGCCGATCGTGATCCAGTCCGATGAGTCGGTCTACGAGGCGATGCTGTGCATGCTGCGCAACCAGGTGCACCATTTGCCGGTGCTGCACCGGCGCCAGCCCATGGGTATCCTGCATCTCTCCGACATCGTGCGTCACGAGACCCACAGCAGCCTGTTCCTGGTCAACAATCTTCGTCCAGAATACCCCGACCCAGCTCTCCCGGCTCTCCACCGAGGTACGCAACGGTTTCGTGCGCATGGTCGCCGACGGTGCCAATTCGGAGATGATCAGCCGCGCCCTGGCCACCATCGGACGCGGTTTCACCCAGCGCCTGCTGGAGCTCGCCGAGGCCGAACTGGGGCCGCCGCCGGTGCCTTACTGCTTCATGGTGCTAGGGTCGATGGCGCGGGAAGAGCCGACCATCAATGCTGACCAGGACAACGCCCTGGTGCTCGACGACGCCTACGACCCCGAGCAGCACGGCGACTATTTCGAAGCGTTGGCCACGTTCGTCTGCGACGGTCTCGCTGGCTGTGGTTACGCCTACTGCAAGGGCGACGTCATGGCCACCAACCCGCGTTGGCGCCAGCCACTGGCGGTGTGGAAGCGCTATTTCGAGAAGTGGATGCGTGAGCCCAACCCGGAGCGTCTGCTGCACAGCTCGATCTTCTTCGATCTGGCACCGGTACATGGCGAAGCGCCGATGGTCGAGGCGCTGCAGGATCTGATCGCCGAGCAGGCGCCGCGCAGCGAGCTGTTCCTCGCGGCGCTGGCGCGCAACGCCAAGAACCGCACGCCACCGCTGGGCTTCTTCCGTCAGTTCGTGATGGAGCAGGACGGTGAGCATCGCAAGTCGATCAACTTGAAGCGCCGCGGCACCGCGCCGCTGACCGACCTGGTGCGCGTACACGCCCTGGCCTGCGGCTCAAAGGCTCAGAATACCTTCGCCCGTCTCGACGACATCGCCGCCACCAAGCTGGTGGGGCAGGGGGTCGCCGAGCGCCTGCGTTACGCTTTCGAGTTCCTGTCGATGGTGAGGATTCGCCATCAGGCGGAGGATCGAGCATGGGCAGGAGCCGGACAACAGCGTCGATCCCGAGCACGTGGGTAGTCGTGAACGCCACCATCTCAAGGACGCCTTCGAGGCGATCAGCCACGCCCAGAAATTTCTCTCCTTCCGCTATACTCTGCCCGGCAAGGGGACATCGCGGAACCAGGGCGCCGAGCGCGGCGAGACCGCATCGTGAGGCGGGTGCCCAAGGTACGCCGCCGCCAGCTCGAAGAGTGGCCACGCTATCTCGCCTCGCGCGCCGCCGAGGCCAAGGACGCGCGTCTGGCGGGCTTTTTCACCAGTGGTGGACTCGACCCCGAGATGCCGATCGGCGAGGCGCCGCTGGTGGCCATGGACTTCGAGACCACCGGGCTCGACGCCGGGCGTCACGATATCGTCAGTGTCGGCGTAGTGCCGTTCACGTTGGCGCGCATCCGGCCCGCCGAAGGGCGCTACTGGGTGCTGTCGCCACGACGGCGGCTGAGCGACGAGTCGGTGACCTTCCACCATATCACCCACGCTGAAGTGGAGAACGCGCCCGACTTCTCCGCCATCATCGACGAGCTGCTGGAGATGCTGCACGGGCGGCTGGTGGTGGTGCACTACCGCCAGCTCGAACGCAGCTTCCTCGATGCCGCAATTCGTGAACGCCTCGGCGAGGGGCTACTGTTTCCGATGCTCGATACCATGTCGCTGGAGGCGCGCATCCACCGCCAGTCGTGGTGGGCGCGTCTGCGCCGTTGGGCGGGGCGCCCGGTGGCTTCGATCCGCCTGCACGAGAGCCGTGAGCGCTACAACCTGCCGGCGTATACCGGGCACCATGCGCTGATCGATTCGCTGGCCACGGCGGAGCTGCTGCAGGCGCAGATTCTCTATCACTACAGCTGGGAGACGCCGGTCGGTGCGCTCTGGCGCTGACGTGTGGGGAGATAGCGGTGTACTGACACCGGGGAGAGCGCGACAGGGGCGATGAGGCGAGGCGCTCTTTCGCAGCTCTGGCACGGTAACCGGCACCAGAACGGCAAGCGCTAGAACGATAAACGTCAGAACGACAACGAGCGGCCCGTGGGCCGCTCGTTGCGTTTACAGCACTGGCTTCAGGTGCGCGGTTCGGAGCGCAGACCCTGAATGATGGCGTAGCACGCCGCCAGCAAGACGATGGTAAAAGGCAGGCCGGTGGTGATCACCGCCGCCTGCAGTGCGGTCAGACCGCCGCCCAGCAGCAGGGCGATGGCGATGGCGCCTTCGATCAGCGCCCAGAACACGCGCTGCGGCTTGGGTGCGTCGACCTTGCCGCCGGCAGTGATCGAGTCGATCACCAGCGACCCGGAGTCGGAGGAGGTGATGAAGAACACCATCACCAGGACGATACCCAGGAACGAGGTGATCGCGGTCAGCGGCAGCTGACCCAGCATGGTGAAGAGCTGCAGCTCCAGCGCCGCATCCTTGACCCCCTGGAAACCATCGCCGACCAGTTGGTGGATGGCGGTGTCGCCGAAGGCGGTCATCCAGATCACCGAGACCAGCGTAGGCACCAGCAGTACCGCGATCAGGAACTCGCGCACGGTGCGGCCGCGGCTGACGCGGGCGATGAACATGCCGACGAACGGCGACCAGGAGATCCACCAGGCCCAGTAGAAGGCGGTCCAGCCATGGACGAAGTTGGTGTCTTCGCGGCCGAATGGGTTGGACAGTGCCGGCAGATACTTCAGGTAGGAGACGATGTTCTCGACGAAGCCGGTGGCGAGCAGCAGGGTCGGGCCGACGAAGATCACGAATACCAGAAGGATGAAGGCCAGCGCCATGTTGATCTGCGACAGCCGCTGTACGCCCTTGTCCACGCCCAGCATGACCGAACCCAGTGCCACCAGGGTGATGCCGATGATCAGCAGGACCATGGTCACGTTGGTGTTGGGCACGTCGAACAGATAGTGCAGACCGGCGGCCGCCTGGGAGGCACCCAGACCCAGTGAGGTGGCCAGACCGAACAGGGTGGCGAAGACCGCCAGGATGTCGATGATGTGGCCCGGCCAGCCCCAGATACGCTCACCCAGGATCGGGTAGAAGATCGAGCGCATGGTCAGCGGCAGCCCCTTGTTGAAGGAGAACAGCGCCAGCGACAGCGCGACTACCGCGTAGATGCCCCAGGGGTGCAGGCCCCAGTGGAAGATCGTCGCGGCCATGGCCAGCGACTGCGAGGCGGCGTCATTACCCGCGGCGCCGCCCAGCGGTGCCCAGGAGTCGCCGGCCAGCGAGGTGCCGAAGTGGGTGATCGGCTCGGAGACGCCATAGAACATCAGGCCGATGCCCATGCCCGCGGCGAACAGCATGGCGAACCAGCCGGCATAGCTGAAGTCGGGCTTGGCGTGCATGCCGCCGATGCGCACCTTGCCCAGCGGGGTGAAGATCAGCCCCACCGAGACCAGCACGAAGACGTTGGCGGCGAACAGGAACAGCCAGCTCAGGTTGTCGGTGAGAAAGCTCCTTGCCCCGTTGAAGATCGGCCCCATCTGCTCTGGCAGCGCCAGGGTGATGATGACGAAGAACAGGATCAGCAGCGACGAGATCGAGAAGACCTTGCCGTGCAGGTCGACGTCGAAGCCGAATTTGTTGGTCCTGATGTTGTCCTGACCGATCACGTAATCGGTATCGATCAGATTGGAGGGTCCCTCGGGGGCCGGTACGCTTCCTGCGGCGCGGCCGGCTGCTTGTTAGGATCTTCTTGAGCCACTAGCCGTCTCCCTATGATTACCACATGACGGACCGGGCCACGCCTTCAGGGCGTGGCGAGATCGCGTCCCGTTATTGACTTGCTGGCGGTCGCGGCGATGCGCCATTGCGCCTCTAGTCTGGCGGATCGTCACGAACGTGCAAGTTTTGTAATTATCCTGAATCAAGTCGGTGCTTCCAACCGTCCCCGGCGCGCGCGCTGCGTACCTGCCCGCGACGCCGGGCGTGACGAACGCCTAGACCAAAGTCTCGTCATGTCCGGTACCCCACATATCTGTGGCCGGCGTCAGCGGCGCCATGGGGATAGACCAAGGTAAGAGTGCAGTACGCACACTATTCGACGTATATTGAAACGAACGTTTGAAACTGGCTGCATTCGACATTCGCCGCAGGAGAGGTCATGGCACACTATCGAGCCCCGCTGAACGATCTGCGTTTCGTGCGCGAAGAGGTCTTCGCCGCCGAGCGTGAATGGGCGGCGATGCCGGCGACAGCCGAGCTCAACGCCGAACTCGCCGATGCGGTGATGGAGGAGGCCGGAAGGTTGGTCAGCGCCGAGCTGCTGCCGCTCAATGCCAGCGGCGATGCCGGGGGTGCCAATTCGACGGCGCCCGCGTGACCACGCCGGCGGGTTTCCGCGAGGCTTTCGCCGAGTTCGCCGAGGGCGGCTGGTGCGGGCTCGCCGGTGACCCGGCGTTGGGCGGTCAGGGCCTGCCCAAGCTGCTCACGCTGGCCTTCGACGAGATGCTCTACGCCAGCAACTCGAGCTTCGCGCTCTATCTGGCGCTCAACAACGGCGCCGCGCTGCTGCTCGACCAGTACGCCGACGAGGCGACCCGGGCGCGCTATCTGCCGCGGCTCTACGCCGGCGAATGGCTGGGCACGATGTGCTTGACCGAGCCCCATTGCGGCACCGATCTGGGGCTGATCAAGACCCGCGCGACGCCCAACGATGACGGCAGCTACGCCATCACCGGCAGCAAGATCTGGATCACCGGCGGCGAGCACGATCTCACCGACAACATCGTTCACCTGGTGCTGGCCAAACTGCCCGACGCGCCGCCGGGCGCCAAGGGCATCTCGCTGTTTCTGGTGCCCAAGCGCGTGGTCGATGACGCGGGGCAGGCCGGCGAGGCCAACGGCGTGGTGTGCGGCGGTCTCGAACACAAGATGGGGATCAAGGCCAGCGCCACCTGCGTGATGCACTTCGAGGCGGCGCGGGGCGAGCTGATCGGTGAGCCGCATCAGGGTCTGGCGGCGATGTTCACGATGATGAACTACGAGCGATTGTCGATCGGCATGCAGGGCCTGGGCCTGGGCGAGATCGCCTATCAGAGCGCGATCGATTTCGCCCGCGAGCGCCTGCAGAGCCGTGCCCCCGGCGGTGCGGCGGCGCCGGCGGACCCAAACAACCCGCCGACCCGATTCTGGTGCATCCGGACGTGCGCCGCATGGCGCTGGACGTGCGCGCCTGGAACGAGGGCGGGCGGTTGTTCGCGGCCTTCGTCGCCCGCGAGCTCGACCGCGCCCGCTACCACCCGGAGACCGAGGCCCGCGCCGGTGCCGAGGAGATGGTCGCGCTGCTGACCCCGGTAGCCAAGGCCTTCCTGACCGATCGTGGTTTCGAGGCCACGGTCGAAGCGCAGCAGCTCTATGGCGGCAGCGGCTACTGCGTCGAGTGGGGCGCCGAGCAGTTCGTGCGCGATGCGCGTATCGCCATGATTTATGAAGGCACCAACGGCATTCAGGCGATGGACCTGGTGGGGCGCAAGCTGGTGCGTAACGGCGGCGCCTATGTCGAGCGTCTGCTGGCGCGTCTGCGCGCGGATCTAGAGGACGGCGCCGCCGATGACACGCGCCTGCGGCCCTTCCATGCCGCTGCCGAGGCCGCCGCAACGCGGCTGGAGCAGGCGACCCGCCAGCTGCTCGAACGCGCGGCACAAGATCCGGCAGAGGCCGGCGCGGCGGCCCATGACTACCTGCAGCTCACCGGGCTCAGCGTCTACGCCTGGATGTGGTGGAAGGCGGCACGCGCCGCGGTGCGTGGGCTCGACCAGGGCGGTGCGCTGGGAGAGGCCGACTACCGCGACAAGCTGATCGTGGGGCAGCACTTCCTCGACCGCCTGTTGCCGCGCAGCGAGGCCCACGCGCGCCAGCTCGAGGCGGGAGCGGCGGGGTTGATGGCGCTGGACGAGCTGCGTTTTTGACGAACGGGCGCGAAGGCGCCAGTGAGTGTCGATCGGTGGTTTGCACACTTTTGGGGCGCTCGGTATACGAGCGCCTTTTTTTATCTCCATGGTGGTGCATCTGTCTGTTCATCTCGAGGCGGCGCCAACACCTTGTCCTGCTTCATGAATTCGTCTGACGAGCGGGGGCTGTCGAGCGCCATGGGGGCCTTGGCGAGCAGCTCTGACGCGCGCTGAAGGTGCGTTTCGGGGCTGTTTTTGTATACGAAAGTTTCGTAGGGCGCCAAAAAGGGCACGGAAAATGCATGAGGATAAGGGCAGGGTGCGCCGGCGGTGCCGGGCATCCACCCAGGGATCCTTCAGGAGCGTCTCATGACAACAACAGCCCTACGCAAACTGATCGCCACATCCGCCCTCAATATCACGCTGGCGGGCATCTCTGCGCCGCTGCTGGCCGCCGACGATGGCCCGATCCGTGTCGGTATCCTCCACTCCCTTTCCGGCACCATGGCGATCAGCGAATCGACGCTGAAAGACGAAATGCTGATGCTGATCGATCAGCAGAACAAGGCCGGCGGGCTGCTCGGGCGCCAGCTGGAGCCGGTGGTGATGGATCCGGCCTCGGACTGGTCGCGCTACGCCGAGCAGGCGCGCAGCATGCTCACCGGTGACAAGCGCGTCGATGTCATCTTCGGCAACTGGACCTCGGCCTCGCGCAAGGCGGTGCTGCCGGTGGTCGAGGAGCTCGACGGGCTGCTGTTCTACCCGGTGCAGTACGAGGGCCAGGAGTCCTCCGAGAACATCTTCTATACCGGCGCCGCGCCCAACCAGCAGGCCATCCCCGCGGTCGACTATCTGATGGGGCAGGGGGTCCAGCGCTGGGCGCTGCTGGGTACCGACTACGTCTATCCGCGCACTACCAACGAGATCCTCGAGGCCTACCTCAAGGCTCACGGCGTCGCAGACGACGACATCATGGTCAACTACACCCCGTTCGGCTTCAGCGACTGGCAGTCGATCGTCTCCCGGGTCAAGGATTTCGGCAGTCAGGGTAAGAAGACTGCGGTGGTCTCGACCATCAACGGCGATGCCAACGTGCCGTTCTACAACGAACTCGCCAACCAAGGGATCAAGGCTTCGGACATCCCGGTGGTGGCGTTCTCGGTCGGCGAGCAGGAGCTGACCGGCATCGACACCGCGCCGCTGGTCGGCCATCTGGCCGCCTGGAACTACTTCATGAGCGTCGACAGCGACGCCAACTACGACTTCATCGACGCCTGGGTCGCCTACACCGGCAACAAGGACGCGGTGGTCAACGACCCCATGGAAGCTCATTACATCGGCTTCAACATGTGGATCAAGGCAGTCGAATCGGCCGGTACCACCGATGTCGACGCGGTCAAGGACGCGATCATCGGCGTGACCGTGCCCAACCTCTCCGGCGGTGCGGCGACGATGATGCCCAATCACCACATCACCAAGCCAGTGATGATCGGCGAGATCCAGGACGATGGTCAGTTCAGCGTGGTGTGGCAGACCCCGACCACGGTGGCCGGTGATGCCTGGTCCGACTACCTGCCGGCGTCGAAGAACCTGATCAGCGACTGGCGCGCGCCGCTGCGCTGCGGAAAGCTCGATGTCGAGCGCATGGTCTGCGAAGACGGTGCAGGGGCTAACTGATCGGAAGCGGTGCTGGGCCGCGGCCATGCCGCGGCGCTCACCGCCCGAGCACGTGCCCGCGCCGCTGTTCGTATGGCGCGGGGCCAACGGTAACGCAGCATGAGCGTTCCATCATGATGATGAATTCCCATGTCGGGGGGCGCCAGTACGCTCGCCGGATCTGCCACTCGCTGCTGCTCGGCCTGTTGCTGCTGTGCGCGGCATTGGCTACTACGGCGTCGGCGGCGGCGGTCAACGAGAGCCAGGCCAGAGCGCTGTTGCAAGCGCTCGATACCCGCAGTTTCGAGGCCAAGGGCGAGGCCGCCCAGGCGATCGCCGACAGCCAGGCGAGTCAGAAGACGCGCTGGCTGCAGGCGCTGCTCGATGGCCGCCTAGGCAAGGCGCGCCGCGGCGAGCAGTTCTATATCGTCACCGACGACAGCGGCCGCGAGTGGCCGCTGATCGACGCTATCACCTTCGCCGAGGCCGGCAGCGGCTCCCGGCGCACGGTGGATATCTTCAAGATCAACAACACGCTGCGCACTCAGCTCCAGGGCATGATCGCCTCGCTCTCGCTGGCCGAGGGCGACGATAGTGCACGCCTGGCGGCAGCGGATCGCCTGATCGGTGAGGTGAACGCCGACAATGTCGAGAGCGTGCGCGTGAGCCGCGAGCAGGAGAGAGTGCGACAGTTCGCGACCGGCTCGATATCGCGTTGGCGCTCTACCGCGTACAGCAGGGTGACGCTACCGCACTCGAGACCCTGAAGGGCAATCTCGATACGCGTGTGCGCAATACGCTGACCACTGTCGCTGCGGGTGACGGTGAACTTGCCAGCCAGGCGCAGCAGGTGCTCGGCGGCATCGAAAGCAAGCGCGCGTGGTACGACCGCGCGCAGACACTGTTCTTCGGTCTGAGTGCCGGTTCGATCCTGGTGCTGGCGGCGATCGGTCTGGCGATCACCTTCGGCGTCATGGGGGTGATCAACATGGCCCACGGCGAGCTGATCATGATCGGCGCCTACACCACCTGGCTGATCCAGCAGGCGCTGCCGGGGCAGCCGGGGCTGGCGCTGCTGCTGGCGATCCCCGGCGGCTTCCTGGTCGCCGGCGCGTTCGGCATGCTGATCGAGCGGACGGTGATTCGCTTTCTCAAGGGCCGGCCACTGGAAACGCTGCTGGCGACCTTCGGCCTGAGCCTGATCCTGCAGCAGCTGGTGCGCACGCTGTTCTCGCCGCTCAACCGACGGGTGGCGTCGCCGGAGTGGCTGCAGGGCGCCTGGCAGATCAACGATGCGCTGTCGCTGACCCTGAATCGCCTCGGCGTGCTCGGCTTCTGCCTGCTGGTGTTTGCCGCGCTGTGGGCGCTGATGCGCTACACCCGGCTCGGCCTGGAGGTGCGCGCAGTGACCCAGAACCGCGCCATGGCGCGGGCGATGGGCGTGCGTGCGGCGCGGGTCGACATGCTCACCTTCGGGCTCGGGGCTGGGGTCGCGGGGCTTGCCGGTGTGGCGCTGTCGCAGCTCACCAACGTGGGGCCGAACCTGGGCCAGGGCTATATCGTCGACTCCTTCCTGGTGGTGGTGTTCGGCGGCGTCGGCAATCTGTGGGGCACCCTGGTCGCCGGGATGTCGCTGGGGTTGATCAATCAGGTGCTGCAGCCGTGGGTCGGTGCGGTACTGGCCAAGATCATCGTGCTGGTCGGGGTGATCCTGTTCATCCAGAAACGCCCGCAGGGCATCTTTGCGCCCAAGGGGAGGGTGTCATGAGCCACGCATCCCTCGAGCCGAGGCGGGATCGCTCGCGCCAGGCGTTTCTCTCCCGCGCCACGTTGATCACCTCGGCGCTGCTGATCGTCGGCATGGCGCTGGTGCTGGTCCTGCACACGCTGCCCGCGAGCAACCCGTTGCATGTGAGCAGTGCCACGGTGGCGCTGCTGGGCAAGTACTTCACCTACATGCTGCTGGCGCTGGCGGTGGATCTGATCTGGGGCTACCTGGGCATCTTGAGCCTCGGCCACGGCGCCTTCTTCGCCCTCGGCGGCTACGCCATGGGGCTCTATCTCAATGCCCAGGGCACATCGCTTCCCGGCTGGCAGGGACTGATGGCGAGCTTCCCGCTGGCGGCACTGGCGGTGGTGCTGGCGCCGGGGATCCTGGCACTGGCGTTCGGCTGGCTGGCTTTCCGCTCGCGGGTGACTGGGGTCTACTTCTCGATCATCACCCAGGCGATGACCTTTGCCCTGATGCTGGCGTTCAACCGCAACGAGATGGGGATGGGCGGCAGCACCGGGCTGACGCGCTTCAGCGAGCTGCTCGGCTTTCGGCTGGCCAGTGACGGCATGACTGTGGCGCTGTTCGTGGCTTCCGGCATCGCCGTACTGCTGGCGTTCTGGCTGTGTCGGGCAATCGTGGTCTCGCGGCTGGGGCGGGTCGCCGTGGCGACCCGTGACGCCGAGGCGCGGGTGCGCTTTCTTGGCTATCGGGTCGAGCACGTCAAGCTTTCGCTGTTCGTGGTCTCGGCGATGCTCGCGGGGATCGCCGGTGCGCTCTACGTGCCGCAGGTGGGCATCATCAATCCCAGCACCTTCGCCCCGCTGTTCTCGATCGAGGTGGTGGTGTGGGTGGCGCTGGGCGGGCGGGCCACGCTGTTCGGTGCGCTGCTCGGTGCGCTGGTGGTCAACTATCTCAAGACCGTGCTGACCGGTGCGATGCCGGATGCCTGGCTGTTCCTGCTCGGCGGGCTGTTCGTGGTGGTGACCATGGCGCTGCCCCGGGGGATCGCCGGGGTGCTGGCATGGCGGCGTCGGCAGGAGGGCGCGACATGAACCAGAGCGTACGCACCCGGGTGCAGCAGCTGCGCGAGCTGTCGCGCCCCGACCGGGTGTTCGACTTCATGCTGCCGGCGCAGTCGCCAGTGGACGTCCGTCACGGGCCGATTCTTTACCTGGAGGACGTCAGCGTCAGTTTCGACGGCTTCCGTGCCATCGATCGGCTCAACCTGACCATCGACGACGGCGAGCTGCGCTGCATCATCGGCCCCAACGGCGCCGGCAAGACCACCATGATGGATATCATCACCGGCAAGACGCGCCCGGACAGCGGCCAGGTGTGGTTCGGCAGCCGGCACAATCTGCTGACCCTGGATGAGCCGCGGATCGCCAATCTTGGTATCGGGCGCAAGTTCCAGAAGCCGACGGTGTTCGAGGCGCTCGACGTGAGCGAGAACCTGGAGCTGGCCATGGCCGGTGACCGCCGCGTGTGGAAGACCCTGCTGGCGCGGCTCGATGGCGCCGGGCAGGCGCGCATCGATGAGGTGCTGGAGACCATCGGATTGACCGGCGAGCGGCATCGGCTCGCCGGCGTGCTTTCTCATGGGCAGAAGCAGTGGCTGGAGATCGGCATGCTGCTGAGCAGCGCCCGCGCCTGCTGCTGGTGGACGAACCGGTAGCCGGCATGACCGAGCCGGAGATGCAGCGCACCGCCGAGCTGCTGACGCGGCTGGCGGGGCAGCAGTCGGTGGTGGTGGTCGAGCATGACATGGGGTTCGTACGCGAGATCGCACGCAAGGTCACGGTGCTGCACCAGGGCAGCGTGCTGGCCGAGGGCAGTCTGGACCAGGTGTCCAGCGATCCGCGGGTGGTGGAGGTCTATCTGGGCGGCGACGAGGAGACGAACGCATGCTGAGTGTGGACAACCTCGATCAGTACTACGGCGAGAGCCATATCCTGCGCGGCCTCTCGCTGACGGTGCCGGCCGGGCGCTGCACCTGTGTGATGGGGCGCAACGGGGTCGGCAAGACCACGCTGTTGAAGACCATCATGGGCGAGGTGAGCGCCCGCGCTGGCGCCATCCACTTCGACGGCGAGCCGCTGCTGCCCCGGCGCGCCGAGGCGCGTGCCGGTCTGGGGATCGGCTATGTGCCCCAGGGGCGGCAGATCTTCGCCACGCTCACGGTGGAGGAGAATCTGCGCATCGGCCTGCCGGCGCGGCGTGACCGCCAGCGGCGCATTCCCGAGCGCATCTTTGAGCTGTTCCCGGTGCTGCGTGAGATGCGTTATCGTCGCGGAGGCGACCTCTCTGGCGGCCAGCAGCAGCAGCTGGCGATCGGGCGCGCGCTGGTGCTCGACCCGCGCCTGCTGATCCTCGACGAGCCGGGGGAGGGCATCCAGCCCAATATCGTGGCCCAGATCGGCGAGGTGATCCGGCGGCTCAATCGCGAGGCGGGGCTGACCGTGCTGCTGGTCGAGCAGAAACTGCCGTTCGCGCGCCGCTACGCCGACGGCTTCATGATCATGGATCGGGGCCAGGCCGTGGCCAGCGGTGACATCTCCGATCTCGACGACGACCTGATTCGGCGACATCTCACGGTATGAGCGCAGACCCCGCACCGCACCGCCATCCGAGCCCCCCGGACTCCGGCCACCGCTTCGACGCCGGGCGCCGCTGGGAGGCGCGGCTGGCGCTCGCCTTCGACCGTCGCGAAGGCCGTACCCGCTTGACCCGGGCGCACCATCGCGGGCCATTGCGGGTACAGCGGCCGTTCTATCCCGAGCCGCTGCACCCGGCGCTGGTCGAGCCCTGCCATGTCTATCTGCTGCACCCGCCGGGTGGGCTGGTCAGCGGTGATGCGCTGGCGCTGGAGATCGCGGTCGAGGCCGACGCCCATGCGCTGTTGACCACGCCGGCGGCGACCAAGCTCTACCGCGCGGACAGCCAGGGCGTAACCTGGCAGCAGAGCAATCACTTGCAGGTCGCCGCCGGCGGGCTGCTCGAGTGGCTGCCCCAGGAGACCATCGCCTTCGACGGCTCGCGCGGGGTGCAGAGCACCACGGTCGAGCTCGGCGGCGATGCCCGCTGCCTGGGCTGGGAGGTGATGGCGCTGGGGCGTCCGGTGGGCGCGCTGCCGTTCGTCAGCGGCGCCATCGAACAGCGCTTCCGCCTGACCCGCGACGGCCGCCCGCTGTGGCTGGAGCGCCAGCCGCTCGATCCACATCACGCGCGCTTCCAGGGACGCTGGGGCAGGGCGGGGCGAGCGTCCAGGCGACCCTGTGGGCGGCCGGCCTGGCAGCCCCCGAGGCACGGTGGCGGCGCTGCGCGAGGCGCTGCCGGCGGCTCCGCAGTGGGCCGTCACCCAGCGTCTCGGCGTACTGCTGCTGCGCTATCTGGGCGACTCGCGCAATCAGGCCTGGGACTACTGCCAGGCTGCCTGGCAGACGCTGCGACCGCTGCTGGCCGAGCGCGGGGGCGAGCCGCGCATCTGGCGCACCTGAGACAACGACCAAGGGCGCCCGGCGCCCGCAAGCCCTGGAGACGAGGCGATGGAACTGACACCCCGAGACAAGGACAAGCTGCTGCTGTTCTCCGCCGCACAGCTGGCCGAGCGCCGCCGTGCGCGCGGGCTCAAGCTCAACTACCCGGAAGCGGTGGCGCTGATCAGCTTCGAGATTCTCGAAGGCGCCCGCGACGGGCGTAGCGTGGCCGAACTGATGGGCTACGGTCGCGAGATCCTGACCCGCGACGACGTGATGGAGGGGGTCGCCGAGATGATCCCCGAGGTGCAGGTCGAGGCGACCTTTCCCGACGGCACCAAGCTGGTGACCGTGCATTCACCCATCGTATGAGGGGCGGCCATGATTCCCGGTGAATACCAATTGCAGGACGGCGAGATCGAGCTCAACGCGGGGCTGGAGTCGATCACCCTGACAGTGGGCAACACCGGCGACCGTCCGATCCAGGTCGGTTCGCACTACCACTTCGCCGAGACCAATCCGGCGCTCGAGTTCGATCGTGGCGCCGCGCGGGGCTATCGGCTCGACGTGCCGGCGGGCTCGGCGATCCGCTTCGAGCCTGGGCAGCGCCGGGCGGTGACGCTGGTGCCGTTCGCCGGCCGACGGCATGTCTACGGCTTCCGCGGCGAGGTCATGGGTGGGTTGGATGATGCCGTGGAGGATGAAGCATGAAAATTTCACGTCAGGCCTATGCCGATATGTATGGCCCCACCGTGGGCGACCGGGTGCGGCTCGCCGATACCGAGCTGTGGATCGAGGTGGAGCAGGACCATACCCACTACGGCGACGAGGTGAAGTTCGGCGGCGGCAAGGTGATCCGTGATGGCATGGGCCAGAGCCAGCGCTGCGATGAGGCGGTGATGGACACCGTGATCACCAATGCGCTGATCCTCGACTGGTGGGGGATCGTCAAGGCCGATGTCGGTCTCAAGGCGGGGCGTATCGCCGCCATCGGCAAGGCCGGCAACCCCGACGTGCAGCCGGCGGTGAACATTGTCATCGGCCCGGGCACCGAGGTGATCGCCGGCGAGGGCAAGATCCTCACCGCGGGGGCGATCGACGCCCATATCCACTTCATCTGCCCGCAGCAGGTGGAGGAGGCGCTGATGAGCGGGGTCACCACCATGCTCGGCGGGGGCACCGGGCCCGCCACCGGCTCCAACGCCACCACCTGTACCCCGGGGGAGTGGCACCTGGGCAAGATGCTCCAGGCGATCGACACCCTGCCGATGAACATCGGCCTGCTCGGCAAGGGCAACGCCAGCCAGCCCGAGGCGCTCGAGGCGCAGATCGTGGCCGGGGCGATCGGGCTCAAGCTGCACGAGGATTGGGGCACCACGCCGGCTTCCATCGACAACTGCCTGAGCGTGGCCGAGCGCTATGACGTTCAGGTGGCGATCCATACCGACACCCTCAACGAGTCGGGCTTCGTCGAGGACACCCTGGCGGCGTTCAAGGAGCGTGGGATCCACACCTATCACACCGAGGGTGCCGGGGGCGGCCACGCGCCGGACATCATCACCGCCTGTGCCAAGGATTACGTGCTGCCGTCGTCGACCAATCCGACGCGACCCTACACCGTGAACACCGTCGACGAGCATCTCGACATGCTGATGGTGTGCCACCACCTCGACCCCAATATCCCCGAGGACGTGGCCTTCGCCGATTCGCGCATCCGCCGCGAGACCATCGCCGCCGAGGACATCCTCCACGACCTCGGCGTGATCTCGATGATCGCTTCCGACTCCCAGGCCATGGGCCGGGTCGGCGAAGTGGTCTGCCGCACCTGGCAGACCGCACACAAGATGAAGACGCAGCGCGGCCTGCTGGCGGAGGATGTCGAGCGCGGCTGCGATAACTTCCGCGCCCGGCGCTATATCGCCAAGTACACCATCAACCCGGCGCTCACCCACGGCCTGGGCCACGAGGTGGGGTCGGTGGAAGTCGGCAAGCTGGCCGACCTGGTGCTGTGGGACCCGGCCTTCTTCGGCGTCAAGCCGGCGCTGATTCTCAAGGGCGGGATGATCGCGGCGGCGCCCATGGGCGATCCCAACGCCTCGATCCCGACGCCGCAGCCGGTGCACTACCGGCCGATGTTCGGCGCCTTCGGCCGTGCGGCCAGCGCCACCCGGGTCAGCTTCGTCAGCCAGGCAGCGCTGGCGGCGGGGGTGGGCGAGCGCCTGGGTCTGGCCAGTCGACTGGTCGCGGTGCAGGACGTGCGTGGCGTACGCAAGCGCGACATGAAACTCAACGATGCCTGCCCGCAGCTTGAAGTCGACCCGCAGACCTACGAGGTGCGCGCCGATGGCGAGCTGCTCACCTGCGAGCCCGCGGTCACGCTGCCGCTGGCCCAGCGCTACCATCTGTTCTGACAGGCGGTTTGTTCTGATGAGAATGAAAAGGACGACACGATGTTGAAGTTGATCGAGCGCCTGGACGCTGCCTGCGACATCGTCGCCGACGATAGCGTCACGCTTCCCTTCGAGCTGCGCTGTCGTGGGCGCCTCAAGGCCACCAGCGATGGCGGACGCGAGCTGGGGCTGTTTCTCGACCGTGGCCCGGTGCTGCGCCACGGTGCGCTGCTGCGTGCCGAGAGCGGTGAGGTGATCGCGGTGCGCGCCGCCGACGAACCGGTGGTCACGGCCCGGGTCGAGGGCACGCTGGCGCTGGCCAGGCTCTGCTACCACCTGGGCAACCGCCATGTGCAGCTGGCACTGGGTGCCGAGGGCGAGTGCGGCTGGGTGCGTTTTCCGCCCGACCATGTGCTGGAGGCGCTGGCGACCCGCCTGGGGGCGACCCTGGAGCGCCACCGCGCGCCCTTCGATCCCGAGTCCGGCGCCTATGCCGAGGGGCACGCCCATGGCCACAGTCATGGACATGGACATGATCACGGTCACGGCCACACGCACGAGCACGAGCACGAGCACGAGTCTGAGCGTGGCGCTACCGGGGGTGCTCTGGTCTACGACTTCGTGCCGCGCGGCCGCGAGCACTGAGCGTGGCAGAAGAGTCGACACGCTCGCCCCTGGCGCTGCTGGGGCTGATGCAACTGGTGAGCCAGGCGCTGCCGATCGGCGCCTTTGCCTGGTCGCAGGGGCTGGAAAGCGCCTTCGAACTCGGCTGGGTGAGGGACGAAGCGAGTCTCGGTGCCTGGCTCGACGGAGTGCTCGAGGATGGCCTGACCCGCTGCGAACTGCCGTTGCTCGAACGCCTGTGGCAGGCCTGGGAGAGCGCGGATCGCGAGGCGCTGGCGGCCTGGAACGACTGGCTGCTGGCCAATCGCGAGACCCACGAGCTGGCCGAGGAGGATCTGCGCCTGGGGCAGTCGCTGGCGCGCCTGCTCGGCGATCTGGGGCTGCTGCCGGAAGATGGCTGGCTGCCGCCGACGCCCACCTACGTCACGCTGTTCGCCTGGGCGGCGCAGCGGCGCGGCATCGCGCTGGCGGATGCCCAGTTGGGATTCGTCTGGGCCTGGCTCGAGAACCAGCTGGCAGCGGCATGCAAGGCGTTGCCGCTGGGGCAGACCGCGGCCCAGCGGCTGGTGGAGCGGCTGCGCCCGGCACTGGCGGCAGCGGTGACGCGGGCCGCCGAGCTCGATGACGATGCCCTGGGCCCGGCGCTGCCGGGGTTGGCTCTGGCCAGTGCGCTGCACGAGACACAGTACTCGCGACTGTTTCGCAGCTGATGTCGGCATCGGGATGTGCCTTCCGGGGCTTACCCGTTGTCATGCCGAGGTTTCATCCTGAATTTGCGGTTTCACCTGGAATAGATACGCCGCGCCGTTGCGGGATAGGGCGGCGCGGAGATGAAAGGAGAGAGGGATATGCAACACTGTCTGCGAGTTGGCGTCGGCGGCCCGGTCGGGTCCGGCAAGACCGCACTGCTCAAGCAGCTCTGCCTGGCGCTGCGCGAGCACTACGATATCGCGGTGGTCACCAACGACATCTATACCCGCGAGGACGCCGACTTCCTGCTGCGCCATGACGCGCTGGATGCCGACCGCATCATCGGTGTCGAGACCGGCGGCTGCCCGCATACCGCGATCCGCGAGGACGCCTCGATGAACCTGGCGGCGATCGATGACCTGCACGCGCGGCATCCGGCGCTGGAGCTGGTGCTGGTGGAGTCAGGGGGCGACAACCTCGCCGCCACCTTCAGCCCCGAGCTCTCCGACCTGACCCTCTATGTGATCGATGTCTCCGCCGGCGACAAGATCCCGCGCAAGGGCGGGCCGGGGATCACCAAGTCGGATCTGCTGATCATCAACAAGATCGATATCGCCGAGCGCGTGCACGCTTCGCTCGAGGTCATGGAGCGTGACGCCAAGATGATGCGCGGCCCGCGCCCCTTCGTGTTCGCCAATCTCTATGACGGTGTCGGCGTCGAGACCATCGTGCGCTTCATTCTCGACCGCGGCATGCTGCCGGAGCGCCGCGGTGAGGCGCAGCGGGCGCGGACCGACCAGGCGCTGCTGTGCGCCGAGTGAATCGGCCCTGTTCACGCTGATGTCGACGTCTTCACACCCAAGCCACTACCCATCACCCACCATCCACAAGGAGTGACCCATGCAAGCTCAACCCTCTCGTCGCGCGGCGCGCTATCTGGCCTGGCTCGGTGCCCCGTTGGCACTGCTGTTGGCCTCGGTGGCCTACGCCCATCCGGGGCATCTGCCGCATACCCACGGCGGCAGCTTCCTGGCCGGGCTGATGCACCCGCTGACCGGTCTCGATCATCTGCTGGCGATGCTGGCGATCGGGCTGTGGAGCTGCCGCCAGGCGCCCACGCTGCGCCGGGCGATGCCTGCGCTGATCGCCCTGGGCATGGTGTGTGGTGCCGGTCTGGCCTGGGCCGGAGTACCGCTGCTGGGGGTGGAGTTCGGTATCGCCTCCAGCGTGCTGCTGGCGGGCGTGCTGCTGGCGACGCTGGTCAAGCTGCCCAGCGCGGTGGGCGGCACGCTGGTGTTCGCGTTCATCCTGCTGCACGGCCATGCCCACGGCAGCGAGCTGGCGCCCGGTGCCTCGGCGCTGCTCTATGCGCTGGGCTTCGTGGTCACCAGCGTGGCGATCACTCTGGCCGGGCGCCATGCCGGTGCCTGGCTGGCCCAGCGTGACAGCCGCTGGCTGCGCGGTATCGGTGCCGCCATCGCTGCGGCCGGCGGGGCGCTGATGCTGAGCTGAGGGGCCTGCGCGGTATCTCTCTCGGCATCCATTCGGCATCGGCTGCGTCTCTCGGCTCCCTGCTGGGCTGCATCGCCCAGCAGGTGGTTCGGTGCCGTGACGGTGGTCGCGGCGCTGGCGCGCTGTGCCGATCCTTACAGGCCGCATCCGCGGCCTTTGTCATGTCGGCGTGTACCGGTCAGCGGGGGTGACGCACACGGCGATAGCCCGCATTGATGAAGCAGTAGCCGCCGTAGGCGATCAGGCCGCAGGCGACGCCGCCCAGCAGGAAGTCGCCGTAGGGCTGGTGGGCCAGCAGATCGAGGGCGCCACCCAGGCCCTGGGTCTGGCTGGGCGAGAGCTGCCAGGCGGCCAGGCCGAGCAGTCCGCCGATCAGGATGAAGGTCACCCCGCGGGCGGCCAGCCCGACTCTGGCGATGCCCTCGAGCAGCGGCAGCGGCGGGTTGGGGCGCTGGTCGAGATGCCAGTTCTTGCGGTAGGCACGGCGCCAGGCACGCACGAGCTGATGCACGCCGACCGCGACGAAGCCCAATCCCACCGCCAGCAGCAGCCAGCGCCCGCCGGGGACACCCAGCAGCCACTCGGTGCGGCGGCGGTTATCCTCCTGCGAAGAGCTTGCCACGCTGTGCATCAGCAGGGTCGCGCACTGCCACGCCAGGGTGGCGTAGAGCCCGGCGCTGAGGGCGAATCCCAGCCGCTGCAGCCAGCCTTTCCAATCGTTGCCCTTGTGCTCGGTGTCCCAGATCGCCTGGCCCAGCCGCCAGGCCACATAGGCGACCAGGCCCAGGCCGAGCAGCACCAGCAGCACGCTGCCGAAGGGCCACAGCGCGATCTTGCGGATCACCTCGCTGGTGCCGCTCTCGCTGCCGCCCAGGCCGATGGTGGTGAGCAGGGCGAGCCAGCCCACCGCGATATAGATCAGGCCCTTGGCGGTATAGCCGGCGGACGCGCTGAAGCGCAGCCCGTCACGGAGTCGAGAGCGTCGTTGCGGCATGGAGATCCTTGAACGCGAATGATCCCTGCAGCCTAGCAGCTCGCCGGGTTCGGCGCCGATGCCCGATGCGGTACGCTATCCTGTCGCTGGCCGCGTGTGGGGCCGAATATCTCGTCGACACGTTATGAAGGTTCGAAAACGGTAGGAAGGTTGATGAAGCATTTCGTGGTACGCCCGCGCTCGGTGGCGGGCTGGGGGCTGTTGCTGCTGTTCCTGGGCCTGATCATGATGGGACTGTGGCCAGTGGTGGCCGGGGTCAATCGGGCGCGGCTGGCGTTCGGTCTGCCGTGGCTGGCGCTATGGGCCTATGCGATCGTGGCCGGCTGCTGGCTCGCTATGCTGCTGGGCAACCGCTGGCTGGCGCGGAGGGCGCGCGGGGATGACTAGCCTGTCGACCAGCAGCCTGGCCCCGCTGTGGATCACCCTGAGCTATGTCGCGGTGGCCCTGGTGATCGGCCTGGGCGCGCGCCGCGGTCGCGTCATGGACAGCCTGGAGGAGTGGGGCGTCGCCGGACGCAGCATGGGCGGCGTGACCCTTTATCTGCTGATCGCCGCCGGCAGCATCAGCGCCTACACCTTCATGGGCGCCCCCGGTTGGGCCTACAGCAAGGGCGTCGCGGTCTTCTACGTGGTGATCTATCTCTCCTATCTGGCGCTGGTGGCCTGGTACTGCGGTCCGCGGGTGTGGGAGTTCGGCCGGCGCTTCGGCCACGTCACCCAGGGCGCGGCCATCGCCGACCGTTACCAGAGTCCGCTGCTGGGTGGCCTGGCGGCGCTGGTGATGTCGATCGGCTCGCTGGCCTATGCGGTGCTGCAGACCATGGGCTCGGCCTACATCCTGGCGGTGATGAGCGGCGGGCGTATCCCGGTCTGGGCAGGGGTGATTCTGATCCTGGCGGCGATGGCGCTCTATCTCTACGTCAGTGGACAGCACGCCATCGGCCTGACCAACGCCTTCCAGGGTGTGCTGATGCTGGTGGTGGCGTGGAGCGTGGGGCTGTGGTCGGCCCATACCGCCAGCGGCGAGCTGGGCTTCGGCGCCATCTTCGCGCGTCTACAGGCGGAGCGTCCCGACTTCCTGACCTTGCCGGGGGCGGGCGGTGACATGAGCTTCGCCTTCTGGACCACCTCGATCATCGTCTCGATGCTGTCGTTCATGCCGCCGGTATGGAGTCAGTGGATGAGCGCCCGCTCGGCCGACACCATCCGGCGCAGCGCGACCTGGCTGCCGACCTACTACATCGTGGTGCTGCCGATGGTGGTGGTAGGCTTCATCGGCATTCTCGCACTGCCGCAGCTCGAACGTGCCGATACCGTGGCCTTGAGCTACGCCCTCGGCCATCTGCCGGTCTGGCTGGTGGGGCTGCTGGGGGCGGGCACCCTGGCCGCGGCGATGTCCTCGTGCGAGCCGTTTCTACACTCGGTGGCCATGGCCTATGCGCGCGACATCGCCCAGCCGCTGTGGCGGCTCAGCGACAGCGCCACGGCGCGACTGGCACGGCGGCTGCTGGTCCCGATCATGGCGCTGATCGTCGCCCCGGTGGCGATCAGCGAGCCGAGCAACCTGGTGATGATCCTGCTGGTGGGGCTCGGCTTCGCCACCCAGGTGCTGCCGGCCTTCATCGGCATGTTCGTGTGGACCCGCGCCTCCACCGCCGGGGTGATTGCCGGCATCATCGCCGGTTTCTGCGTGACTCTCGCCTTCACCCTGATCTGGCGCAATCCGCTCGGCGTGCATGCCGGCTTCTGGGGACTGCTGGTCAATCTGCCGCTGTTCGTGGGCGTGTCGCTGCTCACCCGGCCGGTGCGCGATGACGTGGTCGAGCGCTTCTTCGCCATCAGCGCCCCGGGTCGCTCCCGCGCCTGACTGGCGCGGATGGGTTCAGGCCGGATTGGCGGCGAGAATCTTTTTCAGGAAGCGCTGAGTGCGTTCATCGCGTGGCTGGCTGAAGAGTGTCGCCGGCGGCGCCTGTTCGATGATTCGGCCCTCGTCCATAAACACCACGCGGTCGGCGACCTCGCGGGCGAACTGCATCTCGTGGGTCACCACAATCATGGTCTGGTGCTCCGCCGCGAGCTGCTTCATCAGCCCCAGGACTTCCTCGACCCACTGCGGGTCGAGGGCCGAGGTCGGCTCATCGAACAGGATCACCTCGGCGTTGGCCGCCATCGCCCGGCCGATGCCGACGCGCTGCTGCTGCCCCCCGGAGAGCGAGGCCGGATAGGCATCGGCCTTGTCGGCCAGGCCAATGCGCTCGAGGATCTTGCGCGCCCGGGCATGTGCCTCGCGCTTGGAGAGGCGGTCGACCACGATCATGCCTTCGGCGATGTCTCCAGTGCGGTCTTGTTGGCGAACAGCGCATAGTTCTGGAACACGAAGGCGGTGCGCCGGCGCAGGGCGAGAATCTGCGCCTGAGTAGCGCGGGTGGTATCGACCTGCAGATCGCCCACGGTGAGCTGGCCGGCATCGGGGCGCTCGAGGAAGTTGATGCAGCGCAGCAGGGTCGACTTACCGGTCCCGGAGGGGCCGACCACGACGATGATCTCGCCGCGCTCGAGTTTCAAGTCGATGGCGTCGAAGACCACCTGGTCGCCGAACTGCTTACGCAAACCCTTGAGTTCGATCATCGCTGATAGGCCCGATTGAGTCGTTGTTCCAGCCATTTCTGTACCCACGACAGGGCTTCCACCACGACCCAGTAGATCACGGCGACGACCAGAAAGGCTTCGAAGTAGAGGAAGCTGCTGGCGGCTTCCTTCTGGGTCGCCCCCATCAGCTCGGTGACGCCCAGCGTGAAGGCGAGCGAGGTCGACTTGATCATGTCGATGAAGTAGTTCATCAGCGTCGGCGTGGCGACGCGGGTCGCCTGGGGCAGCACGATACGCCGCATCAACTGGCCCTGGGTCATGCCTACCGAGAGCGCGGCCTCGGTCTGGCTACGGTCGATCCCGACGATGGCGGCGCGGATCGACTCCGCCATGTAGGCCGAGAAGTGCAGGGTCAGGCCGAGAATGGTGGCGGTGATGCCGTTGATCGAGACCAGGAAGGTGAGCACCTGGGGCAGACCGTAATAGAACAGAAACAACTGCACCAGCAGCGGCGTGCCGCGGAAGAACGAGATGAACAGCATGGCGAAGGCGTTGAGCCCGGGCAGCTCGGTCACCCGGATGACCGCCAGCAGTGAGGCCAGGACCAGGGCGCACAGCATGCCCGCGGCGGCCATGCCCAGGGTCAACGGTAGATAGCTCAGAAGGATGGGCACCAGGCCCAGCATGTAGTCGACATTGAGTGCGTGCATGGAGATCACTACGCCGCGCAGCGCGGCCGTGGATAACAGAAAGGCCCATGAAGCCGGCGAGCATCATGGGCCGTGTCGCCCCAGCGCAGCCCTGCGTGTAAGACACAGGGTACGACTCGAGGGCGGCGTGGGATCAGAATATCAGGGTTGGGTGATATCGGTACCGAACCACTTCTCGGAGATCGCTTTCAGCTTGCCGCTGTCGCGCAGCTTGGTCAGTGCGGCGTTGACGCGATCGCGCAGGGCGGCGCCGGCCTCATCGTCGCGGAACGGGTAAGCGTTCTGGATCTGCGAGAAGGGCTGACCGGCGAGCTCGAGCGGCAGGGGCTTGTCCTTGATCACCTGGGTCGCGCTGACACGGTCCATGACGAAGGCGTCAGCACGGCCGAGGGCGACGTCCTGCTCGATGTTGGAGTCGTAGGTCTTGATATTGATCTGGTCGGCGTAGGGCAACTCCTCGAGCAGTGCCTCGTAGTTGGAGCCGAGGTTGACCGCGACGGTCTTGCCCTTCAGATCTTCGACACCGTGGATGGCGTCGTTGCCCTTGCGCACCACGACCTGGGCGCCGTCGTAGACGTAGGGGGTGCTGAATAGGTACTTCTTCTCACGCTCGGGAGTGATGGTGATCTGGTTGGCGATGGTGTCGATGCGCCCGGAGTCGAGCATCCCGGCGAGCCCGGAGAAGCTGGCAGTGACGAAATCGATGTCGTCGCCGGTCTCTTCGCCGATAGCATTCATCAGGTCGACCTCGAAGCCCTTGAGCACGTCATGGTCGACGAAGGTGAACGGATAGTAGCCGCCGGACATGCCGACGCGCAGGGTGTCGGCATGCGCCATGCCGCTCATCGCGGCCAGTCCAAGACCCAGGGCCAGGGCGCCGCTGCGGAGCATGCGGCCAGCCAGAGAATGTGCGTATCGAGCCATGCGGGTGATCTCCTCGTCGATAGGGTCAGCGCGGGGGACGGACCGCGCGGTCGTGAATGGATGTAGGATAGCGCAAAATTTTTTGTCGGAATAAGAGAAAAATTTTATATGCCATTTTGTTTGGGGCTATGGGATCGTCGTCGGTGGCGAGCCCGCCAGTACGGGGCAGATGGCGGAATATTTTGTACGAGCCTTTGTTGTTTGTAATGTATTGATCTAACATCGGCTCGATTCTCTTCGTGAAGGCTGTCGCAGGGACGTGACCAAGGGACTTGCGCGAAGCGCTGGTTAGCGGCATGGCCAGGGAACGGGCCGATAGGCTCAGGTACCGTTGAGAGTCGAGAGCGAGTCGCGTTCTGGGCGCTATCGGCGTTGCTCTCGCAGCCCCGGCAGACGGGCTGGAGCGCATCCTGCTTTCGGGGAGTCGATGTCCTTCCATCGTCTCCCTTTCCCCATTTTATAGCCCACCTGCCAGCGGCATCGGGCATCATCCATGCCTGGCACGTGCTTGACCTAGAGAAAGGTTTTGTATAACTTTGCACGCGTTGGTCGATTCATCGGCTTCAAGGATGAAGTCTAGGGACATCAGATGAATCTCGACTGCGATCACGGAAGATCGTATGGCTACAAGTCACCAGGAAAGTGACCTCGTAGCTTGATTGCACAGCACCGCACGCCGGCAGGGGTCAGGATGACTCTCTCCAGGACAGGAAGTCCCCGGCGCAGGCGGATCTGACAAAGGCGGGCCCCCGGGCTCGCCTTTCGTGTGTCCGGCACCTCTTTATCCCTTTTGCGGCTGTCGATGCGTTGACGTGTCGATGATGATACCGGCCATGGATGTCGAAGGGGCGACATCCCGAGCCCCGAGGCAAGCAAAAAGCGCGATTTGCGCTATGCTGATGAAACGCCATCCGCCGAGTGCGCGGCGTATCTGTCAATCAAAGAGACAAGGGACTTGCCATGAAAAAAGGTATTGCAGTCGTCACCGCTACCGCTCTCATGCTGCTCGGCGGCGCGGGTATGGTCTACGCCGACAGCGCCGCGCTGAAAGATGCTGAGCAGGCCAATCAGGAGCCGCTCAAGAAGGGTGACGGCGTGACCGAGTCGCAGCAGGACATGATGAGTGGCGAGAGCAAGCATCAGGGCATGGATGAAAGCGGTCACAGCGCGGCGACCGATGATTCCATCGACGCCATGCAGGAAGAGACCGATGGCAAGACCGATATCAAGGATGCCGAGGATCTTGACTCGATCAATGCCCAAGGTCAGAGCGACGCCGCGGCGGCCGCCCAGAAGTCCCAGTGACAGGCGAATGACCTCTCTCAAAAAGCGCCCCGCGGGGGCGCTTTTTTGTGGCGTGACGGCTGTCTGCCATGAGCGCCAAGATACATAAAGATACAATTACCTTGCCGATTCTTCACCTGTATCAAATTATCTGATCTCCAAGGGGTCCACAGTGTGCGTGTCGTCAGGGAGACGTCAGGAAGCGAGGTCGCAGGAGGCGGCCGGCACAGGGAGGTTTGGCAGGAAGCCATGGCCTACGGCAGGAAGCCGTCACGACTAGGGGGTTCGTACGCGGACCCTCTATTTTTGTGTCTGTCCGAGCTGCGCCGACAGTTGGGCGCTCATGCTGCGAGCGGGCAGGGTGCCAGGCATTGAATTGACTTTGAGGCGCTCGTCCGTAAAATGAGCGCGCTCTTCATCCAGCGGATGTGGTGGAATTGGTAGACACGCTAGATTTAGGTTCTAGTGCCGCAAGGCGTGGGAGTTCGAGTCTCCCCATCCGCACCAGCTTGATTCAAGAAGCCTTAAGGCTTTTGATGAACCTCCCCAGCTCTCCCCTTCCCTTTGATTGTCCGGCGTGGCCCAGTTTGGCGCGCACTCCCCGTTCTGTTGATCGTTTCGCGGACCCTGCATCGCTCGGTCGTCCCTCATGGCCCGGGAAGCGGCCAGTGCGCGACCCGAACCTCCTCCTAGGCGCCTTCAGCTAAGGCTCGTAGGCGACGCGATGCAGGCGTATCACCACTTTCTCGATGAACGACTTGCAGCGGGTCGCGTAGTGCGGATGGATCTGGCGTATATGCCCGTCAGGATCGCAGTCGCCCTCGTAGGTGATCTGGTTGCGTCTCTGGATCAGCACGTTCAATTTCTGCTTGATATCGGTCGGGGTGCAGGCGGGCCCCGGCCAGATAGCGGCAATCGACTCGATGATATCGGCATGCCCCAGCAGACGATAAGCGGCGATCAACTCTTCCGGTGACTTGAACGAGAGCGACGTGCGACCGCTGGGCTGGGATGGGTCGACCCAGATTCGCGCGCCATGACGCTCTTTGTTGGTTGGGCTGCGGTGCATGCACAGGCTCGAGCATGGCGTTCCGTCCGACTGCTCGAGCACGTTCTTCATCGGTACGTAGAGCGAAATGCAGGCGCGATAATCCCCCAGCTTGTCGGTGACGACTTCGTCGACGTAGGCGTCCATGGCCGCCAGCGAGAAGGCAACCGCCGAGCGCGGCAGCCAGAGCAGGTCGCTGTGCGCCTCGTCCAGCCGTCCGCGAGGCAGAATGCCGCGCGCGCTGCACAGCTCTCTGTACATGTTCACAAGCTTGTCGACGGCCGACATTCGGCTCTGAAAACGCTCGTAGAGTGACATGTTGTTCGTATAGCCCCCAGGAATGATGGACGGTGATATGGCATCGATGAGCCGCAGCGATCCCGCCGTTGTCGCTCTCTGATGGGCATGCAATCGGCGTGACCTTCCTTTGCGGCGTGATGATTATCGATGAATTTTTCTTTGCTTATCAAAGCTGATATTTTCACAAGATAATACTAATGTTTTGTAGTTTATTACGCTGAATGAGCTGGTGGTCATGTCGACATTTCCCGTCGTTGCCATCAGATTTTTAATGGCATGTCTATCGAAAAAGCCTTTGTGAAAGCGTGTTTGGGTTTTTTGTTGTGTTGGTGTAAATATTTTTGTGAGAGCACATAGGGCTTGGGTTGGGGGTGCGGTATTTTCATATTTTTAATATTAGACTTTCTTTATGTTTTGGCGTGTGAGCTTTGTATCATGGCGATAATATCGTTTGCGAAAACGTACGCTTTGCTCTTCAGTCAGGTTGAAGAGTGCTTCAAGGCATCAGGTAAGTTCATGTCTCGAAAAGGGCTGATGTCGGCCAGACATCAATTAAGAGGGGCGGCGGCGGGAGAGAGCGAGGACGTATGAAGGCACAATGGGCGGGGAAAGACGATGCGGCCGGTCGATAGGCGCCTGATCGGCTGCTGGGGCGTGGAGGTTTTCACCCTGGCTGAGGCCAGGATGAAGGCGAAACCGTTCGAGCACTCCTTGTTGCCAGTGAGGTCACCGCGATAGATGAATGCGCTTTTCTGCCTTGACTTCATCACCTAGTTGCCATCTCTCACAGGGAACACCGAAACGATTCTCTGCTTCGGAGCGCAGCAGGTCGATGCGGCGAATCAGCGCGCGACGATTGCTGCAGATACCGATGGGAATGGTGCGCACGAAGGCGCCGCGATCATGACTCACTCTGACACTGAAGTGGGGTGACGCCTCCTTGAAAAGAGGCGCGCACGCGATACGGTTTCAATCCTGATTCCAGTAGCTGTACGGCTTCCTGTCTGGCCAGTGGCATCGCGAAAAGCCTCCTCGAATCAGTTGAGAGCCGGGCCGTAGAGAGGGCGGCCAGGACCGCGAATGGCTCCGCTCGCCGGGATGTCGGCGGATCGACCTCAGTGTAGCCAAGGTCAGTGGGCGCGGCGTGATGGCGTTCAAGCCGCCGTGCCGCCCGCCGATCTCTCGGGAGAGGGTGCGCCGGCATGCCGAGTGCTGAGCGTTACCAGAGCGGGTGGGAAGCGGGCGTCAGAAGAGGAGGGAAGAGGCGCATGATCAGACGTTACGCGCTGCGCCGGGTGATCGCTGCCGGCAATTTGCGCTGGCGGCTCGAGCGCTGGCTACGCCGGGCGTTGCCCGGCTACTGCGCGTTCTGCTATGCCCGCCTCACTGGTGATCTCCCCTGGTGTCCCGACTGCGATGGCGACCTGCCCTGGAATGTCGTGGCCTGCCGTCGCTGCGCTGAGCCCATGGCGACGCGGGGCGGGGGAGACGTCTGCGGGCGCTGTCTGCGGCGCCCGCCGGCATTCGATGCGGCTTGGGTGCCGCTGCGTTACGAAGGAGAACTGATACGACTGGTGCAGCGCTTCAAGTTTTCCGCCGATCCGCGGGCTGGCAGGCTACTGATGGAGCTGCTGGTCCATGCCATGGGCACCACCGCACCGTGCGGTGAACGACTGATCGCCGTTCCGGGCTCGTGGACACGCACCCGCGAACGGGGGTTCGACCCGGTCAGCTGGCTGGGCGGCTCGCTCGCTGCGCGCTGGCAGTTGCCGCGGCTGGTGGCGCTACGCCAGCGCGACGCGCCGAGCCAACGGGGACTAGACCGCGCCGCGCGCCGGCACAACGTCAGGGACGCCTTCGGGCTCGAAGGGCCGCTGCCCGAGTCGGTGCTGCTGCTGGATGACGTCATGACCACCGGGGCCACCCTGGAGTCGCTGGCCCTGGCCTGTCGCCGCGCCGGTGCGCGCCACATCGGGGTGGTGGCGCTGGCACGTACGCCGCCGGACCGAATCTGATAGCATGCGCCGCCATAGCCTTCGTCTGTCGAGGTAAGCCATGAGTGCCGCATCGCCGCATCCGTTCGAGACCCTGACCCCCCAGCGTGTGGTCGAGGCGGTCGAGTCCCAGGGCTTCTGGTTGCCGGGGGAGCCGTTCGCGCTCAACAGCTACGAGAACCGGGTTATGCCTTGAGTGACGACGAGCGCCAGCGCTGGGTCGCCAAGTTCTACCCCCCCCGAGCGTTTGAGCACAGCGCAGATTCTCGAAGAGCACGCCTTTCTGGGCGAGCTCGCCGCCGCCGAGGTCGCGATCGGGGCGCCGTGGCAGAACGCCCAGGGGGAGACGCTGTTCGAGGCGGAGGGCTTCCGCTTTGCGCTGTTCGCCCATGTGCCGGGGCAGGCGCCGGAGCTCGACAATCCCGCCCATCTCTTTGCCCTGGGCCAGCTGATCGGGCAGGTGCATGCCGTCGGCCGGTCGCGCTTTCCAGCATCGGCCGGTGTTCGAGCCGTTACGGCTAGTCGAGGAGAGCCGTGAGAGCGTGCTCGCCGCACCCTGGATGAGCGCGCGGCAGCAGAGTGCCTATATCCGCGTGACCGATGCTCTGTTGGGGCTGCTCGCCGAGCAGCCTGGCCGCAGCAGGCGCTGCAGCGCGTTCACGGCGACTGCCATCTGGGCAACATGCTCGCCGCGACGACCATTTCGCCCTGGTCGACTTCGATGACTGTGCCATGGCGCCGGCGGTGCAGGATCTGTGGATGCTGCTCACCGCGCAGTCGCCGGAGGAGTGGCAGATGCAGCTCTCCGAGGTGATCGAGGGCTACGAGGAGTCGCTCGACTTCGATTCGATCGACGCCAGCTCGAGTGGATCGAGGCACTACGCACGCTGCGCCTGGTGCGCCATAGCGCCTGGCTGGCCAACCGCGCTGCAGGACCCGGCGTTCCCGCGCGCTTTCCCCTACGTGGCCGACAGCGGTTACTGGGATCAGCACATCCGCACCCTGGAGCAGCAGCGAGTGGCGTTGGACTCGCCGCGCTGGCTGGCCTGAGGGCGGCGGGCGCGGGCACGACCGGTGCGTGCCGGCGATAGAGCGCGGGGGCGAGTTTCGCTAGAATCCCTTTTCATCATGCGCCGGCTTTCGTGGCCTGCGTTTTCCTCTTCCCATCAGCGTGGCGCCGGTGCCCGATAGTCGGCGTCAGCGCCCGCAAGCGACAGGATCAAGGCAGCATCATGACAGAGCAATTGGCAGGCCATTTTCGCGGCATTCTCGAACACCTGGGGGAGGACCCCCAGCGCGAGGGGCTGCGCAATACGCCGCAGCGGGCCGCCAAAGCGATGCAATTTCTGACCCAGGGTTACCATCAGTCTCTGGAAGAACTGGTCAACGGCGCCGTGTTCGCTTCCGACACCGACGAAATGGTGCTGGTCAAGGACATCGAGATGTACTCGATGTGCGAGCACCATGTGCTGCCGTTCATCGGCAAGTGCCATATCGCCTACCTGCCCCAGGGCCGGGTGCTGGGGCTGTCCAAGTTCGCGCGCATCGTCGACATGTATGCTCGGCGGCTGCAGATTCAGGAGAACCTCACCCGCGAGATCGCCGAAGCGGTGATGCAGGTGACCGGCGCGCGCGGCGTCGGCGTGGTGGTCGAGGCCCAGCACATGTGCATGATGATGCGCGGCGTCGAGAAGCAGAACTCGTGCATGAAGACCTCGGTGATGCTCGGCAGCTTCCGCAAGAATCAGACCACGCGTCAGGAGTTCCTGATGCTGGTCAACGGTCGCTGACACGGGAGCGCGACAATGGATGGCCGGCTCGACAGCTTCGATGACGACACCCAGCGCGGCGAGATCGTGGCCGCGGATGGCCAGCGCTACACTTTTGAGTTCGGTCAGTGGCGCGGACGTGGCCTGCCGGCGGCGGGCCAGGCGGTGCGCTTCGATGTCGCCGAGGAGCGCGCGGTGCGCGTGTTCAATCGGCCCGAAGCGCAAAAGCCCGCGCGCAGCACCCGTGATGCCAGCGGCAAGGTGCAGTGCAAGCAGCTCTCGCACTGGGCGCTGGCGGCTTTCGTGGTGGCGTGTGCCGGCGTCGGTGCCGGACGCTATGCACCGGTGGTCGAGGTGGTCGCGCTGGTGCTCGCCTGGCTGGGGCTGCGCCACGTGCATCGCGCGCCGCAGCGCTTCAACGGCCAGGCGGTGGCGGCGCTGGCCCTGGTGATCGCGGTCGGCGTGACGCTCTGGTCCCAGGGCGTGGTGTAACCGGCTGCGACGGTTTGGCGCCCCGGCCGCTGTCATACCGATTGTCACTGGCGCCAACGCAGCGAAAGCGCCATCCTTTCTTCCGACACCTCGCCCGTTTCAGACGCGTCGCCCGAGTCCTGGCGGCGCGCCAGCAATCACCGCCGGCCGCGCGGTTTCTTCGTGGTCGGCGGCAGGGCACATCAAGGAAGGAGGACTCATGCAATCCATCAAAGAGAGCGCGCTGTTCAGGCCCTATGCCTATATCGACGGCCACTGGGTGGCTGCCGACAGCGGTGAACAGATCGACGTCGACAACCCCGCCAATGGCGAGATTCTGGGGGTATGCCACGGCTCGGCCGCGCCGAGACCGAGCGCGCGATCGAGGCCGCCGAGGCAGCCCTGCCGGGCTGGCGCAACCATACCGCGCTGGAGCGCGCCGACATCCTGATGAAGTGGTACGAGCTGATGCTCGAGCACAAGGATGAGCTGGCCGCGATCATGACCGCCGAGCAGGGCAAGCCGGTCAAGGAGGCGGCGGGGGAGATCGTCTACGCCGCGAGTTTCATGCGCTGGTTCGCCGAGGAGGCGCGGCGTATCTACGGTGACACCATCCCGGCGGCCAGCAGCCAGCAGCGCATCGTGGTGACCAAACAGCCGGTGGGGGTGGTCGGCGCGATCACGCCGTGGAACTTTCCCTCCTCGATGATCACGCGCAAGGCCGCAGCGGCGCTCGCCGCCGGCTGCACCATCGTGATCAAGCCGGCCAGTCAGACGCCGTTCTCCGCCACCGCGCTGGCAGCGCTGGCCGAGCAGGCAGGGGTGCCGCGGGGTGTCTTCAACGTGGTACCGGGCAAGGCCAGCGAGATCGCCAAGGCGATGACCGAGTCCCCGGTGGTGCGCAAGGTCACCTTCACCGGCTCCACCGAGGTCGGCAGTTCGCTGATGGCGGGTGCCGCCCAGCATATCCAGAAGATTTCGCTGGAGCTCGGCGGTAACGCCCCCTTCCTGGTGTTCGAGGATGCTGACCTGGACGCCGCGGTCGAAGGCGCCATCGCCTCCAAGTTCCGCAATGCCGGGCAGACCTGCGTCTGCACCACCGCTTCCTGGTCCAGTCGAGCGTGATCAACGCCTTCAGCGAGAAGCTCGCGGCGGCGATGAATAGCGAGCTGAAGGTCGGCGACGGTTTCCAGGATGGCGTCAATATCGGGCCACTGATCGATGAGGATGCGGTGGCCAAGGTGAGCGAGCACGTCAAGGATGCCACCGACAAGGGGGCCCAGCTGCTGCTCGGCGGCCACGAGCACTCGCTTGGCGGGCGCTTCTTCTCGCCCACCCTGATCAGTCACGCCACCCCGGAGATGAAGGTGGCGAGCGAGGAGACATTCGGCCCGCTGGCGGCGGTGTTCCCGTTCGAGACCGAGGAGGAGGCCGTGCGGCTGGCCAACGACACCCAGTTCGGTCTGGCCTCGTACTTCTACTCGCGGGATCTGGGGCGCGTCTGGCGGGTGGCGGAAGCGCTCGAGTACGGCATGGTGGGCATCAACACCGGGCTGATCTCCAACGCCAGCGCGCCCTTCGGTGGCGTCAAGGCGTCCGGGCTGGGGCGCGAGGGCTCCAAGTACGGCCTCGACGAGTATCTCGAGGTCAAGTATCTGTGCATCGACCTGGGCCAGGCTTGAGGCTCTGGGGCGGCTGAGTTCCTCCTGCCGCCCCGCATCAAAAAAGCCCACGACAGACGCTGTCGTGGGCTTTTTTTTGCGCTACCTGGGAGCGCGGCGGCGCTCAGTGGCGGAAGTGGCGCATTCCCGTGAACACCATCGCGATGTCGGCTTCGTTGGCAGCGGCGATCACTTCGTCGTCACGCATCGAACCGCCGGGCTGGATGACCGCGGTGATGCCGGCGGCGGCGGCGTTGTCGAGGCCGTCACGGAAGGGGAAGAAGGCGTCAGAGGCCATCACCGAGCCGGCCACCTGGAGCCCGGCGTGCTCGGCCTTGATGCCGGCGATGCGGGCCGAGTTGATGCGGCTCATCTGGCCGGCGCCGACCCCCACGGTCTGACGGTCGCGGGCGTAGACGATGGCGTTGGACTTGACGAACTTGGCCACCTTCCAGGCGAACACCAGATCATGCAGTTCGCGCTCGCTGGGCGCGCGGCGGGTCACCACCTTGAGTTCGTTGGCGGTGATCATGCCGGTGTCCCGGCTCTGCACCAGCAGACCGCCGTTGACGCGCTTGTAATCCCAGCCCTCGCCGCTGTGTGCCGGCAGCTCGCCGCACTCCAGCAGGCGCACGTTGGCCTTGCTGGCGACCGCGTCACGCGCCGCGGCGGAGATCGTCGGGGCGATGATCACCTCGACGAACTGGTGCGCGACGATCGCCGCGGCGGTCTCGCCGTCCAGCTCGCGGTTGAAGGCGATGATGGCCGCCGAAGGCGACTCGCTGTCGGTGGCGAAGGCCAATTCGTAGGCTTTGAGGATGCCGCCCTCGGCTTCGGGCACCACCGCCACGCCGCATGGGTTGGCGTGCTTGACGATCACGCAGGCGGGCTTGGTGAACGATTTCACGCACTCCAGCGCAGCGTCGGTGTCGGCGACGTTGTTGAACGACAGCGCCTTGCCCTGGGAGCTGGTTGGCGTGGCGATACTGGCCTCCGGCTCGACCTGGCCCCGTTCAACATAGAAAGCCGCCTTCTGGTGCGGGTTCCTCGCCGTAGCGCATGCCCTGCTTCTTGCTGAACTGCAGTGACAGCGTGCGCGGGAAGTCGGGCTCGCCGCTGCCCACCCGCTGGCCGAAGTAGTTGGCGATGGCGGCGTCGTAGGCGGCGGTATGCTCGAATGCCTTGATCGCCAGATCGAAGCGGGTCGCCTGGCTTACTGCCCCGTCATGACTGGCCATGTCCTTGAGCACCCGGGAGTAGTCGTCGGCATCCACCACGATGGTGGTGGGCATGGTTCTTGGCGCAGGCGCGGACCATGGTCGGGCCGCCGATGTCGATGTTCTCGACCGCGTCGGCGAGGCTGCAGTCGGGGTTGGCGACGGTGCGCTCGAACGGGTAGAGATTGACCACCACCAGATCGATCGGCGCGATGTCGTGCTCGGCCATCACCGCATCGTCCTCGCCGCGGCGGCCGAGGATGCCGCCGTGGATCTTGGGATGCAGCGTCTTGACGCGACCGTCCATGATCTCGGGGAAACCGGTGTGTGCGGAGACTTCGGTCACCGCGACATCGTTCTCCTGGAGCAGGCGGTAGGTGCCGCCGGTGGAGAGCAGCTCGACGCCGCGGCCGACGAGCTCACGAGCGAAGTCGACGATACCGGTCTTGTCGGAGACGCTGAGCAGGGCGCGGCTGACGGGGCGGGAGGAGGATGCGGAGTTTTGAGACATGCCAATCCACTCTTGTCGGTCGGTCGAACGCGCGCTGGAGGGCTTGAAAGTCCGAGCGGCGGGCGTTCGGTGGTGCCCCGCATGGGCGAGGCGAGGGGGAGAATCAGATCAGGTCGTACTGCTTGAGCTTCTTGCGCAGGGTGCCTCGATTGAGGCCCAGAAGCTCAGCGGCGCGGGTCTGGTTGCCTTCGACATGGCGCATCACGACGTCGAGCAGCGGCGCCTCCACCTCGGCCAGCACCATGGTGTAGAGATGCGACACCGTTTCACACGTTTCATCACCCTCGAGATGGGTGAAGTAGCGCTCCATCACCTGCTCGACGCACTCACGCAGGGTGACTTGAGAGCTCTGCTCGGCCATATGAAGAGATTCGACCTCCAGCGGCGAATTGCCGTCGAGGTCCAGAGGCTGCCGACTGTTCATGCTGCGTGAATTCCGTTGTCGATCGCGGTGTCGCCACGAAAGAGTTCATGAAGAAAAGCGAACTGCTCCGCGCTCTGCTCGAGCCGGTTGAAACGCGCGCGATGCTCGCGCCGTGGATCGCGGCTCGCGAGGTACCAGCCGATATGCTTGCGCGCCACGCGCACCCCGAGGTAGTCGCCGTAGTGGGCGTGCAGCGCGATCAGTGCCGGCGCATGGTGGCCTCTATCTCCGCGAGGCTGGGGGCGCGTGCTCGCTGCCGGTACGCAGGTAGTGCTCGATCTCGCGAAACAGCCACGGGTTGCCCTGGGCGCCACGGCCGATCATCACCGCATCGGCACCGGTATAGGCAAGTACCTCGGCGGCGCGCTGCGGTTGTGATATCGCCGTTGGCGAACACCGGGATCGATACCTGCTGCTTGATCGCGGCGATGGTGTCGTACTCGGCGCTACCGCTGTAGCGCTGCTCGCGGGTCCGCCCGTGGACGCCAGGGCGGCGATGCCGCGTTCTCCGCCAGGCGCGCCACGCGTAGTGCATTGCTGTCTGCTCGCACCACCGGTGCGGATCTTGAGGGTCACCGGAATCTCGACCGCAGCGACCACCGCCGTGAGAATGTCGTCGACCAGGCGCTCGTCGCGCAGTAGGGCCGAACCGCTGCCTTGTTGCACACCTTCTCGCCGGGCAGCCCATGTTGAATATCGATGATCTCGGCCCCGGCCGGCGTTCATGCGCGCGGCTTCGGCCAGCATCTGCGGATCGCCGCCGGCGATCTGGACCGAACGCGGGCCGGGTTCGCCACGGTGGATCAGGCGTTGACGCGACTTGCGGGTGTGCCGAGCCGACTGTCCGAGGTCACCATCTCCGACACCACCAGACCTGCGCCGAGCTCGCGACAGAGCTGGCGGAAGGGGCGATCCGTGACGCCGGCCATGGGCGCCAGAATGACCCGGTTGGGCAGTGTGTGGCGGCCGATGCGGGGCAACGCACGCTCGGGCTGCGCGGACACGGCTTCACGCATGGTTACAGAGGCTCGGGGAAAACGGGAGGCTATGATACCGGGCGCTCCGGCTTTGTTGAAGCGCTGTTTGGTCGCACGAACGCGGCAAAAGGGCGTCGGCGGCGGGGCCTGGGCTCCGCCGCCGCGACTCAGGCGGCGGGGCGCTCGCCGCTCAGCAGCACCCAGCCCTCTTTCTCCTGCGGCGGCGCCATGCGCAGGCCTTGGTCGCGATAGGCGTCGAGCACGCTGTCTGCCTGGGCGGCAAGGATGCCGGAGAGCGCCAGGCGCCCGCCGGGCGCGACGCGGTCAGCGATCTCGGCGGCGAGCTCGATCAGCGGGCCGGCGAGGATATTGGCCACGACCACCTCGAAGCGGCCCTGGCCGAGACGCTCCGGATACTCCAGCAGCAGCCGGCTGTCATCGAGCTGATTGCGCTCGGCGTTGTCGCGGCTGGCCTGCAGCGCCTGGGGGTCGATATCCACGGCCGACCGCGGTATCCGCACCCAGCTTGAGGGCGGCGATGGCGAGAAACCCGAGCCGCAGCCGTAATCGAGCACCTGCACGGCGTCGCGGGGCTGGGTCGAGCCAGCCGAGGCAGAGTGCGGTGGTGGGATGCGTGCCGGTGCCGAAGGCGAGGCCCGGGTCGAGCAGCAGATTGACCGCCTGGGGGTCGGGGGCCGCGTGCCAGCTGGGCACGATCCACAACCGCTCACCCATGCGCAGCTGCTCGAAGCCGTCCATCCACTCGCGCTCCCAGTCACGGTCGGCGAGCAGTTCGTACTCGATCTGCGGCGCGGGGTCTTCCGGCGCCTGTTCGGCCCAGGCCCGCTGGACCCGCTCGATCATCGCCTCTACCCCCTCAAGATCGTCGTAGAGGCCGGTCAGGACCGTCTCCTGCCACAGCGGCGTGGTGCCGCGGTCGGGCTCGAAGACCGGGTCGTCGGGGCATCCTGCAGGGTGATCGCGCTGGCGCCCTCGGCCAGCAGCAGCTCCTCGAGCCACTCGGCCTGTTCGGGGGCGATATGCGCCTTGAGTTGTAGCCACGCCATGGCGGCGCTCCTTGGTCTCGTCGGTGGGGGGCGAACGCAGACGGGGCGGTCATACCGAGGGGCTTTAGACAGATCCCCAGAGCATGACCGCCCCGTCGTGACGCGCCGCGAATCAGCTCAGGCCGAGCTTCTTCTCGAGGTAGTGGATGTTGACCCCGCCTTTCTGGAAGGCGCTGTCACGCACCAGATCCTTCTGCAGGTCGGTATTGGTCTTGATCCCTTCCACCAGCAGCTCGTCGAGCGCATTGCGCATGCGCACCAGGGCGATCTCGCGATCCGCGCCCCAGGTGATCAGCTTGCCGATCAACGAGTCGTAGTGGGGCGGCACGGTGTAGCCGGTATAGATGTGCGAATCCATGCGCACGCCCAGGCCACCCGGCGGGTGGTAGAGGTCGATCTTGCCGGGCGAGGGCATGAAGGTGCGCGAATCCTCGGCGTTGATGCGGCACTCGAAGGCGTGACCGTTGAGCTGGACATCCTCCTGGCGAATCGACAGCGGCAGGCCGCTGGCGATGCGCAGCTGCTCCTTGACGATATCCACACCGGTGACCATCTCGGTGACCGGATGCTCGACCTGGACGCGCGTGTTCATCTCGATGAAGAAGAACTGGCCGTTCTCGTAGAGGAACTCGAAGGTGCCGGCGCCGCGGTAGTTGATCTCGATACAGGCGTCGGTACACGCCTTGAGCACCTGGGCGCGTGCCTCCGGGTCGAGGTGCGGCGCGGGGGCCTCCTCCAGCACCTTCTGGTGGCGCCGCTGCAGCGAGCAGTCGCGATCATAGAGGTGGATGGCGTTGCCCTGGCCGTCGGCGATCACCTGGACTTCCACGTGGCGTGGGTTCTCCAGGAATTTCTCCATGTAGACGGTGCCGTCGCCGAATGCTGCAGCTGCCTCGGCGCGGGTCACGCTCACCGCCTTGGCCACTTCGCCGTCGTTGCGCACCACGCGCATGCCGCGGCCACCGCCGCCGGCCGCGGCCTTGATGATCACCGGATAGCCGATGCGCGCGGCGATCCGGCGGATCTCCTCGCCATCCTCCGGCAGCGGGCCGTCGGAGCCGGGCACCGTGGGCACGCCGGCCTCCTTCATGGCGTTGATCGCGCTGACCTTGTCGCCCATCAGGCGAATGGTCTCGGCGCGCGGACCGACGAATACGAAGCCCGAGCGCTCGACCTGCTCGGCAAAGTTGGCGTTCTCGGAGAGGAAGCCGTAACCGGGGTGGATCGCCGTCGAGTCGGTGACTTCGGCGGCACTGATCAGTGCCGGGATATTGAGATAGGACTGCGCGGACGATGCCGGGCCGATACAGACCGCTTCGTCCGCCAGCCGTACGTGCATCAGGTCGCGGTCGGCCTTGGAGTGGACCGCCACGGTCTTGATCCCCAGCTCCTTGCACGCGCGCAGGACGCGCAGCGCAATCTCGCCTCGGTTGGCGATGAGTACCTTGTCCAACATGATGGTTTCGCCCGTGTCGCCTTAGTTGATGATGATCATCGGCTGGTCGAATTCGACCGGCTCGCCATCCTCGACCAGGATTGCCTCGACCACGCCGTCTTTGTCGGCTTCGATCTGGTTCATCATTTTCATCGCTTCGACGATGCACACGGTATCGCCTTTCTTGATGCTCTGCCCGACTTCGACGAACGCCTTGGCACCCGGAGCCGGCGAACGGTAGAAGGTACCGACCATCGGCGAGGTGACCGCGTGGCCCAGCGGCTGGACCGGCGCCGGCTCGGCCGGATCGGCGGCGGGTGCGCTCGGCTCGGCGGTATGCTGCGGGGCGTAGTGCATCGACTGGGGCATCATCATCGGCTGCTGGGCAGCACCGAAACCGTGGGGATGGCGGCTGATGCGTACCGATTCTTCGCCTTCCTGAATCTCGATTTCGCTGATGTTGGACTCTTCGAGCAGTTCGATGAGTTTCTTGACTTTGCGGATATCCATGGTGATGTCTCGGCTCCGTAAGGGTGGAAGAAGTCTTGATGAATGTCTGTGGTGGCCAGCACGAGGCCACCGTGAAAAGGCTGTTTCCGCGCCGCCGGGGCGTTCAGTCGCGCGCCAGTTGAGCCAGGGCCGCGTCCAGCGCCAGGCTGTAGCTGTCGGCGCCGAAACCGGCAATGACGCCGCGCGCCACGTCGGTGAAGTAGGAGTGGGCGCGGAACGGCTCGCGCGCGTGCACGTTCGACAGGTGCAGCTCGATGAACGGAATGGCGACACCGGTGAGGGCGTCGCGCAGCGCCACGCTGGTATGCGTGAAGGCAGCCGGGTTGAGCAGGATGAAATCGATCCGCTCCTCGCGGGCGCGGTGAACACGCTCGACCAGCTCATGCTCGGCATTGGACTGTAGCCACTCGAGCTGGTGCCCGGCGGACAGCCGCGCTGGGTCAGCGTCACGCGGATATCGTCGAGGGTCGTGGTCCCGTAGACCTCGGCTCGCGGGTACCCAGCAGGTTGAGATTGGGGCCGTTGAGAACCAGTAGTCTAGCCATGCCTGTCCTTGCGCTGTTAACCCTGTCGTACTTCGCTGAGATGACGTCACTTTCATGCAATGGCAGCACGAGAGACTCATTTACGCGCTGCCGCAGAGTTTGCCGAAAAAGCCAGAGTGTCTAGCCTGAGACGCGAACGACGTTCGCTAACCGCCCGGCCACGGGCTCGTTCGCGCACGTTAGCCTCATCAGGCGGGGTCTGATAACCCCCGATCCTGTCGGGTTGATCATTCTTCCGCGCGGGATGACATGAGCGCGTCGAGGTGGGCGGCCAGCGCCGTGGCGCCGACCTCGCCCTGGATGCGCGCGGTGCGTCTTTCCGCCACCGCCATCGAAAACAGCAGCAGCCGGTGGGCCGAAGAGCCCGTAGTGCGAGAGCAAGGCTCGGCTCGCCGCACTATCGGCGCTGACATCGGCGCGGATCAGCGTGAACCCGGCCAGCGCTGGGCCACCGCGGGCGGGGGAATCTTCGTGCTCCATCACCTGACAGGCGATGCACCAGTCGGCGCTGACATCGAGCATCACTGGGCGGGCCGTCGCGCTGCGCCACGTCCAGTGCCGCCTGTAGCTGGCGTGATTGGTGACAGTAGTGAACTTTGGCACCGTGGGGCTGCCCAGGGTGGGGCTCCCGGCGCCGGGCGCGAGCGGGCGCAGCGGGTCGCTGCCGCCCTGGGCGGCGCCCCACGCCAGCGCCACGCCCCACACCAGCAGCAGCCAGCCCAGCGCCTGACGCAGCCGCGGCCAGCCAGGCGGCGTGCGCAGATCGAGCGCGCCCAGGGCCAGCGCGCAGACGAGCGCCAGCAGCGCCCACAGCAGCAGGGTCAGCGGCCCGGGCAGCAGCCGCGCCAGTAACCAGATGGCCAGCCCCAGCAGCAGCACCCCGAAGAGTGCCTTGACCCCGTTCATCCAGGCGCCGGCCCGCGGCAGCAGTTGGGCGCCGAAGGTGCCAGCGACCACCAGCGGCAGGCCCATGCCCAGCCCCAGCGCGAACAGGGCCAGGGCACCGCCGAGGCTATCGCCGGTGGTGGAGATGAACACCAGCGCGCCGGCCAGCGGGGCCGAGACGCAGGGCGAAACCACCAGCACCGACAGCGCACCGGTGGCGGCCAGGCCCAGCGGGCCGCTGCTTTGCAGGCGCTGCTGCCAGGCATCCGCACGCTGGCGCAAGCGATTCGGCAGACGCAGCTCGAAGGCGCCGAACAGCGCGGCGGCAAAGGCCGCGAAGAGCAGTGCCAGCGGGATCAGCACCCAGGCCGACTGCAGCCGCGCCTGCAGGTTGAGCGAGGCGCCGAACAGCCCCATCAGGGTGCCGAGCAGAGTGAAGGTAGCGGCCATGCCCGCGACATAGCTGAGCGAGAGCCCCAGGGCGCGCCGCCGCGAGGCGTTCTGGCCGACGATGATGGCGGTCAGGATGGGCAGCATCGGCAGCACGCAGGGGGTGAAGGTCAGACCCACGCCGGCGAGAAAGAACAGCGCCAGGGTACCCAGCCCCAGACCCTGGCCGAGCAGCGCCTGGAACCGCCCATCGGCGCTGAGCGGTACCGCGCTGCCGGCACGCGCTTCAGGGTCCGTGCCAGGGGACGCATCGGGGCGGGGCGCTGCGGCGTTCTCGGCAGACTGGCCCAACGGGGCGCTGTCACTGCTCAGCGTCTGAGCGGGTAGCTGATCGGCCTGGGGTAGAGGATCGGCTTGGGGTAGAGGATCGGCCTGGGGTAGCGGATCGGATAGCGGTGACGAATCGGCCTGGGAGGGTGACTCGAATCGCGGGTTGGCGTCGGCGCGGTGATTGCCGTCGGAGGCCAGGGGCGACGCCTGGGCATCGTCGCTGGCATCGGTGAACGCCGCTGGGGCGCCCCCGGCGCGGGCTGTGAGGCGCCAGTGCGCCGGCGGATAGCAGAGGCCGGCATCGGCGCAGCCTTGGAAACTCAGCGTCAGGGTCAGCGGCGTATTGCTTGCCCGATCGGCAGTCTTGGGCAGGGGCGCGCTCAACATCACGGTGTCGCGGAAGATATGCACCGGCCCCAGATAGGGGTCCTGCTTGAAGGTTCCCGGCGGTATCGTCAGCGGCGACAGCGCCTCGCCGTTGGCATCCGCCAGGGCGAAGCGCTGGCGATAGAGATAGTGGCCGGGGAGGGCGCGCAGGCCGACGTAGACGCGCTCGGCGTCACGCCAGGCGTAGGCGTGGAAGGCCTCTGTCACCGGTAGGAAGTCGGCTGTTTCGGCGCTGGCGAAGGGCGAGGTATCGCGGGGTGAAGAGAACGGGCTCTGCGCCTGCGCCAGTGATGTCAGCAGGCACAGCGCGAGGATGAGCAAGCAGCGCGAAGAGAACGACATGCGTGACACGGAATCCTGATCGGTTTGACGGAGCGCAGCGCCGTCGTGGGGTTGCAGGCTGGAATGCAGGCCGCAGCCGTTGGAGCGCGCAGGGCGGCAAAAGTGCCATGACCGACGCCTGGACAGGGGGACGACGGATCGGTTCGGTATGCAGCGAAAGGCGGGCTGCGCGCCGCCGGGAGCATGATAGGATAAGTGACGAATATCTCCCAATGAACGTCTCTCGACGCCCTCAACCCCGTCAAGACAAGGATCGTCCATGGCTCTGTTTCGCAAGAAGGCGCCGTTATCGCGCACCGAGGTCCTCGAAACCCCGCAGTACGGCTGGATCTGGAAGCCGCTGGTGGCGCTGGTGGCGATCTATCTGCTGATTTGCATTGTGCTGGGCATCTGGTGGAGCTGGACGCCGTCGCCGGTCGACCCGCGTCAGGCGGTGGCGCTGCAGCGTGGGGTGCCACAGAGCGCTGGCGAGCGCCAGTCGCAGGTGGCGATCAAGCCCGGCGAGGCGCTGCTGGCGACCAATATCGAACTGCTCGACACCCTGCTCGACAAGCCCGGCGGCTATCTGCGCAATGACGTCATGCCACCGGGGCTGTGGCTCGATAACATGCCCAACTGGGAGGCCGGTGTGACTCAGCAGGTGCAGGATTCGGTCGCCTCGCTCGGCAGCGCGCTGGAGGTGGGGCAGGCGCCGCTGAAGGCCGCTGACGAAGCGCTCGCCGGCGATCTCGACAGCTGGCGCTGGCCCGAGTCCGAGACGCTGCTGCGCGCGGCGCGCAACAATCTCGGGGAAGCCTTCTCTGCGCTCGAGAACAGTGGTGCCGGCACTCCTGTCCAGGACGCGGCGGCCTCGACCCCGGCGCCCAGCACGCTCGGCGCCGATGCCCTGAAGGCCTGGCTGGCCCAGGTGCAGAGCCAGCTCGAGACTCAGACCCAGGCGTTGGCAGCCAGTGTCGGACGCTCGCCGGGGGGCGGTCAGGCGGTCGAGAGCACCCCGTGGTTCCGTATCGACAACGTCTTCTTCAAGACCCGCGGCACCACCTGGGCGCTGCTGCAACTGGTTCAGGCGGCGCGCATCGACTACGCCGAGGCGATCGAGCAGGCCGGGCAGGGCGAGGCCTTCGACCAGCTGATCGCCGAGCTCAAGGCGTCCCAGGCGCAGGTATGGAGCCCGGTGATCCTCAACGGCTCGGGCTTCGGCTTCTTCGCCAACCACTCGCTGATGATGGCCAACTACACCGTGCGGGCGACGCAGTTGATTGGGCAGATTCGCAGCGCGCTGTAAGTGGCGCGGGCGCATCGCCGCGGCGTTGCCGGATACTCGCCATAAAAACCACAAGCGCCGCCCCAAGAGGGCGGCGCTTGTGATTGGGCAGGCCGCGATCGCGGCCGCCCGGGGAGGCGTGGCTTATTCGCTGGCGTAAGCGGCGACGGCCTTCTCGATCGCCTTGCGCGCGGCATCGGCACCATCCCAGGAATCGATCTTGACCCATTTGCCCTTCTCGAGATCCTTGTAGTTCTCGAAGAAGTGGGCGATCTGCTGGCGCAGCAGCTCGGGCAGGTCGGTCACTTCGTGGACGTCGTCGTAGAGCGCGGTGAGTTTCTGGTGCGGCACGCAGACCAGCTTGGCATCTTCACCGGCTTCATCCGACATGTTGAGCACGCCGACCGGGCGCGCGCGAATCACGCTGCCGGGCTGCACCGGGTAGGGCGTGACCACCAGGGCGTCGAGCGGGTCGCCGTCGTCGGCCAGGGTATGGGGAATGAAACCGTAGTTGGCCGGGTAGAACATCGGCGTGGCCATGAAGCGATCCACCACCAGGGCATCCATGTCCTTGTCGATTTCGTACTTGATCGGCGCGTGGTTGGCGGGAATCTCGATCGCCACGTACACGTCGTTGGGGAGATCCTTTCCGGCGGGAATCTTGTCGAAACTCATCATCGAGTCCTTGCGGTTTGCAGGTTGAACACCAGCGGGCGAAAATCCCACGGATTATACGAATAGGCTAGGCCGATTACCAATCCGTCCCCGGCGCTTGCGTGTCGGGAAGCGGCCGCCGCCGGTACGGACCACCCGTGGGGAGAAGATCGTTGTCGAATAGCTCGCTGTCGCTGACCTACGGTCAGGCCTTCGTGGCGCCGGATCTGCACCGCCACCGCAGTTCGATGTCGGTGCAGATCCCTCAGGGCGAGGCGCTGCAGGCCAAGGGCGGCTGCGCGCTGATCAGCGACTCTACTTGGCGCAACTCGATCGCCAAGCAGGCCGGCGATCTCAGCGTGCGCGGCTTTCTCGCCGACTACTACTCCACCCCGGAGCACTGGGACATCAAGACCTCGGCGACCCGGGTACTCCGGGCGCTCAACAGCTGGTGCTATAGCCAGAGCGGCTATATCGAGGGCGGCAGCTATATCTGCTCGCTGTCGGCGATGATCTTCCACCAGCGTCAGGCGCATCTTTTCCACATGGGCGATACCTTGGTGTATCGCATCCGCGGTGCCGAGTTCGAGCAGTTGACCCGCGACCACGTCACCGATCTCGGCGGTTATCGCTACCCCTCGCGGGCGCTGGGCATGGATGGCCATGTCGATATCGACTACTCGACCTTTACCCTCAAGCAGGGCGATCTGTTCCTGTTCATGACCCAGGCGGTGCGTGGCACCCTGGTGCCCTCCGAGTACGTGCAGCTGATCCGTGCCGACGTCAGCGATCTCGATGCGGCCTGCGAGCGGCTGACCGCGGCGGCCAACCAGCGCGCCAGCGAGCGGGGCTACAACGCCAACCAGTTCTGCTTCCAGCTGGTACGGGTCGACCGCCTGCCGGAGGTCGGGACGGAGGAGTCATCGCGGCTGTTTCACCATCTGCCGGTGCCACCGGAGGTGAGCCCGGGGGACCGCCTCGACGGCCTGGAGATCGTCGCGGTGCTCTCGCGCACCCCCCGCGCCCGGGTCTATCACGTGCGCGATGCGCGCAGCGGGCGCGAGATGGTGATGAAGGCGCCGAGCCCGGAGCTGTCGCCACGCAACGTCTATCTCGAGCACTTCGGACTGCAGCAGCGGGTGGTGGAGCGCATCAACTCGCCGTTCGTGGTCAAGGTGGTCGAGGCCGAGCGGCCGCGGCGCTATCTCTACTATCTGATGGCTTATGTCGAGGGGCAGTCGCTCAGCGAGTGGCTGCGGCTGCATCCGCAGACGAGCCTGGCACAGCGCCTGGAGATCGCGCGCCAACTGGTCAAGGCAGTGCAGGCGCTGCATCGTCATGAGGTGCTGCATCAGCATCTGCACCCTGACAATATCCTGATCGATCGCCACGGCAATCTGGTGCTGACCGACTTCGGTGCCTGCCATCGGCGCGACAGCGATAGCCAGGGCGTGGCGCGGGAGCTGGCGCGGCAGGTGGGGCTGACCGAACACAGCGCGCCCGAGTATGCCCTCGACACCGAGGTGGGGCGGCGCAGCGACCAGTACTCGCTGGCCTCCACCATCTACTGGATGCTGACCGGGCACCTGCCTTACACCCAGCTACCCAATCATCTACGCAGCCACACCGATCTGGAGCAGATGACCTATCGCCGCGCGCGCTTGAGCAACCCCGCCATCAGTGAGGATCTCGACGATGCCCTGCGGCGCTCGCTCGATCCGCTGCGCGCCCTGCGCTTCCGGCGTATCTCCGAGTTCGCCTACCGCCTGCGCCCCAAGCCGCGCGCCCAGACCGACGACCGGCGCCCGCCGTGGCGCGAGCCAGCCAACGTCTGGCAGGCGATCGCCACGGTGCTGCTGCTGCTGCTGATCCTCTCGTGGTGGCTAAAATAGCGGCTGACAGGCGGTCAACGCATCGACTGAAAACGCTTTTCACAACCGCTGGACGCTCCGGTCACAGGGCGTCGCGAGGGCGCTGTGAACCCCTCCCTGGGCGCTACCTTCGCCATCCCTGGCAAAGGACCCTCGCTGAGCCCTGCCTCCGGCGCCCATCGTCAAGGGGGGTGGACGCTAAGCAGCGGTCGGTGAAGCGAGGGCTGAGACGATGGCCTCGAAGACAGAGGGCCCCGGCGCGCCATGCGCCGGGGCCCTCGGGTGTGACAGCCGGCGATATGATCTCCGGCTTAGGTCGCTCGGTGCCTTATCAGCCCGGCATGCCCAGCAGGTTGGGCAGGCCCAGGGAGATGAACGGCACGTAGGTGATCAGCAACAGGAACGACACCAGCAGGATCAGCCACGGCGCCGAGGCGCGAATCACCGTGGTCAGCGGCTGTCCGGTCACCGCCGAGGCGACGAACAGGTTGAGCCCGGTGGGCGGCCGTCAGCATGCCGATCTCCATGTTGACCACCATGATTACGCCCAGGTGGATCGGATCGATCCCCAGCTGCATAGCGATCGGGAACAGGATCGGCGCCAGGATCAGGATGATCGCCGAGGGCTCCATGAAGCTGCCGGCGATCAGCAGCACCACGTTGAGCACCAGCAGGAAGGTGATCGGCGAGAAGCCCTGTTCGACCACCCACTGGGGTGATGGTCTGGGGGATCTGCTCGGTGGTCAGCACGTGGGCGAACAGCATCGCGTTGGCGATGATGAACATCAGCACGATGCTCAGGCGCGCCGCGTCCAGGATCACCCGCGGGCATTCGCGGATACCGATGTCGCGATAGATCACCAGTGAAACGAAGGCGGCATAGACGGCAGCCACCGCGGCAGCCTCGGTCGGCGTGAAGATGCCTGAGTAGATCCCGCCGAGGATCACCACGATCAGCAGCAGGCCCACAGCGACTTGCGCGCCGCACGCAGCCACTCGCCCACGCTGACCCGGGGCTGGGCCGGCATCTTCTTGATCCGTGCGATGATGTAGATCGCCAGCATCAGCAGAAAGCCCAGCAGCAGCCCGGGCACTACGCCGGCCATGAACAGCTTGCCCACCGAGGTCGAGGTCGCGGCGGCGTAGACCACCATGACGATCGACGGCGGGATCAGGATGCCCAGGGTACCGGCGTTACAGACGATGCCGGTGGCGAAGCTGCGGGTGTAGCCGGAGCGCACCATGCCCGCGATCACGATCGAGCCCACTGCCGCCACGGTGGCGGGGGAGGAGCCGGAGAGGGCAGCGAACAGTACGCACGCCAGCACCGAGGCGATCGGCAGGCCGCCGCGCAAGTGGCCGACACTGGCATTGGCGAAGTCGATCAGCCGCCGGGCCACGCCGCCGCTGGTCATGAAGGCGCCGGAGAGCAGGAAGAACGGGATCGCCAGCAGGGTGTAGTGATCCGCGGTGGCGAACAGCTTGATCGCCAGCGACTGCAGCGAGTCCTGGCTGAACAGCAGGATCGTCAACGCGCTCGACAGCCCCAGGGAGACCGCGATCGGCACGCCGATGAACATGAAGACGAACAGGGAGATGAACAGAAAGGCGATAGTCACGGCGTGGTTCTCCGGGTGTCGCTGTCCGTGTCGGATTCCTGAGCCAGCGCCAGCGCGTCGCTGACTTCGCTGCTCTGCTCGAGCCCTAGCTGCTGACCACGCAGGATGCGCACCAGCACTTCGATCAGCCGCGCGATGATCAGGCCGAAACCGAGCGGCTCGATCAGCGCCACGTGCCACTCCTTGAGTCCGAACATGCCCAGATCCTCGGCGCCGATGCCGCTGATCTGCAGCGAGTCGACCCACTGGGCGCTCGACACCATGAGAAGGCCGGCGTAGGCCATGAAGATCAGGCAGCTGAGCACACCGCAGGCACGCTGCCAGGGCTTGGGCAGCAGGCGCACCAGCAGATCGACGCCGATGTGCGCGCCGACGCGCACGCCGTAGGCGATGCCAGGAAGATCAGCCAGGCGAAGATGGTGGTGGTCATCGCCAGGCTCCAGGTCATCTCCTGGCCGATGCCCAGTAGCCAGTCGCCCACGGCGAAGGCCGGCGTTTCCAGCGCCGGATAGGCGTCGCCGAGGTCGTAGAAGACGTTATAGAGGTTGGTGACGACCACGTAGAAGAAGGTCAGCAGGGTCATCACCGCCAGCAGGAGGGCCACCAGGCCCTCCTCGAGTGAATTCCAGATGCGCAAGAGCATGGGGAATGGGCGCTCAGTTGGCGTTGTTGGACTGCTGTGCCGCGTCGATCAGGTCGCTGCCGATCTCGTCGCGGAATTCGTCGATCACCGGTGCCATGGCGTCACGCCAGGCCTTGACCTGCTCCGGGCTGAGCTCGTGGATCTTGGTGTTGCCGCTCTTGGCGATGCTCTGCTTGGCCTCTTCATTGAGCTGGTCGGCTTTCTCGTTCACCGAGGTGGTCACTTCGGCGATGATCTCGTCGAGGGTGGTACGCACGTCCTCGGGTAGGCCGTTCCAGAACTTGGCGTTGGTGATCAGCATGTAGTCGAGCACGCCGTTGTTGGACTCGGTCATGTCGCTCTGCACTTCGTTCCACTTCTGGGTGTAGATGTTCGACCAGGTGTTGCCGCCCTGACCGTCGATGACGCCGGTCTGCATGCCCTGGTAGACCTCACCGAAAGCCATCTTGCGCGGAATCGCGTGGAGCTCCTTGATCTGGGCGGCGAGCACGTCGGAGGGCTCGACGCGCAGCTTCAGGCCGCGGGCATCACGCGGTTCGATCAGCGGCTTGTCGGCGGTCAGCTGGCGCATGCCGTTGTGCCAGTAGGCCAGACCCAGGATGTCGTGGTCCTGCATCGATTCGAGAATCTGCTTGCCGCCCGGGCCCTGCTCGAAGCGGGTGACCGCATTCATGTCGTCGAACAGAAACGGCAGGTCCATCAGCTGGACGCTGGGGCTATATTCGCCGAGCTTGGCCATGGAGGGGGCGAGCAGTTGGACGTCGCCGGTGAGCAGCGCGTTGAGACCCTTGGTGTCGTCGTAGAGCGAGGAGTTGGGATAGACCTCGATCTTGACCTTGTCGCCCAGACGCTCCTGGACCAGCTTCTGCAGCAGCTGAGCGCCTTCGCCCTTGGGCGTGTCGTTGGCGACCACGTGGGAGAACTTGATCACGATGGGGTCCTGGGCCTGGGCGCCGGTGGCACCGCCCAGCAGAATGGCGAAACCGATGGCGCCTGCGAGTGTTTTTCGATTGATCAGAGACATGGCACTTGTCACTCCTGGATTGTTGTGTGTCGCGCTGCGCCGAAGCCGGGCCGGCATCTCGACGGCGATGCCGGTGAATTATGCGCAGTGATTTGTATCTGCGTAATCAATCTTTGGTGGAAAAGAAAGTAAATAAGGGCGTGATTTAGAAAGTTTATTTTCTGTTTAATAAGTTTAAAAAGTAGAAAATGATGGGGCGGCCGCGCGCTCATTTCTCGCCTCGTTTGGTGAAAGTCAAATAAATACAATCATTTGCATGAATAATGGAGATCGTGCCGGGTGATCGGCGCGGTGACAGGGCGGGCAAAAAAGGCCGCGATCGTCACACAGCAGAGATTTGGATGACCTCCGAGGTTGCGCAGGAAAAAGTTGGCCGGTTGACACAAGTTAACGTGCTGTCACCGGTGGAGAGAGCGCGTCTGCGGGTGAGTCAGCCGCCTCTCTCCGTTCACTTCCGTGGCCTGCTTGCGCTGCGCTATCTTTCGCGGTTCTGCGCCGTCAGCCGTGCTCGGCGGCGCGGGCCAGCAGCCGCCGGGCGCGCTCGACTACCGGGGCGTCGATCATGGCGCCGTCGACCTGGGCGGCGTCGCCGCTCTGGGCCGCTGCCGCCATCACGCGCCGCGCCCAGTCGAGGGTATCCGGCGACGGCGCCAGCCCACGATGGACCGGAGCGATCTGCGCCGGATGAATGCACAGCATACCGCCGAAGCCCATGCCCGCGGCGCGCCGGGCGACCCGCTCGACGCGTGTTGGATCGCCGAACGCCGGCAGCACCGTCTCCAGCGGTGGCGCCAGCCCGGCCAGGCGCGAGTGGAGCACGAGCTGGTAGCGGGTCTGGTCGAGCAGCATCTCGCCGCCCTCGGTGTCCGGCTCGCTGCCGAGGTCGACGCTCAGGTCCAGGGCGCCGAAGCTGAGCCGCTCGACGCCTGCCACCTGGCTCAGCGCGGCGAGCGCCGCCAGCCCCGCCGCGCTCTCGATCAGCGGGATCAAAGGCCGCCCGAGACTGGCTGCCTGGATGAGCGAGTCGGGGGTCTCGGCCTTGGGGATCACCAGTCCGGCGATGCCCGGGTGGTCGCGACAGAGGTCCAGGTCGGCGGCGAAGTCGGCGCTCTCCGGGGCGTTGACGCGCACCCACACGCGCGCCTCGGGCAGCGCCGCCAGCGCCTCGATCAGGGCGCGACGGGCATCCGCCTTGGCGGCACCGGCGACGGCATCCTCGAGATCGACGATCACAGCGTCGGCGCCGCTCGCCAGCGCCTTGGGAATGCGCTCCGGGCGGTTGGCGGGCACGAACAGCGCCGAGCGCAGCCCGGGGCGGGAGCTTGGGTCGGCATCGGGGCGAGAGGACATCGGTATCTCCGGCAAGGCAAGGTAGGGATCAAGACCGCGTGGGCTCGAGGTGAACTCAGATCGTACCGCGTTCGCGCAGCGTCGCCAGCATCTCGGCATCGTAGCCGAGGCCGGCGAGAATGGCATCGGTGTGCTCGCCCAGGGCGGGAACCGCCGCCATACGCGCGGTATAGGCGCTATTGCGCCCCGGTGGCAGCAGTGCCGGTAGTGGGCCGCTAGGGCTTGCCACCTCGCGCCAGGCATCGCGGGCGGCGAGCTGGGGATGCTGCCAGACGCCGGCCATGTCGTTGACGTGGGCATTGGCGATCTGTGCCGTGTCGAGGCGCGCGATCACCTCGGCCGCGCTCAGCTCGGCAAACGCCGCTTCGATGATCGCGCGCAGGGCGTCGCGGTGCTGCGAGCGCTTGGCGTTGGCGTCGAAGCGCGCATCCGTGGCCAGCTCGGGGCGGCACAGCACCTGGTCGCAGAACAGCTGCCACTCGCGCTCGTTCTGCAGTCCCAGCATCACCGTGCCGCCATCGCCGGCGGGAAAAGGGCCGTAGGGGTAGATGGTCGAGTGGGAAGCGCCGGCCCGGGGCGGCGGCGGCGCGCCGTCATAGGCGTAGTAGAGCGGGTAGCCCATCCACTCGACCAGGCTCTCGAGCATCGATACCTCGATCCGCGAGCCCTCGCCGCTGCGCCCACGCAGCAGGGCGTTGAGAATGCTGGTGTAGGCGTACATGCCGGCGGCGATGTCCGCCACCGAGCAACCCGCCTTGGCCAGCGCATCCGGCGCCGGCCCACCGGTCACCGACAGAAAGCCCGCCTCGCTCTGAATCAGCAGATCGTAGGCCTTCTTGCTGGCGTAGGGGCCGCCTTCGCCGTAGCCGGAGATATCGCACACGATCAGCCCCGGGTAGCGCGCATGCAAGGTGTCGAAGTCGAGCCCCATGCGCGCCGCCGCCCCCGGCGCCAGGTTCTGCACCAGCACGTCGGCCTCGGCTAGCAGGGCGTCGAGAATCGGCTGCGCCTCGGTGTGCTTGAGATCGAGCGCCAGGCTCTCCTTGGCACGGTTGGTCCACACGAAGTGCGACGAAAGCCCGGCGACACGGGTGTCGTAGCCGCGGGCGAAGTCGCCCACGGCGGGGCGTTCGATCTTGATCACCCGGGCGCCCTGGTCGGCGAGCTGGCGGGTGCAGAAGGGCGCGGCGATGGCGTGCTCCAGGCTCAGCACGGTGATGCCGTCGAGTGGGCGCAGGGTTTGGGTCATGGCGGTCTCCGATGACGTATGGCTGATGAAGGGATCGATCGCGGATTCAGAACGAGCGCGGCAGTCCCAGCAGGTGCTCGGCGACGTAGGAGAGAATCAGATTGGTGGAGATCGGCGCGACCTGATAGAGCCGGGTCTCGCGGAACTTGCGCTCGATGTCGTACTCGGTGGCGAAGCCGAAGCCGCCATGGGTCTGCAGGCAGACGTTGGCCGCCTCCCACGACGCCTTGGCTGCCAGGTACTTGGCCATGTTGGCGCTGGCGCCGGCGGGCAGACCGGCATCGAACGCCTGGCACGCCTGCCAGCGCATCAGATCGGCGGCCTCGACCTCGATGTGGGCCTCGGCGATGGGGAACTGCACCCCTGGTTCTGACCGATGGGGCGGTCGAACACGACCCGCTCGCCGGCATAGCGGCTGGCCTTGTCGATGAACCAGCGGCCATCGCCGATGCACTCCGCGGCGATCAGGTGCGCTCGGCGTTGAGCCCGTCGAGAATATAGCGAAAGCCCTTGCCCTCCTCGCCGATCAGGGTATCGACGGGCAGTTCGAGATCGTCGAAGAACAGCTCGTTGGTCTCGTGGCCCACCATGTTGTCGATGGGTTGCACGCGCATGCCCTGACCGATCGCCTGGTGCAGGTCGACCAGGAAGATCGACATGCCGTCGGCCTTGCGCTGGACCTCGGCGAGCGGCGTGGTACGCGCCAGCAGAATCATCAGATCGGAGTGCTGGACCCGCGAGATCCACACCTTCTGGCCGTTGACCACGTAGCGGTCACCGCGTTTGACCGCGGTGGTCTTGATCTTGGTGGTATCGGTGCCGGTGCTCGGTTCGGTGACGCCCATCGACTGCAGGCGCAGCTCGCCGCTGGCCAGGCGCGGCAGAATCGCCGCTTTCTGCGCCTCGCTGCCGTGCTTGAGCAGGGTCGCCATGTTGTACATCTGGCCGTGCACGAAGCCGGCATTGCCGCCGCAGCGATTGACCTCTTCAAGAATCACGCTGGCCTCCGCCAGGCCCAGGCCGGAGCCGCCGTAGGCCTCGGGGATCATGGCGGCGAGCCAGCCGGCGCGGGTCAGCTCGTCGACGAACTGCTCGGGGAATCCCTGGCTCGCGTCGATGGCGCGCCAGTAGTCGCCACCATAGGGTTTGCACAGGCTGCGCACGCCGTCGCGAATGGCTTCCAGGGCGTCGTGGTCGATGGGAGCGATCATGTGCGCGGGGCCTCCGGGTCGGCAGGGGTATCGAATTCGAGCATGGCGCGCTGGGCCGGGCCGTCGGCGTTGCCGGCGGTCAGCTCGGCCTGGCCGGGGCCGACGAGCCGGCCGCCGACCTCGAAGGGGCGATCGGCGAACAGCGGGCGCAGGCCGCGATAGCGCAGGCGGCGCGGTCTCGCCTCGGGGTTGGCCTGGCTGAAGGCGTGCAGCAGCAGGGTGGCGATCAGCGGGCCGTGCACCACCAGGCCGGGATAGCCCTCGGTGGCGGTGGCGTAGGGCCAGTCATAGTGGATGCGGTGGCCGTTGAAGGTGGCCGCGGAGTAGCGGAACAGCAGTACCGGATCGGGCTGAACGGTCTGTGACCAGTCCGCCGGCGGCATCGGTTCGTCCAGCGCCAGCTTGGGGGCGCTGGGCTGGCGATAGACGATCCGCTGGGTCTCGCGGAGCGACACGCTGCCCGCCTGGTGGTATTCGTGCTCGACGGCGACGAACAGCAGCGAGCCGCTGCGCCCGGGCTTCTCCTCGATCGATGCCACCCGCGAGTGGCGCTCGGCGTCGCACGCCACGCGCAGTGGGGTGAGGAACTCGAACTCGCCGCCGGCCCACATGCGCTGGCGGCCCTCCGCCGGCGGCAGGAATCCGCCACGGGTCGGGTGGCCATCGTCGCCGATGCCCTCCGGCGGTGTCGGCAGTTGAAAGAACGCCCAGTGCCAGAGCGGCGGCAGTGGGGCCTGGTCTGCGGGGCAGGGGTGGCCGAGGGTAGCCGCGAGGCGGGCGACCAGGGCGCTATCGAGGCGGTCCCGGCACTGTTCGCGGCGCTCGAGCCATTGGGCCAGCGGGGTTGTCGACATGAGTGGGTCCACGCACCAGAGGAGTAAGTGGGCTCAGCATGTCGCGTCCCGCCGGCGACGAGAATCCGGCATTGCAGACGGGGGCGTTAGGTTTTGCCGAATACGACTTTGGTCGGGCTCGTGACTTGGCGTTCTGGGCTAGAACTGGCTCGCAGGGGTACAACAACTCACCAGCCTGCACGGCTCGTCGCTGGCGTTGCGAAAACGATGGGGCACGTGGGTATCGAAGTAGTAGGCGTCACCGGGGCAGAGTTCGCGCACCTGGGCACCGATGGTGATCTCGATTCGCCCCTCCAGTACCACGCCGGCCTCCTCGCCACGGTGGGCGATCATCTCGCGTCCGGTATCGGCGCCGGGCGGATAGGTCTCGATCATGAAGGAGAGCGCGCGGTTTTCGCGGTTGGCGCCGACCAGGCGATAGATCACCGCATTGGTGGCGACGTTGGGCAGTTCATCGACGCTGTAGAAGACCTGATTGCGGCTCTCCAGCTCGAAGGTGAAGAAGTCGCCGACGCTGATCGGGATGGCGTCGAGAATCTTCTTCAAGGAACTCACCGAGGGGCTGACCTTGCCCTGCTCGATCAGCGACAGGCTGGAGTGGGTGACGCCGCAGCGCTTGGCCAGCTCGCGCTGGGAAATACCGCGCAGGTTGCGCAGGCTGCGCAGTCGGGGGCCGACATCGTCGGACATCGCGTTCTCCTTGGAAAGCCCGGCATGCGCGCGGGCGAGACACTCGGTAGCGACTGAAGCCTAGCGGCTGGCGCGGCACCAGCAAACCCTCACTGGCGGGATTGCTCATCGGCTGTGTTTGCCATGCTGGGTGAGGAGGTGACAGCGATGAGAGCCGCCGCCCGGAAATATATAGGCTTCCGGGCGGCGGTGGCGCTCAGCTCAGGTCGTAGGCGAACTCGCCCTGATCATCGAGGCTGACCTCGAGCCGCTCGATCGTCTCGCCCGCGGCCATGCGGTCGAGCACCTGGGCGGCGATGGTCGGCATCAGGCTGCCGGAGAGGATGTTGTCGATGTTGCGCGCGCCGCTGTCGCTGTCGGTGCAGCGCGCGGCGACGGCGTCGACGATCGCCGGGTCGTAGTCGAAACGGGCGCGGTGGTTGTACTCGAAGCGCTGTTTGATGCGGTCGAGCTTGAGCCGCACGATGTTGTTGAGGATCTCTTTCTGCACCGGGTAGTAGGGGATGATGTTGAGACGCCCGAGGAAGGCCGGCTTGAATACCGCGTTGAGCTGATCGCGCAGGCTCTCGACGATCGCATCCGGCGCCGGCAGCTCATCGGCACCGAGGCACTGACGCATGATGTCGTCGGTACCGACGTTGGAGGTGAGCAGGATCACGGTGTTGCGGAAGTTGATCTCGCGACCCTCGCCGTCGTCGAGCACGCCCTTGTCGAACACCTGGAAGAACAGCTCCAGCACGTCCGGGTGGGCCTTCTCCACCTCGTCCAGCAGCACCACGCTGTAGGGCTTGCGCCGTACTGCCTCGGTCAGCACGCCGCCTTCGCCGTAGCCGACATAGCCCGGCGGCGAGCCCTTGAGGCTGGAGACGGTGTGCGCTTCCTGGTACTCGGACATGTTGATGGTGATGACGTTGCGCTCGCCGCCATAGAGCACGTCGGCCAGCGACAGTGCGGTCTCGGTCTTGCCCACGCCGCTGGGGCCGAGCAGCAGGAAGACCCCGATCGGCTTGTTGGGATCTTCCATCCGCGCCCGCGAGATGGCAATGCGCTTGCCGATCTCGGCCAGGGCATGGTCCTGGCCCAGGACGCGCTCGCCGAGCAGCTGGGGCAGCTCGCGTACGGTGGTGATCTCGTCGCGCAGCATCTTGCCCAGCGGAATGCCGGTCCAGTTGGAGATCACTTCGCCGATCACGTTGCCGTCGACATGGCCGTGCACCAGCGCGTGCTCGCCCTGGATCTCGGCCAGCTCGCGGCGGGTGTCGCCGATCTGGCGGCTCAGGGCATCGGCGTCGCCCGCCTGTTCGCCGGCCTCGACGGCGCTGCGCTCGGTTTCCAGCGCCTTGAGCCGGGTCACGATCTCCTGCTCCCGCGACCAGCGCGCGTCGAGGTCGGCGATCTCGGCGCGGGTGGTTTCCAGGCGCTCGCCCAGGGCGGCGAGCGTCTCGGCGTGGTCGCTGCCTTCACGCTGCTCGCGCTCGAGGATCGCGATCTCGCTCTCCAGGTTGTCGACCCGGCGGTGGGCATCCTCCAGCGCTGCCGGCTGCGAGGATTGCGCCAGCGCGACCCGGGCGCAGGCGGTGTCGAGTACGCTGACCGCCTTGTCCGGCAGCTGGCGCCCGGTGATGTAGCGATGAGAGAGGCGCACCGCCTGGACGATGGCGTCATCGAGAATGCTGACCTTGTGGTGGTCCTGCATGCGCTGATTGAGCCCGCGCAGCATGGCGATCGCCACCGGCTCGGCGGGCTCCTCGATCTTGACCACCTGAAAGCGTCGCGCCAGGGCGGCATCTTTTTCGAAATACTTCTTGTACTCGGCCCAGGTGGTGGCGGCGATGGTGCGCAGCTCGCCGCGGGCCAGGGCCGGCTTGAGCAGGTTGGCGGCGTCGCCCTGGCCGGCCTGGCCACCGCTGCCGATCAGGGTGTGGGCCTCGTCGATGAACAGGATGATCGGATGCAAGCTGCGCTTGGTCTCCTCGATCACGTTCTTGAGCCGGTTCTCGAACTCCCCCTTGACCCCGGCACCGGCCTGCAGCAGGCCCAGATCGAGGGTACGCAGCTCGACCTGCTTGAGCGGCGGCGGCACGTCGCCGTTGACGATGCGCAGTGCCAGTCCTTCGACCACTGCGGTCTTACCCACCCCGGCCTCGCCGGTGAGGATCGGGTTGTTCTGGCGCCGCCGGGTGAGGATGTCGACCATCTGGCGCACCTCCTCCTCGCGCCCCAGTACTGGGTCGATACGCCCGGCGCGGGCGTTGCCGGTCAGGTCGATGGTGTACTGGTCGAGCGCCGGGGTCTTCGACTTGCCGCGCTTGTCACCTTCGCCGCCGGCGGCATTGGCCGCAGCGCTGGTGGCGGCGCTCGCCTCGCCGAGTTCGCGCACGTGCTGGTCTTCGCTGCTGCCGCCGATCAGGTCGCTCAGGTGCGCTTGCAGGTCATCGACCTGGATGCGCTCGAGCTCGCGGGCGCCGTCGACGATCACCCGCCGCAGCTCGTCATCCTTGAGCAGCGCCAGCAGCAGGTGGCCGCTGCGGATCTGGGCCTCGCCATGGTCGATCGAGGCGATCACCCAGGCGCGCTCGATCAGGCGGGTGATCCGTGGCGACAGCGCCGGGGTGCGCGTGTTGCCGGTCTTGAAGGTGGCGACCGTTTCCTCGAGCTGGCTGGCCAGGCGGTCGAGGGCGACGTCGTAGTGGCGTGCGATGCGCAGCACGTCGTTGTCGTCGCTGTCGAGCAGCTTGAGCAGCAGGTGTTCGATGTCCACGTCGTACTGGCGCTCCGCCAGGCACAGGGCCGCGGCGCCTTCGGTGGCCTCGCGGCAGGGATCGTTGAGCTTGTCGAAGAGGGATTTGAGACTCACGCCGTGGCTCCATCGTAGGTGATTGCGAAGAGTGCATGTCCATGTGCGCTGGCTGGTCGCTCCTGCGGCTTGAGCCAGCCCAGCCTGCCCAGCGCCAGGGCGCCGCCCTGACCCAGCTGGGGCGGCGGTATCTCGCGCTTGTCGAGGATCAGCTCGATCTCGAAGTCGAGTTCGATGCCGGCATAGAAGCGCAGCAGCTTGACCAGCTGGCGGTGACGCTCGGTACCCGGCAGCAGCGCGCGATAGGCCGCCAGGTCGAGGGGGCCGAAGCGCACGCGAAAGGTGGACTGGTAGTCGCGCACCCGAGTACCGGCCACCGCACTCTGGCCGAGGCGCGCATTGGCCTGGCCCAGGCGGGTGTACTGATCGGGGTCGAGGCGTATCCAGCGTCCGCTGAAGGGGACCACCTGGCACGGCTGGCCGAAGGTGTAGGCCAGAATCGACTGCAGGTTGCCGACATTGCGCGGGCGCTGGCTCCACAGGCCGGAGAACCAGCTGAACAGCTCGCGGCGCAGGGTGCCCGGTTGCTCGGGGCGGTCGAGCACCTGCGTCTGGGTGGTCGGGGTGAAGCCGACCAGGTGCAGAATCCAGTTCTCGAAATCGGCGCTGCCCTTGCGCTCGTACTCGATATGGAAGCGGTACTTCTGCCACGCCTCGTAGAACAGCGCCGTCATGCGGTGGGAGAAGAAGTCCATGAAGGCGTGGGCGGCGTCGTCGCGCTTCTCCATGTGACGATTGATCAACAGCTCCGTGTACGGCCGGGGCAGCACGCCGGAGGGGCCGACCAGCCCCATGAAGGTGATCTGGATCTCGCTCAGCGGCTCGTCGCTGGCCGAGCGCAGCTTGGGGTTCTCGAACGACAGATCGCTGATCTCGCTGGGCGGAAAGTTGAGCGAGAGCAGCGAGCGGAAGCGCAGCGGGTCCTGGTGCGGCCGGTTCTCGGGGTCGATACGCCCGGTGCGGCTGTAGTGCAGGCGCAGCAGACGCACGAGTTGGAAGAACCCGAAACGCCAGGGCTCCGCACGCGCCTGGTCGATCAGACCAGGGGCTGAGTACCGGTTCTCGGCGGCCATTGGACGACTCGCTGTTCGCGCTGGCGTGAGCGCAGCGTGAGTTGGGTGAAGCTGTTGAGGCTGCAGTACTGACCGAAGAAGTGATCCAGCACTCTGCCGAACAGATAGATACCGCTACCGGTGAACTGGCTCTCGTCCAGCTCCAGGGTGATGCCGGTACCACGCACGAAGGCGGGGCGCGGATGGCCGATGCGCGTCATCACCGGCTCGCTGTCGATCGCGGTGATGCCGTTGATCTGCTTGCGGATCGCCGAAGCCTGACGGTAGTTGTAGAGCGACAGCAGCTCCATCAGCGCCTCGCGGCCATCGCTGACCAGCGACAGGTGGTTGAGCGAGAGATGCGAGATCAGCCGCCAGATCACTCCCTTGCCCATGGGCGGGCGCACCGGCGAGGTCGGCTTGCGCAGGCAGCGGATCTGCTGCACCACCTGCTCGCGCTCGAGGGTGAAGTCGCCCTGCGGGTGGCCGAAGGTCATCAGCTGGGGCAGATCGCGATTGCTGCAGGTGAGCTTGAGGCTCAGGGTGTCGCTGCTGCCGTCGAGCAGTTCCAGCTCGCGGTCGACCACCCGCAGGCGCATCTCGGTGCCCGGATCGCGAGCGTTCTCCGCGCCCACCCGGCGCGCGATCCAGTAGCTCTGACGCGCCTGTTTTCTCGCTGTCGCGGGGTTCGAAGAAGGGCAGGCAGGGCGCCACTTCGTCGCGGGTCGCGGTGCGGATCACCCGGGTCACCTCGTCGATCGAGACGATCTCGGTGGAGCGCGAGTGGCGCACGTCCGGCACCACCGGATACTCGTGGCGGGTGTGGGTCAGCTTGATCGGCTCGGCTTGCTGCGAGAACAGATTGACCACTGGCGTGCAGCCAAGCGGGCGGAAGTTGTGCCGCCCCAGGGTCTGGGCCAGACGCGCCAGGCGCTCGTGCTGGTCGTAGTCGCGGAACAGAAAATGAATCTGGACCCGGGTCACCGGTTTGTCGGCCAGCGGCCGTGCCAGACCCGAGAGATCGAAGAACAGGAACTTCTCGGGGAAGGTGAAGTACTCGTGCAGCAGGCGGTAGCCGATGAAGGAGCGCTCGGAGTAGTCGATCAGCCCCTCGTCCGGGCCGAAGCCGACCGGCGTGATGGCGTCCGCGGGCAGACCGATCTCGCGGGTCTGGCCGCCCTCGACGAAGCTCACCGAGATCCGTGCGACGTTGTTGAACAGCATCTCGTAGAGCGGATGCATCAGGCTGCCTTCGCCATCCAGGAACAGCCGCAGGCGGTCGAGGCCGAGCTTGCCGAAATCGGTGTTGCCCAGGGTCTCCAGGCTCAGGCTCAGCTTGGCCACATGGTCGTTGCCGTGGGCGTTGAACGAGGAGCGCTCCAGCCGGGTCAGCTCCGCCGCGCTCAGTGCCACGGGCCAGACGTCGACCGGGTAGCAGGTACGGAAGCGGCAGAAGGCGTCCTCGACCGGGCGCGAGTGCAGGGCGGTATGCCGTGGCAGGTGGTAGCGTCCGGTGAGTGAGGTCTGAGGGCCGGGGTCGAACTCGACGATCGACAGCGACGGTGTCGGCCGCAGGTAATGGGGATAGAGCACGTCGAGAAACGCCTCGACGATCTCGGGGAAGTCGTCGTCGAGCTTCTTGTGTACGCGCGCGCTCAAGAACGCGAACGACTCGATCATGCGCTCCGCATGGGGGTCTTCGCAGTAGTCCCCCTCCAGCAGCAGGCGGGAGGCGATCTTGGGATAACGCGTGGCGAACTCTTGCCCCAGAAAACGCAGGTGCGAGAGTTCCTTCTCGTAGTAGGGCAGCAGGTCGTCGAGCATTAGATCAGGTTCTGCACCTTGTATTGGCGGGTATTGACTTGCAATACGGCATCGAAGGCGACGCGCTGGCTGGCTTCGCTCAGCGACAGCACGGCTTCGATGCGGAACTGCAGGATGCGGTCATGGGTGTCCTGGTTGAGCAGCTGCACGCGGACGCTGCTGAAACGCTTGTCGCCGTGCTCGATGGTGCGCTCCAGTTGGCGCTGGATCAGGCGCCGGTCCTCGGTGCTGCGCACGCCGCGGCTGATGAAGTCGGGCAGGCCGTAATCGAGCAGCGTGCCCTGCAGCCCTGGCCAGGCATCCAGCTCGCCGGCGATCAGCTCGCGCCGGGTATTCACCAGCAGCTCCAGATCACGTACCACCGAGGCCTTGTAGGCGCTCACCGAGCAGCGATGGCCGGGCTGCGCCTCGGTGGTGTGCTGCGGCTCGTCGTCGAGTAGACGGTCGAGCAGCGTCGGGACCATCTGCAACGTGTCGCTCATGCGGAAACGCTCCCTGACGTTGTTGAATGGCGTGGGGGCTGACAGCGGCAGATGCCGCGAGGCACCGCTACCCGTGGCTGACGCCATGGAGGCGCCGCACGGCGCGTCGCCGCCGGAGCGGCGACGCGACTGGCGCGCACCTGGGGGCGGCGAGCCGCCCCCATCGGGCTCAGGAGCCGCGGGTCGACTGCGGCAGTTCGGAGACCAGGCGCAGCGACGCGGTCAGCTCGTCGAGCTGATAGTGCGGACGCAGGAAGGTGACCGCCTTGTAGGCGCCCGGCTTGCCCGGCACCTCGGCGACCTCGACCCGCGCTTCACGCAGCGGGTACTTGGCCTTGGCTTCCTGGCCGGCGTTGTCGTCCAGCAGCACGTACTGCGACAGCCACTCGTTGAGGTAGTCCTCGACGTTCTGACGCGAGGCGAAGCTGCCCACCTTGTCGCGCATGATCGCCTTCATGAAGTGGGCGATACGCGAGGTGGCGAAGATGTACTGCAGCTGCGACGACAGGCGCGCGTTGGCGTTGGCGACGTCGGTGTTGTACTGCTTGGGCAGCTGGGCCGACTGGGTGCCGAAGAAGGCGGCGTAGTCGGTGCCCTTGCAATGCACCAGCGGAATGAAGCCGAGGTCGGAAAGCTCCTTCTCGCGGCGGTCGGTGATCGAGATCTCGGTGGGGCACTTCAGCGCCACCTCGCCGTCGTCGGTCTGGAAGGTGTGGGTCGGCAGGTCCTCGACCAGGCCGCCACCCTCGACCCCGCGGATCGCCACGCACCAGCCGTACTGGGAGAAGGCGTCGGTGACGCGCGCGCCCATGGTGTAGGCGGCATTCATCCACAGGTACTTGTTGTGGTCGCGGCCGTCGACGTTCTCGGTGAAGTTGAACTCCTCCACCGGGGTGGTCTCTTCCCCGTAGGGCAGGCGACCCAGCACGTGGGGCAGGGTGAGGCCGACGTAACGGGCGTCTTCCGAGTTGCGGAACGATTTCCACTTGGCGTACTCGACGGTGTCGAAGATCTTCGACAGGTCGCGCGGGCCGGTCATGTCGGTGAAGGAGTCCCAGCCGAAACAGCTCCGGCGAGGCCGAGGAGATGAACGGGGCGTGGGCCGCAGCGGCGACGTGCGAGACCTGCTCCAGCAGGTACATGTCCTGCGGGTGGCGGCCGAACTCGTAGTCACCGATCAGCATGCCGTAGGGGGCGCCACCGAAGGTGCCGTACGTACTCCTCGTAGATCTTCTTGAACAGCGCGCTCTGGTCGAACTCGGATGCCGACTTGAGATCCTTGACCAGGTCCTTCTTCGACGCATTCAACATGTGAATCTTCATGTTGGTGCTGGTCTCGGACTGGTCGGTCAGGTACTTCAGCCCGCGCCAGGAGGCCTCCAGCTGCTGGAACTCGCTGGCGTGCATGATCTCGTTGAGCTGGTCGGAGAGCAGCGAGTCGATCTCGGCGATGCGCGAATCCAGCACCGCGATCAGATCCTTGCTCGGGGTCACCTCACCCTCGAGCACCTGATGCACCAGCTCGTCGATCAGGTCACGGGTGCGGGTGCGCTCGGTCTCCGAACGCGCCACGCGGCTCTCGGAGATGATGCTGTCGAGCAGCGAGGTCTCCGGCGCGAAGACCTCCTGGGTTTTCGCTCTGGGGCTGGTTGTCGGTCTGATTCTCGGCCATGAGTGACTCCTGTTATTCCTTCTCGTCCTGCGGTTTGGCAGCGGCTTCGCGGCCGAGCTCTTCGCCCGCGCCTTGAGCTTCTCGGTGTTCTGCAGCACATCCATCAACAGCTCTTCGAGCTTGTCGTTGCCGCCCATCTTGTTGCGCAGATCGGCGAGCTTGTTGCGTACGTCGAGCAGCTTGCGCAGCGGCTCCACCTGACGCACCACTTCCTGGGGCTCGAAATCTTCCATGCGCTTGAAGTTGAGCTCCACCGGCAGCTGCGAGCCGTCGTTGGCCAGGGTGTTGTCGACGCGGTAGCTCAGGCGCGGCTTGACGCCCTTCATCACGCTGTCGAAGTTGTCGCGGTCGATATTGACGAACTTGCGATCCTTCAGCCGCGGCAGCGGCTCGAGCGGATTGCCGGTGTAGTCGCCCATTACCCCGACCACGAACGGCAGCTCCTTCTTCTCGATGCTGTCGCCGATCTCGACGTCGTAGGTGAGATGTACGCGGGGCGCTCTGACACGCGAGAGCTTGTGCTGGGTACTTTCGTTCTTGGCCATGAGGTCGTCCTCTTGTTGAGATGTCGAGTGTCCGGGTGACGAATATCTTGGTGGCGATGTCTTGGTGGCGAGATCGACGGCGGCGCCGATCACCCCGCGCTGGCGGCCGCCAACGCCTCGCTGAGCTGCTCGCGCAGGCCGTCACGCATCGCTTCGATCTCGGCGTCGGAAATCAGCTCCTCGAAGCTGCGGCTGCCCGAGATTTCGGTGCTGTGACGAATCACCGGGTCGCTCGGCAGCGTCGACGACACCGGCGAGCTGATGACGCAGAAGGGCAGGTCACCGAAGTCGTCCAGGCACTGGAAACCCACCGGGAAGCGCAGCCCCTTGAACACGCCCCAGACCGCCGGCGCGGCTGAAGCAGTGGAACAGCATCAGGTAGTGCACCACGAAGCGATGCAGCTCGGAGCCGCTGCGGTTGGGGTCGCCGACCACCTGGCGAAAGCGGCTGAGGTCGAACGAGCTGTAGCCCACGACCCAGCGGGTCGGGCTGGTCACGCGCACCCGCGTGCCGTTGTCCAGGGTGTGGTCATACTCGAGCGGATAGAGCTCCGGGGTCGAGTTGATGATGTTGAGCGGTACCTCGAGCTCGTTCATCAGATTGAAGGGCCGCGCGCCGGCGTGCTTGTCGAACAGCGTGCGGAACTCCTTGAAGTGATGCTGGGTCTCGCGACCGCTGCCGCGTGGTGCGCCCTGCAGGTACTCGCCGAACAGCGGCTGCGGGCGAACCAGCGGGGAGAGCGTGGCCAGATAGTCCGATGCCTGCGCCTTGAGCAAGTCGGAAACCGCCCGCGTCTGCTTGCGCGAGCGGATGAAACTATCGACATCGAAAGACTGCGTCATGATCGATTCCTGGATCGGCTCGAGCGTTGCTCGGGAGTACCCCGGCGTCATCCATTATCACGTCGTTCAGGTACATTCGTTATTGCACTCGGCGCCCGGCATGCGTCGACTCGTGAGGATGCCAGAAAACGCTATATGCGTGTATCAGAATGTACTGACGGGCTTTTACAGCGATCCGCCATTCATCTTGTAAGAGATCTCTTACAACGTGATGTAATCAAACTTATCGTTGCACTGTAGCACGTTCTGAGACCTAATCGTCAGCGGTGCTATTGGCCAGTGTCAGGTCTGGCGTAACCCGTTCCAGCCGCGCCGGCTCGCCTTCACTGTCGCGCAGCGGATCACCCTGCGCGTCCAGGGGCTCGAGTGCCGTGTCGTCCACCGGCTGGAAGATTCGCGTCTGGCCCACCTCTGGCTGGGAGTGCGTAGAGCTGGCGCTGAAAGTCGTTAACATCGCGATGCAGCGCCCATTTTCCCCAAGCGGTGTTGACCCGTTCACCGCCAGGCGCATCGATCCGGATCTCGTGGAGATAGAAGCCGGCCGGGGCGCCGGTGATCGGATCGCGCTTGAGAATCAGGTCGGTGTCGACGCCGCGACAGTCCTGGCAGGGCAGGGTGCCGGTGAAGCGCTCGGTCACTTTGACATAATCGACCGGCGTCTGCGGACCGCTGGCGCAGGCACTCAGCGCCAGACATCCGACAACCGAGAGACGTTTCAGCTTCGATGTTCGCATGTGTCTTGATCGGCCTTTGTGTAAATTAATGTTAATGGGTAAGCGTTTGTTAAACTTGTGCCCTATTATAGCGACTAAATCTGTTAAGGTGGTCACTGTCTGAAAGAAGTCTAAGTTTTCTTAGTTCTACGCCGGCAATCGGCGTAGTGCGTTTACGGTCGTGGCTGGACAACGTTTAGTCTGTGCTTGCTGAACGTTGCCCCGCGTCCGTTATGCAGGTTTGAATCCGGCCCGAGGCATCGAACGCCTCGGGGATTACCTAAAAAGAAGCGGGGAGCGAGAAGTCGATGAGGGTAACGCTGCGCCACGTGAGCGCGTTTCTCCTGATGGGATGGCTAGTAGTGCTGCTGGCGGGGTGCGGTGTGGCCGATCGGGTCGGCAAGCGCTTCGACGATACCTGGGCCGGCGATCTGTTCGGCAACAGCGAGCGTGTGCGCGTCACCATCGACAGCGACAGCGCGCTCAACCCCGACGTCGACGGCGAGCCGCTCTCCGTGGTCGTGCGCATTTATCAATTGACCGAGCGCGCGCCGTTCGCCACCGCCTCGCCGCGCCAGCTTTGGGCCAATCCCCGCGGCGTGCTGGGCAACAGTCTGGTGTCGCAGCGTGAGCTGACGCTGCTCCCCGGAACACAGAAAGTCGACACCGCCGCGCTGGACCCCAGCGCTCAGTTCGTCGGCGTGGCGGCATTCTTCCGCAACACCATCAGTGACGACTGGCACGTGATCTTCGACGCTAACGAGCTGCGCAACGACGGCCTCTTGAGTGCCTCCGAGGGAGTCCGCCTGCATCTGGTCGACGACCGCATCGAGATCGAGCGCGGTCACGATCTGCTTGGCGACTGAGACCTGCGGTACCAGCGCTACACCGCGGTGCCGTGAAGACGACAGCAACCAGGGTTCGGGACAGGGACGTGAGTAAACACAATCGCATCATGTGGTCGGAGGGGATGTTCCTCCTGCCACAGCACTTTCAATATCAGGATGAGTTCCATCAACGGCAGCTGGCCGAATCACGCCACAGCCAGCATCCCTTTCAGTGGGGCGTGCAGGCGCTGGAGGTCGACGGCGGGGCGCTCGATCAGGGCATGCTGCGGCTCACCCGGCTCAAGCTGGTGTTCCCGGACGGCACCCTGTTCGACGCGCCGCAGCACGATCCGCTGCCGCCGGGGCGCAGCCTCGACGACCTCGCACGCAACGGCGAGGTGAAGATCTACGCCGCCCTGCGCACGCTGGAGCCATGGTCGCCGAGCTATCTCGACCAGGACGCGGCGCGCCACGGTGGGCGCCGTTTCGTGCAGCGCTTCGAGACCCTGCCCGATCTCAACGAGGGGTCGCTGGAGAACGAGCTGGGCACGCTCGAACTCAATGCCACCCTGCTGATGGAAGGTGACAGCCTGGATGGCTTCACCCACTGCCCGATCGCGCTGCTCAAGCGCAACGCCGCTGGCGGCTTCAGCCTCGACAGCGAGCAGTTCATGCCGCCGGCGCTGCATCTCGATGCGGTGGCGCTGCCACTGGAGATCGCCAACCGGCTGATCGGCATGCTGCAGGCGCGCAGCGAGGCGCTCTCCGGACGCCGGCGCGAGCGCGCGGATCAGGTCGCCGAGTTCGGCTCCAGCGATGTCACCCTGTTCTGGCTGCTCTACACCATCAATCGCGCTTATCCGCAACTGGCGCACATGCTGAACCACCCGCGGCTGCACCCGGAGACGCTCTACCGCTTCCTCGCCGAGCTGGCGGCCGGCCTGATGACCTTCTCGATGTCGCACCGTCTGGCCGACATCCCCGAGTACGACCACCGCGACCCGGCGCCGGCGCTGCTAGGGCTGGAAAAGGTGGTGCGTGAGCTGCTCGAGATCGTGGTGCCCAACCAGTACATCCCGATTCCGCTCGAACAGACGCGCCCCTCCTACTACGTGGGGCGGCTCAACGATGCGCGCCTCAAGGAGGCGGACTTCTACATCTGCGTGCATGCCGACATGCCTGGCTCCCAGATCCTCGAGCTGGTGCCGCGGGCGTTCAAGGTCGGCTCGCCGGAGGACATCGAAGTGGTGGTCAATACCGCCATGCCCGGCGGCACTCTGACTCATGCCGCGCGCCTGCCCAGCGCCATTCCGGTACGCCTGGATAACCACTACTTCGCCCTCGAACCGCATGGCGCGGTATATGAGCGGATGATGGAAGCCCAGGCGATCGCCTTCTACGTACCCAGCGGATTCAAGAACCTCAGTATCGAATTGATGGCGGTGATGAAATGACCGAAGCCCTTGCTCACCCTTCCGATATCGCCGAGCCGCGCACGCTCAAGACGCTGTCGCGCGATTTCATCTCCATGGTGCTGATGGTGCGTCGTGGCCAGCAGGCCGAGAGCGTCGAGCGCTTCCTCGAACGGGTGGACCAGTGGCTGCGCGAATTCGAGGAGAAGGCGCGGGCCGAGAACTACAGTGCCGAGGCGGTCAAGGATGCCCAGTACGCGCTGTGCGCCTTCCTCGACGAGAGCGTGCTCAAGGGGGGCGTGGGTAATATCCGCGAGCATGTCGAGCTGCACCCGTTCCAGTACCGCTATTTCGGTGTGCACCTGGCAGGGGAGGGCTTCTACGACCGGCTCGACAGTCTGCGCAGCGACGTGCGCGGCAATCTGGACGTGCTCGAGGTCTATCACCTCTGCTTGGCGCTGGGGTTCGAAGGCAAGTACAGCCTCGAGAACCGCGATCAGCTGCGCTATATCGCCAATACCCTGGGCCAGGACATCGCGCGCTACGCAAGCGTGAGATCGACGGTCGCGAGAGTTGGAAGCTGCCGGATCAGGTCGGCCAGCTGCTGCGCTACGAGATCCCGCTGTGGGTCTACCTGCTGGTCATCGTGGTGGTCTGCCTGCTGGTCTATGGCGGCCTGCGCTGGTGGCTGGGCGTGAGACCGATGCGCTGATCGAGCAGATCCGTCAGCTGTTCGATGGCCAGGGTTGAGGGGCGAGGTGACCATGCGTTTTCTTCGATTCCTGCGCGCGCTCAAAGGCTTCTGGCCGCTCTCGATCGTGCTCTGGCTGGTGGGCTGGCGCTGTGCGTGCTGCTGCCGCTGGTGACCCAGGAGCGCGAGCTCATCTTCATCGCCATGGCGCTGGTCACTGCGCTGTGGCTGCTGGTCGTGGTGATGCGCCAGTACCACCGCATCCGCGCCGAGCGCAACATCGAGAATCTGGTCGAGCTCGAGGTGCACCGCGAAGCCGCCGAGAGCGAGCCCGGCGACTATCAGGTGCTGAGCGAGCGGCTCAAGCACGCCATGGCGATGCAGCGGGCGGCACGCTCGGTGGACGGCGGCAAGGCCTCGCTCTATGAGCTGCCGTGGTATCTGGTGGTGGGCATGGCGGCCTCGGGCAAGACCTCGCTGCTGACCCGCTCGTCGCTCTCGGCGACCATGGCCGGGGGCAGCAATCTCTCCGCGGTGAGCGGCACCCAGCACTGCGACTGGTACTTCAGCCGCGAGGCGTGATGATCGATACCGCCGGCCGCTACCTGGTCGAAGATCGCCCGGCGAGCGAGTTCGCCGACTTTCTCAAGACCCTGCGCAAGCAGCGGCGCAAACCGGCGATCAACGGCCTGGTGCTGGTGGTCAGCCTGCCCGAGCTGCTCGAACAGTCGCGACAGGATGCCCACGCTCTGGCCGAGCAGTTGGTCAGCCGGGTGAGCGAGTACCGCGCCTGTCTGGGCATCAATCCGCCGGTCTATCTGTTCTTCAGCAAGGCGGACCTGCTGCCCGGCTTCACCCGCACCTTCGAAGCGCTCGATGCCACTGAGCGCCAGCAGCCCTGGGGCCTGACCTTCTCGCTCGACGAGCTGCGTCGCCAGGGCGTGACCCGGGCCTTCCAGCAGCGTTTTCCGGGGCTGGTGGCCACACTGCGCGCGCGGGTCGATACCCGGGTGGTGGAAGAGGGCAGCGATGCCGACAGCGAGCTTTTGCGCTTCCCCGACTACTTCGCCGAACTCTATGGCGTGCTCAGCGATTTCCTCGAGCAGTTCGATACCCAGCAGAACGCCGAACGCGCACCGATCCTGCGCGGGCTCTACTTCACCAGCGCGCTGCAGAGCGGCCCCGCGCTGCCGGCGCTGATCGACGAACAGACCCGCGATGCCTTCGCTCTGGCGCCGACCCCGGCGGCCGCGGCGACCCCGCGCGAGGGCGAGCGCAGCTACTTCATCACCGACACCTTCCGCCGCGTGGTCTTCCCCGACCGCAATCTGAGTCTCTACTACTCCCAGCGCGGCGACCGCCGCTCGCTGCCGCCGTTCATGATCGGCGCGGTCGGTGCGCTCGGTGTCGCGGCCATCGCCGCCCAGGGCTGGTCAGCCTACAACAACAAACAGTGGCTCGAGCATATCCGCGAGCGTATCGCTCCCCTCGGCACGGATGCTCGGCTCGAGCCGGACCAGCGCCGCACGCTGCGCGACGATCTCGAGCAGCAGCTCACGGCGATCGAGCGTCACCGCGAGACCGGCGTGCCGCTGCGTCTCGACCTGGGGTTGTATCAGGGCGATGCGCTGCGCGCGCCGCTGAAGGAAGCCTGGGCCACGCTGCTCACACGTGACGTGCTGACGCCGCTCTCCTGGCGTCTGGCGCGCCAGCTACGCTCGCTGGCCGCTTTTGGCGACCCGGCTGGCGGTATCGATACCGGCAATGGTGAAGGCGAGGACGGAACGGCCTCGGGCGGCGACGGCAAGGCGGCGGATGCCGCTGGCGCGGCGCGGGATCAGGGCCGCCAGATCGGTGAGGATGCCATGGCGCGCATGCGCGAGCGTTCGACCTCGCGGCCGACCCTGGGCAGCGTGCCGACGAGCGCCTCGAGATCGGTAGCCGTGCGCGCAGCGAGCTGCGCTCGCGCACCACCGACAGCGCCCGCGATGCCTGGTATTCGGCCCGCAGTAGCGCCGAGACGTCGCTGGAAGAGGGGTTGCGTGACCGTACCAGCCAGCTGGGCAGCGCCGTGGGCAATGCCGATGGCGACGACTCCACGCTCACCCTCTCCGGCGAGCAAGGCCCCTCGCTCTCCGAGGAGATGCTGACCAAGCTGTCGCAGGCTGACGTCGAGCAGCTGATCGAAAGCTACTCCTCGCTCAAGCTCTATCTGATTCTGACCGACCCGGACGCGCACGCGGATCAGGGCGACTTCGTCGCCTCGGCGCTGCCGCGGCTGTGGGCCGACTACGTGGCGCGCCGCGGACTGGAGACGTCCCGCGACAGCATCATGGACAATGCTGCGCTCTATGTGCACTACCTGCAGGAGGGCCAGGCGCCAGCGCTTGAGCGCGACGACAAGCTGGTCGCCGACAGCCGTGACCGGCTCAACGCCTTCCTGATCGATTCGAGCCTGGTCGACCGCGAATACCTGCGCTACCAGCTGGAGGTGGAACAGCGCTTCGAACCGCTGACGCTGTCACGCATGGCCCCCGACATGGAAGGCCGGCTGTTCTACTCCAGCCGTGCGGTACCGGCCTTCTATACCCGCGAGGTGTGGAACCAGTACCTGCGTCCGGCGATCATCGAGACCGTCTCCGGCGACCTCCAGCGTGAATCGGACTGGGTGCTCGACGACGAGAACGTCGATGATGCGGTGCAGTCGAAGGCGCGCTTCGTCAGCCAGCTGATGGCGCGCTACAAGCGCGACTACGCCATCGCCTGGGAGCGTTTCCTCGACAACACCCACGTCGCCGACTTCGAGACCCTGGATCAGGCCAGCGTGCGTTTGTCCCAGCTCAGCGACCTGCAGGGCTCGCCGCTGCGCCAGGTGCTGGAAGCGGTGAAGGCCAACACCACCTGGGACGATCCCAAGGCGCAGACGGAGGACGAGGCCAGCGGCAAGGCCAAGGATCAGAGCTTCTGGGGCCGGGTGATGAGCGTATTCAATGGCGCAGGTGGCGCCTCGGCGGTGGATATCAACACGCTGCCGCGTCTCAACGATGGCCTGCTGACCCAGCACTTCCGCCCGGTGACGCGACTGCTGGCAGCGGACGATGCCACTGGCAGCGACAACTCGGTGCTCAACCAGTACCTGCTCGATCTGCGCCAACTAAAAGTGCGCGTGGACAACGTGCGCAGCGCCCAGAACGTGGGCCGCAGCAGCAAGTCGCTGATCATGGCGACGCTCTCCGGCCAGCCGACCGAGATCAACACCCTGCGCAACTTCGTCGCCTCGCGCGTGGATACTTCGCGTACGCCGTTGATCCGGGCGCTCGAACCGCTGTTCCGTGAGCCGGTCGAGGATACCTGGAAGGCGCTCAACGCGCCGGCGCGTCAGCAGCTCAACGCTGCCTGGGACGACAAGATCGTCACGCCGTGGGACCAGATGGTCGCTGGGCGCTATCCGGTCAGCGACTCGGTCAACGAAGCCTCGGTGCGTGACATGGAGTATTTCATCGATCCCGACAAGGGCGTGATGTCGCAGTTCCGCAAGGAGGAGATCGGCGATCTGGCCGGCTCCGGCAGCGGCCAGCGCTCGACCATGGTCGACCCGCGCATGCTCTCGAGCATCGACGACGCCACCGCCCTTGGCCGGGTCATCGACAGCCTGTCGGACCTGCAGAACGGCTTCGAGCTGCAGATCAACCCCACCGCGGGGCTGACTGACATCATTCTGACCATCGACGGCCAGCGGCTGCACTACCGCAACAACACCCAGTCGTGGGAGCGGTTGACCTGGCCGGGCAACGGCGAGGCCTTCGGCGCGCGCGCCTGGATATCGTCAATCGTAACGGCCAGCGCCATACGGTGTTCGACTATCCCAACCGCTGGGGCTTCCTGCGCATGATCGAGAGTGCGCGGATCACGCCGATCGACAAGGCGCGCCAGCGTTTCAGCTGGAACACCTACATGGGTACGGTCAGCTTCGACGTGCGCAACTTCGGTGGGGTGAAGATCTCGGATCTCGAGCGAATCAAGTCGCTGCGCATTCCGCAGCTCGGCGGGTCCGGGCAGTGAGCCCGCTGCCGCCGAGCCCGGTAGGCCAGGGCTCGGCGGTAGGGGCGGTAGGGGCGGGTGGGGCCCGGCGGCGACCGGGCAAGACATGGAACAGGGCATGAGCGGGTAATGAAGAGGGTGTCGGCATGATCGGCTGCTTTGGCAAGATTCCCACGCAGGCCGACTTCGTAGGCGTGAACGCCACCGGGGCAGTGATCCAGGAGCTCGACCAGTGGTTACAGAGTGCGCTGTTGCAGTTTCTCGACCACGACGACTGGCAGCATCGCTTCGATGCGCTGCCGGTGTGCTTCTTCAACTATCACGCGCGCAACGGCAGCGATGTGACCGGGGCCATGATCAGCTCGGCGGACGCCTCCGGGCGGCGCTATCCGTTCTTCGTCTTCCAGACGCTGAAGGCGGAAGGGCGCCCGCGGTGCTGCCCTGCATCAACACCCTCGGCGAGATCTTCGCCGCCCAGGCGCGGACGATTCTCACCGACTCCGTGCACGGCGCTTCGCCGATCGACCCGGTGGCGGCGATCGGCGAGCTGCGCCAGCTCAACGATCAGGACATCGCGCTGTATCAGCGTATCCATCAGCGCTTCCTGCTCGACTACAGCTTCGCCGACGTGGCCAAGGCGCTGGAGTGGGGCTGGCCGGAGTTCGTCAGCGGCGGCTGCCTGCATCGCCTGCACTATGCGCTGACGCGCTGGCGCGCCGGCAGCACCCAGGCGGTGATGCTGCCACTGCCGGCGGAGCGCGGGCTCAAGCGCCCGGTCGCCGATCTCTGGCAGCAGTGGCTGGGCGCCGCCTGCCCCGGCGGCACGCCGGTGATGAGCCTGCTGGTCGACGACTTCATGCGCCCGCGGCTGTTGCTGATGCCAGTCTGGCAGAGTGCGGAACAGTTCTTCGAGGTGCTCTCGAACCCGGACGACAGGCGTCTGTGCATCGACGTGCTGTCGCCCTTTGCGGACGACGAGCCGCATCCCGGTACCTTGCCGCTCCCGGATACCCGGTTGAGTCTGGCCGATTTCATGGCGCAATTTCCGTGCGACGCACGGTAGGCGCCCGAGCATGAGCAGATCGCACCGATGAAACGTTTCAAAATCGCTTATCTGAAGTACGCCTTCTTCAAGTACCAGCCCTACATTCTGGGGCTCTTGTTCTTTGCCGCCATCTTTCTGGTCTGGCGGCTGGGCGTCGCACTGGGCTTTTCGTCGCTGGCCAGCCTGCTCAGCGGGATCGTGCTGTTCCTGCTGGCGTCGGCGCTCTACGTGCTGCTCTACCGCGGGGTGGGGCAGAAGCGCAATCTCGAGCATCTGCTGATGGAGGACGCCGACGCCGCGGTGCTCGAGGCGAGCCCCCAGGACCGCGAAGAGATCAGCCTGCTGCGCGAGCGCCTGCTCAAGACCATCGAACGCCTCAAGCAGAGTGGCAAGCGTAAGGGCCAGCGCGGCAACGATGCGCTCTATGCGCTGCCCTGGTACATGATCGTGGGGCAGCCGGCGGCCGGCAAAAGCACCATGGTCTACGAGTCCGGGCTCAATTTCCCCTTTGCCGAGCGCGAGAACGCCCGGGTCGCCGGCATGGGCGGTACCCGCCACTGCGACTGGTTCTTCAGCTCCGACGCCATCCTGCTGGATACCGCCGGGCGCTACATGAACAGCGAAGAGGAGGTCGGCAAGTGGAAGGGCTTTCTCGCCCTGCTCAAGTCGCATCGCCGCCACTGCCCGCTCAACGGTCTGATCGTCGCGGTCAATATCAGCGACGTGGTGCAGGCCAGTGATACCCAGCGCAACAACCTGGCGCGGCGTCTGCGCGAGCGCATTCAGGAGGCGCGTGAGCAGCTGGAGGCGCGGCTGCCGATCTATCTGGTGTTCACCAAGTGTGACCTGATCGAGGGTTTCACCACCTTCTTCGAGCGCCTCGACCCGCAGCACCGCAGCGACGTACTCGGGCATACCTTCCCGCATCAGCAGCCCAGCGATGTCAACTGGGGGCAGCAGTTCGACAGCGCGCTGCAGTCGCTGTGCCATCACTGGCTGCAGGTGGGCGACGACGAAATCGTCCAGCGTGACGTGGTCGATACCCGCCGCGACGTGGCGGCCTTCCGCTTCCCTCTGGAGCTGGCGGCGCTGCGCGACTCGCTGACGCGCTTCGTCGATGCGCTGACCAACGCCAACCCCTACCAGAGTGCACCGCTGCTGCGCGGCTTCTACTTCGTCAGCGCCCTGCAGGAGGGTGATGCCATCGAAGGTGAGCACGCCAGCCGCGTGGGCCGTCACTTTGCCCTGGCCAAGCCCGGGCAGCTCTCGGAAGAGCGCGTCAATCACGCCTTCTTCATCGGCAACCTGTTCCGTCAGGTGATCATCGCCGACCGCCATCTGGCCGGGCTCTACTCGACGGACGTGCGCGGCAAACGGCGCAAGCTGCGCTGGGGGCTCGCGGCTGCCGCGCTGGGGATCGCCGCCTGTACCCTGTGGATCACCTCGGCGGTGCGCAACCATGGCGAGATCGAGGCGATGTCGCACACCTTCGCCGAGGCCGCGACCGCGGACGACCAGCAGTCGACTCAGTATGCCCGCTGGCACAGCTTGGACGCCCTGCGCGACTGGGGTAGCCACTACTATCAGCGCGAGCACGGCGACGGCGTGCCCTGGTCGATGGGCTGGGGGCTCTATCAGGGCGATGCGATCGAACCGGCGATCCGCGAGCGCTACTTCGATCGCCTGCGCACGGTGATGCTGGAGCCGGTGGAGCAGAATCTGACCCGCTCGCTGTTCTCGCTCACCACCATCGGTGTCTACAAGCGCACCACCGACGAGCTGCATGCGGTGGATGGGCCCGATACCGTGGCACCCTATGCCCGCCCGCGGGACAACACCGCGGAGTCGCTGGCCAAGTTCGGGCGCAATACGCTGGATACCTATTTGATGCTGTCGGACATGGAGCGTGCCGACATCGACAGCGAGGCCCTACGCAACCGTTTGCCGGCGTTCTGGTATCCGGCGATCCAGCAGCGTACGGGGGCGAAGATCGACGAGGATCGCTCCGACTACCGCTACGCCGGTCGCCAGATCGACTTCTACAGCCAGCAGATCCACGAGCCGGACGTGCCGCGGATCACCTCCAACGCTTTCCTGGTGTCGAGCAGCCGCAATTACATCGACAGCCTGCTGGAGCAGACCCTGACCAGCACCGAGACCATCGTGCTCGAGTCCGACACTCTGTTCGCCTTTGGCCGCGGCGACTACGCCGGGCTGCAGAAAGCGGGGCAGAAAGAGCTGGACGAGCTGGCCCAGCGCCTGCTCAACACCCAGGACCTCGGGCAGATCCTGATCACCGGACACGCCGACCCGATCGGCAACGAGGCGGTGAACCAGCAGCTCTCGCTGCAGCGGGCGATGACCGTGCGCCAGTACCTGGTGGGCAAAGGCGTGCCGGCGGGCTTGATCGAGGCCAAGGGGGCGGGTAGCGAGCGTCCGCTGGTGACCTGTGACACCAATCAGCCGCGGGCACAGTTGATCGAGTGTCTGGCGCCGAATCGCCGAGTAGAGATCGAAGTCAAGAAGCAGCAGTGATGGCGTGCACTGCTGTTTTCCCGGAATGTAACGAAATATGTAAAGTGTGTTTAAATGTAGAAATTGTCTTTAAAGTTTAAGGTGGGTGGATATAATTGAGGTTCATCAGAATCGTGTGAGGTTTTGCAGCGCGTCGGAGGCATTTTGAAACCGGCTGCAATCATGTAAGAAATTTGCCATGCCTTTGTAGGCGATCTCTTACAAAAAGGCGTACGCACCGGTTTTGATGTTGCCTAATTAAACTTCGTTATTTGTTGATCTTGCTGCTTTGCCCTGCAGGATCAAGCGGTTGAGATTTGTATGCTTTTCGGTCGTCGAGTCCTTCGAAGACCGTCAAGTGGGCCAGGGGTCGCCCGGTATGCGCGAGGTCGATGGCCGTCGCGCATCAGGAGTGGCCATTCGCGAGTGAGTAAATAGGAGAACAGAGCACATGGCATTCGATGCGTATCTCAAGATCGACGGTATCCCCGGTGAAAGCCTGGACGACAAGCACGTCGACTGGATCGAACTGAAGAGCTTCGACTTCGGCGCTAGCCAGGCCACTTCGGCGACCGCTAGTTCAGCCGGCGGTGCTTCGGCCGAGCGCGTCAACCTGAGCGAATTCCGCATTCAGAAGTTCGTCGACAAGGCGTCCGCCAAGCTGTTCGAATCCTGCTGTAAAGGTCAGCACATCAAGGAAGTCGTGCTGCACGTGAACCGCGCCGGTGGTGACAAGGTGCGTTACATGGAGGTCAAGCTGGAAGAGGTGATCGTCTCCTCGACCGAGATGGAAGGCACCTCCGTGTCGACCGGCTTCGAGCACAACGAGAGCGAAGATCGTCACGACCTGCCGTACGAAACCGTCAAGTTTAACTACGCGCGGATCAAGATCACCTACACCCAGCAGAAGCGTTCCGACGGCCAGGGTGGCGGCAACGTCGCCGGCGGCTGGGACCGCACCCGCAACAAGGTCTACGCCTGATATCGGGCTCGCGCCCGAGTTGCGACGGCCGCTCTACGCGAGCGACCGAGCGGCACAGCGCTCACCCGTGGCGGCGGGTGGGCGTGTGGCGCCGACGCCCGGCGGCTCTCCTGTGAGAGCCGCGCGGGCGTTTGCGTTGCTGGCCTCCACGGCCGGTGACCCAGCGCAACGGGTGACGCGTCGACTGACCGGGAGCGGTGGGGCAGGGCTTACGCGCCGCTCCCGGTCAGTCATCGCGGTTCAGGTACTGCCAATACCGTCATGACGAGTACCGCCATTTTTATTGCCGGGGCGAGCGTTGCGCCGATAGCCGCCGCGGCCCGAGCCGTTGACGAGGGACGACATGGATCAACTCGGCGAACTTTCCATCGAGGCGCTGCTCGCCCCCATCGAGGGCGCCAGCCATGCCGGCGGCGAGGACCTGACCTTCTCGCTGCTGTTCGACCAGATCAAGGAGGCGCGTCGCGCCGACCCCACCTACCTGCCCCAGGGTGAGTGGCAGACCGAACTCAAGCAGTCCGACTGGGGCCAGGTGATCAACCTCACCAGCGAGGCGCTGATCGCGCAGAGCAAGGATCTCCAGCTCGCCGGCTGGCTGTGCGAGGGGTTGGCGCATCGTGAGGGTTTCGACGGTATCGCCTTCGGCCTGACCCTCGAGGCCCGGCTGCTCGACGAGTACTGGGAGACCCTCTATCCCGAACTCGACGAGGACGACCTCGAAGAGCGCTCGGCCCGGCTGAGCTGGCTTGGCGATACGCTGATCGGCGTGGTGCGCACGCTGCCGTTGCTCGACGGTGACGGTTACGGTTACGGGCTGGCCGACTACGACGAGTCGCGCCAGGTCGAGAACCAGGCCCGCAACGACCCCGATGCCATGGATCGCGCCCTCAGCGATGGCAAGATCAACGACGAGATCTTCCAGCGCTCGGTGGTGCTCACCAGTACCGACTTCCTGCAGCAGCGCCACGCCGTGATTGCCGCCACGCTGGTCGCACTCGAGCAGTTGGACAGTATCGGCGACCAGCGCTTCGGCCGCGACGCGCCGAGCTTCGCCGGGTTGCAGAAAGTGCTGGTGCAGTGCCGCGAACTGACCGAAAAATTGCTGCGCGAGCGCGGGGCCGACGTCTCTGCCAGCGCCGATGCCGAGGCCGCCGCCGAGGTGAAGGCGGAAGAGCCCGCCGCGACCCGGGTCGAGCCGAGCCTGTCGGCCCCCGCGGCGGCCGAGTCGGCGGGTGCGCTGCGCACCAAGCCCCAGAGCCGCGACGAAGCCTTCGAGATGCTCAACGGTGTGGCGCGCTACTTCAAGGAGCGCGAGCCCCACAGCCCGGTGCCCTATCTGATCGAGCGTGCGGTGAAGTGGGGCCGTATGCCGCTGGAAGAGTGGCTCAAGGATGTGATCAAGGATCACGGCGTGATCGACAACATCCGTGACACCCTGGGTACGCAGCCGAAGGATGATGACTACTGACCATGTCCCGCGCCTCGATATTCGATCTCCTGCATCAGCGCCAGGTCGTCAGTGAGCCGGTCGAAGCACCGGTCGCGATTCGCAGCGACTATCTCCCCGACCGGCTGCGGATCATCGATGGCCTGGCGCTGACGGCCGCCGGTTTCATCCGCAGCGGCGAAATCCCCGAACCCGCCACACCGGAGCTGTCGTCGGCACTCTACGGCGCCGACGGTTATCGCCTGCTGGTGCATCGGGTCGGCGACGCCATGAGCGTGAACGAGCCGCGCCTGGGCCGGCTCGATGCCAAAGCGCTGAGAGTGCATCAATTGATCCAGACGGTGGTGATCGAAGCGCTGATGATGCTCGAAGTGCTGCCCGAAGAGAGTCACTTCGATCTGCTGCTCAGCGCGCCGTTTCGCTCGCGGGAAGCCGCCGACATCGTGCAGTCGCGCCTGCGTGACGCCATTGCCGAGACCCAGTACGGCGCCTGCTTGGGCGAGGTGCGGCTGGCTCCGGAAGGCGCGGATCCGCACGCCACGCTCGCGGTCGGCGAGCAGGGTGGCATGCCCTATGTGCTGTGGGTCGGGGCGGATTCGCTGATCAACGACAGCGACGTGGGGTCGCTGCGCTATCGCGACCTGCTGACGCCAACATCGCGCGGCGGAGGGCTCTATCCCGGTGAGGCGGTGGCGGCGCTGCTGCGCAGCGGTTGACGACAGAGGAAGCGGCGTTCGACAACGGCTGGTATCTGGAGGCGGGCATCCGGCGGGAGCACGCGCCGCGGGCGACGCGGCGCGACCACGACAAGCGCCAGGCGCTGATTGCGCTGCTCGAGGAGCTGTGCCGGCGGCGGAGCAGCAGTCGTCTAGGGCCGAGGAGCAGGCGAATGGCGAAGAGACCATCAGCGGCGCCCTCGCGCCTGGTAGTCGATACGTTGGGCCTGCCCGGGCGGGCGGTTGAGCTCGGCGGTGCGGTGGTGGCGCGTCTGGCCCGACCTGGATACGATCGAGGAGGGCTTGGCGTCGATACGCTGTGCGGCTGGAGCGGCGAGGCCACCCGGGTATTGCCGTTCGTGCTCGCGGTGGCGGCCTGCAACACCGAGCAGCATGCGCTGGTACTCACGCTGCATGCGGAGCAGCACCCCAGGTCTGGGCGCTCAAGAGCTGCGCGGCGATGGCCGAAGCCTCGGCCGCGCAGCCCGTGGAGGCTCAGTCGTGACCGCTGTCGCCGTTGTGCGAAGAGATCAGGGTCGCCCCGCAGGCGGTCTTGTGGCCGTGCAGCGCCACCGGCTTGCCGTTGACCTTCATGGTCGGATGACCCTCGACGATCACCGTGGTGCTGCCATGGCCATCCTTGGGGCAGGTGACCTTGTCGCCAACGCAGGCCACCGGCTTGCCATCGATCAGGGCTGCTCTGTGCGGTAATGACTTTGCCGCCATGGCTCGTGGCGTCACCGAGTACAACGATGCCTTTCATCGGTCAGGGCTTCCTGGCAGGGGTGAAAAGGAGCGGGCTCGCGCTGGCGAGCCGGCGAGCGTTAATTTAGCCATCGACCCGACGCGGGAACAAGCACCCGCCGGCGAGAGGCTGCGGAGGTAACATGGCAGACATCACCCTCGACGCGCTACGCGAGACGTTCGATATCGACCTGTCGCAGTCGCAGCGGCTGCTGACCCTCGACATTGCCGGCGTCGCCCTCGTGCCTCATCGGCTGGTGGGTGAAGAACGCGTCAGCGCACCCTTCACCTACACCTTGGACTGCATCTCCCAACAGGGCGATATCGAACTCAAGACGCTGATGGCGCAGCCGGCGCGGCTCTCGATCCTGCAGGCCGACGGCCGCTACCGCCCGCTGCACGGGCTGGTCTCCGAGGCCGCGCTGCTGGGCGAGGATGGTGGCGTCACCTACTACCAACTCACCCTGGTGCCGTGGCTCGCCATGCTCGGGCTGGGGCGCGATAGCCGTATCTTCCAGGATCACTCGGTGGTCGATGTGCTGACCCAGGTCTTCGACGGGCATGAGCTGGCCCAGGGCCGCTACCGCTTCGATCTGCGCCGCGACTACCCTGCGCGCAGCTACTGCGTGCAGTATCGCGAGAGTGATCTGAACTTCATCGCCGGCTAGCAGAGGAAGAAGGTATCTGGTGGTAGCCGAATTCGCTGACGAAGACGATGACTATGCGGGCCACCGTATCGTCTTCACCGACGATGTCGACACCACGCAACCGGTCAGCCCCCAGGCGATCCGCTTCCACCGCCAGGCGGCCACCGAGCGTGAGGATGCCCTGACCCAGTGGGGCGGCGTGCGCACCCAGCAGCCCACCCGGGTCAGCGTGGGCACCTTCGACTACAAGCAGCCCTCTCTGACCAAGCGCACCGGGCTCGACACCCTCAGCGACCAGGGCAACCTGCCGCCGACCGAACTCTACGACTACGCCGGCGAGTACTACTACCACGGCTATGCGCGCGGGGAGCGGCTGACCGAGAACCGCCTGGAAGCGCATGAGTCCCGCGCCAAGCGCTTCCGCGGCAGCGGCGGTGCGCGCCAGCTCCAGGCCGGCGCTGGTTCGAGCTCACCCAGCACCCGCTGCACGACAGCGGCGGCGAGCCCGAGCGTCAGTTCCTGCTGCTGGGCGTCACCGTCCACGCCGAGAACGCCCTGCCGGTCTCGGCCCAGCTCCAGGCGCTGCCGGGCAGCCTGCAGCCCCAGCTCGACGCGGCCAAGAAGGCGCACGGTCTCGAGAGTGATACCGCAGACCCCACCGGCGAGCGTCTGTCGGATTATGCGACTGGCGGCACCGGCCACTTTCTGGTCGATCTCGAAGCCCAGCGCCTTAGCCAGCCCTACCGCCATCCGCTGACCCATCGCCGCCCGGTGATCGGCGGGCCGCAGACCGCCACCGTGGTTGGCCCGGCCAATGAAGAGATCCACACCGACCACCTCAACCGCGTACGGGTGCAATTCCACTGGGACCGCCAGGGCCAGCACGATGAAAACGCCAGCGTCTGGCTGCGGGTCTCCCAACCCAACGCCGGCGCCGGCTGGGGCGGCGTGTTCGTGCCGCGTATCGGCCAGGAAGTGCTGGTCGACTTCCTCGAAGGCGACGCCGACCGCCCGCTGATCACCGGCCGGGTCTACAACGGCGAGCAGACGCCGGACTGGCACAGCCACGCCTGCTCTCCGGGTTCAAGAGCAAGACCTACCGCGGCAGCAAGTACAATGAGCTGGTGTTCGACGACGCCACCGACCAGGAGCGGGTGCGCCTCAACTCCGAAGCGGAGAAGAGCCAGCTCAACCTCGGCTACCTGATCCACCAGACCGGCAACACCCGCGGCGCCTTCCGCGGCACCGGGTTCGAGCTGCGCAGCGACGCCTATGGCGCCATCCGTGCCAATCAGGGGCTCTATCTCACCAGTTGGGGCCAACTCGGCGCCAGCGGCGACCAGCTCGATTTGACGCCGGCACGCCAGCAGCTCGACAGCGCTTACCAGCTCAGCGACAGCCTCAGCCAGAGTGCCCAGGATCACAACGCCGAAGCACTCGACAGTCGTACCCATCTCAAGCAGGCGGGCGAGGACGCCGACGACCGCTACGGCAATAGCGAACAGATCACGGATGCCAAGCAGGATAACGCCCGTGGTGCCACCGACAGCGGCGGCCGTGGCGAAGCGGCACGCATGAAAGCGCCCTGGCTGCATATGGCCTCGCCCGCCGGCATCACGATGAGCACGCCGGAATCGACCCACCTGGCCCAAGGCCGCTCGCTGAGCGTCTCCAGCGGTGAGGACGTCAACGTCGCCACCGGCAAGAGCCTGGTCGCCTCGATCTCCGATAAGCTCTCGCTGTTCGTGCAGAAGGCCGGGATCAAGCTGTTTGCCGCGCGGGGCAAGGTGGATATCCAGGCGCAGTCGGACAACCTGGAAGCCACCGCGCGGCGGGATCTCGGCGTCACCTCCACGGAAGACAAGATCGACTTCGCCGCCGCCGAAGAGATTCTGCTGGTCAGCGGCGGCGCCTATGTGCGTATCAAGGGTGGCGATATCGAGCTGCACGCCCCCGGCAAGGTCACGGTCAAGGGCGCGACGAAGAACTTCGGTGGGCCGGCGGAGATGTACGTTGGCCAGCCGGCATTGCCCGAGGCCGATGAACCCATTTGTGTCAGTTGTTGGCTGAAAGCTCTCAAGGAACAGCGAGCCTTGGTCAAGGTGCAATCATGAGTCTGAGTGATGCAGCGCTGACGTCACGTGTCTCTGACTATGTTCAAGCATTGGAGGACGCCGATCGGGACGCTGTCTCCGTATGTGCCGTCATCGAGACCGGACTGCTGAATGACGGTGAACGCAAAGCGCTGTGGCAGCGATTCGAAGGCCAGCCTTGGCTACAGCAGCCTCAGTTTCAGGCGCTGAAACCTTTGGGGCCTTGGCTCTTCGATGACGATATCGAAACGCTGCTTTCCGATGTGTACGTGATGGCGGAACGTGGCTTTCATGGCGTGCTGATTACCCATCAGCCGGTGGCGCAGGAAGCGGTGAAGCTAGGCGAGCTCTGCGTCGTGAAAGATGCCAATGGCGAAGAACAGTTGCTACGTTTCTATGCGCCCAATGTCATGCCGGTTCTGCTGCATCGCTTTTCGGATATGCCTTGGTATGACCGGCTCTTTGGCAGTGTAGGTGCGTGGTGGCTGCCCGGACTGGACGGCTGGGAAGAATTTCCGGGAGGCTGGAGGAGCCACAAGCCTGTGGTCGATAGCGAGGAAAAGATCACGCTGACGCCCGCTTTACTGCAAGCCATCGGTAGCGATCCCGTGACCCATCGACTATTGGGCGAGCTGGAGCAGTCGTCGCCAGCGTTGTTCAATACGTCATGCCCTGGTCTGCGTCTGGCGATGGTGGATAAGGCCGTTACCGCGGCACGCGCTTCCGGCTTCGATGATATCCAGGACTTGAGTGTCTATGTCGCGTACTGCGTGGCCTACGGGATGCAGGTATTGAGTGAGCCAGGTTTTTCCCAGGCGGTCGAGATGTCCGTGCAGAGGCCGCGCTCATTGGCGGAGAACTTGAAGTCGGTCGCGTCACATAGCGTTAATGGGGAGCGTCATGGGTAGTATTCTCGATCCTTTGAGTGTGGGTCAGGGCATCGGTGACAGGCTCTCGACGATGCCGCAGAGCGATGATGACGGCACGACGGTGGAGTGCAAGAAGTCGGTCAATATTCTGCCGCTGCGCTACAGCGCCGTGTATGCCGAAGACGACGATAGCGCGGCTTTTGCCAGTGTGCCCGAGTATCAGGGCGAGCCAGTAGCCGGTATCGGCCTGGCGCAGGCCAAGTATACGGCGCGCTTTCTTCGTGAAGGCTATCTCTATGTCTTGCTGAATCGCCTGGGTACGTATCGTTGGGAGCACTGCTATTACGTCTCCGCCGATGCCTTGCTCACGCGGATCAACCCCTATGAGCCGACGAAAGAGGGCGGCGGCATCAGCTACTTCTCGATCGATGATGTGGAGGATGTGCCCGAGGCGTATATGCTCTTCCTGCCGGACCCGCTGAGTGTGCGGATGCTCGAACGGCTCAAGTCGGAAGCTCGGCTCAGGGAGTCCTTGCAACGCTTCGCCATCGCCGAGCTGGCCCACAGTTGTAGCGGAGAGAGTGTCATCCCGCCAACGCTGTTGCAGTCCGAGGTTGCCGAATTCGTCGGGTATCAGGAGGAGGGCGTTGGCCACCTGTTGCAGAAACAGGCTTTTCCGCCGTTGACCGATCCGTTCGACGAGAACGCCCAGCCGGCCGATTTGAAAACCTACGGGTCGCGTTTCGACGGCCTGCAACGGGCCCTGGACGGCCTGCAGGGCTTTGCGGTCGTCCTCGGCGATGCCATCGGTATTACCCAGGAGTTGAACAACCACCGCAACGACGCGCTAGAGCCGCTGCGGGATTGGATGGAAAAAAGGATGCGGATGGCCTGACCAACGAGTAGCGCTTCTACACCTCGGAGTTGATACGCGATCTCCGCGAGAGCTACGTCAAGGGCCGGGTCAGTGCCCTCGCGCAGCGGGACGTGATGAGTTTCAGATCGCGTGCTGGGTTGCGCTATATGCCCCACGTGCAAGCGGTGGGCGTAGCGGAGATCGGCGGCAACAGCCAGCCGACCGCGCGCGACTATGAGCTGGCCGAGGAGTACGAGGAGCGGCAGGCGGACATTCTCGAAGACAGCTCCCGGCGGATTACAGCAGAACGTGGCGCAGAGTTTCGCCAGGAATACGATAGTCAGTATGCGCCGCTGCTGGACCAGAACGCCCGACAGGCTTTCGACGATCGCATGGCCGAGCAGTCCCGGCGCCAGGAAGCCCTCATGGCTCCCAGGGTGTCTGACCATCTCGCTTGGCTGCGTGGGGCCCCTTTTCTCGATGCGCTGGATTTCTACGATTCACGTGATCCGATCTGGGGCTGGGCCTACAGCATTCAGGTCGTACAGGCCACAGTGGGGATGGAAGGCACCGAAGCCGGCGCCGCGCTGCTGGATCAGTGGTGGCGCGATATGAACATGCACGACCGTTCGAACCTGGCCTGGGCGGTCTACTGCCTCAATCAGTACGACCTCCGCCGTGCGGGGCAGCAGGATATCGACGCGTTTCGTGCCAAGGATGCCCAGGTCGCCGAAGACGATAGCTGGATGGGGCCTGAGCCTCAAAATATTCTACAAGGGTTCAAGCAGCTCATCGCAGCCTTCAACACGGCCAACGCGGCGCTGGATGGCGAGACACCCGACTGGTTCCGGTCGAACCGGCTGGGCGTCACC